>NZ_JBQPOL010000005.1:0-1076 GCF_052220165.1 Microbacterium sp. RD1
GCGCGAGGGGTCGCGATACGCGGTGCGACCGTGTCGGGATGCTGCTGGGTGTGACCCTTCGTGGGTGGTGGGGGTTCTCAGGGCTGGGGTGGTGTGGGGGTTTTGGTGCGGTTTTCGCGGGTGGAGGCGATGAGGCTGGCGGTGGTGGCGATGGCCATGGCGGCGATGATGACGGCGAGGGAGGTCCAGGTGGAGATCTCGGGGGCCCAGTCGATGTGTTGACCGTTGTTGATGAAGGGGAGTTCGTTGACGTGCATGGCGTGGAGGACGAGTTTCACGCCGATGAACGCGAGGATGAACGCGATGCCGTAGTGGAGGTAGCGGAGCCGGTCGAGGAGGTCGCCGAGGAGGAAGTACAGCTGACGCAATCCCATCAGCGCGAACAGGTTCGCGGTGAACACGATGAACGGGCTCTGGGTGATCCCGAAGATCGCGGGGATCGAGTCGATCGCGAACAGCAGGTCGGTGACGCCGATCGCGGCGAACACGATGATCATCGGGGTGAACATCCGTTTCCCGTTGACCGTGGTCCGTAGTCTCGCGCCGTCGTACTCGTCGCTGATATCGATCGTGCGGCGCAGTAACCGGACGATGAAGTTCTCCCGTTTCGCGTCATCGGCGTGACCGCCTCCCGCGGGGAAGGCTTGCCGGATCGCGGTGTACACCAAGAACGCGCCGAACACGTAGAAGATGGGGCTGAAGTTCTCGATCACCGCGGCCCCGACGAGGATGAACGCTCCCCGCAGCACCAACGCGATGATGATCCCGACCATCAGCACTTCCTGCTGATACCGGCGCGGCACGGAGAACTGCCCCATGATCAACACGAACACGAACAAGTTGTCGATCGACAACGAGTACTCCGTCAACCAGCCCGCGACGAACTGCCCCGCGAACTCCCCACCCGCCACGACCCACATGATCCCCGCGAACACCAACGCGAGCGTGACGTAGAACACCACCCACAACGACGACTCCCGCGTCGACGGAATATGCGGCCGCCGCAAAATCAACAACAAATCCCCCACCAAAACCAGCGACAACACCACCAAAGCGCCGATCTCAAACCACAACGG
>NZ_JBQPOL010000006.1:0-594 GCF_052220165.1 Microbacterium sp. RD1
AGCAGCATGTCCGCGACGAGGTCCGCGCTGATCTGCGCGGTCGTGCGGACATCATCCACAACCGCGCCGTCGGCGGGTTCGGCGTCGATCAGCGGGTCCGCAATTTCAGGATCCCCGGCGGCCTTCGCCGCTTCCCGGGCGGCCTGGGCCGCTTCCTTGCGGTGGCGGGCGCGGTGGGCGTTGGCGGTGTCGCGGACGATCTTCGCTTGTTGACGGATCCGGTCCCGGATGGCGTACGCGATCGTGGCGGGGAGGAGGACTTCCAGGAGCGCCATCCCGTCGGCCAGGTCCACCACGGACACGGACCGGGCCTGCTTCGCGGTGTCGTGCCGCTCGGTCATGGTCACCGGGTTGATGATCTCGGCGAGCTCCTTCGCGTAGGCGTCGGTGCGGCCGGGGGTCTCTTTCACCGCGAACTCCAGCACCGTTCCTTCCCACGCCCCCCGCACGTCATCGTCGGGCAGGGTGAGTCCGGTCTTGAGGATGATGGCAGCGTGCCCGCGGGAGATCCGTCCCTCCTCCCACACCTCTACTGTGCGCGGGAACCGGGTCACAAGGGTGTACGCGTCGTCGAGTTCTCGTTGCGCGGTGCGG
>NZ_JBQPOL010000001.1:0-1810153 GCF_052220165.1 Microbacterium sp. RD1
GAACCCCCACCACCCACGAAGGGTCACACCCAGCAGCATCCCGACACGGTCGCACCGCGTATCGCGACCCCTCGCGCCTCAGGCGCGCGCTGCCGCCCGCAGGGCCGCGGCCGCCTCGCGGAGGTGCTCGACGATACGGTCGGCCGACGCCCTGGTCACTCGGGCGGCCGGCCCCGAGACCGAGACGGCCGCCGGGACGACCAGCCCGGGCGCGAGGAGGGCGAAGCACCGCACCCCCTCCTCCTGTTCGCCCTCGTCGATCGCGTAGCCGCGGCGACGGATGGTCGCCAGCTCGGACAGCAGATCCTCCTCCGTCACCAGCGTGGACTCGGTGAATCCGGGCATCCCCGTCCGCCGGACGATCTCGAGCACCTCGGGATCGGTCCGCTGCGCGAGGAGCACCTTCCCCACCCCCGTGGAGTGGGGGAACACCCGCTGCCCCACCTCGGTGAACATGCGCATGGAATGCGGAGACGGCGACTGCGCGACGTATGTCGCCATGTCGCCGTCGAGCACAGCGAGGTTAGCCGTCTCCCTCGTCGAGTCGGCCAGCCGCAGCAGCGCGGGCATCGCCCACGCCGAGAGGCGGCGCGTGGCGGCGTCCCCGAGCCGCATCAGCGCGGGCCCCAGCGCGTAGCGGCGGGACGGCAGCCGCAGCACGTATCCGCGGCGGTTCAGTGTCTGCAGGATCCGATGGACGGTGGGCCCGGGCAGTCCGAGCGTCAGCGCGAGCTCGGCCACGCCGGACTCGCCGCCCGCAGCGCTCAGCGCCTCGAGCACTTCCAGTGCGCGTTGCACCGACTGGACGTTGTGCTCGCCGGGGCCCTCCGTCATCTCGATCCTCCCTCGCGATGCATTCCACGATATGGAATGCATATTCCATTGTCGAGCGTCTGGTTGCTAGCGTGGCGGTCGACCCAGGGAGCACCGATGACCTACAACACCTCGATCGACGCTGAGATCACCCCCGCCGAACTCCGCGCGTCGCGCGCGGGACTCGACGTGGCAGCGTCCCTCATCTCCTTCGTGGAGGACGAAGCGCTGCCGGGATCGGGAGTCGATCCGGAGGCCTTCTGGTCGGGCTTCGCGGCATTGATCGCCGATCTGACGCCGGTCAATCGTGACCTCCTCCGCACGCGCGAACGCCTGCAGGCGCAGATCGATGAGTACCACCGCGCGTCGCCGGGCACGCCCGACCCGCAGGACTACGAGGCGTTCTTGCGCGAGATCGGCTACCTCCTGCCGGCCCCCGAAGATTTCACGATCACCACCACCGACGTCGACGGCGAGATCGCCGCGCAGGCCGGCCCGCAGCTGGTCGTCCCCGTCCTCAACGCCCGCTTCGCGGTCAACGCCGCGAACGCCCGGTGGGGCTCGCTCTACGACGCCCTCTACGGCACCGACGCGATCCCCCTCGAGGGCGCCCTCGCGCCCGGCGCTGCCTACAATCCCACGCGCGGCGCCGCGGTGATCGCACGGGGCCGGGCGCTGCTCGATGAGGCCGCACCCTTGGCGCAGGGCTCCCACGCGGATGCTGCCTCCTACCGCGTCGTCGACGGCGCACTGCGGGTTCGCCTCGCAGACGGTGGAGAGACTCCGTTGCGGGATCCGCGCGTATTCGCCGGCCACCAGGGGTCACCGGCCGAGCCCACCGGCGTGCTCCTTCGCCACAACGATCTGCACCTGGAGATCGTGATCGACCGCGCGGGGGCGATCGGTGCGGCTGACGCTGCCGGCGTTCAGGACATCGTCCTCGAGTCGGCGATCACGACCATCATGGATCTCGAGGACTCCATCGCCGCGGTCGATGCGGAAGACAAGGTGCTCGCGTACCGCAACTGGCGCGGCCTCATGCGCCGCACGCTCTCCGAGGAGGTCAGCAAGGGCGGCCGCACCTTCGTGCGGAAGATGTCGCCCGACCGGGTGTACACCGGTGCCGACGGTGCCGAATTGATCCTCCCGGGCCGCTCGCTCCTGCTGGTGCGCAACGTCGGCCACCTCATGCAGACCGACGCCGTGCGCGACGCGGCGGGCGAGCCGGTCTTCGAAGGCCTCGTCGACGCCGTCTTCACCACGCTCGGCGCCCTTCCCGACCTGCGCGGCGACACCGCGGGCGGCAACTCGCGCACCGGATCGATGTACATCGTAAAACCGAAGATGCACGGCCCCGACGAGGTGTCGTTCGCGGTCGAGCTCTTCTCACGCACGGAGGATCTTCTCGGCCTCCCGCCGCGCACCCTCAAGATCGGAATCATGGACGAGGAGCGCCGCACGACAGTCAACCTTCGCGCGTGCATCGCTGCCGCATCCGACCGGGTCGTGTTCATCAACACCGGATTCCTCGACCGCACCGGCGACGAGATCCACACCTCCCTCTCCGCCGGGCCGGTAGTCCCCAAGAGCGTCATCCGTTCGCAGCCGTTCCTGCAGGCCTACGAGCGCGCCAACGTCGAGGC
Source organism: Microbacterium sp. RD1 (assembly GCF_052220165.1). NCBI lineage: Bacteria > Bacillati > Actinomycetota > Actinomycetes > Micrococcales > Microbacteriaceae > Microbacterium > Microbacterium sp. RD1. Next base: position 2,457 of record NZ_JBQPOL010000001.1, read on the forward strand.
GGGGCTTCGGTCCGGGTTCCCGGGCCGCGCGCAGATCGGCAAGGGCATGTGGGCGATGCCCGAGCTGATGCACGACATGCTCGAGCAGAAGATCGCGCACCCCCTGGCGGGCGCGAGTACCGCGTGGGTGCCGTCGCCCACCGCGGCCACGCTCCATGCGCTGCACTACCACCAGGTGGATGCCCACGCCCGGCAGGCCGAACTCGCCGGCGACAGGCAGCCTCTGGCGCCGATCCTCGTACCGCCGCTCCAGGACGCGCCTCTCGACCCCGACGCCATCCGGTCGGAGCTCGACAACAATGTGCAGTCGATCCTCGGGTACGTCGTCCGGTGGATCGACCAGGGGATCGGCTGCTCCAAGGTCCCCGACATCCACGGCGTCGCCCTGATGGAGGATCGCGCGACGCTCCGGATTTCGAGCCAGCTCCTCGCGAACTGGCTCGAGCACGGTCTTCTCACCGAGGCCGACGTGGATGCAAGCCTGCAGCGGCTCGCGCCCGTCGTCGATCAGCAGAACAGCGGCGATCCGCTCTACGAGGCGCTGGTAGGCCCGGACGGCCCGGGACTGGCATACACCGCGGCGCGGCGTCTCATTCTCGAGGGCGCTGCGCAGCCCAGCGGCTACACGGAGCCGATCCTCCACGAGATGCGCAGGGCGAAGAAGGCCGAGGCTGCGCGGTAGCCCGACACTTGCGTGAATCGGCTGCTAAACCTCCCGGTTTAGCAGCCGATTCACGCAAGACGAGGGCCGGTCTTCACTCGAGCGGACGACCCTTGGTCTCGGGGGTGAGGAGAGTCCCGGCGATCGTCACGAGGCCCACGAGCACCGTGAAGCCGATGAGCGGCCAGACGGCGCCCGTCCACAGCACGAGAGCGCTGAAGATGGCCGGGCCGAAGCCTCCCAGGACCACGGCGACCAACTGGTAGCTGATCGAGATGCCGGTGTATCGCACCCGCGTCGGGAACAGCTCACTGAAGAACGCGGGAAGCGGCGCGTAGAGCATGGTGTGTATCACCGCCATGTAGAACACGATGCCGGCCACCACCGCCCACAGCTGCCCTGTCTGCACGAGCGCGAAGATCGGCCACACGGCGATGATGAGCAGCACAGCGCCCGCCTCGAGAATCCGCCTCCTGCCGAACCGATCCGACAGGGCACCGGCGACGGGCATCAGGGCGACGTTGAGCGCCGACCCGACGATCACGGCGGTGAGCCCGTAGTAGGCGGGGAGCTCCAGTGTCGTGGTGACGTAGGAGACCATGAACACCGTGAACATGTAGTACGTGCCCGCCTGGCCGAAACCCGACATGACGGCGATCAGCAGGCGCTTCTTCTGCGTGCGGAACACTTCAACCAGAGGCGCCCGCTCGCGCTGCTGCTCCGCCGCCGCACGCGCGGCCTGTGCCTGAAGGAACGCCGGACTCTCCATCGCGCGGAGCCGGATGTAGAGCCCCACGCCGGCGAGGAGGATGCTCGCGAGGAATGGCAGTCGCCATCCCCATGTGAGGAACTGGTCACCGGACACCAGCTGGGCCAGCGCGACGGCGAGGGTGCCCAGAAGCAGGCCGCTGGAGACGCCGATCTGCGGCCACGCCCCGTAGAAGCCCCGCCGGTCGCTCGGCGCGTTCTCCACCGCGACGATGGCTGCCCCACCCCACTCGCCTCCGACGGCGAACCCCTGCAGGATCCGCAGCGCGCACAGGAGGATGGGCGCAGCCAGCCCGATTGCCGCGAAGTCGGGGAGCAGTCCGATCGCGGCCGTGGCGATCGTCATGACGAGGAACGTGAAGATCAGCGTCGCCTTACGCCCGATGCGGTCACCGAAGTGACCGGCGACCCACGCGCCGATCGGACGGGCGACGAACCCGACCCCGAATGTCGCCAGCGCCGCGATCTGCGACGCCGCAGGGTTCTCACTGGGGAAGAACAGCGGACCGAACACGAGTGCCGCCGAGGTCGCGTACACGGTGTACTCGTACCACTCGACCACCGCGCCGACCGTGCTGGAGAACAGCGTCCGACGTCGGCCGACCGGAGCCTGTGTCGCCGAGGTCGCGGTCGTCGCCGCGACGCTCACCGGGCACCTCGGATCTGCGCCCGCAGCTCCGCCGTGCCCGACACGTCCACGCGCAGCCCCTCGGGATCGCGCGCCGGGTCGCCGACGATCACCACACCGTAGTCCCGACGGGCACCCTCGAGGCTCACGTACTCGTCGCGCACATCCTGGCGAACTCTCTCCGGATCGCGGGTGAGCGCATCGCCCCACCCCCCTCCGCCGTTCGTGACGTAGCGGAAGACCGTGTGGGGATCGGTCCTCCAGCTCGTGCGGCTGGCGAAGTGGAAGTACTGACCCTCGGGATCGACCGTCCGCGCCTCGGGGTCGAGCATGCCTGCCACGGGCTCCGAGCCGGCATAGATACCCGCGTCCACCGGCAGCAGCTCCTGCGCCTCCACGACGTCGAATGTCTCCGGCGGGAACATCCAGGCCGCGCCGAGCGCCCCCGTGCCGCCACCGTAGGCGCCGATGCCGCTGGGCTTTCGCGAGTGGAGTGGCGACGGGAAATGCTCGCCGGCGGTGAGATACAGCGTGTCTTTGCGAACGGACGCTCCCCCACGGTTGGCCCCGGGCCCGGCGGAGTCGATCACGTACTCCTTGCGCATGATCACACCGGGAATCTCCGCCTCGATCGCCTCGGTGGCGGGGTCGAGGTTGTTCGCCAGGTAGTAGACGGTGTAGCTGTCGGCGTCGCCGTGCTTGGTGGCGCCCCACGGCCCGTGCTCGCCGCCGGTCTGTCCGGCTGTGAGCCAGGGGACGCCCTCATCGGTCTGGCCCTGGGCGTTGTGCAGCGCGAGCGTGGCGAAATCCCCCCCGATGGCATCCTCCCCGAGCGCGTCGTTGAGCGCCGCGAAGATGGCCAGGAGCAGCGGCTCGGAGGTCTCCCAGTAGATGAAGACCGCCCCGTCCGGTGGCGTCGCGCTCACGAGGGTTCCCGGCGGAAGCACGATGTCGATGTCGCGGTAGGTACCGGAGGTGAAGGGCGTCTGGCGGTCGATGAGGAACTTCAGCGCGACACCGACCGCGGTCTTCGCATCCAGTGAGGTCCCGTTCACGCTCGACCGCGCCTGCGGCGACGTTCCGCTCAGATCCACTTCGATGCGTCCGCCGATCTTGGTGATCTTGACGCGGATGCGGTACTCCACCGAGTCGTCGACGCCGTCGGCGTCGATCCCGTCCTCGCCGTAGTACACGCCATCCGGCACCGCCTGGAGCGCGGTGCGCATCGCATCGGCGGAGACGTCGGTGCTGTAACGCACCGCGCCGAGGTAGGCCTCGACGCCGTAGCGCTCGATCGTCTCCAGGATGAGCCGCTCCCCCAAGAGCAGGTTCTGGTGGATCGTCTTGATGTCGGGCAGCAGCAGAGCGGCGAGGCGCGCGTTGTCGAAGATGAGGTTGAACGTCGACGGGATCGGCTTCTCATCCCGGTACAGCAGGGTCGGGGCGATCACGAGCCCGTTCTCATACACGCTCTGCTTCGCACCGCTGAAGCCTCCAGGGACGATGCCGCCCATGTCGAGCTGGTGCGCGCGCAGCGACACGAACGTGGTCAGCTTTCCGTCGACGAACACCGGCTTGATGAAGAGGATGTCATTGACGTGCGTCCCGCTGCGATACGGGTCGTTGCAGATGAGCACGTCGCCGGGACGCAGGTCGCCGCCGTGCTCCTCCACGGTGTTGCGCACCGCGTCGCACATCGTGCCGAGGAACAGGGCGAGGCTGTTGCTCACCGAGCACATCGGGTAGTTCAGCTCCGCCGGGCCCGTGATGGTGGCCGCGAAGTCGTACCAGTCGCGAAGGATCTGGCTGAACGCGTTGTTGAGCAGGCCATTGCACATGTGGTCGACGATGTAGCGGAGCCGATTCGACACCACCGTCGCGGTGAAGCGGTCGGTGTCGTACGCATCGAGGAACTGCTCGTCGGTGAGGTCTTTCAACGCGGTGGGCGCGGCGGTGGACGTCGTTGTCATTGCTGTCTCCAAGGATGGGTGATGCTACGAACGGGTGATCGTGATCTCGCCGAAGGATCCGACGGTGGCCGTCTGGCCGGGGACCATGAAGGTGGTCGACAGGGCCTCGCGGATGATGGCGGGACCGACGATGACGTCACCGTCTCGCAGATCGTCGCGGTGATACTCCGCGGCGGTGGTGTCCTCGCCGTAGAGGTACTTGATGGTCACGTGGCGCACCGCTGTCAGAGTCGAGCCGTCCTCGCGCGGCGGAAGCACCGGGTAGGACACTTTCTCGGACGGCACGACGGCCTGCAGGCGGTAGGTGACCCCCTGAACGGGGAGCATCTCGAAGCGGTTGCCCGCGCGCTTCTCGTACGCGGAGTGGAAGTTGGCCACCATCTGCTCGATCGCGGCGGCGTCGATCTCTCCGGAGGGGACGTCGATGAACGGGGTCTCCCAGCTCTGCCCAGCGAGGCGGCCGTCGAAGCTGCGCTTGAACTCGACGTCGCCGTGGCGGTCGCCGATCTGGTCGCGGAGCTTCGCCTCCATCTCGGCGTACACCGCCGCGACCGTGGGAGCGGCCTCCGGCGCGAGCATCGTGTAGGCGCTCTGGCTGTCGGAGTACACCAGATCGGAGCTGACCAGTCCGAGAGCGGAGAACAGTCCCGGATGCGGCGGGATGACGACGTTCTTCGCGTGAGTCTGCTCGAGAACCGCGGGGAGCATCATCGGGCCGGCGGCCCCGTATGCGACGAGGCTGTAGTCGCGGGGGTCGATGCCGTTCTGCACGGCGATGCCGAAGACCCCCTCGGCGACATTGGCGACGCCGATGTTGAAGGCGTACTGGATGCGCTCCTCGAGGCTGAGCGAGGAGTCGAGGTTCTCGAACGCGGCGAGCGCGTCGGCGGTGTTCAGCGACATGGCACCGCCCGCGAACGTGCCGGCGTCGAGGATCCCGATCAGCAGGTAGGCGTCGGTCATGGTCGGCTCGGTGCCGCCGTTGCCGTATGCGGCGGGGCCGGGGTACGACCCGGCGCTGGCCGGACCGACCTCCAACTCGCCACGGGTGTTGACCGAGATGATGCTCCCCCCGCCTGCCCCGATGCTGGTCACCTCGTTGGACAGGGCGTTGACGATGAGGTCGTGCTCGAGCTCGAACGTGGTGTTGACCGAGGGCTTGCCGTCGGTGACCAGGGAGATGTCGCAGGACGTGCCGCCCACGTCGGCGCAGATGAGGTTCGGCGCGTCGATCATGTTGCCGAAGTGCGCGCACGACATGGTCCCCGCCGCCGGACCGGCGAACACGATGCGGTACGGGTGCTCCATCGCGACGTCGGCGCGGACCAGCTGCGCCGAGCAGTCGGCGAAGTTGAGGTCGCCGTCGAACCCGATCTCCCGCAGCCCGCTGTCCAGACGCTCGGTGTACGAACCGTAGATGAGCTGCATGAACACGTCGACGGTGGTGGTCGATGCGCGTGCGAACTCCTTGGCCAGCGGCGAGACCTCGCTGGAGATGGAGACCGGGACATCGCCCAGCTCCTCCCTCACGATCTCGCGCAGGCGCACCTCGTGGGCGCGGTCGACGTACGAGTTGATCAGGCAGATGGCCACGCCCTCGACGTCGCATTTCGCCAGCACGCGCAACTCCGCGCGCGCCTGCTCTTCATCGAGAGGTATGAGGGTCGAGCCGTCGGCGAGCTTGCGCTCCTTGATCCCGCGCCGCAGGTAGCGGGGGACGAGGGGACGGGACACGTCGCCGAACGTGCGCCGCCACGACGGATCCATCAGCCCCTCGGCCGGCCGCCAGACCCGCCCCATGTCGAGGATGTCGCGGTGACCTCCCGTGGTGAGGAAGCCGATCTTCGGCAGGCGCCGCGTGATGATGGCGTTCAGACCGTGCGTGGAGGCGTGGTTGAAGACCGAGGAGTTCTCTACCCCGAGCTCCTTCGCGCCTCGAACGACGCCGCGGTCGGTGTGGCGGGCATCCGTGGGCACCTTGGTGGTCTTGATGACCCCGTCGTGAATCGCGACCACGTCTGTGAACGTGCCGCCGACGTCAACTCCGATCATTGCTGCTTCGCTTTCTCGTTCGTCATCGCCCGCTCAGGTGAGCGAGAGTCCGTGGGAGGTGAGGTGGATGGGACCCAGCAGGTCCCAGGTGTCGCGGCTGGCCGAGGCGAGGCAGCTCTGACACTTGGTGGTCAGGAACCACCCGCCCTCGGACAGCACGGGGTAGCGGGCGAGGTCGTCGGCGCCGCACTCGGCGCAGGTGCCGTCGACTTTCTCGCGGGTCACGGCGGGGCCGAGGTTGATGTCGGTGTGCGCATTCGGCATGGCGGGATCTCCTTTGACAGCGATGTGCGAGTGACGGTCAGGCGAGCGAGCCGCCGTCGACGGGCAGATTCACTCCCGTGATGAACGACGACTCTGAGCTGGCGAGGAACAGTGCGGCGTGAGCCACGTCGGATGCCTCGGTGAGACGCCCGAGCGGAACGTTCGCGACAGCGGCGGCGGTGGCCGCCTCGATGTCGGCGCCCTCGCCGAGGAACTGACCCCACATCTGCGTGTTGGCCGCGAGCGGGCACACCGAGTTCACCCGGATCCGGAACGGCGCGAGCTCCCGCGCAAGCGAGCGGGTGAGCATGACGGCCGCCCCCTTGGACGTCTGGTAGCCGGCGAGGTCGGCGCGCGCCTTGAGGCCCGACAGCGAAGCGGTGATGACGATCGAGCCACCGCCGCGCTCGATGAGCGCCTGCTTGGCCGAGCGGGCGGCGAGCCACGGCCCGCGCGCATTGATCGCCATCAGGCGGTCGAACTGCTCGACTGTCGTGTCGGTGATCGAGGTGAAGGTCTGGGGGATGCCGGCGTTGGCCCACACGATGTCCAGACCCCCGAAACGCTGGACGGCCTCGGCGACCGCGGCGTCGTTGTCGGCCTCGCTCGACGCGTCGGCGACGACGTAGTGCGCCGAGCCGCCCTCCGCGCGGATCGAGTCCACCGCCGCCGACAGAAGGCTCTCGTCGATGTCGGTCAGGAGCACGTTCGCTCCCTCCGCGGCGAAGAGCCGCGCTCCCGCCAATCCCATGCCGTTGCCGGCACCGGTGATGATTGCGGTCTTATCGGTCAGTCGCACTTCAGATCTCCTGTCGGGTGGGGTTGTCTGCTCGCGCGGGCTCAGAGCCGCACGGTGATCGTCTTGGTCTGGGTGTAATGCGTGAGGGCCTCCAGGCCCTTCTCGCGACCTATGCCGCTGGATTTGAATCCGCCGAACGGGGTCTCCACACCCCCGGCGAAGTACTCGTTCACGTAGACCTGGCCGGCGTCGATGCGGCGGGCTACGGCGTGGGCGCGTGAGAGATCCTTCGTCCAGATGCCGGCCGACAGTCCATAGGGGGTGTCGTTGGCGATCTGCACGGCCTCTTCGTCACTGGAGAAGCGGATAACGGACAGCACGGGACCGAAGATCTCCTCCTGCGCGATGCGCATGCTGTTGGAGACGCCGGTGAAGATCGTCGGCTCGATGAACAATCCGTCGCCGGTGCCCCGCTCCAGGACTCCGCCCCCCACCGCAACGGTGGCGCCCTCTGCCGGACCGAGCGCGAGGTAATCCGACACGCGATCGAACTGCGCACGGTTGGCGATGGACCCCATGTCGAGGTCCTCGATTCCGGGCCCCACGCGGGCGGCACGGGCCCGCTCGATCAGCAGCGCAACGAGTCGGTCGTGGACGTCTTCGTGCACGAGCAGACGCGTGCCCGCGGAGCACACCTGGCCCGACTTGAAGGTGAAGGCGCCGTAGGCGCTGGCGGCCGCCGCCTCGAGATCGGCATCTGCGAACACGATGTTCGGGGACTTGCCGCCGAGCTCGAGCGTGAGCGGCAGGATGCGCTCGGCCGCGCGAGCCATGATCGCCTGCCCCGTCGCGACCGATCCCGTGAAGGCCACCTTTCGCACGGCGGGGTGAGAGACGAGGGCATCGCCGGTGCGCCCATCCCCGGTCACGACGTTGAGCACACCGGCCGGGAGCCCCGCCTCGACGCAGATGCGGGCCAGGGCGAGGGTCGTCAGGGATGCGTCCTCCGCCGGCTTGGCGACGACGACGTTGCCGGCTGCAAGAGCCGGAGCGATTCCCCGTGCACCCTGATTGATCGGCGCGTTCCACGGGAGGATGACGGCCACGACCCCGAACGGCTCGTTCTCGGTGTACGACACGTAGTCCACCCCGAGGGGGATCGTCTCGCCGTGCATCTTGTCGGCGGCTCCGCCGTAGTACTCGAAGTACCGTGCGGCAGTCTCGACGTCACCGCGCGATGAGGTGAGCGTCTGCCCCATGTCCAGCGTCTCCAAGAGCGCCAGGTCGGCGGCCTGGTCGCGGATGCGCGCGGCCACGGCGAGGAGGATCCGTCCCTTCTCCGACGGCTTGACGCGCCGCCAGGCTGCCAGCGCGGCAGAGCTGCTTTCCACGGCGGCGCCGACCTCAGCGACGCCGGCGGCCACGAACGAGCCGAGCACCTCGCCGGTCCCGGGGTTGGTGGAGGCGAAGACATCCGCGGTTGCGGGACGCCAATCCCGACCGTCGACATACAGGCCGTAGTCCGTCATTTTCACTCCGTTGTGCGGTCTCATCTGTGCCGATATTCGGAACAGTGTTTCGTTCTGCGTTCAGTTGTAGGACATCACGCTGACTGTGTCAACAGCGGACTGCCCTGATCCGTCACCCCAGCGGACTCCGACCGAGCAGCGCATTGGCGATGCTCCGCTTCTGGATCTCACTGGTCCCCTCGAAGATCGTGGTGAGCCGCGCGTCCCGCCAATACCGCTCCACCCGGTGCTCCGTGGTGTAGCCGTTTCCGCCGTGGAGCTGCATCGCCGAATTCGTCACCCGCACGGCCATCTCGGTGGCCTGCAGCTTCACCATGGCCGCATCCTGCGCGCAGGGGCGGCCCTCGTCCATGAGGTGGGCGACCTGGCGGTAGTGCGCGCGGGCCTGGTCCACCTGGGCGGCCATGTCGGCCAGTTCGAACCGCACGGCCTGGAAGTCGCCGATCGGATGCCCGAACTGGCGCCGCTGAGTCAGGTACTCGGCCGTGTCCTCGACGGCCGCTCTCGCGAGCCCCACGGCACGTGCGGCCGTGTGCACACGGGCGACGTTCAGGAACGCCTCCGCCTTGCGGAACGCGGAGCCCTCGACGGGCGCCCCGGGCGCCGACGCGAACTCGTCGCTCAGGACGTTCTCGACGGGCACTCGCACACCCTCCAGCTGCAGTTCCCATGTGCGAAAGCCGTGATAGCCGATCTTGTCGATCGCATACCCCGTCATGCCGTCGGGAAACTCCCCCGGCGGCTTCTCCAGAAGAAGAGTCACAAGACCCGCCGAGCGACTCTCCCCCGGCTCGGGGTCGCGTTCTCGGCAGAGCATCTGGATGAAGTCGGCCGCCAGAGCGTTTCCCGCCCACCGTTTTCGCCCGGTGAGCACGAAGTGGTCACCGACCCGTTCGGCTCGCGTGCTGATCGCGGCCAGGTCCGACCCGGCCTCGGGCTCGGAGAGGCTCACCGCACCGATCCACTCGCCGCGCGCGCTCTTCGCCACCAACGCAGATCGTCGCTCGCGGTCGGGCACGTTCGTCCCCAGCCCTTGAGCACGGGCGAGGATGCTGCCGACGCTGAGCCACGCGCGAGCGAGTTCCTCGGCGACGAGGCAGTATTCGAACACGCCCAGGCCCATGCCGCCGCCGGCGGCCGGGATCATCAGTCCGAAGTAGCCGAGCTCCCCGAGCCGCCGAAGCAGCGACGGGGGCATCTCGCCTTTCACAGGGTCGAGCTCGTCGGCGACGGGCAGCACCTCTTCCCACGCGAAGCGGCGGGCCTGGTCGAGCAGCGCCTGACGCTCCGGGCTCCACCAGGGAGACGGAAGCTCCGGACCGGGAAGGGGCGTCTGCGGATCAGTCATGCGGCACCGGGCGTGCGGCCTGCTCGGGCGACTCCCCCTCGGGACGCGTGCCGACGAGCACTTTCCGACGGAACACGCACACGATCTGCCCGTCCTGCTTGTACCCGCGCGTCTCCACAGTCACGATTCCGCGATCGGGCTTGGATGTCGGTGTGACCGAGAGCACCTCGGTCTCGCCGTACAGCGTGTCGCCGTGGAAGGTCGGTTTGATGTGTCGGAGCGACTCGATCTCGAGGTTCGCGATCGCGGCCCCCGACACATCGCTCACCGACATTCCCAGGAGGAGCGAGTAGACGAGGTTTCCGACGACGACGTTCTGGCCGAACTGGGTGGACTCGGCGTAGTGCGCGTCCAAGTGCAGCGGCGCATGGTTCATCGTGATGAGGCAGAAGAGGTGATCGTCGTACTCGGTGATGGTCTTTCCCGGCCAATGCCGATAGACCTCGCCGACGGTGAAGTCCTCCAGATAGCGTCCGAAGGTCATGCCGCACCCGCCTCGGTGGCCTCGGGCGCCGACTCCGGCTGCCAGATGTCCGTTCGCGTCATGGCCGACGCTCGTCCCGCAGCCGCGACGACGAGCGCCATCTTCCGCGAGGCCTCGTCGATCATCTCCTCGCCGAGCATCACTGCGCCCTTCCGCCCCCCGGCATCCGATGTCGCCCAGTCGTACGCGTCGAGGATGTTCTCGGCGTGGTCGTAGTCGTCCTGCGTCGGCCGGTAGGCCTCGTTGGCCGCGTCGATCTGCCCGGGGTGGAGCACCCATTTGCCGTCGTACCCGAGCGCTGCCGACCGCCGCGCGACCGCCGTGAACCCCGCCACATCACGGATCTGGGCGTACGGACCGTCGATGGCCTGCAATCCGTGCGCGCGCGCGGCCATGAGGATGCGCATCAGCGGATAGTGGAACGCGTCGGCGCCCTCGTAGCCGGGCGGCTGCTCCCCGATCACGAGGGAGCGCATCTTCGACGTCGCCATGAAATCGGCGGGGCCGAAGATGATCGTCTGAGTACGCGGCGACGCGGCGGCGATCTCATCGACGGCCACGAGACCGGCGGGATCCTCGATCTGCGCCTCGATGCCGATACGGCCGATCTCGTACCCCATCGTCTTCTCGATCTGCGTCAGTGTGAGATCGAGCCACGACACGTGCGCGGCAGACTGCACCTTCGGCAGCATGATGCAGTCGAGGTTCGCGCCGGCACCTTCGACGACTTCGACGACGTCCTGATACGTCCAGGCTGTCGTGAGGTCGTTCACCCGCACCACGCGCAGCTTGTCGCCCCACCCTCCTTCGTTGAGCGCCGCGACGATGTTCTTGCGTGCTCCGGCCTTGGCCAGGGGTGCGACGGCGTCCTCCAGGTCGAGGAACACCTGGTCGCTGCCCAGGCCTCTGGCCTTGTCGATCATCTTCAGGCTGGAACCCGGCACAGCCAGGCACGATCGGCGCTGTCTCATCGTCACCGTGTCATCTCCTTTGTCGTCGGGGAAGTGTTCCCCGGGGTCGTATCCGCAGGTGCGGAGGGCGTCCTCTCACGGCCCAACTGCCGCAGCACAGACGTGGTGTGCTCCCCCAGCAGCGGCGCGCGTCGAAGCGGTTGGCGTGGTGTGCTGAGAAACCGCAGGGGCGAGTTCACGATCGTCACGGGTCGAGCCGATCCCGGATGCTCCACCTCGGCGAGCATTCCCCGCGCGATGACGTGGGGATCGGAGTAGACGTCGGCGACGGTGTTCACGGGGGCGACGGGCACTCGTCCGCCGAGGATCTCGACGATCTCGGCCTTCGTGCGCGTGCTCGTCCACTCCTCGATGGCGCCGCGCACCAGTTCTCGGTTCGCCAGTCGGCTCGTGTTGTCGATCGTGCGGGGATCGGTCACGAGGTCTCCGCGCGCCATGGCTCGGCACAGCGCCGCCCAGTGCACCTCGTTCGGTGCCGCGATGCTCACCCAGCCGTCGGCGCCCGGGTAGAGGTCGAACGGGTTGAGAAGGGGATGCGTGTTGCCCTGACGCGAGGGGACGGCACCGGTATAGGAGTGCTGGTAGATCGGCCGCTCGAGCATCGTGAGGAGGGTGTCGTACATCGCCACATCAACGAAGTCGCCCTTCCCGCTCAGGCGCGCCCGGTGCAGGGCGGCCAGTGCTCCGACGACGCCGAACAGCCCGGGGATGAGGTCGCCGACTCCGGGCCCGACCTTCATCGGCGGCCCATCCGCCTCCCCGGTCAGGTCCATGAGGCCGCTCAAAGCCTGAACTGTCACGTCGTACGCGGGCCACGCCTGCATGGGGCTCTCCCCCGTCCGCTCGTCGCCGAATCCCCGAACGGCGACGTAGACGAGCGCCGGGTTGACGGCGCGCAGGGTCTCGTAGGAGATCCCCAGCGCGTCCATCACGCCGTTGCGGAAGTTCTCGACGATGCAGTCGGCGCCTGCGGCGAGATCCTTGAGAGCCTCGACGCCCTCCGGGGTCTTCAGATCGAGCACGACGCTGCGCTTGTTGCGGTTGACGCTCTGGAAGTAGCCGCCATAGTCGCGAAGGTCGTCGTCCTCGGTGAACGGCCCCTGCTGACGGATGAAATCCCCCCGCGGCGGTTCGACCTTGATGACGTCGGCGCCCAGATCGGCCAGCACCATCGTCAGGAACGGCCCGGCGAGCATCGCGGTCAGATCGACCACGACGAGGTCCGACAGGGGTCCTTCGGCGGGCATCGACATCTCTTCCATTCGCATCGGCCTTGACGGGGATCCGGGGGTACCGGAGACTAACTGTGCCAATTATTGGCATAGTGTTTCGATTTAGGGAAGCCCAATGACCAATTCCACCGCCACGCTCGCCGCACACGTCGCTGCACTTCGCTATGAGGATCTGCCTCCCGACGTCGTCACCGTCGCCAAGCAGTGCGTGCTCGATCTCGTCGGAGTGACCGTCGCCGGCGCCCGCGAACCCGCACCCTCCGTCCTGTCCGACGTGCTGCGAGGCTCCGCGCCTGCGGGCACGAGCCCCCTCATCGGCGGCAACGGATTCGCGTCGCTCCTGGACGCCGCGCTCATCAACGGCACGGCCGGCCACGCGCTGGATTACGACGACGTATCCGTCCCGATGGTGGGGCATCCCACCGTCCCGGTGCTCCCCGCCGTCTTCGCGCACGCGGTCTCCCGCGAACTCACGGGCGCACAGTTCCTCACTGCCCTGGTCGCCGGCCTCGAAGCGGAGATCCGGCTCGCGCGTGCTCTCGGCTCAGATCACTACGCGCGCGGCTTTCACACCACGAGCACGACGGGTGCCGTCGGCGCCGCGGCGGGGTCGGCGCATGCGCTCGGACTCGACGCGGCAGCTACGGCCACGGCGCTCGGCATCGGTGCGACACAGGCATCCGGGATCAAGGCGAGCTTCGGATCCGATGCCAAGCCGCTCAACGCCGGCCGCGCCGCCGCCGCGGGAGCGCTCGCCGCCCTTCTGGCCGAGGCCGGGTTCACCGCATCCGCTGACGCCCTGGGATCACCGCAAGGCATGCTCGCCGCCTTCTCGGACGCGACTGACACCACCGAGCTCGAGCGGGCCTTCGGCCCGCACTGGGAAGTCCCCGACCTGCTGTTCAAATACCACGCCGCCTGCTATCTGACCCACTCGTCCATCGACGCGAGCCTCGCCCTTCGCGACGCGGTGTCGGTCGACGATATCGAGCGCATCGTCGTGGACATCCCGACCGGCCACCTCGACGTGTGCGCCATCGCCGACGCGCGCACCGGCCTGGAGGGCAAGTTCAGCCTGGCCTACGTGTGCGCACGGGCACTCGTGAGCGGGAAGGTGGGGATGTCGGAGTTCACCGACGACGCCGTGGCGGATCCGGCCGTGCGCGCGCTGGCGGCCCGCGTCGAACTGCGCCCGGACACCGGCCGTGCCCGCTTCACATCGACGGTGTCGATCTTCTCGGGCGCAACGGAGACCAGCCGGTCCTTCGATGTCAGCCGGCGCCGCTGGACCTCGCGTCCCGAGGAGCAGTGGGAGCCGCTCCGAGTGAAGTTCCTCGACCTCGTCACCCCGGCGCTCGGTGAGAGTGCGGGCTACGGGCTGTATGACGCGATCGTGGCGTTGGAGTCGGCGGAGAATCTGGAGGCGGTCGCCGCACTCGTCAGCGCGGCGCGGTCACAGTAGTGCGGCGATCCGGCGAGCGGCCGTCGTCACCTGCGCGCCCCACTCGGGGATGCGCTCGGGGTCGAAGCGCCCCTCGGGCACCGAGATCCCCACCCCCGCCACCGGCGCACCTCGGGAGTCGAGGACGGCGGCGCCGACGCCGCGCACGCCGGCGCGGTTCTGCCCGAGGTTGACGGCGTACCCCTTCTCCCGCACCTCCGCGATCATCTTTCGCAGCGCCGCCGGATCGGTGACCGTGTCGGGAGTGCGCTGCTCGATCGGCGCTGACAGCACCTCGTCGACCTGAACGTCGGGCAGCGCGGCGAGGATCGACAGGCCGCCGGAGGTCATCGTGATCGGGGTCACCGAACCGATGTCGATGAAGGTGCGGACCGCTTGGAGCGACTCCACGCGTTCGATCTGCACGGTCTGAACAAGCCCGTCCCTCACCTGAAGCGATGCGGACTCGCCGGATTCGTCGCGGAGCAGCCGCAGGGGCTCCATCGCGACAGTGCGAAGGTCCCCCGCGCCCAGCACGCGCTGCCCGATCCGCAGTGCCACCGGAGCGAGGCGCCACCGGGTATAGCCGGCGGGGTCCTCTTGAATCCATTCGGCGGCGGCGAGCGCGACGAGCGTCCGCTGCATCGTAGACTTCGGCACGCCCAGCCTCTTCGCCAGCTCCGTCACACCCACCGGCTGCAGGTCAGCGATGAGCTCGAGAGTGCGCAAACTGCGCTCGATTCCATGCATGTGTGAATCGCACCTCCTGTGCCAGTATGCGGCACAATGAACGCAATCTGCTAGGCCCACCCTGCCACGCGCAGAATCAGCGTCCGAAATCGCCGCGTCGCGTCTGCCGTCGCGAGCCGCGAAGCCTTCTCACGCCGTCAGCAGGGCGAAGAGGGCGGCCGCGAGGTTCGCTTCGTACCGCTCGTACCCGTTCACCGTCGGAGTGCGGCTGAGATCGTCGGCGATGGCGAACGCGGTGAGCACGCGCAGGTAGGCGACGGGCTTGGCGAGATCGGGGCGCGCCAGCAGAAGCAGATGCACCCACTCGCGCACGTAGTCCGCCTGCGCGCGCCGCCCGACCGTCAGAACGTCGTCCCCGCCCAGCGGCGGCAGCCGGGTCTGGATCCACAGCTTCGGCAGCGCGGCGTGCACTCGCGTCATCCTGTGGAGGGCATCGACAGGGTCGGATGCCTCGGCATAGACCTCCCCCAGTTTCAGCCAGGCGGCATGGACGCCGCGACGGAAGGCGAACGTGAACAGCTCCGCCTTGCTTTCGAAGTGGGAGTAGAGGTTGGGGCCGGTCACTCCGACCGCGGCGCCGATCGCCGACATGGACGTGGCGTCATATCCGTCGGCGCCGAACTGATCGATCGCTGCGAGCAGGAGCCGTTCCCTGATGGACGCGACGGTGACCTGGGGTTCGACCACGACTGCCGGGCCGCCGCTGGGCTCCAGCTCGGCCGCGAGGAGTCCTCCTGCCATGTCCTTCAGCGCCCGCAGCAGCTGCTCCCGTCCGAGCGCCTCCCGCGCGTCGTTCGGCGCGGTGAGCACCGACTGCATCGCCCAGCCGATGAGCTTCGCCTGGCCGTCGTCGAGTTCGGGGCGTTTTCTGCGGACCAGATCGACGAAGGTCTGGACCCACGCGTTGAGTTTGTCGCGAAGCGCCTGCTGCGACTCGGGCGGAAGATAGCGTCGATCCCACCGCCAGAGCTCCGCGACGTACGAGTGGTCTCCGACGCGCTCGAATGCGGCATCCATGAGAACGTCCGGGTCGTTCTCGGGAGGAAGAGGCGCGTCCAGGTGACTCAGGTTGTAGGTGAACACCTCGTCGAGCAGGGTCGCCTTGTCGGCGAAGTGCCGGTAGATCGCTCCGGCCGTGATGCCGACCCGCTCCGCCACGTCGGCGAGGGTGATGTTGGGGTAACCGTGCTCGACGATCAGATCGCGCGCGTGGATCAGGATCTGCTGCTTCCTGTCCTTCGGGCGCGTCCGTCGAGGTACCGTCGCCGCTTCGTCCACGCTCAGCAGGATAATCCCCGTCTTCGCTACCTGTGGTCGGGGCGGAGTTCGATGAACAGCGCCTCGGCCTCCGCGCACACGACCCCGCCATGCCGGATCTCGCCCGTGATGAAGCGCTTGCGACCATCGATACGCTCAACGGTCGCACTCACGCCGAGGGGGACTCCGATGGGCGTGACGGCGCGGAAGGTCGTCGTCAGGTACGCCGTGCGCCCGGGTGAACGCCCGGCTCCGGCCAGGCGGCCCAGGGCCTCGTCGAAGATGAGCGGCAGCACGCCCCCGTGTGCCGCACCGTTCATTCCGAGGAAGAAATCGCCGATCGTCACGGTGCCGCGGTAGGTCTCCGGCGTGATCTCGTCGTGGAGCAGCTCGGGGACCATGCACTGCACCCGGCTGCTCCCCGATCGCCAGTGCGCCCAGAGCCGGTGCTCTTCGTCCACGGGCGTGCGATCGGTGATCTCCCGGATCGCGGCGACGTGGGCGCGGAGCCGCCCGATGTCGGCCTCGTCGGGGTCGGCGCGCGCGAAGGAATCGAGTGCGTGTCGCAGTTCATCCACGAGCGCCGTGTACGCCTCGACTCTGGCGTCGCGCGGACGGTCGGCCATACGTCGGCGCAGCATTTCGATGCCACTCATGCTCATGCGCTGACATGCCCTCCTGATCGGCGGACGGCGACGACTCCCTCGAGGTCGATGAGCCCGCCCGTGCGCACGGCCGTCGCGGCGTGGCCGAGATTGTGCAGTGCGAGCGCCGACTGCATGGCCACCGATTGACCTTGCGCGTCGAGCGAGCGATTGACGCTCTCCTTCGCCAATCGGTTGCCGAACGGGCTTCGCAACGTGATCCGCTGAGCCATGTCGAGGGCGAACTCGCGCGCGGCCTCGTGGGTCGGAAGGACGTGATTGACCATTCCCGACCTCTGGGCCTCGGCGGCGGAGATGGCGTCTCCCGTGTACAGGATCTCCTTGGCCCGGCGGTGCCCGAGTTCCCACACGTGACTGAAGTACTCCACTCCGTTCACCCCGAACGCCGCGACCGGGTCGGAGAAGGTGGCCTCCGCCGTCGCGATGATGATGTCCATCGGCCACAGCAGCATGAGACCCGCGGCGATCGCGCGCCCCTGCGCAACCGCGATCGTGGGTGTGGGGATGTCGCGCCACCGCCGCGACAGCCCGTAGTAGGCCTCGCACTCGAATCCGTAGTGGCTCTCGACGAGGCCTGCCATACGATGACCCCCCGTGGTGGCCACCGGCTCGTCGGGAACCTCGAATCCCGCACCGAGATCGTGCCCCGCGGAGAAGTCCGGCCCGTCGGCCTCGAGGAGGATCACCCGCACCTCGGCGTCGCTGGAGGCACGCACGAACTCGGCGTCGAGGGCGTACAGGAGCTGCGGGCTCTGGGCGTTTCGCTTCTCCGGGCGCGCGAGCACGATCCGGGCCACGTGCGGCGCCGGGTCTTCGCGGCGAACCAGCGGACCTTGCTCGGACATCTCTCTCCTCCTACAGCGCGCGGGCGACCAGCATCCGCATGACCTCGTTCGAGCCGCCGTAGATGCGCTGCACGCGCGAATCCTGGTAGAGGCGGGCGATCTGGTACTCGCGCATGTAGCCGTAGCCCCCGTGCAGCTGCAGGCAGTCATCGACGACCGAGCACTGCATCTCGCTGAGCCACCACTTGAGCATGGCGGCCGAGGTCGCGTCGAGGTCCCCCGCCAGGTGGCGCTGGATGCAGTCGTCGATGAAGACGCGGCCGATGTGAGCCTGCGTCGCGGACTCCGCGAGACGGAACTGGGTGCTCTGGAAGTCCCAGAGCGTGCCGTCGAACGCCTGCCGGTCTTTCACATAGCGGGTCGTGATGCTGACAGCCAGCTCGGTCACGGCCACCGCCGTGAGCCCGAGGAACAGGCGCTCCTGCGCGAGCTGGGTCATCAGCTGCCCGAACCCCCTCCCCTCGACGCCCCCCAGCAGGTTGGCGACGGGGACACGCACCCCGTCGAAGAAGATCTCCGAGGTGTCCGCTCCGAACTGGCCCAGCTTGTCGAGGTTTCGTCCGCGCGAGAAGCCCTCGCGGTCGCCCTCGATGACAAGGAGCGACACGCCGCGGCTGCCCGCCGCCGGGTCGGTCTTCACCGCGGTCACGAAGATGTCGGCCTGCTGGCCGTTGCTGATGAAGATCTTCGAGCCGTCGACGATGTAGTCGTCGCCGTCGCGACGAGCCGTGGCGCGGAGGCGTTTGAGATCCGAGCCCGCACCCGGCTCGGTCATCGCTATCGCTGCGACGATCTCCCCCGTCGCCATCTTCGGGAGCCATCGGCGCTTCTGCTCCTCCGTCCCGTAGGCGAGGATGTAGTGCGCGACGATCCCGCTGTGAACGCTGTTGACCCAGCTCATGTCACCGCAATGGGCCTGTGCCTCGGCCACTGCGAGATCATGCACGAGGGAACCGCCCCCGCCCCCGTACTCCTCCGGAATGCTGCAGCAGAGCAGTCCCAGCGCCCCCGCCTCCGTCCAGACCTCCCGGTCGACCATCTTCTGCTTCTCGTACGTCTCGCGGTTCGCCACCAGGGTCCGCTCGAAGAACTTCTCCGCGGTCTCATAGACCGCCGCGACCGACTCGTCCTTCCACGCGGAGCGGTATCCGGTGACCGGTGACAGGATGTTCATCCGAGGAACCCCCCACCGGTGACGATCATCTGTCCACTGACGTAGTCCGACTCGGGGTAGGTGAGCATCAGGACCGAGCCCGCCGCCTCCTCCGCGGTTCCCGGCCGGCCCAGGGGCACCGTGGCGTTGAGGTTCTCCAGAACCTGCGGATTCATGCCGACCCGGATCTCCCTCCCCTCGACGGTGATGGTCGATCCGCCCACGACAGGCTCGGTCAGCCGGGTCTGGATGAGACCGAACGCGACGGCGTTCACGTTGACGTGATACCGGCCCCACTCCTTGGCCAGCGCGCGCGTCATGCCCAGCACACCTGCCTTCGCCGACGAATAGTTCACCTGGCCCGCGTTGCCGTAGAGCCCCGATATGGACGAGATGTTCACGACCTTCCGGTGCACCCGCTCGCCCCGCTCCGCCTCGGCTTTCGCGCGCGCGCTGATGACGGGCTGAGCAGCCCTCAGGATGCGGAACGGCGCCTTGAGGTGGACGTCGAAGATCGCGTCCCACTGTTCATCGGTCATCTTCTGGATCACGCTGTCCCACGTGTACCCGGCGTTGTTGACGATGATGTCCAGTCCGTCGAAGCCGTCGACGGCCGTTGCCACGAAGCGCTCAGCGAAGCCCGGGTCCGTGACGCTGCCCGCGCATACGAGCGCCTCTCCGCCGAGGGCGGCGATCTCCTCGACGAGCTCGTTCGCCGGTTGAGGGTCCAGGTCGTTGACGACCACTTTCGCTCCTTCGGCGACCAGCTTCAACGCGATGGCGCGGCCGATTCCCCGGCCGCTGCCCGAGACGAGCGCAACCTTGCCCTGCAGTTTTCCCATTGGTGTCTTCTCTTTCTGGTGCTTCAGACCGACGAGGCGGCTCGGATCGACGTCAGTCGACGGAGATCTCCGCGCTGCCGATCAGCGTGAGGGTGCCGTCTTCGAGTTCGGCGGTCAGCTGCAGGGTGGCGATCCGCTCGGCGCCGCGGTCCTCGACGGCGGTCACCACCGCACGGCAGGTGGGCCGCGCATGCAGCGGGGTGATCGCCGTGAACCGAACCCCGTAGCGGCGAAGCCGCTCCTGAGGAGCGATGTCTGTCAGCATCCGCGCAAGGTAGGCCATGGAGAGCATCCCGTGGGCGAAGACGTCGTCGAGACCCGCCGACTTCGCGACATCGAGGTCGATGTGGATGGGGTTGTGGTCTCCGGATGCTCCGGCGAACAGTGCGAGCGTGGCACGCGAGATCGGCGGGTGTTCGACGGGCGCGAATTCGTGCCCCACGCGCCAGGCCGCGCTCACCGCTCATCCTCTCGCTCGAGCTCGCGCACGACGGTGGTGGCTGTCAGCTCGGCGATCGGTTCGTCATGCGCGCCGGTGATGGTCGTCACGCGTACGAGGAATGTCAGCGCGCCGCCCCTTTTCTCATAGACGTCGGAGATCTCGCTTCGGGCGGTGACGGTGTCACCGGCGTACGCGAGCCGGTGGTAGACGAACTGCTGCTCGCCGTGCAGCACGGCGCGCAGATCGATGCCGAGGTCGGTCATCCAGCGGAACGGATCGGGCGATTCCAACTCGATGCCGAAGAAGAACGTGGGCGGAACGGGGAGGTCGGGGTGCCCTGCCGCTCGTGCGACATCGATGTCGGTGTACACGGGATCGGTCTGCCCGGTCGCCGTCGCGAAGAAGCGCAGGCGGCTGCGTGAGATCTCCAGGGTCTGCGGAGGCGTCACGACCCCCACGGCGGCGGCGTCCAGCGTCACCATCAGGCCACCTTCTCGTACAGGGTCACGACGCACGCGCCGCCCAGCCCCAGATTGTGCTGCAGCGCGAGCGTCGCGCCCTCGACCTGTCGTGCGTCGGCGTCGCCCCGCAGCTGCCACACCAGCTCTGCGCACTGCGCCAGACCCGTCGCTCCCAGCGGGTGCCCCTTGGAGAGCAGGCCACCCGAGGGGTTCGTGACGACCCGCCCGCCATAGGTGTTGTCACCGTCCAGGATGAACTTCTCTCCCGTTCCCTCGGGCGTGAGGCCGAGCGCTTCGTACGTGAGGAATTCGTTCGTCGTGAAGCAGTCGTGCAACTCGACGACGGGGACATCCCGCGGATCGATTCCGCTCGACTCGAAGACCTGCCGGGCGGCCTCCTTGGTCATGTCGTATCCGACGACCTTCCGCATGTCGCGATCCTCGAACGTCGAACCGTAGTCGGTGGTCATCGCCTGCGCCCGGATCGCCACGGGCTTGCTCACGCCGTGCCGCGCGGCGAACTCCGCGCTCATGACGACCGCCGCGGCCGCGCCGCAGGTGGGCGGACAGCACTGGAGGCGGGTGAGCGGCCCCCAGATGTGCGGAGACTCCAGCACCTCGTCCAGCGAGATCGGATCGCGGAACACCGCATAGGGATTGTTCCGAGCGTGGGAGCGCGCCTTGACCGAGATGCGGGCGAAGACCGAGGGATCCATGTCGTATTCGTCGACGTACGCCTGACCGCCTCCACCGAAGTACTGGGCGGCGGTGGGCGCAGCGGGATCCGTGCCCTGGATCTCGTCGCGTACGCGAGCGAAACGGTCCAGAGGGGAGGGGCGGTCGGTCCAGTGGTCGATCAGGGCACCCGGCTGCATCTGTTCGAAGCCCACGGCGATCGCGCAGTCCACCATTCCCGACTCCACGGCCTGACGCGCCATATACAAAGCGGAAGATCCGGTCGAGCAGTTGTTGTTGACGTTCACGATGGGGATCCCGGTCATGCCCACCCCGTACATCGCGGCCTGCCCCGCCGTCGAGTCGCCGTACACGTAACCGACGTACGCCTGTTGAATCAACTCGTATCCGATGCCGGCGTCGGCCAGCGCGCGGCGCGCCACCGTGGCGCCCATGACGTCGTACGACTCGCTGCGACCGGGCTTCGTGAAGGGGATCATTCCCACCCCGGCGATGACGACATCACTCATTTGCCTGCCTCACAATCCTAATTTCTCTTATTCTACATTTACTTAGCTGGCGACTCCACCACACGCGGCGAAGCCGGCGTTTCAGCGAGCGCGTTCCAGGAAGCCGGCGATCCGCCGGCCGGCCTCGTCGGAGCCGACGAGACCGAGCATCGCCGCGTACTCGTCATCCAGCGCACTGGACAACGGCACGTCGGCGGCGTTCAGCATCAGCTGACGGGCAGCGGCATGCGCGGCGGGCGCGGCGGCTATGCGTGCGGCGAGCGCGGTCACTCGCGCGCTCCCCTCATCCGCCGGCACCACCTCGGAGACCAGGCCGCGGCGAAGCGCCTCGGCCGCGTCGAGGTCGGCACCCGTCAGAGCCATGGCCATGGCGGGTCGGGCTCCGATGGCTCGGGGCAGCAGCCACGAGACGCCGCAGTCCGGCGGCAGGCCGACGCGGGGATAGGCGAACACGAACCGAGTGGCGGGCTCCGCGATGATCACGTCGGCCGACAGAGCGATGCCGAGGCCCCCGCCCGCCACAGCCCCCTGCACGAAGGCCACGACCGGACGCGTCCCGCGACGCAGCAGCGCGATCGCTGCGTTCATCCGCCCGAGGACGTTCGCCACCATCCCCGCGCGATCGGGGGAAGCGGCCATGGCCGAGAGGTCCCCGCCGACGCAGAAGCTGCGCCCCCGGGCCTGCAGGACAATGACCGCCACCGCGGGATCGGCCACTGTCGCGTGGACGGCGTCGGCGAAGCCCCCCGCCAGGGCCGCATCGATCGCATTGCCGGCGCCGGGGCGATTGAGCGTCAGCGTGGCGATCCCGTCACGCACTTCGACCAGGACCGCGCCATCGACGCCGGTCACGCAGACACCGGTGCGCTCCGCTGCGCTCGCAGCTCGCGCTTGAGGATCTTGCCGGCCGCCGACATCGGCCAGCTCTCGACGACCTCCACCGTCTGCGGTGCCTTGTACCCGGCGATGAGCGGACGGCAGAACTGCCGGAGTTCCTCGATCTCCAGGGCGGGAGCACCCGGTCGCAACTGGACGACGGCGTGCACACGCTCACCCCACTTCTCGTCGGGGACGCCGATGACGGCGACCTGCACGACCGATGGATGCTGCGCAACGACGTTCTCCACCTCGATGGAGTAGACGTTCTCGCCACCGCTGATGATCATGTCCTTGATGCGATCGACGACGTAGACATATCCCCTGTCGTCCATGTACCCGCTGTCACCGGTGTGCATCCAGCCGTCGCGGACAGCCTCGGCCGTCTCCGCCGGCTTCTTCCAGTAACCGAGCATCACCAGGTCGCCCTTGGAGCAGATCTCGCCAACGGTCCCGCGCGGCACCTCTGCGTCGTTCTCGTCCACGATCTTCACGAGGGCGTGGATGGTGGGCCGTCCGGCGCTGCGCCGGAGGGTCTCATCCTCGTGATCCTCGTTGAGCAGCATCGTCGTCGTCGGGGACAGCTCGGTCATCCCGTACGCCTGGCACAGCTGCACGTCGGGGAGAGCCGCACGCGTCCGGATGAGGAGCGCCTCGCTGATCGGCGAGGCTCCGTAGACGAGTGAACGCAGCGAACTCAGGTCGTAGTCGGCACGGTTCGGGTGGTCGATGATCATCTGGATCATCGTGGGGACCAGAAGCGCCTGGCTGACCCGATACCGCTGGATCAGCCGACTCGCCTCCTGGGGGTCGAACATCGGGACCAGGAGGATCGCCTGATCCAGGATCATGCCCACGACGATCCCGCACAAGCCCGCCATGTGGAACGCCGGAGCGATCGCGAGGTTCACGCCGCCCTTCGGGTAGCCGGCCGTCGCGCACATACCCAGGGCCGAGATCAGCACGCCGCGATGCCCGAGCACGACGCCCTTGGGAACGCCGGTCGTGCCGCCGGTGTAGAAGACACCCAGCGGACTGTCCCCCTGACGTCGCGCGTCGGGAACGGGGCCGGCTGCGAGCACCTCGCTGAGCGGCACGGCCCCCGGCGGCGTGACCGCACTCCCGATGTGCACGACGTGGCTGAGGCGGGGGAGCGCCGCGCGGAGGTCGTCCACGAGGCCGACGAAGGCGTCGCCCACCAGGAGCACCTCGACATCGGTCTCCTCGAGCGAGTACGCCATCTCCGGCACCGACCAGCGGAAGTTCACCGGCACGATCATGGCGTCCGCCCACGCGATCCCGAGCGCGGACTGGAGGAAGTAGTCCGTGTTCAGGTCCAGGAGCGCCACCCGATCGTCGTGGCTCACCCCGTGCGCACGTAGCCACCCCGCGATCCGTGCGACGCGGTCGACGGTTTCCGCATTCGTCGTCTCTCGGCCCTCGCAGATGCTGAACACCGCGTCGGGGTCGGACTGCGTGCGACGGTGCAAGGCGTGTGTGAAGTAGACCATGTCCCTCTCCTCCGAATCTCTGCGGCCCCGCACCACTGCGAGGCCCTGCTTTCGTGTGTGTTGCTAACCGGCGGCCGCGCCGACAGTGCGCTGCCACTGCGCCGCCACGTGCGAGACAGAAGCGGGGCGCACTCCGGCCGTCTGCGGCTGCGACGAGCTGCGGGAGAACCGCGGTGCCGGACGCACCTCGATGGCCCCGGCCTCCTCGCGGAACACTCCTCGCCGTCTCATGTGCGGATGCTCCAGCGCTTCGTCCCACGACAACACCGGTGCCACGCACGCGTCGGTTCCGTCGAAGCGAGCCACCCAGACGTCTCGAGAGCGGGTGGCAAGTGTCGCCGCGAATCGCTTCCGGAGCACCGGCCATCCGGCAGGATCCCACTGCGCGGGAAGGTCGTTCCGGTCCAGTCCCAGCCCAGCGAGGAACTCCGCGTAGAACTGGGGCTCGATCGGAGCGACGGCGACGTAACCGCCGTCCGCGCACCGGTACGTGTCGTAGAACGGCAGCTCCCCGCTCAGGGGCCGCTGCACTCCGTCGATCCCCGCCAGCGGGCGGGAGCGGAAGTCCCAGAGCATCTGCGAGAGCACACTCACACCGTCGACGATGGCTGCGTCGACGACCTGGCCGCGGCCTGACGAGACCCGCTCGAGGAGCGCGGCCAGTATCCCGGTCACGAGGAAGAGCGATCCGCCGCCGAAATCGCCCACGATATTGGCGGGGGGCACCGGCTTGCCGTCGGGTGCGCGTATGACCGAGAGCGCGCCGGTCACGGCGATGTAGGTCAGATCGTGTCCGGCGCGTGCGGCGAGAGGGCCGTCCTGTCCCCACCCGGTCATCCGCCCGTACACGAGCCCTTCGTTGCGCTGCGCGCAGTCGTCGGGTCCGAGTCCCAGTCGCTCGGCGACTCCCGGGCGAAAACCTTCGACGACGACGTCGGCGGACGCAATGAGGTCGAGGATGCCGTCGCGCTGACGGCGGTCCTTCAGGTCTGCCGTCACGACGCGGCGCCCCCGCTGGACGCCCTGCGACGGCGGCATCGGGGCACTCGGCGGCTCGATCCGCACCACGTCGGCTCCGAGATCGGCCAGCATCATGCACGCGTGCGGCCCCGGACCGACGCCCCCGAGTTCGATCACCCGGATGCCGTGGAGCGCACCGGTCATCGCTGCTCCTCGCCGCCGAAGTAGGCCGCCTCCAGGCGGCTCTGGTCGGCCAGGAGCGAGGCCGCGTCATCCTCCAGCACGACCTCGCCGCGTCCGAGCACCATCGCGCGGTCCGACGCGGCCAGGGCGAGTTGCGCGTGCTGTTCGACGAGCAGCACACCCATCCCCTCCTCCTTCGCCAAATCGCGGATCTTCGGCAGGATCTGCTGCACGATGATCGGGGCGAGCCCCAGGCTCATCTCATCGATGATGAGGACCCGCGGAGAGAGCATCAGGCTCTTCGCGATGCCCAGCATCTGCTGCTCGCCGCCGGAGAGGAGCGCGGCCCGCCTCCCCAGGAGATCGCGGAGCGCGGGGAAGTACTCGAGCACGAGGTCCCTGCGCTGGCGCGACGACCTGCGGGATGCGAGCCGGAAATGCTCGTCGACGGTCAGCTCGGGGAAGATGCCGCGGTCGTCCGGGATGAGGGCGACCCCCGCGCGCGCCAGCGCGGCGGATCTTCCCGGTCGAGACTCGATGCCCAGGCAGCGCACCAGCCCCGCGGTGTGCGGGAGGATGCCCACCAGGCCGAGCAGCGTGGTGGTCTTCCCCGCTCCATTCGCGCCCAGGAGCGTCAGCACCTCGCCGGCGTGAAGGCGCAGATCGACGTCGCGGACGGCGGACACGCCGCCGTAGCCGACAGTCAGACCCTCGGCCTCGATCAGCAGTTCGGCCATGTCACCCCTCCACCGGTGATCCGAGGTACGCGGCGACCACCCGGGGATCGCTGCGGACCTCCGTCGGCGTCCCTCGGAAGATGAGCCGGCCGAATTCGAGCACGTAGACGACATCGCACACGCGGAGCATGAGATCGACGTCGTGGTCGATGAGGAGGGCTCCCGGGCCGTCGGAGACGATGCGACGGATCCGGTCTGCGAACTGGAGGCTCTCGGTCGAGTCCAGCCCGGCCGCAGGCTCGTCCAGAAGCAGGATGGAGCATCCCCCCGCCATCGCCCGCGCAACGCCGACGAGCTTTTGCTGGCCGAGGCTGAGGGCACCGGCCGACACGGAAGCGAGACCCGGGATGCCGACGGCGTGCAGCAACGGCTCGACGCCGGCGTCGATCGATCGCCGTGGTGCGAACAGATCGCGGGCGAGCGTCGACCACGTGGGCGGTCGCGCGGAGGCGAGCACGTTCTCCGCCACCGTCAAGCTCGCAAACAGCTCCCCGGACTGCCACGTTCGGGACAGTCCTGCCTGGCGACGGCGGTGCGGGCGCATCCGTGTCAGGGAGACGCCGTCGAGCGTGATCTCCCCCTGCGCCGGCGCGAATCCGGTGAGCGCGTCGACGAAGCTCGTCTTGCCTGCGCCGTTCGGGCCGATGAGGCCGACCACCTGCCCGGGCTCCACGGAGAGATCCACGTTGTCCACCGCGGTGACGCCGCCATAGCGCACGGTGACTCCGCTGGCCTGAAGGCCTCGTGAACCAGTCACGCGCGCACCTCATTCTCATCGCGGAGCTCGACCGGCGCATCCGGCGGGGCGTGGGGGGATCGACGGCGCGCTCTCACCGCGTGCAGGAGGTGCTGCGCGGCGCCCACGGCTCCGAGGGGGTTCAGGATGGCGGTGAGGATGAGGAGAACGCCCGCGACCAGGGCGTACACGTCGCTCATGCCCCACACCTGGTCCACGATCGTGTGCACGATACCCAGGGGCGCCAGGGCACCGGCGACGATGGCACCGGGCCAACTGGTGATCCCGCCGATGTACGCGAACGCCAGGATCTGCAGACCGACGAAGACCGTGAACGAACTCGACGAGAGCTGTCCGTGCGAGTACCCGATCAGACAGCCGGCCACCCCCGCGACGAACGCGGAGACGGCGAACCCGGTGAGCTTGGTCAGCCGCACGTCGATCCCGGCCGACGCCGCCGCGCGCTCGTTCGCGCGAACAGCGAGGAAGGCACGACCCATGTCGCCCGACGCGAGGCGGATGAAACCGATCAGGATGACCGCCGCGACCGCGAGCACGAGCAGCGAGAACTCGAGACGGCTCACGTCGGTGCCCTCCCGGATGCCGAGGTCGATGCCGAACAGCCCGGGTGCCGCGATGAGGTTTCCCTCCGGCGGGGTGAGGGCGTAGTTGTTGAAGACGAACCGCTCGATCGCGAGAGCGGCAGCCAGCGTGACGATCGCCAGCTGGGCGCCGCGGATCCGTAGGGCCGGGACGGCGACGATCACGCCGAGGATCGTCGGGATCAGGGCGGAGAGGAAGATCGCGATCGGAAAGGGCAGGCCCATCCCTTCGCCGATCTTGGAGAGCACGAATCCCGCGGCACCGGCGAAGGCCACCTGCGCGAGGGAGATCTGCCCGAGGTAGCCCGTGATGATGACGTACGACAGAGCCAGCAGCGCCATGATCAGCGACATGGTGATGCCGAACCGCCATGCACCTCCGGTGACCACGAGGATGCCGGCGCCGATGGCGAGCAGGGCCAGTGTCGGCAGTGGCCGGAGGCGAGGGATCGCCACGTCGGGGAGCCGCACGGACTGCAGCGACCCGCGCGCGGGCAGACGTTTGCCATAGAGCGCCAGCACCACCAGGACGATCAGGAGCGGCAGCACCTGATCGATCCCCGACGCCGCCCACTTGGGCCACCACGGGGTCGCCGCCAGGAAGGTGAGGATCGACTGGATCATCCCCAGCGCCAGGCCGAAGGCGGCAGCAATTCCGAGCGATGACATGCGTGCGACGAGCATCACCGAGAGGGCGGGAACGATGAACAGCGTGAACGTCAGCGGGTTGAGCCCGGTCGCGGTGCTTCCCATGACTCCCCCCACCACCGCCACGACCCCGGCGAGTACCATCGCGACCGCCGCCAGCCTGCTGGGGGCGTACCCCATCAGGATGGCCGCTCGTTCGTTGCTCTGGGCGGCACGCGTGGCCACCCCCATGCGTGTGAAGCGCAGATAGCCCGCGATCAGCGCGACGACCACGAGGACGATCGCCGTCATCCAGAGGTAGTCACCGGTGACCCGCACCCCTGCGATCTCCAGCGCATCGGAGGGGAGGAAGCCGGGTACTCGCTGGCCGCCCGGTCCGAACCGCAGCACGACGAGCGCCTGCAGTGTCAGCATCACCGCGATGGACACCACCACCTGCGCCAGCTCGGGCGCTCTGCGCACGGGCTTGAACGCTCCGAAGTAGATGACGAGAGCGATGCCTACCGTGGAGAGCACTGCGAGCAGCAGTGCCACGCCGGGACCGGGGTCGCTCCCCCCGAGCGGGATGTCTCCGATCGGAAGGACGAGCCTGCCCTCGTTCCTCACGAAGGTGTAGACGTAAACGCCCCACATCGCCGTGGTGCCCATCGCGAAGTTGATGACACCGGTCGCCCGGTACACCAGGATGAGGCCGGTCGCGAGACCCACATAGATGACCCCGACCCCGAGCCCGAGGACGGCGAACTGCACTATCGACGTCATGAACTATCCGCTGCGTCCGTGGCTTACGTGAGGGTGTCGATGATGACCTGGGACAGGTCGGTGAAGCCCTCGGCGTCGCCGGGCTTGAGGGTGCCGTCCTGCTGCACGACGAAGTAGATCGACTGCGAGCTGCACGCGGTCGGTGCACCCGGCCACTGCTCGCCGTCGCACGTGATCTGCGGTCCGAGGAACATCTGCTCTCCGGCGATGCCCTCCAGCGCAGCCGTGACGCTCTCGGCAGTGACGTCCCCTTCTACCGTGGCGAGGGCGCGGGCGGCCGTCACGAGCCCGGCGAAGGCATACGTGGCGCGAGCGGAGATCTGGTCCTCGGCGCCGACGGCGGCCATGGCATCGGTGAACGCCTCGATCTCGGCGGCTACCGCCTCGGGAGCGTGGTCGAGTGCCAGGGGACTCCACAGGCGGGGGACGGTGTACGTTCCCGCGGCGTCGGGGCCGAGTTCATCGATGTACTGCGAACAGGAGCCGACGAAGATCTTCCCGTCCGGGTCCTGCTGACGCAACGCTCCGAACAACTGCGTGCAGCCCTCTTCGGGAAGCGATACCGACCCGGTCATGTCGGGCTCGCCCTGAAGCTGCGCGGCGGCGACTGCTGCCCAGTTCGCCTGCGCGGGATCGACGTACTGGATGGTCATCTCGACGCCCAGCGCGTCGGCGAGGGGAATCAGCACGTTGTCGATGTAGGTGTGGACGCTGGGGGCGTCCGTGACGGCGTAGCTCGCCGTCTCGACGTCCTCCTGCTCCCAGATGTTGGCCAACCCCGCGGCCGTGATCGCGAGGGGCCCGGTGAAGAAGAATCCGGTCGGATACGGGGCGGTCTCGCTCTTGGGGTCGCCCGCGACCGTTCCCGCCCACGGGATGCCCGCCTCCTCGAGGATCGGGCGACCGGCACCGGTGCTGAGGTCGTAGGGATCGAGGACGAACGCGTACCCGGCGCTGACGAACTCATTGGCACATCCCACGCCGGATTCCGCGCTGCCGTTCGTCACGCACGTGTGGACATCGAGTGGCCGATCGCCGATACCGCCGAGCTCGTTGTTCACGTACCACTCCGCGGCGCGGACGCCAGCCTCCACCTCAGGCCACGCGTTCGATCCGGAGGACGGGGCGTACGAGCCGATCGAGATCGGCTCGCCTTCTGGAGTCGCATCCCCCGCCGTCGAGGCCGGCGCGGCGCTGCCGGCGCACGCGCTCAGGAGTAACGCGGTGGCGCCGACGGCGCTCACCAGGGCGGTGCGCTTGCGCGAAGTGAACATCGATTGCTTCCTCATTCCTCGTTGAATCAGTGCAGTCCGTGCGAGCCCCGTCACCGGGGGCTCCCTCGAAGCGGGCCGTCGGGATCGCCCGCCCCTCTTGTGTGATGACGTTAGTGATGACACATATGTAAGTCAAGAGTAAGCTCGCTCGCCATCGACAGGATGAGCTGCCCGAGAACCGATTCGGGCGGGAGAGGAGCCGAGGATGCCGCGATTTTCCCGCAAAGTTGCGCTGGTCACGGGAGCGGCGGGCGGCATTGGCGCATCCGTTGCCATCAGGTTCGCGCGCGAAGGGGGCACCGTCGTCGTCGCCGATGTGAATCTCGTTAAAGCAGATGAAGTCGCCGATGAGGTGCGCACAGGCGGTGGGACGGCAACGGCGTGGGCCCTGGACGTCTCAAGCGAGGCGTCGTGGCGACGAGCGGTCGCCGAGACGGTCGATCTGTACGGTCGCCTGGATGCCCTGGTCAACTGCGCCGCCGTGGCGGACGGCCGGACCATCGACACGACGTCTTTCGAGAGGTACCGCGATGTCGTGGCCGTGACGCAGGGCGGCGTCTTCCTCGGGATGCATGTCGCCGGGCCCGAGCTGAAGGCTGCAGGAGGCGGCTCCGTCGTCAACGTCGGCTCGATGTTCGGCCTCGTCGGGGGCTTCGGAACCGGACCCGCCTATCACGCGGCGAAAGGCGCCGTCCGCACGCTCACCAAGAATGTGGCTCTCGCGTGGGCAGCCGACGGAGTGCGGGTCAATGCGGTCCATCCCGGATTCATCGACACCCCCCTCCTCGGCACCATGGATCGCGAGGTCCTCACGCGGTCGACCCCCCTCGGCAGACTCGGCACACCCGACGACGTCGCCGCCCTCATCCTCTTCCTCATCAGCGACGAAGCGGCGTTCATCACGGGGAGCGACATGACCGTCGATGGGGGCTATACGGCGCGGTGAGCCCTTCACTTGCGTGAATCGGCTGCTAAACCTCCCGGTTTCGCAGCCGATTCACGCAAGGGGACGTCGTGTCAGACGAGGAGGCTGACGCCGAGCGCGAGCACGGCGAGCCCCTGCAGGGTCGCGCGCAGCGTGATGACGCGGTCCCAGGAGCGCTGCAGGGCGCGGGCGTCCGGAAGCGTCTCGCTCCGGTCGGCGGCCGCCGTGAAGCGGCGATTGATGGGCGCGCTGATCCGCGCATAGAGCAGCAGCCAGATGACGAGCAGGACGAGGGCGACGCCCGCGAGCACGGCGGCGACAGGGCGAGCGGCGAGCGCGGCGAGCACCGTCGCCGCGAGAGCACCGACGAGGCCGACGACGCCGGGGACCGGCATCCGCTTGTCGCCATAGCGATGGACGTTTCCCGCCGCGGCGGTGAGGGCGGCGTCATCGAGCCGCGCGAGGGCCGGGCGCAGCACGAGCGCGCAGAACACGTCGGTGCCGTAGACGACGCCCGCACCGAGGATCGCGACGAGCGCGGCGATCTGGCCGATCATCGGTTCGAGGTCTCCTCGGGGCCGACGGCGGGCACGGCGCCGATCTGCTGGAACACCTCGAGCGAGTTGATCTCGTCCCAGTGCTCGACGAAGACACCGTTCTCGACGCGCCAGATGTCGATGGTGCGCATCTCGACCGGGTTGTTCGTGGCAGGAAAGCCCATGAGCTCTCCGGTGTGGGTGCCACGCGTGACGAAGCGACCGACGACCCGGTCGCCGGCGACGATGAGGTCCTCCATCGTCGTGGTCAGACCCGAGATCGCGGCGAAGAACGACCCCCAGAACTCGCGATTGGCCTCGCGACCGTCGGCGACGAACGCGTTGTGATTGACGTAGTCCTCCGCGAGGAGCTCGTCGACGAGGTTCGCGTCGTGCGTGTTCAGCATCGTGACGTATTTCTCGGCGAGGGTGCGTCCTGTCTCGTCCATTGGAATCTCCTTCTCTCCCCGTCCGTCGAGGCGACGAGACGATGTGGTAGCGACGCTAACCCCTGAGGATCGCCAGTGTCAATAGCATTGCTACCTTTTCTATCGTTGCTAACATGGGCGCATGAGTGGAGAAGAGCGAGTACAGCGTGAGCGCGCGGCACGCCGAGCCATGATCGTGTCGGCGGCACGCGACCTGGCAGAGAAGGAGGGCTGGGAT
This sequence comes from Microbacterium sp. RD1, assembly GCF_052220165.1. Lineage (NCBI taxonomy): Bacteria > Bacillati > Actinomycetota > Actinomycetes > Micrococcales > Microbacteriaceae > Microbacterium > Microbacterium sp. RD1. The sequence continues at coordinate 34,580 of NZ_JBQPOL010000001.1, forward strand.
GCGGTGACCACGCGGCGTCTTTCCACCGAGATCGAGTACAGCCAGCCGGTGCTCTACAAGCACTTCGCCTCGATGGAGGACATCGTCGCTGCGGTGGCCCTCGAAGGCTTCGCTCATCTCGCCGAGACACTGGCCCGGGCGCGCACCGACGCCGTCGATCCGCTGACGGCCCTGCGCCGGGTGGCGCACTCCTTCCGTCGATTCGCGGTGGACAACCCCGCCCTCTACGACGCGATGTTCGCGCGTTCGTCGCAGCTCACGTTCGCCCAGGAGAGCACGGCGACGCCCATGGTGCACGCCTTCGCGGAGCTGCGCACGGCTGTCGCGGATGCGCTCGGCCACGACGATGTCGACACGCTCACCGAGGTGCTGTGGGCCGCATTGCACGGCTTGGCCACGCTGGGGCGCGGCGGCCGGCTCCGACCGGGACTCGACGACCAGCGCGTCGATCTCCTCGTCGACCAGTTCGTCTCCGCCCACGCCGCAGGCCCGCGCACCGCCCCCTAGCGACACCGATCTCGCAGTGCGGGGGTGTGCGGTCGGCGATCGACTCCTATGATGGCCGCGTGGACAGGCTCAGAGCCGATGCCGTCCAAGACATCCGGTTCGCACGATCCGCCGACGGGGTCGGCATCGCCTACGCCGTGCACGGCTCGGGGCCGCCGCTGCTGATCGACGCATGCTGGCTCAGTCACCTGCAGTTCGACTGGGAGAGCCCGGTCTGGCGCCACTACCTCGTCGAGCTCGGCAAGGTCGCGACGGTCATCCGCTATGACGAGCGCGGGCACGGCCTTTCCGACCGGGGCGTCACCGACCACAGCCTCGAAGCGCGCGTCGCCGACCTCGAAGCCGTGGTCGAGGATGCGGGGCTCGGGCCGTTCGCCCTGATGGCCATGGCCCAGGGAGGACCGGTCGCGATCGAGTACGCGGCGCGTCATCCCGAGCGGCTCACGAGGCTTCTCTTCTACGGGAGCTACTCCGGCGCCCAGGCCGCGGCCACTCCCGAGGAGCTGGAGCTGCTCGCCGCCTTCGAGGCGCTCATCAAGGTCGGCTGGGCGCGTCCGACGTCGGAGTTCCGCCGCGTCTTCAGCAGCATGATGATCCCCGGGGGGACGGAGGAGCAGATGCGGTGGCTCGACGACCTCCAGCGGCGTGCGTGCGACACCGAGACCGCCGTGATCTCCCGCGCGCAGCGACAGGTGAGCGACTCCACGTGGCGGCTTCCCGCACTCGATCTCCCCACGCTCGTCATCCACAGCCGCGGCGACCAGATGAACGAGTTCCACCATGCGCGACATCTCGCTGCCAGCATCCGCGGCGCGCGCTTGGTGGCCCTCGACAGCGACAACCACATCGTGCTCGCCGACGAGCCGGCGTGGCCCGCATTCCTCCGCGAGGTCACGGACTTCCTCGAGGCCGACCGCGCCGCCCCGGTCGAGGCGGACGCGCCGGATGTTGCGGCGCTCGTCACACCGCGCGAACTCGACATCCTGCGGCTGGCGGCCGCCGGGCACGACAACGAGGCGATCGCGACGACGCTCTTCCTTTCCGTGCGCACCGTGGAGCGGCACCTGCAGAACGCATACGCCAAACTCGGGGTGAGCGGGCGGTCGGCCCGCACCGCCGCCGTCGCGCGGCTGCTCTCGCGCGCGTGACGCCTACGCGTCAGCCGCCATCCCCCTCACGCCGCCCGCACCGAATGCGCGTCGGCGCTGATGCGGCGTACCGTGCGCGATTCCTACCGTGGGGACACCCATTCCGACAGGAGGAATCAGATGTCATCATTCACCAGCACGACCCGGTCGCTGACCGCGACGGAGGAGGACCGGGCGCTCAAGGCCAAGCACGCCGCAATGTGGGCGAGCGGCGACTATCCGACCGTCGCCGACGAGGTCGTCCACACGCTGGGCGGCGTTCTCGTCGACACGATCGGCGTTCAGCCAGGATCCCGCGTCCTCGACGTGGCAGCCGGCACCGGGACGTCGGCCATCCCCGCCGCCCGGCGCGGGGCGACCGTCGTCGCCACCGACCTCACCCCCGAGCTCCTCGCCGTCGGCCGGGCAGCCGCGGAAGCGGAGGGCCTGGCGCTGACCTGGCAGACCGCGGATGCCGAGGCTCTGCCGTTCGCCGACGCGGAGTTCGACGTCGTCATGTCGAGCATCGGTGTCATGTTCGCCCCGCACCACCAGCAGGCCGCCGACGAGCTGGTCCGCGTGACGAGGCCGGGCGGGACGATCGGCGTGCTCAGCTGGACGCCGAGCGGGTTCATCGGGCAGCTCTTCGCCACCATGAAGCCGTACTCGCCGCCGCCGCCCCCGGGCGCCTCGCCCGCCCCGCTGTGGGGGAGCCTCGAGCACGTTCGGGAGCTGTTCGGCGATCGTGTCGAGAACATTGTCGCCTCGCAGCAGGTGCTCCGGGTCGACCGCTTCTCCTCGGGTGCCCAGTTCCGCGACTTCTTCAAGGCGAACTACGGACCCACGATCGCGGTGTACCGCTTCCTCGCCGATGACCCGGCGAAGGCCGCCGCCCTCGACGTCGACATCGCCGCACTCGGCGACCGGTTCCTCGCCGCCGACGTCATGACGTGGGAGTACCTCGTGGTCACCGCCACCCGGCGCTGACGAGGACTCGACGCGAGACGGAGTTTCATCTAGAGTGAGACTCCGTCTCAGCGTTCGTCTCATGAGGGAGCCACCATGCCCGCGTCTGCCGCCGACTATCGTCCCCCGGTCGAGGACTATCAGTTCCTCTTCGGTCAGGCTTTCGGGCGCGACCTCCTCGCGCAGGCCACCGGGGGCGAGCTCACCGCGCAGGACGGGGTCGAGATCGTCGCCGCCGCCGGGGATTTCGCCAGTTCCGTCCTCGCCCCGCTGCAGGACGCCGGCGATCGGGAGGGCGCTCGCCTGGAGGACGGGCAGGTGCACCTCCCCGCCGGGTTCGCCGAGGCGTACCGCGCCTTCGTCGAGGCGGGGTGGATCACCGCCGAAGCCCCGGTGTCTGCCGGCGGCGACGGACTGCCCGGGGCGGTACGAGCCGGGCTGGGTGAGATCTGGAACGCTTCCAACGCCGCCTTCGCACTGTGCTGGCTGCTGACCGCCGGGCAGATCCACGCCCTCGACGCCGTCGCATCCGAGGAGATCCGCCGGCGCTACCTGACCAAGCTCGTCTCGGGCGAGTGGACCGGCACGATGAACCTCACCGAGCCGGAGGCCGGCACCGACCTGGGCGCGATCCGCACGATCGCGACACCGCGCCCCGACGGCTCGTGGGGTCTTCGCGGCCAGAAGATCTTCATCACGTGGGGAGACCACGACGTCGCCGACAACATCGTGCACCTCGTGCTCGCCCGCACCCCGGATGCCCCGGCCGGCGGCAAGGGGCTGTCGCTGTTCGTCGTTCCGAAGTTCCTCGTGAACGACGACGAGACCCTCGGCGAGCGCAACGCCGTGACGACCGTCGCCATCGAGCACAAGCTCGGCATCCACGGGAGCCCGACGTGCGTGCTCTCGTACGAAGACGCGACAGGCTATCTCGTCGGCGAGCTGCACGGCGGTCTCGCCGGAATGTTCGTCATGATGAACTCCGCCCGTTCCGCCATGGGCTTCCAGGCGACCGGGATCGCCGACCGGGCCTACCAGAAGGCGGTCGACTACGCGGCGGAGCGCATCCAGGGCCGGGTGCTCGACCGCGCCGAGGGCACGTCGATCGCCGAGCACCCCGACGTGCAGCGGCTCCTGCAGTCGATGTCGAGCAAGATCTTCGCGATGCGCGCCGTCGCCGTGTACGCGACCGACCTCTTCGATCGCACCGATGACGCCGACGCCCGCACGCTCGCAGAGCTCTTCGTGCCGATCGTCAAGGGCTGGAGCACCGAAGAAGCGCAGCGGATCACCAGCGACGCCATCCAGGTGTGCGGCGGCATGGGCTTCATCGAGGAGACCGGGATCGCCCAGCACTACCGTGATGTGCGCATCACGACGATCTACGAGGGCACCACCGCGATCCAGGCCAACGACCTCCTCGGCCGGAAGGTGCTCCGAAACGGCGGCGCCACGGTGGACCGGCTCCTCGCCGAGATCGACGAGACGACCGCGCGACTGCGGGCCGCCGAGCAGCCGGTGGCCACTCGCACGGCCGAGCGGCTCGACCGCGCCGTGGGCGCGACGCGGAGAGCGACCGCCGACCTGCTGGCGTTCGGTGCGACGCGTGACGCGTACGCCGTTGCGGTGCCCTACCTCCTGCAGCTCGGCACGCTCGCCGGAGGATGGATGCACGGTCTCGCTGTGGTCGCCGCGCTCGCCGACACGACGGTCACGCCGGATGCAGCCCGCCTGGAGTCCGCGGACTTCTACGGCGCGCACCACCTGCCCGCTGTGCACGCTCTCGCCGAGACCGTCGCGGCCGGCGAGGTGGCCTGAGCGGACGGTCAGCGCGAGCAGGGACCGACGCCCTAGGCGGGCACTCGATCGATGCGGAACGTCCGCGGCGCCGGCACGTCCCGGGCGAGATCCGCGAGGATCCGACCCACGACGGGCGTGAACTTGAAGCCGTGTCCGGAGAATCCGGCGCCGATGACGATCGGCCCGACGCGGTCGAGGATGAAGTCCTCTGTCGGGGTCGTCGTGTAGGTACAGCTGATGGCCTCGAACCGGTCGGGGTCGGCACCGGGCACCCATTCGGAGACGTACCGACGCAGCCGGTCCATCTGGCCCGGCTCGTACGTGAAGGTGCGCGCGTCGGGGTCGGTCACCGGCCCCGATCCGTGCCATCCGACCTTGATGCCCTCCCCCGGGGTGCGCATGCCGTACACGGTGCTGGCCCACCAGGCGTCGCGATCGCCCGGTTCGGGTGACTGCATGAAGCCGGGCCATGTCCTCTCACCCGCGCGCTCGGCGAAGTGCGCGGGCTGCTCCTGCGTGACCCGCAACGCGGGAAGGGTGATGTCGCCGGGCACGATCTTGCGGGTCCAGGCCCCGGCGGTCACGATCGCCCGGCGAGCACGGATCGTGCCGCCGTCGACGTGCACGGTCACCGCATCGAGCTGTGGTTCGATCCCCCGCACCGTCGTCTCGAACCGGAACTGCGCCCCGGATGCTTCGGCGCGTGCGCGGACGACACGGAGCGCATCCGACGCGCGGATGCGACCGGCCTCCCGCGTGTAGAGCACCGGCCCGGCGAAGCGGAGCCCCGGCCACCTCTCACCGGCGTCCTCGGGCGCGAGGAACTCGCTCGCGATCTCGTGGCGACGGTGCGCGTCGCGGATGGCGTGGAGGGGGCCCTGCGCCCCGTGATGCACGAGGCCCACGCGATCGATGAGGGTCTGCCCGGATTCGGATTCCAGCTGCGCCCACAGCGCCCGCGTCTCCCGGAGCATGCCCTGGTAGACGTCGTCGGCATAGGCCGCGGTGATGTTGCGCGTAGACCCGTGCGAGGCCCCTATGGTGTGACCCTCGGCGAATTGCTCGAGCACCACCACGTCGCGACCGGCTGCGGCGACGTGCCACGCGGCCGCGGTTCCCATGGCACCGGCACCGACGACGACGACATCGACCTCTTCGATCATCGCTCCTCCTCCCCTTCCAGACGCAGCAGGAAGAGCGTCTCCGCGGCGATCGCCTTCTCCAGAACGCTGAGAGAGAGCGACTCGTTCACCCCGTGCGCGCGGCTGGCGGGATCGATGATCCCCGACATGAGGATGGCGGCCTCAGGGAATCGGTCGGCGAGCTCGGCGACGAGCGCCACCGATCCGCCGCTGCCGAGGCGTTCGGGGGCAGCGCCCCACCCATCGTCCAGCGCCTGCAGGAGAAGCTCTTCGGCCGGATGATCGGCGGGGGTGAAGACGCCCCGCGCGGCGCCGCCGTCCTCGATGCGCACGTGCGCGCCGAACGGCGTGTGCGCCGCAATGTGGGCGCGCAGCGCCTGCCACGCGTCGTCGATGGACTGCTCGGGCGCGAGGCGCACCGTGACCTTCGCCGAGACGGAGGGAAGGAGCACGGTCGGCGCCGACCGGGGGTCAGGGAGGTCCATCCCGGTCACGGTGACGGACGGATGCCGCCAGAGTCGGTCCGCCAGCCGGCCCGACCCGATCGGCTCCACGCCGTCCAGCACGCCCGACGACGCTCGGTGCGCGGCCTCGTCGAGGTCGAAGGTCGAGCCCGCGCCGCGGAGGAGGCCCGCGACCGCCACCGAGCCGTCGGAGGCGTGGAAGCTCGCGAGCAGCCGGGCCATCGGCATCATCGCGTCGGGATAGCCGCCTCCATTCGCCCCGGCGTGCACCGCATCCGCGTGCGTGGAGACGGTGACGACGAGATTGATCTGTCCGCGGAGGCTGTGCACGAGCGCGGGGACGGTCTCACTGCGGTTCTCGGAGTCGGCGATGACGACGGCGTTCACCTCGCCGACGTCGCCGAGGGCGGCGAGGACGTCGGGAAAGGTCGGCGAGCCTTCCTCTTCCTCGCCCTCGATCACGACGGCGATCCCCAACCGAGGATCCGGACGCAGCCCGAGGAGCGTCTCGAGCGCGCTCACGTGGACGACGACCCCGCCCTTGTCGTCAGCCGAACCGCGCCCGAGGATCCGCCCGTCCTCGCGCACTGGCTCGAAGGGGGCGGCGCGCCATCCGCCCGATTCCGCGGGCTGGACATCGTGATGCGCGTACAGCAGCACCGTGGGAGCGCCCTCGCGGGCGGGTCGCACGGCCAGCACCGCCGGCCCGCCCGCTCTGCCGTCGGCGCGGCGGCCGGTGACGACCTCGACGCGGGGGAAGAGACCCGTGGCCGCGAACAGCTCTGCGACCGCCGCAGCCGACTCGCCGAGCGCGGCCGCGTGATCGGGGCCGGCGATCGAGGGGATGCGGACGAGGCCGCTCAGGCGGTCGACCGCGTGCGGCAGGGTGGCTTTCACCGCGGTGCGCACCGACTCCGCGAGGGATGGCTGGGAGCGATCGGGCATCGATTCTCTTCCGTCTTGTCCATTTGATTCGAAGGATGACTAATGTAGCGATTATGGCACCTGTCGTCTCATCCACAACGCCTCTCTCCGTGTCCGAGGTCGACGCTCTCCGTGCGGACACCCCCGGAACCGCGGAGGCGGCCTACTTCATGAGCGCGGGAGCCGCTCTGGCGCCGCTTCCGGTGGATCGGGCCATCCGCCGCCACCTCGACCTCGAGCTGCGGATCGGCGGTTACGAGGCCGCCACCGCCCGACACGACGAGCTCGAAGCGGTCTACGGCTCCGTGGCCAGGCTCATCGGCGCGGCCCCGGACGAGATCGCCCTCACCGAGAACGCGACAGTGGCGTGGCAGCTGGCGTTCTACTCCCTTCCGTTTCAGCCCGGCGATCGGATCCTCACGGGAGAGGCCGAGTACGGCGCCAACTACGTCGCCTACCTCCAGGTGCAGCGCCGGCACGGGGTGAGCGTGGAGGTCGTGCCGAGCGACCCGCACGGCCAGATCGACACGACCGCTCTCGAGCAGATGATCGACGAGCGCGTGCGGCTGATCTCCCTGACCTGGGTGCCGACCAATGGCGGGCTCGTCAATCCCGCGGTGGAGGTGGGTCGGATCGCGCGCCGACACGGCATCTTCTACCTCCTCGACGCCTGCCAGGCCGTCGGCCAGCTCCCGGTCGATGTGAGCGAGCTGGGGTGCGACGCGATGTCCGCGACCGGCCGCAAATTCCTCCGCGGCCCCCGGGGGACGGGCTTCCTCTTCGTTCGGCGGGAGGCGCTCATCTCCCTCGAGCCGCCGATGGTCGACCATTACTCGGCGCCATGGACCGCGCTCGACCGCTACACCCTGCGAGACGACGCCCGCCGGTTCGAGACGTGGGAGAACTCCTACGCGCTGCGGGCGGGCCTGGGCGCGGCGGTGGACTACGCCCTCGCGATCGGGATCGACCGCATCCGCGAGCGCACCAGCGCGCTCGCGGAGCGTCTGCGGCACGGGATCGAAGACATCCCGCGTGCACGGATGCTGGACCTCGGCATCGAACGGTGCGCCATCGTCTCGTTCGCGCTGGATGGCGTGCCCGCCGACGATCTGGTTGCGGCCGCCCGAGCCGAGCGGATCGTGGTCGGCACCTCCGGACCCCACAGCACCCTCGTCGACGCGTCGCGGCGTCATCTGGGCGTGATCAACCGCGCCTCCCCGCACTACTTCAACACCGAAGACGAAGTCGACCAGCTCGTCGGGTTCCTTCGGGGGCAGGCGAGATGACCGCATCCGCCGACACCGTCTCCGTCACCGGCGGCCTCGTGCGCGGGACGACGTCCGACGACGGCGTCCGCGCCTTCCTCGGCATCCCGTTCGCGGCGCCGCCGGTGGGCGCCGATCGATTCCAGCCTCCCCGTCCCGTCGTGCCGTGGCCCGGCGTGCGACCCGCCGATCGTTTCGGCCCCACCGTGCCGAAAGCGCGACTCTCCCCCCACTTCGAGCAGATGTGGCCCGAGCGGTGGATTCCGGGGGACGAGTCGCTCAACCTCAACGTGTGGGCACCCGCCGCAGCCGACATCCCCGCCCCCGTCCTCGTCTGGATCCACGGCGGCGGCTTCACGAACGGATCCGGGTCGGCGCGCGAGCTCGACGGGCACGCGTTCGCCGCCGACGGCGTGGTCTGCGTGACCATCAACTACCGCGTCGGACCTGACGGCTTCCTCGCCCTCGACGACGGCATCGCGAACGTCGGACTCCTCGACCAGGTCGCCGCCCTGGAGTGGGTGCGCGACAACGTCGCCGCCTTCGGCGGCGACCCGGGCCGCGTCACCCTCGCCGGGCATTCCGCCGGCGGGTCGAGCGTGGCGTGCCTGCTCACCTCGCCGCGCACCGACGGCCTGTACGCCCGCGCGATCATCCAGAGCACCTCCGGCATCGCACGCCTCACCGGTCCCGCGTTCGCCCAGCGGGTGGCCGTCGACCTCGCCCAGCGCCTGGGGATCGCCCCCCGACGCTCGGAGTTCGCCCGCGTGCCGACTTCCGACCTCCTCCACGCTGTCGGCCGGCAGCAGGGCGAGCTGGCCGGATGGGGCGGCGAGGCCGCGACGATGGCGCCCTGGGCGCCGCAGCCGGACGGCGATGTGCTGCCCATCGATCCGATCGGAGAGATCCGAGCCGGTCGCGCCGCGACGGTGCCGCTTCTCACCGGCACCACCCGCGACGAGTTGCGACTGCATCTGACCCCCGAGTACCTCGCCACGATCGGCACCGAGGAGCTCGTCGCGGAGGCGGCCGCCTTCGGTCTGACGTCGCGAGAGGTTGCGATCTATCGCGACCGCCGACCTGCCGCGACGGCGGGCGACGTGCTGGCGGCGATCGAGACGGACTGGTACTTCCGGCGCCCCATCGTCACCTTCGCCGAGGCCCGCGTGGAGGGGGGCGCGGCAGACACCTGGCTCTACCGCTTCGATCACCCCGAGCCCGACGAGAACGCCGGATACGGCGCTGCCCACGGCGTCGAGGTTCCGTACGTGTTCGCCACGACCCACATCGGCGAGACCCACGCGCGCATCGGAGCGCACCCCTCGGCTGCCGTCGAGCGATTCATCCACCGCACCTGGGTCGACTTCGTCCGTGGCGCCGCCCCGGCGTGGCCGCGATACGACCTCGGGAATCGGATGACCGCGCTCCTCACCGACGTCGCGGAGGCGGCCTCGGATCCGGACGGCGAGGAGCGCGTCGCGTGGAGCGTGTTCCGCTGAAGCGACCCTTGACCCGCACTTAGAAATCCATCTAATCTTTCACCACGGAGCGCCGGCGCTCCCCCGACCCTGGAGGCGCGACATGCTCACATCCCCAGCGGCCCCCCCGGGCGCCTCGCACGAGTCCGTGCGAGCGCGTCCCGACCTGCCCCTGCGACGAGCGCACCGGATCGGCGAGACGCTCGCCACCCTCGCGGTGGCCGCCCTCGGTGTGGCGTTCGTGATCTGGTGCGCCACCAACGAGGGGTTCGGCTGGCAGTACGTCGGCGAGTACCTCTTCGCCCCCGGCATCCTGGTGGGGCTCGGCAACACCCTGCTCCTGACCGTCGAGTCGGCCGCCATCGGCCTCGTGCTCGGCACCCTGATCGCGGTCATGCGCCTCTCGCCCATTCGTGCGCTCGCCGTCCCGGCCTGGTTCTTCGCTCTGTTCTTCCGCGGCACTCCGCTGCTGGTGCAGGTGATCTTCTGGTACAACCTCGCCGTCCTCATCCCTCGCGTGGAGCTGGCGATCCCCGGGATCGGGACGGTGTTCCACGCCGACGTGAACGCGATGATCACGCCTCTGACAGCGGCGCTGCTGGCTCTCGGCCTGAACGAAGCCGCCTACATGTCGGAGATCATCCGTGGGGGCATCCTCGGCGTGGACCGCGGGCAGGTCGACGCCGCGAAATCCCTCGGCATGAGGCCGGGGCGCATCCTGCAGCGGATCCTGCTGCCGCAGGCCATGCGCACGATCATTCCGCCGATGGGCAACGAGATCATCGGGCTCCTGAAGGCGACGTCCCTCGTGAGCGTCATCGCGGTGTCCGACCTGCTCTTCGCCGCTCAGGCGATCTATTCGCAGAACCTGCGCATCATCCCGCTCCTGATCGTCGCGTCGATCTGGTACCTGGTGGCGACCACGGTGATGTCGATCGGGCAGTTCTATCTCGAGCGGTACTACGCGCGAGGGACGACCCGGACGACGGCGCCGACCTTCCGGCAGGTGCTGACGTCGTCGATTGCACGATTCCATGCCCCGCAGGCCACGCGGAACGGAGGCGACCTGTGAGCGAGCCGATGGTGATCGCGCACGACGTCCACAAGCAGTTCGGATCGCTCGAAGTGCTCAAGGGCGTCTCCTTCGAGGTCGAGAGGGGCGAGGTCGTCTGCCTCATCGGGCCCTCCGGGTCGGGGAAGAGCACGCTCCTGCGCTGCGTGAACCACCTGGAGGCGCCGACTTCGGGATGGGTGTCCGTCGATGGTGAGTTCGTCGGCTATCGCCGCGTGGGCGACAGGCTGCACGAGCTTCCCGAAAGACAGGTCTGCGCCTACCGCGCCGACGTGGGAATGGTCTTCCAGTCCTTCAACCTCTTCCCGCACATGACCGCGCTGCAGAACATCGTGGAGGGTCCCATCCGGGTGCGCGGCGAATCGACCGCCGTCGCGCGCGACCGGGCGCGCCGACTCCTGGACCGCGTCGGCCTGGCGCACAAGGCAGACCGGCATCCCAAGCAACTCTCCGGTGGTGAGCAGCAACGCGTCGCGATCGCACGCGCCCTGGCGATGCAGCCGAAGGTCATGCTGTTCGACGAACCGACCTCTGCTCTCGATCCGGAGCTCGTCGGAGAGGTGCTCACCGTGCTGCGGGACCTCGCCGCGGACGGAATGACCATGATGGTCGCCACCCATGAGATCGCCTTCGCCGCCGACGTCGCCGACGCCGTCATCTTCATGGATCAGGGGGCGATCGTCGAACACGGCACTCCCCAGGCGGTGATCGGCGGATCCCGCAACGAGCGGACGCGTCGTTTCCTCAGCAATGTCCGCCGAGAGGCTCCTGCCCCGACCGATTGACAATAGATTCGAGATTCTTCTAATCTTCAAGTGGAGCGCCGCTCCCACGCAGCACCTCACCCGAAGCGAGGAACAGACATGCACCGCACCATCCGTCCGCGCACCACCGTTACCGCTGCCTTGGCGATCGTCTTCGCGACCGCGCTCACCGCGTGCTCGACGACCCCTGCCTCCGACACCTCCAGCTCGACCCCCGCGACCGGCTCGGGCACCGATGCCGCCGCGCTCCTCCCCGACGACGTCAAAGAGCGCGGTTACATCACCGTCGTCACCGACCTCACCTACCCGCCGTTCGGGTTGCTGGATGAGGACGGCACCACCCCGATCGGCATCGACATCGACACCGCCGCCGCCTTGGAGGAGGTGCTGGGAGTCGAGGTGCGCGTGGAGAACATCAGCTTCGACGCCTTCATCCCCGGACTGTCCGCCAACCGCTACGACGCCGGTTTCAACGCGATCTCCGACCTGCCCGAGCGCCGCGAGGTCGTCGACTTCATCGACTTCAACCACTACGGGGGACTCTTCCTCACCCCGCCCGACACCGAGATCGAGGTGAGCGAGGCGATCGACGTCTGCGGATACACCGTCGGCGCCTCCAAGGGCAGCGACACCGTCATCTATCTGGAGGACCTGCAGAAGGAGTGCGAGGAGGCCGGGCGGGAGCCCGTCGAGATCTCGGTGTACGGCAACCAGGCCGACGCCCTCGTGGCCATGGAGAGCGGGCGCGTGGACGCGGTGCTCGGCGGCAGCACCGCGGGGTATCTCGCTGAGAACTCCGGCGGCGCCTACGTCGTCAACGGACCGCTCTTGCCCCCCTTCGACATCGGCGGCATGGCCCTGCCCAAGGACTCGCCGCTCACGCCCGCGCTGCTGGCCGGCATCACCGAGCTCTACGAGAACGGCACCCTCGCCGAGATCTACGCGCAGTACGGGATCGCGGAGGACTTCCTCATCGAGCCGGTCGTCAACGGCGGCTGACCTCCCCGGGATGCAGAAGCGGCGGTGGCCCCGGTGGCCACCGCCGCTTCTGCATCCCCGTGTCAGGAGAGTCGACGGCCCACCTCGACGGTCGGGTCATCCAGCAGGAGCCGCCCGATGCCTCCGAGGAGCAGAAGGATGCGGTCGCGATCGAGAGCGTGCAGAACGCTGTGGGCGTCGCGCGTGCTGGTGACCAGGCCCGAGGAACGGAGCATGGCCGTGTGATAGTGCACCGTCGCCTGGGTGAGCTTGAGCGCCTTCGCCAGGGTCTGGCCACTCGCCGGCTCACGGCCGATGTGCTGCAGGATGGCCACGCGCTGCTCGCTGCTGAGCGCACGCGCGATGGCCGCGACGTCATCGGCGGACAACTCCCCCGATCGCTCGGGGGGCCGACCGAAAGCCACCGTGATGCGGCCGTCGGGGAGGAGCCGGGTGATGACGAGCGGGCCGAGCGAGTCGGTGGGGATCAGCACCAGCGGCTGGGACTCATCACGCAGGGTCCAGCCACCCGTCAGCGCCAGCAGCGCCCGCTCCCGGCCCTCGGCGACCAGCAGGTCTGTCGTGGCGCCGGCGCGATCGGCGAGTGCGCGGGCGATGGCGTCCTCGTCGAGGGCATCCGCCTGTTGCGTCAGCAGCTGTGCGAGTTCGTGTTTCACCCGGGCGGGATCCTCTAGGAGGTACTCGACGTCGGGTCGCGCGTAGGCGTTGCGTCGCGCGATCTTCTTTGCTGCGGCGAGGCGCGCCTCGGGATCGCGGAGGGCCTCGTCGACCAGCGTCGCGGTGGTTCGTCGATCGACTTCCTCGAGCGTCGTCGAAGCCAGGAGCGCCGCCACCAGCTCCTCCGGGGCGAGCGCCCTCACCCCCGCGGCCAGATCCGCTGCCGTCCACCATCCGCGCGACAGGGCGAGGGAGTTCAGGCTCATCCCGACGGAGAAGTCGGCGCCGAAGTAGCGCTGGAGGACGGGGCGCAACGCGTCGTCCTCCGCATCGTCGGCGAGTTTTCGAGGAAGCTGCTCGAAGTCGCCGCTGGAGACGTGCGTGGCGACGTAGAGCCGGCAGACGAGCTCGACGGCGCTGCTGGTGACGACCTCGGTCGTGGAGTCGACGGTCGACGTCGGTGTCGTGCTCATTCGGCTCCTCAACCACCTGCAAGATCAGAGAGATATGAAATCAAGACACTGAACTATAGCGGCTCCCCTCTCCTCGCGGGCGCCTCCGCCTCGCACCGCTCGCACCTCCCCGCCCGGACGGTCGGCGTGCGCGGGCGGGGCGGGGGCGATCTCCGCCCTCAGTACGAATGCGGAACACTCGAACGAGTTCGCCTTTTCTTTGTCTTGATAGCGCCCTCGGTGATATTCTCCGTATACGGAGAAGTTATCTTCTGCGCGACGCCACCCCGCCGTGCCGCTGAGACTCGCCGTCGCTCCGCCCGCAGGAAAGGTTCTCGTAGATGACGTCCCCACACCCGACCCATGCTCTCGTGGTGGGCGCAGGCATCGGCGGCCTCGCCGCCGCGCTCGCCCTCGCTCGCAAAGGGGTCGACTCCGTCGTCCTCGAGCAGGCCGAGGAGCTTCGCGAGATCGGCGCCGGGATCCAGCTCGCGCCGAACGCTCTGCGGGTCCTCGACCGCCTCGGCGTGCTGGACGAAGTGCTCGCCACCTCCGTCCACCCTGCGCGCGCCGTCATGCGAAGCGCGGTCACGGGTGACGAGATCGTCGCCATCGACTTCGACGAGACGTTCCGCCTCGCGTTCGGCTATCCCTACGTCGTCACGCACCGTTCCGATCTGCACGCGGCCCTGCTCGATGCGTGCCGGGCCGAACCGTCCGTCTCGATCCATACGGGCCACCGGGTCGTCGGCGTGGAGGAGCACGGCGACGGTGCCCGTGTGACGACGGAGACGGGAGCCGCCTTCAGCGCCCGTCTGGTCATCGGTGCCGACGGCCTGCACTCGGCCGTTCGTCGATTCGTCCTCGACGCCTCACCGCCCGTCTGCGCGGGCGATGTCGCCTACCGCGGCACGGTGCCGCGCCCGAGCGAGGGCCCGGATGCGGTCGACTTGACGTGGTGGGTGGGGCCGCGGATGCACTTGATCCAGTACCCGGTCCGCAACGGAAAGGTACTGAATCAGGTCGCGGTCTTCACCAGCACCGCGTACCCGGGCACGACCGCCGAGGACGAGTGGGGTGGACCGGAGGAACTCGACGAGAGCTTCGGCGACAAGTTCGCGGCCGTCCGCGAGGGGGCGGCGCTGATCGACCGGTCGCGCCACTGGAAGCTCTACGACCGGGATCCCGATGACGCGTGGACGAGGGGAGCGGTGACCCTCCTCGGCGACGCCGCTCACCCGATGCTGCAGTACCTTGCTCAGGGCGGGTGCCAAGCACTCGAGGATGCCCTGGTACTGGCCGAGTGCGTCGCGGAGCGTCCTGGCGACATCACCGGGGCTCTCGGCCGCTACCAGGACGAGCGCCTCCCCCGCACCGCACGCGTGCAGCGCTCCGCACGTGCCATGGGCGACATCGTGCACGGAGACGGTGTCACGTCGGCATTGCGCGACGAACTCCTGGGACAGCTTTCGCCCAGCGACTTCCGATACGTGGACTGGCTCTACAGCTACGACTATCCCCGACCGAACGGAGTCGGCCGATGAAACTGGCCACCTTCGACGACGACCGCGTCGGGATCGTCGTGGGCGACGACGGAATCGTCGACATCACCGACCGCATCGGCGGTTCGGCAACCGACGGCTGGTCGCGGATGCGTCGCCTCATCACCGAGTGGAACGGAAGCGACGAGGCATCCCTCGCGGAAGGCGCGCCTCTTCTTTCCCTGTCGGCGGTGACGCTCCGCGCACCCGTCCCCGACCCGAGCAAGATCCTCGCCGCGCCGGTGAACTACCGCGATCACCAGAGCGAGATGCAGCAGCAGTGGCACGTCAGCGGTCTGGGATTCTTCCTGAAGGCGCCGTCCTCGATCGCTGATCCTGGCAGCACCGTCTTCCTCCCGTACCACGACCGCCGCTTCGATCAGGAGGGCGAGCTCGGATGCGTCATCGGCCGGCGCGCGCATCGCGTGTCGCCGGAGGACGCCCTGAGCCACGTGTTCGGGTTCACCGGCGCATTGGACATCACGATGCGCGGCGGTGAGGATCGCTCGACGCGCAAGTCGTTCCAGACCTTCACTCCGCTCGGTCCGTGGATCGTCACCGCGGACGAGTTCGGCTCGCCGGACGATGTGGACCTGCGGTGCTGGGTGTCGGGCGATCTTCGACAGGAGGCCAATACCCGAGACCTCATCTGGGGCGTGGCTCGGCTGGTCTCCTATGCGTCCTGGATCTCCGCTCTTGAGCCCGGAGACATCTTGATCACCGGGACTCCCGCGGGTGTCGGCCCGCTCGCGGACGGCGACACCGTCCGTCTGGAGCTCGCACGCCTGGGCGCGCCCCTCGAGGTGACGGTGAGCGACAGCGGCGCCGTCGCCTCGCACACCGACGGCAAGGACCGCGGTCCCGTCCCGCCGCCGCCGCGCTGACGACTCCCGACGCGCGCATCGGGCCCGCCCTCTTCCGAGGTGGCGGGCCCGATGCGTACGTCCGACGCGATGATCAGCGGTGCATGAGACCGCCGTTGACGCTGATCGTCTGTCCCGTGACGTACGCGCTGGAATCCGACAACAGGTACACCGCAAGGCCGGCCATGTCCTCGGGCCCGGCGGTGCGCTTGATCGCCTGAAGGTTGAGCATCGCGTTCTTCTGCGCCTCCGTCACTGTCGCGCGCGATACCTCTGTGTACACCGGCCCCGGCGAAAGCGTATTCACCCGGATGCCGAACTCCCCCAGCTCGTGCGACAGCCCGAACGTCATCCCCTGGATGCCGGCCTTTCCGGTGGTGTAGTGCAGATACCCGGTGCGGCCGAACTGGGCCGCGTCCGAACCCACGTTGACGATGCTCGCGTTCCCCGACGCCTTCAGCAGCGGCAGCACCGCCTTGATCAGCAGCCACGGCCCGCGCAGGTTCACCGCCATCAGCTGGTCCCACTCCGCGACGGAGATCTCCCACGACGGCTTCATCTCGATGGTCGAGAAGATCGCCGCGTTGTTGATCAGACCGTCCAGACGCCCGTAGCGCTCTCCGACGAAGTCGGCGAGCTCCCCGCATCCGGACTCCGAGGCGATGTCGAAGGCGAACGCGACAGCCTCCCCCGGGCCCTCGGCCGCCTCCGCGGTGGTCCGGGCACCCGCGAGGTTGCGGTCGGCCACGACGACGGACGCCCCCTCGCGGACCAGCCGCCGCACGTACGCGGCACCGATCCCCTGGGCACCGCCGGTGACCACGATCACTTTGTCCTGCAACACCTCTGTCATTTCCTGCCCTTTCTCAAAAGTGCCGTCGCTGAAGGCTCCGTCGCGCCGGAGTCGCTACTTGCCATATCCCCCGTCGAAGGAGGTGGTGTCGACCTCGCCTGCGAGCAGGCCGAACTCGATGGCGGGCTTCATCCAGACGTCGAAGTCAGCCTGCGACATCTCCGAGCTGAGCATCGGGAGCTCGAACTCGGCTGCGACATCGGCGTTCACACCGAGATGATCCACCACCGCGGCTCGGATCGCATCCGGATTCTCCGCCACGTAGTCGTCGACCATGCGCATGGCTGCGCGCCAGGCATCGGCCTCCGCCTCGTGCTCCTCCAGCCACTTGGAGCTGACCGTCCAGCAGCTGAAGGTGGGCTGATCGCCCACCGCGGCGATGGGATCCCGTTCGAGCACGGGGAACTGCGAGTCGCGCATGATGGTGTTGAAGGGCTCGACGGCGAGGGCGGCGTCGATCTGTCCGGAGGTGAGGGCCGACGCCTGGTCGGGGAATCCGACGGCGACGAAGTCGATCTTCGTGGGGTCCGCACCGTTTCGCGCGGCCCAGTTGCTGACGACGAGCTGCGCGACGTTGCCCAGGGTGTTGATGCCGACCGTCTTCCCCTCGAGGTCAGCCGCCGAGGCGATGCTGCCTTCTGCCCCGGGGGCGAGAATCAGGCTCTGCGACGAGGTGCCCTTGAAGATGCCCGCGATGCACTTCAGGTCGAGTCCCTGCTCCTTCGCCTGCAGGTTCGACAGGAGATTCGAGCTGCCGATCTGCATCGAGTTCGATTCCAGCGCCGGCACGAGTGCCGATCCGCCGGCGAGCGGCTGGATGGTGACATCGAGCCCCACATCGTCGAAGAACCCCTGCTCCATCGCGATGAAGGGTGCCGTGACGTCGGCGGCCGGGGTCGCGCCCACGACGATCGCCTGGAGGGCCCCGCCCTCCTCCGGCGGCGTGGGCGCGGAGCACGAGCCGAGCGTGGCGGCCGCGGCCAGGACTGCCAGGGCAGCCGCGCCGCGGACGGCGGTTGTTGACGTCCTCATGATGTGATGTCCTCTCGGTGAAGTCGCGGTGTGGGGTCGGTCGGGATCACGGCTGTGAGATCCCGCTCGCGCCCACACCTTCGATGAGCCCGTACACGTGCGTGCGCAGCTCTTGGAACCGGGGGAGGGCCTTCGTCGCGAGGGGATCACGCGGCCGGGGAAGGTCCACGACGATCTCCTCCCGCAACGTGCTCGGCCGGGGCGAGAGCACGAAGAGGCGATCGGCGAGGTACACGGCCTCCTCGATGTCGTGCGTGACGAAGACGCACGTGAAGGGGGTCTCGTGCCAGATCTTCAGCAGAAGCTGTTCGAGGTGCACCTTGGTGAGCGCGTCCACCGAGGCGAACGGCTCGTCCATGATGACCAGCCCCGCCTCGGCCGCGATGGCGCGGGCGATGGTCGCACGTTGCTGCATCCCGCCCGAGACCTCCCACGGATGCAGATCGGCCGCGTCCGCCAGACCGACTCGGTCCAGCGCCTCCCGCGCCCGCGCCCGAGCCTGACCGCGGCTCACGCCGCGGAGGCCGAACGTGACATTGCGCTCGAGCGTCAACCACGGGTAGAGGCTGCGGTTGTAGTCCTGGAACACGACCGCGACGTCGCGGGGGACGCTGCGGACCGGCGTGCCGCCGACCTCGACGACTCCCGAGGTCACCGGTGTCAGACCCGACAGGCATCTCAGCAGCGTCGTCTTGCCGGCGCCGGACGGACCCAGGACGACGCTGAACTCGCCGGCGCGGATGCTGAGATCCAGTCCGCCGATGACGTCGCGATCGGGAAACGACTTGACCAGTCCGGCGGTGCGGAGGGTGACAGGTTCAGGCATGGTTCTTCTTCCGGAATGCGGGATGCCAGCGGAGGAGGCGACGCTCGACTGCCACGAACGCGGTGTCGAGGACCCAGCCCAGAAGTGCGAGCAGGATCACCGCCGCGTAGGTGGTCGGCACGTCGAACGTCTGTTGCGCGTAGCTCATGAGGAAGCCCAGCCCGTCCGTGGAGGCGAGCACCTCTGCCACGACCATGACGATGACCGACACGCTCAGGGCGATTCGCAGGCCCGCGAGGATCGAAGGAAGGCTGGCGGGGAGGATGACGCGCAGCAGCAGGGTCGTCCGCGGCACGTGCGCCACCCTCGCCACATCGCGGTAGAGCGGTTCGACCCGCCGTGCGCCGTCGAACGTGTTCAGCAGCACGGGCCAGAATGCGCCGAAGACGATGACCGAGACGACCAGTTGCGGCCCCAATCCCAGGACCACCATGGCCACGGGGATGATCAGCGCCGGCGGGATCGAGCGGAAGAACGAGATGGTGGGATGCACCCAGGGATCGAGCGCCGGGAGGCTTCCGAGCACCAGACCCACGACGACACCCGCGACCCCGGCGACGGCGAAGCCCAGGAGCACCCGTGCGATCGACGGCAGGACGTCAGCCGTCAGGGACGGCCCGGTGACGATGTCGAAGAAGGCCGAGACGCTGGTTGAGAAGCTCGCGACGGATGCCGCCGGTGCGGCGGTGGCGGCGACCTGCCAAATGAGGAGCAGGATCAGGAGGACGATCCAGCCGAGCGACGAGCGAAGGACACCCAGCGCTCCTCGGCGAGCCGGAGAGACGATCGCCGCGCTCATCCGTGCGACCTCCGGTTCTCCGGGCTCCACCTGAGAGCACGACGTTGCGCGAGACCGACGATGCCGACGATGCTCACTCCGAGCAGCCCGCCCATGAGGATCCCGGCGTAGGCCGACGCGATATTGCCGGTGGCGCGGGATTGCACGATGTCGCCGCCGAGGCCGGAGGCGCCCACGATCAACTCCACCGACACCGTGACCACCAAGCCGATGCCCGCGGCGATCCGGACGCCAGTCACGATCGCGGGCAGCACGGCGGGAAGTTCCACACGGAAGAATCGCCCGATGCGTCCGTAGCCGAGCATGCGGGCGGTCTCCACGTACTCGACGGGCATTTCTCGAAACGCGTACATCGTGTTGAACAGGACCGGCCAGATGCATCCGAAGGCCACGAGCGACAGCACCATCGACGGCCCGAGGCCGAGCGCGAGGATGGCCACGGGGACCAGCGCCACGGGAGGCACCGGCCGAAGGAAGCCGAAGACGACTCCCGATCCGGCGGAGAACCATGTCGAGGCGCCCGTCAGCGCCCCCAGCGCCGCGCCCAGCACGACGGCGACCGCGAGGCCTCCCAGCCAGGCGAACAGCGTCGGCGGCAGGACACGCAGCCAGGAGCCGTCGACGAAGCCGAGGAAGAACTCCCCCACCATGGCCGCGATCGACGGCGCCGCGATGACGGGGAGGACACCGGTGGCCCTCCCGAGCTCCCACAGCAGCGCCACGACGACGAAGCCGGTGGCGCCCTTGGCGACGACCCACGCTCCTCGTCTCCGGGGGCGGGCCTTGGCTCGCCGCAAGCGGACTTCGGTTACCGGCACGAGCGCGCGCCTCGCGGAGTGCGTGGATAGTTCGTATGACAACTGATCGCTCGACACCTTTGTCTCGCCTGCTCAATGGCGGGCATCACCATCTATTCCGTATACGGAAGACTAGCGGAAACGACGCGTCACGTCCAGAGCTCCGGATGGCGCGGGACCTCGCCCGCCGCGCCATCCGGGGACGCCCCGCGCCCGGCGATCGCGTCGGGAAGCTCCGAGGGCTCGGCTCCGCAGTCCAGCGCGAGCGCACCGTGCCACACCTGCCGGGCGCGAAGAAGGGGAGTTGCGGACACCGGCATCCGGGGGGCATACCCGCCGCCCACCTCCTGCTGCCACTCCGCGTCCGTCAGGTCACGCCACTCGACGCTCAAGTGGACCGCCGCATGGTCGGAGAGCGTACGGAGAGCCTCGACGGGAAGGGTCGCGGTGAAGGCGATCTCCGCGTCCCGCGCAGACCGGCTGACCCAGGCCTCCTCCCCCGCGCCGCGGCGCGCCCACTCCGTCAGTTTCGTCAGAGCCCTGGCCGAGAGGCCGACGAACGCCACGACGTCGGCCCGCGTCCACCCCTCGACGAGCGAGGGCGCAGAGAAGTCCGCGTCACGCAGATTACGGACGTGGCGGGCGAAATACGCCTGTCCGCGTCGCGCAGTCAGCAGATCCCGCTGAATGGCGGGCGTGGTCACCAGGTCCGCGCGTGCGCTCACGCCCGTCAGCCCCTTCGTTCCCCGGGGACGTGCGTGCGGTCGAACCGCAGGCGCTCGACGATGGGGCCGTCGTCGAAGCGGAAGAGATCGAAACCGGTGTCGGCGTGCAGCGACCACGGCACCCAGCTGGGCACGACGAACAGGTCGCCCGTGGAGATCCGATGCTCCTCGTTCCCCAGGACCACGGTCCCCTGACCTTCGAACACCTGCCACACGGAGGACCCCACCTCGTGCCGGGGACGAGTGGACGCGCCGGGCCGGAACCGGTGGAATTCGCACCGTAGCGTGGGCATCACGTCGCCGCCCGTCGTCGGATTGACGTAACGGATCGCGGCGTGACCCTGCCCGACGGTCGCCGGATATCCGGCGTCTTCCAACGCCAGCTGCTCACGGAGGGCGGCGTCGGTGGCTTCCCAGCGGTAAGCCATGAGCGGAGAGCTGGCCCGGTCGTCGAGCTCGGAGAGCGGCCTCAGCCCGGGATATGCCCAGAGCCGCTCGTTGCGCGAGACGGAGGGGGATGCCTCGTCGGTGACCCGCTCCGACCCGAACTCGAAGAACCCGACATCGGTGTAGTGAGCGAACGGCAGGTCGAGACCGTCGATCCATGCCATCGGCTGATCGGTGTCGTTGTGGTGACCGTGGAAATGCCATCCGGGAGTGAGCAGCAGATCGCCCCGCCGCATCGCGACCGGGTCGCCGTCCACGACGGTCCAGACACCCTCGCCCTCGACGACGAAGCGGAAGGCGTTCGGGCTGTGCCGATGCTCCGGCGCGGTCTCGTGCCCGGCCAGATACTGGATCGCGCACCAGAGCGTCGGGGTGGCGTACGGCGTTCCGGGCAGTCCGGGGTTGGCGAGCGCGATCGCGCGGCGTTCCCCCCCTCGCCCCACGGGAACGAGCTCCCCCGAGCGCTCGGCCAGGGCGAACAGCTCCGACCACCGCCACACGAACGGTACCGCCCTCGGGCTGGGGACGAAGGGCAGCAGATCGTCCCGCTGGGTCCACAACGGCGAGAGGTTGTACGACTCGAAGTCCGCGTACAGCTGCGCGAGTTCTCGGTCGCCTGCAGGGTCTGTCGCCGTCATGTCCAGCTCCAATCGAGGAACGGAGATAATCCGTACACCTACTATATGGCGCGGATCGACGAGGCGACAGGCCTTTCCATCAGAGCCGCATCGCGATCACCCCAGACACTGCGCGGGCGCGCGTATACTCCGTACACGGTCAGATGCTCAACGAAGGAGCGAGAGTGGGACAGAACCTGACGACGAAGATCCTCGAGGGTCACCTGAGATCGGGCCGGCCTGCAGCGGGCGACGATGTCACGGTGAAGGTCGATCAGGTCCTCATCGAAGACGCGACGGGGACGATGTGCGCCATGCAGTTCGAGATGCTCGAGGTCGAGACGATCGGGGTCGATCTCGCCGTGGTCTATATCGATCACAACGTGCTGCAGATCGACGACAAGAACATGCAGGACCACCGGTACCTCCAGACGTTCTGCCAGCGGTACGGCCTGCACTACTCCCCCGCCGGGCACGGCATCTCCCACTACATCCACCTCGAGCGCTTCGGCGTCCCCGGGGCGCTCCTGGTGGGTGCCGACTCGCACACCTCGATGGGAGGAGCGCTGGGCATGTTCGCCATCGGCGCGGGTGGCCTGGAGGTCGCCGTCGCCATGGCCGGCTTCGGTTTCGACTTCGTGTGCCCCCGGGTGATCGGGGTGAACCTCGTCGGGCAGCTCACCGGCGCGGCCGAAGCGAAAGACGTCGTACTGGAGTTGCTGCGCCGCTACGGCGTGCGGGGCGGACGCGGCGCGGTCTTCGAGTTCTTCGGAGCGGGCGTGGAACATCTCCCCGTCGCTGCGCGGGGGACGATCTGCAACATGATCGTGGAGACGGGGGCGAGCACCGCCATCTTCCCCTCGGACGATCAGACGCTGCGGTGGCTCCGGCAACAGGGACGCGAGTCCGACTTCGTGGCGCTCTCCGCCGACTCCGACGCATCCTACGACGAGTCGATCACCATCGATCTGACCGCGGTCGAGCCCCTCATCGCGGTCCCCCACTCCCCGGGCGATGTCGTCGCGGTCCGAGAGTTGCCCGACACGGAGATCGTGCAGGTGTGCGTGGGCTCCTCGGTCAACAGCTCCTATGAGGATCTCGCCACCGTCGCGTCGATCCTGGACGGACGCAAGGTGCACGCGGGCGTGCAGCTGACGGTCACGCCCGGTTCCCGACAGATCCTCG
The DNA here is from genome assembly GCF_052220165.1 of Microbacterium sp. RD1. Lineage (NCBI taxonomy): Bacteria > Bacillati > Actinomycetota > Actinomycetes > Micrococcales > Microbacteriaceae > Microbacterium > Microbacterium sp. RD1. The sequence goes on from NZ_JBQPOL010000001.1 coordinate 57,882, forward strand.
ACACCATCCTGGCGACGGGCGTGTACTCGACGCTGATGAAAGCCGGGGCGCGAATGCTCGAGCCGATCTGCGGGCCTTGCGTCGGCATCGGCCAAGCACCGATCAAGAAATCGGCCTCACTGCGGACGTTCAACCGGAACTTCCCCGGGCGAAGCGGCACCGCCGAGGACGCCGTCTTCCTGTGCTCGCCCTCGACGGCCGCGGCGAGCGCCATCGCTGGTCGCATCGTGGACGCCGGCGAGCTTGCGCCCCTTCGCGTGCCCGCTGCGCCGCCGCCCGATCTCGACATCCACCGCACGAACATCCTCCCGCCTCCGCGGGAGGCGGAGCGGGCCGCCGTGGTGATCGAGCGCGGGCAGAACCTCGTGCCGCCTGCCGCCCCGCAGCCGCTGCCGGCTACCGTGCGCGCCCGCGTCCTGGCCGTCGTCGGAGACGATATCTCCACGGGCGACATGGCGCCGGACGGCACCATCGCGATGTCGGTATGGTCGAACATCGCAGCCTGCGCTCCCTACATGTTCCAACGGGTCGACCCGCGGTTCTTCGAGCGGGCCCGCGAGTGGGGCGGGGGGATCATCGTCGGCGGCGAGAACTACGGCCAGGGGTCATCGCGAGAGCATGCGGCCCTGATCCCGGGGTATCTCGGCGTGCGGGCCATCGTGGCGTCCAGCTACGCGCGCATCCACCGACGCAACCTCCTCGCCGTCGGCATCGCCCCGCTGCTGCTGCCCGCCGGCGCGGCCACCGCCCAGGTGGGACAGGAGTGGGTTCTCGAGGAGCTGGCGGCGGCGGTGTCCGGCTCCGCGCACTCGGTGCGATGCCGGACGCCCGACGGCGAGATCGAACTCGGACTGGATCTGAGTCCCGCGGAGCGGGCCACGCTGACGGCGGGGGGACTGCTCGCGCAGGTACGCGGGGGTGGACGGCGTCGCGTCACAGCCGGCTGACGCGGCGAACGCCGGGACCGCCCCTGCCATGGCGGGGCGGCCCCGGCGTTCCCGTTCGTCGCGTCGTGCGTCAGGACATCCGCCAGCCGCGGTGGCTCGGCTCGTCTGCGGGCACCACCTCGGTCAGCAGCGCCGTGAGGCACCCCGGGCAGAAGGCCTGCCGGAGGACGATCGGGCGGTCGGTGAAGACGCTCGGGTCCACTCGCACCCCCGGACCGGCCTTCTGCGCCGGACTCTCGCGGCGCAGCGCGCCGCTGAACGGCTCGGCTGCAGAACCGACCCTGGTGCCGCAGTGGCGGCACACGACGCTCCCCGCGTCGTCCAGCGCCAGGTTGACGTCGATCTGCGTCACTGTCGTCTCCATCCTCGTCACACTCCCGCCCGTTCACTGCGGAGGCGGGCACGCGCCTTCTCGGTGGCGAGTTCGTCCACAGCGCCGCCCGCGTCGAGCACCACTCCGTAGACCGACTCCGCCGCGCTCACCGACACCGCGCCGGCGCTGACATCGACGGAGACACGGCGCGGCTCGCGACGGAGCGGATCGCCCAGGCCGCCCCCGCCCTGCCAATGCGTGAAGTACACGTCGACCGGGCCCATGTTGGTCTCGTGATGGTTCGGCATCAGCTCCTGCTCGCCACCGATCGCATCGAATGCCTGCGGGATGATGCCGCGCGTGAACGCCTCCTGCACGCTCGTACCGCGCATCAGCACGTCCCACTGAGTGCCGGCGGGGTAGCCGCCCGAGAGACCCTGCGCCTGCGGCAGTGCCTTCCCGGTGGCCGATACCACCAGATGCACGCCGCCGATCGGCGAGTCGTGCGGGACGAAGCAGCTGGACGCGCCGACTCCGCCCCGGAACTCGCCGGGTCCGCCCGAGTCGACCTCCTCGCGCCGCCAGAGATAGAGCATCGGAAAGCTGAACTCGTTGATCTCCACATCGGCTACGCGACCCATCGGGATGCAGTTCTGACCGCCCGTGTCCACGCCGTCGCCGTCGACCTTGGCGCCGAAACCGCCCGCCATCGAGTCGCAGATCATCGTGACGAATCCTCCGCCGCGCTGATCGACGCCGGCCAGGAGCGCGAGATCCCACGTGCCGCAGCACACGCTCATCGCGGATTGGCTGAGAACAGGATCGGTGTGCAGCATCGCCGCGACAGTCTCCGACGCTGCGTTCTGGGTCGCCCAGGCCGAACTGACCGAGGCCTTTCCGATCCCGGCGGGGAACGTGCAGTTGTTCAGCGTGCCCGGCTCGCTCACGATCTCGAGGCAACGGTAGATGCCGCCCGGCGCCCACGGGATGTCAGGACACAGCATCGTCAGCACGATCGGGAGGATGCCGCCGCGCAGCCCCGCCAGGGTGCAGTTGATGATCCCTTCGACCTGCGAATCCGTGCCGGTGAAGTCGAAGACGAGGTGGTCGTCGATCTTCTTCATCGTGAGGACGATCTTGTGGATCTCCCGGTCGCCGCCGCGTCCGCCGTCCTGATGCGCGATAGACGTCCATTCCCCGTCGGGAAGAGCGCGGAGCTTGTTGCGCAGTCGCGTCTCGGAATCGAGCATCATCCGCTTCATGACGGCTTTGACGGTGTCGGGGCCGTACTTGTCGATGAGAGCACCGATGCGGTCGCGTGCGACGTTGTTCGCGCCGATCTTCGCGCGCAGATCGAGGCCGACGAGCTTCGGGACGCGTGATCGACGCAGGTACATCTCCTCGACGTCGGTCCTCATTCGTCCGTCCTCGACGATCTTGACGGGCGGAGTGGGAAGCGACTCCCAGAACACGTCGAGACCATCGACCGACCAGCTGCCCGGCGAGACGCCGCCGAGGTCGACCTGATGCGCGACGGCGCCCGTCCAGCAGAACAGCTCGCCGTCGTGGAAGACCGGCGCAAGAACCGTCACGTCGTTCTGATGCAGGCCGCCGCCGACCCAGGGATCGTTGGAGAGGAACTGATCTCCCGGACGGATACCAGGGTTGTCCGCGCGGTTGGCGAGCGTCCACCTCGCCGCCATGTCCAAAGACGCCCCCAGCTGCGTGTTGTACAGGCCGAGCTGGACGGTCTCGCCCCGCTCGTCCATGATGGCGGCGCCGAAATCGTTGCAATCGGTGACGACCACTGATCCGGACATGCGCTTGATCGCATCGCCCATCTCCTCGGTGATCGCGACCAGACGATGACGGACCACCTCGTACGTCAGCGCGTCCACGCCGTCGATCTGTGCGTCGGTGACGTCGTGCAGGACGAGATCACCGAACGCCGACCCTTGCAGCGGTTCGGCTCCCTGTGCGAAATGCTCGGAGCCGGCGACGGGGATGAGCGGCATCAGAATTCCTCCTTGTCCAGCGCGTCCGCGAAGCGGATCGCGAGATTGCCGAGCCGGTCGACTGTCGCGACCCGTCCCGCCGGGAGCGCCACGGTCGTCGTGGGCGCCTCGATGATCGCCGGCCCTTCGATGCGGTGCCCGGCGGCGAGCACTCCGTAGTCGTAGATCGCTGCCGGCTCACGTCCACGCCTCGGGTCGAGGAACACATCGCGATGACCCGACGGCGAGGGATCCCCCTCCCCGCGAGCCAGTTCAGGCAGCTGCGGGCGGATCTTCAGGCCGCCGATCGCGCGCACGCGATACGTGATGAGCTGTGTGCCGGCATCGGGGAATCCGGCGCCTTCTCCGAAGAGCTGGTCGTACAGCCGTTCGAAGTCTTCGCCGATGCGCGTCACACCGGCCGTATCGATGGTGCCGCCGGCGACCGGAGTGGCGACCTCGGCCATCTGGGCCGTGAATCGCAGGTCGGCCTCGCGTTCGAAGGTCACCGACGAGAATTCCAGCCCCTGATCGGCCAAGCGGGCCTCGAGGTCCTGTTCCAGCCGAGCGAAGGTCTCTGAGGCGGTCTCCGGTTCCACCGGCATCGACGCGGGCTGGGACCGCTCGGCCGTGAGGACGATGTCGCTCGATGCCAGACCGTATGCCGAGAAGACGGCCGAGGTGGAGCCGATGGGAACGACGACCTCGCTGACTCCCAGTTCAGCCGAGTAGCTGGCGCAGTGCATGGGCCCGGCTCCGCCGAACGCGTACAACACGAAGTCCCGCGGGTCGTTTCCCGATTCGACCACGACCTTGCGTACGAGGTCTGCCGTCTGCGCGTTCTGGATCTCGTAGATCGCGGCGGCCGCCTCCTCGACGCTGAGACCGAGCGGCTCCGCGATATGGCGACGGATGGCCTCGGCCGCCTTCTCCACCGACAGGCGCTTGCGTCCGGCGAGGAAGTTCTCCGGGTTGATGATGCCGAGAATGAGATCGGCGTCCGTGACCGTGGGCTCCTGGCCGCCCTCGTCATAGCAGGCCGGTCCCGGCCGGGCGCCCGCGCTGCGCGGGCCGACACGGAGGTTCCCGCCCGCATCCAGCCACGCGATCGCCCCACCGCCGGCGCCGATCGTGTGCACGTCGACCATCGGGGTGCTGACCGTGAACTGATTGAGCGTCGTGCTGGTGGCCGTGACGGCCTTGCCGTCGACGATGAGGCCGACGAGGAAGGTAGTGCCTCCCATATCCGTCGAGATGATGTTGCGGTCGCCGCGGACGGCGGCCAGCCGGGAGCACCCGATCACGCCACCGGTGAGCACGGAACCGATCGTCGTGACGGCGGACGCCGGGGCATCCTCGGCCGTGATGCAGCCGCCGGATCCCTGCATGACGAGAAGCTTGCCCTCCAGGCCGCGGGCGCGAAGCTCGCCCTCAAGGGGCGTCAGGTAGCCGTCCAGCCGGGGGCCGACCTGCGTGTTCATGATCGTGGTCACGGCGCGCGAGTATTCGCGGATGCGCGGGCTCACCTCGCTGGAGAGCGCGACGAACAGGCCGGGGGCCTCCTCGGCGATGATCTCGCGCGTGCGCTGCTCGTGCATGTCGCTGCGGAACGACCAGAGGTAGGACACCGCGATCGCCTCGATGCCATCCGCGAGCAGCGCGCGGACGGCTGCGCGCACCTGGTCCTCGTTGAGGGCGACGATCTCCGCGCCCTTGTAGTCCGTCCGCTCATCGATCTCGTAGATGCGCTCGCGCGGCACCAGCGCGGCCGGCTTCGCGGTCCGCGCCATGTTCTGGATCTGGTCGGGTCCGAGTCCGGCGTAGCGGCCTTCGAGGTTCATGATGCGGATCGAGTCCGCGTGGCCCCGCGTGGTGAGGAACCCGACGCGGGCGACGTCGCCCGTGACGATCGCGTTGAGCGTCGACGTGGTGCCGTGGACGATGTAGTCGGTGTCGGCGAGCAGTTCCGCCGTGGAGAGCTCCAACTCGCTCGCGAGCTCGTCGATGGCGTTCAGGAACCCCTGAGCGAAGTTCGGCGGAGTGGACGGCGTCTTGGCCGCCGCGAGCCGGTGACGATCGTCGGCCACGAAGGCGTCCGTGAACGTCCCTCCGGTGTCGATTCCGATGACGAAAGACAAGAGTGCCTCCTTTGACACGGTGTCGGGTTGTTCTGCCGCTTCGCGGCGAGAGTCGTGAGGTGATCAGCAGGCGGCGCATCCGACGTCGACGCGGAGAGCCTGCGTAGAGGTCGTTCTCCGCGCGACGGTCCAAGCAGAGAGATTCATGAGTGGCTCCATTACCATTCCGTATACGGAGTAAATATAGAGGCGGGAGTTCTCCCGCGCAAGCATCTACCCGCGTCGAGCGGCTCTCACGAGGTAGTCGTATCCGGCCTGGAGCTGCCGAGCAGTCCACAGATGCTCGCGCTTGTGCGCCACTTCCTGCTCATCCGACCACCGCTTGGGCCCTCCCGCAGCCATCGCGTCGAGCTGCACGCGGCAGGCGCGGTCCAGGAGTGCCGCGTGCATCACCGCCGACGCCAGCGAATCGCCGACCACGACCAGACCGTGGCCGGGGATCAGAACGCCGTTGGCCGCGCCCAGGCTGTCGGCGAGCGCCTGGCCGAGCTCCGCGGTGGAGATGAGATCGCCGGTGTCGAGGAAGCGCGGGATGTCGGGAGTGAGGAACGGGACCGCGTCGTGCGTGAGAGGACGAAGCGGCACGTCCAGGGACGCGAACGCGGCAGCGGCCGCGGAGTGCGTATGGACCACCGCGTTCACGTCCGGGCGCGCCCGCAGGATCTCCACGTGGATCGGGTACTCGATGTGGCGATCGCCGGTTCCCTCGAGCACCTGACCCTCGTCCGACACGAGGAGCACGTCATCGGCGGTCACCTCCTCGAATCCCAGGCCCGCTCGCTTCATGAGCACGGCTCCGTCTCGCGCAGCGCGGCCGGACACGTGACCCCAGACCATATCCGACTGCCCGGTGACGGCCAGTGCTCCGTGCGCCTCGGCGACGCGCTCGCGTTCGTCCCGCGCGTTCATAGCATCACGTTGACGGACTTCGACTGCGCGTAGCTCAGCAGTTCCTCGATGCTTTCCTCCCGCCCGACCCCCGAGTTCTTCCAGCCGCCGTACGGCACTCCTTGGAAGTGGGGACCTGCGCCGTTGATCCAGACGAAGCCGGCCTCGATGGAGCGCGCGACGCGATGCGCCCGCCTGATGTCGTTCGTGAAGATGCTGGCCGTCAGACCGTAGTCGACGTCGTTGACGATGCGGATCGCCTCCTCCTCGTCCGTCCAGCGCAAGACCGAGACGACGGGCCCGAAGATCTCCTCCCGGCTGACTGCCCAGTTGCTCCCGACGCCGTCGAGGAAGGTGGGTGCGACGAACAGGCCGGTCTCCACCGACTCCGGTCGTCCACCCCCGGTGACGACCTGGGCGCCCCGCTGCACGGCATCGTCGATGTAGCCGATCGCCCGGTCGAACTGCCTGCGGTTGACCATCGTGCCCTGGACAGCGGCGGGATCCAGCGGCGAGCGATACTCGCGGTCGGCCAGCAGCGCCCGCACCTCGGCGAGGACGTCGTCGGCGATCGAGTCGTGCACCAGCAGGCGCGATGTCGAGCCGCAGGACTGCCCGGACCACGTGAAGTTCATCCCGCGAATGGCCGCAGCGGCGACTTCCGCCGGGTCGGCGTCGGGATACGCGATGAGCGCGTTCTTGCCACCGAGCTCGAGAGTGATGTGCTTGACGGCGACCTCCGCGGCCGCCCTCTGGATGGCGAGGCCGACCGCGCCGCTGCCGGTGAAGCCGATCCGGCGAACCTTGGGGTGGACCACGAGCGCATGCGGCGCGGTAGGACCGTCGCCCACGACGATGTTCACGACACCGGGCGGGAAGATCTCCTGGATCAGGTCCCCGAGCAGCAAGGCGGACAGCGGTGTCGCCTCCGCGGGCTTGAGGACCACGGTGTTGCCGGCGACGAGCGGAGCCCCGATCTTGCTCGCGGCGAACATGAACGGATGATTGAAGGGGACGATCTTCCCGACGACGCCGTACGGCTGCAGTTCCGTGAAGTGGAGGTTCGAGCTCGCCGGGACGGTGTACCCCTTCAATTCCAGCGCCAGACCGGCGAAATACCTCAGGCTCTCGAGCGCGATCTTGACGTCGAGCATCATGACGCCGATCGGGGCCCCGCCGTCGATGGAGTCCAGTGCCGCGAAGTCCTGCCCGCGCTCCTCGATGGCGTCCGCGAGCCGCAGCACGAACGCTGCGCGCTCCCCCGCGGGGGTCCTCGCCCACCCCGGGGCCGCGGCGAGAGCGGCGTCGACCGCGTCGTTCATGTCGCCGGCGTCGGCATCCGGAACGTCGGCGATGCGCTCCTGCGAATAGGGGCTCGTGACCGCGAACGTGCGGCGCGACGCCGCGGGCACCCGGCGATTACCCACCAGCGAGAGCCATTCGCGATCGAGCAGCTGGGCGACGCGCGCCTCGTTGGTTGCGAGAGTGGCCGGAGGGATGACGGTCGTTGTCATGCGGCGAACCTTTCACAGGGCGGCACGGAAAGCCGCCTGATGCGTTGGTAAGTATACAAACTATTTTCGTATCGGGAAAGGTTTGAAGTCCTGAACGTCCCATATAGTAGGTCTGGATCTCACGATACAGTCCAGCGAGGACGACTCGACGCGTCCGATCAGGAGGTTCCATGTCCCCCGCGAACGATGCCCGACCCCTGGCCGGCGTTCGAGTGATCGAGCTCGGGAATTACATCGCGGCGCCCACCGCAGGGCGACTCCTCGCCGACTTCGGCGCCGAGGTGATCAAGGTCGAGCGCCCGGGTTCGGGGGACGAACTGCGACGCTGGCGACTTCACGCCGGCACGACCTCGATGCTGTTTCGCACTCTCAACCGCAACAAGAAGTCCGTCGCGCTGGACCTGCGTAGCGAGGTCGGCATGCGAGCCGTCCGTGAACTCGTCGGCGTCTCGGACGTGCTGATCGAGAACTTCCGTCCGGGGACCCTGGAGGCGTGGGGCCTCGGCCCGACGGTCCTGGATGAGCTGAACCCGCACCTCGTCACTGCCCGGATCTCCGCGTTCGGGCAAACCGGGCCGATGTCCGGGCGCCCGGGGTTTGCCGCCGTCGCCGAGGCGTATGGGGGTTTCCGTGAGCTCGTCGGCGAGCCCGACCGGCCGCCGGTGCGCGTGGGGGTCTCGATCGGCGACACGATCGCCGGGCTCTACGCCGCTTTCGGGGTGGTCATGGAGCTGTTCGAACGGGAGCGCCGAAGCGACGCCGTGCCCGCAGCCGAGCGGTACATCGACGTGGCCTTGCACGAGGCGATGTTCTCCGTGATGGAGTCGCTGCTGCCCGACTATTCGGCCTACGGCGTCGTGCGCGCCCGGATCGGGGGGCGGGTCGAGGGGATCGCCCCGTCCAACGCGTACGTGTGCGCGGACGCCGCGAGCATCGTCGTCGCCGGCAACGCAGACCGCATCTTCGATCGGCTCATGCGGGCCATCGGCCGGCCGGATCTGGCGGACGACCCGGAGCTGGCCAGCAACGACGGCCGGTGGCAGCGACGGGACGAGCTCGATGAGGCGATCGGCGCGTGGGCGGCCAGCCTCACGAGCGCGACCGCGCTCGCGGTCCTCGACGAGGCTGGAGTTCCTGCGGGGCCGATCCTGCGCGCATCGGACATCGTCGATGATCCCCAATACCGCGCGCGCGACATGGTGCAGGATCTCCCGGTCGACGACGGAGAGACTGCGTTCGACTCCGTCTCCTTCCCGGGTATCGTGCCGGTGCTGGCCGGGCGCTCACTGCCCGTCAGGTTCCTGGGCCCGGACCTCGGCGCTGACACGACGGCCGTCCTCTCCGGATTGCTGGGGTGGGACGCCGATCAGGTGGCGGCCGCAGGAGCAGGAGAGGATCGACGATGAACACCGTGATGCTGCGCGATGTGACGCTGCGCGACGGACTGCAGCTGACCGGAGGGTCGCTGACGGTCGAGCGGAAGGTCGAGATCGTCCGCGCGCTGTTCGCGGCCGGGATTCCCTCGCTCGAGATCGGCTCGCTCGCCCGAGCCGATCTGGTGCCCCCGCTCGCGAACTCCCTGGATCTCGTAGCCGCCCTGACCCCGCAGGAGCTCGAGCGGTCGTGGTTGTGGGTCGCCACTCCGGGACATGTCGCGAAGGCCGCCGCGGCAGGAGTGCGCAACGTGCAGTACTGTCTCAGCGTCTCCGACGCGCACAACCTCGCGAACATCGGCCGCACCACCGCACGGAGCATGGAACTGCTTCCGGAGGCGCTCGACATCGCCGAGGCCGCCGGCATGTCGGTTCAGCTGTGCCTCGCCACCTCCTTCACGTGCCCGTTCGAGGGCCCGATCGATCCGCATCGCGTATGGTCGCTCGTCGACGACGAGCGTGGTGCTCGCGCCAGTGACGTCGTCGTCTGCGACACGCTCGGTCAGGCCGGCCCGCGCGAGGTCGATGCGCTGGTAGCCGGCGTCGCCGACCGCGCAGCCGGTCGGGGAATCGCCTTCCACGGGCACGACACGTGGGGCATGGGCGCGGCCAACGCCCTGGCTGCGGTGGATGCCGGGGCGACAATGATCGACGGATGCCTCGGCGGCCTCGGGGGATGCCCGTTCGCGCCCGGCGCGAGCGGCAACACCGCGACAGAGGATCTCCTGTTCGCTCTGCGCCCCGACTGGCTCACGCCGGAGAGCTTCTCGGAGGTGGTGCGGCTCGGCGAGGCGGTCACCGCCGAGCTCTCCGAGGTCAACCGGTCACGGGCCGTCCAGGGCGCCCGTTCCGAGGCGCATGCGTTCCCCTGGGTGATCCGCGACTGACCCGGACACGGCGGTCCGTCACCGGTTCCGCGGCATCCGGCCCCCGAGCATCTCTGTGGCGACCTCGGCGCTTCGCAGCAGCGTCTCGAGCCAGCCGGTCATCACCTCGGGGTTCATGCGGAAGTTCGGCCCCATGATCGAGATCGCCCCAGCCGTTCGGCCGTATCCGTCGAACACCGGTGCCGACATCCCGGCTGCCGCTGTCTCCCTCTCCCCCTCGGTGATCGCATAGCCGTCCGCGCGGGTCTGGGCCAGGAGCCCTCTCAAGACTTCGGGGTCGGTCACCGTCCGGTCGGTGAGCGGCTCGAGGGCCTGGGAGAGGACGTCTCCCGCGAGGTCATCGTCGTACGCCAGGAGCACCCGCCCGGAAGACCCGACATGGATCGGGGCGACGTCGCCGACGCGGAGCGCTCGCCGGAGCGCGTGCCGGGTCTCGGCGACGGCGACACAGACACGGAACTCGCGCTGCCCGCGGTAGAAGGCCGCGGTCTCCCCTGTCTCGTCCCTCAGCCGTCGCAGGATCGGTTGCACGACCTCGTGCACCTCGGCGCCGTGAGCCGCGGGCGCGGCCCAGTGCATCATCCGCGCCCCGATGCGATACCGATCGTCTCGCCGGTCGAGGAATCCCGCGTCCGTCATGTTCGCGACGAGTCGTTGTGCCGTGGAGGACGGCAGCCCCGTCGCGTGGCGGATCTCGGCAAGCGTCCGCTCCGGAGCCTCGACGGAGAAGCTGTCCAGGATCCCGCGGATCTTGCCCAGCACCAGCAGCTGACCGCTGCCTCCTCCGTCACTGGACATGGTTCGAGTTTAGGTCGGCGATGCGCTGGCCCGGCATCGGCGCACTCACGTTCCGCACGTCTGTAGGGTGTGTACGGAGAATCACCGGAGGGGACACATGACAGTCATCGCGAAGGGCAGCGGCGCAGGCGCGTCGAGCTTCCTTCGGCTGGAGACCGCGTGCGGATACCTCATCCGGCGGACCCAACAGGTGCACAACGTCCTGTGGGCCGAGGAGTTCGACGGGAGGCTCACGAGCCCTCAGTATGCCGTCCTCGCCGCGCTGGCTGCGGAGCCGGGAATCGATCAACGGCGCCTGGGCGAGCTCGCCTCCCTCGACAAGTCGTCGATCGCCGATGTCGTCTCACGGCTGGCCTCCCGGCTGTGGATCGTCCGCGAGCGTGACTCGCACGATGGCCGGCGGAACGTCCTGCAACTGACCTCTGCCGCGGAGCTTGCATTCCACCAGCTGACGCCACCCGCCCAGCGCGTGCAGGATCGCCTTCTCGCGCCTCTCGACGAACAGGAGGCGGTGGCCTTCACCGCCGGGCTGGCCACGATCGCCCGCGCGCACCCCGCCCCGACCCTTCCGCCGGGGCGCACGAGCCCGGTGCTCGAGCTCAGTGCTCCCGGCCATCTCATCCGTCGCGCGCAGCAGCAGCACACGGCGATCTGGGCCGACCTGCTCGATCGTGAGCTCACCGGCCCCCAATGCGCCGTGCTGTACGTAGTGGCTGAGGAGCCCGGTGTCAGTCAGAAGCGCCTCGGAGAGCGGGCGGCGCTGGACAAGTCCACCGCCGCGGACCTGGTGCAACGACTCGTCCGCCGGGGCTGGCTCACGCGCGAGCGGATGCCGGAGGACGCCCGGGGGCGGATGCTCACCCTCACACCGGAGGGGCTCTCCGTCGTGGAGCGCACCGCGACCGCCGTCAGAGACGTCCAGGCGCAGCTGCTCTCTCCGTTGGACGAGCCCGCCCGCGCCGCGTTCGTGGAGATGCTGAGCCGGGTCGCTTTCGCCTCGACGGCGACGTCGGACTGACCCGGCGACGCGACTCGGCGCGCCCTGGCGGGTCACGTCACCGCGCGGAGCGGACCCGAGCGTCGACGGCGGCGGCTATCAGGATGATGCCGCCGTAGACGATGTTCCCGTAGAGGGGATCGATGTCGAGCAAATTGAACCCGTTCTGGATCAGCGAGAGGAAGACCACGCCGACGACCGTCCGCCATACGGCGCCGTCTCCTCCCCAGATGCTCGTCCCCCCGACTACGACCGCGGCGATCGTGATCAGCACAAGGCTCGTCCCGGCGGTCACCGGGACGCTCCCCGACTGCGAAGCCGAAAGGATTCCCGCGACCGCGGCGCCGAGGCCGCTCAGGACGAAGGTCGCGATCCGCACCGCGCTGACCCTCACCCCGGACAGCTCCGCCGCCAGGGCGTTCCCCCCGACCGCGTACATGTACCGGCCGTAGGTGGTCCTCGCGAGGATGAACCCCAAGACGAGCGCCCAGACGACGAACACCCACGTCATCAGGTCGAGACCGAGGAACCGCTTCATCGAGAGGCCGACGAACTCGGCGCTCGTCGAATCCGTCGTCTGCCCGCGGGTGACGGCCAGCACGAGCCCGCCGATCATGAGGCCGGATGCGAGCGTCGCGATGAAGGAGTTCACGCCTAGACCCGTCACCACGAGGCCGTTGAGGAACCCCAGCACCGCACCGGTGACCACACCGGCGGCGATGCCGGCAGGCACGGACACGCTATCGACGACGAGGACGGCGACGATCCCGGATGCCGCGAAGATGGCACCGACCGAGAGATCGAAGTTCCCCGCGATGATCAGAAGCGTGGCCGCGCACGCCATCACGCCGAGGACGGCCGACTGGCTGAGGACGTTCGTGAGGTTGGCGACGGTGAGGAAGTTGTCGGCGCTGACGGCCAGGTAGAGGAAAAGAGCCACCGTCAGCACGAGCACGGCGTACTCCCGCGCCAGCCTCCCGATCGTCGCGGGCCAGGTGCCGAGGGTGGCCTCCCGCGCTGGGCGTTGCGGATGGTCCGTGGTTCTCATGATGACTCCCGGTCGGCGCCGAAGGCGTGGCCGAGGATCGTCTCGGCTTCCACCGCCTCGTCCTTCAGCTCGCTGACGATGTGTCCTGCTCTCATGACGAGCACGCGGTGGGCGAGCCCGATCACCTCCTCGAGGTCGGAGGAGATCACGAGCACCGCCATCCCCCGGGCGGCCAGCTCGGCGATGAGGCCGTAGATCCGGGCCCTCGCCGCCACGTCGACTCCCTGGCTCGGCTCGTCGGCGATGAACACCCGCGGCGACGTCATCAGCCACTTGGCGAACATCACCTTCTGCTGGTTGCCTCCGGAGAGTGAGCCGACGGGGGCGTCGGCCGCCGAATCCCGGACACCGACCATGGCCAGCATGGCGCGCACGGCGCTGCGCTCTCGCCTCCGGCGCACGTACGACCAGCGCGCGAAGGCCCGGAGACGAGGCAAGCTCACGTTCTCGGTGACGGAGCGCCCGAGAACGAGACCGAGCTCCTTCCGACTCTCCGGAAGCATCGCGATGCCGGCCTTGATGGCCTGGCGCACGGAGCCGATCCGGACGGGGTGACCGTCGATCCGGATCTCGCCAGCGTGCTTGTCGGCACCGAATACGGCCCGCGCCAGCTCGCTGCGCCCGCTGCCCACGAGGCCCGCGATCCCCACCACCTCCCCCGGCCAGATCTCGAAGCCGGCGCCGCGGACCCCCGACGTGGAGGTGAGGCTCGAGACCCGCAACACCGGTACGCCGTCACGCGGCGGCGCGGACGTGGGAGGGAACTCCGAGGCGAGGCGTGATCCGACCATCGACGTCACCAATGAGTCGGCCGTCTCGTCGGCGGACGCGCCGGTGCGCACGACTCGTCCGTCGCGAAGCACGCTGACGTTGTCGCAGGCCTGGAGCACCTCACTCAGCCGGTGCGAGACGAAGACGATCGTGCGGCCCTCGTCCGCCAGCCGACGGAGCACGGCGACCAGCTGCCTTGCCTCGTCCGAGGTCAGCGCGGCGGTCGGCTCGTCCATCACGATCAGACGAGCGTTGCGCGCCACCGCCCGAAGGATCTCCGCCTTCTGCTGATCGCTCTTGCGAAGGGATCCGAGGCGTGCGTCCGCCGGCAACGAGAAGCCCACCTGTTCGCACAGCTCGCCGAAGCGGACCCGGAGCCGCCGGGCGTCGAGCACGGGCCCGCGGCTCGGCTCCTGCCCCAGCATCACGTTCTCCGCCACCGTCAGGGAGGGGACCACGGCGAGCTCCTGAGCCACGAGCGCCACACCGTGGCTCAGGGCTCCCGCTGCGCTGCGGTAGTGCACGGGCCGGCCGTCCAGGGAGAGCTGCCCCCCGTCGGGCGCGGTGACGCCGGCAATGATCTTGCCCAGCGTGGACTTCCCCGCCCCGTTCTCGCCGACCAGCCCGCGAATCTCTCCACTCTCGATGCTCAGCGTCACGCCCCTCACGGCATGCACGACTCCGTACCGCTTGTGGATGTCCGTGACGGTCAGCGAAAGACCGCTCGCCCGCCGGGGCACCCGTTCCGCGCGCGTCGCATCGACCAATGTCCTCTCCTTCCCCGAACCGTGCTGGCGCAGGATTACTGCGTGAACTCGCCCACGAAGTCGGGATAGTCCGCGAGGTTCTCCTGCGTGATCACCAGCGGCAGTCCTGCCTCCTTCAACGGATCGATCGCCGTCGGGATCGTCTTGCCTGCTGCCAGATCTGCCGCCAACTGCAGCCCGATCCTCATCTCGGTCGCGGGCAGGTTCACCGTCGTGCCGTACACCTCACCCGCCCTCATGGCCGTCATGATCGCCGCGCTCGCGCCGGCGGTCGCGATCAGCACGTCCTCGCCGGGGACCCGGTTCTCGGCCTTCAGCGCACTGATGGCACCCGTCGTCCCCTGCGCCGAGTACGACAGGATCACGTCGAGCTCCGGGTTCCGCTGCAGGAACGACTTCGTGGCAGTGATCGCGGCCCCGACGTCGGTCTCGCTCGACGTCTCCCCGACGACGGTGATGTGGGGGTGGGACTCGAGCGCAGATTGCAGCATCTCGGCGAGGATGGCGTCGCCCTGCGGGAGACTCTGCGAGGTCCGCAGCCAGCCGACCTCGCACGGGTCCTTCTCCGCGCACGCGGGGACGAGGATGTCGTCGACGAGAGCGCGCAGTTGGTCATCGAGCGGAGTGAAGACCTGGGCGACGACGCCGGCGGTCGTCGGCTCCGCGGTCGACGTGTCCGTGCCGACCGGGCCGACGGTCGAGATGAGAGGGATGCCGGCCTGGTCGGCCGCGGTCGCGCACCCGACGGCCGCGGAGGCGATGACGGTACTGATCACGATGGCGTCGTGTCGGCCGGAGCTGATGGCGTCGTTGCACGAGGCCACCGTCCTTGTCGGATCCAGCACCGCATCGAACATCTTGACCTCGACGCCCGATTCGGCCGCGAACTCCTCCATCGACTCGTTACCGGCGACGCAGTAGGGCGATGCGGTGCAGCTCAGCACCGCCACGCTGACCGACCCGCTCTCCTCCGCGTCGGCGGGCACGGCGGTGCTGCAGGCGCTGAGCGCCGACACCACCGCCAGTGCCGTCAACGCAACGAGCACACGACGCACAAGGGAATTGGAACGCATGGCTTCTTCTCCTCGCTGTGGTGGGAAGCGCTCAGGCGGACTTCTGGTCGAAGTCGAGCGGGTTCGAGTCGGATGCGGCGATGCCGTCGGGGATGAAATCGATCACGAGCTTTCGGTGGGCGATCTTCCATGCCCCGTTGCGCCGCTCGAATCGGTCGTAGAAGCGGCCGGCCGCGACGACGTCGAAGACCTTGCCGCGCGCATCCGGGTGGGTCTTGTGCAGGGCGACCGCGTACGACTCCACGTCGGCGGTGTCGCCGTGGAGGTCGATGAGGGACTGTGCTCCCAGGTGCAGCCAACTGCGGAACTGCTTCGGCACCCACTCCTTGCACCATTCGATGAGGCCGTCGATCGAGCCGGAGTACGCTCCGTCGTGCTCGTCGGTCGCGTCCTCGTGATAACACTCGCGCAGGAGATCCCAGTCCCCGGAATCGTCCGCGCGGAAGTACATGGCCAGCACGTCGCGGATCTCTTCACGGTCCGCCAAGGCCTGCAATCGGTCTTCGCCTAAGGCATCGAACTGCTTCATCGCACTTCCCTTCCGGTCAGCGGCCGGCGGTTCCGGCCGCGGTGGCGCGGGCATGCACCCGCCTAGCGGCCGCTCACGACCTCCGTGTCGAGCAGCGCCGCGCATCCGGGGCAGAACGCCTGGAGCAGTTCCACCTCGGAGTCCAGGAATCGATCGGGCGGCAGCCACACCACGCCCAGCTCGACCATGTCGCCGGCGGCGACGTGCGCGAGGGACAGGGGGTTCTGTGCGTCGTCGCCGACATCGGCCCCGCATCTCGCGCACGCGGCGGCACCGGTCGCGGTGATCGCGACACCGCCCGGCAGCGTCGCCTCCGTTTCGGTGAGCCCGGGCGAATTGAGGACCGCGACCGGGACGCCGCCGAGCCGGCGACTGCGGATCACCGCCCGCCGCTGTGCCGTCGCCGCCTGGTCGACGGAGGAGCCGTCGAGAACGACGCCGTACACGCGCTCGGCCGCTTCGGGACTCACATACCCCTCGACCACGTCGCGATGGACCCGCGACGGATCACGATCGAGCGGGTCGCCGTAGCCCCCGCCTCCGGCGCCGGAGGAGACGAACACGTCGCGCGTCCCGACGGTGACGTCGGAGGTCTTCGGATGGCACCAGTCCACGGTGTCCCCGAAATCCTCGACGGCTGCGGGCATCTCGCCCTGAGCGAATCTGCCAAGCGGATCGACGTCGCGGAACACGCGGAAGCCGAGGGACTTCGCGGGAAGACCGCCACTGATGCCCGCGCTGGAGGGGATGGCGACACCGTGGGCAGCGACCATCATCTCCATGGGCTGCGAGACGCCATAGAGGACGAGCGCCGACTCCCCCGCAACGCCACCGCGGTAGCGCCCCGCGCCGGCGCTGTCGGGGAGCTCGCGGCGGTAGAGCCAGAGGAGCGGTGTGTCGTGCTCCTGATGCTCGATGTTCGGGATCCTGCTCGCCGCGGCGAGCATGACCCCGGAGTAGTCGTCGCCGTCGCGCCAGCTTCGGGCTCCGGTTCCGCCCGGGACGACCTCGATGTTCAGGTGCAGCACTGGCGTCCCGTCGTCCACCACGCCGCGGAAGAGGTTCGACGGGATGCACGCGGCGGTCACGGCCATCGCGTTGCGCTGTTGATCCTCGGACGCGCCGGCGAGCATCCGGGAGATGAGCACCGTCGCCAGGGAGGCCGTCGCCAGCCCGCCGGAGATCGGCCCGGAGGACACCGCTGCCGGGAAGGTCGCCGCGATGAAGCTGCCGGGCCGGTATGCGCAGTCGACGGCTTTCATGATGCCGCCCGGAGCCCAGGTGAGGTCGGGGCACAGGAGGGGGAGGATGGCCGACAGCAGCCCGCCCCTCGTGGCGGGCCACGTGCTGTTGAAGAAGCCGGCCTGGTCGTCGGAGCCGGTCAGGTCGAAATGCAGCGTGTCGCCGGACTTCTGCATGGTCGCGCGAACGGCGTGGACCCGACGGTCGCCATCCCCGGACACGTCGACGAACTGGGTGCCCGACCACGTGCCATCCGGGAGGCTGCGCAGACGCCCGCGGAACTCCGATTCGGCATTGGAGAGGACTCGCGCGATCACGCGCTCGAGGACCTCGGGCGAGTAGGTCGCGGCGAGCTCCTTCATCCGTCGCACCGCAACCTGGTTCGCCGCGATCATCGCTCGCAGGTCGAGGGCGAGGAGCTCGGGAAGGCGCGACCTGCGGGTGAGCATCTGCTCGACATCGCGCTGGAGAACGGACCCGCGGAGGATCTTCATCGGCGGGATCGGCGCCGGCTCGCTGAAGACGTCGGGAGCGGCGCTGTTGAGCCCGCCCGGCAGGGATCCGCCGGTGTCCAGCATGTGCATGGTGTTGGCAGCCCAGGCGTACAACCGGCCGTCGATGAAGATCGGCGCGAGCACCGCCACGTCCGGCTGATGGACGACGCCGACCCACGGATCGGAGAGGAAGAACATGTCGCCGTCGTCGATGCCGGGGTTCTCGGAGCGGTGCTCGAGGGTCCACTCGATCGCGGCCTGAAGCCCCGTGCTGTGCACCGTCGCGAAGTCGCCCACACTGAAGATCGCGCCGCTCGCGTCGGCCAGAACGACTCCGAAGTCCATGCCCTCGGTGACCACGACCGAGCCGGACGTGCGTTGGAGAGTGGTCGCGATCTCCTCCGTCAGCTGCGTGAATTTATGCGCGATCACCTCGAAGGTGATCGGGTCGACATCAGCGCTCAAGATCGCTTTCCTTCGGGTCGGTGATGGTGATCACGTAGTTGCGCATCGCGTCCACCTCCAGACGCTGGCCCGGACGCACGGCCACGGTCGTCGTGGGCAGCTCCACGATCGCCGGACCGGTGAGCACCGATCCGACACCGAGGTTCTCCTGGCGATGAACGGGGGTCTCCTCCCGACGCCCCAGCTCCGGCCAGTGGACGGACCGGTGGGAGGACGGGTCCCAGGGCTGCACCGGGACGTCGGGAAAACGGAGGTCCAGGCGCGATACCACGCCGTAGGCATTGACACGGCACGTCGTGAGCTCGATGCCCGCATCCCGGAAACCTGCTTCGGCCCCGTAGAGCCGTCGGTACTCCGTGTCGAAGGTGTCCATGAGCCGCACCACGTCCGCAGCGCTGAGTTCGCCGGCGGGGACGGGGATCGTCACCTCGTTCGTCTGCAGCCGGTAGCGCATCGCGACGAACCGCTGGAGGATCTGGTCCCGCGCGTCCACGCCGTCGGAGACGAGCTGTGCCCGACCTTCGGCCTCCAGCGCGAGGAACGACGCGTTGATGACGGCCGGCTCCCCGGGCAGCGACAGACTCGCCGAGCGCTGGAAGGTGTGGTGGATGTCCGCCGAGGCGATTCCCCACGCCGAGAAGACGGACGCGAGCGGCCCGCCCGGGACCACCATGCTCTTCACGCCGAGGTTGGCCGCGTAGGCGGTGCCGTGCAGCGGGCCGCCGCCACCGTAGAGGAACGCGGTGAACTCGCGGGGGTCGTGGCCGCGCTGCACCGTCACCTGCCGCATCAGATCCGACATGTGACTGTCGGCGATCTGAACGATGCCCGCGGCCGCCTCGTCGACCGTCATCCCCAGCGGTTCGGCGACATGGATTCTCACCGCCTCGCGCGCGGCATCCACATCCAGCCGGATCTGGCCGCCCAGGAAGAACTCGGGATCGATCATCCCGAGGATGAGATCGGCGTCGGTCACGGTCGGGAGTGTTCCGCCGCGCCCGTAGCACGCCGGCCCCGGCATCGCACCCGCGCTGTCCGGCCCCACTCGAAGCCGGACCGAGTCGCCGACCCGCTCCGCCCGGGCGAGACTCCCCCCGCCCGCTCCGATCGAGACCGTGTCGACGAGGGGGAGGTGCAGCCGATGCTGATTGAGGATGGTCGTGGGCGTGAGCTCGAGCTCTCCGCGCACGACCAGTCCCACGTCGAAGGTCGTGCCGCCGACGTCGGTGCAGATGACGTTGTCGATGCCCAGCCTCGCCGCGAGCGCGCGGGCGCCGAGCACGCCGCCGGCGGGCCCGGAGCCGACGAGTCCCACGGGGGTCTTGCGGATCTTCTCGACCGAGGCGACCCCGCCGTTGCCCTGCATGATCCAGGGCGGCCGAGCCAGACCGCGCGCCGCCAGTCGCGCGGACAGGCGGTCGACGTAGTCAGCCGCGATGCTCGACATGGCCGCGTTGAAGCCCGCGGTCGTCGTCCGCTCGTACTCCCCCATCTGCCGCGCGACATCGACGGAGATCGTGACGGGCAGGTCGGGTGCCACCTCTGCGCAGATCTCTGCGACCCGCCGCTCGTGATCCGGGAGCAGGCACGACCACAGCAGGCACACGGCGATCGCTTCCGCGCCCTGGTCCCGTAATTGCGCCACGGCGGCGCGCACGCTCGTGTCATCCAGCGGCACGAGCACCTTCCCGTGCCGGTCCACGCGCTCCACGACTTCGCGCACGAGCGTCTTGCTCACCGGGATCGTGGGCTCCGGCCGTGCGAGGTGCGCGAAGCGATGCAGTTCGCTGTTGGCGCGGCCCGACGTGCGGCTGGCCGTCCGTGCGATGAAGACCGTGTCGCCGAAACCCCGGGTCGTGATCAGTCCGATGCGCGCACCCCGCCCCGTGACGAGTGCGTTGACGACGATCGTCGTCCCGTGCATGAAGTTCTGCGTGTCGGTCAGCAGCGACTCGACCGGTATCCCGAGCGCGCCGGCGGCGGCGACCACGCTCGACTCCACGCCGCCGACGAACTCCGGCGGTGTCGAGAGCTGCTTGCCGATGGTCAGGCTGCCTTCGGCGTCCACCACGACCGTGTCGGTGAAGGTGCCTCCGGTGTCCACGCCGATCGTGTACGGCCCGACGCTCATGCGCTCATCCGTCCACTCCATCGGCGCGACTCCGCGTCGACCACATCGGGGCCGGTCGTGGCAGGGGCATTCATCTCAGTCCTCTTCTTCTCTGTTCGGGCGTCCTGTCGCGCTGACTCTCTGAGCGATCGCGCGACGAGACCACCTGCCGCCGCGGACGACAGGTGTTCGCGCGTGATCCGCGCTAGCCGGCGTTACGCGTGTCGCACACGGTGTCGCGCGGCGGCCCGGCGAGCATCTCGACGAGGACCTCGAGCTCGGTGAGGATTCCGTCCCCGAGGCGCCACTCCTGGTACGCCTCGTGACGCTCGAAGGAGTCCCACGTCGCGATGATGAAGAGACGGTCGCGATCCTCGCGGTCCTGTGCGACGACGGCCGCTGAGCATCCGTCGAATCCGCGCACCTGCGGCATCACGGTCTCGAAGAGCGCAAGGGCTTCGTCGATGTATCCGGGCTTGAACTGCAGTTCGAGGATGGAGGTGATCGTCACGATGTCTTCCTTTGTTCGGGCGGGGTGCCGGTCGGGTGCCCGGCCTAGTAGGCGAAGTGGATCTGTGCGCGCTGATGGGACGGGAACTCGATCTGATCGAGAACCGCGCGGGCGAGATCCGCGGTCTCGATCACCGATCGGCCCTCTTCGTCGAAGAGCGCGACCTGTCCGCTCGTGCGGTAGACGCCTCGGGCGGGCCCCTGCGGCGCGTACGGCCCGAACTCGGCGGCGGGGCAGACGAACAGCCAGTCCAGTCCGGGAGGAGACGAGGATTCGAGCTGGCTGCGGACCTCCTCCATCTCGTAACCCTCCGCTTTGCGCGGCTCGGGGATGTCGAGATCGGCGAGGGTGTCGATCGCCCGGGGGCCGCCTTCGGCCAGCAGCATCGAGCCGAACCCCCCGATCACCACCAGGCGGGCTCCGGCACGAGCGGCCGCGTCGCCGAGGTCTGCGTAGGTCTGGACCAGGGTGCCGAGGGTCGTGCCCTTGGCGGACAGCGCCCCCACCACGACGTCGATCCCCGCCACGAGGGGCACTGCCCGCTCGGCGGCGAGCCCCGCCTCGTAGTGCACGGAGGGAACACGATCGCTCGGCAGGGTCCGGCTCAGCGCAGTCACCTTGTGACCGCGCGATGCCGCCTCGGCGACGATCGCCTTTCCCGCATATCCGGTGCCGCCGACGACGAGGATCTTCATCGCCCGTCCACCGACAGGAGGTTGGCGTCTTCCGAGACGGGGGCGCTCGGGATCCAGCTGATCACGAGCTTGCGGTGCGCGATGCGCCAGGCGCCGTCGCGTCGCTCGAACCGGTCGAAGAATCGACCGCCCGCGATGACATCCGCCTCGAAGCCCTTCTCGTCGGCGTGGGTCTTGTGGATGGCCACGGCGTACGTCTCGCTCTGCGCGGTGTCACCATCGACGTCGATGACCGACTGGCCACCGAAGTGCATCCAGCTGGAGAACGCTGTGGCGACGTTGTCGATGCACCACTGAACGAGCCCGTCGATCGGCCCGGTGTAGATGTCCGAGTGCTCGTCGATCGCGTCGGGGTGGTAGCAGCTCGCCATCAGATCCCAGTCCGCTGCGTCGACCGCGCGGAAGTAGGTGTACAGAACCTTGCGGATCTCCGCCTGGTCTTCCAGGGCCTGTAGCCGTCGGGCGATGGCGTCGAGTTCCTGCGTCATCATTGACTCCTTTGTGTGATTTCGGGAGTACGCCTCTCGTACTCCCCATGGGGGTGTTCAGTTGTGCATCGTGCTCAGGCTCAAGCGCCCGCACGAAGGATCTGCGCCGTGTACGGATTGAGGTCGATCGGCTCGTTCTCGCCGACGATCACGGTTCCGCCGATGGTCGCCTTGACGCGTCCGAAGGCGTAGTTGGGCTCGAACGCGAACCCCATCCCCGGTTCCAGGACCAGGTCCCGCTGGAGCGTCGGGTAGTCGTCCATGGGCGGGTACTCTTCGGCGCCGTCGAGCTTGCCGATCGTCCCGGGGAAGCCGCACAGCGGCCCGAACGGATTGATGCCGTGGGCCTGCGGCCCCATGACCCAGCCGCCACCGCCCTCGGTGGCACCGAGCATCGCATCGGCGACATCACCGAACGTGCGACCGGGGCGAAGCGCTTGCAGGCCGGCTTCGTACGATGCGCGGGCGACGGCTGCCGCGCGTTCGAAGTCGGGGTTCACGGCGCCGACGGCGATGATGACCTGGTGCTGGGTGTCACGCATCCCGAAGCGCGAGAACACCTCCCCGGCGATGATGTCCCCCTCCTCGATGATCCGAGCCGGCTGAGGCCGATAGGCCCATTGCGGCGGCCCCCAGGCCACCGGGCTCTTGCCCGTCCACAGATGCATGGCGGGAATGACCGCGCCCCGCGAGTAGGCAGCGGCCATGCCCGCCGCATAGACCTCGCTCTCGGGGACGCCGGGGGCGGCGGTCGTCGCCATCGCTCGCGCCATCGCGTCGCCCACCCAGGCGGAGTAGCGCATCACGTCGATCTCTTCCGCGCTCATCACCATGGTCAGCGTGCCGAACGCCTGACCGACGGGCACGAAGCGGGCGGCGGGAACGAGCTCGAGGACGCGATTCCATAGCGTGAAGGGGATGATTCCTTCACCGTGGAAGGGCGGATAGGGGTCGAGACCGACCACGCCCACGGTGCCCGTCGCCAACCCCGTCTCGTTCAGCACGTCGGCGATGCCCTGCGAACCCCGTCCCACTCGCATGTTGGCTGCGGGAACCCAGGTGATGTCCCCTCGCCGGATGCCCTCCATGTGGTCGGTGATGAACATCGACATGGGCGCCAACGCGATCGGTGCACCGGAACGCGGGTAGATCACCACCGTCCCGGCCCGACCGTTGGTGAACCAGGTGTCGAAATCGAACGCCGCCGCGCCGGCGTCCTCGTGCTCGCCGAACACGAGAAGTCCGTCGAGCCCCTCCCGCTCCATGAAGGTCCGAGCAAGTTCCCATCGTCGATCGCGTTCGGCCATCGAGTACGTGGGAACGTCCCCTGGCCAGGCCTGACCCTGCATGTCGTCCTCCTCAACGGCCTAAGTCACTGCTCCGTGGCTCCGTCAAGCACCACTACACACCAGATTTACTCCGTATGTCAACTAAATGGTTCACGTTTACGAAATTCCAAGAAGCGAACGTGCGCGAAGTTAGCGATTCTCCCGCACAAACGTGGCGAAGTCGCTCCCGACATGTGCCACAGTCGCCATCTTCCGTGTAAGGGATATGAAGCCGCGTCCACGGGATGGAGCAACCCCTCTGTAAAGCGCTGGTACCGCGAACCCGGCGTCGGGGCGGACTCGTCCATGTGGGCGACGGACGGCATCGACGACCTCGACGACCCTGCGTTCGTTCGATGAGGGAGGCAGCGACCAAGGGCGGGCCACCATGTTGCGGGAGGAGGAGTCGACGCGCGAAGGCGCGTCGGATCCCTGTGGTTCTGCGATTGCTGCGGTGTCAGCGGTTCATGTCGGCGAACAGCGCCACGGACGCATCCAGCGCTTCGTCGTAACCCATCTCCGCGAAACGGTAGAACGCCGGACGCCCCACCGCCGCGATCGCGCCCGCTCGCGCAGCTTTCTCCAGCCACTCTTCGGCGGTCGCGATCAGATGATCTGCAGGGGCGATCGCGTTGATGAGGCCGACTTCGCGCGCGCGCTCCGCGGAAAAGGGCTCGCCCGAGCCCACGTTCTCCATAGCCCACCGCGCGCCGAGCCGCTGGATGAGGGGCACCTGCGCGACCATCGGCCAGATGCCGAGCGACACCTCGCGGGTTCCGATCACGGCCTCGGGGGTGGCCACCGCGTAGTCCGCCACAGCCACGATGGAAGCTCCGGATGCTACGGCGTTGCCGTTGACCGCGGCGACGACGGGGGTGCCCAGGGTGGGCAGGTACTTCAGCAGCCCCGCCAGCGCGGTGGCGAACTCGACCGGATCGCCTCCGGCCTGAATCGCTGGGATGTCCAAGCCGCTGCAGAACACCTCGCCCGCGCCGGTGAGGATGATCCCGCTGACGTCGGCATCGGCATCCGCCGCCCGCAGCTCCTCCGACAGACCGGAGATGACTTGGGGGTTGAGGAGGTTTCCGTCGCCGGAGGGGTTGGTGATGGTGATGGTGACGATGCTCATTTGAGCGCTCCTTCAGGAGAGAGGACGGACTGCAGGACCGAATCGAACCGACGCGCGACCTCGTCCGCGTCACGGGCGGTGAAGGCGACGTAGCCGCGCCGCCGATCTGCTGCTCGCGCGGACCGGCGGTGACACCGGGAGCCCGGTGCGGCTGACCCCGCACCTGGTCCAGCGCGGATCCACAGCCCTACCCTCCCACTGAACGCGATCCGTCCGCGAGCTGCTTTCGCATGGTCGCACTCAGGGTGCTGACGAGTCGGAGGCCGAACGCGTGCGTTCGGCGCGCGTAGCCGCTGCGCCGGCCACGACAGAGACGCTTCAGGTTCGAGCCAGACGCTCGACAGCGCGCGCGAGTGTGCCGGCACCGTCGGCCAAGCTCTCCAGGATGTCGAAGTGATTGTTGTCCATGGCGACGACATCGACCGCATGTCCCGCGGCAGAGACCATCGCGGCGAAGTCGACCGACTGTCGTTCGAACTCCGCCGTCTCGTTCGTTCCGTAGGCCACCACGATCGGAGGAAGTGCGGGAGGCACGGTCAGGATGCTCAGACCTTCCGCCGAAGCCTCGTCCAGTCGAAGGTCGGCGTTGAGGAAGGTGTGAACGAGCGGCCTCAGATCGAAGACGCCGCTCACCGGCACCGCGCCCGCGTAGGGCATGGGCGGCAATCCGTAATCGTTGGACCAGTCCGTTTCCAGCAGGGTTGTGACCGCGTGTCCGCCGGCGGAATGCCCAGCCACCACGATGCGGTCGCGGTCGACCCCGTAGTCGGTCGCGTGCGCGAAGAAGTGCGCGTAGGCGGCGCGGTGCTGGCGGGCGATTTCAGCTACGGTGACGTTCGGGCACAGCGCGTAGTTCTCCACCGCAACCACGAAACCCCGCGCGGCGAGACCCCGCGCGACGTAGCTCCATACCTTGCTCGTCGTGGCCTTCCAGTATCCCCCGTGGATGAAGAACAGTGCGGGGCGAGACTCACCGACGGTGTCGCTCTCGGGGAGGAAGATGTCGTACGTCTCCTCAAGGGTCGGGCCGAACCGCACATCCAGCACGCAGCGGGCTTCGTCGCGGTATGCCGCACTGCGCGCCACGAAGTCGTTCGCGTAGGCGCCGAAGTCCGGCACCGTCGCCTCGATGTCGTACGCACGGTTCAGCTCGTCGACGCTGGTGAAGTCGCGGTACAGCGGGCGCGTTCCGGGCATGTTGGTCCTCCTCGATGGGTGAGCGGTTCGGGTCTTGCGACAGCGGTCGGATAGGGCGGCGCGCGGGCACGCCGAACATCGTGACGTCGACCTGCGGCGTCGCGTGCGTTCGTGAGGGGCCGTCAGACGGCGGCGATGGCGTCGATCTCGATGGTCGCGCCGTTGTAGAGCGAGAACACGCCGATGACGGTGCTGGCGGAAGGCTCCGGAACGTGGACGATGCGGTCACGCGTGCGGCGCCAGGTCACGAGCTTCTCCTGATCCAGGTGCGTGATGTAGACGTTGACGCGGACGAGGTCCTCGTACGTCGCACCCGCGGCGGTGAGCGCTCGTTCGAGCTCCCCATAGGTGAGCTCGATGGCGCGCTCGAAGCTGGCGGGGACCGAGCCGTCGGGCTCGAACCCGACCTGTCCAGAGATGAAGACGAGGTCACCGCTCTTCACGCGCGTGCTGTCGGAGATCCCGGGCACGGTGGGGGAGGCGGTGCGGGTGATGCGGTCGTTGGACATGTTTCTCCTTCAGCGGGTCGGGTGATCGGGATGCGGCGGGCGCGGAAGGGCGCGCTCTCACTCGCCTCGCCCGTAGACGAGGTAGAAGGGCACGACCGAACCGGGAAGACGGGAGTTGTCGTCGAGGACGAACCATTTCCGGTCATGGTAGACGAGCGGCTTGGTGGCATCCTCGGCCCCGTCGGCCCGACGCTTGGCCCCGATGGCCTCGACGACGATGAGGGTCGATCCGTGCACATCGACGCGTTGCACAACACGGCCGCGAAGCCAGGAGTTCGCGCTCGGGTAGTACGGCTCGCCGGTGGGGAGCCGCGCCCATTCCACGTCATCGCCGAAGCGCTCGGCTCCGCTGCGGGCGCCGAGCTTCGCCAGGTCGACCTGGTCCGAGGCGAGCAGGTGCACCACCACGGTTTCGGCACGCGAGATCGTCGGTGTGCTCGACGACATCGGCGATGCCGAGAAGACGAGCGTCGGCGGATCGATCGACACCGAGGCGACGGAACTGACCGTCATCGCAACGGGCCCGTCCCCCGCATCCGCCGTGATGATGGCCACGCCGGCGGGATGGTGCCGGAACGCGTGTCTGAAGTCATCGGCGGAGATCCGCTGCTCATCGATCGTCGCGACCATGGTCCCTCCTTCTCGAGTCGACACGCGGTCACACGATCGGCAGGACGAACCGCGCGTCGTCCTCGCGGCCGAACAGCACCTTGCCGTACGCCTCGAATCCGCTCGCCGACAGGGTGTGACCGTGCCGGCTCGCCGTGGCCTGATCGCGCCACACCCGCTGCAGCGAGGCCGACTCCGCGAACCCGGCCGAGCCATGCGCTGTCATGAGATCGTGAATCATCGTCGTGATGGTCTCCACCACCCATCCGGCTTTCGCACGCATCTCGATCCGCTCCGCATAGGGCGCGTACTCGCCGCGCTCCGCGTCGGCGAAGATGCGCTCGGCGATGTCGCGAGCAACGAGCTCCGTCGCGTTCAACTGCACGGACGCCTTCGCGATGGCGCTCTGGAAGACCGCGGAGTCGGATTGCTTCGCATAACCGGTATACGCGATGGCCTTGCTGTCCGCCTTGGAGATGACGTAGTCCAGCGCCGCACGCCCCATACCCAGGTGCGGGCCGATGAGTTTCATGAACAGCGACGGCACGAAAACCGTCTGGTACGTCAGGTCGTCGTAGTCGCTGAGGTAGTCACCCTCGACCGCCGCAGTCAGCGGGAAGATCCGGTGCTCGGGAACGAAGACGTCCTCGGCGATCTGCATGACGCTGGCCGTGGACTTCATCCCGGCCACGTACCAGTTGTCCTCCACCCCCAGCTCCGACGTCGGGATGAGCGCCAGACCCGCATCGACGACCTCACCGGCGTCGTTCTTCAGAGGAACGCCGAGCAGCGACCAGTCGGCGTGCGTGCTCCCGGTCCCGTATCCCCACTTGCCCGTGACACGGTACCCGCCCTCCACACGCTCGGAGTCGGATGTTGTGGCGAGCACGATCGAGATGAACGAGTTCACGCCTTTGTCGGTGCCCCACACATCCCGCTGCGCTTGTTCGTCCATCAGGGAGACGACCCAGGCGCCGGAGTCGAGGATGCCGTGCACCCACGCGATGCTGCCATCCCCGCGACCGATGGCCCGCGCCACCGCATGGCACTCCGCCGTGTTCGCCGCCAGCCCGCCGAACGCCGGCGGCGCCGAGATGCTGAACGCACCCGTTGCCGCCACCGCGTCGAAGTTCTCCTGCGGGATACGGCGTGCCAAGTCGGCGTCGCGGCCACCGGTGATCAGGGTGGGGCGCAGCTCATCGAGCTGGTCGACGATCGCAGCGATCTCGGGACGAAGGGGAGCGTTGGCCATGCGTGACTCCAGTGTCGGGGGTGGGTCGGCCGGAGAGGTCGGCCGGGTGTTAACCTAAGCGTGACACTCGGTGTTCACTATGTCAATAAATAATGAACACTTCCAATTCGTCTGAGAAGCGATGACTCATTCGAGGTGGTCGAACCGGCGAAGCACGTCGAAGGCCCCGGAAAGCGGCCGGGACGCGCGCTGGACCACATCGGACGGCGCATCGGAATCGAGCGCTGCGCTGCGGCGTCCCATGACGAACCAGACGCCCCGCGCGGGCACCGACCCCTGGTTGCTGTACGCGTGCGGCCGTGCCGACTCGAACTGCAGGGAATCGCCGGCTCCGAGGACGTACTCGTCGAAGTCGAGCTGAAGCGTCAACTCGCCCTCGAGGATGTACGCGTGCTCGAACCCGGAGTGCCGAGTCAGCTTGCCGCCCGCGGAACTGGAAGCCCCCGGCTGGTACGTCACCAAGAGCGCGTCCGCCCGCCCATCCGGACTACTGGCCAAGCGTTCCCATCGCACCCCGTCCTCCATCTCGATCGCGGGATTCTCCGCGGCACGCTGCACTTCGGGCGTCGCTGCGGGGAAGGGGGCCGTCGCCGCCGCGGCGGGAGGTCGCTCTGCATCCGCGAGCCCGAGGAGCTGGTCGGCCGACACGCCGAGAAACCCGGCGAGCGAGTAGAGGATGGCGACCGAAGGACGGCTCTTGCCCGTCTCCACTTGCGAGATGAGGCTCGGGGAGACCCCCAGCTCAGAGGCGACCTTTCGCAGGCTGACCCCCTGCGACTGCCGGATGTGGCGGATGCGCGCGCCGATGTTCTCTGCTGTGGACATGCTCACTCCCGGATACCGTCCGGTCAGCCTAGCAACTCGCAGCGAAACTGTTTACAAATACTTAACGAAACCGACCTCGGACGGCTAGCATCTGCCTGAGGGGCGCTCCCGCGCCGCGGATGATCGAGGAGGATCACTATGGCGCCAGCTGCCGACCGACACACCACGCGCGGCGCACTCGCCGACTCCCGGCGGGCACGCGGGGCGGCGACGCTCATCCTCGAACCGAGCTGGACGCTCGTGCACCGAAACGGCGATGTCGAGCTCGTCGCAGATCACAGCGTCGTCATCCAGGACGGCCGCATCGCGCGGATCGTCGAGGGCCGCGTGGCGGGCAACGACGTCCGCATCGACATGACCGGTCAGCTGCTCATCCCCGGCATGATCTCCGCGCACACCCACGTGGCGCTCGGGTCGCCCACCCGCGGTGTGATCGAGGGCGGCCGGTCCTACGCCGTACCGGCGGTGATGCTCGAGCAGCTCTCCCCCGACGAGATAGACGCTCTCACCGCATACAACCTCGCCGAGATACTCCGGGGCGGCTGTACCACCCAGCTCGAGCAATCACTCTCGCTCGATCATGCCCGGTCGTACGTGCGCGTCGCGCGCAACTGGGGTGTCCGCGGATACGCCTCCGGCATGCTGCCGACGTTCTCGAAGATGCTCCCGGTGTGGTTCGCTCCCGAAGATCGCATCGTCACCGAGTCGGAATCCGCCACTCTCGGCGAGATCGACACCTTCCTCGAGTGGGCCCGTACGGTCCGCGGGTCGGAGGACGGCCGCATCCAGCCGATGGTGGCTCCCCACGGACCCGAGACGGCGACGCCGGCGACGCTCGACGCGATCGCCGCCGCCGCGCGGGAGCTCGGCACCGGCATCCATACCCACCTCGCCACCCTCCCCTCCGATGCAGAGCGGATGCGGCGCATGTGGGGGAAGGCGCCCGTGCAGTGGGTCGACGATCACGGCTGGTACGACGTGCCGTTCTTCGGCGCGCACATGGGCGGCTGGGACCCCGAAACGGACGCGCCGTTCCTCGCAGCCAAGGACGCTTTCACCTTCGTGCACTGCCCCTCGGGTGCCGGAGCCGGATCAGGCGAGGGCCGTCAGCCCTTCATCGAGGCCCTGGCCGCCGGCATCAACGTGGCGGTGGGGCTCGACACGCACTCCAACGATCTTCTCGAGAACGCCAAGCTGGCCGTCCTCTACGGACGGCTGCGCCACGACATCATCGCCGACTCCAGCCCCGTCCCCGTCAAGCGTCCCACGGTGTGGGACATGATCAAGTCCGTCACCCTCAATCCGGCGAAGGGATTGGGTCGCGACGATCTGGGCCGCATCGAGACGGGTGCACTGGCCGATCTGACCTCCATCGACATCTCCGGGCTGCTCGTCGGAGGCGGCACGCCGGGCCCTGAGCCGTTGAACAATCTGCTCTACGCCAACGGCCGCATGGTCCGCCATGTCCTGACGCAGGGAGTCGTTCAGGTGAGCGACGGCCACCTCGTCGTCGATGACGAGGACGGGATCGTCCGTCGCGGCGGCGAAGTGGCGCAGCACGTGTGGGATCAGCTGGCAGCCGACGGCTGGTTCACACCGACCGATCGGTAGTGGACCACCGCCCAAGGAAGTTCGCCCCCGGCAGGTGACCCGTGATCGAGCACACCCGCCGAGGGCAAGAAGCGGAAGCGTCGTGCGAAGACCTACGCGAGACGTCCCCAGACACTCGGTAGAGCGTCTTCGCACGTGCGCCGGTCTCCCCAGACCAGTTCTCCCGATGCGAAGAGACTATCGCGGCGTGTCCACCATTTGGGGGACACGGCGCGCCGCGCGTCGTCGTTTCACCCTCCGCTTCACCCGCGATCGGGTCGTCGTCCGCGCTGCGCGCGAGCGCGGACTCCGGGGGCTCGAAGAGCGCTCCCGGAGCCCGCGTGCCGGATCCGGATACGTATATGCCACACCCGACAGTTGAGGGCCCGCTTGGGGGGCGAGCCCCTAGGGTGCTGGGGACACCCAGGCTCAAGCTAGCGCGAACCCTGGGCGACACTGCGGTGCGCCACGGGGAGAAGAGCTCGCCCCTTCGGTGCGGCGCGCCGGGCGTGCCCCGCTCACCCTCCGGCTCCCCCGGGTGCGCCGCGCTCAACGGATTCTGAAGATAGCCGCGAGGCTTTCGCAAGGAACGGTGAAGGCGCCCGAATCGCGGGACAGCGGCCGATAGCGTGGCAACTGCGTTCGGGCCACTGGGGAGTGGAACGAACGGCAAGGACGGACTGCCCGATGGCACGCGTGTCCGCTTCGAACCGACTGGGGTTGCGGGAGAAGCTCAACGCGTGCGGCAGACGAAAAAGCCCCCGCGGCCGGACTCTTCGGGAGAGTCCAGCTGCGGGGGCTTTCATGTCTTCGCGCCTTCGATCACTCGGAATAGCGGGTGAGGCGGAGGGTGAATCGATCACACGAACCCACCCAGTGTCCCCCAAATGGAGGACAACATGCTGTAGGCTGCATACATCGGAAGAACTGGTCTGGGGAGACCGGCGAACGTGCGAAGACGCTCTACCGAGTGTCTGGGGACGTCTCGCGTAGGTCTTCGCACGACACTTCCGCTCCAGCCCCCGGCGGGTGGCCCATCAAAGGGTTCGCTTGCCGGGGGCTTACTGCTGATGCCGGCGCCTCGGTTGCCCCTGGCAGCTCTTCGATTGCAGCCGTCTTGATAAGGGAGCTCACGTCCAGCTCCACACGAAGTTCCCTCGTGCGCGCTCGGCGATCGGCTTCAGGATCGCATCCTCGTACACGTCCGGGATGCTGGCGTAGCCCTCCAGGGGACTTGCGTCCATCACGGCCTGCACCGCCTCCGCGGGGATGCGTTCCGGTTCGATGCCGTTGGCGATGAGGTAGCGGTCGAGATGGTTGTGGAAGCCAGCGGCGGCGGGCGGCATCGCGCGATTGCTCTGGTCATTCATGGCCTCATCCAGCGAGACGAACTCGACGCCGTTCTGCTCGAATGCCGAGAGAACATCGCCGAGCATGTCGCCCGCGATGGGGCTGCCGTGCACGAGCCAGATGAGGGGGACGTCGCGTCCGAACAGTCGGCGGGCCACCCTGGCGTGGCTCTGAAGATTGAACACCGCAGCGCTGACATATGACTCGCGCAGCATGGTGACCGATTCGCGATCGTTGTTGTGCAGGGCACGGAAGTAGGGCGCGATCCAGGCGAAGTCGCCGAACCACGATGTGATGGGAGCGTTGGTGATGGAGTTGGCGCGCAGGTAGTCCTCCACCACCCCGCGCTGCTCCTCCGAGTCGCCGGACATGTCCATCGCGTACCGGAAGTACGACCGGGGCGCGCGAGCCAGGTGCTCACCGAGGATGTCCTCGCCCCGGCGGATGTCGTCGACGTAGGCGGCTCCCGAGATCCACGGCAATGGTGCGTGGAAGTGCGTGTGAGAACCGATGTGGTGGCCCGCCTCCGTCCAGATCGACAGCACGTCCACAAGACCGGGATCCAGGGTCAGCGGGTACGTGTGCGGGAATCCATAGACGCCCTCGATGCCGTGCTCGTCCAGGGCACGGCACAACCGCGAGACGATCCCGGGGGCCGAGTCGCCCGGCGGAATCGGCGATCCGTCCCACAGCACGAGTTCATCGACCGTGACGGCGACGCGTATGCGTTCTTCCATGTTCGCTCCTTCGAGAAATGGATGTGCACCCAATGTGTGGCGACAGACCGCGCCGCGGAATGGGCTGATGCACCAACGGATGCTGGCGTGTGGCCACATGAAGGCGATTCCAGGCGGGAGATATGCTCCCTCGTGTGGAATCGACGGCGATGCCCGCGGAAGAGGCCGCTCTGCGCCCATTCCTGGAGTGGCTCGCGCGCGACGGAGACCTGATCACTGACTCGATGTTCGAGGCGGTCGCCGCTTCCGCTCCGACCGTGATCGGACACGGGCCGAACGACGCAGGTTCGCTGCGTCAGGCTCTCGCCTCGCATCTGCCGATGATCCGCGAGGCTCGCCTGCCGGGGACGGGGGGCAGCGCTTTCCTCCTCCCCGCGCCCGCAGCCCGGTGGGCACGGCAGCTCGCGCAGGAGGGCGTCGATCTGTCTCAGCTCGTCGCAGCGTACGATGCGGGGGCCCGCGCCCTGTGGAAGGCCTTCGCGGATTCGATGCGGGTGGGGCGGCGCATCACCGACAGCGAACGTGCCGACGCGTTCGAGATCACGTTCGACCGGATCTTCCGCTATCTCGGTGTGACCCTGCCGCTCGCTGTCGAGTCGTACTCGGCGGAGCGCGACCTTATGCACCGCCGGGATGCCGTCAAGATCTCGGACCTCGTGAGCGCCGCCCTGCGCGGCGACATCTCGGAGGCGGAGGTGGAGTCGGCATCCGGCTACCGCCTGTCCGCGAACCACGTGAGCTTCATCGTGTGGAGCGGCAACGCCGTGCTGCCTGAGCTCAACCGGGTCGTCGCCCAGTTGAGCGCCGAGGCCCGCGCGTGGCAGACCCTCGCCGCGCCCATGGAGCAGCGGGTCGTCCGCGGGTGGTTCTCCAGCACCGACGCCGACGCCATAGCCCGCCTCGCGGGCCTGACGCTGCCCGCGGACATCAACGTTGCCGTCGGCAATCCGCACGCCGGCACCTCCGGCTTCCGGGTGAGCCACGGCGAAGCGGAGGAGGTTCGGCGTGTCTCCCATCTGCTCCGGGAGCGCCCGACCGGTCGGGCGATGACCTATGCGCAGACCGGCACCTTGTCCTTGCTGAGCCAGAACGCCGACCTGGCGCGCGCGTTCGCGCGCGAGCGCCTCGGAAGTCTCCTCGAGGACCGTCACTCGCACGTGCTCGAGACGCTCGCGGTCTGGCTGCACGAACTGGGCAGCCCGACCCGTGCGGCCAGACGGCTGCACGTCCACGTCAATACAGTCGTCAAACGACTCGAACGCGCGGAGGCCGTGCTGGGAGGGAGGATCGACCCGTCGGACTTCTCGTTGCGCGTCGCCACGGAGCTTGCCAGAGGACTCGACCTCGAGCTGCGGTAGGAGATGGCGCCACCGAAAGGTGGCTCGTTGCGCCCTGTGCGGCACCGCCGGGTGCTCGTAGCGTCGTGCGCAGTAGCCCTACCAACACGAGGAAGTGCGATGGCGCCATCTCCCCGAACCCTCACCGCGGCCCTTGCGGCCTCCGCGGCGAAGTTTCCCGACCGGCCGGCGCTGCGGACCGTCGACGGATCCGTCGAGCTCTCGTGGCGCGAATTCCTGGACATCGTCCAGCGGCTCGCCGCACGGCTGTCCGCATCCGGGATCGACCGCGGCGACCAGATCGCGCTGCTCCTGCCCAACCGCCCCGAGTGGCAGCTCATCGACGCTGCCGCGCTGTGGTGCGGAGCCATCCCCTTCTCGCTCTTCATGTCCTCGTCGGTCGAGCAGAACGTGGCTCTCGTCGAGCGTTCCGGCGCTCGGCTCCTCGTCATCGACGAGACGCTCGTCTCCCACTACATCGAGGCTGTTCCGGAAGGGGTTCACCTCATCGCCGTCGACGAGCACACCGTCGGGACATTGACCGCAGGCCAGACGCCGCTCCCACCCGCCCCCAGCGACCCCGACGATGTCGCCACCATCATCTACACCTCCGGCACCACGGGCGCCCCGAAGGGCGTGGAGCTGACGCATCGGGCCATCCTCTTCGTGGTGTCGTCCCTGGACGCGATCTTCTCCTTCAGCAGCGGCCGGACAATCTCCTACCTCCCGCACGCTCACATCGTCGACCGCGTCGTCGGGCTGTACATCCCGATGATCTCCGGCTCGACGGTCACCGACATCGGGGATCCGATGAGGGTGTTCGATTCGCTCGCGCGGGTGCGGCCGACGTTCTTCACCTCGGTTCCCCGGATCTGGACCGGCCTTCGCGCGCGTCTGCTCTCCGACATGGCCGCGAGCGAGAACGGGCACGCCCTGGTGGCGCGCGTGGAACAGGTCGCAGCATCCGAGCCCTTCACGCCCGATGAGGATCTGGCCCGCGTCGCCCACCCGTTCCTTCGATCCGTCGGCCTCGACGCGGTGGGCTGGTGTATCACCGGGTCGGCGCCTCTGGACGAGGGCGTGCACCGATTCTTCGCTGCCGTGGGGCTCCCGCTGCACGACCTCTGGGGCCTCAGCGAGACCGTCGCGGTGGCCACGGTCATGGCTCCCGGAGACTGGTCCCTAGGCGACGTCGGGCGACCGCTGCCGAACACGCGCGTCCGCCTCGCCTCCGACGACGAGATCCTCGTGCGAGGTCCGCACCTCGCCCGTGGGTACCGCGGTGACCCCGACGCGACGGCAGCGGCCTTCGACGCGGACGGATGGTTCCACACCGGCGACACCGGAGCCTGGACCGACGACGGCCGGCTCAGGATCATCGGCCGCAAGAAGGAGATGATCATCAGCAGCGGCGGCGAGAACATGTCGCCCGTGCAGATCGAGGCGGCCCTGCTCTCCTCGCCGGACGTCGAGCAGACCATGGTGGTCGGCGACGCGCGACCGTACAACATCGCGCTGATCGTCCCCGCCTTCGACGCGGAGGCCGTCGGGATCACGGAGACACGTCGACGCATCGATGTCGCGGTAAGGGCTGCCAACTCCCGGCTCTCCCGAGCCGAGCACGTGCGTCAGTACGCCGTCCTGGCGGCACCGTGGACTGTCGGCGGGGGAGAGCTGACGGCCACCTTGAAGATGCGTCGCGGGCCCATCGCCGAGAAGTACCGCGCGCAGATCGACGAGGCCTACCGGGCCACGCCGCTCCCGCGGGAAGACGACAGACACGACCGGATGATGACGAGGAGTCACCGATGAATGAACCCGACGGCACCGTTTCCACGGTCGACCCCGCCTCGCTCTTCGACGTGCGCGGCAAGACCGTGGTCGTCACGGGAGGCACCCGCGGGATCGGGCTGATGCTCGCGCGAGGGTTCGTGGAGCGAGGCGCGCGCGTGCTGATCACCTCTCGCAAAGTCGAAGCGTGTAGCGACGCGCTTCGAGAGCTGGAACCGCTCGGAGACGCGTGGGCGCAGGCGGCGGATCTGACGACGGCGACCGGCATCGAGGCGGTCGCTGCGGCTGCCGCAGCACGCGCGGACAGGGTCGATGTGCTGATCAACAACGCGGGCGCGACCTGGGGCGCGGCTCTCGGAGAGTTCCCCGAGGGCGGCTTCACGAAGGTTCTCGCGACGAACGTGACCGCCCCCTTCATGCTGACCCAGCGCCTGCTGCCGATGCTCGTGCGCGGCGCGACACCCGCGGCGCCCGCCCGGGTCATCAATATGGGATCCGTCGACGGGCTCACGGTCTCGGCGTCCGCGAACTACTCCTACGCGGCGAGCAAAGCCGCCATCCACCACCTGACCCGGCAGCTCGCCGCCGAACTCGCGAAGGATCACGTCACCGTCAACGCGATCGCGCCGGGTCCGTTCGACACCAAGATGATCGCGCACGTTCTGATCGACCCGCGGGCGGCGGCCGAGTTGAAGGCCCACGTTCCCCTCGGACGGATCGGCGTGCCGCAGGACATCGTCGGCACCGCGCTGTATCTGTCGGCACAGGCAGGCGCGTACGTGACCGGCGCCGTCATACCGGTCGACGGCGGCATCTCGGGGGCGGCGTGATGGCGCCCGGACGACCGGGCGCCACCCGGATGGACGAGGTGATGGCGCGAGCGGGGCAGGAGCTCGGTGTGTCGCCGTGGACCGAGGTGCCCCAGGAGCGCATCGATGCGTTCGCGGCTGTCACAGGTGACCACCAGTGGATCCACATCGATCAGTCGCGCGCCTCATCCGGCCCCTTCGGCAGCACGATAGCGCACGGCCTGCTGCTGCTGTCATTGGGCCCCGGCCTGATGACCGACCTGCTCTCCACCGAGGGATTCACCCACGCGATCAACTACGGCTACGGCAAAGTCCGGTTCCCCGCGGCGCTACCTGCTGGGCGGCGGGTGCGGTTGCGCGCACGACTCGCGTCGGTCACGCTGCGCACCGGATCAACGGCCGAGGTCACGATCGATCAGCAGTTCGAAGCGGAAGGTATGGCCAAACCTGTGTGCGTCGCCGAGGCCATCGCACTGTTGACCGAATGAGTGAGGGGTGAGAGGAACCGACATGGCGAAGGCGATCGTGCTCGCAAGGCGGCCCCACGGGTTTCCCACCGCGGGTGATTTCGAACGGGTGGATGCCCACGTCCCCGCGGTGCCGCCCGGGGGCCTGCTCCTGGAGACCCGCCACGTCAGCATCGACCCGGCCATGCGAGGCTGGCTCGATGATCGGCCGAGCTATCTGCCCCCGGTCGGCATCGGCGAACCGGTGAGAGCGCTGGGTCTCGCGCGCGTCGTGGAGTCCCGATCCGACCGCATCGCACAGGGCGCGATCGTCCGGGGGTTCGTCGGCTGGAGGGACCGATTCGTCGTCGACGATGCGGCCGGGTGGGAGATCGTCCCCGACGACTCGACAGCACGTTTGGGCGTACTGGGGCTGACGGGTCTCACGGCATGGGTGGGCATGCAGCAGATCGCTGCGCCGCGGGCTGGCGAGACGGTCGTCGTATCGGGGGTCACCGGCGCCGTCGGATCCGTCGCGGCGCAGCTCGCACGCATCGCCGGCGCCCGTGTCATCGGGGTGGCAGGGGGCGAAGAGCGAGCGCGCAGGATCACCGATGAGCTCGGGCTGCACGGCGCCGTCGACTACCGCGCGGACGACTGGCAGGAGCAGCTCGCGGAGCTCACCCCCGACGGGATCGATGTCGACTTCGAGAACGTGGGCGGACCTGTCTTCGAGGCGGTGATCGACCGGCTCAACAACCATGCCCGGATCGCGCTGTGCGGCCTGAACTCCGGTTATAACGCCGACACGCGACCCGCGGGTCCGCGGAACTTCGGCTACCTCCTCACGAAACGGGTCACGATGCGCGGCTTCATCGCCATCGATCACTTCGGAGAGGCCGACGCGTGCGCCACGGAACTCGCCCCCCTCCTGGCGACGGGCGACCTCATCGGGCTCGAGACCGTCGAGACCGGGTTCGACCGTCTGGACGCGGTCTTCATCGACTCGATGCGGGGCGGGCATCTCGGCAAGCTGGTCGTCACGGTCTGAGCCGTCGCTCCTCGAGCCACGATTCCGGCGCGAGGTCAGGACAACCGCACGACGACGCCAGACGTGAAGGTTCCGCCCGGCTCGACCATTCGCAGACCTTCCCCGCTGTTCAGCGCGTTCGCGGGGGCGGTCATCGGCTCGAAGGACACAAGATTGCGGCCCGCCGGCGCCCACACGTGGGCGACGGAGAATCCCGCTTCGAGGTCCACCGAGACACGTCGGTCGCCATCCGAGACGGCGAGGACCGCAGGTGCGGCCAAACCTCCGATGTCGTCATCCACATCGCGCTCGCCCAGTGCATACGTCGACTCCACCAGCCGCTCGGACCTCCCGTTCGGTATGAGGTCGTCGTCGAGCAGGAGTCGCTCGCTCGCGTCGAGCAGGAGCGTCCACGTCTCGCGCGACGAGTCCGGTATGCGCAGGAACGCGTGATAACCGAAGGTCACCGGCACCGGGACGTCCGAGGTCGGCCGCAGGCGCGTCTCGATGCGGAGGCCGCCCCCGAACACTTCCGCGACGACGGAGAGCCGATGCGGATAGGGGAAGACCGAGAGCAGGTGCTCGTCGTCCCACGCGAGACTCGCCTCGAGGCGCGAGATCGAGGTCGAGTCGACAGTCCAGCGCAACAGCCGGTCCCAGACGCCGTGGATCGGCCTGTCCCACTTGTCATGCGGGATCTGCGGATCGTCCTCGGAGAGCACCACTTCGCGACCGGCGGTGTATCCCCACCGCGCGAGGCGGCCAGCCCATGGATGAACGAGCGAGATGCCGTAGTCCTTGCCGGTCACGAGAGCTTCGGCGGCCCGCACCGGATCGAGCCAGTCCGCGCCCTCGTGCCGCAGGGTCGAGCACACCAGGTTCGATTCCGGAATGAACGTCGCGCTT
The DNA here is from genome assembly GCF_052220165.1 of Microbacterium sp. RD1. Taxonomy (NCBI): domain Bacteria; kingdom Bacillati; phylum Actinomycetota; class Actinomycetes; order Micrococcales; family Microbacteriaceae; genus Microbacterium; species Microbacterium sp. RD1. Next base: position 96,829 of record NZ_JBQPOL010000001.1, read on the forward strand.
GTCTCGCCGTCCGCCGAGACCAGCGCGATCTGGTCCCCGCTCATGCCGATCCGCGCCGGGTCAGCTCGACCGCCAGCTCCAGGTCGGCGAGTCCGTCGCGGAAGCTCGTGATGGGCGTGCCCCCGTCGCGGATGTAGGAGCCGAAGTGCCGCCACGTGCGACGGAACCCGTCGTCGTAGGGCCCCAGGATCCGCCGCTCCTGGGTGGCGGTGCCGTCGTGGGAGCGCAGCGCGAGCTCGGCCTGGCCGTAGTGCACGTACGGATGAGGGAATCGCAGACTCAGCATGTCGGTTGCGCCCGCCACCGTGATCTCCTCCTCGAACCAACCGAGGTCGGTGGCTGCCGAAAGCTCCAGCAACGCCGGCCCGCGGTGGCCGTAGTCGAGCATGGCGACCAGGGTGTCGTTGCCGGTCACGCGCACCGCATCGATCGCGTGGGGCTCGCCGAACATGCCGCGCATGACGTTGAGGTCGTGGCTCGCGAAGAACAAGAGGATGCGGTACAGATCGACGTTGCCGCCGTCACCGACCGCGCTGGACATGCTCGCGCGCATCCGGGCCATCTCGGCGTCCTTCTCGGCGACCGGCACGTCGTCACGGCGCACCAGGTCGTAGAGCGTCCACGGGATGTGGAACTCGCTCTTGAAGTCGTGCACACGCACCAGCCGGGGCTCCCCGATGTCGGGCAGGCGCCGCAGGAGCTCGTGGAACCCCCAGTCGTACCTCTTCATGTAGCCGACCATGGCGACGACGCCCGCGGCGTCGGCGCGCTCGACGAGGTCACGCCCCTCCGCGGGGTCGAGGCACAAGGGCTTCTCGACGAGCACGTGCTTGCCCTTGTCCAGGGCGGCGGCGACCGCGAAGGTGTGGTCGCGGTTCGCAATGAGCACGGCATCCAGACCGGGATGATCGAGCAGCTCCTCGACGGTGGTGTACCGCCCGGGCACGTTGTAGCGCTCGCCGAGCGCGGTCACCACCTGGGCGGAGCTGTCGCTCAGCGCGACGAGCTCGAACTCGTCGAGGTCCGCGAGAACACGAAGGTGCATGAGCTGGGCGAAGGCGCCGCAGCCGATCACCCCGACCTTGATGCGATCGGTGCGCGAGGGGTTTGTCGCCATGGTCTAGCCTTCCGCCGAGTCCAGTTGCGTGAGGGTCGCCGCGTGGATTCGCCGGAGCTGGTCGAGCGCGGAGTCGTCCGGATTCCACAGGAAGCCGTCGTATTCGAAGGAGATGGAGCCGTCGTATCCGCCGCCGACGAGCACGTCGATCACCTCGGCGAATCGCACGGCGGAGTCCACGCCGTCGGCATCGGCGTTATAGAACTTGCCGTGCACGTGACGGATGAGCGGGAGCATCCGGTGCAGAGCCGCGGGCTCGGAATGGCCCCAGAACAGCGTGGACTCGCTCGCGAACTGCTGGGCGAGCTCGTCACCGCCGGCGGCCCTGACCTCGGCGACCACGGCGGCCTCGGGGGTGCTCTCGTGCCAGCGCTGCACGACGAGGTCGGCGAGCTCGCGCGGCACACCGCGCGAGATGTAGCCGTTGACCGCCACGTCGGCGACGGTGCGGCTGAACATCCCCAGATCAGGTGCGAAGCCGAGATAGGGGGAATCGACCGCCTCGACCCGTTCGATCAGAGGATCGATCGTCTCGATCGACATCGGCGAGTGGATCTCGATCACCATGCGCACATCATGCTTCTCCGCGAACGGAACCAGCTCGCCGAGCACCACCTCGCTCGGCTGAACCCGGATGAGCGGGAAGCCGAGACGTCGAGCGGCTCGGATCTGCCGCTGAAGGTAGTCGAGTTGCTCCGACCGCGGCGCCCACGCGCCCTCCCCGCGCTGCGCGTCGCCGTAGCCGCCGTAGGCGGTGGGCGTGACGCCGTATCTGTCGACGGCCCGGCGGAACCGGTGCTCGAACTCGTCCGGCAGGTCGGGGAAGCCGCGGATCATCTGGGGTGCGACGAGCTCGACGCCCGCGCCGGGCGCGAGGGAGCCGACCGCGGCGATGCAGTCCTCCATCGTGTACCGGTAGGTGTAGTACTCCATGCCGAAGCTGTGGAGGGTGACCCCGAGGTTCATGGCGGCCATCGTCAGTCGTCCTTCCCGGTGAGCACGAGGTCCTTCTCATCCACGGCGAGCTGACGGATCGCGAGCTGTGGCCGCCAGTCTCCGTCGCCGTAGGGCACGAGCAGGCCGAGAGAGGCGGCAACGCGATGTCGGCCGGGCGCGACGACCCTGCCGGGCGCGAATTCGAGCTCGAGCACGTCGAGCACGAACCACCAGACCTCGCGGAGGCTGGGGAACTCGTCGATGCCGTACCGCGCCCCGTTCATCACGACCGTGAGACCCGACTCCGCCAGAGGTTCGCCGTCGAGCGACACCTCGAGCTTCTCCACGCACGCGAGTGGGAGGGCGCGGTACCACGGCAAGCGCAGTTGTATCCTCAGCGCGGGGTCGGCCGCGCCGCCCGGGGCGAGACGAAGGCCGGTGACGAGCTTGTCCTCGAACACTCAGGCACCCACGACGACGCTGGCGATCGCGGCGGCGCCGGGAACCGTCGCCTCTCCGACTATCGACAGCCGCCCCGTCTCGGGGTCGACGTCGATAATGAGCACGCGGTCGGCGGGCCGGTCACCCACGAGCAGGTAGCGTCCCGACGCCGCGAAATGCACGGTGCGCGCGGCGAAACCGGGGTCTTTGGTCGGGGAGACGGGGACCGCGTCGACGAAGGTGAGCTCGCCGGAGGAGGCGTCCACCGAGAAAGACACGACGGAGTCCTCGCCGCGGTTGTTCACGAAGACGAAACCGCCATTCGGATGCACGGCGATGTCTGCAGGCTCGTTGCGACCGGCGAAGTCCGGCGATGTCGACTTCGTCGACGAGAGGTGGCGCAGCATCCCGGCCGCAGGGTCGAACTCGTAGGTGGAGACGCCGGAGGCGAGCTCGTCCGTCATGAAGACGAACCGGCCGTCGGGGTGGAACGCGGGGTGCCGCGGTGCCGTGACGGGAGGGGTGTGCAGCACCTGCGTCGGGCGCAGGCGACGCGCCTCGCGGTCGAGGCGGAGGACATGGATCTCGTCCGCACCCTTGTCGCCGACGAGAACGTACTGGCCGGAGGGGTCGAACAGGGCGGAGTGCGCGTGCGAACTCGCCTGCGCGTGACCCTTCGCCTGGGGCGAGGGGCCGGGGTCGACGCTGTGGTTACGCATGACATAGACGTCGCAGGGCGCCTCGGTGCCACCGTCAGCAGTGATCGGGAAGAGGCAGATCGCCGAGTCGTCGTACAGGTTCTCCACGACCCAGCCGCCGTCGACCTCGACGACATGCTCGACGTGTTCGAAGCTGCCGTGGCTCGCCGTGACCACGAACTCCCCGAGCGGGTCCACCGAGACGTAGGTCGGAAAGGCCGCGAACGTGCGCTGCTGCGAAAGCTCGCTCAGCGAGCCGTCGGCGGCGTCGACCGCGAAGGCGAACAGCTTCGCGGGGCGTCCCACCGGCCCTCGACCGTCATTGCGCCGCTCGTCGACCGAGTACAGTCGCGTGCCATCCGCGGAGAGCGCGACGGCAGTCGCCTCCATGCCCTCCCCCGCGACGCCGGTGATCGCGAGGGTACCGTCGTCGCGCAGATCGAGCGTGTGGATGGCGCCAGGCACCTCCGTGCGCGTCGGGCCGGAGGGATAGCCACCCACGAAGACGCGGCCGATGACGTTCGTCATGGAATGAGACCTTTCGTTGGAGAGAACACGACAACTACCCCTTCGTCCCGCCGGTGAAGCCGCGGATGAGGTGTCGCTGCGAGAAGAAGTACGCGAAGAGCACGGGGATGACGGCGATCACCACGGCCGCGAACACCACGCTCCACTGCGTGGCGTATGCACCCACCGCCGAGTAGACGGCGACGGGGAGCGTCTCGTTCGCCGAGCCTCCGACGAAGACGAGCTGCGTGAAGAAGTCGTTCCACACGATGAGCCCCGTGAGGATGGCGACCGTCGCCGTGATGGGCCTCAGGAGCGGGAAGACGACCTGCACGAAGGTCCGCAGGTGCCCCGCTCCGTCCACCGAGGCAGCCTCCTCGTAGTCACGCGGCAGCGCCCGGATGAACCCGGTGTAGAGGAACACGGAGAACGGCATGAGGAGCCCGGTGTAGAGCAGGATCATCCCCGCGTAGTTGCCCACCAGGCCGAGCCCGCGGAACGCCGCGTAGAGCGGCACGACGCCCAACTGGTACGGGAGGATGATGCCCAGCACGAAGAGCGCGTACAGAGCACCGCTCAGCTTGCCCGGCCGACGCGAGAGCACGTAGGCGGCGAGCGAGCCGATGACGAGCAAGCAGATGACACTTCCGCCCGCGATCACGATGCTGTTGAGCAGCGCTGCCCCGAGGGTTCCGTTCCCGTTGCCCTCCCAGGCCTGGGCGTAAGACTCGAAGCCGGGGTCGTCCGGCACCGCGAGGCCCGTGCCGCCGACCGAGGTCGCGGGGGCCAGCGAGTTGACGCCGAGGATATAGAAGGGGAGCCACCACAGCAGGGCGATCAGGATGAAGACGATCTCGCGGATGAGGCTCCGGCCGTTGTACTGGAACATTACACGCTCCTTTCCCGACGGCGCAGAACGACGAGCTGCGCGAAGCCGATCAGGGCGACGAGGATCGTGAGCACGACGGAGAGTGCGGCGCCGTAGCCGAACTGGCCGTTGACGAACGTCTGCTTGTACACCTGGGTGGCCAGTGTCTCGGTGGCGCCGACCGGGCCGCCGGCCGTGAGCGCCATGACCTGGTCGAACACCCGCAGCCCGAGCACGAGGGTGAAGGTGAGCGAGACGGTGACCGACGGCGCGAGAAGCGGCAGGGTCACCTTCCAGAATCGGTACCACGCCGACGCCCCGTCCAGTGCCGATGCCTCGTCGATCTCGACGGGGATCGTCTGGAGGCCGGCGAGGTAGAACACCATGGTCAGGCCGGAGAACTGCCAGATCAGCACGACGATGATGGCCCAGATCGCGAACGTCGGGGAGCCGAGCCAGTCCTGCTGGGCCGGGGTGAGCCCGAGCCATCCCAGCACCCCGTTCAACGGGCCGTTGTATTGAAGGATGTACTTCCAGATGTACGACACCGCGAGCGGACTCATCGCGACGGGGAGGAAGAACATCGAGCGAAGCAGATTTCGAGTCTTCAGCGTTCGGGCGAGCCCCACGGCCAACGCCATGCCGATGGCGTTGGAGAGCACGACGAAGACGGCGGCGATGAGCAGGGTGTGCAGGAGCGCAGTGCGGGCCATCTCGTCCTGGATGATGGAGCTGAAATTCGCGATCCCGACCCAGTTGGCCCCCGAGGTGGAACCGGTCCAGTCGGTGAGGGAATACCAGGCGCCCGCAAGGTCGGCGGCGTACACGATCGCCACCACGAGGAGGAGAGCGGGAAACGCCCACCCCCACGGGACGCGCGCAGACCGTCGCAGTTTCTGCGCACTGCGCTCTCGCCGAGGCTTGACCGGCGGGTTCTTCACGTCCATCTTCCGACTCTCGGGGAGCGGTTTCGCGGGAGCCTGGGCGGCCCCCGCGAAACCTGTTGGTGTGCTGCGGAGTTCGACCACTATTCGGTCTTGTCCCACGCCTTGTCGAGGTTGATCAGCGCATCGTCCTTCGACGTCTGCCCCGTCAGCAGGCCGGTGACGTCATTGCCGAGGACCGTCAGCACTTCGGGGTTCGGGAACTGGAGTGGCATGTACGCCACCGTCTGGCCCGAGGAGATGACGTCGGACAGTGAGGCGATGATGCCCGACAGCTTCCCGTCGTTGAAGTCGTTCAGCGAGGCGGCGCCGAGGCCGTCGGCGAGGAGCTTGCTGTTCTCCGGCTCTTGCAGGAAGGCCAGGAACTTCTCTGCCTCGTCGACGTGCTTGCTCGCCTTGTTCACGCCGATGCCCTGGCCGAACGAGATCGGGAGGCGGGTGGAGTCCTCGGTGTCACCGGGGAACGGGTACATCTCGAACTTCGCATCCGGTGCGGAAGAGGCGATCTGCACGATCGCGTCCGCGGGCACGACTCCCGTCACCGACTTGCCCGACGAGAGATCGGCGATCTGCTGACCCGTGTCGATCGAGGCCGCGCCTTCGGGGTAGCAGCCGGCATCCTTCATCTCCACGTAACGGTCCATCGTGGTCTCCCACTCGGGGGTGCCGACGATCGTGGTCTCGCCCGCCAGCCTCTGGTCGATCCAGTCGGGGTTCTTCTCGAGAACCCACTGCGAGGCGAGCGTGGCGAGGAAGAGCGAGCCGAGGCCGCTGCCCTGACCGGCGATCGAGACGAACGAGTAGCCGTTGCTCGCAGCGATACGGCACTGCTCGAGGAGCTCGTCGAAGGTCTTCGGCACGGTCGTGCCGGAGGCCTCGAGGGCTGCGGTGTTGACAGCCATGCCGATGGGGAACACGCCGACGGGCACGCCGTACAGCACGTCGCCGTTGCGGAGGCCCGCGATGTCGGGCACGTCGCCGGCGAACTCCTGGTCGGAGAGGTCCACGAGGTTGTCCTGCGCCTCGAGGAGGCCGAGGGCGTTGGGGTTCCCCGTGCCCGGCGAGCCCCACACCACGTCGGGACCGTTCCCGCTCTGGAACCGCGTCTGCACGACCTGACCGTAGGTGTCGACGGGGAGGTACTGCACCTTGATGGTGATGCCGGGGTTGGCCTTCTCGAAGGCCTCGATGACCGGGTCGACCGCCGCTTCCTGTCCGGCCTGCCAGGTCATCTGGAGCTCGACCTCACCGTCGTCGGCGGCGCCGCTTGCGCATCCGGCGAGCAGGGCAACGGCGGCGAGGGCACTGCCGATGGACAACATCGTCCGCTTCATGACTCTCCTACTTCCTGTTGTGATTGTGTGTGATGGCAAGACCGCTGGCGGTCGGGTGTGACTGACGGTGTCCTAACCGTCCGTCCTGATCGGAGGACGTCGGTCGAGGTGACGGTCAGGCGGCGTCGCCACCGTCGAGGGAGAACGTGTTTCCCGTCATGTAGGAGGCGTCCGGGGAAGCCAGCCACAGGACGGCGCGCGCGATCTCGTCGGACTCGGCCGGGCGGCCGAGCGGCACGCCTGCCGCGATCTTCTGGCGCACCGCCTCGCTGTTCGACTGGTACATGGGCGTGTTGACCGGGCCGGGGCACAGTGCGACAACCCGGATGCCCTGCGGCGCGTATTCGAGAGCGGCAGACCGCGACATGTGGACGACAGCGGCCTTTGCCATCGCGTAGGCCGCGGAGCGAGGGGCGGCGCGCAGCGCCATCGCCGAGGCGGCGTTGATGACCAGACCCGGGGCGCCCGCGGTGAGCATCGCGCCGATCTCCTCCGACATGCTGTGCCATACCCCGAGCAGGTTCACGTCGACGATCGAGCGCACGTGCTCTTCGGTCGTGTCGACGATCATCGTGCCGGCACCCGTGATGCCCGCGAAGTTGATGGCCACATCGAGAGAGCCGAGGGCCTCGACGGCGCCCTCCACCATGGCGCGGACGCTCTGACGGTCGCGCACGTCCACCTGGACAACGTGCGCGGCGCCTGTGCGGGACTCGGCCAGAGCCGCCGTTGCCGCAGCGGCTTCGCTGTTGACGTCGGCGACGACCACGTCGTAGCCCGCCTCGAGGAAGGCGAGAGCGGTCGCTCGCCCCATGCCGGAACCGCCGCCGGTAACCAAGGCTGTGCGTCCTGCTCCGTAGGAAGAGGCGTTGTCGGAACTCATCAGACTCCTTTGTGGTGATGCGTGATCTGCAGTAAGTGTTATGGCGGGTGGATCATTTGTCAAGATAGGTGTCCTGTTTAATGAGACACGGATGCATTCTCGATCAGCTCCGCGAGCATCGACTGGTGCCGGCGGACCTGCTCCACCTCGCTCTGGAGGTCGGCCACTCCTCGGTCCTGGAAGTACCGCTGGCCCTCGTACTCGGAGTCGATGTACCCGTCGAACCCGCCGGAGACGAGGGCGTCGATGACCAGGGGGTAGTCGATGGACGCCTCGTGGTAGTGACCGGGAGAACCGGGGACCTCCGACATGTTGTTGAACTTGCCGTGGATGTGCGTGACGTACGGTACGAGCTCCCGGAGCCGCGCCGCCGAGGTGTGGCTGAGGGTGAGAGCCTCGGCCACCATGACGTAATCGAGCTCCTGCGGATCGGCCACCCGTGCGTCCGTCCACTCCCGGACGCCACGGAACACGTCTGTCATCTCGTCGGTCGACTGACCGGTCCTGAGATAGCGGGCGAAGTCCGATCGCACGTTGCCGGCGGTCTGCCGGGTCATGTCGACGTGCGAGAACGGCGCCGTGCCATCCCGCAGAGCGAGAGCGAGCTCCACAGAGGCGTCCTGCGACTCCTGCTGCGCACCGCGCCGCCCGAACCAGGCGAGCTGCACCTCTGACGCACGAAACTGGAAGATGCCGAGGTCGGGGACGATCCCGACATGGCGGCTTCCGGTGCGCTCTGCGAGGTCGAGGATCTCGCTCACTGCCTGCCCCTCGAGCACCATGGGCTGATGGATCTCCTTGCCCAGCCGGATGTCGAGTTCCTCGGCGACGGGCAGAGCGAGCGCCATCACCTCGATCGGCGCCACCGAGAGAGTCCGCACGATCGAGAACCCGAGTCGGTGCGCCAGTCGGATGTCGCGGACGAGGCGCTCCGCGCATTCCTCGATGCTCATCACGTGGTCCCGGAACTGCAGCACGTCCATGCCGACGTCCATCGCCACCGGGCGCGTTCCGTAGGTCTCCATCCAGCCGAACCAGCGCCGTTCGAACTCGGGTCCGGGGTCCGGATACCGCAGCGACATCTCGTCCACGATCTCGATGCCGTCGGCGCCGTCGATGTGGAGTCCCACCTCGGCGATCTGGGCCTCGAGGTCGAGCTCCTTGAAGAACTGGCTCTGCTGGTAGCTGTAGAGCGACACACCACGTCGAATGCTCATCGCGCCTCCTCGATCTCCGTCAGCACCATGGGGTAGCTCATGATCTGGGGCGTCTTGTCCGACCCGGCGCCACTTCCGGGGACGGGCGGGTTCTTCACCCACTCTTCGTCCGTGGGCAAGTATCCGTATGCCGCAAGGACGGACTGCTGCAGCCGCACGGTGTGCGCCCCGCTTGCGAGACCCCCGGGGGCGGCGATGTGCAGCACGCCCTCGTCGTCGTAGTTCCAGTGCTCCCACACAGCCGTCTTGATCTCCTCGAATGAGCGCGGCTCCCGACCATTGATCTCGAACGTCTGAGAGGACACGGGATAGATCGTCCCGTCGACCTCCAGGAAGTAGCCGTTGTGGAGAGAGAGGAACACGCCCCGGTAGTTGGCGTTGCGCACTGCCAGCTGGAAACCCACGATCTCGCCCTCGCGCACGTCGTTGCGAAGACTGTCGCTGCGAATGAGGAAGTTGTCGAACATCAGATGCTCCCGGTCGAGTGCTCGCGCGCGATGAACTCGCACGCGCGCGCGGTCAGCGCCATGATCGTCAGGGTCGGCCCGACGGCACCGTTGGACACGTAGCTGCTGGCATCCGTGATGAAGAGGTTCGGGACGTCCCATGCCTGGTTGTGCTCGTTGAGGACGGAGGTTGCCGGGTCTGAGCCCATGCGAGCCCCTCCGCACTCGTGGATCGCCGCGCCCATGGCGAGGCTCTTCTTGAACGCGAGCACGAAGATCGCACGGCTGATCGGGTCGGCGTCCGGCCACACCTTCCTGGAGTCCAGGCCCAGCGACGAGCCGGCGAAGTTGACGGAGTAGCCGTTGGCCTCCGCCATCTCGCGCAGGCCGCTCACCTGGGCGCGCATGAGGGCCCGCTCGTTGTCCGTCACCGCGAGGCGGATGCGCGGAATGGGTACGCCCCACGCATCCTTGCGCCACGTGTGCAGGCTCACGCGGTTGTCGCGGTAGGCGAGCATCTCACCGAAGGCCATGAGACCGACAGTGCCCGGATGCCCATCCGGAACCGGAAGGCGCCCGACCGTGCCCTGCACGGCCCAGCCGCGCGCGAACCCCGGGTCGATGACCCCGTCGAGGTTGGAGAAGCGCGGAATGTAGACGCCGCCCGTGGGCGCGTAGTACGGGTCGGCCGGGGCCGGATCGATGGTCTCGAAGCCGGGGTGTGCGGGGTCGTCCCCGAACAGGAGGCTCGGGGTCTGGTCCATGAAGTAGCGCCCGACGAGTCCCGAGGAGTTCGCGAGACCGTCCGGGTGCCTTGATGAACCGGAGTTGAGCAGGAGCCGTACCGACTCGATGGTCGAGGCGCAGAGCATGACGACGTCGGCCCGCACCCGGTGCTCGGCGCGCGTGAGGCGGTCGACGTACACGGCACCGTCCGCGCGGCCCGTGGCGGGGTCGACCGTGATCCGGGTGACGACGGCATCGGTGCGCGTGGTCAGGCGGCCGGTGGCACGAGCGGCGACGATGCCGAGGGGCACACGGTGCAGATTGGGCGCGGCATAGCGCCACGGCACGACGCGGCGATCGGGCCAGCGCGCCTCGACCGTGTCGCGGAACTCCGTCTCAGCCGTGGTGAGCAGTGACGGCCCCCGGTACTTGCCGTCGGGGAGGTTGTCGATGTGCTCGCTCGTGCCATAGATTCCGAGGAACTCCTCGACCCGGTCGTAGTAGGGCTCGACATCCGCGTACGAGATCGGCCAGTCGTCACCATGGCCGTCGAGACTCGCCGCCTTGAAGTCGTGGTCCGAAGAGCGCAGCAGCATGCGGCCATAGGAGTGCAGTCGCCCACCGAGCTGGCGGCCCCGTATCCAGAGGAAGTCGCCGCCTTCGGTGGCGTAGGGCTGCTGCAGGTCATTGACGAGGAACGGGCTGCCCTCAGCCTTGAACATGGCTCGCCGGGACTGCACGGGCTGCCCGGCGAGCGCCGCTCGAAGCCGACCGCCGAGTCCGATGCTCATCGCCGCCGGGGCGGTTTCGGGCTGCGGGACGAAATCCGCCTCCGTGATATCGCGCCCGGCCTCCAGAAGCAGAACCTCCAGCCCGCGCTCGGTCAGCTCTTTGACAGCGATGCTGCCCGCCGCTCCGGATCCGATCACCAGGACATCGAATGTCCTCTTGTCTGGTTCCTGCTCCGTCATTGCTCTCCTTGCGCTGGATGCTGACCTCGGGCCACCCGTAGCGGGCCTACGCGTCGAGCGCATCATCCAGAAGAGCCGCGAGAGGATTCCCGTCTCTCACGGCTCGTCGTGCCATCCCCGGTCGGCGACACCGATCTGCACTGCTCGTTCCGTGATCGTTCTCTGTCGCCAACGGATCCTGTCCGGTTAAACGAGACAAACATATCGGAATATAGGACGATAGTCGACATGAAGATCCTGACAGCCCCTCCGCGCCAAGCCGACCGCGGGCGAGAATTCGTGGCCGCGCACCCCGTGGAGCCCGTGACTCGCAACGGGCGTCCCGCGTGCTACATCTCGGTGCGCCTGCCGAGCTACCGGTCGCTCCCGCTCTCGTGCCTCGAGAACATCGCGGTGCGGATCGACGGCGTCGACGTCGACCCGGGCGACATCGAACTCGTCCTCGACGGCGTTCCCCACCGCCTCGATGAGCTGCCGCGGGCTCCGCACCTGTGGTGGTTCATTCTCGACGCCGGCAGGCTCCGCGTCACGCTCGCGCGACCGCTGACCGCTGAGACGGTGCGCGTGGAGGCGCACCTCCAGACCGTGGAGCCCTACATCTCGAACGGGAGGTTCCACTTCACCTCGTCGTCCGATCGAGTGCTCGACGTCGCACCCGAGCGCGTGGAAGGAGTGCTCCATGGCTGAGCTGCGGCTCGGCGTGAGCCTGCACAGCTTCGCCCACGAATACTGCTCATACGTGTGGTCTCTCGAGGATTTGTTGGCCATGGCGGGGCAGCTCGGTGGAGGCGTCGAGATCGTCGGACCCTCCCACCAGCGCGGCTTCCCCTACGTCACCGACGAGTTCGAGGCGGTGTTCCGCAGTGCGGTGGACCGCCACGGTCTCACTCCTACCAGCTACGGCAGTTACGCGGACCCTTTCCTGTTGCCGCATCGGGACCTCACTCTCGACGAGCTGCTCGAGTACACGATCCCCCAGCTGCGCGGAGCGGCGAGACTCGGCTTCCCCGTCGTGCGGCTCCAGCACTACACCGCCTCGATCATCGACAGACTGCTGCCGGAGGCCGATGACCTCGACATCGTTCTCGGTTGGGAGCTGCACGTACCGATGACCCTCGCGTCCGACCGCACGCGCCGCTTGCTCGACCTGGTGGAGAAGTACGATACCCCGCGCCTGGGCATCATCCCTGATGCGGGCATCTTCGCCCGCTCGGTCTCGGTGGCACACGTCCGGCGCGCCCGCGAGCTGGGAGTCAGCGAGGACGTGATCCGTCGAGTCCTCGCCGCCTGGCGCGACGACCGCGACCTCGACGAGGCGCATCAGCTGCTCGGCAATCCGGGCCCCACGTCCCCGGTGACGACGTGGGCGGGTCTCGTCTGGGACACGTTCGGGCGCTCCGACCCTGCAGAGCTCGACGCGGTGATCCACCGCGTCGTCCACGTGCACGGCAAGTTCTTCGACATCGTCGACGGCGACGAACCCGACATCCGTTACCGTGATCTCGTCGCGGCGCTCGTACGCACGGACTACACCGGGTGGGTCTCGAGCGAGTACGAGGGCGCCGTCGGCATCGGCGAGGGCGGCGGAGCCCGGGCCCAGCGCGACTCCTTCGAGCTCGTCGCGGCGCACCATCGGATGATCCGGCGGTACGAGCGCGACGCGAGCTAGGCCGCGATCGCGCGCAGTTCCGGGAGCACCTCGCTGGCCAGGCGACCCACCAGATCGAGATCGTGGACGTCGAGGAGCTGCAGGTAGATGCGGTCCGGATGCGCCGACTCGACGATGCCGGCGAGGCGGTCCAGCACCGCGGGCAAGGGGTCTGCTCCCACATCGCCCACGGCGACGGAGTACCTCAGCGACCCGGGATCGCGCCCGATAGCGACGGCCGCGTCGCGCACTCGAGCGAACCTCTCGCGTGCCGTGGGCCCATCCGAGAACGAATTGAACTCGTCGGCGAAGCGCGCCGCGAGCTGGGGTGTGCGCACGGATCCACCGCCACCGACGATCACGGGGATGCGCTCTTGGAAGGGCTTGGGAAGAGCCGGCGCCTCCGACAAGCGGTAGTGATGCCCCTCGAACGAATATGCGGCACCCGGTGGAGTCGACCAGAGCCCCGTCACGATCTCGAGCTGCTCCTCGAGCAGGCCGAAGCGCCGGGCGGGGAAAGGGATGCCGTAGGCGAGGTGCTCCGCCTCGTTCCACCCTGCACCAAGGCCGAGTTCGACGCGCCCGCCCGACATCTCGTCGACTCCCGCGACCTGGATCGCGAGGATCCCCGGCTGCCGGTACGTCACCGACGACACGAGCGTGCCGAGCCGCAGTCGGGACGTCTCCCGGGCGAGTCCGGCGAGCACCGTCCACGCGTCCGACGGGCCCGGCAGGCCCGCCGCCCCGCCGAACGCCATGTAGTGGTCCGAGCGGAAGAACCCGTCGAGGCCGTGCAGCTCGGCGGCCCGAGCGAGGGCGAGCTGATCGCCGTAGGTCTGGCCCTGCTGCGGCTCGATGAGGACGCAGACCTCGATGCCCACGCTCTCAGCCCAACAGATCGGCGACGCGCAGGGCGTTGGCCATGATCGTGAGGCCCGGGTTGAACCCTCCGTTGGTCGGGTTGAGCGAGGCATCGGCCACGTAGACGTTGCGGGTGCCGAAGAGCAGGCCACGCGGATCGCACGCCCCGTTCGCCGGATCCTCCGCCAGCCGCGCTGTCCCCGCGGAGTGCTCGGCGCCCTGCGGCTCGTTGGCGAACCGCTGAGGCACGATGTCTTCACCGCCGGCTGACTCGAGCCACTCGACGCAGCGGGGCGCGAGGTAGTCGACCGCCTCGCGCGACGCGGCGTTGGCGGTTCCGGACACGCGGGCGACCGGCATGCCCCAGCGGTCCCTGACCTCCGGGTCGAGTCGCACGCGGGCCGACGCATCCGGAATCTCCTGCACCATCGCGCGCGTGCCGAGCAGCGGTCCGGATGATCGCATCCACTCCTTGTGCGCAAGACCCCAACCGAGGCCGGGAAGCTGCCGCCCGAACCGCGCACGCTGCAGGGGGTACATCGGAGCCGCGTCGAAGATGACGCCCCCGCCCCAGCCCTCGCCGTCGCGATGCACCCAGTCGACTGTCGCGACGGAGTGCCCGGGTCCACGGAAGGACTCGCGGGTCGGGCCCGAGAGGGCGATGGCGCCCGCGAGCCCGTGGTTGTGGTGGTTGCGGCCCACCCACTCGTTGCCGAGGCCGGAGGCGAGCAGCAGGCGAGCGGTCTCTATGGCGCCCGCGGCGACAACCACCGACCGAGCGCGAACGAGCCGCTGTTGGTGTCCCTCGGGGCTCTCGATGACCATGCGCACCCCGGTGGCGACCCCGCGCGCGCCCTGAACGATCTCGACGGCCTGGGTGGAGAGCAGGAGGTCGCAGTTGCCCGTGGCGAGCGCGGACGGAATGTAGGTGTTGTGCGTTCCGTTCTTGGCGTCCACAGGACACGCGTGCCCGATGCACTGCGCGCACCGCACGCACGCGGCCCGACCGTTGCGCGGCACCGAGTTGATGGCGAACGGGATAGGCGAGGTCGACCAGCCCAGCGCTCGCGCGGCGCCTCCGAAGCGGCGGCGCACGTCATCCTCCGGCATGGCCGGCATCGGGAACGGCCGCGACCGCGGAGTCCGTTGCGCCATCGGACTCGTCGCGTCGCCAGACACGCCGAGAGCGCGTTCGACCCGGTCGTAGTAGGGCGCGAGCTCCTCGTAACCGAACGGCCAGTCGGCGAGAGTGCTGCCGTTCGGCACGCCATAGGTGCTCGCCATCCGGAAGTCCTCCTCGTAGAACCGCCAGCTCATCCCCTGCCAGAGCCGCGTTCCGCCACCCAGGGTCATCGCATTGAGGCCGTAGGCACCCCCATCGCCCTCTCCCGGTAGGAGCCGCGTCGATCCGTCGGCATTCTCGAAGACCCGCGGGCTTCCCCTGCCGGCGCCGGCTGTGACGTCGAGCACCTGCATGCGCTTTCCGCGTAGGTGATCCCCTCGGAGCTCGGCGGTCGTCATGGGTCGCGACCTGTCGATCAACAGCACGCGATCTCCCCGCGATGCCCGCTCCGACGCGACGACTCCGCCGCCGGCGCCCGCGCCGATCACGATGACGTCGTACTCGTCTGCGACCTCCCGCGGCGAGAGTCCGGTCGGCGCCGAGATGCCCTCAGCGGTGGGACCCGGGTCGAACCCGACCATCGCCCAGCCCTCGGGCGAAGCCGAACCCGCATAGAAGCCCCGGTCGGCCGCACCGACCGCGTCTTCCAGGTCGGCGCGAAGGCCGGGGTCGTCAGCCGCGACGCCGAACACGGTCGTGCGGTCTGGCATCGGGAGTTCAGCGAAAGCCTTGCCGTGGCGCTGCACCGCAATCGCATCGAGCGCACCGCCGAGGCGGTCGAACGACCGGGCGGGCCAGGCGTTCGGCGGCAGATCGCCGCTGGCGAGCAGAGCTGAAACGCCGCCGTCCCAGCCCCCGCGCCAGTCGTCCGCGGGTATCAGGGTGTCGATGATCGCGCGCGCCCGTGCGTCGAGGTCTTTCACGACGGCGTCCCTTCCATTTGCAGAATTCCTATTTAACACTATAGTTGTCTCGATTTACCGGACAGGAGAATAATGACGTACCAAGGTCGCGAGGTCGCGGTCGTGGGTGGTGGGCCAGTGGGTGCCACCGCTGCGCTGCTCCTCGCCGTGCGCGGCCTTCGGGTCCACGTCATTGAGGCGAGCTGGGGTCCGAGCGACGAGCCCAAGGCGATCAGCATCGACGACGAGTCGTTGCGCACATACGCACAGGCCGGAGTCCTGGCCGAGGTGCTGGGGATCATCGTGCCCGGGCTGGGCACCCGGTACTACGGTGCCGACGGCAGGCCGGTGTTCACCGCGAGCGCGGCGGTCCCGGGGGCGCTCGGCTACCCGTTCAAGAATCCTTTCGCCCAGCCCGATCTCGAGCACGTGCTGCACGGCGCGATGGTCATGCAACCATCCATTCAGGTGAGCTATCGCACGCGCATGGTCGACCTGAGCCAGGATGCAGACGGGGTGGAGATCACCGTCGAGAGCTTCGGCCGCCGCAGTGTGATGCACGCCGACTACCTGCTGGGCGCCGACGGCGGCCGGTCCGACACCCGGGCCCTGGCCGGCATCGGGATGACAGGTCGCTCGCACCCCGAGGTCTGGGCTGTCATCGACACGCTCAACGACTCGCACCGCGAGCGCTTCGGCATGCATTTCGGCACACCGGACCGCCCGCACGTCATCGTGCCCGGCCTAGACGGTCGCTGCCGGTACGAGTTCCGCCTGTTCCCGGGTGAGGGCGACGCCGGCGAGGTCCCCGATGCCGCCCTCATCCAGCGCCTGCTCGCGCCCTACCGCACCGTTGGCAGGGACGACGTCGAGCGCGCGATCAACTACCGGTTCCACGGCCTCAACGCCGACGACTACCGGCGCGGTCGCGTCTTCCTCCTCGGCGATGCCGCCCACATGATGCCGCCGTTCGCGGGTCAAGGCCTCAATTCAGGCATCCGGGACGCCGCCAACCTGGCCTGGAAGCTGGCCGAGGTCATGCATGGTCGCCTTGACGAGTCTGTGCTCGACACGTATCAGGCCGAGCGTCGGCCGCACGCCGCCGCCGTCATCGATCTGTCCGAGAGACTCGGTCGCATCGTGATGACGCCGTCGGAGCGCGTCGCGGACTTCCGCGACCGCGTCATCAAAGCCCGTCTGGGCTCCGCGGAGGGTCGCGACTACTTCGAACACATGCGCTACCGGCCGCTCAGCCAGTTCCAGAGCGCGCTCGTGGTTCCCGGGACCGGGGCGGGCGTCATGATCCGCCAGCCCCGGATCTTCGACATGACCCGCGCCTCGATGGTCGGACTCGACGAGGTGCTCGGCAACGGCTGGGCTATCGTCGGCGTCGACGTCACGGAGGAGGATTGGGGCACGGTCTCCGGCGTCAGGGCCGCCCTGGACGCCGTCGAGCTGCACCTGTCCATCTCCGGCGGGATCCCCTCGCGCACCCACGCCCAGCGAGTGATCGTCGATTACGACGGCTCCGCCGAGCGCGACTTCGGCGCCTTGGGGGGCCACTTCGTGCTCATCCGCCCGGACCGCGTCGCCGCCGCAGCCTGGCTGCCTGCCGACGGCGAGTCCATCCAGAAGGCGGTAGCCGCCTGGCTGCCGGCGTCCCGCACCGGATCGGCAGACAGCCGCACCACAACAGAGAGGTACGTGCCATGAGCCGACCCACGCGCACCGTCATCCCCGAGGGGCTCGCCGCCGGGAGCCTTCGGAGGACCTCCGTCTCCCACATCGCCTTCCGTGTCCCCGATCCGGCGGCGACGGCGGATTTCTACGAGCGCGTGCTCGGCCTGCAGATCGCGACGACCCTCCCGGACGGTACTATCCGGCTGGGCTGGGGCTCCGGACACCACGTACTCGATCTGGCGGCCGGCGACAAAGGGCTCCTGCACTACGCGTTCGAGGTCAGGGACGCGGGGGGCCTGAACGGGATCCGCGAGCGCCTCGACGCGGCGGGCATTTCTCACGAGAAGCTCGACCCGGGCTTCGTCGATGACGCCGTCGGCGCCGCGGACGGCATCAGCGTGATCGACCCGGACGGCACCGAGGTGCAGTTCCACTCGCCCGTCCGTCGCGCCGGAGAGCACGCTGCCGACACGGGACGCCGCCCGATCAAGTTCCAGCACACGACTATAGGCACCGCCGACGTTCGGCGTTTCGCCGAGTTCTTCGTCGGCATAGTGGGATTCCGCATCTCCGACCAGTTGCAGAACGGCCACTTCTGCTGGATGCGCAGCGACCGCGATCACCACACCCTCGCGGTCGTCGACGTCGGTCGGGGTGGTGACATCGACCACTATTCGTACGACCTCGCCGAGTGGGAGGACTTCAAGTCGTGGTGCGACCGCCTCACCGACCTCGAGGTCCCCGTGCAGTGGGGCCCGGGCAGGCACGGGCCGGGCAACAACCTCTTCGTGTTCTTCGACGACCCCGCGGGCAACCACGTGGAACTCTCCGCCGAGATGGAGAAGTTCCACGATGACCGGGTCGAGTACGTGCCGCGCCAATGGGAGCCACGCCCGGAGACCGTCAACCTGTGGGGCGGCCAGACGCCGAAGTGGCGAAAGGTCGGGGCCGCCGAATGAGGTACGTGAGCGCGGTCGTAGACGGTCGCCCCGTCGCGGCGGAGTTGCGCGACGGCCAGGTGATTCCCCTCGTGGGCATCACCGAGGTCGGGCCGGAGACGCCCACCGACGTGCTCGCGACGGCGCAGCGCGACGTGCAGCGTGCGGTTCGCCTCGAGGATGCGCGGCTCCGGCCCCTCGTTCCGGCGCCGCGCCGCATTCTCTGCGTCGGCCTCAACTACGCCTCGCACGTCGAGGAGACGAAGCGGGGCGACTCGGACTACCCGGTACTCTTCCCCAAGTTCGCCTCGGCACTCCTCCCGCCCGACGGGGTCATCGAGCTGCCGGCGGAGTCGCACCAGATCGATTACGAGGGTGAGCTCGCCGTGATCATCGGCCGCGCGGGGCGACGGATCTCCGAGGCCGGCGCGCTCGGACACATCCTCGGTGTCGCAGCCGCCAATGACGTGACCATGCGCGACTTCCAGTACAAGACCCACCAGTGGGTGCAGGGCAAGGCGTGGGATGCGTCCACCCCGCTCGGGCCCGCGATCGTCACTCTCGACGAGGTCGACCTCGACTCCGCGGGCATCCGCACCATCCTGAACGGGATCGAGGTGCAGAACTCCGACCTCGGGAAGCTGATCTTCTCGATCCCGCGCCTCATCGCCGTGATCTCGACATTCACCGCGCTCGAGCCGGGTGACATCATCCTCACCGGCACGCCCGGCGGGGTCGGGTTCCGCCGTGACCCGCAGGTGTTCTTGCACAACGGGGACCAGGTCGAGGTCGAGATCGAGGGGGTCGGCCGTATCTCGAACCTCGCAGTCGGGTGAGCTCAACGGTCGAGCAGCGCCGCCTCATTGCTCAAGTCGCGCGCGGCGGCCGCAACCGACTTCACGATTCCGGGGATGTTCTCCGCCGGGACCAGCGAGCGGATGAGCACGATGCTGAGGGCGGCGACGACGACGCCGGCGCCGTTGAAGATCGGCGCCGCGATTCCCATGGCGGTCAGGTCGACCTCGCCGTCGGTCACCGCCACGCCTTCGCGCCGGATCTCGGCGAGACGGCTCACTATCGCGTCGGGGTCAGTGAGGGTCTTCGCGGTGAACTTGGTCAGGGAGGCCCCCGCGACGAGACGGCGCACCTCCTCCTCCGGCAGCCACGCGAACAGGACCAGAGCCGAAGCCCCGGCGTTCAGGTTCAGCACGCTGCCGCGCTCGTACGACAGGCGCACGTACTGGGTGCGGGACTCCTCGCGTTCGAGGCAGATCACCGCAGGACCCATCTGCTTCGTGAGCAGCACGGTCTGCTGGTGCAGGTCGGCGAGCTGCTTCATGCGCGGCACGGCGAGGTCGGCGAGCTTGAGCCCGCCGCGCGCAATGCGCGAGAGCTCGAGGATCTTCAGGCCGAGCCGGAAGGTGCCGCGGCCGGTATCGACGAGGAACTGCGACTGAACGAGGGTCTGCAGGTACCGATAGGCCGTCGAGCGGGCGACGGCGAGCATCTCGGCCACTTCCACGGCGCTGACTTCCGGCCGCTCGTCACCGAACATCTGGAGGATGTTGAGCGCACGGTCAGCCGTGCTGTTCTTCTCGCGGTATCCACTCGAGCTGGCCATCCCGTTATTCAAGCAGAATGTCCTGCTTTACGAACGGCGCGGACGGGATAATCAGTACAAATGACCTATTTAACAAGAACGAAGGGCGTGCGCTGTGTGGGCTGAGCACATCGTCTCGAGAATGAATCTGCGGCGAGCGACGCGCGATCCGCGATCGATCTCGCTGGATATCCGCCTGAACTGGTCGCGCTCGGTGCCCATGTCCTGCGTCGAAGAGGTCAATCTCCTCGTCGATGGCAAGCCGGTCGACCCCTCCTCGCTCACGCTCGCCCAGGGAGGGGAAGAGCACTCGCTCTCGGAGTGGGCGCCGCACGACGACGTCTGGTGGCCTGTTCTGGACCCCGCGGTGGTGACCGCGACGACTGCTCACCGGCTGGAAGCCGGCGAGCACCGCATCGAGCTCGAGCTGAGAGTGCGGGTGCCAGCGTTCCCCCCTGGCCCCGACGGAGTCTGGCCGACGCGTTTCAACCGCGCAACGGTGACGGCGGTACTTCGATGAGCGCGGTGCGACTGGGGGCGACGATCTTCAGCTTCACCCGCGAGTATCTCTCCCGAGAGTGGTCTCTCGAGGACTGCGCGCGCGCTGTCGCCTCCCTCGGCGAGGGTCAGTATCTCGAGATCCTCGACTCGCAGCACATCAGCTCCTATCCCGTGCTCACCCCCGAAGCAGAGGATGGGTTCCGTAGCGCGATCGACGCTTCCGGGGTCGGACTCTCGGTGTACGGCCATGAGGTCGAGTACGGCTGGGTCGCGGGCCATCCGTTCGACGATGACCGCATCGTGGAGCTTGTCGTCCAGTCGATGGAGATCGCATCGCGGCTGGGGTTCCCGATGTTCCGGGCGAACATGCCCACGCCCGCCCTCCTGGAGCGGTTGCTGCCGCACGCCGACCGGCTCGACCTCGACCTCGTGATCGAGCTGCATTCGCACACGATCGAGTCGCCCGACATCCAGGAGCTCGTCGGGGCATTCGAAAGGTGGGACTCCCCGCGTGTCGGGCTCCTGCAAGATCTCGGCTCGTTCACCGAGCGCGTGCCCGCGGCCTTCCTCGAGTACAAGGCGAAGACCGGGGTGCCTGCGGACCTCCTCGAGATCCTCGCCGCCGGCTACAACGGCGGACGGGAGAAGGCGGACGTCCTCGATGAGATTCGTGCCAGAGGCGGAGACGCCCTTGCCGTGGAGACGGCCAACGAGTGCTTCGCGATGTTCGTGCGGACCAGTCCCCGCACCATCCGCGGCCTCGGACGCCACCTTCGACACGTGCACACCAAGTTCTACGAGATGATCGACGGGGACGAGCCGTGCATCCCCTACCCGCAGATCATGCGAGAGATACGCGATCTGGGATTCTCCGGGGTGTTCTCCACGGAGTGGACGGGGTTCAACTTCATCGACGAACCCGTGGCTCTCGACCAGATCCGGGCTCAGCAGGCGATGGTCGCGCGGTTGTGGGGCGCCGACGCCTGACCGTCGGGCTATGGGCGCGGTCGCGACCGGAATTCGCTCGGACTCACCCCGTGCGTGCGTTTGAACTGTCGTGAAAAGTAATACGGATCGTCGTACCCGACGGCACGGGCGATCTGGCTCACCTGGTCTGCCGAGCCGTCGAGGAGCCGGCGCGCACGCGCCATCCGAAGGCTCGTCTGGTACGCGATCACGCCGCCACCGGTCTGCTCGCGGAGCCCCGCCTGGAGGCGGGCGACGGACAGACCCGAAGCCGCGGCGGTAGCGGCAACGGTGATGCGCCGGTTCCAGTGCGCGGTGATCCACTCGATGGCGATGTCGACCGGCTCCGGCCGGCCCGGTCTCAGTCGGTCCGCGGCCAGCGCGGCCAGCGCCCGCCACGCTCGACCCGAGGCCTCGCGCGATCGCCCGCGAGGGTCATCCGACTCGAGAGATCCGATCAGCCTCTCTAACGCATCGACGAAGGCGACGAAGTCGCGGGGCACGAGCACCGGATTCGTCACACTGGCACCGGAGGCGCTCATCAAGTCGTCGAGGTCGATCCCCGTCAGATCCATCCAGGAGATCCGCCAGGGCAGCGCGGCGGTACCGTACGCATGAGCTTCGGCCGGCGGGAGCATGAAGACGCTACCGGGACCGAGGCGATGAGTGGTGCCGGACAGGCGGACCCATCCGCTGCCGCCCAGCGTGGCGCACACGATGACGAACCCTGCGCCGGAGGGACGGTCGACCTCCCGGGGAGCATCGAACCGCTCGGTGCCCGCGGCGAGGACGGTGAGATGACGCCCGATCGGATCCGTTGCACTCTCGGCGATCGATTCCGGAGGCGCGACGGCGATGCGCGCGCGTGCGCTGCCGCCGTCGAACTCGTTCACCCCTTGCTCGGCCTCCTGTACTCCGCATCGATCGCGGCAGCGACTCGCTCGCGCTCGGTCTCATCCTCGATGAGCGACAGGAAGATGTCGAAGTCCCCACTCGGATCTTCGCTCGTGTTTCCCTCGCGCTGTGCGAGCACGGCTTCGAGCGCGGTCTTCACGCGAGCCCGCTCGACCGGGTCTGTGAGGAACTGGAATCCATTGAGCAGCACCTCCTGTGACTCATCGTGCTCCCATCGCCAGTCGATCGGCTCCGACACGCGCTGGTAGCGGATATCCGTGGATAGCCGCATGACGCCGTCCACCGCGACGTTGTCCAGAGCGGCGTGCACGATGTGCGCGGAGTGGACGACGACATCCCCCGCGGCGTAGTCGGTGATCAGCCATCGCTCGTCATGACGGTCGGCGAGCCCAGGGAGATCCGCCGTGATCGAGGCGACCGGAGTGGGCAGCGTGCCATTGCGCTCCTCCTCGAGCACCCTGTGGTGGCTGCGCTCGAGGTAGGTGAGCCCGCCGCGCTCGATGGGGCAGTCCCCCAGCGGGATCCACATCGACAGCACTCGGTCCGTCCCCTCACGGAGGTAGACGAGGTCGTAGTGCGCCTGCGTCGCCGTCCCGATCCCACCCTCACCGGGCTGCGTGTGGCGGAGGATGCGGCGCTTGTGCAGCGCCACATCCTCCCCCAGGAACCAGCGGAACCACTCCCTGACGCGGGGCCCTTGCACCAGGGCCTCGTACTCGGGGCTGGGGATGATCCGGTCGTACAGCGCACGGCGCAGGGCGGCACGGTCGATCTCGGCGCCACCTGCCAGCCCGAGACCCGGGTCCGCATCGGGGTCCACGACACCCGTGTCGCGGAGTTCGGCGAAATAGAAGCGGCGGAACTCCGCGATCATCTGCGGGTCCAGGAAGCCCGTGAGGAAGAGGTACCCGTCCCGGCGCAGGCGACGCCACAGAGCCTCCCGGTCGTCGCGCTCTTCGGCCGGGACGGGCTCGAGCTGGCCCAGGCGGGATGGAGATTCGTCGAGGACGTAGCCGTTCGAGGTGTACATACGTCATACCTACCCGCGCCCGCGGCGGCGCTCCATGGAGACGCGTATCAAGCTGATGGACGATCGTGCCTCAGCGCTCGCGCGTGCGGTCACAACTCGGCGCCTATCTACCCCCTATGTCTTGTCCGCGTCGCCTCGGATGGCCGCGCTGACGCCCCTTCAGGCCGGAGACCAGCCGTGTGCCGCTGTCAGGCGACGAACGCGGCGTGGCCGGTGAGCGCACGGGCCAGAATGAGTGAGTTCATCTCGTGGGTGCCCTCGAAGCTGTATATCGCCTCGGCATCGCCGAAGTAGCGGGCGATACCCGCGTCGAGCTGCACGCCGTTGCCGCCGGCGACCTCCCGGCACAGCGCGACCGACTGGCGCAGGCGGCTCGCCGCGAAGGTCTTCGCGAGCGACGAGTGGTGCTCGGCAAGCGCACCGTCATCGCTCAGGCGGCTGGCCGCGATGTTGACGGCGAGCGTGGCCGTGATGTTCGTCGCGACATCGGCCAGTTTCTGCTGCACGAGCTGGAACGCCGCGATCGGCCGCCCGAACTGCCGGCGGCCCTGTGCGTAGGCGAGCGCCGCCTCGAACGCACCCATCGAGACGCCCGCCGAGTGCCACGCCGACTCGAGGCGCGTGTGCCGCAGCACGCGCGCCACATCGCGAAACCCCTCTGCCCGCTTCAAGCGATCGCGCTCAGGCACCACCACATCGGTCAGCACGATGTCGGCGTTCTCGACCGCGCGCATCGAGATCTTCCGCTCGATCTTCGTGGCGGTGAATCCGGGCGCCGGGGTGCGTACGAGAAAGCCCTTGACTCTGTCGTCGGCGACGTCGCGCGCCCAGATCACGACCACGTCGGCGAATGTCGCGTTGCCAATCCAGCGCTTCGCCCCGTTCAGCACCCACTCGTCGCCCCGGAGTTCCGCGGTTGTCGCGAGGCCCCGGGCCGTGTCGGAGCCGTGCTCGGGCTCGGTCAGCCCGAACGCCGCGATCAGTTCCCCCGCAGCCAGCGGCGGGAGCCACTCCGCGCGCTGCTCGTCCGATCCATTGAGGGAGATCGATCCCATCCCCAACCCGACGTGGACGCCCACGAGCACCGCCGTTGACGGATCGCAGCGGGCCAGCTCGAGACCGATCCAGTTGCGAAACGCCGAGCTGCTCGCGAACGGGCGAGTCTCGTCGAACCCGTAGGAGAAGATGCCGAGCTGGCCCAACTGCTTGAGCAGATGGCGCGGGCTCTCGGCGCGATCCCACCAGTCGTCGGCGTACGGTCGCACGTGCTCGTCGAGAAACTCCCGCAGCTCGACGAGTGCGCACTGCTCCTCTTCGGTGAGTTGGCTCTGGAAGGCGAAGAGATCGGCCGTCAGGGCGTCGGCGGTGTCGCGTGACAAGGTCGTCATGGTGATTCGTCCGTCCAGGTCGGGAGCACGGTGGGTGCGTCGGGCGCGCAGGCTGGTCTGATTCCGCCGTCGATCGCGACCGCGACGCGCGAAATGCGCAGCGTGCGCGACCTGAGTCGACTGCCGATCAGTGACCTCGCCGTCGAGACGATGACCCGCTCAACCATGAACGCGTTGCTCGACGCGCCCGCCACTCGACGACGGCGGCTGGATGGTGCCGGCCTCCGGCGACTCGCGGACCGCATGTCGACGTCGGAGACGGTCGAGCAAGGATCGGCGCCCACCCAGGCGAGCCGCCGAGGCGAGCCCGACCGCGACCAGTAACGCGACGCCATTGAAAACGTCGGAAATCCAGCTCGGTGCGCCCGACAACTGCAGTCCCTTCACGCCGAGGGCGAGGACGTAGACCGACAGTACGGTGCCCCAAATATTGAATCGTCCGCCACGGAACTGGGTGGCACCGAGGAATGCAGCGGTGAACGCGGGCAGCAGGTAGCCCGGTCCGATGGTGGGATCGGCGTTCGTGAGCCGCGCGGTGATGAGAATGCCCGAGACCGAGGTCAGCACCCCGCATGCCACGAGCGATCCGATGACGACGGCACCCACCCGCACGCCCGACAGCCGCGCCGCTTCGATGTTGCCGCCGGTCGCGTAGATCCGGCGTCCGAGCGGGGTACGTTCCAGCACATACCACGCGATCACCGCGAGCACGAGCATCACGATGAACGCGTAGGTCAGCCCGAAGACGCGACCCGCGCCGAAGTCGCTCAGCTCACGCGGCATGTCGAGGATCTGCCGGCCGCCGCTGAGCAGCGTCACCGCTGCGGCGAGCAGCGAGCTGATTCCCAGGGTCGCGATGAACGAGTCGATGTGTGCGTAGACGATGAGCACGCCGGCGACCAGGCCGATCAGCGCACCGACGAGCACGGTCGCGGGAAGCGCGATCGACAGCGGCATCCCCGCGGGCACGAGCATCCAGGCGACGAACATCGACGCGAATCCGACCTGAGCGCCGACGGCAAGGTTGAAGGCGCCCGCCGCGAGCGGGATGACGAGACCGATGGCGGTGATCGTCACCACCGTGTTCGTGTCGAGGAGCGACGACCACACACGCGGCGAAAGGAAGGTCTCGGGGATCGTGATCGAGAAGACGACGATGATCACGACGAGCACCCAGAGCGCACTGGCCTGGCGGAAACTGAGGGCTGACAGGACTTTTCGCGCGCGGGACGGACCGGATGCTGCCGATGTCGTCGTCATGAGGCTTCTCTGCTTTCGATGGTCGGGCTGACGGGATCGGGGCCGTCGTCAACGACGGCACGGACGATCGTGGATTCGATGAGTCCGTCGCCGGTGAACTCGTCCGCGACGACCCCGTCGCGGAGCACCACGATGCGGTCGGCGATCGAGATGAGTTCTTTGATGTCGCTCGAGGACACCAGCACCGCTCCGCCGCCGGTCGCATACTCGCTCAGCAAGCGGTAGATCTCGGCCTGTGCGCCGGCGTCGACGCCCTGCGTGGGTTCATCGAGGAGCAGGACGGCGGGGTCGAGCCGCAGGCATCGCGCGATCACGATCTTCTGCTGATTGCCGCCGCTGAACTGGTCGAAGCGCCGTTCCTCGGAATCGGCGGGAACGACCGCGACCTTCCGCATCCAGCGCTTCACGTCACGGCGTTCGCGCTTCGTGCTGACGGACCCTGTCCACGAGGTCACCGGACGCAGGCGCGGAAGGGTGACGTTCTCGCGCGCCGGAAAGGCCTCGATGCTCGCGAGCCTGCGACGATCCGCCGGCACGAACGCGAGACCGGCGGCGATGGATGTCGCGGGGCTTCCGACCGTCAGATCTTCCGCGTCGACGGTGATCGAGCCGGCGCTCGCGGGGACGGCGCCGTACACCACCGACGCGAGTTGCTCCATTCCCGAGCCGACGAGACCGGCGACGCCGACGATCTCTCCGGCGGCGACGGAGAGATCTACGCCGTTGATACGCGGGCCGTGGAGCGCCCGGACGGCAAGTCGGATGTCGCCGAGTTGACCGGAGTCGCGGCGGAAGCCGGCGGCGTTGGAAGCCCCCGCGACATCGTCCACGAGCATCTGCCGATCGAACTCGCCGCGATCGCGGCGAGCAACCACCTGTCCGTTGCGCAGCACGACGACCCTGTCTGCGAGAGTGACGACCTCGCCGAGCCGGTGTGAGATGTAGATGATCGCCGCGCCCTTCGCGGCCACGGCACGCACGGCGTCGTGGAGGATCTCGACCTCGTCGCCGTGGAGCGCGGCGGTCGGCTCGTCGAGGACGAGGACATTGTCGCCCTCCTGCCAGCCGTCGAACGCACGGGCCAGAGCGATGATCGTGCGCTGAGCCGCGGTGAGACGCTGCACGGGGACGTCCACCGCGAAATGCCCCCCGAACTCGGCGAGCAGCGCGGCGGTTCGCCGGCGACCGCCCGCGTTCAGCGGGAGGAGCCCTCCGGCTCGGTGGTGACGCACCAGGTCGATGTTCTCCACCGCCGTCAACGCGGGGACGAGGCCGAGATTCTGGTGAATGACGTGCAGCGCGGCGGGACCGCCGTCGACACCGAGGTTCACCTCGCCTGCGTCGGCGGTATAGAGGCCCGAGAGCACTTTGACGAGCGTCGACTTCCCTGACCCGTTGTGACCGAGCAGGCCGACGATCTCTCCGCGCCGCACCTGCAACGTCACGTCGTCGAGCGCGACAGTTCCCGGGAACTCCTTGCGCAGTCGATGCACATCCAGAACGACCGGTTGCACGGGCGTCTCCTCTTCGTATGTCTTCGATCCCCGGCGGCAGTCGCGCCGGGGATCGAAGGGATGGTGCCGGATCGGTGGAGAGACGTCAGAGCGAGACGCCCCACAACTCACCGAAGCGCTGGGGGAAGTCGGGATATCCGCTCCAGCCCCGGCTGTTGTCGTCGGGCAGGTCGCCGGCCTCCACCACCTGCATGACGAGTTCGTCGTCGATCACCGCCTGATCGAGCTCCTGGCCGACGATGCCGCGCGCGGCCGCGTCGACGAGGCTCCAGATGAAAACACCGAAGTCGGTGGCGACGCCGGCGGTGAGGTCACCCTCCTTGATACCCGCCAGCGTGGCCGGGGTCGGGGCGGAGTGAATCGATTTCAGATCCGTGATGTCGGCGGCGCGCAGGGCCGAGGGCAGACCGCCGACCATCTCACCGAGCGTGAACGCGGCGACAGCCGTATCGGGGTGAGCGATCAGGTCATCGACGATGATCTGCGACGAGGTCGTGCCGTACTGCGCCACCGGGATCTCGACCACGCGTATCTCGGCGTCGGGGTTGATCTCGGCGATCCGGTCTTCGAAACCCTTCTGCATGGCGATGGTCGGCGCGAGTTCGGGCGTCACGTACAGGGCGATCTCGGCCGGGCCTCCGGCCTCGACCGTCGCCCAGTCGGCCATGAGTCCGCCATAGATGCTCAGCGACGCGTTACCCGCGTCGAGGAACACCTTCTCTGGGTCGAGCCCCGTGTTACCGGTGGAGACGATGGGGACGCCCTCGGCGTCGAGCTCGTCGAGGTAGCGAGACCACAGCGCAGGCTCGATGGAAGAAACAATGACGGCGTCGTAGCCGCCCGCGAGGATCGTGTCGAAGGCGGTGGCGGCATCATCAGCGCTCAGACCCGCGTCGACGCGGTCGAACTGGATGCCGAGGGCCTCCGTCGGCGCCTCCATCAAGTCGCCGAACAGAACACAGTTCGGCGTGCCGCACTGCGCATACGCCACCTTGGATCCCGTCGGCAGCGAGGTAAGCGGCGACGTCACCGGGAACGCAGTGGGTTCGGAGAACGCGTCGAGGCTCTCCTGGGCGGCCGCCACGTCGGCGGTGGCGGCGCTCGATTCCCCGGTGGCGTCACCGCCACTGCTGCAGGCGGCCAGGATGACGGCGAGCGTCGCTACGGCGGCGATCGACGTGAGACGGGTGCTGTGCATGCTTCCTCCGTTGGTAGATGCGGATGGTGCGTCCGCTGCGGGCGCAGTACGGGTCGGTACCGCAGCTATCGACGTCTTCCGAACGCTAACCTCTGAGGTATGTTCTGTCAAGAGATATACGTTCTGCTCTGAAGAATAGTCCGCCTAGCGGGGACGTTGAACGTCGGTGCCGGCGTCGCAGCTCGCTCAGCGGGCGAGGAGTTGCGCGCGGAACCAGTCGCCGACGACATCCGTCCGCTCGGCAGAGTGGTTGTACATGGTGTGCTCGCCGTCGTCCCAGATCCGCATCGACGAATGGGCGGACAGGTCAAGGAAGACCTCCTGTTGCTCGCGCGTGACAAGGGGGTCCGCGCCACCGTGGAGGACGAGCACTGCTGCACGGGTCCGGTCGAGCGGCGGCTCGAGCCACAGCTCACGGAGGATCCGCGCCGCCGACTCGTCGTCATCCACGCCGAGCAGAGCGTGTGTCTGCTCCCGGGCCGCTCGGTAGGGCAGCGGCATCGGGGTGGCTATGGCTCCGTTCACGCAGCAGGCGGCGAAGCGTGGGTCGTGCACGGCGGCGCGGGCGGCGAGCAGACCGCCGAAGCTGTTACCCCAGACCCCGGCCGGTCCGGTGTACCCGGTGCGCTCGGCGACAACGTCGAGCGTCGCGCTGAATGCGCGGTCGACGCCGTGATCGAGATGCAAGCCGCCCATCATGCGCGTCTCGCCCTGACCTGGCGCCTCGAGGAGAACGGCGGTCAGGCCACGGCGCGCGAGCGCCTCCGCCTGCCGATGGTAGGCCGGTCCCCAACCACTCTGGCCGCCGACGATCACGACCGGTGGCGACGTGGGGCTCTCGGGCGTCCGCACGAGCCAGGCGACGAGTGCGCTCTGACGGAACGGGATCGACAGTCGCTCGACGTCGAGGGTCGTATCCAGTGCGGCGGCCCGCGCATACTCCCCGCTCAGCCGGGTGTAGAGCGTGCGCTTGACCTGCTGGTCGTCGTTGAAGGCCAACTGCGCGAAGTACAAGGCCGCGGTCGCGCGGCGGTGGCACGCGACTGCCGTCTCCACGTCGCCGCGGTGTGCCGCCGCGTGCGCGCGTTCGCTCTGGGCTGCCGCGAGCGCCTCGGCGACCTCATGCCATGGCGTCGAGGGTGGCGCGTGGAACAGGTGAGTCGCATCCCAATAGTCCATGCCGTAATCGAGCATCCGGGTGACGGACATGGCCCGGCGCAGGGCCGCCCGGAGTTTAAGGGCGTTCTCGGACGGCGTCGGCGGATTCTGTGTGGTGGTCATCGCGACGGCACCCGGATCATGCTCTCCTGCGCGACGCTCGCGACGAGTCTTCCGTCGCGAGCGTGGATGCGGCCGAGGCCCAGTCCCCGCCCGCCTATCGCGCTGGGTGACTCCTGTACGTAGAGGAGCCATTCGTCGGCGCGGGCGAAGCGGTGCCACCACATCCCGTGGTCGAGGCTCGCCGATTTCAGGCCGGGCGTCGCCCACGGGACTCCGTGGCGCCGGAGCACCGTTTCCAGGATCGAGTAGTCGCTGGCGTACGCAAGCGCCGCGCGGTGCAGTGCCGGGTCGTCGGGCATCGAACCGATGGCTCGAAACCAGACGACCTGATGAGCCACGCGTTCGCCGTCGACGGACACGTATACCGGCGACGGGACGTGGCGGATGTCGAATGGGCGCTCAGCCGCCCAGAACCTCGCCACCGCGTCCGTGCTGCCTGCGAGCACCTCGGCCGCGCTGGGGAGCGATTCCGGATCGGGCACCCCGACCGGCATCTCGGCCTGATGCTCGAGTCCGGTGTCTTCTCGTTGGAACGACATCATCGCGGAGAGGATCGGCAGGCCACGCTGATACGCCTGCGTGCGGCGGGTGGAGAACGACCGGCCGTCGTGGATGCGGTCGACGGCGAAGGTGATGGGCAGGTCGACGTCGCCCGCTCGCAGGAAGTAACCGTGTAGGGAGTGCACGACCCGGTCGGGCATGATCGTGCGATGTGCGGCGATGAGCGCTTGCGCCAGCACCTGACCACCGAACACCCGGCCGTGCGGCATCCATTGGCTCGGTCCGGTGAAAATGTCCTCGTTCGTCCGCGCCCCCGTATCGGTCAGGTCGAGAGCACGGAGGAAGGTCGCCATCGGATCACCCACCGGTCACTCCTTGACGAGACTCGAACGCAGGTCGATGAGGAGGTCCGCGACATCCTCGGGCGAGGGAGCCGAGCCGAACACGTAGAAATCGGGTCGCACTACGACTGCCACAACATCGGCGGCGTGCAGTGCATCCGTGAAGGCCGAGCCGATCTCGGTGAGCCCCGTCGGGCCGATCACACCGGCGCGCAGACCGATCTCGTCTTCGAGTTCCTGGAGGAGGACGCGTGCCCGGCCATCGGGTTCGCTGAGTGTCAGCAGCGTGAAGCCGTGGCCGAGCACGTCGTCGGAGCGCTGCGCGCCCTGGCCGTCGGCGTCGAGCGTCGGTTGGACGGCGAGTCGGCCCGCGAGAGCATCGCCCGCGCGGAAGCCGCCGCCGATCGCGGGCTGGAAGGGAGGGGGCATCTCGGTCGACATCGCGAGCGTGTGCCGACGTTCCGCTGCGCGTGCCGGGTCGGTCTCGCAGACGACCGTGCCGATACGCACCGACTCTTCGATGTACGCGAGAACGTGCGGGCGGCGCGCAGCGGTGTACTGCTCGAGCACGTCGTCGGTGGCGGAACCCGTCAGGACGAGATCGAGCATCCATCCGAGCGTCGCGGCGTCGCGGATGCCGGAGCACATGCCCTGCCCCAGGAAGGGCGGCATCACGTGTGCGGCGTCGCCGGCGAGCAGCACGAACCGATCACGGAAGCTGTCGGCGACGATCGAGCGGAACGTATAGACGGTCTGTCGCACAAGCGATCCTTGACCCGGGCTCACCCAGGGAGCGAGGAGTTGCCAGATCCGTTCGGGCTGCACCATTTCGACGGGGTCGTCCCCGTCGACGAGCATGAACTCCCACCGGAAGTATCGCCCGGACACCCGACCCATGTGACTCGGACGCGCGGGGTCCAGCACCTGCCCCGTGTCCGGGATGTCGATCTGTTGCGCGCCCGGCGTCGGCAACAAGTCGACGACGAGCCAGTCGGCTTGGAACCCCAGGTCCGTCATCCCGACCGAGCTGAGCGAGCGGACCGTGCTGTTCGCCCCGTCCGCTCCGATGACGAATCGAGCTCTCAGCGACTCACCGTCCTCCAGGACGACGTCGACGTGGCCGGTCCCCTGGCGCACATCCACGACCGGAGCACCGAAGCGCACCTCGACGTTCGGGATGCGTCGGACGGCCGCGTCCAGGACGTCTTCGAGCTCAGGTTGATAGAAGTGGTAGGACGCGTCCCACCCCGATGGGGCGGCCCAGTCCCGGGGCAGCCTCGACACGACAGTCCCGTCGGGATCGAGGAACTCGTACCGCCGTGCCGGGTCGGCGATTCGCGCCACCTCGTCGGCGACGCCGAGACTCTGGAACACGCGCATGATCTCGTGGTCGAAGTGGCCGGCACGCGGGGTCTCGTAGCGTCCGGTGCGGCGCTCGCACACGATCACTCGATGCCCAGCGCGGCCGAGAAGTCCGGCGAGTGTCTGCCCGACGGGCCCGTACCCGACGATGATGACATCGGCACTCAGATCCGCGGGCGTGGGGTTCTCGTAGCGGCTCATCTCGGTACGCATCTGCTCTTCTCATGTCGGGTAGGTACGCAGCAAATTCTTTTGTACGGAACTTGTTCTGTCAAGCAGGTCTCTGGCGCTATGCTGAGTCCCGCGAGCGACCGCGCCGCATTCATCGCACCACGAAGGAGTGGCTCATGGGGAGTGCCATCGAGCAGGCAATGCACGAAGCGATCGCCGCCGGACAGGTCGGACTGCAGGTCGCGGTGTATCGACACGATGACCTCATCGTCGACACGAGCGCTGGAGAAACCCGGGTAGGCGGCGCCGCGGTCGAGAGCGACACGGTGTTCTTCGCCGCATCCGCCGGGAAGGTGTCGACCGCCACTCTGCTGCACCGCATGGTCGAACTCGGCCACCTGCGGTACGAGCAGACCATCGCATCGCTGTGGCCGGAGTTCGCTGCCGGGGGCAAGGAAGCCTTCACGGTTGAAGACGCGGTGACGCATCGCGTCGGACTAGCCGACGTGCCTCAGTCCGACGTCGCTGGGAGCTGGGACGAGGTCGCCAGCCGCCTCGCCGCGCTTCCGCCGAGCATCGATCCCACCGCGCGCAGCGCCTATCACCCGTTCACGTGGGGATTCATCGTTGGCGAGATCGCGCGCCGCGCCGATCCCACTCATCGCGATTTCGCCGACCTCATCCGCGACGAGGTGCACCGGCCACTCGGAATCACCGATCTCTGGCACGCGCTCCCCTCTTCGGAGCACGAGCGGGTGGCGACCACGAAAGGCGCCATTCTCCGTGACGACCCCTTCGACTTCCTCATCGACGAGGGCCACCTGTTCAACACCGCCGCGCATCGTGAGCACCTCGATCCGAGCGGCGCGTGGATGGCGGCACGCGGGGGTGCGCGCCTGTGGTCGCTGTATGCGAACACAGGTGTCGTGGACGGTGCTCGTTACTTGTCCGAAGAGCGAGTGCGGTCGTTCCTCCACCCGCGGCGCGGCGATGCGCCGCTCGGCATCATGACAGGCCCGCGTGGGGTGATGGGTCGTGGAGGGCTGATGCTCGGCGGGGCTGTGCCCGACCACGGCCGCGTGCTCGGCTTCGGCGAACGGACCCTCTGGCACCCGGGTGCAGGAGGCACGATCGGTTTTGCGGACCTGGACGCCGGATTCTCGGCGGTGATCTGCCACAACGAGCTGTTCGACGAGCGCACCCCCCATCAGCATCCCTTCGCGCCTCTCGTACGCGCCATCTACGCCGACATGCGCGGCTGACACAGAAAGAAACTGAGATGCCTCATTCCACGAACGGCATTCACTACGAGGTGCGCGGCGACGGCCCCACGACCGTAGTGCTTCTGCCCGGGCTCGGCTGCTCGATCGACGCGTGGCGCGACGTGCCCGCTCTCATCAGCGGCTTCCGCTTCGTGCTCATGGATCTGCCGGGTCACGCCGGATCCCTCGGTGCCGAGGCCGACGGCTCGAGCCTCGAGACGATGGCACGGCCACTCATCGCGGCGTGCGACGAGATCGGCCTCGATCGCTACGCGATCGTCGGACTCTCCTTCGGTGGGGCGTTGGCTGTGCGCATCGCGCTCGACCGTCCGCATCAGGTGATCGCCGCCATGGCTTTCATGCCATGGCCCGCCAGTGGCACCGAATCCGGCGATCCCATCATGGCGACGCTCTACGACACCTGGGGCGACGAGGACGCGGTGGAGCGGATCGTGCAGCTCATCTCCGTCGACCCGTCGAAGACGTCCGACGTACTGCGCACGATGACGAGCGGCGTCTCCGAATCCTTCTGGCGCAGCTGGTACGGAGAAGGCGTGTATACGTCGATCGCGTCCCGACTGACGGACCTCACGGTGCCGACTTGTTATGTTCTGGGCGGGCGGGACGCCGTCGCGCCGCGCGACCGGCTCCTCGCGGATGTGCAGGCGATGCCGAACGGGCGACTCGTCTACCTTCCAGATGTGGGTCACCTGGCCCCGTACGAGTCTCCGCGTCGCGTCGCGCCGGAGATCGTCGAATTCCTCGGCCGCTACGTCGAGGGAGGGCGGATCGCGAACAACTCGAGCATCGACGCGAGCCCGCGGTAGTAGAGCACCAGCGCCAGGATCTCGAAGACCGCCGCGCGATCGAAGTGCGACCGCAGGGCGGCGAACTCGGCCGCGGGTGCGGGTTCTGCCGCGTTGGCACGGCAGAACGCGACGAGAACTCGTTCGTCGGGAGCGGGGAGTTCATGCCCCGCCCGCACCCGTTCGATCTCCTCCGCGGAGATTCCCGCGGCGTGGGCGAGAGGAACATGTGCGTGCAACTCGAATTCGGAATGGAGCTGCGCGGCTACGGCGAGGGTGGCCAGCTCGCGCTGGCGCGCCGACAGGGTGCTCGTCGCTCGAAGACGTGCGCCCAACGCTTCGAGCGGGTCACCGATAGAGGGAGAGAACAGGAACACGCCGAAAGGCCCCTCGAGCGTGCCGTCTGCGGCCTCGAGCGGGAACTGTGCATCGGAACTCGCCCGCACGCCGCTGAGGATTCGGTCCCTCAGTGCGCGCGCGCCGTCGTCGAGTTCGGCCGGCGCCACTCGCGGGTAGGCCTCGGCTCGGAGGGCGACATGTTCCTCGGCATCCATCGAACAGAACATATCCCACTTTGAGGAATTCATTCCTCCGGGGCGTCACCCATTCCCGACGAGGTCGCGCAACAACCCGGCGATCTCCTCGATGCGTCCTTCGACACGCGACGCAGGACCCGAAACGCTGATCGCCCCGATGGCCGCCCCTTCGAAATTGCGCACCACAGCCGAGACGGCATACAGGTCGACTTCGGACTCGCTGCGATTGATCGCGTACCCGCGACGCGCCGTGCGCGTGAGTTCGTCGATGAGCTTGGACCGCGTCTTGAGCGCCTTCGGCGTGCCGCCGGTCAGCGCATCGTCGGGGAAACGCCGGAGCAGCTCGTCGTGCGGAAGCTCGGCGAGTAGCGCCTTGCCCGCCGCCGAGATGTGCGCGGGCTGGCTCGCGCCGATACGCGTGCCGGCGCGGATGACGTGCGAGCCCTCGACGCCGTCGACGAAGATCACCTCCGATCCGTGGAGCACCAGCAGATGCGAGGTCTCGCCCGTATCGCGCGCCAGTCGCTCGAGCAGCGGCCGTGCGCGATCCTTCAGGTCGACGGCGCCCACGACGCGCGAACCGATCTCGACCAGGGCGGGGCCGGCAGTGTACGGCTGGCGCGGACCGACCTGCGCCAGCAGACCTTGAGATTGCAGTGTCGTCAACAGACGATGCGCGGTAGAGCGGGCGACGCTCAACTCCTGCGCGACACGGCCAACGTGCAGCTCGTTGGTCGTGCGCAACATCAACAGGATCTGCGAGGCGCTGATCACTGATTCGACTGCGTACGGCACAGCGGAGTCGCCGGACCCCTGCGCGTTCTGCATGACGAAATCATAGGACGCGTCTTGCTCTCGCCGCGGGAGTGACGTCGCTTCTCAGATCGCCGCGGGCGCACACCCTCCATCAAGTGTGCTACTTTAAAGAACATGTTCTGTTGAAAAGAACTATGACCGAGAAGCTGGAGACGCACAATGGGGTGGGGAGTCATCTCTGAGATGGGCCCGGTCACGATCCGGACCAGCAACCTCGACCTGTCGATTGCAGAGCAGACACACGTGCTCGGGTTGCACGAAGTGGCGCGCGACGGCACTCGCGTCAGCCTCGCCGGCGTCGGCGGTCGTCCTGAGCTGACCTATGTCGCGACGGACGACGAGAACAGTCTCGAGCTCCTCGGACTCATCGCACGCGACGGCGATGCGTTGCGGACCGTGCGGTCGAGAATCGAGGACGAGGGACTCCGCATCATCCGTGCCAACCCGTCGACGCCGGGCGCACCCGACGGCTTCAGCTTCGTCGGCCCCGAAGGTTTCGCCTACGAAGTGATGCTCCGCCCGGGCGCTGGACCCGCCCAACCGGACGGCTTCGGGCCGAAGCGGTACGGGCACTTCAACTTTCACCCCGAGAACCACCGCAGCACGGTCGAATTTCTCACGACCGTGCTCGACTTCCGCATCTCGGACACCATCGGCAGCGGCGGATCGAACGGATATTTCCTCCGCTGCAACAGCGAGCACCACGGCATCGCCGTTCTCCGGGGTCAGGGCACGTTCCACCATCACGCGTGGGAAACCCAGAGCCTGATCGATCTGGCGAAGCTCGGCGACCGTCTGCACGACCTCGGCCGAGAGCTGCTGTGGGCACCCGTACGTCACGGCGCCGGCCAGAACCTGGCCTGCTACTACGTGGAGCACACGGGCGCAGTGGTGGAGCTGTACGCCGACATGGAGCACATCTACGATGACGACCGGCCACCCGTGGAGTGGTCGGACGGATCCGTGTGGTGGAACGAGTGGAGCACGACGACCGGCTACCTGCCGAGCGGATTCCGGGAGTACGGGATCGCTCCGGCGGCCGCGCACTGAGGGAGGAAAGACGATGAAGTTCGTGCGTTTCGAACAGGCGACCGGGGCGCGGGGCATCGGCCTCGTCGATGACGACGCCATCCGCGCCATCCCCGGCCGGACCGATCTTCTGCCCCTCATCGAGCTGGGCACGGACGCGCTGATGACGGCGGGCGCGGAGGCTCTGCGCAGCGGGCCGGTCGTCGAGGTGGGCGCCGTGCGGTTGCTGTCCCCGATCGCCACTCCCCCGACCTTCCGCGACTTCTACGCCTTCGAACAGCATGTGAAGGCTGGTCGATCGTGGCGCGGGTTGGAGATGGAGCCGCTGTGGTACGAGATCCCCGTGTTCTACTTCTCGAACCCCTACGCATTCCGTGGCGAGGGCGATGTCCCGATGACGCCGGGTGCACGGAAGTTCGACTTCGAGCTCGAAGTCGCCGCTATCGTCGGCGCGACGGGGAGTGACCTGACCGCCGCCGAGGGTGAGGAAGCCATAGTCGGTTACGCCGTCCTGAACGACTGGAGCGGGCGCGACATCCAGCAGCGGGAGATGACCCTGTCGATGGGTCCCGTGAAGGGCAAGGACACCTCGACCTCGCTCGGGCCATACTTGGTGACGAAGGACGAGCTCGAGCCGTACCGTACTGTTACCGGCTTCGACCGCACGATGACCCTCAGGGTCAACGGGGTCGAGTACTCGCGCGCCAATTGGGCTGACGTGTATTACTCGTTCGGCGAGATGGTCGCCTACGCCAGCCGCGGCGCGGAGGTGCGACCGGGTGACGTCATCGGGTCTGGCACCTGTGGAACGGGCTGCATTCTGGAACTCAGCCGCACCCGCTCTGAGGAGGAGTACCCCTGGCTGAAGGCGGGCGACGAGGTCGTGGCTGCTATCGAGGGCTTGGGTGAACTGCGATCTCGGGTCGTCGCGGCGCCCACACCCCCCTCCTTCCGGGCGTGAACTGATCTCGTCCCGCCTCGTGAGCCAGAACTCGCGCAGCGATTCGGACCCGCATGTCGCTCAAACCCCGATCAGCGCCGTTCGCTCCGGGCTGCCACGAATTGGTTGTCGAGACTTCCGATCCCCTCGATCGTGCTGATGAGGCGATCGCCGGGCTTCAGGAAGATGCCCCGTGAACCACCGACGCCGGCTGGCGTGCCGGTGAAGATCACGTCTCCCGGATGGAGCGTGACGACCTGTGAGAGGTCGTGCACGATCTGCTCGACCGCGAAGATGAGATCCGCCGTCGATCCGTCCTGCAGAGTGAAGGGCGACGCGCCTTGAGCGTCTGCGGTCGGACCCGTGATCCGCGCTGCGATATGCAGCGCGGATGGGTCGTCGATCTCGTCAGGGCTCACGATCGCCGGCCCGTAGGGGCCGAATCCCGGATACGACTTGCCGAGACTGAACTGCGGCGCGGGACCTTGCAGCTGGACGACGCGCTCGCTGTAGTCCTGACCGACCGCGTAACCGGCGATGGTGCTTTTCGCCGCGTCGAGGGAGGGCAGGCGGTGACTCTCGCGGCCGATGATGACGACCAGCTCGGTCTCGAAGTCGACGAAGTCGCTCGGCAATTCGACCACTGCGTGTGGCCCCGCCAAGGATGAGGCGAACTTCGTGAACACCACGAGATGTTCCGGATACGACAGCCCGGCCTCGTCGGCGTGGTCGCGGTAGTTCAGCCCGATCGCGAAGACCTGCCTCGGGTCGGGGACGGGCGGGCCGAGCTCCGACGCGTCGAACTCATCGCCGCGGGGGAACTCAGCTCCCGCAACCCACTCCGCGAAGTCGTCCCACGCGTCGAGCACGTCGCGTGGCGCGGGACCGAAGCGCCCCGCGCTCGCCACGGCGACGTCTATCGCCCTGTCGTCGCGGATGAGAATGGCGCGACCGGCAAGATTCGCGAGGCGCATGTCAGACGGCCCGATCGGTCGTGAGGCTGTCGGCCCCGAGAGCCGGTTCGGCGGCGATCCGCGCCGGCCACGGGTCGTCGAACCACATACCTTGGCGCGGTTGCTCGGGCAGGAACTCGCTCCTGCGAGCGCGCTCGTGGATCTCCTGCGCGCTCGCGCCGTTGCGGTACGCCTCCAGCACCTTGTCGGGGTCGAACTGCGGACCGATCTGGTCCTCCGCGAACTCCTGCGACGCCCACATCCACTCCTTGGACATCGCCCAGTCGCC
The DNA here is from genome assembly GCF_052220165.1 of Microbacterium sp. RD1. Taxonomy (NCBI): domain Bacteria; kingdom Bacillati; phylum Actinomycetota; class Actinomycetes; order Micrococcales; family Microbacteriaceae; genus Microbacterium; species Microbacterium sp. RD1. The sequence continues at coordinate 135,728 of NZ_JBQPOL010000001.1, forward strand.
GAAGGCATCGACCTGGATCTCGACCCCGTTGCCGTCGGGGTCCTGGTAGTACATCGAGATGGTCATGCCGTGGTCGACGCAGACGGTGGGTACGACGCCGACCGAGCGCAGACGCTCGTAGTTGTCGATCCACGCTCCGAAGTCGTCGTACTCGAAGGCCGTGTGGTGAAGCCCCGCGCTGTGTGGCTTGTCGATCGGCGGGTGCACGCCCGGGATCTTGAGCAGAGCGATCCGGTGGTTGGCCTCGTCGTTCGTGAGCCACGCCGCGTGTTGCGAGTAGTAGACGGGCTGCAGCCCGACGACGAGCTCGTAGAACGCCACCATCGCATCCACGTCGAGCGTCATGAAGGTCGCGTGATGGAACTTCGGAGGACGGATGGGGCGCGGCTTGGGAACCCGGAAGTACTGACTGTGATCGATCGTCATGATGCTCGCTTCGTCGATGAGGTGAGGAGGGCGGGGTCGGCGTGATCGGGGTCGCCCCCACTCCACGCGATGTGTTGGTCGGGCCTGATCAGCAGATAGCGAGACTCGTCATCGTCGGGCGAGCGGATGTCGGCCTGCCGCACCGTGAGCGGCACGCCCGCCGCAGCGAATCGCTCCCCCGCCCGGTCGAGATCCGCCGGCGCGGCCGAGGACGGGTGGATGAGCGTCGCCCAGGGCCCGAGGTCGTCGTACAGCGAATGTCCCTGCTCGATCCATCGGTGCGGGAGCCTTGCGCCGGCGCGGGTCGACGGACGGTACCGCACGACGTCGACGACCTCGGCGCCGTCGTATGAATAGCCGAGCACGAGACCCAGAGAGTGAAACTCCTCGAGCTTCGCGCTCTGAATGGCGGCCGCGTCGAGCGGAAGGTCAGGGCCCGTCGCTGCGAGATTGCGCGCCGCCGAAGCGATCGTGCTGACCGCGACCGCGCGGCGCTCCGTCTCATACGACGCCAGCAGCGAAGGATCAGCCCAACCCTCGAGCACGGCAGCGAGCTTCCAACCGATGTTGACGGCATCGCCGACGCTCGTGTTGAACCCGTGGCCGCCCAGCGGCGGGTTCACATGCGCGCTCTCGCCGACGAGGAAGATGCGCTCCGTCGCGTAGCGGCTGGAGATGAGCATGCGCGGCGTCCAGGGATCCATCGACAGGATCTCGATGGGGACATCGGATCCGGCCTCCCCGAGCAGGCTCCGGACGAGTCGGCCGACCTCGCCTATATCGGTCTCTCCGCCGCTGCCCCCGAGCGACGCCCACCAGAGTCCCTCGCGATCGAGTGGACCGACGATGCCGCGCGGCTCGACGCCGAGAACCCAGTAGTGGAGTGCCTCGCCCATCGGCGGTCGCAGTGAGGGCGCGCGAAACACCACGTTGAGGTTGGGATGCGGCGCGCTCGTCCCTTCGAGGACACCCCCGATCCGCTCGCGCACGAGGCTCCGCGCCCCGTCACACCCCAGCACGAATCGGCTGCTCAGCTCATAAGCCGTGCCGTCATCGGCCCGGACGGCGAGGTCAACACGATCAGGGTGCTCAGCGATGTCCTCGATCGTCTCGCCCAGGCGTAGGTCGACGAGGCCGCTCCCCCGCAGATGCGCGCGGAGCACCCGCTCGACGGCGGGTTGACCGATCTGCTGGCCCGACTCGGCCGCGATCCCCTGTTCAGCGGCGTTGAGCCCGAAGATGTCCGAGAACTCGGTGATCACCGACCCCGTGACGGTGTCGCAGAAGACGGCCCGGTCGCACCACGTCGCCGGGAGCGTCGCCGCGGCACGGACGTCGTCCGCGATCCCCCATCGACGGAAATGCTCCATCGTGCGGGCGCTAGTCGTCTTCGCGCGGGGACGTGCGTCGCTGACACCGGGGCGCGGCTCGATGACGATCGACCGGCGGCCGTGATAGGCCAGCTCGGCTGCAGCGGCGAGCCCGGAAGGGCCACCGCCGACGACAACGACGTCGCCGGGGTCGCGTGGAGATTGCATTGAGCTATCGTTCGACGCATGCCGTCCACAACGCACCCGAGATTTCAATGAGCGGAACCGATCCTGCGTCCGGCCGGGGCGGACGGCCGAAGTCGGGCGAGCCGGTTCTCACTCGCGCCTTCCGGATTCTCCGCTCCTTCGCAGACGCACCGACGCGCTCGCTGTCACTTCAAGCTCTCTCGTCTCGCGCCGGCTTGCCGAAGACGTCGACCTTCCGCCTCGCGACCCAACTCGTGGAGCTCGGGGCTCTCGAGCGCCTGCGCAACGGAGAGTTCGTCATCGGCTTGCGCATGATGGAGCTCGCCTCGCTGGGCCCGCGTGGCTACGGTCTGCGTGCCGCCGCATTGCCCTTCATGGAGGACCTCCATCGCGTCACGCGGCAGCACGTCCTTCTCGCGGTTCGCGATGGCGACGAGGCCGTCCTCGTCGAGCGCCTCTCCGCGCGGGACGCCACGATCGTGAAGTACCGCGTCGGCGGGCGGATGCCGCTGGAAGCGACGGGAGTCGGCATCGCTCTTCTCGCGCACTCGCCCGAGTCGTTCCGCAGCTCCTTCTTCGCGCGGGTCGAGACCGGCGGTCGTACATCCCGGCTCCGAGAGCTGGTCGCCGAAGTGCGGCGCGAAGGCGTGTGCGAGATCACCGGCTCCAATCCCGCCGCCGCGGAGCCGGCAACGATCTCGACGATCGCGGCGCCGATCCTGACCAAGCGGGGGAGACTGCTCGGCGCCATCTCGATGGTCACGCCGGCGTCGGCCGAATCCGTCGCTGCCAACCGCGTCGCGTTGCGCACGGTGAGTCTGGCGATCGCGCGGACGATGGACGCCGCCACGATGTCAGCGCCCACCGAATGACCACCGCTGGACCTCGTTCCGTTCATCGGAATGACGGTCGCGGCCGGGTGATCGGGCGACGAACGATAGCGGGATGGGACTCGCAGGCGTGTCGCTCCAGGACGATCGACTCGACGAAACGACCGTCGTCGGTCGCTTCGCAGCCGACGTCTCCGCACGGCACGGCGTCGAGGCGGGCACCTACGCCGCGCTGCACGCCTGGTCCGTGGCCGAGCCCGACCTCTTCTGGGGGCGGGTCTGGGAGTACTTCGGCGTGGAGGCGTCAGCGCCCTACACGCAGGTCCTGGACCGTCGCACCATGCCCGGCGCGCGATGGTTCGCGGGCGCCAGTCTGAACTACGTTGACCAGATCACCCGTCACCGCGACATGCCCGGTCCGGCGATCGTCTCCGTCGGAGAAGGGGGCGGCCGCAGGGAGCTGTCCTGGCCGGATCTCCTCGACCGGGTTGCGGCATTCGCGGAAGCGCTGAGGACAGCCGGCGTGCGCGTGGGTGACCGCGTCGTCGCCTATCTGCCGAACGATCAGGAAGCCGTGGTCGCCTTCCTGGGCGCGGCGGCGGTTGGCGCGATCTGGGCGTGCTGCGCACCCGACTACGGTGCCGAAGCAGCGGCAGAGCGTCTTGGACAGCTCAGGCCGCGCGTGCTCGTGGCATCCGTCCGCCACACCTTCGCCGGACGCCCGCACGATCGAACCGGCACCGTCGAGGAGCTCGTGCGTCGGGTGGGAGCCCAGACCCTTGTGACCGTCGGCGCGGACCCGACCTGGTGCCAGCGGATGCAGTCCGCCCACGGGGTCGAGGTCATCTCGTGGGCCGACGCCGTGGAGCGGGCTGCCCTCTCCTCGCCCGCGCTCCGCACCGAACAGGTTTCGGCCGAACATCCCCTGTGGGTGCTTTTCTCGTCGGGAACGACCGGAAAGCCGAAGGGGATCGTGCACAGTCACGCCGGCATCATCGTGACGCATCTCGAACTGTTCGGCCTGCAGATGGACCTCGGGCCCGGCGATGCGTTCTTCTGGTACACGACGACGAACTGGATGCTGTGGAACATCGTGGTCGGCGCGCTGCTGAGCGGCGTGACAACGATCACCTACGACGGCAGTCCGGTTCATCCGGAAGCCGATCGCCTGTGGGCGATCGCCGCGCAGGAGAGAGTCCGTGTCTTCGGAACGAGCCCGGGGCACTTGCGCGCTTGCGCGGGGCAGGACATGCATCCGGCCGCGTTTTACGATTTCAGCGCGCTCGAGCTCGTGGCCGTGACGGGTGCACCGATGTCGCCGGACCTCGCCGCGTGGGTCACAACGGCCGTCGCCCCCCACGCCATGGTCGTGTCGAGCAGCGGCGGCACCGATGTTGCGAGCTCCTTCGTCGGCGGCGCGCCCTCGCTGCGGGTGAGCGACGGGCGGATCCCGGCAGCCATCCTGGGCGTCGCGGCGGCGACATTCGACGAGAGCGGACAAGCCGTGCGCGACACCGTCGCCGAACTCGTCGTGACCCAGCCGATGCCCTCGATGCCGCTGTATCTGTGGGACGACACGGACGGCGTGCGCTACCGCGAGACATATTTCGACAGCTTCCCGGGCGTCTGGCGACACGGAGACTGGGCGACGCACACCGCCGACGGTGGCTTCGAGATCCACGGGCGCTCGGACGCGACCCTGAATCGTCACGGCGTGCGGATCGGCTCGGCCGATCTGTACGCGGTCGTCGAATCGCATCCGGCGGTCGAGGAGGCGATGGTTGTCGGGGTGGAACGCCCCGGTGGCGAGTATCGGATGCCGATGTTCATCGTTCCCCGTCGGGGGATCAGCGTCGACGACAACGTGGTGCAGGAACTGCGAGATCGGCTGCGCTCGGAGGCGTCGCCGCGCCACGTCCCCGACGAGTTCCACGTCGTCGAGGCTCTGCCGCACACCAAGACCGGCAAGAAGCTGGAAGTGCCCGTCAAGCGGATTCTCCAGGGTGCCCGCCCCGAGCAGGCGTGCAGCCCTGGATCCATCGACCGCCCGGAACTCCTCGAGTTCTATGCGGACCTCGCCCGGCATTGGGAAGCCGGGTAGAGGTTCCACACCCGATCATCCGACGCTCGAAGGAGAGCACAATGCCTGTTATGCACGCACCCGAGGGGATCTTCGTTCCGCACGCGTTCCCCGAGAAACAGGTCGACCTCGGCGAGGTCACGATGAACTATGCCGAAGCCGGATCGCCGGACCATCCTGCCCTGCTGCTCATCCCCGAGCAGACCGGCTCGTGGTGGGGCTACGAGGCGGCAATGGGCCTTCTCGCCGAGCGCTTCCATGTCTACGCCGTCGACATGCGCGGTCAGGGCCGCAGCTCGTGGACGCCCAAGCGATACAGCCTCGATCTCTTCGGCAATGACCTGGTGCGCTTCATCGCGCTCGTGATCAAGCGCCCCGTCATCGTCGCCGGCAACTCGTCCGGCGGGCTGATCGCCGCCTGGCTGTCGGCGTTCGCGATGCCGGGACAGATCCGTGCAGCGCTCTGCGAGGACGCCCCTTTCTTCGCGTCCGAGTTGACGCCGTCGATCGGGCACTCGGTGCTCGAAGCGGCCGGTCCCGCTTTCGCGCTGTACCGCGACCATCTCGGCGACCAGTGGTCGATCGGCGACTGGGCGGGCTTCATCGCCGGCTCCAAGGCGTCCTCGTCGAAGGTCATGCAGCTCTTCCCGCAGACGGACGAGCCCCCGCAGAATCTTCGCGAGTACGACCCCGAGTGGGGTCGGGCGTTCATCGAGGGCACTGTCGCACTGAACTGCCCGCACGACGTCATGCTGAGCCAGGTGAAAACTCCCGTGCTCGTCACGCATCACATGCACATGGTGGATCCTGAAACGGGCGAGCTGCTCGGCGCGCTGAGTGACGAGCAGGCGGATCGCGCACGGGAGCTCATGGAGTCGGCCGGCGCCGACGTGAGTTATGCGTCGCTCCCCGACGCCTTCCACATGATGCACATGTTCGATCCCGAACGATACGTGCGCGTGCTCACCGAGTGGGTGGACGGCCTCCCCGATCCGAGTTGAGCCTCATCCGACATGAGGGGGCCCGGTACGACGTGCCGAGCCCCCCTCATGTCGTCTGTCCGTGGTCAACAGGTGTCCTTTCGATACGAGAGGTCCGTTATGTGATGCTCGTGCCGCCATCGACCACGAGCGTCTGTCCGGTGATGTAGCCCGCCGCGTCCGACGCGAGGAAGACGACCGTCGCGGCGAGTTCGCGCGGATCCCCCCATCGGTCGACGAGCAGGCGACGGCGCGCCTTCTCGAAGTAGTCGTCGTCGTACTGGTCCGTCATCTCGGATGCGAAGAATCCGGGGGCCACGGCATTGACGCGGATGCCTTTGCGACCGGTCCACTGCTGGGCCAGATCGCGCGTCAAGCCCAGGAGTCCGGCCTTCGACGAACTGTACGCGGCCTGCGGGAGCCCCCCTGTCGTGATGCCGAGCACAGAGGAGATGTTCACGATGCTCGAACCGGGACGCATGACACGACCGCACGACTGGGACATCCAATAGGCGCCGTTGAGGTTCACATCGATGACTCCACGGAACTGCTCGGGCGTCTCCCTCGTCGCGGGGACGGACGTCGCGACGCCGGCGTTGTTGACGAGGACGTCGACATGGCCGAAGCGCTCCATCGCGGCATCCGCGAGTCGCTGACAGGACGCCGGGTCGGTCACATCCGTCGTCACCGCGAGCGCCGTGCGCCCGGTCGCCTCGACGGCGCGGGCGGTGTCGGCGAGGCCCGACGCTCGACGCGCCCCGAGAACCACATCGGCTCCCGCCTCGGCCAGCGTGCGCGCGAACTCGACGCCCAACCCGCTCGATGCGCCCGTCACGATGGCGACCTTGCCGTCGAGGCGGAAGAGATCGGCGAGGCTGGCGGCGCTCACGAGAGGCGCTCCATCATCAGCGCCGTTCCCACATCGGCCAGGTCGTCGCCCGACTCGCCCCCCGGTAGTCCGCAGTCGAGGATGACGTCGTCTATCGTCTGCGGGTCGCGCTGGGGATGGGCGTCGACAGCCGCCCGGACGATCGTTGCGGCAAGATCATCGGGGCGGAGGTCCTTCAGCGAGCCCTTGCCGGCGCGGCCTAAGGGACTGCGCGGGGCGGAGACGATCACAGCATCGAGCATGGTCTTCCTCTTTCTGGTGCAACGACAGGTGGGGCTTACGGGATGAGCAGCACAACGGATTCCGCCACGCACGCAGGCTTGTCCACACCGTCGATCTCTATGACGCACGTGATGACAAGTTCGTGGCCGACGCGAGCAGGCCCGAAGGACGCGAGAGTCCCGAAAGACGAATGCGGGAGCCCACTGGCACAGCGGCGGGGAAGCGCACGCGGTTGAGGCCGTAGTTGAGGGTCGCGGAGAAGCCGCTGATCTGCACGACGTCGTTGAGCAGCCGTGGGATGAGTGCGAGTGTGAGGTAACCGTGTGCGATCGTCGTGCCAAACGGACCGGTGGCGGCACGGGTGGGGTCGGTGTGGATCCACTGATGGTCGCCCGTCACGTCTGCGAAGCGGTCGACGTCGCGTTGGGTGATGGCCTGCCAAGATGACCACCCCAGCGTCTGGCCCACGATAGCCTCGATCTCTGTCGCGCCGCAGAGTTCGACAGCGCCGGAGCCCGTGTCGACCTCGTTTCCCTCAGCATCCATACGGGGAGTCTTTCGAGACGTCGCGACGACGCTCGATGCGGAACGTGACTGTCGGAACGCGCGAACGACGCGCATGTCCTGTCAGAACCCTGCCGTGTTGAGGTCGAGGAAGAGCCGATCCCGGCGCCGAAGCGTGTCGAGCCAGGGGTCGATCGCCGGAAGTTCGTGCGCGAAGAAGTACTCCGCGGCGACGCGCTTGCCCTCGTAGAACGCACCGGACCCGCCATGCGCAGCGATCTCCTGCTCGAGCCAGAGCCATGCCACGACGAGGTGGCCGATCGCCTCGAGCCCCGCGGTCGCGTTCGCGAGGAGTGCGTCTGACTCGCTGCGGTCGCCGAGTGCCGCGTGCAGCTCGGCGATCCGCCCGGCGAGCGACTCAGCATGCCGCGCGGGCGCGTCGCCCAGGTCTCGCGCGGCCGTGATGGTGCGCTCCATCCTCGTGCCGAGGCGCGCGAGTCCGTCGCCCTGGGTGGAGAGGATCTTGCGCCCGATCAGGTCGAGCGCCTGGATCCCATGCGTCCCCTCGTGGATCATATTGAGCCGGTTATCGCGGTAGAACTGCTCGACGGGGAAGTCACGCGTGTATCCGTAGCCGCCGAGGACCTGGATGGCGAGATCATTCGCCGCGAGGCACCATCGTGCGGTCCACGATTTCGCGATCGGGGTCAGCAATGCGAGCAGTTCCGCCGCCTCGAGCGCCGACTCGGAGGAGGGAGCCGTGCGCTCCTCGTCAACGAGGAGCGCACAGAAGAGGATGAGTGCCAGCCCGCCCTCCGCGTACGCCTTCTGCGCGAGCAGCATCCGGCGCACATCCGGGTGATCGATGATCAACGACGGAGGCGAGTTCGGGGCGGAGGCCCGCCCAGCGCGGCCCTGCGGCCGCTCACGCGCGTACGCGAGCGAGTGCAGGTACCCCGTGTAGCCGAGCGCGGCAGCACCGAGCCCCACGCCGATGCGGGCCTCGTTCATCATCTGGAACATGATCGGCAGCCCCGCGTTCCGCTCGCCGACGAGGAAGCCCACGGCACCGGCCTTCTCGCGAGGAAGATGCGCCCCTCCGCCGAACGCGAGCAACGTGTTCGTCGTGCCGCGGTACCCCATCTTGTGGTTGAGACCGGCGAGCGCAACGTCGTTGCGTTCTCCCAGGCAACCGGACGCATCGGGCAACTGGCGCGGCACGATGAAAAGTGACAGGCCCTTCGAGCCCGCCGGCGCGTCAGGGGTGCGTGCGAGGACGAGATGGACGATGTTCTCTGCGAGGTCGTGCTCTCCGCCCGAGATCCACATCTTCGAGCCGGTCAGTCGGTAGCTGCCGTCATCCTGCGGTTCCGCCATCGTCGCGATGTCGCCCAACGACGATCCTGCCTGCGTCTCCGAGAGGCACATCGTGCCGAACCACCGACCCTGGAGGATCGGTGCGGCGTACGTCTCGATCTGCTCGGGAGTGCCGTGCGCGATCAGGAGGTTCGCGTTCGCTCCCGAGAGGAACGGATACGCGTAGGCCGCGAGAGACCCGGCGGCCACGTAGGCCATCGACGCCGACTGCACGGTGAAGGGCAGCTGCGCACCGCCGAGCTCTGCATCGACGCTACTCGCGATCAATCCGGAGTTCGAAAAGGCCTCGAGAGCGTGGCGCAGCTCCGCGGGTTGCTCGACTCTGCCGTCCGCCCCCATTCGCGGCTCGTTCTCATCCAGCGTGCGGTTGATCGGAGCGAAGACCTCGGTTCCGAGCTGCTCCGCCAAATCGAGCACCGCGTCGAACATGTCGCGGTCGTACTCGGCGAAGCGGTCTCGCTCTGTGAGCTGCTCGACGTCCAGCCACTCGTACAGGAGGAACTCGAGATCGCGTCGCGACAACAGGCGGTCAGTGGACATGCGGACTCCTTCGTACCGACGATGGGCGGCTCTTCCACGTTGCGGCATCATCCGATGTCGATGCACGCCGCGTACCGCTCATCGGACCTGTTCGAAGGTCGTGCTGGAAGCGATGAGCGCCGGTGCGCTCGTGCACCACACATCGCCTTCGGGACCACTCCCGCCTCGACTGACGGCGGCCTCGCATGTGGGACACCTCGGGGTGTCAAGCGCGAGGCTCGTAGACCGGTCGAGCCTCATCCCGCCGCGCGGATCTCCGACTCGGAACCGAGCGGCCAGCAGCGCGCTCGATGAGGTCCGACGCATCGCGCTTCCACTGTCGCCGACTGAGACGTGCCGATCAACCGCCCGGGCCGGTCGGGTCGATGGGGGCGCCGTCACCGTTCTCTGGCAGATCACCCCGTTCGACGGGCGTCGGAGCAGATGTCGGCGCGTCGGAGAGGAGCGCCGTCAGTTCCGCGTCCGACGGCACGTGAACGGCTTTCGCGGCCGCGAGGAGATCAGCGGCGTCTGCGCCCGTCCCGCTCACAAGGATGTAGGCGTCGCCGCGCACCGCAACGTATTCATGGAGTTCGCCGGCCGAGCGATGCCACACGCCGTCCTCGTCCTCGCAGGTCACCGGTGCGCCGTCCGCCCCTTCGACCGGGATGGTCTCGCATCGCTCCCGGTTGAGCTCCCCGCGATCGGTACGGATGGTCAACGTTGCGGCAGTGTCGTCGTTGAACCACGTCGCCGACATCCCGTCGCCGCCGCTCGGACCGACCGACTGGGGGGCAAGGTCGTATCCGTCCATCTGCGTCGTGTAGAGGAGCTCGGGTGCGACTCCGAGCCTGCTCGCGCTCTCGGCGATACGGGAGTGATCCGCCGCCGATGAACCGGCTGAACCGGTCATGCAGGCGGTCCCGGTCAGCGCCACGGCAAGGATCACGGCTGTGACGGCGGCGACACGGATGGACGGGAGTCGGCGCATGATCCGATCATCTCAATTTCCGCGAGGACCGGATCAGCCTGGGTTCGTCGGGTCGGCGTCAACGGTCCACGCGGTGACAACGACGGCCGAGCCCTCGACGATGTCCAACTCGATCGGCCACGACCCCCGCACCATTCCCGCGGTCTGGGCGGCCCACACGGTGTTCGTCACCAAGGCGCCGTGCGGCGACGCGGCATCCCACCCGAGGACGGCGACCGCGTAGCCTCCCGCCGGCACCTCGATACGCTGCGGACCGGGATCCTGAGCCATGAACGACCCGCCATGCTCCACCGTGACGTCGAGCAGGTGGCCGTTCTGGTCGCCGAAGGCGATGTCCGGGTAACCCTCGATGACACACGGTTGGTCCGAGAAGTTGAGCAGCTGGATCCGCATGCCGCGGTGTCCTGTCGCCGCGTCGGGCTCGCCCTTCAGCACGGTGGCTTTCTCGGGCGTGCACCACTGCGGGTCGTCGGGGATGACGCCGTCGGCCGTCTCGGGCACGGGCACGCCCGGCGCGTCCGGGTCGGGCAGCGCGCCAAAGCTGCTGGCGGAGTCGACTTCGCGCTGTGCGGCGTTCTCAGCCGCGATCGCCTCCTTTCGCGAGGCATCGGTGACGGCACCCGCGAAGATCACGCCCACGACGGCGACAGCCGCGACGGGCAGGAGCCAGACTGGCGTGCGCCCGCGCACCGGCTCGGCGTCTGAAACACGGGCGATCAACGCCGGGACCCAACCGGCCGCGAGTCCCCAGAGGGCCCCCGCAGCCGTCGCGACACCGAATCCGCTCGACAGCAAACCACGGGCGCCGTATGACACGATCCACGACCATCCGGCGCCGAGGTCGAAGGCGAGCCCCACGAGGGCGCTGGCGAGGACCAGTGCGAACCACGTCGCGACGACGGTCGCGCCCCGGCGCCACAACATGACGGCCAGGGCCAGGAAGACGACGCCCAGCACAACACCGCCGACTGCGGTCGCCGCGACGCCTCCGCCCCCGCTCTGGTAGACGGTCAGGGCCGTCGGCACGAGCTCCGGAACGAGGCTCGCCACCTGCGTCGCGCCGCTGGAGGATTGCAGGAGGGCGTCGCGGATACCGGCCGTGATGATCCAAAGACCGGCTGCGGTCGCAGCCGCCAGAAGCAGGCGAGGGACGAGGAAAGCACGCACGGTCCCCAATCCTCTCGCACACCGTTCCCGCGCACGCGGATCTGCCCGTATCGATGTGCAGTCGTGCATTCCCGGCGACGATCCACGAAAGGAAGTGATGATCCACGAACTCGAGGAGGGAAGACACCGCTGCGCAAGGACGCAAGACTCGAGAAGAGTGAGATTGCCACCGTAGGTAGCGGCGTGTCACATTTCCCGCTCACCGCAGGACCGCGCGATTCCGCGGTTCTGACACCTCAGTGACTGCGTGTGAGGCGTCTCGTGGGAGATGTTGGTCGAGATTCTTGGCCGGATCCTTACTCAACGCAGATAAGCGCCCGCGAAACAGGCGCTGATCTGGGAAAAGTGGCGGTGACGGTGGGATTTGAACCCACGGTAGGGGGTTACCCTACACAACTTTTCGAGAGTTGCACCTTCGGCCGCTCGGACACGTCACCGCCGAATAGCTTACGACACGCCGCATCCGGTCGCGAACCGGCTGCCTGCAGGGTTCCCTCGGCGTCGAGACACACCCGTGGTCCCTCCAGGGAGCCGCTGGGAGACTGGGCCCATGAGCGTGATCGAGAACTCCAAGCTGACGGTCGTGGGTGCCGGGAGCGTCGGATCGAGCGTCGCCTATGCCGCCCTCATCCGCGGCTCGGCCCGCCACGTCGCGCTCTATGACGTCGCCACGGCCAAGGTGGAGGCGGAGGTGCTCGACCTGGCGCACGGCACGCAGTTCACTGGCACGAGCGACATCACCGGCGGGAGCGACATCTCCGTCGCGGCCGGCTCGCACGTCGTCGTCATCACCGCCGGCGCGAAGCAGAACCCGGGCCAGACCCGCATCGAGCTCGCCGACACGAACGCCCGGATCATCCGCTCGATCATGCCCCAGCTTCTCGACGTCGCCCCCGACGCGATCTACGTCATCGTGACGAATCCGTGCGATGTCCTGACGGTGCTCGCCCAGGAGTCGACGAATCTTCCCCCGGAGCGGATCTTCGCGTCGGGAACGGTGCTCGACACCTCGCGGCTGCGCTGGCAGCTCGGTCGGCGAGCGGGGGTGTCGACGTCGAGCGTGCACGCCAACATCGTCGGCGAGCACGGCGACACCGAGTTTCCGCTGTGGTCGCGCGCCACCATCGGGACGGTACCCATCCTCGACTGGGAGTCGCCGGGGCATCCGCGGATGACGGTGTCCGAGCTCGATGCGATCGCCGACGAGGTGCGCGACGCCGCCTACGCGGTGATCCGCGGCAAAGGTGCCACGAACTACGCGATCGGGCTCTCCAGCGCGCGCATCGTGGAGGCGATCCTGCGGGACGAGCATGCGGTGATGCCGGTGTCGACGGTGCTGCACGATTTCCACGGCATCGACGGCGTGGCCCTGTCGGTACCCTCGCTCGTGAGCGCGTCGGGCGCGGTCCCGATCCGCGGCACCGTCTTCTCCGATGAGGAGCTGATGCTGCTGCGCCGCTCAGCCGACGCGCTTAGCACCGTCGCGGCGACCCTGCGCGGCTGAGCCGCTGTGCGCTAACGGCCGCGCACGTGGTTCCACTGCACGATGACCTCGACGCCGTGCTCGTAGCCGAGCTCGCTGACGGCCGACGTCTCGAGGACGAAGTAGCGGCCGCCCGCCGCCGTCAGACCGAGCCACACGCCCGCGAGCGCCCGCAGGAAATGAGCGTGCGAGAACAGCAGCACGTGCTCGCCGCGTGACACGCGGGGCCGGATGCTGTCGAGCAGCGACTGGGCGCGGGCAGTGACCTGTGCGATGCTCTCGCCGGGAGTCGCGCCCGCCGGTGCGCCGGCGTCCCAGATGGTCCACGGGCGGCCGAGCTGTGCGACGATCTGCGGCGTCGTCAGCCCTTCGTAGGCGCCGTAATCCCACTCCACGAGCCTTGCGTCCGTCGCCGCGTCCGGGTAACCGGCCCGACGGGCGGTCTCGACCGCGCGCCGCAGGGGGCTGGAGAGGACGAGGTCGAAGTCGCGCGGGGCCAGCAGGCTTCCCGCGAGTTCAGCCTTGTACGCACCCGTCTCGGTCAGGGGGATGTCGGTGAGCCCGGTGTGACGCCCACTCCGGCTCCACTCCGTCTCGCCGTGCCGCACGAGCACGATGCGCCCGTCTGGTTCCGCGTTCGCTCGATCGGCCACCCTCCCTATCCTGCCGCGCGAGCACCGGGAATCTCGGATGCCGCGGCTCCGGCGGGCCGGCGGAGCAGTTCACTGACCCACCACAGCAGCAGCACGACGACGCACACCAGCAGCACGTCACCGACGCCGAGCGGCCGCAGGAGGATCAGCCAGCCGAGCGCGGCGAGCGCGAGCGCCGCGCGCACGACGACCCGCCAGCGGTCGAGCCACGCCGCCAGCGATGGTGCGACATCGCGCGCGGCCAGCGCCACCCGTACGCCGCCGTTGAGGCGCCCGACGGCGGTGCGCGTGGCGACGGCGGCACGCGAGCGTCCCTGGCTCCAGGCGAGCACGGCGACCGCGACCCCGAGGACGAGCAGCACGAGCGCCGTCTGCCGCATCGACGCTCCCACCTGCTCGTAGATGACGGCCAGCGCGTCGGCGGGGATGCCGAGATCCCCGGACGCCAGCGTCAACGCGACCCCGCCCGCCGTCATCGCCGTGACGAGGACGCCGGCGCCGACGGCGAGCGCGATACCGGCGCCCAGGATCCCCGTCGAGCGACGGCGAGCCACCAGCACGCCCGCGATGAGGAGCACGACGGCGAGCACCGGCAGCCACGTCCCCGCCGCGACGGCGAGGCCGTAGACGACGCGGGCCGTGACGAGTGCGTCGCTCTGCAGCACCACGATCGTGCGGTCGACGGCGGGGATCGCCTCGGCGAACGCCCACCCCCGGTCGACGAGGCGCTCGCGGACCTCGGCGAGGATCGGCTCGAGTTCGAGCGCGACGACCCCGGACTCATCGACCGTAACGCCCCCGCCGGGGCTTGCGCCGGTCGCCGCCGTGACGAGGGCGCGATGGCTCACGCGCAGCGCCGCGCCCCACGCATCCGAGAAGACGTCGGATTCGATCACGGTCGCGACCGTGTCGTCGAGGAGGCTCCGCACGCCCGCCTCGGCGGGGGCGCGCAGCATCTCCAGGGCGGAGGTGGCAGTGGGCGGCAGGTCGAGCGCGGCGACGCCGTCGATGACGGCGTCAGTCATCGCTCCGACGTCGACGACCTCCTGGAGCGCCGCGGATGCCTCGTCGATGATGAGCGCCTGCACCTCGGGAGCATCGACAAGGGGTGCCAGGGTGGCGACGAACCGCTCGGGATCCACCAGCTCTGCCCGCGCCCACCCCGCGACCACGGATACCGGGACCAGAAGCGCCGCGAGCACGAGAAGCGCCGCCGACACCGGCGCGCGCCATCGGCCGGTCGCGGCTCGCGTCGGCCGGATGCCCGCAGCGAGCGCCCGATTCTCGGCCTCGAGCTGCGCCAGCCGGGCTCGCAGCATCCCCAGGTCGTCGTCGTCCTGGCTCATGATGGCCCCCGTCATCGCCCGCGGGCCGGCACGGTCCGCGTTCGAAACGATAGCGTCCGCTACGCGGCGGTGCCGTGTTCCACGGCGTGGGCGAGCTGCGCCAGCGAGGAGATCATCGCGCCGATGTGCACATCCTGGTCGATCCCGGCGGGCACGTCCGTCGCCTCGACGGCGACGAGCGTTCCGCCCTGCTCGGCGTCGAAGGTCCACGTCATCCGCATCGTCCCGGCGAAAGCCGGCTGCACGGAAGGGAAGTCGACCTCCTCCACGAGCAGGCGCGGCGGATCGACACGCACCCGCCGCACCACGCTGACGTCGCTGTCGACCGAGGCCTTGCCCCCGCCGTCCGGAGGATGGTCGTAGGTCAGCACCATCCGATACCCGCGCTCGGCGTCGAACTGCTCGAGGCGCCCGCTCATCCCCTCCGGCGGGATCCACGACACGAAGAGGTCGGGGTCGATGAACGCGCGGAAGACGCGCTCGGCATCGGCGCCGATATGCCGGGTCGCGTGATCGACTCGCATGCGCACACTTTAAGCGACGCCTCCTCGTTCCGATACGGCGATCCTCGGCGGCGCGATGTCGCCGGGCCCGCGTAGCCTGATCGTCATGGCCACCCGACGCCCCGCCGCCACCGCGCCCTACCGGTGCACCGAGTGCGGGTGGACGACGCTCAAGTGGGTCGGCCGGTGCGGGGAATGCCAGCAGTGGGGAACGGTCGTCGAGTCGTCGGAGCAGACCGGGATCTCCCGCGCGGTCGCGCCGGTGGCCCCGGGCGCTGCCCGCGCGGCGCGGCCCATCACCCAGATCGGAACGGCCGATGCGCCCCGTCGCACGAGCGGCGTCGGCGAGTTCGACCGCGTGCTCGGGGGCGGTATCGTGCCGGGCGCGGCGATCCTCCTCTCCGGCGAACCCGGGGTCGGCAAGTCCACGCTGCTCCTGGAGGTCGCGGCGCAGAGCGCACGGGCCGGGCGACGGGTGCTCTACGCCAGCGCCGAGGAGTCGACGGCCCAGGTGCGGCTGCGGGCCGAGCGCACCGGAGCTCTCCACGATGAGCTCTACCTGGCGGCCGAGACCGACCTGGCCACGATCCTCGGGCACATCGACGAGGTGGAGCCCGAGCTCCTCATCGTCGACTCGGTGCAGACGGTGTCGTCGGCGCTCAGCGACGGGGTGGCGGGGCATCCGAGCCAGGTGCGCGAGGTGGCCTCGACCCTCATCCGCATCGCGAAAGACCGCGGGCTCCCCGTCATCATCGTGGGGCACGTGACCAAAGACGGCTCCATCGCGGGTCCGCGCATCCTCGAGCACCTCGTCGACGTCGTGTGCCAGTTCGAAGGCGACCGGCAGACGTCGCTGCGGTTCGTCCGCGCGCTGAAGAACCGCTTCGGGCCCACCGATGAGGTCGGATGCTTCGACATGACCGGCGCCGGAATCGCCGAGGTGCCCGACCCCAGCGCGCTCTTCCTCGGGCACGGCGACCCGGAGCCCGGCACGTGCGTCACGATCGCACTCGAGGGGCGCCGCGCGCTCCCGGTCGAGATCCAGGCCCTGACCATCGCGACCAAGGCGCCGAATCCGCGCCGCATCGTCAACGGCGTCGATGCCGCCCGGGTCGCCATGGTGCTCGCGATCCTCGAGAGCCGCGCCCAGGTGAAGGTCTCGGAGATGGACGTGTACGTTTCGACGGTCGGCGGCGTGCGCCTGATCGAACCGGCTGCCGACCTCGCGATCGCGATCGCCGTCGCGAACGCCGTCGAGGGCCGGCGCATCTCGCACCGCACGGCGGCGGTCGGCGAGCTCACCCTGACCGGCGAGATCCGACCCGTCACGCAGTCATCGCAGCGCCTCTCCGAGGCCGCACGCCTGGGATACGACACGGTGCTCGACGCCCGGTCGAAGAAGGTCCGCGCGGCCCTCGACGATCTGGCCGCGCGCGGCGGCGCGCGTCGCCGCCGCGACGACGTTCCGGATTTCTGAGGCCGCCGGCCGGTTCAGCGGCGCCAGACCCCGCCCCGGCGGCGGCGCTGCTCGGTGAAGCCCAAGATCAGGGGAACGGCGATGCCCGCCGCACACACGACCAGAACGATCACGTACTCCATTCGCCAGAGTCTGCCACCGCGTCCCGCGATGCCGCGAATCCGCTCCGGCGCGCCGAAACCGGGCGATCCGCCCTCAGGCGTCGAGCGCGGCGAGGAGGTCGGCGGGAGAGGCCTGCATCGGATGCGGCCCCGCGATGTCGAAGAAGACCGTTGCGATGTCGTCCCGGTGAGCCGTGACGAACGTCCGCAGCCACGCCGGCGACTGCAGCGCGACATGGGGCGGAAGGGTCTCGGGCTTGAACGCGGCGTCGCTGAACAGCAGCAGTGCGAGATCCCCCGTGCTCGGGTCGCGATAGGTCCAGACCTCGCCGGCGTCGACGGGGTTGTCGCGATCGCCGGGGCGCATGAGCGGGACGACGGTGGGTCCGTGCCGTAGCGCGAAGGCGACGGCGGCCATGTCCTGGGTCTGCAGCGCGTCGCTCAGCGCGGTGTTGCGGAACTCCAGCTGCGCGCCGCTCTTGCGTCCCTTCTTCCCCGCCATCGTTCGAGCCTACCGAGCTCCGCCCTCAGCCCAGGAATCCGCGCAGCAGCGCCTCCGAGCCCGCCAGGTGCTCGAGCACGGCCGCGGATGCGGCATCCGCTCTCCCCGCGAGGATCGCCGTCACCATGCGTTCGTGCTGGGCGTCGGAGTGCTCGATGTTGCGCGGGAGCAGCGGGAAGGTGTCGAGCCACGCGTTGATCCGCGCGCGGTTGTCCACCGCGAGCGGCACGATCGAGGGGATCGCGGCCAGCTGCGCGATCGTGAGGTGAAGCACCGTATCGGCCCGGCGGTACTCCCCGGCGCCGGCGGCGGCCGCCTCCTCGAATCGTGCCCAGAGGGCATCCCGGTCGGACGGACCCAGAGCGCGCGAGGCTGCGGCCCGCGCCGCACCGGCCTCGAGGATCCGCCGCATCCCGAGGACGTCGTCGAGCTCCGCCGGCTCGACCGACGGCGGTGCGGTGGGGCGCGGGAGCGGATCGGCGATGAATGTGCCGCCGTACCGCCCGCGGCGTGCCTGCAGGTAGCCGGCACCGGCGAGCTCCCGGATGGCCTCGCGCACCGTGTCGCGGCTGACCCCGTAGAGCGCAGCCAGCTCGCGCTCCGGCGGCAGCGATTCGCCCGGGGCGAGCACGCCGAGCCGCACCGTCTGCACCAACCGGGCGACGGTGTCCTCCAGCGCGTTTCCCTGGCGCACCGGCCGGTACACGGCGCGGCGGACGTCGGTCAGCGGAGCGTCGGTCATCGCCTCACCCACGTCGATCACAACGGCGTCACATAGGCGTTCGTGATGCCGCCGTCGACGACGAACGCGGTCGCCGTGATGAACGACGCGTCGTCGGAGGCCAGGAACGCGACGGATGCGGCGAGCTCCTCGGGCTCGGCGAACCTGCCCATCGGCACGTGCACCAGACGCCG
This sequence comes from Microbacterium sp. RD1, assembly GCF_052220165.1. Lineage (NCBI taxonomy): Bacteria > Bacillati > Actinomycetota > Actinomycetes > Micrococcales > Microbacteriaceae > Microbacterium > Microbacterium sp. RD1. The sequence continues at coordinate 154,210 of NZ_JBQPOL010000001.1, forward strand.
CTGCGCGCGCTCGGGGTCTTTGGCGAACAACTCCTGCAGGAGCGGCGTGTTCACCGGACCGGGACACAGCGCGTTGACGCGGATCCCCTGCCGGGCGAACTGCACACCGAGCTCGCGCGTGAGCGCGAGCACGCCGCCCTTCGAGGCCGTGTAGGAGATCTGCGAGGTGGCCGATCCCAGGAGCGCCACGAACGACGCGGTGTTGATGATGGAGCCGCGGCCCGCAGGAACCATGTGCCGCAGCGCGGCGCGCGAGCACAGGTAGACGCTCTTGAGGTTGACGTCCTGCACGCGGTCCCACGCGGGCAGCTCGGTCGTCTCGATCGAATCGTCGTCGGCCGGGGAGATCCCGGCGTTGTTGAAGGCGATGTCGACCGCCCCGAGGTCGCCGGCGACGCCGTCGAAGAGCAGATTCACGGATGCCTCGTCGGCGACGTCTACCGGCCGGAAGACTCCGTCGACCTCTGCGGCCGCGCGCTCCCCCGCCTCCGGATCGACGTCGGCGATCACCACGCGGGCGCCCTCGGCGGCGAAACGCCGGGCCGTCGCGAGCCCGATGCCGCTGGCACCGCCGGTGACGATCGCAACCCGATCCTGAAGGCGTTGCGTGAGGTCGACGGTCATGCGAGGGTCCTTCCGGGAGGCGGTCACGACGATTCTTCCGTGGCGTAGAAGACGTTCTTGGTCTCCGTGAAGTGCTCGGCCGCATCCGGGCCGAGCTCGCGACCGAGCCCCGACGCCTTCATGCCGCCGAACGGAGTCGAGTAACGCACCGAGGCGTGGGAGTTGACCGACAGCACGCCGCTGCGGACGCCGCGCGACACCCGCACCGCCCGCCCGAGGTTCTCCGTCCAGATGGAGCCGGCGAGCCCGTACACCGTGTCGTTGGCGAGTCGGATGGCATCGGCCTCGTCGTCGAAGGGCAGCACGGCCACGACGGGGCCGAACACCTCCTCGCGGGCGATGCGGTCTTGGGGGTCGGCGAACACGACGGTCGGGGCGAACCAGAAGCCGTCGCCGTCCGGCGCCGACCCGCGGAAGGCCACCCGCGCGCCCGCCACGAACGACGCGACGCTCTCGCGGTGCGCGGCGGAGATGAGCGGCCCCATCTCGGTGGATTCGTGCGCGGGGTCGCCCACCCGCCACGCGCGCACGGCAGGCTCGAGCAGCTCGAGAAACCGGTCGTAGGCCGAACGCTCGACGAGGATGCGGCTGCGGGCGCAGCAGTCCTGGCCGGCGTTGTCGAAGACGGCGCCGGGGGCGGCCGCGGCCGCCTTCTCGAGGTCGGCGTCGGCGAAGACGATGTTGGCGCTCTTGCCGCCGAGCTCGAGGGTCACGGGCTTCAGCATCCGTGCGCATCCGGCCGCGACGTCGATGCCGACCTCGGTCGAGCCGGTGAAGACGACCTTGCGCACGTCGGGGTGAGACACGAACCGTTGCCCGACGACCGAGCCCGACCCGGTGATCACCTGAAAAAGGCCGTCGGGAAGACCCGCCTCGGAGGCGAGCTCGCCCAGGCGGAGGGCGGTCAGGGGGGTCAGTTCGGCCGGCTTGAGCACGACGGCGTTGCCGGCCGCGAGCGCGGGGGCGAAGCCCCATGATGCGATCGTCATGGGGAAGTTCCACGGCACGATGATGCCGACCACGCCGTAGGGCTCATGGAAGGTCACGTCGATGCCCCCGGCGACCGGGATCTGCTGCCCCGACAGGCGCTCGGGCGCACCGGCGTAGAAGTTGAGCACCTGGGCCACGTGAGTGGCCTCCCAGCGGGCGGACGCGACGGGGTGCCCGGAGTTTCGCACCTCCAGAGCCGCCAGCTCGTCGACGTGCGCCTCGACGACGCGCGCGAAGGCCCGGAGCGCATCGGCCCGGGCAACGGGGGCGCGCGACGCCCAGTGGCGCTGCGCGTCGACGGCACGGGCGACGGCCGCGTCGACGTCGGCGGCGGATGCACGCGGCACCTCCTGGAAGGGGGTGCCCGTGCTCGGGTCGATGAGGGTGAAGCTCACGCCGGCACCGCCACGTCCCGCGACTGCGCGAATCGCGCCGCCGCCGCGACCAGTCCGAGGAAGAGCCTCCGGTCGGCGGAGTCCTGCTCCGGGTGCCATTGCACGGCGACGAGGTAGTCGTCATCCGGCAGCTCGAAGCCCTGCACGAGGCCGTCGTCGCTGCGCGCGGTGACCCGCAGTCCGTCGCCGAGCTCGTCCACGCCCTGGTGGTGGTAGCTGTGCACGCGCAACTCCCCCGCGCCGACGAGGCCGGCCAGACGCGTGCCGTCCGCGACGGTGACGACGTTCTCGGCGAACACGCCGCCGCCGAGACGGTAGCGCTCGGTACCGAGGGCCTCGGGGAGGTGCTGGTGCAGCGTGCCGCCGAAGGCCACGTTGATGAGCTGGAGTCCTCGGCAGATGCCGAAGAGCGGGATGCCGCGGGCTCGGGCGCCGCGCAGGAGCGCCAGCTCCCACGCATCGCGGTCGGGCCGTGGCGGGTCGGTCAGCGCATGGCGCTCGGCGCCGTACAGCTCCGGTTGCACGTCGATACCGCCGGTGAGGATGAGACCGTCGAGGCCGTCGAGCACGGCGGCGGCCGCCTCGTCCGCCCGCGGTTGAGGCGGCAGGAGAACGGCCGCTCCCCCCGACGCGGTGACCGCGTCGAAGTACTGCTGCGGGAGGAACGCGGCGCGCACCTCCCACACGCCCTGCGTCGCCTGCTCGAGGTAGGTGGTCAGGCCGATGACCGGCGTGCGCGCGTCAGAGCCGCTCGAAGCCACGGATCCGCTCCCAATCGGTCACGGCGGCGTCGTAGGCCTCGACCTCGATGCGCGCCTGGTTCAGGTAATGCTCGACGACCTCGTCGCCGAAGGCCTCGCGGGCGACCGCCGACTCGGCGAAGAGCTGCGCGGCCTCGCGCAGCGTGGTCGGAAGGTGCTCGACATCGGAGTCGTACGCGTTGCCGCTCAGCGGCGCCGGGAGGGGCAGCGCGTTCTGCACGCCGTAGAGGCCCCCGGCGATGATCGCCGAGATCGCGAGGTAGGGGTTCACATCGCCGCCGGGCACCCGGTTCTCTACCCGCAGCGACGAGCCGTGGCCGACCACGCGCAGCGCGCACGTGCGGTTGTCGATGCCCCACGCGACACCGGTCGGGGCGAACGAGCCCTTCGCGAACCGCTTGTAGGAATTGATCGTCGGTGCGTACAGCAGCGTGAAGTCGCGGAGCGTGGCCAGGATCCCGGCGATCCAGTGCTCCATGAACGGGCTGAAGCCGTGCGGCCCGTCCCCGGCCATCGTCGCGCTCCCGTCTTCGCCCCGTACCGAGAGATGGATGTGGCAGCTGTTTCCCTCGCGCTCGTTGAACTTCGCCATGAAGGTGAGCGACTTGCCGTGGCTGTCGGCGATCTCTTTGGCGCCGTTCTTGTAGATCGTGTGGTTGTCCGCGGTCTCCCGCGCCTCGGCGTAGCGGAAGGCGATCTCCTGCTGGCCGAGGTTGCACTCGCCCTTCACACCCTCGCAGTACATGCCCGCGCCCTCCATCCCGAGACGGATGTCGCGCAGCAGCGGCTCCAAGCGGGTGGTGGCAAGGAGGTTGTAGTCGACGTTGTAGTCCGTGGCGGCGGTGAGGCCGGCGTACTTCTTGGCCCAGGCGTCGCGGAAGGAGTCGTCGAAGACGAGGAACTCCAGCTCCGTCCCCGCATACGCGACGAGACCGCTGCCTGCGAGGCGCTCGCGTTGGGCGTTCAGGATGCTCCGCGGCGACGGCGCCACGGCGTCGCCCTCCTCCCAGCCGAGGTCGGCCAACACCAGCGCCGTACCCGGTTGCCACGGCAATCGGCGGAGAGTGGCGACATCCGGGCGCAGCACCATGTCGCCGTAGCCCTGCTCCCAGCCCGACATCGCATAGCCGTCGACGGTGTTGAGGTCGACGTCGACCGAGAGCAGGTAGTTGCAGGCCTCCGCCCCGTGGGGCAGCACCACATCGCGCCAGAACCGACCGCCCACGCGTTTGCCGACCAGACGCCCCTGGGCGTCGGGGAAGGCGACGATCACCGTGTCTATCTCGCCGGTCTCGATGGCTGCGTCCAACTCGGCCGTCGTGAGATTGCCCGCCATGGGTTTCCTTCCGTCGGTTCGCGCCGCTCCAACTGTAACGAGGAACTTACACGCAAAGGTAGACAGCCAGACCAATAGAACGCCACAATCATCCGCAAGGCGCGGCCGCGCGCCCACCCGAGCCTTACGGAGGTCGTATGTCTCAGTCCAACAGCGCCGCGCGAAAGGTCGCCGGCGCCACCTATATGCGCGCCGGCGACGGCTATTTCGAGAAGCGCACGCTCAAACGATCCGCCGGCGTCTGGGGCCTGTGGGGCCTGGCTGTCGCCGCGGTCATCTCCGGGGACTTCTCGGGGTGGAACTTCGGCATCGACTTCGCCGGTTTCGGCGGGATGCTCATCGCCTTCGTCATCCTCGTCGCGATGTACTACGGCATGATCTTCTCGATCGGCGAGATGGCCGCCGCGATGCCGCACACCGGCGGCGCGTACTCCTTCGCCCGGTCGGCGATGGGTCCGTGGGGAGGTCTGGTCACCGGCGCGGCCGAGACCATCGAGTACGTCGCGACCACGGCCGTGATCGTGTTCTTCTCCGGCGCCTACGCCGACGCCATCACGTCGGAGCTGCTCGGCTTCTCGATGCCGGCGTGGGCGTGGTGGATCATCCTGTACGCCGTCTTCATCGCGCTCAACGCGGCCGGCGCGAACATCTCGTTCACCTTCGCGATCGTCGTCTCCATCATCTCGATCGGGATCATCGTCGTCTTCGCCGCCATGGCCGTCTTCTCGGGCGCGTTCTCATGGGACGCACTGTGGGACATCGCCCCCGACCCCGGCCAGACGGAGTTCCTGCCGCACGGCGTTCTGCCGATCCTGTTCGCCCTTCCCTTCGCGATGTGGTTCTTCCTCGGGATCGAAGAGCTGCCGCTCGCGGCGGAGGAGTCGCACAACCCGGTGCGCGACATTCCCCGCGCGGGATTCTGGGCGCGCGGCACCCTCATCGTCACGGGTCTTCTCGTGCTGTTCCTCAACACCGGCGTCATCGGCGCGGAGGCCACGGGTGTCGCCGCGGAGCCGCTTCTGGACGGTTTCCGTGCGATCGTCGGCGACGGCGCCGCCGCGGTCCTCGCCCTGTTCGCCCTCGTCGGGCTCCTCGCGTCGCTTCAGGGGATCATGTTCGCGTACGGGCGCAACATGTACTCGCTGTCGCGGGCCGGGTACTACCCCCGCTTCCTCTCCCTCACCGGCAAGCGGCAGACGCCGTGGGTTGCCCTGGTGGTGGGGGCCGCGATCGGCTTCCTCGCCCTGGTGGTCCTCGACATCCTCGCCAACATCGACCCCGACAACGTCGGCGCGGTGGCCGGAGCGATCGTGCTCAACATCGCGGTGTGGGGCGCTGTCCTGGCGTACTTCCTGCAGATGGTGTCGTTCCTGATCCTGCGTCGCAAGTATCCCCACGCCGAGCGGCCCTACCGCAGCCCGTGGGGCATCACCGGCGCGATCATCGCCGCCGCCATCGCACTGCTGATCTTCGTCGGGTTCCTGCTCAACGAGGCGTTCCAGCCGGCGATCGTGGCGATCGCGATCGTGTACGTGATCATCCTCATCGGCTTCGGCGTGTACTTCCGCCACCGCTTGGTGCTCTCGCCCGAGGAGGAGTACGCCCTGTCGGGGGGAACACACCGCGACCCGCAAGCCGAAGGGTACGACGCGATGGAGCAGGAGGTGTTCGACGCGAAGGAGCCCGATTCCCGGCTCTGACGGGAAGACGCACGGATGCCGCGGTCGACTGCCGACCGCGGCATCCGTGCGTTCACACCCGCGCGATCGCGCGACGTGGAGACATGGAGAGGCCCTCTCGACTCCCCCAGTTGGGGGCTGAAGGATTCGAGAGGGCCTCGTACTCACTGCGGAGCTGCGGGCCGTGGCGCTTGGGGAACGCTCGGACCGGCTGCTGGGGACAACCGTGCAGCCCCTTTCACAGGAGCCTCATCAGATTATCTGCTCCGATTCGGCCTGTCTGTCCCCTCTTTGGGGGACAAATGGGGGAACAGAACGCTCAGTAGAGCAGAAAGGGCGCCGTGGTGACCGAGGGGATGCCGGCGATCGAGACCGCGAGGTGGTAGGTCGCGCCGCCGGCCGGGGCGGTCGGGCGGTCACCCCCGCACGTGTCGACCGATGACCGGGTGCGGTCCCATGTCAGGGGGGCGGAACTGGTCACCTGCTGCCCCGCAGTCAGCAGCACGATCATGTCGCTCGGCTCGGTCTGGCAGTCCGTCGATCGCCACCACACGTCCGATCCGCTCGAGATCGTGAAGGCCTGAGCGCTCGTCCCGACGTTCAGCGTGCAGTCGGCATCGCTCGTGTTGGTGAGCCGGAGGGACAGCTGCGGGTTCTGACCGCTCGCGTATGTCTGCTGGTCGGTGACCGCCTCGACGGCGACGTCACCGGGCAGACACTCGTCGGCGGTCGGGGTGAGCTCCGGCGACGGCGTGTCCGCGCCGTCTGCGGGCGTCTCCGCGGTGTCGGCGGGGGCGGTCTCCGTCGTCGTCGGACTCGCCGAGGGGGTGGTCGGTGCCGACGCGGCCGGCTTCGGGGCGTTCGCGGCAGCGGTGCTCCGCCAGGGTTGCGCGAGGAAGAGCCATACCAGGCCGCCCACGACGATCACGACCACCAGCAGCACGGCCAGTCGCCGACGCCGGTAGACGGCGGGCGAGTGCCGCCGTCGTGAGGGGGTGCCGCTCATTCCTCCAGGGTAGGCGTCGTCGTCGGTGGACGGCGTCTGGCACGCCCGCTCACAGCGTCTTGAGCATCCGCGTGTTCCCGAGGGTGTTCGGCTTGACGTGGGCGAGGTCGAGGAATTCCGCGACGCCCTCGTCGGGACTGCGCACGAGCTGGGAGTAGACGTCGGGGTCCACCACCTGCTCTCCGATGGGGGCGAACCCGCGGCGGGTGAAGAAGTCCACCTCGAAGGTCAGGCAGAACAGCCGCTGTACCCCGAGTCGCTGCGCCCGGTCCTCGAGGGCCTGGACGATCTCCCGACCCACGCCGTGGTGCAGCCAGTCATCGGCGACGATGAGGGTGCGCACCTCGGCGATGTCCTCCCAGATCACGTGGAGGGCGCCGCATCCGATGAGCCGGCCCCGCTCGTCCTCGGCGACGACGAACTCCTGCACCGACTCGTACAGCACGACGAGGTCCTTGCCGAGGAGGATGCGTCGCTGGACGAGTGGCTCGAGCAGGTCGCGGATGGCGCGGACATCCGCCGTGCGGGCGGGCCGGACCGAGAACGCGCTCATCCCCCCAGCCTAGGACCGACGCTGGCGGCGCTGACGCGCCGGGTCTACACTGCCGCCAACCGATGCCGGAAACTCGGAGCACCGATGCCCGCTCGCACCTCACGCGCGCCCGTCGTCGTCGTCGCGGACGCCGACGACTCCCGACGTGTCGCCGAGACGCTCGAGCGACGATACGGCGCTGACTACGACATCGTGCTGGCGACGGCGGATGTGCGCCGGACGGTGGACGAGCTGAGCGCGGAGGGGCGCCGGGTGGCACTCGTCCTCGCCGCCGATTCGCCCTCGGACCCACCCGCGGACGCGATCTTCTCCCACATCGCCGAGCTGTTCCCCGACGCTCGCCGCGCGCTGCTGATCGACTGGGGCGAGTGGGCGGGAGCCGAGCTCGCCGACCGGGTGCTCACGCTCATGTCAGAGCTGCTCATCGACTTCTACGTCGTCCGCCCCGCCGATCCTGCCGACGAGGACTTCCATCGCGCGGTGACGGAGTTCCTCCGCGACTGGCGCGCGACCACGCGGGACCGCACCGGCTTCACCGTGATCGGCACCGACTCCGCGCCCCGCACGCACGTCCTCGGCGCGCTGCTGGCGCGCAGCGGTCTCGCGGTGAGCCATCTCGACCCGGATTCGCCGGAGGCCGCCGACATCCTCGAGGCTGCGGGACGCCGTTTCACCGGTGCGCCGCTGGTGCGGGCTGCCGACGGCACGATCCTCGAGGATCCGGATGACGGCGCGGTGGCCCGGGCGTCGGGGCTCACCACGGCGCTGCCGACCGGCCTCGTCGACCTGGCAATCATCGGCGCGGGGCCGAGCGGGCTGGCAGCGGCCGTCTACGCGGCATCCGAGGGCCTGTCGACCCTCGTCGTCGAGCGCAGCTCCGTGGGCGGGCAGGCGGGATCCAGCTCACTGATCCGCAACTACCTGGGGTTCCCGCGCGGGGTCGCCGGCGCCGAGCTCGCCCGGCGCGCGTATCAGCAGGCCTGGGCGTTCGGCGCGAGGTTCGCCCACGCCCGCGAAGCGCGGGCGCTCGAGGCCGGTGCGGGATTCCGGCTCACCGTCGGTCCCGGCGACGAGCGGGTTCAGGCGCGGAGCGTTCTCCTGGCCACGGGTATCTCCTACCGTCGCCTGACCGTCCCCGCACTCAAGCCGTTCGTCGGGACGTCGGTCTTCTACGGCGCCTCCTCGGTGGAGGCGCGCGCCCAGCGGGGCCGCGCGGTCTGCGTGGTCGGCGGCGGCAACTCGGCCGGACAGGCGGCGCTTCACCTCGCCCGGTACGCCGCCTCGGTGACGCTCCTCATCCGCGGCGCATCCCTGGCCGCCAGCATGTCGAGCTACCTCATCGCGCAACTCGATGCGCTCGGGGTGAGACTGGTCCGCGAGTCGCACATCGTCGACGCGCGCAGCGACCTGGGCGGGCGGATGTCGGCGATCGAGATCGAGAACGCTGCCGGGGAGCGGTCGTGGGCCGATTGCCAGGCGCTGTTCGTCACGATCGGTGCGCGCCCGCACACCGGATGGCTTCCCGACTCGGTGCTCCGCGATCGGTGGGGCTATGTCGTCACGGGATCGTCCGCGGCCGACGACGACCTGCCGGATCCCTGGCGGGGCGGTGAGCCGCCGGGCCAGTTCGAGACGTCGGTTCCCGGCCTCTTCGCCGTCGGCGACACCCGCCGGAGTTCCCTCAAGCGTGTCGCGTCCGCGGTCGGGGAAGGCTCGGTCGCCGTCTCGGCCGTGCACGCCTTCCTCGCGGCACGGAAGAACACCGCTGGGCGGATGCCGTAGCATCCGCCCAGCGGTGTTCTGGTCGGTGACTCGTCGAACCGGTCGGAGCGTTACGCTCCCGCGACGATGTCGGGGGTCGCGGTGATCTCGCCCGCGGCACCCACTCCGACAGCGACCTTGTCGCCGCGCGGGGCGCTGACGAACGTGAACTGCCCGTCAGCGACGTCGACCTTCACGTGGTCGCCGGCCTCGAGCTCGCCGTGGAGGATCTGCTCGCTCAGACGGTCCTCGACCTCGCGCTGCATGGCGCGGCGCAGGGGCCGAGCTCCGAGGGTGGGGTCGAACCCGATGTCGATGAGCTTGTCCTTCGCCGCGTCCGAGAGCTCCACCGTCATGTCGCGGTCGAGCAGACGTTCGCTCAGGCGCTTGGTGAACAGCCCCACGATCTGGCGAAGCTCGTCCTTGTTCAGCTGCGGGAACACGATGACGTCGTCCACACGGTTGAGGAACTCCGGCTTGAAGTGGCGCTTGAGCTCCTCGTCGACCTTGCCCTTCATCCGCTCGTAGGACGTCTGGGAGTTGCCCTCGACCTGGAACCCGACCGGACCGCCGGCGATCGCCGAGGAACCGAGGTTGGTCGTCATGATGATGACGGTGTTCTTGAAGTCGATGACGCGACCCTGACCGTCGGTGAGACGGCCCTCTTCGAGGATCTGCAGCAAGGAGTTGAAGATGTCGGGGTGGGCCTTCTCGATCTCGTCGAAGAGGACGACGGAAAAGGGCTTGCGGCGCACCTTCTCGGTGAGCTGGCCACCCTCTTCGAAGCCGACGAACCCGGGAGGGGCACCGAACAGACGCGACACGGTGTGCTTCTCGCCGAACTCGCTCATGTCGAGGGAGATCAGCGCGCCCTCGTCGTCGAAGAGGAACTCGGCGAGCGCCTTGGCGAGCTCGGTCTTGCCGACACCCGTGGGCCCGGCGAAGATGAACGACCCCGACGGACGCTTCGGGTCCTTCAGACCGGCACGCTGGCGGCGGATGGTGCGCGAGAGTGCGGCGATCGCCTCTTCCTGCCCGATCACCCGCTGGTGCAGCGCCTTCTCCATGAAGACGAGACGGCTGGTCTCCTCCTCGGTGAGCTTGAACACCGGGATGCCGGTGGCCTGGGCGAGGACCTCGGCGATCAGGCCCTCATCGACGACCGCGTGGCTCGCGACGTCGCCCGATCGCCACTGCTTCTCCAGGCGCAGCCGCTCGGCCAGGAGCGACTTCTCCTCGTCGCGCAGGGACGCGGCCTTCTCGAAGTCCTGCTCCTCGGAGGCCTGCTCCTTCTGCTCGCGCACCTTGGCGATCTTCTCGTCGAACTCGCGCAGCTCCGGCGGGGATGACAGGATCGACAGGCGCAGGCGGGCCCCTGCCTCGTCGATCAGGTCGATCGCCTTGTCGGGGAGGAAGCGGTCGCTGACGTAGCGGTCGGCGAGGTTCGCCGCGGCGACGATGGCGCCGTCGGTGATCTGCACCTTGTGGTGCGCCTCGTAGCGGTCGCGCAGCCCCTTCAGGATGTTGATCGCGTGGGGAAGGCTCGGCTCGGCGACCTGGATCGGCTGGAAGCGGCGCTCGAGCGCCGCATCCTTCTCGAAGTGCTTGCGGTACTCGTCGAGGGTGGTCGCACCGATCGTCTGCAGCTCGCCGCGGGCGAGGAGCGGCTTGAGGATCGACGCGGCATCGATCGCGCCCTCGGCGGCACCGGCACCCACGAGGGTGTGGATCTCGTCGATGAAGACGATGATGTCGCCGCGCGTGCGGATCTCCTTGGTGACCTTCTTCAGGCGCTCTTCGAAGTCACCGCGGTAGCGGGAGCCGGCGATGAGCGAGCCGAGGTCGAGGGAGTACAGCTGCTTGTCCTTGAGCGTCTCGGGCACGTCGCCCTTGACGATCGCCTGGGCGAGACCTTCCACGACGGCCGTCTTGCCGACGCCGGGCTCGCCGATCAAGACGGGGTTGTTCTTGGAGCGGCGGGAGAGGATCTGCATGACCCGCTCGATCTCCTTCTCGCGCCCGATGACCGGGTCGAGCTTGTTGTCGCGCGCGGCCTGCGTGAGGTTGCGCCCGAACTGGTCGAGCACCGCCGAGCCGCCCTGGGCGGTCGCGGACGTCTGCTCGCCGGCGCCGGAGGCGACGCCCGCGGGCTCCTTGCCCTGGTAGCCCGAGAGCAGCTGGATGACCTGCTGGCGCACCTTGTTGAGGTCGGCGCCGAGCTTGACGAGCACCTGCGCGGCCACGCCCTCGCCCTCGCGGATGAGCCCGAGGAGGATGTGCTCGGTGCCGATGTAGTTGTGGCCGAGCTGCAGAGCCTCGCGCAGCGACAGCTCAAGCACCTTCTTGGCGCGCGGCGTGAACGGGATGTGCCCGGTCGGCTGCTGCTGCCCCTGACCGATGATGTCCTGCACCTGCTCGCGGACGGCGTCGAGCGAGATCCCGAGCGACTCGAGGGCCTTCGCGGCGACACCTTCGCCCTCGTGGATCAGGCCGAGCAGAATGTGCTCTGTGCCGATGTAGTTGTGGTTGAGCATCTTCGCCTCTTCTTGGGCGAGCACCACCACTCGACGGGCGCGGTCGGTAAATCTCTCGAACATCCTCTAACCCTCCAGAATGGGTCGACGGGCGCGCTTCCGCGCCCGGTACATCGAGAGTAACGAGCGCCCGGATGCGGCAGGCCCGTGTTCGCCGTCGGCATACCGCAGGTCGACTCGCCAGCATCCGTCGTCTTTTCGCCCGATTCTCGACGCTTTGTGGCGAGTCGACGGGAGGCGACGCGCGGAGACTCGGACCGTTGACGATCCGACCCCGGGGGCATAACGTTTATCGTTACCAACGGTATTCGTTATGGAGGTCGCTGTGGTCCGGATGAGCCCGCCGCCCACCCGTCGGGGTCGGATGGAGCGCGGCATCCCGATTCTCATCATGGCGGCAGCCGCCGTCGTGGCACTCACGTTCGTGCTGCCGGCGGCGCGACAGATCGCAGGTCTCCTCGGTGGTGAGACGGCATTGTCGCTGTTGACCGACGTCGAGATGCCTCCTGGAGCCGCCTCTCACGGAGCAGCGATCGTCTCAGGCACGTACGAGTCCGCGTGGGTCGTGGCCACCGGCTTGGGAGCGGGCACGCGGACCCTCCTGGGGCTGGGCGTCGGATTCGGCGCGCTCACGGCGGCGCTCACGTCCGGTGCCGTCGTGTTGTTCCTGCTGTTGCTGCTCTGGGGTCGCCCATTCCACCGCGCGCTCGTGGTGGCGACCCAGATCGCCGGCAGCGCGCTGCTGGTCGGCAGCATCCTGTCGGCCGGTCTCGGCGGGCTGGGACGCATGATGGCCGCTGACGAGCTCAATCGGAACACCGGCGAGGTGTTCGTCATCGGGTTCTCGTTCGAGCCTGCCGTGCTCGCGGCGGGCATCGCCGTACTCGGCCTGTCGTTCGTCTTTTCGTACGGCACCAGGCTGCAGCGCGACACCGCGGGGCTCGTGTGAGTCCTGCGGAGGACGACGGGCCCACAGGCATCCGCTGCCGCCTCGACGAACTCTTGGTCGCGCGTGGGATGACGCTGACGCGCCTTTCGGAATTGGTCGGGGTCTCGGCGGTGAACCTATCCATCCTCAAGAACGACCGGGCCCGCGCCATCCGGTATTCCACCCTGGCGGCGATATGCCGGGCGCTGGACTGCGAGGTCGGTGAGCTCCTGGCCATCGACCGTGACTGAGTCAGCCCGCCACCAGGAAGTCGGCGCCGGCGTGCCGGAAGACGCGCGATCCGGGGGCGTTGGTGTGGTGGCGCGCGGGGATCTCGAGGAACTCACCGCGCGGCGTGGCCCGAGCCAGGGAGCGGGACTGCTCGAGGATCGGGTCGTCGCCGCCCGTCGCGAAGAGCACGGGCTGCTGCGGAGGAGACGCCGGATCGGGGTCGTCGGACCCGAGCCGCATCCCCTCGGCGACCGCGATGAGCGCACGCAGGTCGTTGCCCGGCACCCGTGAGGCCAGGGTCACGTAGCGCTGGGTGACCGGGTCGTCCACCGGCTCGCCGCGCTCGGCGAACGCCCGTGCCTGCTCCACGCGGAGGCGCGCGAGCGGACGACCGTCGGGGATGCCGCCGAGAACGGCGCGCTCGAGGTGCTCGGGGCGACGCACGGCGAACTCCCATCCGACGCGCCCGCCGAGGGAGTAGCCGAGGTAGCGCACGCTCGGCAGCAGGTAGGTGTCGAGCACTGTCGTGAGGTCTTGGACCAGAGTGGCCATCGTGTAGCGCTGCGGGTCGTGCGGCTTGTCGCTCTGGCCGTGGCCGCGCTGGTCGATCGCGAGGACGCGGAGCCCGCGCCGGAGCAGCTCGCGCACCCATCCCGTGCTCACCCAGTTGTCGCGCGTGCTCGACCCGAAGCCGTGCACGCACAGCACGGCCGGCTCACCGTCTTCGCCCCACGAGTAGGTCGCCAGCCGCGTGCCGTCCTCCGCCATGACGAACTGGGGCGCGGGCACCTCCGTGAGCGCCGGGATCACTGCGTCCATCCCCCCATCGTGGCGTATCCCCGCACCGCCGGGCTCGACGGTGCGGGGATACAGAGGATGCCGCCGTCAGTCCTTCGACAGCCACACGTTCGTAGGATCGACCTGCGAGAACATCGGGATCACGATCGTGTTGTGCACGTGCGATGCGTGATACGTCGGCTGGGTCGGCGAGGTGATCGGGTAGATCGCGGCATCCTCCATGATCAACTGATCGGTCTCGGCCCATAGCTCCGCGGCGCGGTCGGCATCGGCTTCCGCGGACGCCTCCTCGATCAGGGCGTCCACCTCCGGGTTGTTGTAGAACCCGTAGTTGAGACCGTTGGGCGGGAAGGAGGAGCCCGCCTCGCCGTCGTTGCCGTAGAAGAGCGGCGCGAAGAGGGACTTCGCGGCGTCCCCATACCAGTCGGGACCCCACTGCGCGATTGCGATGTCCCACACCCCGTCCTGCGCCACGCCGGGCACGAGGAGGTACTTCGTGTAGAACTCTGCGTTAGTGGCCGTCACCGCTTCGACCTTCACCCCGACCTTCTCGAGATTCTGCTGAATCGTGAGGAAGACAGACTTCGACGTCGACGAGTCGGACTGGTACAAGACCTTGAGCGTCATGGCGTCGTGTCCGGCGTCCGCGAGTGTGCTCTCGGCCTGCTCGGGATCGAACGGATAGTAGCTCGGTTCGGTGTTGCTGTCGCTTCCGATGAATCCCGCGGGCAGGACATGGGTCAGGGGCGGTGAGATCTGCGGTCCGGACAGATCGACCGTGAGGTTCTGGCGGTCGATGGCCCGGCTCAGCGCCTGCCGGACCTCGACTGATGCAAGCGCCTCGTCATTGTTGGGCGAAACAGTGTTGAACGCGAGGTACGGGCTCGACCACAGGTTCGGAGTGAGGTTGAGGTTCGGATCCTTGGCGGTGATAAGGCTCGGCACGACGCTGTTGGGCGGATAGGTGTTCCACTCCATGTCCGCCGTCGGGCTGCCGGCCTGCAGCTGCGTCTGGATGGTCTGGGCGTTCCCCGTCTGGTTGACGACGATGGCATCCACGTATGCCTTGCGCACGTCGTCGGTTGCAGACTCCCAGGCGGGGTTGCGCTCGAAGACGATCTCCCTGGTTGGGCTGTAGGACGCGATCCGGTACGGTCCGTTGGCCACGGTGTTCTGTGCGAGTTCGGGGCTCCCCGGCACGAACTGGTCGTACTCCTGTGGCGCCGGAGAGAACGCGGGCATCGCCAGCATGTCGACGAAGTAGGAAGCGGGAGTGGTGAGCCTGAAGACGACCGTGAGGGGGTTGTCAGGCGAGACGCTGACGCCCTCGATCTCGTGGGTGTTCTGGTACTCCGCAAGCGCGACCGCCGACTCGGGGTCGACCGAGGCGTACCCTTCGCAGTATGCGTCCATGCCCACGATGAGGGACTGGAACACCGAGACCCCGCCGAAGGGGCGCGCGGGATTGCAGGTCCGCTTGACCGCTCGCACCGCGTCGGCCGCGGTGACCTGACGGGCGGGCTCGGTGTTCCAGTTGACGCCGTCCTTGATGGTGAGCGACACTGTCGCGCCCCCATCGGTGACTCCGCCGTTGTCGAGGGAGGGCACTTCTGTGACGATGTCGGGAACCGGGGTCGTGGTCTTGCCCACCTCGGCCGGGTAGGTCAGCAACTGCCGCGCCCACATCCGCTGACCGAGGTAGCCGATGTAGTTGTACGAGACGTTCGGGTCCATGAAATCGACGTCCGCGGTCCCGAGCATGTGCAACGTGCCACCGGTCTGCGGCTCGCCTCCGTCGTTGATGTTGACCGGGAATGCCGAGCCGTCGCTCGTGGTGCCGTCGTCCTCGTCGGGGATGGGGGTGCACGCGGTGGCGAGCACGAGCGCGAGCGCCGCGACCCCCGCGACCACCCCGCCTCTGGAAACTCGTTGCATGTTGCTGCTCCTGCCGATCAGGGTCCGCCTCTCCATAGGCGGTCGGTAGCACCGACCCTAGGGCGGCAGTGTTCGCAGCACAAGATCTATCTTGTGCTGTTACATTACGAGTGAATTCGCACCCGCGGGTCGAGGAGCGCGTAGAGCACATCGACGAGCAGATTGATGACCACGACAGCGATCGAGGTGACGATGACGATCCCGACGATGATGGGCAGATCCTGGTTGGTGATGGCGACGACCGCCTCGCGACCGAGACCGGGCAGCCCGAACACCCACTCGACCAAGATCGCTCCGCCCAGCGCGATGCCGACGTCGACACCGAACTGCGTCATGATGGGGGTCATCGCGCTGCGAAGCGCGTGCCGGATGATGACCCGCCATTCCCTCACGCCCTTGGCCCGAGCCGTACGGATGTAGTCCTCCCCGAGCACCTCGAGCATCGACGACCGGGTGAGCCGCGTGTAGGCGGCCGCCGTCACCAGGGCGAGGGTCAGCCAGGGCAGCAGCATGTGGCGGAACCATTCCCATGGGTTCTCCGTCAGATCGACGAATCCCCCGGCGGGCAGGCCCACATAGCCCGCCTGCGTCGGCACGTAGAACAGCGCATAGATGAAACCGAATCCGAGCACGAACACCGGCACCGAGAAGAAGAAGAGCGCGGTCACCGTCAAGGAGCGGTCAAGGAACGACCGTGGGCGCACTGCGGAGAGCACGCCTGTCCCGACCCCCAGGACGAGCCAGATCAGCGCCGCCCCCGCAACGAGGGACAGGGTGACGGGAGCCGCCTCTGCGAGCACGGATGTGACGGGGAGACCGTAGTAGTAGTCGGTGCCGAGGTCGCCCTGGAGCAGCCGCAGGAGGAACTGCCCGTACTGCTCCCACAGCGGCTTGTCCAGGCCCAGGTTCTCGTACACGCGGTCGACGACCTCCGGCGTCGCCGACCGTCCGGCAATGCGCTGGGCGACGCTTCGCGGCTCGCCGGCGAAGAACAGGAGGTAGGTGACGGCCGTGACCAGAAGGAGCACGATGGCGCTCTGCCCCAGCCGCGAGGCGAGGAATCGGATCACGCTGTCTCCTCCCTTCGTCGAGCCCGCGCGCGCCGTCTGGGGCGCCGCAGGATGAGTCGGTCGCTGCGCGGATCGAACGCGTCGCGCACGCCGTCGCCGAGGACGTTGAAAGCCAGCGTCAGGATGAGCAATGCGAGGCCGGGGAACAGTAAGAACCACCAGGCGTGGAGATACAGCTGATTGTCGGCGGCATCGCTGATCATCCCGCCCCAGTCGGCCGTCGGCGGTCGGACGCCGACCCCCAGGAAGGAAAGGGCCGCACCGGTGAGGACGGACACTGGGATCAGCAAGGTCGCGAAGACGATCGTGGGGGCGAGCACGTTCGGCAACACGTCCACGAAGATGATGCGCAGCTTCCCCGCCCCCAGCGAGCGTGCGGCCTCGACGAACTCTTTCTCGCGCAGGGAGATGACCTGCCCGCGGATGACGCGCGCGACGGAGGCCCACCCGAAGAGCGCGACGATGCCCATGATGTGGAAGATGCCGATCTCACCGATCACCGAGACCAGCGCGATACCCACGAGGAGGAACGGGATCGCCAGAGCAGCGTCGATGATCCGTGAGATGACGCTGTCGACGATCCCGCCGAGGAACCCGGCCAGCATGCCGAGGACGACTCCCACGACGATGGAGATCGCCGTCGCGCCGAGCCCGATCGCCAACGCGATCCTCGCTCCGTAGGCGATCCGCACCAGCACGTCTCTTCCGGCCTGGTCGGTCCCGAGCCAGAAGTTCGCGTTTGGACCGACCGGGAGCCCCTCGGGCGACCGCGCATCAGGTGTGTAGTACATGTCGTTCGGGCCGTGCCCGGTGAGGAGTGTGAACACCGGGGCAGCCAGCGCCACCACGACCAACAGGATGATCACGCCGAGGGAGATCATCGCCCCGCGGTCTCGGCGAAGTCGCGCGACCGCAAGCGAGAGAGGGCTTCGCCCCTCCACCGCCTTCAACTGATCGGTCATCGGTCTCCCCCGCTCGAAACGACACCCTCGACTGCCGCGTCGAGCACCTCCGCCGAGGCCAGGATCTCGCCACGCTCGACCGGGAAATGACATGCGGCCTGGTGCGTGTCCGCGTCGCCGAGGCGGGCTTGCGACAGCGGAGCGACCTCGGCACAGAATGCGCGAGCCTTCGGGCATCGGAGGTGGAAGGGGCATCCGGAGGGGAGCGCGATCGGTGAGGGCGGGTCACCCCGAAGGATCACACGTCGACGCTGGTGCACCGAGTCCGGATCAGGTTCGCGCACGGCGGACAGGAGTGCGGTGGTATACGGGTGGCGGGGGGTCTCGAAGATGTCGTCCGTCCGCCCGATCTCGACGACCTTGCCGAGGTACATCACGGCCACGCGGTCGCTCACGTGGCGGACGACAGAGAGGTCGTGCCCGATGAACAGGTAGGTGAGGCGGAACTCACTTTGCAGATCGGCGAGGAGGTTGAGGATCTGCGCCTGGATGGATACGTCGAGGGCCGACACCGGTTCGTCACAGATGATCACCTCGGGGCGGAGAACCAGGGCACGGGCGATGCCGACACGCTGGCGCTGACCCCCGGAGAACTCCGCCGGGAACCGGTTGTAGTGCTCGGGGTTCAGCCCGACGAGTTCCATCGTCTCCTGCACCGCCCGCTTGCGACTGGTGCGGTCACCCTTGGAGTGGATGCGCAGGGGATCGGCGATGATCGACCCGATCCGCCGGCGGGGGTTCAGAGAGCCGTACGGGTCCTGGAAGATCATCTGGACCCGTCGGCGCATCGGCTGCAGCTGACGCCGACCGTGCGAGGTGATGTCCTCGCCGTCCAGGAGGATGCGACCCGAGTCGAGGTCGTGGAGCCGCATCGCGGAGCGAGCGAGGGTCGACTTGCCGCAACCGCTTTCGCCGACGAGTCCGAGCGTCTCGCCGCGGTGCAGCTTCAGACTGACGCCGTTGACGGCATGCACGCGGCTGCGCGCGCGAGAACGGGAACTCCCCGAGCTCGCCGGGAACGACTTGACCACGTCGTCGAGTTCGAGCAACACGTCCCGCGGGGCGGATGCGACATCGCTCACGGCGAGACCTCCCCTGCTCCCCTGTCGGCGAAGGCATCCGCGGGGTCGTTCACGCGCGTGGCGCCCTTCGGGAGCCAGCAGGCCGAGAGGTGGCGGGAGTCATCGAGCACGGGCTCCAGCAGGGGGCGCTCGACGCGGCACTGCTCCATGGCGAAGGGACAGCGCGGGTGGAACGAGCATCCCCCGGGAAGACTCAGCAGACTGGGTGGGCGTCCGTCGATCGAGCTCAACCGGGCACCGAGCTGTTCGACGGAGGGGATGGATCGTAGGAGACCAGCCGTGTACGGGTGATGCTGGGCGTAGAAGATCTCCCGCAGTGGCGCCTGCTCGATGACTCTGCCGGCGTACATCACGCAAACGGTGTCGGCGAGGTCGGCGATCACACCGAGATCATGGGTGATCATGATGATCGCTGTGTCGAAGTCCTCCTGCAGCCGCCTCATCACCTCCAGCACTTGCGCCTGAACTGTGACGTCCAGAGCCGTCGTCGGCTCGTCGGCGATGAGCAGTTTCGGGTTCAGCGACATCGCCATAGCGATCATCACGCGCTGTCGCATGCCGCCGGAGAACTGGTGCGGATAGTCGTGCACTCGTCGCTCCGGCTGCGGGATCCCCACCAGGCGCAGCAGGTCGACCGCACGCGCGCGGGCCGCGGGGCGAGAGACCTTCTCGTGCGCCCGGATCTGCTCCGCGATCTGTGCTCCCACCCGGTACGCCGGGTGGAGGCTCGAGAGCGGGTCCTGGAAGATCATGGCGATCTCGGATCCACGAACACGACGCAGTTCCTCCGCCGACATCGTGAGCAGGTCTCGGCCATCGAACAGCGACCGTCCGGAGATCATCGCGCCGCGCAGGAGACCCACGAGCGCCTGAGTGCTGACGCTCTTACCGGACCCTGACTCGCCGACGATACCGAGGATCTGTCCCGCGTCGAGCTGGAAGGAAACGTTCTGTACCGCCTTCACCTCACCGTCCGGAGTGTCGAACGTCACGGTCAGATCATCGACTTCCAGCAGCACAGGCTCTCCTCCTTCCGCCCGCGGACGCGGGCATCCGCAGCGTCACCATACGTCTCCACTGCAACCCAGCACAAGATGCATCTTGTACTGTCACGTTTGGTTCACGGTTTCTCGCAGGGCGTTGACGAACAGCTCGGCGTGCTCCCGACGCCACGACAGCGGAGGGCGGACCTTGAGCACGTCGCCGCCGGGTCCGGTGAGGCCGGCGATGACCCCGCGCCGGACCAGTCCGTTCAGCACATCCGCGGCGAATCGCCGTGGATGTGCTCCGGGCGGTGGCACCAGGTCGACGCCGACGATGAGTCCGCGGCCTCGGACGTCGCCCAGCCTCGGGGACGCGATGGCCGCCAAGGACTGACGCAGATGCTCGCCGACGTCCGTCACGCGCCCCGCGACGTCGGTGATCTGGATCCGGTCCAGCACGGCCAGTCCCGCCGCGGCTGCCGCCGGTGTGGCGGCGAAGGTGGAGAAGTACTCGTACTCACTGGCGAGTGAGTCCGCGATATCGCGGCGCGTCAGGACGGCGCCGATCGGGTAGCCGGCACCCATGGGTTTGCCCAGGGTGACCAGGTCGGGCACGACGCCCGCGGCAGCGAACCGCCACAGATGCTCGCCCGTGCGGTGGAAGCCGGATTGCACCTCATCGGCGAGATAAAGCCCGCCGTGGCGATGTGCGCCGTCCACCAACCCAGCGAGAAAGTCATCAGGAACGTCCCAGATCCCCTCGCTGGTGAACGCGGTGTCCGCCAGCACCAATGCCAGTCGGTCCCCACTCGCCGCCAACGTCGCCGTGGCTCTGTCGATCCGCGCCGCGGCCGTCTCGCGTCCCAAGCCGCCCGGATATGGACGGGGCGCTGCGAAGGTCGCGACATGGGTCGGGCGGTATCCCGTCGGCCACTCGTTCGGGCTCAAATCCGCGAGCCACTTGGAAGAGCCGTGATACGCATGCTCGGCGACGACGGCGCCCGTGCCGCCCGTGTGCGCCGTCGCCAGGCGCCACGCGAGATCGTTGGCCTCCGTCCCCGATGTCGTGAACAGACAGGTATCGATCTCTGCGGGCATCGTGGCGATGAGCCGCTCGGCGAGGTCGACGACGGACGGATGCAGGTAGCGCGAGTGCGTATTGAGCGTGCGCAGCTGGGCGCCGACGGCGTTCGCGACGGCCGGGTGTGCGTGCCCGAGCACGGCGACATTGTTGTAGCCGTCGAGGTACCGGCGCCCTCCGGCATCGAAGAGCCAGGAGCCCTTCCCGCGCACGATCTCGAGCGGCTCGGCGTAGAACACGGGACTCAGCCGTCCCCCCATAACCGCTGCTCGGCGCTGCGGTAGATCAGGCGTCGGGGCGAGTCTCGACCTGGGCACGGTTCCGCACAGTCGCGCCAGGCGCTCCGCCAGTTCAGCCTGCTCCGTTTGCGCGAGGTCGGTCAGCACGCGGGTCGCCGGAACCGAGTGCTGGGTGATGTAGGCAGCATTGTCAGCGTGGGTGACTTGCCGACGCGCGGCGATGGCCACGGTGAGCGCGAGCCGGGCGAGCACGAGCTCACCGAGCACCGCCACCTCAGCAGGGCTCAGCGTCCGGTGCCGCTGATAGCCGTCCAGCACCGCCTCGATCAGTTCCCACGTCGAGAGCGGCTGATCCGGGGCGGTGTTTCGGACCACGGAGGTGAGGGTGACCGCCAGGTCGCAGACCGCGGCGGTGTGATGCGTGTCTCCAAAGTCGATGAGACCCGTGACCCTCCCGTCGGCGGAGAGCACGTTCGTGAGAGTGATGTCGCCGTGCTGTATGCCCGACGGAAGTCGTCGCGTCTCCGAGGACGCAACCGCGAACCGGGGAACCAGTGCCAGCAGCGCCTTATCGACTCCTCCCCCGTGGGCGCCTCCGCGCACGACGTCGGGCGCGCGACGTACATCCCAGTCGAGCACCCTGCCCGATGCCGGATGGAATAGGCCCGCCAACGCCATCGTGGTGCGCGCGGCGGTCTCACCCATCTGCTCGGCGACGTCGGCGGTGACGGGGCGCCCCTCGAGGGGTGAGCCGGGAAGCATCGTGACGACCCGCGTCAGGCACGCGCGGCCGTTATCGTCGACGACCGTATCCACCAGTTCCTGGCCGCGGGTCGGAACCGTGCGGGGCACCGGAAGTTCGGGCGCCACGGCGGCGAGGTGGTTCGCCACCGCGTTCTCCATGTCGACGATCGAGCGTTGCTCGGCAGGGTTGGACACCTTGAGCACGTACCTGTCATCGAGCATGACGATCGCATCACGCTCGCTGGAGAGTGCGCGGGCCGTGCGGGCGGAGATCCCCCAACGCTCGGCGACGTAGTCGACGGCGCGCTCCGGCGCGAGCAGGGGCGCGGCGGCCTCCAGCACGGTGTTCTTCGGATGCGACATAGCTCCTCCGTTCATGGTCTCTCAAGACGGGGTCGGCCACGCGCGCAGGACACGCAGCGCGGGCTCACCTCGCCGGTCCGATCGTGGCGGGGCGTGCGGCGCGCGCGATGGCGGCAGCGATACCCGGGGCGTCGTCAGGGCGAAGCACCGCGGTCGTGACAGCGATATGGCTGCTCACTTCGGGCCGCGTGAGGTAGGGGCTGCCCGGTGCGACTCCGATCCCCTGGCTCGCGAGCACCATGAGGGCCGCGGATTCGTTCTGCACGGGGACCCACACCATAGGTCCGTCGTCGCCCAGGACGGAGATCCCGTGTTTCTGAAGTTCCGCGACTAGCGCCTGGCGACGCTCGCGGTACACATCGCGGGCCCGTTCGACGGCACGCTGGGGCCCGTCCTGCGTCAGCAGATCCAGCAGCAGTCGCTGCAGGAGCCTGCTCGTCCAGCCCTGGCCCAGGTGCCGACGGCCGATCAGGGGTCCCATGAGAGAACTCGGACCGCCGAGCGCTGCCAGCCGAAGGTCAGGGCCGTAGGCGTCGGAGAAGCCGCGCAGGTACACGGCCTGGTCCGGTAGATAGGCGCTCACGCTCACCAGGGGTTCGGGCGAAAGCGGTCCCCAGAGATCCAGCTCGAACACCATGACTTCTCGACCCCGCAGCAGACGCGCGAGATCCTTCGCGCGCCGGGGGGAGAGCCCCACACCGATCGGATCGTGCGCCCGGCACTGCAGGAATATTGCTCGGGCACCCGCCTCGACGGCCGCTGCGACCGAATCGCCTGTCACCCCCTCGGCGTCGAGCTTCAGGGGGATGGCGCGCGCCCCAATGGAATCCAACAGATCGAGCAACGGCGGATAGGTGGGATTTTCCACGGCCACCCTGTCGCCGAATCGCAAGAAGGTCATCGTGATCAGGTCCAGTGCGTCCGTGACGCCGTCTGCGATCGTGATGAGCTCAGGGTCGTTGGGCCAATCCGTCCGCAGTTCTCTGTCGAGCTCGGGCACGATGGGGGCGGCGAGAAATCCCTCGACAGCGCCGGGACGTCCCACTCGATTCAACGACGGTGCGAGATCCGGCAGGAGGTCAGGATCCGGAAGACCGGTCGAGAGATTGACGGCGAACTCGGCCTTGTACTGAATCGCACTGCCGAAGCGAACGGGCCCCTGCCCGGTCCCCCCGGCGACGATCGTGCCACGGGCCCCGTCGGTGTAGATGAGGTTGGCCTGCTGAAGGAGTCGCCAGGCGGCGCTGACGGTGGTGGGCGATAATCCCAGAGCAGTAGCCGTCGATCGAATCGAGGGCACGCGTTGGTCGGGCTTGATCGTTCCGTCCCGCACCGCGCGGCTGAACGCATCCGCCAGCCCGCGCGCAGACATCTCCGTTATCGACCCGACGAGTATCTCGATCATGCCGTGAAACATACCGTCATTTGTGCCGCTACATCATTCAGCGGGGGTGGGCCATTGACCCTCCCACGGAACGTCTCGCCACGGCGTGCGATCGGGGCGTCCGAGAGCGATCCGCACGCTGGGCTGGGCCGAGCGGGGCAGCGTGAACATGACACCGGCGAACGTCTCCGTCGCGACCTCGATCGTCGGCCGGACACACAGACCCGATGTGGGATCGCTCAGCGCCGCCTCGACCTCTTCACCGCTGGAGACGGCAGCGAGGAGCGCATCCAGCGCACGCAGACGCGGGAGGGTGGTGGGGCTGCCCCAGGCGCGCTCATGCGCGGCCGGGGAATCGACCCAGAGGGCGTGATTGGTGTGGACCAGGCCGGATGCCGCAGGCCCCTCCACGCACGCCTCGGCCGAGCATTCGAACCCGCGGATCCCGCGGGAATCGGCGATGGCGTAGTGCTGACCAGAAGCGTGCGGCACGCCGACGAGGCGGGCAACCGCCTCGTCGGCGTTCGGCTGGCGGAGCACCTCGCGCACGACAAAAGCCACGGGAAGTCCGGTCAACGAGCCGGGCAGCCCTTCGAGGGTGTTCACGCAGCAGGCCACACCTGCGCGATTGACGCCGAGCAGGCCCACCATGCCGGCCGCCGTCAGGACGATCTGCGTCGGCTCGCCGTGGCTCTCGGCGATCCGCAGCAGGGCCTGGTTGCCGGACATGGACGAGGGGAGGTCCATGTTCTGGCCGAGCACGACACCAGCGCCATCCGGGTCCGAAGTCATGCCGATGACGCTGCAGCCCACGCCTTGGTCGTGTTGGTAGCGCCATTCTTCGTCCATGAGGTTGTACGCCCAGACCTCGGAGAGCGGCTGATTACTCGCGGCCGCGATCCCCGCCACCTCGGCGTAGAGGTCGGGCGCGACGCGCTCGACGGTCGCGACGTACTCACTGGCCGTCAGAAAGCGCTCGACGAAGGTCCTCGGCGTCACTCCGTGCCGCTCTCCGACGTGGTGGCGCCAGCGTTCCAACCCGTCCGCGATGAGTGAACGGAGCGCCTCGCCGTGGGCTTCTCCGCGGCTGCGGCCGTCACCGGCGATGTCCACCATGATCGGCGCACCAACGTCAGTCATCCCACTCCGTCCCTGAGCACGCTCGTTCCGCGATCGCGGAACGCGATGGGAAGCTGAGCCCACCGTACGGTACAGATACCTACCACACAACCATCGATTTGTGCTGTTACAACTACGCTCTAATGCGCCGTCACAAAACTCGTCTTGTGTGATGCGCGCGTGGGACCTATCGTGTGTGCGGCACACGTCCACTCAGTGAAAGGAGGGCCGGTGCGCCTCTCACATCCACGTTCGTCCCACGCCGCCGTCCGTTTCCGCGCCGCCTCCGGCATCACCGATCTCGATCAGTTTGACGTCGTCGTCATCCCTGTCACGGCCGATGGTGTCATCCCGCTCACGGTGCCGCTTCCGGAGCCGGACAGGGAGGAGTTGTCCGCGATCGCCGACCGGTTCCCCCGCCCGAAGGCAGGGTCCACTTTCTGGGTGCCGGCACGCGCTCCGCATCGACCGGACGTTCTGCTGGTCACCGTCGGCCAGGGGCCCTTGGCCACGCCCGAGAGTCTCCAGAGGGCCGCAGCCACTGCGGGACGCTCCACGCGCGGCCGCCGATCGGTGTTGTGCCTGCTCAGCCCGGCAGGAGCGCCGTCCCCCGGCGAGGTGATCGCCGAGCACTGGCTGCTCGGCGCATACGAGCACGCCGCTTACCTGTCGTCCCCACCCGAACGAGAGATCTGCGCCGTGGCTCTGTGGGGATGCGCCGAGGCCGACATCGAACGCGGACGGCTGCTCGCCGAGGTCACGAACTACGCTCGCGACCTCACGAACGCGTCCGCCGAAGACCTCACGCCGTCGGATCTCGTCAGCGAGTGCGAGAGGGTCGGCGCTGAACTCGACTTGGGATTGCAGGTCCTCGGCGAGCGCGAGTTGGCCGAAGGAGGATTCGGGGGCATTCTGGCCGTCGGCCGTGGCAGTGATACACCCCCTCGTCTCATCGAGGTGGCCTACGAACCGGTCGATGGCCCCTTCATCGCGCTGATCGGGAAGGGGATCACGTACGACGCGGGCGGCCTGTCCATCAAGGACAACGACGGCATGGCACCCATGAAATCCGACATGGCCGGTGCCGCGTCCGTTCTGGCGGCTGTCGTCGCCGTCGCGCGGATGGGGCTGCCGATCAACGTTCGTGCGTACCTCGCGTGTGCCGAGAACGCAGTAGGCCCTCGCTCGACTCGGCCCGGAGACGTGTGCACGATGCGCGATGGAACCACCGTCGAGCTCAACAACATGGACGCCGAAGGGCGGCTCGTGCTGGCGGATGCGCTGGTCTATGCCCAGGAGCGCGGCGCATCGCAGATCGTCGATATAGCGACGCTCACGTGGGGCTCGGGGCTGGGGCCGGAGATCTTCGCCGTCTTGGGGACGGATCCGTCCGTCGTCGGTGGCGTCCTCGACGCAGCGGCCGCCGGCGGCGAGCCCGCCTGGCAGATGCCCCTCTACGACGGCTACGAGAGCTCACTCGAATCATCGGTCGCCGACATGAAGAACTTCGGTCCGCACTCCGAGAAGCCGTTCATCACCCTGACAGGCGGACTGTTCCTCCGCCGCTTCGCGCGCGAGACGCCGTGGGCCCACGTGGACATTGCGACGACCGTGATGCGCGACCGCGCGACGGATCAGTCGGCCGCTGGGGCGACGGGAGTAGGGGTTCGCGCGCTCGTGCGATACGTGCTCGCTTCCTCCGCGGGGACGATCACCGCCGCGTGACGCCGCCCGGCTAGGGAGTGCCGGCGATGGGGATGCGCACGGACTCGAGCCCGTCGCCCGAGAGCACGGCCTCGTAGGCCGCGCCGGCCTCGGCCACGGTCACCACCGTCACCCGCGGGCCGAAGTCGGCGGTGCAGGCGCGGTCGGCGGGCGGGTCGGCGAACGTCGCGGCGATCTGGCCCGGCGCGGCGACGACAGCATCCGCGAGCTGCGGCGGGCAGCTCGATGAGCCCCACGTCAGCAGGGCGAACGAATCCGGCGTCGCCCAGCCGGCGCTGGGCTGGCCACCCTCGAGGCCGCCCCCGGGCGTCAACCCGGGGACGCCGGCCAGCTCGGCCGTGCCGGCATACCCCTCGCCCGTCACCTCGACCTGCAGCGCGTCGGCGGGATCGACGCCCGCGGGAAGCGGCACCGGCACGCCGCGCAGGACGAGGTCGCGCGTGCACGGGCCATCCGGCTCGATCAGCGACACCGCGAGCACACCCTCCTCGTACTCCGACGCGTCGACGAGGGGCACGCACGTCGAGCTGCCCTCCAGGAGCACGGCGACCATGCTTCCGCCGTCCAGCCACGCCGCGGACACCTCGACCTCGGCGGGAGACTCGGAGCCCCCGTCGGGCGGGGGCGTGACCGGACCGGCCGGGCCGCCGGTCGCACAGCCGGCGAGGAGAGCCGCCGTCACGAGCGTGCCGCCGAGTACCGCGAGGACCGAACCATAGCGAGTGGGCATGAGCCACCTCCGGATGCTGCCGCCAGGTTACTGCAGGGCGGAGGTGAGACGCGCGAGGTTGTCGAGCAGGGTCGAGCGCAGCGGCTGGTT
This sequence comes from Microbacterium sp. RD1, assembly GCF_052220165.1. Taxonomy (NCBI): domain Bacteria; kingdom Bacillati; phylum Actinomycetota; class Actinomycetes; order Micrococcales; family Microbacteriaceae; genus Microbacterium; species Microbacterium sp. RD1. Next base: position 181,313 of record NZ_JBQPOL010000001.1, read on the forward strand.
CAGCCACTCTTCGAGGGTCAGCTCGCGGCTGAGGCCGCGGTACTGATCGGCGACGACCTCGAGGTCGCGCACGAACTCCTCGCCGCGTACCAGCAGCGTGATCTCGAGGTTCAGACCGAACGAGCGCATGTCCATGTTGCTCGAGCCGACCACCGCGACCTCGTTGTCGATCGTGATGCCCTTGGCGTGCAGGATGTAGGGCTTGCGGTACATCCAGATCTTCACGCCGGCCCGCAACAGCGCCTCGTAGTAGCTGCGCTGAGCGTGGTAGACGAGCGCCTGGTCGCCCTCCTCGGAGACGAACAGCTCGACGTGCACGCCGCGCTGGCACGCCGTGGTGATCGCCAGCAGCAGCGCCTCGTCCGGCACGAAGTAGGGGCTGACGATGACGATGCGCTCCTTCGCCGCGTACAGCAGTCCGAGGAACAGCTTGAGGTTGTTCTCGAAGTCGAATCCCGGTCCCGACGGCACGATCTGGCAGTCGAGGTCGCCCGGTCCGGGCGTCACCTCGAACAGGTCGATCTCGTCGGAGAGGATCTCGTCGGTCTCGCCGTACCAGTCGGAGAGGAACACCGCGTTCATGCTCGCCACGACCGGTCCCTCGACACGCACCATCAGATCGACCCAGTGGAGTCCGCGGCGGATGTTCTTGCGCAGGTTGTAGCTGGAGTCGGTGACGTTCTGCGACCCCATGTAGGCGACCTTGCCGTCGACGACGAGGAGCTTGCGGTGATTGCGCAGGTCGGGCCGTTGCGTGCGACCTTTCAGCGGCTGCACGGGCAGCAGCAGATGCCAATGCGCCCCCATGGCCTTCAGCCGCCGGAGGGTGTGACGGTAGAACGGCTTGCCGCGGTTCGCCCAGTGGTCCAGCAGCACGCGCACGACCACGCCGCGGGCCGCGACCTCTTCGAGGGCGCGGAAGAAATTGTCGGTGGCCGCATCCGACTGCAGGATGTAGAACTCCACGTGCACGTAGCGCTCGGCCTGACGGATGGCATCGGCCATGGCGTCCAGGCTCTCCTGGTAGTCCGAGATGATCGTCGCGCCGTTGTCGCCGGCGATGGGCATGGCGCCGAGGTTGCGGTTCAGTCGCACGAGAGCGCGGAACCAATGCGGCGCGTTGGGCCGCAGCGTTCCGAAATCCAGCGACGCGCTGGTCTCGCGGATGTAGTCGTTCAGGGCCGCTTGCTTGCGCCGGAGCTTGCGCGGCAGCCGCGGATTGCCGATGAGGAGGAAAAGCAACACCCCGATGAAGGGGATGAAGTAGATCGCCAGGAGCCAGGCCATCGCCGACGTCGGGCGCCGGTTGCGCGGCACGATGATGATCGCGGTGACCCGGATGGTCACGTCCACGATGAGCACGACCACCACCCACCACGTGGCGTCGAAGGTGACCTCGACCACGGAACCCCCCGCCGGAAAACTCCCCCAGCGTATCGAATACCGCGGACGCGGTCGGGGAGGTCAGTTCTCGGGCGTGGTGGCACCGACCGGCGGCAGACCGCGCTTGGCGCGCTCCTCGGCCTCGACCTTCGCGTAGACCTTCCGCTCCGTGCGGTCCATGCGCAAGATGCTGCGGAGGATGAAGAAGAACACCACCGAGACCACGACGGTGGGAAGCAGCGACCAGATCACCGCGCTCCAGTACTCATCCATGGCTCCAGGATACGCGGCCTGCCTGCGCGTGCGCCGCGTCACCTCTCCTGCACAGGCCGAGCCTCCGACGCCTTCTCCACCGTTTCCCCCCGACGCCCGCCCGGCAGTCGATGCTCGCGAGAAGGGTGGGCCCATGACCACCGTGATCCGTGCGGCCAGCGCCGCCGATTTCCTCGCCCTCGTGCCGCGTCTCATCGGCTATCTGCCGACTCGGAGCGGCGTCCTCATTCCCTTCCAAGGCAACCGCACGCTCGGCGCCCTCCGTCTCGACCTGCCGGGCGAGCTCACACCCGAAGAACGCGACAGCGCGAGCGCCACCGCCATCGGCATGGTCTGCAAGGTCACGCACGTGGATGCGGTGGCCGTCGTCGTCTACACCGATGAGCCGCTCGTTCCGGCGTCGCCTCTGCCCGCAGATGCGTGGGTACGGGCGCTGCTGGCGAAGGCGGATGTCTGCGGCCTGCGCATCAGCGAGGCGCTCTGTGTCGCCCGCGACGGCTGGGCTTCCTATCTCTCGGACGGGACGCTCGTGCACGCCCTCGCGGAGATCCCCTATGCGCACGAGGCCTTCGCGGACGAGCCGCTGCCGCACGACGACCAGATCTCCGGCGCCACGCTGCCATCGGTCGACCTCGCCGCGAAGGAGCGCGTGGGAAGAGCCCTCGCCGACATCGAAGAGGCCATGGAGTCGTTGTTCGGCACCGCCCCGGGTCCCCGGCGGGACGAGCCACGGGTCGCCCCCGGCGCCTTCGCCGCCGTCTGCCGCATGGACGACCTGCCGCTGCTGTTCGAGGAGGCGCTGTCGGGGGATCCCGCGCACAAGGATCCCTACGAGACGGCCGTGCTGGCATGGTGTCTGTCCCGTCCGGGATTGCGCGACGTCGCGCTCGTGCAGTGGTCGAAGGACCTCCCCGCGGGCGACGAGGCGTTCGACGCGCAGATGCGCTGGGCCGACGGTGAGGACTATCCCGAGCACCTCGCCCAGACGATGTGGGGCGACGGGCCGTCGCCCGATCCCGAGCGCCTGCAGGCGGCTCTGGAACTGACGCGGCACCTGGCGGCGGCGGCTCCGCGGGCGGCCCGGCCGGGGATCCTCGCGGCCACCGGATGGCTTGCCTGGGCGGTCGGGAGGTCGTCGCACGCCGGCCGGTACGCGGAGCAGGCGTTGGAGATCGATCCCGATCACGGGATGGCCGAGCTGGTCCTGAGGATGGCCGGTGCGGGTCACCTCCCCGAGTGGGTCTACCGCCGCACCGCGCCGTCCGACCCGGTGACGCGGCTCGTCGACTCGCGCGGTGTGGAGTCGCCGGCCGCGTCGGGGTGACCCGGCCGGGCCCGGCGCGGCAGCATCCGGTCCACGGCGGCGGCGGCCCACACCGCCGCAAGCCCGGCGACCGCGACCACCCCCAGCATCAGCAGGGCGTAGGCGCCGGTGGTGATGTTGATCGTCTCGGTCCACATCGCCACGAGCGAGGGGAGGAGGCACACGAGCGTGAAGAGCCACGTCAGCGGGTGGCGTCCCCGCGCGATGAGCCATCCGCCGACCGCGGCGAGGAGCGTCGCGAAGCCCTGATCGAGCACGAACGACCAGAACCCGACCGGCTCTGTGATCACCCCGGCGCCCCGCTCGATCCCGAACGTCGCCCACAGGAACAGGGTGACGCAGATGAGTGTCACGGCCCCCAGGCGGGAGGGCCAGCGGGTGGGCAGGATCGCTACGGCCGTCACCATCCCCGCGACGATGAGCACGAACTCCGCGACATCGAGAAGCGGCACGTCGGAGCGGATCGTGCCGGCGTAGTTCTCCGACTGCACGATCGCGGAGAAGTTGGTCGAAATGGCCAGGTACGTACTGAAGATCATGATCGCGACGGCCGCGCCGTAGCGGGCGCCGGCGCGGAAGGCAGGATCCCGCGTGGGAAGGGAGCCGGTCATACGCCGACGATAGCGGCTCACTGTCCGTACAATTCGGTGACATGACCGACGGCGACGACACCTCCACCGCCGAGGGAGCTCCGTCCCGCCGCGATTTCCTCCGCCGCATCGGCGTCGGTGCCGCGGGCGTCGCCATCGGCGGATCGGGCGCGGCCGCGGTCACCGCAGCCGCGACGGTGCATCCGCCCGAGTTCGCGCCCCTCCCCGCCCGGCACGCGCCCGGGTTCGACCACATCGTCGTCGTCATGTTCGAGAACCGCAGCTTCGATAACCTGCTCGGGCGCCTGTACTCGGCCGATGAGAAGTCGGTGGACGAGTTCGACGGCCTCAATCAGGGCGACTACTCCAACTCCGCTCCGGATGGCACGGTCGTTCCCGCATACGTCTACGACGGGCCGACCGACTCGATCATGCAGCAGCCGCAGCCCGATCCCGGCGAGACGTATCCGCACGTCAACACGCAGCTCTTCGGTGTCGTCGACCCGGTCGAGAACACGCACCGCGGAGGCAACGAGCACCTTCCGCCGTTCAACGCCCCGCCCGCCGGAGCGGTGCCCGACAACAGCGGCTTCGTGCGCGACTACATCACGAACTTCCGGCTGCACAAGAATCGCGAGCCGACCGCGGACGAGTACCGCGTGGCGATGGGCGGTTTCGATCCATCGATGCTCCCCGTCATCTCCACGCTCGCACGCGAGTTCGCCGTCTACGATCGGTGGTTCTCCGCCGTGCCCTCGCAGACCTTCTGCAACCGGGTGTTCTTCCACTCCTCCACGTCGCACGGCTACGTCACGAACCACGGCGGCGACGACTACTACAAGTGGATCGACGGACCCGACGCGCCCACGATCTTCACGCGCCTGGAGGATGCCGGCATCCCCTGGCGCGTGTACTACGACGCCACCCAGCTGGTGGCGCTCACCGGCATGCTCCATGCCCCCGTGCTGCAGCAGTACTGGAAGACCAATTTCCGCTCGATGGAGCAGTTCTACGAAGATGCCGCGAACGGCGACCTCCCCGCCTATTCGTTCATCGAGCCGCGCATGGTCTTCAACCACAACGACATGCACCCGCCGTGGGGCGAGCTGCGTGAGGGCAACCTCAAGCTCGAGGACGGGTCGTCGCTGTCGATCCACAACAGCGCCTACTCGGATGTGCGCGCCGGTGACGCCCTCGTGCAAGACGTCTACGACGCCATCCGCAAGAGCGACTCGTCCGACGGCTCCAACGCCATGAACACCGCGTTGGTGATCACGTTCGACGAGCACGGCGGCACGTACGACCACGTCCCGCCGCCGGAGACGGTGCCGCCCGACAACGCCGGGGCCGGGGAGATGGGGTTCCGCTTCGATCGCCTCGGCTGCCGGGTGCCCACGATCGTCGTGAGCGCCTACACCGCGGCGGGCACGGTCGTCCACGATGAGATGAACCACGGCTCGGTCATCAACACGCTGTGCCGGCTGCACGGGCTGCGGCCGCTCACCCGGCGCGACGAGGCAGCCAACCCGATCTTCAATGCGGTGAACCTCACGGTGCCCCGCCAGCCCTACGCGTGGCCGCAGCCCACGTCGCTGTACGTTCCGGCCAATCCGGAGACCGACGCGAAGGCGACCGAGGAGAAGCACCGCAAGCGCCCGCTCACCGCGCCGGCGCGGGGTCTCCTGGGCCTGCTGACAGCGCGCTTCGACCCCGGGAGCACCCCGCCGGCGACCTACGGGGAGGCCTACGACTCCCTCATGAAGTACGGCGGGGGGCTGTTCGGCGTGCGGGACCCCGACTGAGCTACTTCACGAGCGGGAAGAGGATCGTCTCCCGGATGCCGAGGCCGGTGATCGCCATCAGCAGCCGGTCGATGCCCATCCCCATCCCGCCGGTGGGAGGCATCCCGTGCTCGAGGGCGCGGAGGAACTCCTCGTCGATGCGCATCGCCTCGTCGTCGCCGCGCGCGGCGAGCTTCGCCTGCTCGGTGAACCGCTCGCGCTGGATGACCGGGTCGACGAGCTCCGAGTAGCCCGTGGCCAGCTCGAACCCGCGTACGTACAGGTCCCACTTCTCCACGACGCCCGGAATCGAGCGGTGCTCGCGCACCAGCGGGCTGGTGTCGACCGGGAAGTCCATCACGAACGTCGGGCGGGACAGGCCCGGCTTCACGAAGTGCTCCCACAGCTCCTCGACCCACTTGCCGTGGGTGGGATGCGACGGCGCGTCGACCCCCACCTCGGCGGCGAACGCTGCGAGCTCCCCGACCGGAGTCTGCGGCGTGAAGGGGTCGTGGCGGCGTCCGACGTAGCGGAACGCGATCGCCTCGTTGAGCGAGTCGTACATCGAGATGCGGTCCCACTGACCGCCGAGGTCGTAGACGGTCCCATCGGCCCACGTCACCGTGGTCGAGCCGGCGACGGCGACCGCGGCGTCCTGCACGAGCGCCTGCGTGAGGTCGGCGATGCCGGAGTAGTCGGTGTAAGCCTGGTACGCCTCGAGCATCGCGAACTCGGGGCTGTGCGTGGAGTCGGCGCCCTCGTTGCGGAAGTTCCGGTTGATCTCGAACACCCGCTCGATGCCGCCGACGACGGCGCGCTTGAGGAAGAGCTCCGGCGCGATCCGCAGGAACAGGTCGGTGTCGAACGCGTTCGAGTGCGTCACGAACGGCCGCGCGCTCGCACCCCCGTGCTGCACCTGGAGCATGGGGGTTTCGACCTCGAGGAACCCGCGTGCGGCGAACGTGGCACGGAGGCTCGCGTTGACCTTCGCCCGGGCGACGACGGTCTCGCGCGCCCGCTCCCGCACGATGAGATCGAGGTAGCGGCTGCGCACCCGCCCCTCCTCGCTCAGCTCGGTGTAGAGGTTCGGCAGCGGCAGCACGGCCTTCGATGCGATCTGCCATTCCTTCACCAGGATCGACAGCTCGCCGCGACGGCTGGAGATCACCTCGCCCGAGACGAAGACGTGATCGCCGAGGTCGACCAGCTCCTTCCACTCCTGGAGGGACTCCTCGCCGACGGCGGCGAGGGACACCATCGCCTGGATGCGGCTGCCGTCGCCGGACTGCAGCGACGCGAAGCACAGCTTGCCGGTGTTGCGGCTGAAAACCACCCGCCCGGCCACGCCCACGACGACCCCGGTCTCCTCGCCCGCCGTCAGTTCGCCGAAACGGGCGCGGACGTCGGGGATGGTGTCGGTCACCGGGACGACGACGGGGTACGGTCCTCCCGCAGCATCCGCGCGCCCGCTGAGGAGCCTCTCGCGCTTGCTCAGCCGGACCGCCTTCTGCTCGAAGGCGTCGTCGAGCTCTGCACCGACGGCGTCGTCGACGGTGGCGCCGGAGTCGGCGGGCGGGGCGGGCGCGTCGGTCATCGGGGATGCTCCTCGGGGTCTTCCCCAGTTTAGTTGCGCGGGTCCCCGGCATCCGCCGGATCAGGGGAGGTAGACGTCGGTGCTGTCGATGAACCGGTGACCGCCCACGGTCGCGGCCAGCAGCACGGTCGCCGAACCGGCATGCCCCTCGTCGACCGGCAGAAACGTGGCGGGGTCGACGACGCTGAGGTAGTCCAGCCGGATGCGCGACTCCCCCATGAGCGCCGACTGCGCGGCCGCGATGCAGGCGTCCACGCCCCGGTCGGCGTTGGACGCGGCATCGTCCAGTGCGCGGGGGATGAGCGCGGCAGCGCCGCGCTCGGCAGCGTCGAGCAGCGTGAGCCGACTGGAGACGGGGAGCCCGTCGTCCGCGCGGACGGTGGGCACCGTCGCCACCTCGATCCCCAGGAACAGGTCGCGGATCATCCGCCGGACGAGGAAGATCCGCTGGCGGTCGCGCTCGCCGTAGACCGCCACGTCGGGGCGCACCAGAGAGAACAGGATCGCCTCCGCGGTGAGCAGCCCGTCGAAGTAGTACGGACGGGAGCGTCCCTCGTACCGCAGCCCGAGGTCGCCGGCGGAGACCCGGGTGGTGGCGAAGCCGGACGGAAGGAGCTCGGCCGCGCTCGGTGCGAACACCACGTCCACACCGAGCGACTCGAGAAGTCGCGAGTCCTCGGAAGGGCTCCGGGGGTACGCCGCGGCATCGTCCGCGGTGCGAAAGCGCAGCGGGTTGACGAACGTCGACACCACGACGAGGTCCGCGCGCTCCCGCGCGAGGTGCACGAGATCGATGTGTCCGTCGTGCAGCGCTCCCAGAGTGGACAGGAGCGCGACCGTCGGTGCGTTCTCGTTCGACGGGGCTGCGCTTCTGGCCTCGGCCAGCCGGGTGCGCAGCCCCTCGACGGTGCTGATCATCCGTCGATCGTAGCGTCCGGCGGCAGACCGCCCGGCACCCACGGCCTGCCATCCGCGAGCGCCTGGTCGACGGTGGAGCGGACCAGGGCCGAGAGGTAGCCGCCCGGATTGTCCACGCCGACCCGGGCGAGGAGGTCGGACGCCTGCCGCACGATCGACCGCGAGAACTCCGTCGCCGTGGCGATCGCCTCCGCGTAGGCGGGTCGATCGGCTTCGGCGACGACCACCGGCTCGCAGCCGAGCTCGACCGCGAGCGCCTGCGCGATCGGGAGCACCGGCGCGGGAGCGGTGACGGCCGCATAGCTCTGCGCGAGCTGGCGGAGGTCGATCGATGTGCCGGTGAAGGTGATCGCCGGATGGATGGCGAGCGGGATCGCCCCCGATTGCAGGGCGGGCGCGAGGACTGCCACGCCGTATCCCGGGTCGAGGTGCATGACCAGCTGCCCGGGCTGCCACGCACCGAGGTCGCCCAGCCCGGACACGAGCCCCGGAAGCTGATCATGGGGCACGGCCAGCACCACGAGCTCCGCGCGCCGGACGATCTCGTCGGCATCCAGCAGCGGCACGCCGGGGAGGAGGGCGTCGACGCGGTCGGGGTCCGATCCCGCCGTGATCCCGACCACCGCATGCCCGGCTCCCCGCAGCGCCGCACCGATGACGGGCCCGGCGTGGCCCGCGCCGATCACCCCGACGCCCAGCCGGCCGTCGCGCGCGGTCATTGCGCCCACCGGTGGCTGCGGTCCTGCGCGGCAGCGGCCACGACCGCTTCGGCAGTGCGCTCGAACGCGCCGACCGCCTCGTCGCGGTCGAGGATTCCGACCGTGGTGGTCACGGTGCCCGCGACGACATGCGCCGTGAGGTTCGCGACGTTCAGGGCGCGATCTACGGGCCCCTGCGAGATGCCGACGCTCTGGAGGCGGGCGAGCGGGAAGATCCCGAGCGAGCGCCACAGAGCGCCGCGACGCAGGAGCAGCGCGTCGGAAGTCAGCGCGAACCCGTTCCGCCGCCAGGCGAGCGGGCGCAGCAGCCGGGCCCGCGCCGGTGTCGTCGTGTAGGGGTCGTCGTCCCCGGGCCCGTCGATCCCCTGCGTGAAGATGCGGTCTTCATCGTCCGGAGCGAGTGTCGGCAGGAGCAGCCGGAGCACGCGCTCGACGTCGTCGTGCGTACCCACCGGCAGCACGGTGGTGAGCTGCTCGGCCGTGGCGTCGCTGGACGCGCGACCGGAGATGCGATTGACCCGGATCGACCACCATCCGAAGGGCCGCCACAGCGGCGACTGCCGCACTTCGAGGGCGTGCACCCGGCCGGGCGGGAGGATCTCGGTGACCGTCGTGAAGAGGCCGAAGGTGATGCGCACGCCTCCCGGGGTGGGCGCGATCGAATACCGCAACGCACGCACGAACGAGCGCAGCGCGTAGGCGATGAAACCGATCGCCGCGGGGATGAACGCGAAGAACACCCACGGCACGTCGAAGACGGAGCCGACCACGAGCACGGCGACGATGAAGAGCAGCCCGAGGGTGGACGAGCTCAGCAGGCGAGACGCCGCCAGGCGCAGGGGCGGGATGTGCACGATCGACGCGGGCTCCGCGGCATCGGCGTCTTCTCCCTCGAGCAGGCCGTTGATCCCCGCGACGACCCGCGGTCCCCGTCTCGCCCCTGCTTCCTCCGCCTCCGCGCTCGCCTCCGCCAACTGCCGGCCCGACGCCAGACGGAGGATGTCGGCGCGGATCGTCTCGGCATGCGGGGTGGAGAGGTACTCGAGCTTGACGTTGCCGTCCGATCCCGCCCCCACCACCTCGAGCTTGGCCATCCCCACCAGCCGTGCCACGAGCGGCCGCGTGAGGTTCACGCCCTGCACGCGATCGAGCGGTGCCCGCCGGTGGGTGCGGAACAGCACGCCGCTTCGCACCTCGACGTCGTCGCCCGTGATGCGGAACGTGTGGAACCGCCACGACAGCCAGAAGATGACCAGGAGCACCGCGAGCAGGACCAGGAGCACCGCGCCGGCGACGAGGATGAGGTTGTGGTCGACGAGGTAGTCGATCGGGTCGGGAGGAGTGTCGACGTCGATGCCGGGGGTGAAGATCGGCACGAAGATCGCCACGATCCGTTCGCGCATGTTCGCGAGGATCACGCCGGCGATGACGAGGAGGAAGAGCCCGCCTCGCAGCAGCGGCGTCAACGGGTGCATGCGGTGCCACTCGCCGTCGCTGAGCGGCGAGCGCACCTCCGGGGCAGGGGGCGCGGGCGCGTCGACGTCGCTCACAGCCCGGTGCGCCGGGTCTCGGCGACGTCGACGAGCGTGTCGCGCAGGCGCTCTGCCGCCTCCTGCGGGAGGCCGGGGATGGTGACGCCCGTCGAGGCCGCTGCCGTCACCAGCTTCAGCTGGGCGATGCCGAATCCGCGGTCGAGCGGGCCGTGGGTGATGTCGATGAGCTGCATCCGCCCGTAGGGGACGGCGACGATGCGCTGCCACAGGATGCCGCGGCGGAACACGAGGTCGTCGCGGCGCAGCTGGTACCCGTACGCGCGCGCCTGCCGCGGGGTCAGCACCAGGGTCCATGCGCACAACAGGGAGACGACACCGGCGGGGATCCACACCCACGGCTGATGGAGCCACACGTGAAGCACGACGGCGACCACGAGCACCGCGGCCAGCAGTGCGGCGGTGCTGATCATGCGCACCCAGACGTAGGCACGCGCCAGTTGGTGCCATGTGCCGTCGCCGAGCGGCAGCCGCGCGACGGAGCGCGGCTCCACCACGCGGTCGAAGGTGGCGGCGTCGAGGACCTCGTCGCGGCCGGCGGCCGCGTCGGCGTCAGTGGCCCGACGTGTCGAGTCCGGGAGAGGAGTCTCCGGGGTGTTCGTCATCGTCGTCCTTCCGGATGGTGCACAGCTGCTCGGCGACGAGACCCGCGACGACGAGGAGCGCCCCGCAGACCACGGTCGCGAGGACCGTCCCCATCGAGCCTATCGAGGGCACGACCTCGCGGGTCAGCAGGAAGCCGAGGAGCCCGAGGGCGATCCCGCCGACTCCCGCCCCGACGATCGACGACGCCTTCGCCAGGATCGCGATGCGCAGCGCCCGGAACGGGTTCACCGGGGCCGTCGCGCGCCCACGGGTCGCGCGGGATATCGGGACGGCCAGCACCAGCACGACCGCGCCGAGGAGCAGGAGCAGGATCGGCAGCGACACCGCGGGGGTGAACGTCGGGCGCCCCATCGACGTCAGCACGTTGTCGAGGAGGAATCCCACCGCGGCGCCGATGACGGCAGCCACGAGCAGGAGGGCGGGGTGCGTGCGTCTCATCGTCGGCTCCGCAGTCGGTCGAGCAGATCGCTCACGCGGCCGGCGCCGGGAAGCTCCGCCTGCGGGTCGAGTTCGAGCCACGGCGCCAGGACGAACTCGCGTTCGGCGGCCCGCGGATGCGGCAGGGTGAGCCTCTCGTCTGCCGAGGTCACGCCGGCATAGGCGATGAGGTCCAGGTCGAGGGTGCGATCGCCCCAGCGCTCGCGCCGCATCCTGCCGTGCCGCGACTCGATGGCGTGGAGGGCGCGAAGCAGCACGGTGGGCGCGAGACGCGTACGCACCAGCGCGACGGCGTTGAGATAGCGCGGAGCGTCCTCGTCCTCCCCGGCCACCGTCACCGCGACAGTCTCGATCGCCGTCGAAGCCCGGACGTCGTCGACCAGCGGCAGCGCGGCGAGCTCGTGGAGCGCCGCCTTCATCGTCTCGGCTCGATCGCCGAGGTTCGACCCGAGGGCGACGACGGCGACGGGGCTCTCCGCGGTCATCGCTGCTCCACCGCGAAGCCGGCTGCCCGGCGCGTCGGGCGGGAACGGCGGATGGTGACGGAGACGTCTTCGAAGGCGACCGCAACGGGGGCGGCCGGCTTGTGCACGGTGACCGCGACCGCCTGCACCCGCTCGTCGGCGAGGACGACGTCGGCGATGCGCTGGGCGAGGCGTTCGAGGAGGTTCACCGGCTCCCCCGACACGACGCCGGCGACCTTCTCGGCGAGCTCGCCGTAGTGGACGGTGTCGGCGACGTCGTCGGATGCGGCGGCAGCCGCCGTGGGGAGGTGCAGCGTCAGATCCACGACGAACTCCTGCCCGTCGCGCCGCTCCTCGGCGTACACGCCGTGATGGCCGAACGCCCGCAGGCCCGTCAGCGTGATCTCGTCTACGGCGTCCATGCACCCTCCCAGCATTCGCCGACGCGCAGCGCGTCGCGCGTGGCGCCCACGTCGTGGACCCGCACCGCCCAGACGCCCGCCTGCGCCGCCAGGACGCTCGTGACAGCCGTCGCGAGGTCGCGGCGCGCCACTGACGCGTCGGCGCCGAGCGCGTCGGTGAGAAAGCGCTTGCGGCTGGTGCCGACGAGCACGCGGGGCCCGATGCCCACGAGCTGCGGGAGCGCGCGCAACGCGTCCCAGTTCTGGACGCCGCGCTTGCCGAAGCCGATGCCGGGGTCGAGGACGATCCGGTCGGGCGCGAGGCCCGCTGCGGCGGCATCCGCCATCCGGGTGAGGAGCTCGTCGGCGAGCTCGCGCGCGACGTCGTCGTATCGGGCCCCGGCGTACATGTCCGCGGAGGGACCCCGCCAGTGCCCGAGCACGACCTCGGCGTCGGTCGCCGCCACGGCGGCGAACAGCTCCGGATCGGCGAGGCCGCCCGACACGTCGTTGACGATGCGCGCGCCCGCGCGCACGGCGGCCGCTGCGGTGTCGGCGTTCATGGTGTCGATGCTGACGGTGAGCCCGGCATCAGCGAGGGCTGTCACCACGGGAAGCACCCGCTCCTGCTCGACGCGGGGCGCGACCCGCTCGGCACCGGGCCTGGTCGACTCTCCGCCGATGTCGAGAATCGCCGCTCCCTGCTCGTGGAGATGCCGCGCGTGGGCGATGGCGGCATCCGGATCGACGAAGCGTCCGCCGTCGCTGAAGGAGTCGGGGGTGACGTTGACGATCCCCATGACCAGGGTCATCTCGCGCCGCCCAGCAGCGTGACGAGCTCCGCCCGCGCAGCCGGCTCGGCCAGCTCGCCCCGTGCGGCGATCGTCACGGTCGTCGACTCGGTCTGGCGGGCGCCGCGCATCGTGACGCACTCGTGCATCGCGTCGAGGACCACGAGCACCCCCCGGGCATCGAGGGAGGTCGCGATGGCGTCGGCGATCTGCTCGCCGAGGCGCTCCTGCACCTGCGGCCGCGACGAGAGGATGTCGACGACCCGCGCGAGCGCGCCGAGTCCGACGACCTGCTCGCCCGGCAGGTACGCGAGGTGCGCGCGGCCCCGGAAGGGCAGCAGGTGGTGCTCGCAGATGGAGCGGAACGCGATGTCCCGCACCATCACCGCACCCGACGGGATCGTCTCCGGTGCGGGACCGGAGGCGACCGAGATGGTGTGCGCCAGGGGCGCCGCCGCATCCGCGCCCACCCCCGCGAAGAACTCGACGTAGGCATCCGCGACGCGCTCCGGCGTCTGCCGGAGGCCGGGGCGCTCGGGATCCTCCCCGATCGCCTCGAGAAGCTCTCGGACCAGCGCAGACACCCGCGCCCGGTCGACGGTCACGGAACGCCTACGCGGTCGCCGGCCGAGCCTGCCCGCTCGGACGACGGCGGGGAGCCTTCTCGGGCGTCGCATCCGCCTCGACGGATGCCGCCACGCCGGCGGGCTCCGAACGACGGGGGACGTCGACCGGCGGCAGCGCCGACACCGGGCGGTCGCTCGACGACAGCCACTGCGGGCGCGGCGGGAGACGCTTGATGTCGGTGAAGATCTCGGCGAGCTCGAGGTGGTCGAGCGTCTCCTTCTCCAGCAGTTCGAGCGCGAGCCGGTCGAGGATGTCGCGGTTGGCGTTGATCACCTCGTACGCCTCGTTGTGCGCCTGCTCGATGAGCGCCCGCACCTGCGAGTCGACGCGCTCGGCGATGCGCTCGCTGAAGTCGCGGCCGTGCCCCATGTCACGGCCCATGAAGACCTCCCCCGAGGAAGAGCCGAGCTTGACGGGCCCGACATCGGTGGTCATGCCGTACTCGGTCACCATCTTGCGGGCGATGCTCGTCGCCTTCTCGATGTCGTTCGACGCGCCGGTCGTGGGGTCGTGGAAGACGACCTCCTCGGCCACGCGGCCGCCCATCGCGTACGCGAGCTGGTCCTGCAGCTCGTTGCGGGTGACGGAGTACTTGTCGTCGAGCGGCAGCACCATCGTGTAGCCGAGCGCCTTGCCGCGGGGAAGGATCGTGACCTTCGTGACCGGGTCGGTGTGGTTCATCGCCGCCGCAGCGAGGGCGTGGCCGCCCTCGTGATAGGCGGTGATGAGCTTCTCCTTGTCCTTCATGACGCGCGTCCGACGCTGCGGGCCCGCAAGCACGCGGTCGATTGCCTCGTCCAGGGCGCGGTTGTCGATGAGCTGAGCGTTGGAGCGCGCGGTGAGGAGCGCTGCCTCGTTCAGCACGTTGGCAAGGTCCGCTCCGGTGAACCCGGGGGTCTTCCGTGCCACAACCTCGAGGTCGACGCTGTCGGCGAGGGGCTTTCCGCGGCCGTGGACCTCGAGGATCTTCTTGCGGCCCTGGAGGTCGGGAGCATCCACCCCGATCTGACGGTCGAAGCGGCCCGGGCGAAGGAGCGCCGGGTCGAGGATGTCGGGGCGATTGGTCGCCGCGATGACGATGACGTTGACCTTGGGGTCGAAGCCGTCCATCTCGACGAGCATCTGGTTGAGCGTCTGCTCGCGCTCGTCGTGCCCGCCTCCCATGCCCGCGCCACGGTGGCGGCCGACGGCGTCGATCTCATCGATGAAGATGATCGCCGGGGAGTTCTCCTTGGCCTGGTTGAACAGGTCGCGCACGCGGCTCGCGCCGACGCCGACGAACATCTCGACGAAGTCCGAGCCCGAGATCGAGTAGAACGGCACGCCGGCCTCCCCCGCGACGGCGCGGGCGAGCAGGGTCTTGCCGGTTCCGGGAGGGCCGTACAGCAGTACGCCCTTCGGGATGCGGGCGCCGACGTTCTGGAACTTCACCGGGTCCTTGAGGAAGTCCTTGATCTCCTGCAGCTCCTCGATCGCTTCGTCGGAGCCGGCGACATCCTGGAAGGTGACCGTCGGGCTCTCCTTCGTGACGAGCTTCGCCCGCGACTTGCCGAACTGCATGACGCGACTGCCGCCGCCCTGCGCGCTGGAGAGCATGAACCAGAAAAGCAGTCCCAGCAGCAGGAGCGGCAGGAGCAGGGAGATGAATCCGTCGAACCACGACGGGCGGGGCACCAGGTCGTTGAAGCCGTCGGCCGGGGCGGCCGCGTCGATCGCATCCACCACCTCGTCGGCTCGCGCCGAGACGTAGTAGAACTGCACGTCGCTCGCGCCCTCGAAGGGCTTCGACAGCGTCATGTCCACGCGCTGGTCGCCGTCGGTGTTCGTGACCTCGGTGACCGTCCCCCCGTCGAGCAGCTCCAGACCCTGCTGGGTGGAGATCTGCTTCGCGCCGTTGAGGTTGGTGATCAGCGAGAACCCGACGATGAGGAAGATCCCGATCAGCACGACATAGAGGATCGGGTTGCGCGTCAGCTTCTTGAAGTCCATGGTTCGGGCGCCGCCCAAGACCTTTCATCCGCATATCCGCCGGTCCGGCGGTCGAATCAGGGTATCGCGCGCCGTCTATGCCCGGCCTGTGCGTTCGTCGTGGGCGTACGCCCCGACGGGGATCGGACGCTGAGCGAGACGAGGCGTCAGGAGTAGACGTGCGGGGCGAGCACGGCCACGTCCCGCAGGTTGCGGTACTTCTCGGCGTAGTCCAAGCCGTAACCGATGACGAACTCGTTCGGGATGTCGAAACCGACGTACCGGCACTCGACCTGCACCTTCATGGCATCGGGCTTGCGCAGCAGGGCGAGCACCTCCACCGACTCGGCCCCACGGGACGCGAAGTTCTCCAGCAGCCAGCTGAGGGTGAGCCCGGAGTCGATGATGTCCTCGACGATGAGCACGTGGCGGCCGTGCAGGTCGGTGTCGAGGTCCTTGCGGATCTGGACGACGCCACTCGATCGTGTGCCCGTTCCGTACGACGAGACAGCCATCCAGTCCATCTGGATGTGTGTCGGAAGGCGACGCGCGAAGTCGGCCATCACCATGACGGCGCCTTTGAGCACCCCCACCAGCAGCAGGTTCTTGCCGGCGTAGTCGTCGGACACCTGCTGGGCCAGCGCGACGAGCTTGTCCTGGATCTGCTCCTCCGTGAGGAGCACCTCGGTGATGTCGTCGGGAATGTCGGCCGCGCGCATGGCTTCGATCCTAGGCGGATGCGGCGGCGGCGCCCGAGGCGGTGAACTCCAGGCGCCCGCCCGCGCGCCGGGCGGAGCATCCGGGGAGGTCCACGGGGCCTTGACCCGCCCAGTCCGTGACCAGACGCGCCACCTCCAGCGTCTGTGCGCGCGTGAGGCTCTGCCCGAACTCGCTCGCCACGACGTGGCGGATGATCCGGTGACGAAGCGCTGCCGGGTTGGCCGCGAGCGCGGCGACGGAGACGGAGATGCCCGCCTCGGCGTGCTCGACGAGATCCTCGATCGTCTCGTCGATCATCTCGGTGAACGCGGCGGCGTCTTCGCGGAGCTGCTCGGCGGTGCGGGCGAGCGCCTCGGCGATTCCCGGGCCGAGCTCTCGCTCGAGCACGGGGAGCACGGTCTCACGCGCCCGCACGCGCGTGAATCTGCGGTCGGCGTTGGAGGGGTCCTCCCACGGGTCGAGGCCCTCCGCGGCGCACGCCGCACGCGTGACGTCGCGGCGGACCGCCAGCAGCGGGCGCAGCAGGAGGGTTCCGTCCAGGTCGGATGCCGCCGCCATGCCCTGCAGGCTGGTCGCACCCGATCCGCGGGCCAGTCCCAGCAGCACCGTCTCTGCCTGGTCATCGAGGGTGTGCGCGGTGATCACCGCCAGCGCGCCATGCGCCCGGGCGGCCTCCGCGAGCGCCTCGTACCGCGCCGTGCGTGCCGCGGCCTCCGGCCCCCCGTCCGTCCCGACTGTCACCCGCACGACGTGAGCCTCGAGTCCGAGCGAGCGGGCGGCCTCGGCGGCGTGCTCAGCCACCGCATCCGAGCCCGGTTGCAGGGCATGGTCGACCGTCACCGCGATGGGTCGGAGGCCGAGTTTCGGCGCCTCGAACGCGGTTGCTGCCGCCAACGCGAGCGAGTCGGCGCCGCCGGAGAGCGCGACGACCACCGCGGGGTCGCCGTCGGCGCGCAGGCCCTCCAGCATCGCGCGCACCGCGCGACGCACTGCGGCGACGGCGGGGTCCAGGCTCGGGCGGCGCACGATGCCCACGGTACCCGCACGGCGCGTACCGAAGTCAGCCTGGTTGCCGAGGGGACGACCGGATGCGCCGGATCCCGAGGGTTTCGCGCCGCCGAGGCTGAGTACGGTACGGGTCGCGGATGCGCCGCCGCACTAGGCTGGGCCGCGGCAAACCAGATCGAAGGAGCACACGTATGGGCGCGTACGACGCCGTCATCGAGATCCCGCGCAACAGCAAGATCAAGTACGAGGTCGACCATGGCACCGGTCGCGTGTTCCTGGACCGCATCCTCTTCACGCCGATGGGGTACCCCACCAACTACGGGTTCTTCGAGAACACGCTGGGCGAAGACGGCGACCCGCTCGATGTGCTCGTCCTCCTCGACCACGACCTGGCCCCCGGGATCCTCGCAAAGGTGCGCCCCGTCGGCGTGCTGAAGATGAGCGACGAGGCCGGCGGCGATGACAAGGTCGTCGCCGTCCTGGCGAAGGACCCCCGCTGGGCGCACATCCAGGACGTCGCCGACATCCCCGAGTACACGCAGAAGGAGATCTCGCACTTCTTCGAGCACTACAAGGATCTCGAGCCCAACAAGTGGGTCAAGGTCGACGAGTGGGCCGGCGCCGCCGAGGCCGAACGCCTCGTGGCCGAGGCCTTCACCCGCTTCGAGGAGCACGAGGGGCAGACCAAGACGCAGGGATCGGGCGAGGCTCCGAACTCGCTCTGACCCGCGCAAGGAAAGAAGCCCGGCCGCATCGGCCGGGCTTCTTCGCGTACCGCGGAGTCAGACCCAGACGCCTCGCGCCTGCAGGAACGGTGCGGGATTGATCGTGCTGCCGTTCTGATAGACCTCGAAGTGCAGGTGGCAGCCGAAGACGTTGCCGGTCAGACCGACGATCCCGACGAGCTGGCCCGCTCCGACCCACTGGCCCCGGGAGACGCGCAGGCTGCTGTTGTGCGCGTACCCGGTGGCGATGCCGCCGCCGTGCTCGATGCGCACGAAGTTGCCGTAGCCACCGTTCCACCCCGCATAGCTGACCGTTCCGGCCGCCGCGGCGTAGTTGCCGGAGCCGCACCCCGCTGCGAAGTCCAAGCCGAGGTGGTAGCCGCTCGCGCAATACGACGGCGTGCACTGCGACGAGCGGGGCCCGTACCACGAGCTCACCCAAGCCCCCGATGGGCGAGCCCATCCCGAGCTGACGACTCCGCCGCCACCGCCGCCACCGCCACCGCCGCCGCCCCCGCCGCCGCCCCCGCCGCCCTGGTTGGCAGCGGCCGCGGCCGCCGCTGCCGCCGCCTCGCGGGCCCGGCGCTCGGCTTCCTCACGTTCGCGTCGCTCACGCTCCTCGCGCGCTTTGCGCTCTGCTTCGACACCTGCCTGGTAGTCGGCGACGGTGCGGGCGGTGGTGTCCTTCAGAGCCGCGAGCTGCGCCTCGAGCGTCACCTGGTTCGCCTGCTGCTCGGCGAGCGCCGCCTGCGCGGCATCCGCGGCCTGCTGCGCCGCCGCCAGCTTCTCTTCGGCGACCTTCTGCAGGCGGTCTCGCTCGACCCGCTTGACCTCTGCCTGGTCACTGAGGCTGCGGGCGCTGTCGCGCGCGGTCACGGCCTGCGAGTACACGGTCTGGTTGCGCTCGATGAGCTTGTCCATCGTGCCGAGCTTGGAGAGCAGGTCGTCGGCGGATGACGCGGATCCGGCGAAGAACAGCTCCAGCGGGGTGTCGTCCCCGCCGTTGCGATACAACTGCGCGGCGACGCGGCCGGCCTTGTTGGCCGCATCGGTCGCCTTCGCCGCCTGGGCATCGGCCTGCGCCTGCAGCTGATCGGCTTCGTACGCCGCCTGCAGGTAATCCTGCTGGGCCTGGTAATACTCCGCGGAGCGGGCTTCGACCTCGGCCTGGGTGCGCTGCACCTCGGCGTTCAGACCCTGGATGAGCGCCTGGATGCGTGTGATCTCTGCGCCCTTCGCCGCTTCGTTGGCACGCGCGCGCTCGACGTCGCCCCAGGACGGATATCCCGCGATCGCGAACGCGGACGGCACGAGCGGCCCGGCGGCGGCGCCGAGGGCTCCGAGAGTCACCGCCCCCAGCGCTCCCAGCCGCAGCGCGGCTCGGCGGTCGACGGACGGCCACAGCAGTCGCCGCTCACGGGGGCTGGGTGCGCAGTCGCACTCCTCAGCATCCAGGCGCTCGAGCGTCACGATAGAGCCTTCCGTATACAGCAGAAACTCAGACAACAGTAACAACACCCGTCACATTCACAACAGTGCGAGACGGATGCCGCGTCTCGGCCATGCTCGCCCCGCAGTGGGCCCGCCCTCGGCAGGCGCGCCCTCGATTGGCGGATCAGCCGGCGAATGCGTATGCTTGAGCGTCGGCAAGTGAGCGCTGAGCCGCGAGGCGTACGGGTTCATTCGGCCCCATCGTTTAGCGGCCTAGGACGCCGCCCTTTCACGGCGGTAGCACGGGTTCGAATCCCGTTGGGGTCACTCCGACATAACTCAATATGCATGGCCCTGTAGCGCAGTTGGTTAGCGTGCCGCCCTGTCACGGCGGAGGTCGCGGGTTCAAGTCCCGTCAGGGTCGCTCCAAGCGACGGGCCTTCTTTCGAGGAGGCCTTTCGTCTAGGACGTGGCATCGCGTCGCTTCGCGATACGGATGCCACGCGGCTCTGTAGCTCAGTTGGTAGAGCGTTCGACTGAAAATCGAAAGGTCACCGGATCGATGCCGGTCGGAGCCACTGGCCCTTTCTTCAGGCTTCTACTGGAGAGAGGGCCTTCTCCGTTCATAGGCGCCATCTCTTGTCAACGGTCTCGGAATCCCGCCGCCAGCCGGGTACACCAGCCGAATGAAGCACCTTTCGTACGGGGAAAAGACGGTGTTCGCCGATGACGTGACGGCGGATGTGCTCCTGGAGTACGCGGGTCTGCTCGCCGCCGAGCAGAGCGGCGACACCGTGACGATCCGCGCGATCGGGCAGGACGGGAATGAGGTGGATGCCACCTTCGTGCTCAACATGGCGACGAACCTGGTCGCCGAGAGCACGAACGCGGGAGTCCGGCCTCCGACGAACGACGTGGCCGTGGCGTACATGCAGGAACGAATTCAGCGGTATCGCAATCCTCCGATCGCGCAGCCGCTCGACCCCGCCGATGCGAGCGACCGCGGCGCCGACGCGCTCGACTGATCAGCCCTCCGGCGCGATCCTGCGGAGCCGAGCGGAGTGCATCTCACGAGCGGAGGCCCGGGCCCCCCGCATCCGCACTCCCCTCGCGAAACGCACTCCCGTCGTGCGGTGCGCAGGGCAGCGACCGCCGGTCAATGCTCCACCGTGGCCCGCATCCGCTCGCGGCGGCGATCGCGCACCGATCCGATCACCATGCTCACCGCGTAGAGGAACAACCCTCCCGCGACGACTGCGAGGATGACGACGCGGTTGGGACCGTTCAGCAGATTGTTCACCCAACCCAGGAGCGGCAGGCTGTACCAGAGCGTCCCCCGGATCTGCACGGCCTGCACCGGGTCGGGGTCGTCGGCGTCGTTGTTGTCGCCCTTCGTGATGAAGGTCAGCTCGCCGTCGACGTACGTCTTCGACACCACGCGGTGGCTGATGACGGCAGGGTCCCCCGAGCGGATCTGGTAGGTCACGACGTCGCCCACGCGGATGTCGTCGATCGGCGTCGGCCGGATCACCACGAGCGTGCCGGGGGGAAGCCGCGGCTCCATCGACTGGGTGAGCACGGTCATCGCACTGCCGCCGGCGATGGCCGGGAGCCCGATCACGGCCAGTGCGACGGCCAGGAGCAGCGCCAGGATCGACGCGCTGAACGAGATCGCGAGGTAGTGCAGCAGGCTGTGCTGACGCGCCTCCTCCCGCGCGGTCGCGCGCCGCGAGCGCCGGGTGGCGGGCTGTTCGGTGGTGTCGGTCATGGGCATTGCAGCGTGGGGAAGAGGACGCCGAGGTTCCACGGCGTCGTGCGGGTGATGGCGATGGTCGGATTCACGGCGGAGATGCTGCCCGAGACGGTGTCGCGTGCCTCGACGGCGAGCGCGTGCGTGCCGTTCTGCGCGATCGCGTACCCGTCGAAGCTCACCGACGCCGTGCCCGCGTCGACCGTGACCGCGGCGATCTCCCCGCCCGTGCGGGTGTCCACCACGCGGTAGGCGACCGGGGAGCCGGCGACGCGGTTCGCCGGGGCGGGCCAGCTGAGCGTCACGCCCCTGCTCCACCAGTTCGCCGAGCACGAGACGGCCCCCGCGGAGCCCACGCGGTAGACCGACTGCGTGAACGCGGGCGCGGATGCAGCGGCCTTCCAGTTCGCGCCGGCCGATCCGGTCGCGGTGAAGGCGACGGTGATGCTCTGCCCCTGGAGGGCGGCGTTGGAGGCGCTCGCGTCGGCACCGGTGATGCGCGTGGCGAGGCACACCGTGGCGCTGGCACCGGGGGCGATCGTGCGGGCGGCGGCAGGAAGAGCGGGAGCCGCATCCGCCAGCGTCGTGGTGACCGCCCCCGTGGCGGGCACGGTGGTTCCGCACGTGCCGGTCCACAGCGACAGTGCCGTCTTCTGGGCGAGCGTCGCGTGGCCGGTGGTCTGCGCGGCCAGGGTGTAGGTCAAGGGCGTGCGGCCGGTGTTGGTGAGAACGAGCGAGCCGGATGCGGAAGTCGAGGTCGTTCCGGTGTAGCGGTAGGTCGTGGCCAGGTTCCCGCTCTGAGCAAGGGTGGTCGCGACGGTCGCCGACGAGGCGGTGGCGTTCACCGAGGCGCTGGCGATCCACGCGGCGGCTGCGGCGCCGCCGCTGGCCAATGCCACGAATGTCGCGACGGCGACGATCGGGGTGAGGAGGCGGCGGCGGGTCATTTCTGGACCTGGGTTCCGGAGACGGTGAGGACGAGAGCTGTCGATGCGGCACCGGCCGCCGCGGCCGGAGCACCCGAGGGGAGCCCCACGCCCATGCAGAGGACGACCGAGACGCCAGGCGCGAGCGTCACGCCAGGGTTCGCGGCGGCTCCGAGGGAGGTGGTGGCCGCAGGCGCCACTTTACCCGCCGTGCAGTCAGCGGCCGAAGAGCCCTGGCCCACCGACACGGCGAGAGCCGAGATGAAGGCCGTGGCGGCGGCGGCGGGCTGCACCGAGAGGGCGAGAGGGGTGGTTCCCGTGTTGCGCACCGTGGTCGCGCCGAACACAGTCTTCCCGGGGTAGAGGTCTGTCGCGTTGAGCGACAGCGGGCTGAGCGACAGACTGGCCGAGCCGGCGGTCACTGTCGCCGGTCCGGCAGCGGAGGCGCTGCTGGCCCAGGCGGCGAAGGTTCCGCCGCCGGCGAGGATCCCCAGGAGAATCGCCCCCGCCGTGCCGAGCGCGGCGAGAAGCATCCGCACCGGTGCCGAGGCGCGGCGCTTCTGCTGCGCGCGGAGCGCGGCACGGGAGCGGGGGCGAGTCATCCTGGATCCTCATCTGTGAAAAGCGGTCGCTGACCGTTCGGGACTTACGCGGTGGCCTGCGTCAGCGTGACGGTCAGGTCGCTGAGGCTCACGGCGCCGTTCATGGCGTTGTTGTTGCCGCCGACGGTGTCTCCGTAGGGGAAGGCGATGGTGACCGTGACTGTCACGTCCTCGTCCACGACGCCGTTGCCCGGCGCGACGGTGAAGGTCGGGCCGGTGCCGGAGATGCCCGTGCCGCTCGCGGCCAGCGTGGCGTTGGAGAGCAGGTACCCGGCGAGAGCCTGGTCGTCGGCGTCGGTGACATCCGCGGCAACGATGGAGCCGCCGGTGAGGCCGAGAGTGGCCTCGATGCTGTCGCCTTCGGCGCTGATCGACATGGTCTTGGTGTAGGTGAGGGTGTCGCCGGGGGCGATGCGGTAGTCGGAGAGGGCGATGCTCTGGCCGTTGGCGGTCCAGGTGCCGGCCGTGCCGGAGTCTTCGACGACCATGTTGCCGGCCGCGATGGTCGCACCCTGCGACGTGGCCGAGGCGTTCCAGCTGGCGAACGTGCCGGCCCCGCCGAGGAGGAGGGTGACGCCGGCGGCGGTGGCGATCGAGGCCTTGACGAACTTCTTCATGGGATGTCCTTTCGGATGCGGCGCTTCACCGCAGATGAGGGGTGGGTGTCGGAGCCTGTGTGCCGGTCTGTTCCGACCTGCTGCCCTTGCGACATCTACAGTCTTGAGCGCCGACCGCAACGATCACCCGTGCGCAGTGAGAACGGTCCCACAGCGTTGGCGCAAGGCCGTCGAGGCGTTCGTCGGCGAAAGCACCCGATCCTCAACGCAACCTCAAGAAACCCCCATGGTTGGGGGACGATCTCTCCTCTCAGCCGTCGATTGCGGGGCCGAACCAGCGTTCGAGCGCCGGCTCGAGGCCGGCGTCGTCGTCGCCCAGCCACACGATGTGGCCGTCGGGGCGCAGCAGCACCGCCGACTCGGCGCACGGGGTGGCCGCACCGGCGACATGGTGCACGCGGTCCTCGCGGCCTGCGACCGACAGCCGCCCGCCCGCATCCAGAAGCGCGCCGCGCCCGTCGCGCAGGAGCTCGTACAGCCGGCCGTGGGGAAGCGGTACGTCGCGCAGCCGACGCCCGAGTGGCGCGTGCCCCGCGCCGACGTCGTAGCGGATGCCGATCCCCGTCGTCTGTTCGATGAGGTACCGGTTGACGTCGTCGATGTCGAGAAGGTGATCGAGCACGGATCGCACCGCCTGCGGTCCGGGGTCGAGCCGGATGAGCTCGGAATGGGCCCGGGTGAACCGGAGCACGTCGGCGGCGACGGGTCGCCGCTCCGAGGCATACGTGTCGAGGAGGCCAGACGGCGCCCATCCGCCGATCTCGGCGGCGAGCTTCCAGCCGAGGTTGAAAGCGTCCTGGATGCCGAGGTTCAGCCCCTGACCTCCGAGCGGCGGATGCACGTGCGCCGCATCGCCGGCGAGCAGCACCCGCCCCACGCGGTAGCCCTCGGCGAGACGAGTGGCATCGCCGAACCGCGAGAGCCATCGCGCCGAGTGCACGCCGAGGTCCGTGCCCGCCACGGCGCGGAGGCGTCGCCGCAGATCGTCGAGGAGCACCGGCGCCGCAGGGGTGTCGCTCGGAGCGGCAGCCCGCACCACGACGCGGAAGAACCCGTCTCCCACGGGGCCGATGCCGAAGCCCAGATCGCGCGTGCGCACCTCGGTGGCGATCGCGATCGCCTCGCCCTCGTCGACGCCGATGCGCACCTCGCCGAGGAACCACTCCGTGGTCGCAGCCTCCCCCGGGAAGGGGACACCCAGCAGTCGCCGTACGGTGCTTCGGCCGCCGTCGCATCCGACCAGGTAGGAGGCACTCACCCGCTCCCCATCGGCGAGGATGGCGGTGACCGCGTCCGCATCCTGCTCGACGCCGACCACCTCGGCGTTCCAGCGGAGGTCCGCGCCGAGGGCGAGAGCCCGCTCGCTGAGGAGGCGATCGGTCTCGGTCTGCGCGATGCCGAGGAGGTACGCGTGTGCGGTGTCGATGTCGGCGGGGGCGGGTCGGAGGATGCCGGCGAACGACCCCTGCAGGGGGTAGGTCGTGCCACGCTCCAGGAACTCCGCGAGCATCCCCCGCTGGTCGAGCAGCTCGATGCTCCGCACGTGGAGGCCGAGACCTCGAACGACCGGCGTGAGGGCTCCCTCACGCTCGAGGATCACGACCTCGACACCGCGCAACCGCAGCTCCGCCGCCAGCATCGACCCCACCGGCCCGCCACCCACCACCACGACATCGACCATCGTCACCCCGTTCTCCGTCGGCCGATCAGTCTGGACCCGCAGGGGGGTCTTGCGGCAAGCCCCGCCTTCGCCGTTACCCTGGAAATGCGGGCAGGGTCCGGACCTCAGCGTCCGCGATCGCCGGATGAAACCCGAGCGCTACGCGTCGGGACGGAGGATCATCAGCGTCGAGACGGCATGGGCCACGACCCGGGCCGAGGCATCGACGATGGTCGCCTCGGCGGTCGCCGCGCGACGGCCCAGAGTCACCACCCGGCCCGTGCAGGTGAGGGTGCCGCTGTCGACCGTTGCGGCGCGAGTGAACTTCACCACCAGGTCGAGCGAGGTGTAGCCGGTCCCCGCGGGCAGGCGCGTGTGCACGGCGCAGCCCAGCGCCGTGTCGGCCAGCGTCGACAGGACTCCGCCGTGCACGGTGCCGAGGGGGTTGTAGTGGTACTCGGCGGGCTCGAGCGAGAACACGGCTGTGCCGTCGCCCACCTCGACCATGTCGAAGCCGACCATCTCGGCCACGGGTGGGGGCGGCAGCTCGCCGCTGCGGATCGACGTGAGAAGGTCGATCCCGCTGCGCCGACGCCCTTCGGCCGCGAGCGCCGCGGGATCCTCCCATGTGTAGGTGCGTTCGCGCGAGGTCATCGCCGCACCTCCGGATAGAGCGCCTCGACGGGGCCGGACAGTGCCGCCTTGACCTCGCGGCTGGTGTCGTCGGCGAGGATCTCGAAGTCCCCCGCCTCGATGCCGTCGTATGCCGCGCGCACGATGTCTGCCGGGTCGCTCTTGGGCGCGTCGATCCTCGCCGTCATCGGGGTGTCGATGAACCCGGCGTGCAGGCCCGCGACGTGAACGCCGTCGGGAGCGAGCAGCAAACGCTGCGTGTTGGTGGCCGACCATAGCGCGGCCTTGGCGGCGCTGTAGGCGCCGGCGCGACCCATCCAGCTGAGCGCCGAGAGGACGTTCAGCAGAACGCCGCGCTGCGCGCGCAGCGCCGGAGCGAACGCGTCGGCGACGGCGAGCTGGGCCCAGAAGTTCGTCTCGAACAGCTCGCGCGCCGGGGCGAGATCGCCCATGACGCCCGACCCGTTGGAGACGCCGGCGTTGTTGATGAGCACGGATACGTCACCGGCGGCCTCCGCTGCCGCGGCGATGGAGGCGGGCGAGGTCACGTCCAGCAGCAGAGGCACGAGGCGCGGGTCACCCGAGTCGGCCGAGGGCCGGCGCGTCGCCGCATAGACCTTCGCGGCACCGCGTTCGAGCGCCTGGCTGACGAAGTGCCCTCCGAGGCCGCCGGCGGCACCCGTCACGAGCACCACCGCGTGGGATATGGCGGGCATGCACGCCCCTTTCGCTGCGATCTGGCTTCAGGCAGTGATGCTAGCACCTGGCTTCAGCATCCGTAGCCCGCGTACGCTGGACGCATGTCCGCTCTCGACCTGCCCGCCAATCGGCACTGCTCGGTCGCCCGGTCCCTCGAGCTGCTCGGTCAGAAGTGGAACCTGCTCCTGCTGCGCGAGGCGTTCTTCGGTCGCACGCGCTTCGCGCAGTTCCGTCGCATCGGCATCCCGCCCGCGACGCTCGGCGCCCGGCTCGACGCGCTCGTGGACGCGGGCCTCATGCAACGCCGGCAGTATCGCGACCCCGGCGAGCGCACGCGCGAGGAGTATCTGCTCACCGACGCCGGCCGCGACGCCCTGTCGGTGCTGGCCGCTCTGGGCAGCTGGGGCGATGCGCACCGCCCCCTCCCCGACGGACCGAGCATCGAATACCGCACGTCCGACGGCACCCGCGCGCACCTCGCCTTCGTCGACGACGACGGCAGGGTCCTCGATCGCACCGACGTCCACCCCCAGCCCACGCCCGCATACACGAGGCGCTGAGCCGAGACTCTCGGCGGTCAGGGCGCGGCGACGACCTCGGCCTCGGCCGGCTCCCACCGCAGGAGGTCGCCGGGCTGGCACTCCAGGACGTCGCACAGCGCCTCGAGAGTGGAGAAGCGGACGGCCTTCGCGCGCCCGTTCTTGAGGACCGAGAGGTTCGCGGGAGTGATCCCGACCCGCTCGGCCAGGGTCCCGACGCTCATCTTGCGCCGGGCGAGCATCACGTCGATGTCGACGATGATCGGCATCAGATCACCTCGCTCAGCTCGGCGCGCAGCTGCAGCGCCTCCTGCTCGCGCGCGATGGCCTGGGCGAGGAGCGTCCGCATCACGACGACGAGGAGAGCCATGCCGCCGAGCACGAACGAGGCGCCGCCGACCAACGCCACCACCCCCGGCGCCGCGCCGCCCGGTGCGAGCAGCACCGCGAGGACGAGTGCGAGAACGGATGCGGCGGCGATCGCGCCGATGATGATGTCGACGTAGCGGAACGCGGCATCCGAGAACACCGCGCCACGGCCGACGAGGGCGAGCAACTGCCACACGCACACCGCGAAGACCTGCATGGTGACGATGCCGAGCACAGCGAGGACGACGAGCGAGACCCGCCCCGCGAGCGGCTCGTTCTCGAGATCGACCCACACCAGCGGGACGATCACGACCTGCACGAAGACAGAACCTGCCAGTGAGAGCGCGATGACGACGCGCAGCACAGCGAGGGTGAGTCGGCCCATGATTCCGCCTTTCCGAGGAACGACAGAAATTTATCGATATTCGATAACTAAGTCAACCTCTACTGGTCTTGGTCGGCACGCCGCGGCCGGAGATGACAGCGGGCAGCCAGCGGTCCAGCAGCACCAGGACCACAGCGAGGACGACGCCGATGGCCAGGACGACGAGGGAGTTGCGCAGCGAGTCGGCGAAACCGATCTCGGTAACGTTCAGGAACGGATAGGGGTACCACCCGGTGACCGCACCGTGCACGAACGTGTACACGAGCCACAGCACCGGCCAGATGAAGGCGAGCGCGAACGTCCCCCACGACATCCGGGGCCGGGGCCCGAACACGAGCCACCCGATGAGGGTCGCCCACGGCGAGATGTAGTGGAAGCCGATGGTCGCCACGAACGCCCACCCCTCGAGGTGCACCAGCGGCGCGAGGATCGTCTCGTACACCAGGCCCGTGATGATGATCCCCAGCAGGGCGTCCAGGCGGAGGATCCGCCACATCCGCCCGTCTCTGCGGATCGACACCGCGAGGGCGATCGAGGTCCCGAGCACGAAGAGGTTGCTCTGGATCGTGAAGAAGCTGAACAGGCGTACCAGGCGGGTGTCGACGGGGCCGGTCGCGTTCGCCCCCGAGTTCGCGTCCTGCCCGCCGGTGAAGATGAGCACGATCTGGATGATGAGCGCCGCGGCGACGATCACCGCGATCGCCCCGAACCAGATGCGCGCCGCGCGCTCCCACGCCGCGGTGCGGCGGTCGGTGTTCTCGTTCACTGTGGCCGTGACTGTCATGTCGGCTCCCCTCGTCCCGCGCCACATGCTAGGGGACGGGCGACGTGCGGCGCGCGCGCCACGGCAGGGCTCGGACGTTCGCGGGCGCTATGCTTCCGGCAGCCGCTGCGCGGGGGCGCGGCGATCCGGGGGGAACCATGGCTGCCGCATCCGGTCCGCGGGCGAGCGCACGCACGTCCGCGCGAGGGCGCCAACGCCGTCGTGGCGTCGCCGTCGCCGTGGCGGTCGTCGTGGTCGTCGCGGCGCTGGCGGGAGGAGCGGCCGCCTTCCTGCTCATGCGCCCGGCGGGAGCGGAGGTCGCGTCCACGCCGACGCCCGACCCCTCTCCTACCCCCACCCCGACGCCGCTCACGCCCGCCGAGGCCCTCCTCGCGACCACGACCGACGTGAACGCGTGCGTGGTGAGCTTCTCCGGCGACGGCATCGCCCTCGACCCGCTGCTGCAGACGCAGGGCGCGCTGTACGCGGCGCTTCCGATCCCCCGCCAGGACGGCAGAGTCTTCGCCGGCTGGTACGCGAGCGCGGCGGATGCGGCGGCCTTCGCCATCCCCGCGCGCGTCAACGGCGCTGAGCTCGTCGCGTGCACCGACCGGGAGATCACGCTCTACGGATCATGGAAGACCCCGGAGGAGAATGCCGCCGAGAACACCGGCGTGCCGATTCTCATGTACCACCAGTTCACGACGAAGCCCGAGGGCGAGTCGGGATGGCTGCGCGGAAACTACGCCTATCTCGGCGACTTCGACGCGCACATGGCGCACATCGCCGACACCGGCTTCTACCTGCCGACGTGGGACGAGTTGAGCGCCTTCATCGACGGCGCACTGTTCCTCCCCCAGCACTCCGTGATCATCACCGACGACGACGCCGATCCGACCTGGCTGGAGCTGGCCGCGCCGGTCGTGAACGCGCGCGGGCTGCTCACGACGTCTTTCGTCATCACCGCGTTCCGCAGCGCTCCGACACCGAACCCCTACGTGCTGCAGCGCTCCCACACCCACGACATGCACCGTGCCGGAGCGAACGGTGACGGACGGATGGTCAACGACTCGGCCGACGTGATCGCCGCCGACCTCGAGCAGTCGGCGCAGATCCTCGGCGCCAAGGAGGTCGTCGCCTACCCCTTCGGGCACTACAACGACACCGCCAAGCAGGGTGTCGTGCAGGCGGGATTCGAGATGGCCCGCACGATCGAGCAGGGGTACGTGCGCATCGGCACCGACAAGCTCGCGCTCCCCTGCATCCGGATCAACTACGGGATGGGCCTGGACGCGCTGGTGAAGCTCATCGGGTGAGCGGGACCACCGCAGCGATGAACGGCGGATGAACTCCCGCCGATCGCCCTGGGGATGGACGGTCTTCGCTCAGGAGCGCGACACTAGGCTGAGAGCGCCCTGACCCAGCCGGATCGCGAGCTTTTCATGGACCTCTCCATCGTCGTCCCCACCTTCAACGAAGGTGCGAACGTGCGGGAACTGCTGCGGCGCCTCGCCGCCACGCTCGACGGCACGGCATACGAGGTCGTCTTCGTCGACGACTCGACCGACGACACCCCCGACGTCATCCGCGGCGCGGCCGAGACCAGCGAGGTCCCGGTGCGCCTGCTGCACCGGGAGCGGCCGGTGGGGGGACTCGGCGGCGCGGTCGTGGAGGGCGTGCGCGCCGCGTCGGGCGACTGGTGTCTCGTGATGGACGGTGACCTGCAGCATCCGCCGGAGGTCATCCCGGAGCTGCTCGAGCGAGCCGGCCGGGGCGACGTCGACGTGGTCGTGGCGTCGCGCTACATGTCGGGCGGCACGTCGAAGGGCCTCGCCGGATCGGTGCGCACCGCCGTATCGCGCCTTTCCACGGTGCTCACCAAGGCGATGTTCCCCCGCAAGCTGCACGGATGCTCCGACCCGATGACCGGGTTCTTCCTCGTCCACCGCCCGGCACTCGAGCTCGAGACGCTCCGCCCGCGCGGCTTCAAGATCCTGCTCGAGATCCTCGCGCGGCGGCAGCTGCGCCTGGCCGAGGTGCCGTTCGACTTCGCCGAGCGTTACGCCGGGCGCTCGAAGGCGTCGTTCACGCAGGGGGTGCGGTTCCTCACGCAGCTGACGATGCTGCGGTTCGGCCGCATGTCGGCGTTCGCGCTGGTCGGCGGATTCGGCGCGCTGGCGAACCTGGCGATCATGTGGGCGCTCATCGCCGTGGGCGTGGAGTACGTGTGGGCGGCGATCGTCGCGAGCGAGATCACCATCGTCACGAACTTCCTCCTGCTGGAGTACCTCGTCTTCGCCGATATGCGCGCCGACTCGGGTCTGATGCGGCATCGGTTCGCCAAGTCGTTCACCTTCAACAACATCGAGGCCGTGATCCGCATCCCCGTGCTGTGGGTGCTGGTCGAGGCCACGCACCTGCCGAGCGTCCTGGCGGCCGCCATCACCCTCCTCGCCGCGTTCGTCGTGCGGTTCGTCTTCCACGCCCTCGTCGTGTACGCCCCGCGCAAGCGTCGCCCGGAGCCGGCGACGGCTGCGACGGTGTCCGCCGACGAGATCGCCGCCTGACCGCCGGCGGCGGCGCGCCCGTGCCTCGCGAAGAGGCTTAGCCTGGGGGGATGACTTCTTCCGTGACGATGTTCGGCGCGCAGTGGTGCATCGACTGCCGCCGCACCAAGGCCCAGCTCGACGCTCTCGGTGTGCCCTACGAGTACGTGGACCTCGAAGCCGACCCGGCTGCCGCCGACGTCGCCCGCGAGATCTCCGGCCGCACGAGCATCCCCGTCGTGGTGTACCCCGACGCCACACACCACGTCGAGCCGAGCAACGACGACGTCGAGCAGAAGCTCCGCGAGCTCGCCCTCATCTGATCCGCCCGGCATGACCCGCGACGCCCTGGCCGACGCTGCCGCGAGGCTCGACGCGGCCGACCCGCTCGCCGCACTTCGCGACGCCTTCGTCGGCGCGCAGACGCCGCTGGTGTACTTCGACGGCAACTCGCTCGGTCGACCGCTGCGCGTCACCGCCGCGCACCTCGCGACGTTCGTCGAGGAGGCGTGGGGCGGGCGCCTCATCCGCGGCTGGGACGAGACGTGGATGCAGCTGCCCTTCACGCTCGGCGACCGCCTCGGGGCGGCCGTGCTCGGAGCCGCCCCCGGGCAGACCGTCGTCGGCGACTCTACGACCGTGCTGCTGTACAAGCTCGTCCGGGCGGCCTTCGACGCGCAGCAGGCGGCCGACCCCGCGCGGGTGGAGCTCGTCGTCGATCGCGACAACTTCCCCACCGACCGCTTCGTCGTGGAGGGCATCGCCGCCGAGCGCGGCGGCCGCGTGCGCTGGATCGAGGTCGATCCCGACCGGGGCGTCGACGCCGAGTCCCTCGCCGCATCCATCGGCCCCGCAACCGCCGTCGTGGTGCTCAGCCACGTCGCCTACCGGTCGGGGTATCTCGCCGACGCCGGGGCGCTCACCGCTCTCGCCCACCGCGCCGGCGCGATGGTGGTGTGGGACCTGTGCCACTCCGCCGGCGCCGTTCCCGTCGACCTCGACGCCTGGAACGCTGACCTCGCCGTCGGATGCACCTACAAGTACCTCGGCGGTGGGCCCGGGTCGCCGGCATTCGCGTATGTCGCCGAGCGGCATCAGCGCTCGCTCGCTCAGCCGATCCAGGGGTGGATGGGCGCGGCCGACGTGTTCGCCATGGGACCGGAATACCGGCCCGCAGACGGGATGCGCCGGTATGTGTCGGGCACCCCGCCGATCGTCGGGATGCTGCCGATGCTCGACATGCTCGCGCTCCTGGAGACGCACGGCATCGACGCGGTGCGCGCGAAGTCCGTCGCGCTCACCGAGTTCGCCATCCGGGTCGCCGACGAGATCCTCGCCCGGGCGGGAGTCACCGTCGCCTCGCCGCGGGATGCGGCCGAGCGCGGCGGGCACGTCACGCTCTCGCATCCTTCTATGCGGGAGGTGACCGCCCGGCTGTGGCGGGACGACGTCCTGCCGGACTATCGCGAGCCCGGCGGGCTGCGCATCGGTCTCTCGCCGCTGTCCACGAGCTTCGCCGAGACACTGGCGGGCCTTCGAGCCGTCGCCAGCGCTCTCGCCGCGGTCGGCACGGCATCCGCGGGGCGCGCGACCTAAGCTGGAGATCCGCCCGAAGGAGAGCGCCATGAGCATCGATGTGCCGGCATCCGCCCTCACCGAGGCCGACCGCGAGAGCATCGACGCGGCGCTGAGCGACCTCGAGACCGGGTCACGCCTGTGGTCCACGCTCTCGCTCGGTCACCGCGCGCGACTCCTCGAGCGACTGCACGACACCGTCGGCGCGACGGCGTCGGAGTGGGCGGATGCCGCCGCCACCGCCAAGGAGCTGCCACCCGGTCATCCGCTCCGCGGGGAGGAGTGGCTGACCGGGCCGTACACGACGCTCATCGCCCTCGATGCCGCCCGCGACACCCTCCGCGCTCTCGCCGAGCGTCGCAGCCCCCTCGACGGCGTGCGCATCGACGACGCGCCCGGCGGTCGGCTCCGGGCGCACGTCTTCCCCGCCGCGCCGCTCGACCGGCTCGTCCTCTCGGGGTTCACCGGCGAGGTGTGGTTCGAGCCTGGCGTCACCCGCGGTCAGGCGATCGCCGCGGCCGGTCTCGGCCAGCGGTCGCCGAGCCGCTCCGGCGGGGTGGGCCTCGTCCTCGGGGCGGGGAACGTGACGTCGATCCCGGTGCTCGACGTCGTGTACGAGCTCCTCTCCGCCAACAGGGTGTCGCTCTTGAAGGTCAATCCGACGCAGGACCCGCTCGTGCCGGTCCTGCGCCGCGCCCTCGCGCCGCTGATCGAACCGGGCTTCCTGCGCATCGTGCGCGGCGGCGCCGACGTCGGCGCCCACCTGACACAGCATCCCGGGTTCTCCCACGTGCACATCACCGGGTCGGCCGCGACGTTCGACGCGATCGTGTGGGGCTCGGGTGCGGATGCGGCCCGCCGCCGGAAGGCCGACGACCCGGCGCTGCGCGTGCCCATCACCGCCGAACTCGGGGGTGTCGCGCCCGTCATCGTCGTGCCGGGCGCGTGGAGTGAGGCCGACCTGCGCTTCCAGGCCGAGCACGTGGCCACGATGCGGCTGCAGAACAGCGGACACAACTGCGTCGCCGCTCAGGTCGTGATCCTGAGCGCCGACTGGCCGCAGCGCGGTGCCTTCCTCGCGGAGCTGCGACGCGCCTACGCGGCCGCGCCCGCGCGCCCCGTCTGGTATCCGCGGAGCGACGCCGCCCTCGCGGCGGCGAAGGAGGCGTATCCGGATGCGGCCTGGCTCGGTGACGGCACACGCGCCCTCGTGCGTGTGGAGCCGGATGCGCCGGCTGACCCCGTCGAGACGACGGAGTACTTCGCCCCCGTGCTCGGGGTCGTCACGCTCCCCGGCAGCGGCCAGGCCTTTCTCGACGCCGCCGTCGCGCACGCCAACGACCGGCTGACCGGGTCTCTCGGGGCCAACGTGCTCATCGACCCCGTCACCGAGACGACGCTCGGGGAGGGTTTCGAGCGCGCCATCGCCGACCTTCGCTACGGCGGCATCGCGATCAACACCTGGACGGGTGTGTCCTTCACCGTGCCCGCGCTGTCGTGGGGTGCCTACCCGGGGGGCACTGCGGCCGACGTGGGAAGCGGGATCGGCGTCGTCCACAACGCACGCCTGCTCGATCGCGTGGAGCGCTCGGTGCTGCGCGGGCCGTTCCGGCCCTTCCCCCGCGCGGTTCCCCGACCCGGTCGGCGCGCACGCTTCACGGTGCTCCCCAAGCCGCCGTGGTTCGTCTCCGCGCGCACCGGCGCCGCCGTGAGCGAGGGACTGACTCGGTTCCAGATCGATCGCGACTACCCGCGCCTGGCTGCGACGCTCCTGAAGGCCTTCCGCGCGTGAGCCGGCCGATCGTCGCCGACTACGTCGTCGTCGGAGCCGGGTCGGCAGGGGCCGCCCTCGCGTCCCGCCTGAGCGAGGATCCCGCCGTGTCGGTACTCCTCCTCGAAGCCGGCGGCCCCGACCGCGCGCTCGAGCTGCACGTGCCGGCGGCCTTCTCGCGGCTGTTCCGCGGGCCCTACGACTGGGGCTACGACACCGTCCCCCAGGCCGAGCTCGAGGGCCGGACGATCTACTGGCCCCGCGGACGCACGCTCGGCGGATCGTCCTCGCTGAACGCCATGATGTGGATCCGGGGGTTCGCCGCCGACTACGACGAGTGGGCGGAGACCGCCGGGCCGCGATGGTCGTGGGACGCGCTGGTGCCGTACTTCCGTCGCGCGGAGCGGACGCAGCATCCGTCTCACGGCACCCAGGGCACGGACGGGGCTCAGGACGTGCAGGACCAGCGCGATCCGCGCCCGCACACTGCCGCGTTCCTCGCCGCCGCGCGCGAGGTCGGCCACGACGTGACGGCGCCCAACCTCCCGAGCGGCCAGGGGTTCTCGCAGACGAAGGTGACGCAGCGCCGGGGCGCCCGCGCGTCGACCGCCGACGCCTACCTGCGGCCCGCGCGACGCCGACGGAATCTGCGTGTGGTGACCGGCGCGCTCGTGCGGCGCGTCACCTTCGCCCCCGCTCGCGTCGGTGAGGCGCCGCGAGCGACCGGCGTCGACGTCGACCTGCGGGGGGTGCGCTCGCGCGTTCTGGCGCGGCGCGAAGTGGTGCTCTGCGGAGGGGCGGTCAACACTCCTCAACTGCTTCTGCTGTCGGGCATCGGCCCGGCCGATCATCTCTCGGAGCACGGCATCCGCCTCACCGCCGAGAGTCCCGACGTCGGCGCGAACCTGCAGGATCACCTCGTCGCGGGTCTGGCGCCGGCTGCTCTCGGCGGGACGCTCTACGGCGCGCAGACCTCCGCGCAGCTGGGCAGGTATCTCTCGGGGAGGCGGGGGATGCTGACCTCCAATGTGGCCGAGGCCTACGGGTTCGTCCGCACTGACGCCGCGGCCCGCGCCGGCGTCCCCGACGGCCTCCCCGACATCGAGATCATCTTCGCCCCCGCGCCGTACGTCGGCGAGGGCCTCGTGCCGCTGCCGGGCGAGGGGATCACGGTCGGGGCGATCCTGCTGCGACCGCGCAGCCGCGGCACCATCCGCCTCGCCTCCCGGGATCCGCATCGGCATCCGCTGATCGATCCCGCCTACCTCACCGACCCGGACGGCATCGACGCGGCGACGCTGCGTGCCGGCCTCGCCGAGTGCGAGCGGCTGATCGCGGCTCCCGCGCTGCAGGCGCTCACCACCGGGAGGTGGGTGCAGCCCGCCGGAGGCGAGAGCCTCAGCCCCGCCGAGCGCGACGAGGTGTCGCTGCGCCGCTACTCGCACACGCTCTATCACCCGGTCGGAACGGCGCGCATGGGACTCGACGACGCCGCAGTCGTCGATGCCGAGCTGCGGGTGCGCGGCGTGCGCGGACTGCGGGTGGCCGACGCGTCGGTCATGCCGACGGTCATCCGCGGGCACACCAACGCCCCCGCGATCGTGATCGGGGAGGTCGCCGCCGACCTCCTTCGCCCTTCGTCTCGGTCGCTGCGCTCCCTCGCTCAGGGACCGGCGGAGCCCGGACGCTGAGCGAGCGCCCCGACACCGGACGCTGAGCGAGCGCAGCGAGACGAAGCGTCAGGTACCGGAGACAGCGAAGCGGTCGGTCGCGGCCCGCAGCGCGCGGGCGATCCCCGGCTCGCTCGCGGAGTGGCCGCCGTCGGGGACGAGAACGAGCTCGGCCTCGGGCAGCGCGCGATGCAGATCCCACGCGGTCATGACGGGAGTGCACACGTCGTGCCGCCCCTGCACGATGACCGTCGGGATCCCCCGCAGCCGCCCGGCCTCCTCGATCAGCTGCCCCTCCCGCAGCCACGCGCCGTGGATGAAGTAGTGGTTCTCGATGCGCGCGAACGCCAGAGCGTAGGAGGCGTCGCTCATCGCCGCGATCGACTCCTCGTCGGGGACGAGGGTCACCGTCGCCGCCTCCCACCGCGTCCACGCGAGTGCGGCCGGACCGTGCACCGCCGGGTCGGGGTCGGACAGGCGTCGGTGATACGCCTCGACGAGCCGCGTCCGCTCGAGCACGGGGATGGGCGCGAGGAACTCCTCCCACAGGTCGGGGAACATCGCCCCCGTGCCCCCCTCGTAGTACCACTCGAGCTCATGCTTGCGGATGGTGAAGACGCCGCGGAGCACGAGCTCGCTGACGTGGTCGGGGTGCGCCTCGGCGTAGGCGAGCGCGAGCGTGCTCCCCCACGATCCTCCGAAGACCTGCCAGGTCGAGATGCCGAGGTTCTTGCGCAGCAGCTCGAGGTCGGCGACGAGGTGCCACGTCGTGTTGAAACGGAGATCGGCCGCCGGGGCGCTCACATGCGGCGTCGAGCGGCCGCATCCGCGCTGGTCGAGCAGGATGATGCGGTACTTCTCCGGGTCGAAGAAGCGCCGCTGCCACGGGCTCGTGGCACCGCCCGGCCCGCCGTGGAGGAAGACGACAGGCTTTCCCGCGGGGTTGCCGCTCTGTTCCCAATACACGCGCTGGCCGTCGCCGGCGAGAAGCATCCCGGTCTCGAACGGCTCGATCGCCGGATACAGGATCTCGTCGAGGTGCGCGGAGCTCACAGCTGCGCCCCCGATATCGAGAAGGTGTCGCACGCGGCCGGGCCGTCGTCGTAGCCGGCGTCGAACCAGCGCTGGCGCTGCTCGCTCGAGCCGTGCGTCCACGTGTCGGGGGTCACGACGCCGCCGGACTCCGTCTGGATGTGGTCGTCGCCGACGGATGCGGCGGCGTTGAGGGCGTCGGTGATCTGCTCGCGCGTCGGCGTCTGGAAGAACGGCGTGCCGTTCTCATCGCGCGTGTCGGTGATCCTCCCCACCCATGCCCCGGCGTAGCAGTCGGCCTGCAGCTCGGTGCGCACGCCGTTGCTGTCGGGGCCGGTGCCGTTCGCCGGATACTGCTCGAGGACGCCGGTGAGGTTCTGGATGTGATGGCCGTACTCATGGGCGAGGACGTACAACTGCCCGAGGTCCCCCGCGGTGGCATCGAAGCGCTCGCGCAGCAGCCCGAAGAAGGTGGGGTCGATGTACACGGTCTCCTCCGGCGGGCAGTAGAACGGGCCGGTGGCGTTCGAGGCCGTGCCGCACGCCGACGGCGTCGACACGTCGACGATCACCGGCTGCGGCGGGCGATAGCCCTCGAGCTGGGTCTCCCAGTACTCGTCGAGGGCGAGCGACCCGGCCGCGAGGCGGCAGGCGTCGTTCTCGTTCGCGTCTTGACCGGTCTCGCAGTTCGCGATCACGGTGCCCTCGTCCTGTGGAGCCTGGCCGCCGCCGCCCAGCAGCCCGGAGAAGTCACCGCCGGTGACGGCGTAGAGCAGCAGCACGACGATGCCGCCGATCCCGGCGATCCCCCCGCCGGCGATCGCGGCTCCGCGCCCGCGTCGGCGCGCACGGTTGCCGCCGACGTTCGCGTCATCATTGAAGGTCACCCGATCACGGTACCGCCCTCCCTCCCTCCGCTCCGTCAGCGCGATGGTCGTGATAGCCGACCGGCCAATATGCTCGGAGGCGTGACCGAGCCGCTGATCATCGCGCTCGTCGCGGTCGTCGTGATCGCGCTCGCGACCGCCCTCGCCCCGCGCCTGAACATCGCCGGCCCCCTCGTGCTGATGGCGGTCGGCCTCGGCGTGAGCCTGCTGCCGTTCTTCCCCGCGTGGGAGCTCGACCCCGAGTACATCCTCGTCGGGGTGCTCCCGCCCCTGCTCTATTCCGCTGCCGTGCAGCTTCCGGCCGTGGAGTTCCGGCGCGATTTCGGCCCCATCGCGGGCCTGTCCGTGCTCCTCGTGGTGCTCTCCTCGGTGGCGCTGGGGTTCTTCTTCGCCTGGCTCATCCCCGGTCTCGGACTGGCGTTGGCGATCGCGCTCGGGGCGATCCTGAGCCCGACGGATGCGGTGGCCACCTCGATCGCGAAGCGACTGGGGATCTCGCCCCGGGTCGTCACGATGCTCGAGGGAGAGAGCCTCCTCAACGATGCCACCGCTCTCGTGCTGCTGCGGACGGCCATCGCGGCGGTGGCGGCGGGGTTCGAGTTCGGCGAGACGGTGTGGGCCTTCACGTGGGGCGTGCTCGTGGCGATCGTCGTGGGTTCTCTGACGGGATGGGTCAACCTGCGGGTGCGCGAGTGGGTCAGCCATTCGGCCGCCAACACCGCACTGAGCTTCACGGTGCCGTTCATCGCCTACATCCCGACCGAGCAGCTCCAGGGCTCCGGCCTGGTCGCGGCCGTCGTCGCCGGGATCGTCACGGGGCAGGGCGC
Source organism: Microbacterium sp. RD1 (assembly GCF_052220165.1). NCBI lineage: Bacteria > Bacillati > Actinomycetota > Actinomycetes > Micrococcales > Microbacteriaceae > Microbacterium > Microbacterium sp. RD1. The sequence goes on from NZ_JBQPOL010000001.1 coordinate 219,875, forward strand.
CGCGCGGCGACTCAGTCCCGAGCAGCGCATGAGCGACCATCTCAACTGGCGCACGATCGAGCTCATCCTCGAGGGCGCGGTGTTCCTCATCATGGGGCTGGAGCTCAAGGACATCGTGCAGGCCAACCTCGCGGAGAACCAGGGGCTGTGGCACGGCACGTGGCTCGCGGTGTCGGCCCTCGGAATCGTGCTGGCCGTCCGGACCGTCTACGTGTCGGCGATCATCTGGGCGCAGGGCCGGCGCTCGCACCAGCGACATCGCGAGCGCATCGCCGAGGTGCAGGCGCGGGCCGACGAGTTCGAGCACCGCCTCACGAACGATCCGGATTCGCTGCATCCGCGCGCCCGGCGCGCCGATCCCGCACGTCTCGGGCGACGGATGGCGGGCCTGCGCGAGAGGATCTCGCGCACCCTGGCCGACCTGGACTACTACCGCGACACCCCCCTCGGCTGGCGGCATGGCACGGTGATCGTCTGGGCCGGCATGCGCGGTGTCGTGACCCTCGCGGCCGCGCAGACGCTGCCGCACGACACCCCCGAGCGGCCACTGCTGATCTTCGTCGCCTTTCTCGTCGCCGTGTTCAGTCTCTCCCTGCAGGGACTGACCCTCCCCTGGATCGTTCGCGCCCTGGGGTTGACCGGCGACGCCGGAGAGGGGCCCTCCCACTCCGAGCAGCGGGCACTGTCCGCCGAGCTGCAGACCGCGGCGAAGGAGGCCGTGACCGCGGCGACGCTTCGGCGCCGCGATGGCGATCCGTTCCCCGAGAACGTCATCCGCGTCGTCGGTGCGCGGATGACGCGTCCCCCCGAAGACGGCATGGGCGAGAGCGTCCGCGACCTGCTCGAGCTGCGTCTCGCGATCATCGAGGTGATGCGCCAGAGGCTCGACGAGCTCGGCCGTGGCGGACGGTTCAGCACCGCCGCGCTGCGGCAATCCCTCGCCGAGCTCGACGCCGATCAGCTGAGCCTCGAACTGCGCCTCGACGGGGAGGACTGACGAAGTCGTCCGGAGCGGGCACAATGGAAACCCCGGAGGTGCGCCCATGACCGAGACGATCGAGTCGCCCGACGCTCACACGCGCGCCGCGACCGACGGAGTCGGCATCGACACGAGCCCGCTGCACCTGCCGCATCCGGCGGCGGAGTGTCCGAAGTGCTTCCGCGAGCTGCAGGCGGACCGGGACTGGTGGCTCGCCCGGCCGGCCGGCGCACGGCTCGTCGGCCTCGTCGTGTCACGGCCGGGCATGCCGTCCGTGGTCGAGCAGCGCGACGACCTCACCCGCTTCGGGGTGCCGATCGCGAACTTCCGCCACCCGGCGCCCGAGACGCTCGAGGACTGGTCCGAGCGGCTGGCCCGGTTCTTCCAGACCCTCGGCCGCGGCGATGTGCTCGTCGTGGCCAACGTGCATGCGCTCGGCACGACGCTCGAGGAGGAGACCCGCGCCGTCGCCGAGCTGCGTGCCCGCGGCGTGGTGGTGAAGGTGCTCGGCCACGGCGGCCGGCATCTGTACGACACCGGCCGCTGAGCTTCGCACCGCCCGGCGCCCATCGCCGAAGGTGCATCGTCTCGGCGATCCGCTACCGGATCCGGTGCACAACCGTCGAGACGATGCACTCTCGCTGATCAGCGGATCGGGCGGAGCGTCACACCCCCGGCCGACACCTCGACGACGATCTGCGCGGATGCGGCGGAGTCGGTGCGGACGCGGTTGTCGAGACTGCCCGCCGACACGTCCGAGCGCACGTCGTAGACCGCGTCGGGCACGTCGAGCTGAAGGGAGCCGGCGCTGACCGACACGTCCACGAGCGTCGGCGCCGATCCGCCCAGCCGCACGTTCATCTCCCCGGCGCTCAACTGCAGATCGGCGCTGTCCACGTCGTCCAGATCGAGCTCCGCACGTCCCGCGCTCGCCTCAGCGGTCACCTGCGCCGCGCTGCCGGTGACGTTCATCCGGCCCGCGCTCATGTCGAGCTGAAGCGCACCGAATGCCCCCTCGGCCGAGAGCGATCCTGCGCCGAGACCGAATCGCGCGTCGGAGCCCTCGAGCTCGGCGGGGAGGACCAGGGTCGCCTGACCGTTGCCCGATCCAAACCAGGAGAAGAAGGGCGTGCGCGGGGTCTCGACACGCAGGGTGTCGCCGTCGCGCTCGAGCGTCCAGGAACCGCCGCGGGAGTCGCGCACGTCGAGGGTGGCCTCGCGGACCTCGTCGAAGCGGACGACCAGGGCCGCAGCCGAGACATCGATGTCGAGATTCGACACTCCTCCGACGGCGGCGGTGCGGGTCTCGGAGCGGGCGAGCGCCGCACCCAGCGAGGCGCGCACACCGCCGAGGATGATCGCGAGCAGGATGGCGCCGCCGAGCACGGCGGTGAGGATCGTGATCACGCGCCCCGCCGTGCGGTTGGGTCGCCGCACGGGCGATCCGGCCGGCGGCACGGGCGGCGGGTTCAGGGTGGTGGTCATCGTGCTGCTCCTGTCTGCGGCGCGGAGCCGCCGTGTTCGAGGTGGACGAGGGCGGCTTGCACACGGCGGTTCCCCGACTCGTCCTGCTCCAAGCCGAGCTTCTGGAAGATCGCGGTGATGTGCTTCTCGACGCTCGCTTCCGAGACGAAGAGCGTCGCCGCGATGGCCTGGTTCGACTTCCCCTCGGCGATGAGCGCGAGCACTTGGCGTTCCCGCTCGGTGAGCCGCTGCATCCGCTCGTCGCGACTGCGGCGAGACAGCAGCTGCGCCACCACCTCCGGGTCGAGCACCGTCGCCCCGCCCCCGATGCGAGCGACGGAGTCGAGGAACTCGGTGACGTCGGCCACGCGGTCCTTCAGCAGGTAGCCGAGCGCGCCGCCGCCACCGGAGATGAGGTCGCTGGCGTACCGCTCCTCCACGTACTGCGACAACACCAGGACGGGGAGGTCGGGATGCTGGGCTCTCAGCCGCACAGCGGCGCGGATGCCCTCATCGCTGTAGGTCGGCGGGAGGCGCACGTCGAGGATGCAGAGGTCGGGCGAGGAGACGGCGACCGTCTCGTCGAGATCGGACGCATCCGAGAGGGCGGCGACCACCTCGTGGCCCGCGTCGTCGAGAAGGCGGACGAGCCCCTCGCGCAGGAGCACACTGTCTTCGCAGATCAGGATGCGCACGGGACGCTCACCTCCAGGGCCGTCGGGCCGCCGTTCGGGCTGTCGAGCCGGTAGGTGCCGCCCGCGCCGATGATGCGGTTGGCGATCCCGTCGAGCCCCCCGCCCGGGAGGATCCGGGCCCCGCCGATGCCATCGTCCTCGACGCGCGCCCAGAGGGCGCCGTCGTCGCGGCGACGCACCGTCACGCGCACCCCGCTCGCACGGGAGTGCTTCGCAGCGTTGGTGAGGGACTCCGCGATCGCGAAGTACACCGCCGCCTCGGCGCTTCGCTCGCACCGTCCGTCGATGCGGACGTCGAGATGCACCGGCACGTGAGAGCGTGCGGCGAGCGCCGAGAGTGCGGCGTCGAGTCCGCGGTCATCCAGCACCGACGCGTGGATGCCGCGGGCGAGCTGGCGGAGCTCGGTGATCGCCGACTTCGTGGACGTGTGGGCCTCTTCGATGAGCGCCTTGGCGGTGGCGGGATCGCTGTCGATCTTCTGCTGCGCGAGCCCGAGGGTCATCCCGACCGAGACGAGTCGCGGCTGCACGCCGTCGTGGAGGTCGCGCTCGATGCGCGTGCGCTCGACATCGGCCGCGCGCACCGCGCCGGCGCGTTGCTCGGCCGACTGCCGCGCCTGCTCCGCCAGTTGCGACTCGCGCGAGGGCACCAGGATGAGACGGGCCAGCACGCCGTGCAGGACGGCGATCGCGACGAGAGCGGCGAGCGCGAGGAGCGCCATCAGAGGCCCGGCGATCAGCGCGGCGCCCGTGGGCACCTCGACGGCCCAGCCCCAGACCCGCGCGACGCCGGTGTCGGCGTACAGCGGCGAGAACGACAGCACGACTCCTGTCACGACGAGGCTCGACAGGCCCAGGGCGACGACGCCCAGCACGGTCGACACGGCGAGGTTCGCGATGCCGCGCCACACGCCCGGGTCGATGGCCTGACGCCAGAACATCAGCATCATGCCGCCGAAGCCCGGTCGCGGCTGACGCCGTAGCGCGGGCGCCGGCACGTCGTACCCGTAGAGGCCCTCGATACGTGCGGTCTCGACCCACGCGAGCGCCCACAGCGCGTAGACCAGCGCGACGAGGAAGAGCACCCCGATCCCCAGGGCGAAGATCAGGCCGATCCCGGTGCCGAGGAACGTGAACAGCATGGTGAAGATCACCGGGCCGACGATGCCGAGGGCGGCGAGGTGGGCGACGGCGCCGAGGACGCGCAACGGCGAGCGGGCCGGTGCCGACGGACGCGGGTCGGGGGCGGATGCCGTGGTTTCGGCTCGCGGGGCGGTTTGCCATGCGGCGGGGGCCGCGGGGAGGGAGCCGCCCGCCGGTTCGGGGGCAGCGGTCTGCGTGGTCATGCCTCCACGGTAGGACGACGCCGGCCGCGCGTCCCCCGGGACCTCCGGAGGGCTTCTTCGGGATATCCCGAAGGCGCGACTAGCTCCGGACGCGGGGGAGGGTGTCGCCTTCGACCTCGTCGAGGACGGGGGCGGCGACGCGGAGGGCGTCCACGACGACGGCCGTCACGTTGTCGCGCCCGCCGGCGGCGACCGCCTCCCGCACGAGACGCTCCGCCGCGGCCTGCGGCTCGGCCTCGTCGCGCAGCACCTCGGCGACGCGATCGTCGGGCAGCTCGGTGGGCAGCCCATCCGAGCAGACCAGGATGCGGTCGCCCGCCGCAACCGGAAGCAGCCAGAAGTCCGGCTCGCTCCGGCTGCCCGCTCCGATCGCGCGCGTGATGACGTTTCGTCGCGCGTCGCGCGCCGCCGAGGCCGCGTCGAGCTGGCCGGCGTCGATGAGCTCCTGGACGACGGAGTGATCGACGCTCACCTGCTGCAGCCGCCCGCCGGACAGACGGTAGGTGCGGGAGTCGCCGAGGTTGACCGTCAACCAGTGCGCCTTCCCGGCGACATCCGCGAGAGCGACCCCCGCGAGGGTCGTCCCCGCGCCCGCGCCGGCGTCGTCGGGAAGCGCGTCGACCCGGTCGCGCGCGACGGAGAAGGCCTGCTGTACGTCTTCCACCGTCAGGCTCGCCCTGCCGACCAGCGCGGTGAACTCGTCGATCACGGTGGCGCTGGCGATCTCCCCCGCCTGGTGGCCGCCCATGCCGTCGGCTACCAGGAACAGCGGCGGCGCGGCCAGATACGCGTCTTCGTTCAGGGAGCGGCGCCGGCCGACATCGGTGGCGGCTCCCCACGCGAGGGTCACCGGCGACGCGCTCACGACGCGTCTCCCCGCTCGGCGCGGCGGCGTGCGCACGACGGCTGCGGGCGCAGCACGAAGGGACATCTCATGCGACGTCGGCCTCCCGGGGGGATGGAAACGTACCGTCTCCCGTCGATGACGGGACGCAGGGTCGGTGGCCAGCCTAGTTCGGCGACGCGGCAGGGCTCAATCAGGACGCGCTCTTGTCGCCCTATCGGGCGTGTGGTAGTTCTCACGTCTCCTCGAGCGCGGCGAAAGCGGCGCCGGCCGGCTACGCGGAGGCGACGTACGCGGCGAGGTGCTGGCCGGTGAGGGTGGATGCGGCGGCGACGAGGTCGGCGGGGCGGCCCTCGAAGACCACCTCGCCGCCGTCGCGTCCGGCGCCGGGACCGATGTCGATGATCCAGTCGGCATGCGCCATGACGGCCTGGTGATGCTCGATGACGATGACGCTGTTGCCCGCGTCGACGAGCCGGTCGAGCATGCCGAGGAGGTTGTCGACGTCGGCGAGGTGGAGGCCGGTCGTCGGCTCGTCGAGGATGTAGATCGCGCCGGACTTCGCCATCGAGATCGCCAGCTTCAGCCGCTGACGCTCACCGCCCGACAGCGTGTTGAGCGACTGCCCGAGAGTGAGATATCCCAGCCCGACGTCGATCATGCGGGCGAGGGTCGTGTGCGCGGGGCCCTTCGGAAAGAACTGCGCGGCGTCGGCCGCCGACATCGACAACACCTCGGCGATGTTCTTGCCGTCGAGGAGATACTCCAGCACCTCGTCGGAGAAGCCGGTCCCGTCGCACACCTCGCACACCGTCTCGACCGTGGACTGGAATCCGAGATCCGTGATGATCACGCCGAGCCCCTTGCAGGCCACGCACGCGCCCTCGGAGTTCGCGCTGAACAGCGCCGGCTTCACGCCGTGAGCCTTCGCGAAGGCCGAACGGATGGCGTCGAGCAGGCCGGTGTAGGTGGCGGGACTGCTGCGGCGCGAGCCGCGGATGGGCGCCTGATCGACCACGACGACGCCCTCGCGGCCCGCCAGATTGCCGTGGATCAGCGAGGACTTCCCCGACCCGGCGACGCCCGTGACCACGGTCAGCACGCCGAGCGGCACATCGACGTCGACGTTCCTCAGGTTGTGCTGGGTGGCTCCGCGGATCTCCAGCGCCCCGTCGAGCTCGCGGGTGCTCTCCTTGAGCCGCGCCCGGTGGTCGAGGTGACGACCGGTGAGCGTGTCGGATGCCCGCAGGCCCGCGAGGTCGCCGGTGTATTGGACCGTGCCGCCGCTGCGCCCCGCTCCGGGGCCCAGGTCGACCACGGAGTCGGCGATCGCGATGACCTCCGGCTTGTGCTCCACGACGAGCACCGTGTTGCCCTTGTCGCGCAGAGCCAGCAGCAGGGCGTTCATCCGCTGGATGTCGTGCGGATGCAGCCCCGCGGTGGGCTCGTCGAACACGTAGGTGACGTCGGTGAGGCTCGAGCGCAGGTGCCGGATCATCTTCGTCCGCTGCGCCTCACCGCCCGACAGTGTGCCGCTCGCGCGGTCGAGCGACAGGTAGCCCAGCCCGATCTCGACGAACGATTCCACGGTGTCCCGCAGGCCCTTCAGAAGCGGCGCCACCGACGGGTCATCGATCGAGTCGAGCCACGTCGCGAGATCGGTGATCTGCATCGCCGCCGCATCCGCGATGCTGACGCCCCCGATCTTCGACGAGCGCGCCCCCTCGTTCAGCCGAGAGCCCCCGCAGTCGGGGCAGGCGGCGAACCTCACGGCCCGCTCGACGAATGCGCGGATGTGGGGCTGCAGCGAATCGCGGTCCTTCTGCAGCATGCTCTTGGTGAGCTTGGGGATGAGCCCCTCGTAGGTCATGTTGATGTTCTGGATCTTGACCTTCGTCGGTTCCTTGTAGAGGAAGTCCGCCAGCTCTTGCTCGGTGTAGTCCTGGATGGGTTTGGCGGGGTCGACGAACCCCGACTCGGTGAAGCCGCGCACCATCCAGCCGTCGACGTTGTACCCGGGGATGGTCAGCGCGCCGTCGGCGAGCGACTTGGTGCGGTCGAAGAGCTCGTCGAGGTCGATGTCGGTGACCTCGCCGAGACCCTCGCACCGCGGGCACATGCCGCCGGTGATCTCGAACGAGCGACGCTCCTTGACGGTCTTGCCGCCCTTCTGCATCGTCACCGCGCCGCCGCCGCGGACCGACGGGACGTTGAAGGAGAACGCCTGGGGCGACCCGACGTAGGGCTGTCCGAGGCGGGAGAACAGCATCCGGAGCATCGCGTGCACGTCGGTGGCGGTGCCGACTGTCGAGCGGGCGTTGGACCCCATCCGCTCCTGATCGACGAGGATCGCGGGGCTGATGTTCTCGAGCGCGTCGACCTCAGGGCGCGGCGGCGTCGACATGAACGCCTGGACGAAGGTCGGGTACGTCTCGTTGATGAGCCGCTGCGACTCCGCGGCGATCGTGCCGAAGACGAGCGAGGACTTGCCCGACCCGCTGACGCCGGTGAACACCGTGAGGCGGCGCTTCGGGATGTCGACCGAGACGTTCTTCAGGTTGTTCTCGCGCGCCCCGACGACGCGGATGACGTCGTGCGCGTCGGCGACGGGTTCGGCGGTGGATGCGGGCGGTACGGATGCGGCGGCCATGCTTCTCCTCTTCGGGGCTCGCCCCAGTGTTCCGCATGACGCGGACACGGCGCTTCCTCGATCCTGACCGATTGCGCGGTCAGGCCGTACCGGATGCGACGGAGAAGTTGTCGCGGAACAGGTTGTCGGGGTCGACCTCGCGCTTGATGGCCCGCAGGCGATCGAGCTTCTCCTCTCCGAACGCGTCCACCAGGCGCCCGGGGCGGAGGGACGAATCGAAGCTCAGATACATGCCGCTTCCCCGCGCGCGCACCGGCTCCCACGCGGCGTCGAGCGCGGCCGCGTCGGCACCGAGGGCCACGAGGGAGTGCTGCGCGTCGCGGTGCGAGTAGGCGGTGGCGTCCTCCGCGACGTCGGAGACGGCGCCGCCGACCGAGCGGAATTGCACCCAGTACGACGCTCCCCCGTCGAGCATCTGCACCACTGCCTGCGCGAGGGCGGGCGTGATGTCGCCCACCAGCAGCGACCGCGAGTGCGGCTCGCCGCGCCCCTGCTGGGGGCCGAGGTCGGCGTTGGTCATCACGCGCGCGTACGAGGTGATCTGCACCGACTGCTGCAGGAGGGGGGCCAGCTCGGCGAAGGGCTGCAGCCTCGCGAGGATCGTGTCGGCGTCATCCGAGTCGACCATCGCCATCAGCTGCGCCACGCGCGGCTCCCCCGCGCGCTGCCGGCCGAGGATGAGGAACGCGGTCAGGTCGCGCGGGGCTTCGGCCATGATGCGTCCGAATCCGGTCAGGAAGCCCTCGATCTCCGACGCGTCGAAGGCGAGCTGGGCCCAGCCGACGTTCCCGACCTCGTCGACCTCGAACTCGAAACTCGTGACGATGCCCAGGTTCGCGCCGGCGCCGCGGACGGCCCAGAAGAGATCCGGATTCGTCTGGGCGTCGGCGCGCACGAGAGACCCGTCGGCGAGCACGATCTCGACGGCACGGAGGTGATCGATGGTCAGTCCGTGCTCGCGGCCGAGAAAGCCGATGCCGCCCGCCGTCGCCAGGCCGCCGACTCCCACCCCGCCGTAGTCGCCCGAGCTGAGCGCCCACCCGTGCTGGTCGAGCGCGGCGGCCACCTGCGCCCAGCGCGCCCCCGGTCCGATGCGCACGAGCCGGCGCGCCTCGTCGAGCACGTCGATGCCGTTCAGGCGGCGGAGGTCGAGAACGATGCCGCCGTCGTTGGTGCTGCGTCCGCTGATCCCGTGGCCGCCGCTGCGGACCGACAGGGGAATCGCCGGATGCCGGCGCGCGAACGCGATCGAGGCGGCGACCTGCTCGGGCGAGTCCGGCTGCAAGACGATGCCGGGCCGCCCCTCGCGGAGGTAGGTCGAGCTCACGTCGGCGTACTCGAAGTCGCCGGGCTCGATCGCCCGGACACCGGTGGGCACCTCGTCGTACGCGATGCCCGGCCGGCGTCTGCCCAGCGACGCCAGCGAGCGCACCGGGGCCGGCGCGAGGCCGCGCTCGCCGCGCTCGCGGGCGACGATCTCGCGGACGGCGGGCGCGACCTCGCCGCCGAACTGCTGCAGCACGCGCGGATCGTCGCCGACCACGATGAACGTACCGATCCCGTCGTCGAGGGCGAAGCGCGCGAGCTGCTCGACCCACGCACGGGTGTCGCCGCTGGCCGCCGGCACGTTCAGCAACCGCCGCACCTCGCGCGGGTCGCGTCCGGCGCCGTCCGCAGCCTCGTCGATGACCGCGTTCCCGCGCGCGAGGTCGCCGGGCTGGAGGTACCCGAGGGAGGGCAGCCAGCCGTCGCCGACGCGCCCCGTGAGTGCCAGCATCCGCGGCTTGTAGGCCCCCAGCCAGACGGGGATGTCGTGAGCGGGCCGCGGGCCGCGCTTGGCGCCGTGGACCGCGTGGTAACGGCCGTCGGTGAAGAGCCCGCGGCGCTCGGAGGTGTCCCACAGGCCGCGCATCACCGCGATCGCCTCCTCCAGCGCGGTCACCGCCTGCCCGGGCGTGAGCCGCCGGCCGCCCATCGCCTCGATCGCGTCCCAGAACCCGCCGGCGCCCAGCCCCAGGTCGAAGCGGCCGCCGGAGAGGAGGTCGAGGCTGGCGGCGGCACGGGCGATCACGGCGGGCGGGCGCAGCGGGACGTTGAGCACGTTGGGCGCGATCCGCACGGTCTCGGTCCGCGCGGCGACCCACGTCATCAGGGTCCACGTGTCGACGAACGCGGGCTGATACGGGTGGTCCTGGAACGTGACGAGGTCGAGGCCGGATGCCTCCGCCAGCTGCGCGAGCGCCACGGGTACCTGCGGGTCGGCGGCCGACGGCGTGACGAACGCGCCGAACTCGAGAGGGTGTCCGTAGTCCATGGATTCAGTCCTTCGCGAGGGCGGTCGGAGCGGGTGCGGGGGTGCACAGTCCCGCGAAGAAGACGTCGAGCAGCATCTCGGCGTCGGCGGGAGCACCCAGGCGCACCGCGTGCTCGATGCCGCTCAGCATCCGCTGCAGCTGCGGAGCGGTCAGATCGGCGCGCACCGCTCCGGCGCTCTGGGCGCGGGCGAGCACGCGCGCGTAGCCGTCGTGGACCTGCGTCCGGGCCGCGGAGCACTCGGTGTGGATGACGGGGTCGATCCGCTCGAGGTTCGCGAGAACGCTCTGCAGGCCGGCGTCCTCGAGCTGGAGTGCGAGGGCGGCGGAGAGGAATCCGCGCAGCGCCAGGAGGGCGTCGGGCTCGGCGTCCGCGATCTCTGCGGTCTCGCGCAACCGCCGGAGCGAGTCGATGCTGAGCGCTTCGATCAGGTCGCGAACCGTCGGGAAGTGGCGGTACACCGTCGCGACGCCCACGTGCGCCTCGCGGGCGATGTCGTTGTGGCGCAGAGCGCCGAGATCGCGGCCGCGCGCGATCTCGAGGATGCGGGCGCGGCTGCGCAGGGCATCGGACCGGGGCACGGCCCCATGCTACCCCCGAAACGGATAGGTAATCCGTTTCGGGGGACGCGTGAGGTGCGCTCAGCCCTGCGCGCGACGGTTGGTGCGCGCCGAGCGCGACCCGACGACCATGCCGATGGTCGGGGCGCCGGCGGCGGTGCGCCCGCTCGCCGGCGTGCGCGGAGCGCTGCCCCGGCCGGCTGACCCGCCCCGGGAAGCGGATGCCGCGCCGGAGCGACCGGCGGATGCGGTGCCCGAGCGCTGACCCGCGGCCGCGCCGGAACGCTGACCCGACGCGCCGGAGCGCTGGCCCGATCCGGCGGCGTCGGAGGACGAGCCGCCGCGGCGACGGCGACCGCCACTGCGGGCGCCGTCCGACGAGGCGCCGCGAGAGGATGAGCCTTCACCGCGGGCCGCGCGCTTGCGCTGCGCGTTAGCCCCCTGCGACTGCCCGCCGCCGCGCTGCGGTGCGACCACCGGCGCCGGCGAAACGTGCGCGGCGACCTCGCCCACGAGCGCGGTGACCTCGGCAGACTCGGAGGTCACCGGCGTGGGCGTGGCCGAGATGGCCGCCTTGCGGAGGATGTCGAGGGTGTCGCGGCGCTGCTCGGGGAGCATCACCGTCACGACGTCGCCGGCGCTGCCGGCGCGGGCGGTGCGACCCGAGCGGTGCAGGTACGCCTTGTGCTCGACCGGCGGGTCGACGTGCACCACGAGGGCGATGTCGTCGACGTGCACGCCGCGCGCGGCGACGTCGGTCGCGACGAGCACCCTGGCGGTCCCGGCGCTGAACGCGGCGAGGTTGCGGTCGCGCTGCGGCTGCGAGAGGTTCCCGTGCAGGTCGACCGAGGGGATGCCCGCGGCCGTCAGCGTGCGGGCCAGCTTCTTGGCCTGGTGCTTGGTGCGGGTGAAGAGGATGCGGCGGCTCGTGCCCGAGGCGAGGGTGCGCACGAGCTGCGTCTTGGCCGTGGCATCCGCAGCCACGAAGACGTGGTGGGTCATCGCCGCGACGTGGGACGTGGCCTCGTCGACGGAGTGCAGCACTTCGTTCCGCAGAAACTTCCGCACCAGCTTGTCCACGCCGTTGTCGAGCGTGGCGGAGAACAGCAGGCGCTGCCCGCCGGCGGGGGTGCGGGTGAGCAGGCGCGTGACGCCGGGGAGGAAGCCGAGATCGGCCATGTGGTCGGCCTCGTCGAGCACGGTGATCTCGATGTCGTCGAGGCTCGCGAAGCCCTGGCCGATGAGGTCTTCGAGCCGGCCGGGGCAGGCGACGAGGATGTCGACCCCCGACGCGAGGGCGTCCACCTGGCGGCGCTGATTCACGCCGCCGTAGACGGTCGTGGTGGTGAGTCCATAGGCCGCGGCGAGCGGCTTGATCACCTCGTCGATCTGGTTGGCCAGCTCGCGGGTGGGCGCCAGCACGAGGGCGCGCGGCTTGCGGCCGCGGCGGGTCGAGCGAGCGTTCGCGAGGCGCGCGACGAGGGGGAGGGAGAAGGCGAGGGTCTTGCCCGAGCCGGTCTTGCCCCGGCCCAGGACGTCGCGCCCGGCGAGGGTGTCGGCGAGGGTGTCGGCCTGGATCGGGAAGGCCTCCGTCTTACCCTGTGCGGCGAGGACGTCGACGAGGGGAGCGGGCACGCCGAGGTCGGCGAAAGTAGGAGAAGTCATGTGTCTTTCATGCCGGGACGCGGGCGCGTGCTCGGCGATTTCGGAAGCGGCGCCGCCGAGCGGGCCGCAGATTGGCGAAGGCGTCGGGTGACGCATCCGTTCGCCGTGGAAAGTCCGGGCCGGATCCGAGACGGACGGCCGATGCGTTCGACGACGCAGGGAGCAGGAATCGCTCCGCAGTGCATCCAGTCTACCGGTCGCGACGGTGTTCGCGGTTCAGGCGGCGCGCCAGCACCCCGCGACGTGGTCGTCGACCATGCCGCCCGACTGCATGAGGGCGTACATCGTCGTCGGCCCGACGAACCGGAAACCGCGTTTGCGCAGGGCCTTGCTCAAGGCGGTGGATTCCGCCGTGACGGCGGGCACGTCGGAGAAGGACTCGGGTCGCTGACGCGGCCCGGACGGCGCGAACGACCACAGCAGCGCATCGAGTTCGCCGTCGTCCATCGCGGCGACGAGGGCGGCGTTGCCGATGACGGCCTCGATCTTCGCGCGATTGCGGATGATCCCGGCATCCGTCATCAGCCGCTCGACGTCGGCGGGGCCGAAGGCGGCCACGCGATCGGGATCGAACCCCGCGAACACCTCGCGGAAGCGCGGGCGCTTGCGCAGGATCGTGATCCACGACAGCCCCGCTTGAAAGCCCTCGAGGCTCATCTTCTCGAACAGCGCGCGGTCGCCGTGGAGCGCAACCCCCCACTCCTCGTCGTGATAGCGCAGGTATTCGGCGTCGGAGGTCGCCCATGCGCAGCGCGCGACACCGTCGGGTCCGATCCGCACATCCGTGGTCACGGCGCCACTGTATCGCCCGCCCACGACACCGGGTCGCCCACCCGGACCCCGCCGCGAGGGGTCACCGGATGCGGCCTCCCGCACGGCGCGTGCCGCGTGTCGCGACCCTTCGCGGCGGTGGACGCGCGAGGCGTCGATACAGTTCGGCCATGGAATCCGAAGCGCAGATGGGCCCTCGCCGCTACACCGCGTATCTCATCATCGGCCTCATCGTCGCTCTCGCGTTCGCCGGCACGGGCATCGGGGCGCTCGTCAGCGGCCAGGCCGTGCTCGGCTGGGTGATGCTGATCGCCGGTGTCGCGATCAGCATCCTCTCGATCGTGCGACTCGTGCTGGCGCGGCGCTCGGGCTGACGCCCGCCCTACTTCTTCGGCTTCTGTTCGGGGAGGGGGGCCTTGCCGGATGCCTTCAGCTCGGCGTAGAACGTCGCGGCCTCGTCCTGTCGGGCCTGCTCCGCGCCCGATGCGATCGGCGCGCGCAGGTGCTCGGGCTCGTAGCCGAACGCGTCGACGAGGTCCTGTGCGTGCGGACGCAGCCGCGCGCACAGGCGGTCGATGTAGCTCGAGACGGCGGCGGCGCGCTGAGTCGAGAGCCGCCCGTGGATCAGGTACCAGGCGAGGTGCTTCTCGATCAGCTGCAGGCCGAACAGGTCGCGCAGCCACGTGAGAACCTCGACCGTGCCGGCGTCGTCGAAGCGGTCCACCGCATCCGTGAACGCCTCCCACTGCAGCAGCTCGCCGTGTGCGCGGGCGGCCTCGATGAGCTCGGCCTGGTTGGCGTTGAACAGCGCCGCCGCGTCATCCGGTGAGAGCTTCGCGGCGGGACGCAGACGCCCGGCGAGGTCGGCGATCATCTGCTGCACGCGACCGGCGAGCAGGTCGTGCTGCTGGTCGGCGCGGAGGCCCCGCTCGACCGCACGGGCGGTCGATCCCAGGTCGCTCACGGCCTGGCCGATCTGGCGGAGGCCCGCCCCGTGGAACACCTTGCCGGCGGTCTGTCCGACCGCGAACGCGGCGAGGGCGCGCGCGTCCTTGCCCTTGAATTGCTTGGCATAGTCGGCGAGAAGGCGCTTTCCGACCAGCTGCAGCAGAACGTTGTTGTCGCCTTCGAACGTCACGTAGATGTCGAGGTCCTGCCGCAGTCCGACGAGCCGATTCTCGAAGAGGAATCCGGCCCCGCCGCATGCCTCGCGGGCTTCTTGCAGGGTGTCCAGCGCGTGCCACGTCGACAGGGGCTTCAGTGCCGCGGCGAGCGTCTCGAGGTCTTCGCGGTCGGCATCCGTGTCGGCGCGGCCGCTGAAGACGCCGTCGAACTTCTTCAGGAACTCGTCGTGCGCGAAGATCTGCGCGTAGGTGGTGGCGAGGCGGGGCAGCAGGCGTCGCTGGTGCTTGCCGTAGTCCAGCAGCACCACCTCGGGCGTGCCGCGGCCGGAGTCGAACTGGCGCCTCTGGTTGGCGTAGGTGATCGCGATCGTCTCGGCGATGGCGGATGCCCACGATGCGGCGCCGTCGAGGGAGATACGGCCCTGCACGAGCGTGCCCAGCATCGTGAAGAAGCGGCGACCGGGACTGGCGATGTCGCTGGTGTACGTGCCATCCGGCGCGACGTCGCCGTACCTGTTGAGCAGGTTCGTCCGCGGCACCCGCACGCTGTCGAAGTGCAGGCGGCCGTTGTCGATGCCGTTCAGGCCGCCTTTGAGACCGTCGTCCTCGCCGCCGATGCCGGGGAGGAAGGCGCCGTTCTCGTCTCGGATCGGCACGTAGAAGCAGTGCACGCCGTGGTTCACGCCGTCCGTGATGAGCTGCGCGAACACCGTCGCGGCGATGCCATGGAGCGCGGCATTGCCGAGATAGTCCTTCCACGCGCCGCGGAACGGCGTGTGGATCACGAACTCCTCGGTCTCGGGGTCGTACGTCGCGGTCGTCCCGATGGCCGCGACATCCGAGCCGTGACCGGTCTCGGTCATCGCGAAGGCACCGGGGATCTCCAGGCTCATGATGCCGGGGAGCCACTTCTCGTGGTGCTCAGCCGTGCCCAGCTGCAGCACCGCAGCACCGAACAGCCCCCACTGCACGCCGGATTTGATCTGCAGGCTCGGGTCGGCGGCGACCAGCTCCTCGAATCCGGCGATGTTGCCGCCGTTGTCCTCGGCGCCCCCGAAACGCTTCGGGAAGGCGCGGTGCACGGCCTTGTTGTCCACCAGCAGATGCAGCTGGCTGAGCACGCGTTCGCGGTGCTCGGCCATCGACAGACCGTCGACGCGCCAGAACGCGGGGTCCTTGATCATCTCGCGCGCCGCGCGACGGGTGTCGCCCCAGGTGCCCAGCAGCGCGTCGGTGACGGCGGCGACGTCGATCTGCGCCTCGGATGCCTCGGCCGGCGTGTGCGCGGCGGTCGGGGCGCCTCCGGCGGGGGTCCGTCGTTCTTCGGCGGGCGTGGTGGAGCGTACGGCAGCATCAGCCATGGGTGGGACCTTTCGGCGGAGCGGGCAGACGACTCTCACCGTAGGACTCCCACAACGTCCGGCCAACTCGGCTGGCGACTCCCCACAACGCCGCGGGAGGACGTCGGGCGCGGGGCTTGTGCGTCCCGTACAGTCCGCGGCGATTCGCCCGAGAGAGCCTCGCGCTACCGGCCGAGCCCGAAGAAACGGTCGCTCGTTCCGCGCAGCCGCTCCTGGACGTCGCGGTCGTAGGAGACCGGCGGCGTCGGCGTCTCGACCTCGCGCACGAAGTATCGGCCCGTGACGTCTGCCAGGGCCGGGTCGACGGCGAGGCGGAGGGTCGGCGCGGCGCCCTGCTCCGGGGTGAGCATCGTGCGCCGGATCAGTCTCTCGAAGGGGCGGAGCGGCGCCGGGATCAGGTCGCGGATGATCTCCGTCGAGACGATGCCCGGATGGACGGCGTTGACGGCGACATCTCCCGCGAAAGTCTCGGCAAGGCTGTACCCGGCGGTGACCGCGAGCAGCTTCGCGCGAGCGTAGGCCTCGAAGGGGGCGAATCCGGTCGCGGGGTTCAGACGCGTGAGGTCGTCGACGTCGTCGGGGTCGAGCGTGGCCGGCCGCGGCCGCCCGAGGAGCGTGATCCGGCGGCTGTCCCGAAGGGTGTCCGAGGCGACGTTGACCACCCGCGCGCGGCCTCGCCGCAGCTGTGCCTCGAGCAGAGCGGTCAGTCCGAACCCCGCCAGGTAGTCGATCGCGATATGCATCTCGATGCCGTCGGGCGAGAGACGGCGCTCTGCGTAGTGCGCGCCAGCGTTGTTGACCAGCACATGCACCGCGTCGTGCCGGTCGGCGATCGCAGCCGCGGCGCCGATGACGTCCGCCCGACGGGACAGGTCGGCGGGCACCACCTCCCACGCGTCCGGGTCGGGCATGATTCCCGAGAGAACGATGTCGGCACGCTTCGCATCCCGAGCGACGGCCACGACGTGCATGCCGCGCCGAGCGAGCTCGACGGCAAGGACTCTCCCCATGCCGCCGGTGACACCGGTGACGACCGCCACGCGGTCGGAGCGACTCATCGGCGAATCCGCGGATAGCGCCCGACGAAACGCCCCTCGAACGCTTCACGGACGAGGAAGTCCGCGAGGTCGGCGCGGCCGATGGAGTGCCACAGCCTGATCGGCAGCTCGTCCCCGGTGCGGTACCTCGCCGTCGCGGGGCCATTCCGCAGCATCGGCGGACGAACGATCGTCCACTCCAGCCCGGAGGCGGTGATCAGCGGCTCCATCGATTCCTTGTCCTTCATCTTCTCGCCCACCCGCGACCACACCGCTCGGGAGTACAGCGAGCGGTCGTGGGTCTCGCAGACGCCGTGTGCGCTCACGGCGACCAGACGCCGGACTCCCGCCGAGTCCATCGCGGGAACGAGCGTGCGCACCGCATCCGTACACACGGTGGTCACCCCCTCATCCGCTCCGCCCAGAGCGCTGATCACCGCATCCGCACCCTCGAGAGCGGATGCGAGCGGCGCACCGTCGGACACATCGCGCCACACGATCTCGCGCACGCCGGCATCGGATGCGAAGGATCCACTCCGACGGACGAGGGCAACGACGGAATACCCCTCCCCGCGCGCCCGGGCCACGACCTCCCGGCCGCTCCGGCCGGTCGCGCCGAGCACGGCTACAGTCTTTTTTGATACAGGTTGTCTCATAAATAAACGGTCGCACGTCGGAATCTATGAGTCAATGGGTCTCATAGAATGGTCGGCATGCGGAATGACACCGACCCGCGATATCTGCGGAGTCGCCAGGCGATTCTCGACGCCGCGCGCGAGCTGCTGCTCGCACAGGGGCCCGCTGCCGTCACCCACCAGCAGATCGCCGAGCACGCGGGTATCGGCCGGGCCACCGTCTACCGGCATTGGCCGCAGACCGAACAGCTCCTCGCCGAGGCGATGGCGACCGTGCCGATGCCGTTCTTCCACGCGCCGGCCTCTCCCTTCCGGGAATGGGTGACCCGCGAACTCACCGCCATCGCCGACCAGTTGGCGCAGGATGCCGTGCGCGCCGTCACGACCACTCTCGCCAACGCCGCGCTTTGGGACGACGGGATGGACGCGCGCCGCGCGGGCTTCGCCGAACTCCTGTCGCAGCGGCTGGCCGGCGCGCTCCGACAGGCGCAGGATCAGGGCGAGCTGTCGCTGCGCGTACGACCCGAGACGGATGCGGCGGCCCTCGCGATCGGTCCGGTGTACTACCGGGCGACCATCGAACGAGCACCGGCAGACGCGGCCCTCATCGAGCGCTGCGTCGACTCGCTCGGCGACTGGACCTAGCCGGGGCTCCTCGCGGGACGGTCAGGCCGCGAAGGCGGCCGGCGTCGTACCGAGCAGGCGGCGGAAGTGGCGCGTGAAGTGCGCCTGGTCGTGGAACCCCGCCGCGGCGGCCGCATCCGCCGCCGTGGACCCGCCGACCATCATGCGTCGCGCGAGATCGACACGGCGGCCGGTGACATAGCGGTGCGGCGGGATGCCGTACACCCGAGAGAACGCACGGATGAGGTGACTCGGGTGCGCACCGAGCATCCGGCCGGCCTCGGCCACGGTGAAGGTCTCGGTGAGCCGGTCGTCGAGGAGGATGCGCAGCCGTCGCGCGAGCGGATCGTCACGGCGGGCCGGATGCGGCGCCGACCCGAGGTGCGCGGCGACGCGATCGCGGAGGAGCACGACCGCGGACTCCGCGGCGAGCTCGTCGCCCGGGCGGCGGAGAGCCGCGTGCACCGCGCGCGCGGCAGTCGCCGCATCCGGTCCGAGATCCGGGCGCGCCGCCGCCCGCCCCTCCCACGATGCCGGGAGCCACCCGGCATCGAGGTACAGCACGCGCTTTCGGAACGCCCGTCCGGGAACCGCGGATCGGCCGTCGTGGGGGATGTCGGGCGGCAGGAGGCTGAGGGTCGCAGGGGCCGCGATGTGCTCATCGCGGTCGAGCCCGTACCGCACGGCGCCGGCATCGATCAGCAGCAGGGTCCAGGCGTCGTGCGTGTGAGCGGGGTAGGCGTGGTCGCGGAAGGTCGCGTGCAGCACCTCGCGCACATCCGGGATGCCCGGCTGCCACGCTCGCACCGCCTCGACCATGCAAGAAACGTACAAGACGCACGGGAGGCCGGGGCCGGAGGATGTCATCGTGCCCGAGCTCTCCGCCCCCGCTTCCGGAACCGATGACCCCGAGGCCCCCGTCCGCTTCGACACGAAGGTCGCGATCGTGCTGCGCGACGATCTGCTGCCGTGGCAGGAGCTGAACGTGACCGCGTTCCTCATGACCGGCATCGCCACGAGCGCCGAGAACCTCGTCGGCCCGCCCTACGAAGACGCCGACGGCCAGCAGTACCTGCCGATGCTCCGCCAGCCCGTGCTGGTGTACACCGCGGATGCGGCGACCCTCGTCGCGGCCCGCACCAAGGCCGTCGAGCGTGACATGTCGGTCGCGATCTACACGCGGGAGTTGTTCTCCACGCCGCACGATGCGGCGAACCGCGCCGCCGTGCGAGCGGTGCCGACGGCCGGGCTCGACCTCGTGGGGATCGGCGTGCGGGGTCCGCGCAACGCGGTCGACCGCATCCTCAAGAACGCCCGCATGCACGCCTGAGCCGCGCTCTGCGCGCGCTTCTCGCCCTCTGGGCTCGCTCAACGACCGGAGGCCACACCCGGACCCGCGCTCAACGACCGGCAACCGCCCGGACCCTGAGCGAGGGAGCTCGGCGACCGAGACGAAGGGCGACGGCGTCAGTGGGCGGCGACGACGGCGAGGATGCGGTCGCCGTAGGCCTCGCGCTTCTTCGCTCCGATGCCCGTGATGCCGTCGAGGTCCGCCAGCGACGCCGGGCGCGACGCGGCGAGCGCGCGCAGCGTCGCGTCCCCGAACACGATGTAGGCGGGGACCCCCTGCTCCCGTGCCTGCTCGGCCCGCCACGAGCGCAGCGCCTCGAAGAGGTCGCGGTCGCCGGCGTCCACCGACTCCGCCGCGGCGGCTTTGCGCACGCGTGGTCCGCTCCCCGAGCGCCCGAGGGTGTCGCGGCGCAGGGGCACGGCGGTCTCGCCGCGGAGCACTCCGCCGCTGGCCTCGGTCAGCGCGAGCGTGCCGTAGTCGCCGCGCGCGACGAGAAGCCCGCGCGCCAGGAGCTGGCGGATGACGCTGCGCCAATCCTGATCCGTCAGGTCGGCGCCGATGCCGTAGGTGGCGAGGGCGTCATGGCCCTGCTGCGTGATGCGCTCGGTGCGGGCTCCGCGCAGGATGTCGATGAGATGCCCGGCACCGAACGACTGCCCGCGTTCGCGCTGGAGCCGCACGATCGTCGACAGGAGCTTCTGAGCGGCCACCTGACCGTCCCACGTCTCGGGGGGCTCGAGGCACGTGTCGCAGTTTCCGCACGTGCCGGAGGGCTCGCCGAAGTAGTCGAGCAGATTCTGCCGCCGGCATGACACGGTCTCGCAGAGGCCGAGCATGGCGTCGAGGTGCTGTCCCAGCCGCATCTTGTAGGCGCGGTCGCCCGGCGACTGATCGATCATGCGCCGCTGCTGCACGACGTCGCCTAGGCCGTACGCCATCCACGCCACCGCCGGTTCACCATCGCGCCCGGCGCGCCCGGTCTCCTGGTAGTACCCCTCGACCGATTTCGGAAGGTCGATGTGCGCCACGAAGCGCACGTCGGGCTTGTCGATCCCCATGCCGAAGGCGATCGTCGCGACCATCACGACGCCGTCGTCGCGGAGGAACCGCGACTGGTTCGCGGCCCGCACCGACGAGTCCAGACCGGCGTGGTAGGGCAGCGCGTCGATCCCCTGTGTGCTCAGGTACGCCGCGGTCTGCTCGACGCTCTTGCGGCTGAGGGCGTACACGATGCCCGCCGGGGCCGCGTCATCCGGACCCTGCGCCTGCCGGACCGAGCGGATGAACTCGACGAGCTGCTTGCGCGGCTCGACCTTGGGGGCGATGCGGTACTGGATGTTGGGGCGGTCGAAGCTCGCGACGAATCGGCGCGCGCGGGGAAGGCGCAGGCGTTCGACGATCTCGCTCGCGGTCGCCGGCGTCGCCGTCGCCGTCAGCGCCATGCGCGGGACGCCAGGGAACCGGTCGGCCAGATCGCCGAGCGCGAGGTAGTCGGGGCGGAAGTCGTGGCCCCACTGCGACACGCAGTGAGCCTCGTCGATGGCGATCACCGACAGACGCCCCCGCGCCAGCAGGCCGAGGGTCTGGGCGCCGTTGAGGCGCTCGGGAGCGACGTAGAGCAGGTCGAGGGTTCCGGCGAGATACGCCTGCTCGACGGCGGCGCGCTCTCCCGGGGTCTGCGTCGAGTTGAGGTACGCCGCGCGCACGCCGTTGGCCACGAGCGCGTCGACCTGGTCGTGCATGAGGGCGATGAGCGGGCTCACCACGAGACCCGTGCCGGGGCGCACCAGCGCCGGCACCTGATACGTGACGCTCTTGCCGCCGCCGGTCGGCATGAGCACGACGGCGTCGCCGCCGCCCACGACGTGCGCCACGATGTCGCCCTGGTCGCCGCGGAAGGCGTCGTATCCATAGACCTCGGACAGCACGTCGCGCGGGTCGCGGCCGGTGAAGTCTCGGGCCGTCGCCGCCAAACCCGGGACGGATGCTGCCACCGGCGTCGTCGCGCCGTCGAACGGCGGAGGCGGCGCGGCAGGATCGTCAGGGGGACCGAAGGCGTCAGGGTCCCAGTCCATGCCCGCATACGGGTCGTCGGGCGGCGCGTCGGCGTACGGGTCGCCGAACGCGGAGTCGGGCCCGGCGAACGTCACCCGTCCACGGTAACCCGCGTCGCCGACGTCGCGGCCCCGCCGTCCCCAGGTTCGCGGTCGGGGCCGCGAGACTGCATCCGCGCCACGAGACAGCTGACGAGGGACGCGGTCTCGTGGCTCAGGTGCAGTCTCGCGGTGATTCTCCGCCCTGCGCATGGACGACGAACGAAAGCGAGGGCGAACCCGCGGTCCCCGTGGCGGAACAACGCCGGCCCGCCTACGTTGGACACTCGTAACGAGAAGGAGAACGGATGGCCGACGAGATCACCGTCACGCGCAATGACGCCCTGTCCCGCTATGAGATCCATGTCAACGGGCGGATCGGCGGGTTTCTGGAGTTCTTGGGGCGCGACGACCGCGCCGTGATCCTCCCCCACACCGAGCTCGACCCGGAGTTCAAGGGCATGGGTCTCGGTTCTCGACTGGCCGGTGAGGCGCTGGCAGACTTCGCCCGCCGCGGCGAGGCGGTGTCGCCCCGGTGCCCGTTCCTCACGCACTACCTGGAGGGGCACGAGGTTCCCGGGCTGGTCGTCGAATGGCCCGAGCGCCGAGAGGCCGCAGACTCCGCAGCCCCGGCCGAACCGGCATGACGCTCACGGACGACGCTCGCGGACCGCGCGCGCTTCTGCTCGAGGCACGCGAGGTTCCGCTGGGCGGCGTCCGTGCCATGTCCGTCCGCCGCAGCCTCCCTCAGCGCGAGCTGCCCATGATCGGCGCGTGGTGCTTCCTCGATCGATTCGGCCCGCAGGACGTGCGGATGCGCGTGGAGCCGCACCCGCACATCGGCCTGCAGACGGTGACGTGGCCGCTCGTCGGCGAGATCCGTCATCGGGATGCGGTGGGAAGCGACGTCGTGCTGCGACCGGGGCAGCTGAACCTCATGACCAGCGGGGAGGGGATCGCGCACTCGGAGTATTCGGTGGGCGAGGATCCGATCCCTCTCGACGCGCTGCAGCTCTGGGTCGCGCTCCCCGAGACCCGCCGGCACGGCGCGCCCGACTTCGAGCGGCACGAGCAGCTTCCCGTCGTGCCGATACCCGCCGTGAGCGGGAGCGAGGGCGAGGCGAGCATCGTGCTCGGCGAGCTTGCCGGCGTGCGCTCGCCCGCGACGGTCTACACGCCTCTCGTCGGCGCGGAGGTGCGCATCCCGGCGGGTTCGAGGCTGCGCCTTCCGCTGCATCCGGGATGGGAGTATGCGGTGGCCGGCGTCTTCGGCGACGTCGTCGTGCGCGCCGGGGAGGCGACGCCGGTGACCGGCACCTCCCTGCTGTACCTCGGCACCGGGCGCGACGCGGTCGAGATCGAGAGCGCCTCCGAGGCGACGGTGTTCCTCCTCGGCGGCGAGCCGTTCGAGGCCGACATCGTCATGTGGTGGAACTTCGTGGGGCGCACGCACGACGAGATCGTCGCGGCCCGCGAGGAGTGGGAGCGGTCGGCACCGCGGTTCGGTCCGGTCGTGGGACACGGCCCCGAGCGCGTTCCCGCCCCGCCCCTCCCTGCCGTCCGGCTCACCCCGCGCCGCCGCCGCGGCTGAGTCCAGAACACAACTCCTCAAGATCGCGGCCGAAAGGCCGTGCTGCCGGCATCCGGCGCCCGGTCTTGAGGAGTTGTGTTCCGCGAGGACGCCCGGGCCGGAACCCGAGCGTCCTCGCATCGGCGTCAGCGGAACACGACGAATGCGGTCGTATCCGACGACGTGGCGACCGTGGCACTCCCGCCGTACTGCACGCGCACGACCTTCACGCCCCGCGACTGCTTCGGTAGCGAGATGGTGATGGCGCCGTCGACGAGCGTGCCGGTGTAGGTCGCGGAGTTCACGCGCACCGTCACGTCGCCGGTGGCGGGATCACCACCGGACGGACTCACGCGCACCGTCACCGCGTAGTTCTGCGACGACGTGCCGAAGTAGCGGTTGAGCGTGACGTGCGTCTTCGAGGTGAACTTCACGAACACCCCCGCCGAGTCCGCCGTGCCCGGCACGGGGTTGCCCGCTTCGGTCGCCGTGACCCGCACCGAGAGGGTCGTTCCGACATCGGCCTTGACCACCTTGTACTTCGCGGTCGTCGCGCCCTCGATGGGCTGCCCGTCGCGGAGCCACTGGTAGGCCACCTCGACAGCGGCCGGTTCCCAGGTCCCCGGGCTCGCCGTGAGCTTCTTGCCCACGCGCGGGTCGCCCGTGATCGCCGGCGCGACCGTCGAGGTCGGAGCCGCCTGACCGGAGTCGACGGTGACGACCGTCCGCACGGCGGACTCGCCGTATCGCGCGAGTCCGAGGTAGCGCGTCTGCGGCTGCAGCCCGGACCACGACAGCGTGTACGCCGTCGCGACGCCCTGCTCGACCGGGATGGGGTTCGGCGTCGCCGTCAGGGCGCCCTCGCCGTCCGCTGCGACGTTGCCCGACCACAGATCCCACGTGAACGGCTCGGCGAACGCGAACACGTTCACCTCGACGACGTAGGTACCCGGGGTGGGATCGGTCAGCGTCACCTGCTCGTCCGCCGACCCGCTCGCCGACTGCCACATCTCGTAGTACTGCAGGTCGTCGGGGCTGACGACGCGATACACGAACAGGTCGAGATCGCTGGTCTCGTCA
Organism: Microbacterium sp. RD1; assembly: GCF_052220165.1. Taxonomy (NCBI): domain Bacteria; kingdom Bacillati; phylum Actinomycetota; class Actinomycetes; order Micrococcales; family Microbacteriaceae; genus Microbacterium; species Microbacterium sp. RD1. The sequence continues at coordinate 244,037 of NZ_JBQPOL010000001.1, forward strand.
TCGGAGGAGTCGAGCGAGAAGCGCGACAGCGTCGTCCCCTCCGGGACGTCCACGATCCAGCTGACGTAGCCCTCCGCATCCGCCCCGGAGTTCTCGTCGCCCGAGTGCCCCTCGACGGGGTTGGCGGGATCGGCCAGCAACGCCATCGGCGAGAGGCCGCTGAGGTCCACCGGCAGTTCGCCGGTCACACCCGGCGTCACCGGCACCTCGACGCTCCCCGAGATACCCGCGCCGCTCACCTCCGCCGGGGCATCGGCCGTCACGGGCTGGATGACGATCGGCGAGCGCACCGTGGTGTCGCCGCTCGCCCAGGTCAGGGAACCGCTCGTCCACTCCTCCGCCGGGGCGTCGGTGCGCGTGAAGGTCACCGTGAAGTCCTGCGTCTCGCCGGCTGCGCCGAAGGTGAGGGTGGATGGCTCGACGACCGCCTCGACGCCGGCCACGGCGACGGATGCCGTGAACGTCCCAGCCTGCGTCGACGTGACGCTGCGCTTCACGGTCTGCGGCTGGGAGAGCGATCCGATCGAGATGGAGGCGAGGTTGAGGTCGCTGCCGTCGATCGGATCGACGCCGAAGTCGGCCAGACCCTTGCCCTGGAGGAACGCGGCCCACTGCTCCGGGCCGTTCAGATACAGCAACCCGGGCTCGAAGAACCGCGTGGGGTCGACGTGACCGGCGCCCTGCGCGAACGGGTCGGTGTTCGTCGACCCGTCGTCGTTCACGGTGTCGTAGGCCGTCGTCATCATCGCCGACTTCACCTCGGCGGGCGTCGCGGTCGGGCGCTCACCGAGGTAGAGGGCGGCGAGGCCCGCGATGTGCGGCGACGACATCGACGTTCCCGAGAGGAACTCCCACGTCGGGTCCTCCGCCGGACCGTTGGCCCCCGCGGCGAGGATCGCCACACCCGGCGCGGTGAGGTCGGGCTTGAGGATGTCGCTGCCGTCGGCGAGCATCGGGCCGCGGCTGGAGAAGCCCGCGATCACCGGCGTCGGGGTCTCGACGCCGGTGACGTTCTCGCCGATCAGGGTCGCGGTGGCATCCGCGGTGTTGCGGACGTAGTCGAGCAGTGCGGTGCGGTGCGTGTCGGCGAGGTGCACGGTGGGCACCGAATGGAAGTCGTTGTCGAGCGAACCCGGCGTGACGTTCACGAGGATCATCCCGATGCCGCCGGCCTCCCGCACCGCCTGCGACTTCTCGATGCGCGCGTTCTCGCCGCGGTCGCAGACGACGATCTTGCCGGTGGCCTGCGCGGGGTCGATCGCGCCGATGTAGCAGAGCGCCGCCTGCGCAGGGTCGGCGCCGGATGCCGCGATGTCGCCCGCGTAGACGACGGGGCCGGTGACCTGCTCGCCGGTGGGCACCGAGACGGATGCCCCGGCGGCCTCGAAGCCGTTCGGCAGTTGCACCGTTCCTTCGTACGTCGGGATCGTCGAGGCGGCCACCGTCGTGTACCAGGGTGCCGCGTGGTCGGCGGTCGAGGCGCCGGGTCCGTCGTTGCCGGCGCTGGCGGCGACGAAGATGCCGGCAGCAGCGGCGTTGTAGAACGCCCGGTCCTCGGTGGCGAGCGTCGTCGTGGCCGCGCCTCCGCCGATGGAGTAGTTGATCACGTCGACGCCGTCGGCGATCGCCGCGTTGATCGCTCCCAGCAGGTCGCTCAGGGCGCAGATGTCATCGGTGGTGACGAGCGGATCGGGTCCGACGAAGCACGCCTTGTATGCGGCGACCTTCGCCGCGGGGGCGACGCCGGAGATCTCGCCGAAGTCGACGCCCTCCACGCTCGCGGCCACGGCGTGGTTGCCGGCGGCCGTGCTCGCGGTGTGCGAGCCGTGCCCGTCGCCGTCGCGCGGTGAAAGGAAGTCGGAGGAGAAGTCGTAGCCGTTGGCGGCGGCGCCGGTGCTGAAGTACTTCGCGCCGACGAGCTTCGTGGAGTAGTCGTCGTTCGACCAGTCCTGCCCGCTCACCCGGTCGCTGCGGAACTGGGTGCCATCACCCTTGGTGAAGACGACCTGGTTCCCTTCCAGGTAGGGCTCCGCACCGGGCGAGGTGCCCAGCGGCTCGCCCGCGAAGGAGGGGTTCTCCGGCGCGATTCCGGTGTCGATCACGCCGACGACCGTGCCCGCACCCGCGGCTTCCGTTCCGCCGACCGCTTCCCACACGCCGTCCGGGCCCTCGAGGCCGAGGAACTCGGTCGAAGGCACGGCGACCGGGTGCCGGATCTCGTCGGGCACGACGGCTTCGACACCCTGCGTCGCAGCGAGCTTGGCGGCCTGCGCGGAGGTGAGGTTCGCACTGAAGCCGTTGAGCGCGACGGTGTAGGTGTTGTCCCGCTCGACGCCGGCCTCGGCGGCGACCTGCTGTTGACGGTCGTCGAGGTAGGCCGAGTACTCCTGCACCGCGCGCGCGTGCACGTCGAGCTTCTCACCCTCTTCGGGGGCGGTGCGGCGCAGGTTCGACACCCCACCGTCGTAGGTGGCGGCCGGAGCCTCCTCCAGCAGCACGATGTACTGACCGCTCGGGGAGTCGAGCGGAACGGGCCTGTTCACCTCCCCCGCGCCGGTCGCGCCGAAGCTGGCGGTTGCTGTGGTGCCGGTGAACAGCGCGGCCAAGGCGATGGTCGCGACCGTCCGCAGGGGACGAGCCATACTGCGCTCCAAAGGGGGGATGAGGAAGCGAAAACGCGCGACGGCTGCGGCACGCGTCCGACAAACCTAGCTCACAGGCTTTGTCCAGGAAACGGCCGGCCGACGTTCATGTGGATAAGTCCCGCCGCAGGCGCGCGGAGTACGCTGATGCCGTGCCCGCGTCCTCCCGACTCCCGACGCGCGTGCTGCTGATCTGCGCGGCCATCGGCGTCGCATCCGGCATTCTCGGTGGCGTCGCCGGGTGGCTCACCCCTGTCGTGATCCTGGCAGCGCCGTTCGCCTACGGACTCGTGCTCGGCTCCCACGTCGTGCCCGGGATCCTCGCCCAGGAGGTCGTGCGCCTCCCGTGGGTGGCGCTGCTCGCGCATGTGCTGGCGGCACTGGTCGCCAGTGCGCTGGCACCGCAGTGGGCGATCCGATTCCTCGGCACGGCGGTGCTGTTCGGCGCGATCCAAGAGGGCGTCGCCGCGCTCACCCGCTACCGCGTGTGGCAGCCGTGGCGCTTCTTCGTCTCGGCGGTCGTGATCGGCATCATCGTCGCGGGAGTGGTGTGGTTCGCCGTCGACCTCGCGACCCTTCCCCTCTGGGCGCAGATCGCGTACCTGCTGCTGGCCGTGATCGGCCCCGTCGCCTGGACGGCTCTCGCTCTCGTCGTCGGAGCGGGCCTGCGCCGATCCGGCGTGGTGCGCACCGCCGTGCGACGCTGAGATCCGTGGCACCGGCCCCGTTCACGCCTCCCGGCGCGCCGCTCCTTCGTCTGCGCGACGTCGCCGTCGTGCACGAGGGGGCGGATGCGGCGGCCCCTGCCGGGGTGAGCCTCGACGTCGGGCCGGGCGAGGTCGTCCTGATCCTCGGCCCCAGCGGGTCGGGCAAGTCGACCCTGGCACTCACTCTCAACGGCCTCATTCCGCACTCGCTCCCCGCCGAGGTGTCGGGCTCCGTCGAGGTGGCGGGTGTGGATGCGGGATCGACCGCCGTCTCCGTGCTCAGCCGCCACGTCGCGATGGTGTTCCAGGACCCCGATGCGCAGCTGGTGACCGGCACGGTGCTGGATGAGGTCGCGTTCGGGCCGGAGAACCTGCTCGTGCGCGCTCCCGAGGTCCTCGCGCGCGCGGAGGACGCGCTGCGTCGCGTGGGGCTGTGGGAGCGGCGCGCCGACAATCCCGATCACCTGTCGGGCGGGGCGCGTCAGCGGCTGACGATCGCGGCGGCGCTGGCGATGGACTCCCCCGTGCTCGTGCTCGACGAGCCGACCGCCAACCTCGACCCCGCCGGCATCGACGACGTCTACGCGACGCTCGCCGAGGTGGTCGCACGCGGCGACCGCGCGATCGTCCTGATCGAGCACAATCTCGACGCCGCGCTTGCTCTCGTCGACCGCGTGGTGGTGCTGGACGCCGCCGGCCGGCTCCTCGCGGACGGGCCCGCCGCGATGCTGCGCGAGCGCGCCGCCGAGCTGCACGGGCTCGGCGTCTGGCTTCCGGCGGCGACGCTGGCGGCGCTGCGGCTGCGCCGCGCAGGGTACGCGCTCGATCCTCTCCCGCTGACGCCGGGGGAGTTGCGCGCGGCGCTGGAGCGAACGCCCGACCCCGCCGCCGCCCCCGCTGCATCCGCTGCCCCCGCCGCCGCATCCGCCGCCACCACGGCCTCCGCTGCATCCGCCTCCGCCTCCGCTCCCTCCGCCGCCGAACGCGGGCGAATCGGCCCGATGCAGCACGAACCGGCCCGAGGAGCACCGCATCCGGCCGATTCGCCCGGTGTCGTGAAGAGCAGCCCGCCGCTGGTGCGGGTGCGCGGGCTCACGATGACGCGCGGCCGCGGAGCCGAGCGGCGCACGGTGCTCGAGGACGTGTCGCTCGACATCGCGCCCGGGGATTTCGTCGCCGTCGTCGGCGAGAACGGCGCGGGCAAGACCACTCTCGTGCAGGCTCTCGCGGGCGTGCGTCGCCCGCCGCGCGGCGCGGTGATGCTCGACGGTGTCGACGTCGCCCGAGCCTCGCCCCGCGAGCTCGTCTCGCACGTCGGCTTCGTCTTCCAGAACCCCGAGCACCAGTTCATCGCCGGGACGGTGTTCGACGAGATCGCGCACGGCCTGCGGATGCAGCGGCTCCCCGACGACGTCGTGGAGCGCAAGACCACCGAGCTCTTGGATCGTTTCGGACTCGGCCGGCACGCCCACGTGCATCCGTTCCTCCTCTCCGGTGGGCAGAAGCGCCGCCTCTCGGTGGGCACCGCGCTGGTCGGCGGCGCCCCCCTCCTCGTCCTGGACGAGCCGACGTTCGGGCAGGACCGCGCCCGGGCCGACGAACTGCTGACGCTGCTGGACGACCTCCGGCGCGAGGGCACGACCATCGTCGTCGTCACGCATGACATGCAGCTCGTCGCCGAGCACGCCGACCGCACGGTCGTCATCTCCGGAGGCCGGCTCATCGCGGCGGCGCCGACTGCGGATGTCCTCGGTGACGAGGGGCTTCTTCGCCGCGCGGGCCTTCGCCCCACGCCGCTGCGGCTCGCCCTGGGCGGCTTGGCGTCGCATCCGGAGCTCGCACGGATCTCGCGCCTGACCGACCTCCCTGGAGGCGTGACGTGACCCTCGACCCGTACGCGGAGGCGCCGCCCGGGGGTGGACGACGTCTCGCCGCCCTCAACCCGCTCGCGAAGATCGCGGGTCCGGTGCCCGCGATGGTGTTCCTCGTCTTCACGCGCGACATCGCCACTCCGCTGGCTTTCCTCGCGCTGGCCTACGTCGTGCTGCTCGTGGGAGCACGGTGGTCGGCGCGGCTCGCGCTCGTCGTGCTCGTCGCCGTGCCCGCCGGGATCGCCCTCCTCGGAGCCACGCTGACGTTGTGGACGGATGCCTCCCGCGTCGACTCCTCCGTCATCGTGCTGCGCATCGGCGAGTGGCCGATCCTGAGCGGCGCGGTGGAGATCGGCTTCGCCACGGCGCTTCGGATCGGCGCCATCCTCGCACTCGCTCTGATCGGCGGTGTCACGACGACCGGGCCCGACCTGGTCCGCTCGCTCGTACAGCAGCTGCGCGTCCCCTACCGGGTCGGCTACACCGCCCTCGCGGCCTTCCGCTTCGTGCCGCGATTCGGGCAGGAGCTCGAGGTCATCCGCGCGGCTCGCCGTGTGCGCGGCGCGCACGGCGGTCGGGGGCCGTTCGCCGCGATCGGGCGGGGCGCCGGCGCCGTCGTCCCGCTCCTGGCCGGCGGAATCCGGCATGCCGAGCGCGTGGCGCTCGCCATGGACGCGCGCGCGTTCGGCGCCTACCCCGAGCGCACCGAGCGCCACGTCGTGCCCTTCCGCCGCCGCGACGTCGTCTTCGTCGTCGGCTTCTGGGTCGTCTCGGTCGCCCTCGCCGCAGCGCTCTTCCCGTGGGGGCTCGCATGACATCGCCGCATCCGCATCCGCTTCACGTCCCGAAATACCGGGCGACGGCCCGCTCCCTGCCTAGAATCGTGCGGACGCCCGGGTTCTCGTGATCGGGCGGGAACGATCGGGGGATCGATGGCGCGGCGACGCAGAACGGTGGCGCGGCACGCGCGGTTGCGCTCCCCCAGCATCGTCGGTCAGCTTCTCACCGTCCTCGCCGTCGCCGTAGCCGTCGTGCTCGTGGCGGGCGCCGGAACCGTCGGGTTCGCCACCTACGATCTCTCGGCCAGCTTCGTCGCGGATGCCGTCGAGCTCGAGGACCAGCCCGCGCCTCCGCCCGACATCGGCCAGATCGAGGGCGGCGTGAACCTGCTCGTGACGGGGATCGACGAGTGCGAGCCCGAGTACGCGCACTTCTTCGGCGCGCGCTGCACCGGTGCGGATGCCGGCGGCCGCCTGAACGACGTCAACATCCTGCTGCACATCTCCGACAACCCGCGGCGGGTGACCGTCGTGTCGTTCCCGAGGGATCTCATCCTGCAGGCCGCGCCCTGCACGCGCACCGACGGATCGCGATGGGGTGGCGGCACGGTCCAGATCAACGAGCTGTACATGATCGGCGGACTGAACTGCGTCGTGAACACCGTCTCGGACATCAGCGAGCAGCCGATCCCCTTCGCGGCGACCGTCACATTCGGCGGCGTGATCGAGATCACCGACGCCGTCGGCGGCGTGGAGGTGTGCCTGGCACGCGGCATGCGGGATCGGAACACCGCGATCGACTGGCCCGCGGGGCCGCGCACGATCGCGGGCATCGAGGCCCTGCAGTTCCTCCGCACCCGATACGGCGTCGGTGGCAGCGATCTCGCGCGCATCAGCAATCAGCAGCAGTACATGTCGCGTCTGGCCCGCAAGCTCGTGAGCGAACAAGTGCTGAGCGACCCGGCGACGCTCTACCGGCTGGCATCGTCGGCGCTGCGCAACGTCGACCCGACGACCTCGCTCACGAACCCGTTGACGCTCGTGCAGATCGCCCTCGCGGTGAAGGACGTCCCGTTCGAGGAGATCGTGTTCGTGCAGTACCCTACGGTCACGGCGCGGTCGGACCCGAACCGCGTCGAGCCGAACTTCGCCGCCGCGGAACCGCTGTGGCAGGCCCTGGCCGAGAACCGCCCGATCGAGCTCACGGGGAAGGTGGGGGCCAACAACGGCGTGGTCGAGGTCACGCCACCGCCCACCGACGCGGCCGCGCCCGAAACGCCGGAGGCGACGGCTGATCCGTCGCAGGCGACACCGCCCGACGCCGTCGCACTGCCCTCGAGCGTCACGGGGTCGACGGCGGCGCAGGAGACCTGCTCGGCCGGCAACCTCTCGCAATAGGCGCCGCCCGAGGGCGGGTCGCCGTTCCTCCCGCTCACTTGCGTGAATCGGCTGCTAAACCTCGAGGTTTAGCAGCCGATTCACGCAAGACGGGTCAGCGCCGACCGGCGAGCTGGCGCCCGACGATCTCGCGCATGATCTCGTTCGTGCCGCCGTAGATGCGGTGCACACGCGCATCGAGGTACGCCCGTGCGATCGGGTACTCCGTGATGTAGCCGTATCCGCCGTGCAGCTGCACGCACGTGTCGAGCACCTCGCCCTCGCGCTCGGTCGTCCAGAACTTGACCTTCGCTGCCTCTTCGGGCGTGAGCTTGCCCTCGCCGTAGAGCTCGATGGCGCGGTCGGTGTAGGCCCACAGCACGTCGACCGTGGTGGCGACGTCGGCGAGCTGGAAGCGCGTGTTCTGGAAGTCGATCACCGGCGTGCCGAAGGCCTCGCGGGCTTTGACGTATTCGAGGGTCCATTCGAAGCCGGCCTGCGCGGCCGCCGCTGCGGCGACACCGATCGACAGACGCTCGAGGGGCAGGTTCCGCATGAGCTGGATGAACCCGTGGCCCTCCTCGCCGCCGATGAGGTTCTCGGCCGGGACGAAGACGTCGGTGAACGACAGCTCCGCCGTGTCGTGCCCCTGGAACCCCATCTTGTGGAGCTTCTTGCCGTGGTCGAATCCGGTCATGCCGTTCTCGATGACGAGCAGGCTGAAGGCATCCGGGCGGTTGCCCTCGCCGGTCTTGACGAACGTGACGACGATGTCGGCGGTCTTGCCGCTGGAGATGAAGGTCTTCGCGCCGTTGACGACGTAGCCGCCGTCGACCTTCTTGGCCGTGGTGGAGACGCCCCGCAGGTCGCTGCCGGCGCCGGGCTCGGTCATCGCCAGCGCACCGAGGATCTCGCCGGTGGCCATGCCGGGCAGCCACTTCTGCTTCTGCTCCGCGGTCCCGAAGTGCGCGAGGTACGGGACGGCGAGGTCGTCCTGGATGCCGAAGGCACCGGCGAGGGAGCCGGCCCCCGCGCGGATCGTCTCCTCCATCACGATGGTGCGGAAGCGGTAGTCCTGGAGCATGCCCGCGCCGCCGAACTCCTCGGGCACGCTGAGGCCCACGATTCCCGCCTCGCCCGCGGCGAGCATGGTCGCGCGATCGATCTCACCCTCGGCGTCCCAGCGCTCGCGCGCCTCATTCGAGACGTAACGCTTGATGAACTCCTTGACGACGTCGCGGAATGCCTCGTGGTCCTCGTCGTAGATATTGCGGTCCATGCCGTGTCCTCTCCGCTGCGAGTGGATGCGCGCCAGGGCGGAATCGCTCCTGAGCGGTGCCATCGTACGGGGAGGGACCGGGTTGTCCCGGCGGATGCTGTGGATATTGCGTCCCACGAATGGTGATACTGGGTTTCGCCTTGTGCAGACCCTCCAGCCGGCGGCCCGGCGAGGCGAACGGCGACTACTCGGCGTACGAGGGCGCGGGAGGAAGCGCGAAGAACTCCTCGAGGGTCGTCCACCCGCCCTCGTGATAGGCGCGCGCGAGCTCGGTGCCGATGTAGCGCAGGTGCCACGGCTCCGGCGCGTAGCCGGTGACGTCGGTGCGCCCTTCGGCATACCGGACGATCCAGCCGTACTCCCAGGCGTGCTCGGCGATCCACGCCCCCTGGGGCGACGCGGCGAGGTCGTCGATGCTCGCGCACGAAGCCGTGCACGGCACGACGTCGACGGTGAGGCCGGATTGATGCTCGCTGTATCCGGGACGGGCGCTCACCAGATCGGCGCCGGCGACGCCCCGATCGGCGACGTGACCGGAGTACGTCTGCTGCTGCGTGGCGTACGAGCGGTACGCGCTGGCCAGACCGACCTCGCCGGCTCCGGCGTCGGCGGCACCGGTGACCATGGCGCTGAGCGCGGCAGCCGCATCCGGTCGCAGGCGGCTCTCTTCGAGACTCCGCACTCCCGGGGGTGCCACGAGCTCGGCCGGGGCCGCGTCGATCGGGTTGTACGGGTGGGTCTTGTTCACGATCATCCACACGCGCGCGGGATCGTCCAGCCGCACGCACGGGGCCGCCCCCGCAGCCACCGCCGCCCGGAACGCCTCCGGGCCACCGGTCGCGGCGATCGTCGCGGCATCGTCTCCCGCGGCCAGCGCCTGCTGCAGCGGAGCCCCCTCGCAGAGCGTTCCCGCCCCGGCCGCCCCCGCCTCGGCGGACATGACCGGCGAGGGAAGTCCCTCCTCCGGGACCGCGCGGACCTCGGCCTGGATGCTCTCGCGCGGCTCCGGCGAGCCCAGCACCGTCGGTTCGGTGAGGGCCGGCGCGGCGAGCGCCGCGGTCACCGCCGTGACGCCGCCGGCGAACAGGACGACGGCTCCGGCCAGGGCGATCAGCCGCCGAATGCCGGCCTCGCGGCGACGGGCGTGGCGCGCCCGGGCCTCGCCGGCGCGCGTCTCGGGAGAGCGCGCGGCTTCACGCAGGGCACGACGAGTGGGGGCGTGCGGATCGGGGGCCGTCACGGTTCCATTGTCCCCCTCGCGCGTCGACCGCCGGGCCGCGGACACGCGATGTTCGAAGCATCCGCGAGCACGCTTGACGTTCTCTCGAATATCTGTTCCCATGAGGAGATGAGGTGGCAAGGTCAACAGCTCGGAGTCGACGATCCGGCGGCCCTCCCGGGGATGGAGCGCATGGACGGCCTCGTCCGCTCCGTCACGACACCGGAGTTCGCCGGCATCACTTTCCACGAAGTGCTCGCCAAGACCGCGCTGAACCGGGTCCCCGGGGCGTCCGCGATGCCCTTCGACTGGACCGTGAACCCCTACCGCGGATGCAGCCACGCCTGCACGTACTGCTTCGCCCGCGGGACTCACGAGTACCTCGACCTCGATGCCGGGAGCGACTTCGATTCGCAGATCGTGGTGAAGGTCAACGTCGCCGATGTACTGCGCACGGAGCTCAGGCGCGGCTCGTGGGGGCGCGAGCCCGTGATGCTCGGCACGAACACCGATCCGTACCAGCGTGCGGAGGGCCGGTACCGGCTGATGCCCCAGATCGCGGCCGCGCTGACCGAGTCGGGCACGCCCTTCTCGATCCTGACGAAAGGGTCGCTGCTGCGGCGGGACTTGCCGCTCCTGACGGACGCTGCGCGGACGGTGCGCGTGTCGCTGGCGATGTCGATCGCCGTGTTCGACGACGCGCTGCAGAAGTCGATCGAGCCGGGCACTCCCACGGCTCAGGCCCGCTTGGACACGGTGCGCGCTGCCACGGAGGCCGGCTTCGCCGTGACGGTGTTCCTCATGCCGGTGATCCCGCACCTCACCGACTCGGTGGCCGCGCTCGACGACGCGCTGCGCCGCATCCGCGAGGCGGGCGCCGTGCGTGTGGTCTACGGGGCGCTGCACCTCCGCCCCGGCGTGAAACCGTGGTTCTTCGCGTGGCTGGAGCGGGAGCATCCGGAGCTCGTGTCGTCGTACCGGGGCCTCTACCCGGGCGTCGCGACCACGGCCCCGAAGCAGTACCGCTCGTGGCTGGCGCGCCGGGTGCGACCCCTTCTGCGGATGCACCGGCTCGACGGTTCCGCCGAGGACGAGGCTTCGTCTCGCCCGTCGGGGTCGCTCAACGCGGGCCACCCGCGGGCTCGGCCCGCGCCGGGCCTGGCGAACAGGGCAGATGCGCCCGATCCCGGGGCGCTGCGCGGCCCGGGCGCGGTGCGCTCCACGCGACCGCACGTCGCGCCGGCGAGCGAGCCGACGCTGTTCTGACGCGAAAACCGCGAGACGGCACGCACGCCACGAGACAGCGTCGCAGGGACGCAGTCTCGTGGCTGTGGTGCAGTCTCGCGGTCTGGGGACGCTCAGGAAGCGACGTCGGCGGGCTGACGGCCGGCGAGCTCCTCGAGCACGTCGTCTCCGACGCGTGCGTCTTCGAACGGCGCGTCGATCTCGGCGCGCTCGAGCATCTCGGTCATGCGGCGGCGGCGCTGACGCGTGATGAGCGTCACCACGGTGCCCGAGCGCCCTGCGCGACCGGTGCGGCCCGAGCGGTGGAGGTACGTCTTGTACTCATCGGGAGCATCGGCCTGGACCACGAGATCGATGTCGTCGACGTGGATGCCGCGGGCTGCGACGTCGGTCGCCACCAGCACGCTCACCCGTCCCGACGTCAGCCGCTCCAGGTTCCGCGTACGCCGAGCCTGGTTGAGGTCGCCGTGCAGCGCGACAGCCGGGATACCGGCGTCGTCGAACTGCTCGGCGAGCATCTCGGCGTAGGCGCGCGTCCGGGCGAAGACGAGCGTCTTGCCCTCGCGGTCGACCAGCGACGAGAGGATCTCCGCCTTGTCGCGATGGTCGATGACCAGCACGCGGTGGTCGATGGTGCTCGACTCCTGCGTCTCGCCGGCGACCTCGTAGACGGCCGGCTCGACGAGGAACTCGTCGACGAGGGCGGCCACCTCGCGGTCGAGCGTCGCCGAGAACAGCAGCTTCTGAGCGCCGTCCTGCACGAGGCGGAGGATGCGCTGCATCGGCTCGAGGAAGCCCAGCTCGCTCATGTGATCCGCCTCGTCGAGGACGACGATCCGCACCTCCGACAGATCGAGCTTGCCCTGACGTTCGAGATCCTCGATACGACCGGGCGTGCCGATGATGATGTCGACGCCCTTCTTCAGCGCGCCCACCTGGCGCGCCTGCGGCACGCCGCCGTAGATCTGCGTGGTGAACAGGCCGACGCTGCGGGCGATCGGCTGGATGGTGCGGTCGATCTGCAGCGCGAGCTCGCGCGTCGGGGCGAGGATGAGCGCCTTCGGCTTGCGACCGAACTCGCGACGGGCACCGGCCTGGCTGCGCAGGATCGACTCCACCAGCGGGGCGCCGAATGCGATCGTCTTGCCGGAGCCGGTGCGGCCACGGGCGAGGACGTCGCGGCCCTCGAGGATCGGGGCGACTGTCGCCGCCTGGATCGGGAACGGCGAAGCGGCTCCGAGATCCGCGAGCGTGCGCACGATGTTGTCACCGAGTCCGAGGCTGGAGAACGTCACATCGGCGGTCTCCTCGGCCTGGATGGCCTCTGCCTGCAGCTTCTCGTGCACGACGTCGACGTGGTCCTCGTGTGCCTTGGTGCTCTTCTCCGCATTCCAGTCGGCGCGGTTAGATCGCTCCTCGCGACGCGGGCGGTCGGAGAAGTCCCGACGCGGGCGGTCATCGAAGGAGCGGGCCGGACGATCGAACGAGCGCGCCGGACGATCGCCGAAGGAGCGCGCCGGACGATCACCCGAATCGCGACGGGGACGATCATCGAAGGAACGGGCCGGACGGTCGAACGAACGCGCCGGACGATCGCCGAAGGAGCGCGCCGGACGATCACCCGAATCGCGACGGGGACGATCATCGAACGAACGGGCCGGACGGTCACCGAAGGAGCGCGCCGGACGATCACCCGCGTCGCGGCGTGGACGGTCATCGAAGGAGCGTGCCGGACGGTCGTCCCGGCGAGGGCGGTCGTCGAACGAACGAGCGGGACGGTCGTCGAACGAACGGGCCGGACGGTCACCGTACGAACGGGACGGCCGGTCACCGTACGAACGCGCGGGACGGTCGTCATACGAACGCGCAGGACGGTCGCCGTACGAGCGCGCGGGACGGTCATCGAACGAACGGGCGGGCCGTGCATCGTCCGCGCGACGCGCGCGGTCGGTGGACCGGATGCTTCGAGCCTCGTCGCGTCCGGCGCGCTCCTGCGCGGTCCAGCGACGCTTCGGCTCCGCCGCGCCCGCGGCCTCCGGGGCGCGGTAGCCGCGGTGACCCGGGCTCTTGCTTCCCGGCTTCGAAGCGGCCGGGCGGGCATCGTCCGTACGGCGTTTGCGGTCCTGATAGGCCGGCTTGTCGCCGTAGCGCGGCTCGAAGTTCTTGGCGGGTCGACCGCCGGCGGGCTTCTTGTTCTTAGGCATGCGGAATCTTCCTGGGTTGTTTCGCGCAACAGCACGCGCCGTGCGCGCGGCACGGCACAAACCCGGACATCCGTCGGCCGGGGGCCATTTACTGTGATGGTCGTCGGGGCGGATTCGCCCCTCCCATCGGCCCCTTGGACTCACAAACCCATCCGCGCAGTGCGCGGCGTCCAGAGCCGACCTTTCAACGTTAGCGCATGCTTCCTGGGAAGCCGCCGACTAGCCTGGGCGAGTGAGCTTCGTCCCCGCAGATCCGACCGGTCATCGATTCCGACTGACCGAAGGGCCGGTCACGGCCGAGATCGCCCAGGTGGGCGCGGCGCTGCGGGCTCTGACCGTCGATGGCGTCGATGTCGTTCCGCGCTACCCCGATGACCTCCCCGCGCCGGCAGCCGCCGGCACCGTGCTCGTCCCCTGGCCGAACCGCATCCGGGACGGGCGGTGGACGCAGCGCGGCGTCGAGCGTCAGCTGGCCATCACGGAACCCGCCCTCGGCAACGCCAGTCATGGGCTCCTGCGTTTCGCCCCCTACGTGGCCGAGTCGCTCTCTCCCGGAGCCGTGACCCTGCGAGCCGACGTGTTCCCCCAGACCGGGTACCCGTTCTCGCTCGAGACGCGCGTCACCTACGCGCTCGGATCCGACGGCGTGACGGTGCGTCACGAGGTACGCAACGCCGGCGCCGACGATGCTCCGGTGGCCCTCGGAGCGCACCCGTTCCTGCAGATCTCGACCGCCGACACGGCCGATCTCGTCATCCGCGCCTCCGGGCAGACGCGGCTCGTCGTGGACGAGCGCATGCTTCCGTCCGGCGAGGAGCCTGTCGACGAGGCGACCGACCTGCGCGCAGGCCGCCGCGTGGGCGACCTCAACCTCGATGTCACCTACGGAAATCTGCACCGTGACGAAGACGGCCGCGTACGCACCACGCTCACCGCACCGGATGGGCGCGTCCTCACGCTGTGGCAGGGCATCGGGATGGACTGGACGCAGGTGTTCACGACCGACCGATACACCGGGCATCCCCTTGCCATCGCGGTGGAACCGCTCACCGCCGCACCCGACGCGTTCAACTCCGGCGCGGGGCTGAATTGGCTCGCCCCCGGGGAGAGTTTGGAGCGGGAATGGGGCGTCACGCTGTCGCCGCGCGAGCTTCCGTCGGGTGAATGAGCGGCGCGCCGACGTAAATTCCTCATGTCGGGGGGTGGGTGGTTTACCTTCCCATGCCTCGTGGGAGATATCATGTCGTTGACGGCATGCCGTCATCGCTGGGGGAGCTGATCTGGGCCATCCGGCGTTCACCACCGGAGAGCAGACGGGGTCGGGGGACTCGACGGGGGCGAACGCCTCGTCTGTTGTGGGTGGAGTTACCCGAATGAGCGCCGCCATATCTGTTTCCCGCATGCTCGCTGTCCCGTCGCCGGGTGCTGTGCTGACCCGGTCGATCGTGACACCGCTGCGCGCGCGGGTGAGCACGATGCGCCTCGCCCTTCTGGTGCTCGTCGTGCTCAGCGGCGGAGTGCTCGCCTCGATCCTCACCACGACCGATCCGCTGTGGTGGCACCTCCACTTCAGCCGTCTCGGCACCTTCCGCGACACGTCGGGCGCGCTGTTCAACGGCACGCTGGTGATCTCCGGCGTGCTCGTGACGATCTTCGCGGCGCGGGTGCGTCGTGATCTCGCGCGTGTCGGGCGGACCGCGGCACGGCGCGGGGCCGGGGTCTCGGCCCAGATCTTCCTGACGGCCATCGGCGTCAATCTCGCGATGGTGGGGTGCGTCCCGCTCAACGTGAACAAGGGCCTGCACGACAACGTCGCCGCCGGAATGGTGCTGGGCTTCGCCGCATTGCTGCTGACCTCGCCCGTGCTGATGCACCGGATGCCGCGGCGACTGCTCGCGACGACCGCGGCGATCTTCGTCGGCATCTTCGCCGGCGCGTGGCTGTTCGTCGACGGCACGATCAACCTCGCCCTGTTCGAGATGATCGCCTTCAGCGCGATGTTCCTGTGGACAGGGATGTTCACGTCCTGTCTCGCGCTGCGCACCAAGGCTGCGCCGGCGGTCGTCAGCTCGCCGGTCGAGCCCCTCGCAGCGCCCGCCTCGTCGCCTGCGACGGTTCGCCACCGGGTGCCGGTTCGTCAGCCGGCTCGTCGCCGTGCCGCGGACCGTCCGGCCCCTCGCCCCGTCGCTGCGCCCGCCTCTCGCGCGCACCTTCCACGAGGTTGTACAAGGTCGGCAGCACCAGCAGTGTCAACACGGTCGATGACACCAACCCGCCGATAACCACGATCGCCAGCGGCTGCGAGATGAAGCCGCCGTGCCCGGTGATACCCAGGGCCATCGGGGTGAGGGCGAAGATCGTCGCGAGCGCCGTCATGAGGATCGGCCGTAGGCGCCGCGAGCCCCCCGCGATCGTCGCATCGTGGGCGTTCAACCCGTTCTCGCGGTACTGATTCACCAGGTCGACGAGCACGATCGCATTGGTCACGACGATCCCGATCAGCATCAGCACGCCGATGAGCGATGCCACGCCCAGGGGCACGCCGGTCGCGATCTGCAGCAGGATGGCGCCGGTGGCGGCGAAGGGCACGGAGACGAGCAGCAGCAGCGGTTGACGCAACGACCGGAATGTCGCCACCATCACGACGTACACGATGAGGATCGCCGCCAGAAGCGCGAGTCCGAGCTGCGAGAACGCGTCAGTCTGCTGCGAGACCACACCTCCCACCGCCGCGTCGGCGCCCCGCGGCAGCTGCGCCTCGGCCAAGGCCTCGTTCACGGCGGTGGACGCGGCGTTGAGGTCATCGGTGGCCGGAGTGACCGTGACGGTCGCCGTGCGCTGTCCGCGTTCGGTCGTGACGGAGGTCGGCCCCTCGCTCTCGGCCACCGTCGCGATCGAGTCGAGGCGGATCGGTCCGGCCGCAGACGGCACCTGCAGCGCGCGCAGCTCGTCGATCGTGGCCGGTGCCGACGAGGCCGCCAGGTACACCGTCAGCGAGGTGCCGTCGATCTCGACCGATCCGATCGAGCGGGGCTGCATCGTGTTCGACACCAGCGCCCCCACCGCCACCTCCGACAGCCCGCGCTCGGCCGCCGCGTCGCGGTCGACGGTCACGGCGATGTAGGGGAGCGAGGCGGAGAGGTTGCTGGAGACCTGCCCGATGCCGCTGCGGCCGTCGAGCTCGGCGACGACCGCGTCGGCGGCTTTCTGGAGCGTCGTGCCGTCGGGGGCCGTGACATCGACATCGATGTCGGACGAACCGAATCCACCGCCGGACGAGGCCACCGTGATGGTGCCGACGTCGTCGAGGTCGGCGACGGCGTCCTGCACGCGCTCGCGCAGCTCGACCTGATCGACGTCGGGGTCGGTCGTGATCGAGTAGGTGACGCCGCTGCCCCCGCCGGAGAACGCGTCGCGCAGGGCCGAACCGCTCGATCCGATCGACACCTGCACCGTCTCGATGCCGTCGATCCCCTGGATCGCCTCTTCCACGCGCTGCGCGGCGGCGTCTTCGGCGTCCAGGCTCGGCGCCGGGCCGATGTCCTGCGTCATCGTGAAGGTGTTCTGTCCCGAGTCGCCGAGGAAGTTCGTCTTCATGAAGGGGGCGAGCGCGAGCGTGCCGGCGAGCACCAGGACGGCGATGCCGAGCGTCGCCCACGAGTGCGTCAGCGTCCACGAGAGGATCGGCAGGTACGCCCTCTGCAGGCGGGTCGGAGGTGCGTCCGGGGACTCGGGATCGACCGCACGTCCGTCGGCATCCGTCAGCTGCTTGCCCGGGCGGAGGAACCAGTACGCCAGAACGGGGACGATGGTCAGCGCGACGAACAGCGACGCCAGCATCGCGATCGTCACCGTCAGCGCGAACGGGCGGAAGAGCTCGCCGGTCACGTCGCCGACGAACGCGATAGGCAGGAACACCGCGACGGTCGTGATCGTCGACGCGGTGATCGCGGCGGCGACCTCGCGCACCGCGAGGAGGATCGAGGCCGTCTTGTCGGCATCGCCCACGTAGTGGCGCTTGATGTTCTCGATCACCACGATCGAGTCGTCGACGACGCGACCGATCGCGATCGTCAAGGCGCCGAGGGTGAGGATGTTCAGCGAGTAGCCGAAGGCCTGGATGCCGACGAAGGTGATGAGCACGCTCGTCGGGATCGAGATCGCCGTGACGATCGTCGAGCGCACCGACAGCAGGAACAGCAGGATCACGAGGACCGCGAACGCGAGGCCCAGTAGGCCCTCCTGCGCGAGCGCCTCGATCGACTGCTGGATGTAGGGCGCCTGGTCGAACACCACCGTGAACTCGGCACCGTCGAGGGAGTCCTTCAGGGAGGGGAGGAGCTCCAGGACGCCGCGGGAGACGTCGACGGTGTTGGCGGCGGGCAGCTTCGTGACCGCGATCGTGAGCGCATCCTTGCCGTCGACACGCGAGATCGTCGTCACCGGGTCGGATGCCTCGGCGACCGTCGCGACGTCGCCGATGGTCGTGAGCCCCGCGCCGAACTGGCCCGCCTCGGTGGGCACGAGCGGAAGGGCTGCGAGATCGTCGACGGTCGTGATCTTCGCTCCGGTCTGCACCGTCAGCGTCTCGTCGCCCTCGCTGATCTCGCCGCCCGGGAACAGCACGCCGTTCTGGTCCAAGGCGTCGGCGATGGCCTGCTGCGAGAAGCCTCGATCGGCCAGCGCCACCGCATCCGGGGTGATCGTGATCCGCTGCCCGAGACCACCGACGATCTGCGCCGCGTTGACACCCGCGACATCCTCGAGGTCGGGGACGACGGTGGATTCCAGGACCGCCTGCGTGGCGCCGGCGTCGTCGAAACCGGTCACGGCGACCTGGATCACCGGGAAGTCGTCGATGCTCGCCGAGATGACGTTCGGCTCGACCGCCTCGGGGAGCTGGCTCCGGATGCGGTTGATCGCCTGCGTGATCTTCTGCTCGGCGGTGGCGAGGTCGGTGCCGTAGGTGAATGAGGCCGAGATGATCGACGCGTTCGTCGTGCTCGTCGCCGTGGTCGACTCGAGGCCGGGCACACCCTGGATCGCCGTCTCGATGGGGGTGGACACGTCGTTCTCGACGACGTCGGGCGACGCGCCCGGGTACGTCGTGACGACGGCGAGCTGCGGGAACTCGATCGACGGGATGAGCTCCTGCTTGAGGTTCACCAGAGCGAGAGCGCCGAACACCGCCGCGACGATCGTGACCAGCGCGATGAGCGCGCGGTTCTTGAGACTCAGGACGGCGAGATTCGACACGGAAGTCCTTCGCGCGGGCATCAGGGAAACCGATACGGAGGTGTATCGGTGCTCAGTATCCCACGCGGATGCTGTCGGCCGGCTGCGCGCGATTCACACCAGAAGCGCGCCCACGCCGAGGCCGGCGAGGGCGAGCACGACGGTTCCGAGAAAGGTCACGGCCGCGTACGCGACGCTCGCGCGCGGGCGTCGATCCCGCGCGAGGAGCACCGTGCTGACGGCGACCGAGCTGAACGTCGTGTAGCCGCCGAGAAGCCCGGAGCCGAGCACCCAGAGTCCCGTCGCATCCGCCATGCCGGCGGCCAGCATCCCGAGGGCGAACGCCCCCGTGAGGTTCACGACGAGGATGCCCCACGGCAATCCGTTCCCGAGGGCCCGCGTGAGCGCGAGGTCCAGCACGTAGCGGAGCCCCGCCCCCACGCCGCCCGCGACCGCGACCGCCGCGAACAGCAGCGGCGTCATCGCGCGGCCCCGCGCGGACGGGCGAGGACGATGCCGGCCCACGCAGCGAGGGTGCCTCCGAGCGCGCCGGCCATCCCCAGACCGAAGAGCAACGGACTGCCGGCGGATTCGACGGCGAGAGCGCTGTACGTCGTGAACCCTCCGAGCACGCCAGTGCCCAGGAACATCCGGAGCGACCGCGAGGCCGGCGTCTCCGCTCGTCGCAGCAGGACACCGGTGAGCACGCCGAGTGCGAACGCGCCGCAGACGTTCACCAGCGGCACCACAAGCACGCCGAGAGGGACGTCGAACACCACAGCCAGCCCGGCCCGGGCGGCGGTTCCGAGCGCGCCGCCCAGCACGACGAGACCGAGATGCGCCCAGGAGAACATCTCGTCACCCTAGCGGCGAGTCACTCCCCGAGGAGGAGGCGACGGATGGCCCGGTCGCGCGAGCCGTCCAGGTCCATCAGCTGACCGCGCCTGTACAGCGAGAACACGCGGGGGTCGATGTAGCTGCTGCGTGCCACCGACGGAGTGTTTCCCAGCGCTTCCGCGGTGGCCCGCACCGCGAGCAGCTCGGCCCGCTTGAGGTCGCTCTTGGTGTCGACGGTGCCGATACGGGCCAGCGCCTCGGCGGCGAGGATCGTGCCGCGAAGAGTCCGGAAATCCTTCGCCGTGAACGAGCCGCCCGTCAGCGAGCGCACGTAGGCGTTGACGTCCCCCGGCGTGAGCGGCACCCGGCGGCGCCCGCGGGAGAAGGCGAGCAGCGCTGCACGCGGCCGGCCGACCGCCAGCTCCGTCACCGCGATCGACAGGTCCTCGTCGTCGAGCTCGAGGAACGCGCGCTTGCCGCTCTTGGCGGGGAAAGACAGCGTGACATGGATGCCGTCCACCTCGGCGTCCCGGCGCTGCAGGGTGGTGAGCCCGCGGCTGCCGTTGGAAGCGAAGTAACGCGCCGACCCCACCCGTGGGGCGACCTGGTCGAGGAGCCGGAACGCCACGGCGAGCACCCGCTCGCGATCGAGCGCCTCTCGGCGGATCGACTGCGTCACCCGGCCACGCGCACGGGGAAGCGCCTCGGCGAGGGCGAGGGCACGGGCGTACTTGCCCTTGTCCCGGCGCTTGGACCAGTCGGCGTGGTAGAGATACTGCTTGCGCCCGGCGTCGTCCATTCCCACGGCCTGGATGTGCCCGCGCGGGTCTCGGCTGATCCAGACCTCGCGCCAGGCGGGCGGGATGACCAGCGCGTGGGCACGCTCGGCGTCTCTGGCCGGAGCGGGCCTGTCACGATGGTCGAGGTATTGGAAGGACTGGCCGGAGCGCACACGCCGGTATCCCGGGTCCTCGTAAGGGCGGACCCGGATGAGCCGCGCCACCGTCAGTGGTTGCGGAGCATCGAGATGAGCTCCGACTTCTTCTTGCCGGAGTACCCGCTCAGCCCCAGCTCTTTGGCGCGCTTGCGCAGCTCGGGCACCGTGCGGTCGTCGTAGTTCTCTGCGTTCGCTCCGCGGCTGCCCACCTTCGACCGACCCTGCGCGGCGGCCGCGTTGGAGATGCGCGCGGCCTTCTCCTTCGATGCGCCGTCCTTGCGCAGCTCCTCGTACATCTCGCGGTCCTTGAGATTCGATCCACGTCCACCGGGCATGACGGACTCCTTTCTGGATGCTCCGAACGTACGATTCCGCGACATCCGGTGAGACGGGCTTGACATGCCCACGCCGCGTCGCTTCCGTCATTCGCCCCGATGACTACCACCGTCGTTTCACCGGAGTCAAGCCCACGCGCTCGCGTCCCGGGTGTTGGCACGCTGTTGTCTGTGCCTCCCGGGGTGCAAGGGACTGCCTGGACGGCGCCCCACACGAAAGAAGGAGAAGACCTCGCCATGAATATCGCCCTCCTCATCATCATCGTCATCGCGATCATCATCGCGATCGTGAGCGGACTGAACTCGGCACTGAGCTGGCTGCTGTGGGTCGCGGTGATCGTCGGTGTGATCGCCCTGATCGCCTTCCTCTTCAGAGTCATCAGCGGTCGTAACCGCGTCTAACAGACCCCCCAGGGTGGATCGGCGTTTCGGGTGCGCCGGGTTCACCGACATCGCGATATCTGTCGCGAACACGGATGCCACGTCCCCTCCCCCAAGGGACGTGGCATCCGTTCTGTGTACGGGCGTCAGAGCCGAGCGTCCGCGTACACGCTGAGCGCGTCGCGGATGAACTCCGCGCCGGCGGTCCCGCCCGCCGGTGTGGCGTAGTTGGCCGCGAATCGCGGATCCGCGACATACATCTCCGCGAGACCGAGCACGTACCCCCTGGCGTCTCCGCCGGGGTCGGCCGCGGGCGTCCCGGGTATGGCGCGCAGCCACGCCACATGCCGCTCGGCGAGGGCTTGCGCCTCGGCCGACTGCGGATCGACGCCGCTCTCGGCAGCCGCGATCCAGTCGCGCTGCAACTCCGCGGTACGCGTCGACCAGCCCGCCTTCTCGTCGGCGTCCATGCCGCGCCACCACGCGTCCGAGCGGGTGTACGCATCCGCGCCCCATCGCTCGATCACTTCCTCACGGTGCTGGGTGTGGTCGAATCCGTCGAACATCTCCTGTGCCATGAGTCGTTCACCTCCTCTCCTTCTTTCCAAGGTCTTCTCCACCGCGGCGATCTGCCGCGTCAGACGGTCCCGCTCCGCGCGGAGCCACGTGACGTGCGCGGTCAGTGCAGCCTCCTCCGTCGACGTCCGCTCGACGACCTCGGCGATCTGCGGCAGACCCAGTCCCATCTCGCGCAGGAGCAGGACCCGCTGCAGGCGCACGAGGGCGTTCTCGTCGTAGTAGCGATGACCGTGCGCGCCCGTCCTCGACGGCGGCAGCAGCCCGATGTCGTCGTAGTGCCGGAGCGTGCGGCTCGTCGTTCCGACCAGCCGCGCGATCTCCTGAATGCTCCACTCCATGGCGTCCTCCCACGGATGACGCTAGAGCTTGACGTTACGTCAAGCGCAAGCCCCGTCTGGGAGAATCCTCCGCGCAAGGCAGCAAACGCGATATATCGTGTTATCCTGCCTTCACGCGATATATCGCGAGATGCGGAAGGAGCCCGAAAATGACGCTCGAGAAGTGGTTGGTTCACCCGGGAGAGACCCGGGTCATCGACATCGAGACCGTACGCAAGCTGAAGGTCGGCCTGGTCGGGGGCCAGATCGACGTGGTCGCCCACGACGAACCGGGGGCGCGCATCGAGGTGCACGCGGTCACCGTGAAGGATCTGCGCATCGAGGTGACCGGCGACAGCCTGGAGATCGATCACCCGCAGCTGCGCTGGGACAACTTCCTCGAGGTCTTCCGCAACTTCGGCGCCGGAGGCCCCAAGGCCGAGATCAGCGTCGCCGTGCCGCGCGACGTCGCCCTGACGCTGGGCGTCGTGAGCGCGAGCGCCCTGGTCAGCGGCATCCGGAAGGACGCGCGGCTGAACACCGTCTCGGGCGACATCATCGTCGACGGACTCACTGGTGATCTCAACGTCAATGCCGTCTCGGGCGACGTGCAGGTGCGCCAGCTCGAAGGCGCGCTCACCGCGAACAGCGTCTCGGGCGACATCGCAGCCACCGGCGCCGTGCACAAGGCCTCGATCGACACCGTGTCCGGCGACATGCTCGTCGATGCGCACGGACCCGTTCACGCGGTCTCGCTCAACACCGTCTCGGGGAACGCCACCATCCGCCTGGATGACGACTTCCCCGCCAACTATGTCGTGCGCTCGGTGAGTGGTCGCGTGGTGGTGGACGGCGTGAAGCGCTCCGCTTCGGGCCCGACCAACTACGCCGATTCCACGGGTGAGCTCGCGGGGTCGTTCGTCGACATCCGCAGCAACTCCGTCTCCGGCACCGTGACTGTCCTGCGTCGCGGGTCGTCCGGCGTACGCGCGGGCGATCTCGCCGCCGAGGAGGAGTGGTGATGGCGCCGGTGTTCTCGCACGGCGACTTGCGGCTGTATCTCCTGAGCCTTCTCGACGAGTCGCCGCGGCACGGCTACGACCTCATGCAGGCACTGGCCGACCGCACCGGCGGCACCTACACGCCGTCGGCCGGCACGGTGTATCCGCGGCTCGCGAAGCTCGAAGAGGAGGGGCTCGTCACCAAGACCGTGGAGGGCCGCAAGACCGTCTACGAGATCACCGAAGCCGGTCGGGCCGAGGTCGCCGCGCGGGCGGGGGACTTGGACGGCATCGAGGCGGGGCTCGCCGACAGCGTGCGGCTCATCGCCGAGGAGGTACGGGGGAGCGTCCGCGATGCCATGCGGAGCCTGCGAGCCGACCTCGCCGCTGCCGCAGGAGACGAACGGCGCGGTGCGGCGGCCGCTCCCCGTGAGCCCGGCGTGCGGGGTCTCAGCCGGGAGCAGGTGCATCGGGCGGATGCCGTGGTCAACGAGTTCCGCGCGCGGGTGCGCTCCGACCTGCGCACGCACGTCGCGCGGGGCGGGGCACTGGCATCCGACGTGGTCGACGCGCTCGAATCGGCCTTGGACGAGGCCTCACGCGCGGTGACCCGCGCCCTGCACCACTGACGCGGATTCAGGTCCAGGCGATCTCTTCGTCGTCGGGGACCGGGTCGCCGAGCGGGATGACGAGCACCGGCCGGTGCTGTCGGTGCGTCAGGCGCGCGGCAACCGATCCCGTGAAGAACTCGCGGATGGATTCGCCGAGGCCGCGCTTGCGCGTGCCGACGACGATCAGCTTCGCGTCGATGCGGTCAGCGAGGTGCTTGATCGCGAGCGCCGGATCGCCGACGAGCTGATGCACGCTCCAGGGCACCGGGCAATCGGTGAGCGCCCGCTCCGCATCGGCGCGGACGGCGGCGAGATCGATGTCGCCTCCCCCGATGTCGAGGTCGACCGGCGCGGAGTGGATGTAGCCGTCGGGGTCTTCGAAGGTCACGAAACGCGTCACATCGACGTGCACGATCGCCAGCGGCACCGACAGCAGTCGCGCATACCGTGCGGCCTCGATCGTGACCCTCGGCGATTGGCCGGGAACAACTCCGGCGATGACGGCCCCCGCCGGGACGTCGGCTCTGTCGAGGGCCTGTTGTTCGGGTGTCGCGCCCGCGTTCTCGGCCATCAGTGTCGCCCTCCGTCCGGCCCGCGCGCGGGGGAGTGCGGGGCCACCGTGATATCCTGAATGCTACTCTTACCGGTTGGATCCGGATCCGTATATGCGTCGGGCCCGAGCTTAGCCCGCGTAGTCGATCAGAGGGGGTCTCGCATGGGGCGTGGCCGTCAAAAGGCGAAGCACACCAAGATCGCCCGTGAACTGAAGTACGACACGTACTCGGTCAATTACGCTGCCCTCGAACGAGAGCTCGGACACGCCGACGAGAACGACTACGTCGACAAGTGGGCTGACGAGCACGAGGAAACGTACGAGGACGAGAAGGCCTGAACCCGCGCGGGAATCAGGCCTCGCCGAAGACGAACCGGCCGGCGACAGTTACGACTGTCGCCGGCCGTCTCTCTCGGTGGGTCAGGCCGGGTGTCGCCGGCGCAGCACCGCGTACGTGCCCACTCCGAGGGTCGCGACGCCGAGTCCGATGGCCAGCCAGGGCACCGTCCCGCCCGTGCCGGCGAGAGGATTGCGAACGCCGCCCGCGACCGCTGCGGGAGTCTGCGACGACGAGGGGTCTCCGGGCACGGCGTCAGCAGTCACGGTGATGTTCGCGACGAGAGCGACGGCCGTCTGCGCGCCGGTGACGGTCACGGTGTGCTCCCCCGGCTCCCCCGGTGCCGTGACCGTGAACGACACCTGGCCCCCGAGCACATCCCGCTGGCCCAGATCGACGGGGTCGGATGCGAGCACCGCCGTCGCCTGCCAATCGGCGTCGAGCCCGGTCACCGTGACCGTGAACTCGTCGCCGGGCTTCACGGCCGCGACATCCGTCGCGATGGTGGCGTCCGCGCTGAGCGCGGTCAGGTCGCGCTGCAGGTGCAACGCGTTCGCGGCGGTGAAGAAGAGGTCGGTCTGATCGCTCAGCCCTACGACGTTCGCCGCGCCGGGGCCGTAACCGGCGATGCGGACCTGCGCGCCGGTGTGCTGCTGCGATCCCCCGGCCGGCGAGGTGCCGTACGCGACGATCATCGGCTGGCCGCCCGTCGTCAGCAGGTGTGTGTTCAGGCCGGGGATGGGGGACCCGACGATCTGGCTCGTGTGGGCGTGATCGGCGGTGACGACGACGAGCGTGTCATCGCGCTGCTTCGCGAATTCCAGCGCGACCTGAACCGCCTCGTCGAGATCGACGGTCTCGCCGATCTGCCCGCACGCGTTGGCGGCGTGGTCCTCCTTGTCGATGCTCGCGCCTTCGACCTGCAGGAAGAACCCGTCCTCGTTGTCGAGCAGGTTGATCGCCTTGTCGGTGAGAGCGGCCAGCGACAGCCCGCTCGCCAGCCTGGCCGGGTTGTCCGTGCACGACGCCGGCGCGGGGAGATCCCCGCCCGCGGTGAGGTCGACGGCGGCGGGCCCCTGCCACCGCACCGGGAAGTTCCCGGGGGTGAACAGGCCCAGGAGAGGCTTCTGGGCGGTGGCCTCGGCGACGGCGGCGAGCTCTGCGGCGTCGTCCACGACCTGGTACCCGCGGTCGGCTGCCTGCGCGAAGAGCGTCTCCCCCTGCCACGGGCCGGCCTTCGCCGACTGCAGGAAGCTCGCCGACCCTCCGCCGAGGGTCACATCCGGGCGCACGTTCAGGAGTTGCTCGCTGATCGACCCCAGTCCGCCGTTCTCCAGCGCCTCGTCGGTGCAGGTGGCCGTGGTCTGGTCGGGTCCGTAGCATCCGCGGGCGGAGATATGGGCGATCTCGGCACCGGGCGTGGCGTCCTGGATCTCGGCGGTGGAGACGTTGCCCGTCTTCTTGCCGTTCGCCTTGGCCAGCTCGAGCAGCGTCGGCTGCGCAATGCCGGCCACATCGACGCTCAGCCGTCCGTTGACCGTCTTGGTGCCGGTGGACCACGCGGATGCGGTGGACGCCGACTCCGACGCATAGTTCGGGTGACCGTCCGGCGTGACGGCCCAGTGCACGTAGGAGCCCGTCAGGGGCAGCGTATCGATGCCTGCGAACGTGCCGCCCGCGCCTTCGGCGTAATTGCGCGCGACGGTGATCTCCGAGTCGCCCATGCCGTCGCCGATGAGGAGGATCACGTTCTTGGCGGGGCCGTCGATGAGCGCGTCACGGATCGCGTCGGTGCGGTCGCCCTCGTGTCGGGCGGCGCCGCCGTTCTCGGTGATCGGCGTCTCGGCCGCGGCGGCCGGGAGGGCGGTGAGCACTCCAGCGGACAGCAGGGCGATCGCGGCGAGCGCCGACAGGCCCGCGCGGGCGCGTCGGGGAGGGGGGACAGGTGTCATGGGGGGGTCCTTCGCTGGGATGCGGCGCCGGTCGACGCCGCGGTCCTCAGCGAACTCCCCGCGGTCGAACGCCGCGCAACGCCCGTGTGAATTCCGCCGGAACTCGGATCAGGACTGCTGGCTGTCCTCGACCCAGGCGAGGTACTCCTCCGACACCGTGCCGGTGACGTACCGTCCGTCGAAGCAGCTCATGTCGAGGTCGTCGAGATCGGACCCCTCGAGGATCGCGGCCTTGAGGTCCTCGACCTCCTGGTAGACCATGTGGTCGGCCCCCAGCTCTGCGGCGATCTCCGGGATGGTGCGCCCGTGGGCGACGAGTTCGTGCCGCGACGGCATGTTGATGCCGTAGACGTGCGGGTAGCGGACGGGGGGTGCGGCCGAGGCGAACGTCACGCTCTTCGCGCCGGCGTCCCGGGCCATCTGGATGATCTCGCGACTGGTCGTGCCCCGCACGATCGAGTCGTCGATGAGGAGCACGTTCTTGCCCTTGAACTCGGTCGACATCGCGTTGAGCTTCTGTCGCACGCTCTTCTTCCGCACCGCCTGCCCGGGCATGATGAACGTGCGCCCGACGTAGCGGTTCTTGTAGAAACCCTCGCGGTACTCGATGCCCAGCTGGCGCGCCACCTGCATCGCGGCAGGGCGGGCGGAGTCGGGGATCGGCATCACCACGTCGATCGACCCCTCCGGCGTGTGCTTGGCGATGGTGGCGGCCAACCGCTCCCCCATCCGCAAGCGTGCCTCGTAGACCGAGATGCCGTTCATCACCGAGTCGGGCCGCGCCAGGTAGACGTACTCGAACGAGCACGGCTTCAGCTGCGGGGCGGGGGCGCACTGGCGCGTGTGGAGGGTGCCGTCGAGCGTGACGAAGACCGCCTCGCCCGGCAGGATGTCGCGCACGACATCGAAGCCCGCGTTCTCCAGCACCAGCGACTCGGATGCGACGACCCACTCGTACGTTCCCGCGCCCGAGCCCGTCGCATCCGCTGCCCGGCGCGTACCGAGGATGAGCGGGCGGATGCCGAACGGGTCACGGAAGGCGAGGAGGCCGTGCCCGGCGATGAGGGCGATCGCGGCGTACGAGCCCTCGACGCGGTCGTGCACGCGGGAGACGGCGCGGAACACCTGATCGGGGTCGAGATCGGGGACGGTGATCTCGGACTGCAGCTCGGAGCCGAGGATGTTCACGAGCAGCTCGGTGTCGGAGCTGGTGTTGAGGTGCCGGCGATCCTTGTGGAACAGGTCGTCGGTGAGCTCGCGGGTGTTCGTGAGGTTGCCGTTGTGCACCAGCACGATGCCGTAGGGGGCGTTCACGTAGAACGGCTGCGCCTCCTCCTCGCTGGAGGCCGTGCCCTTCGTGGCGTACCGGACGTGACCCAGCCCGATCTCGCCGAGGAGCGAGCGCATGTCGCGGGTGCGGAAGGCCTCGCGCACCATGCCGCGCTGCTTGTTGATGTGGAAGACGCCATTGGCCTCGGCCGTCGCGATGCCGGTCGAGTCCTGACCGCGGTGCTGGAGGAGGAGGAGCGCGTCGTAGATCTCCTGGTTGACCGGGCCGTGCC
Source organism: Microbacterium sp. RD1 (assembly GCF_052220165.1). Taxonomy (NCBI): domain Bacteria; kingdom Bacillati; phylum Actinomycetota; class Actinomycetes; order Micrococcales; family Microbacteriaceae; genus Microbacterium; species Microbacterium sp. RD1. The sequence continues at coordinate 271,997 of NZ_JBQPOL010000001.1, forward strand.
CGACCATGCCGACGATGCCGCACATGGGGTGTTACTTCGCTCCGTTCTGGGGGCCGGATGCTCCGGCGCCGTCGGCGTACGCGCCGACGAGGCGCACCGCACCGCCGTCGACGCCCTTCGCGCCCTGCTCGTACTCTCCGTCGGGTCGGGAGTCGTCCGAGACGACGCCGACCTGCCACGTCGCGATGCCGTCGGCGGCGAGCGCGGCGGTCGCCGCATCCGCGGTCTCGGGGGCGACGACGGCGAGGAAGCCGACGCCGAGGTTCCACGTGCCCTCGGTGTCGGCGAGGGGGAGTTCGCCGAGGTCGGCGAGCACGCGGAAGACCGGAGGCGGCGACCAGGTGGAACGGTCGACGTCGACCCACGTGCCGCGCGGGAGCACGCGGGCGAGGTTCGCCGCGATGCCGCCTCCGGTGACGTGGCTGAGCGCGTGCACGCCGGACGTGCGATCGAGCAGACGCAGGAGCGGCGACGTGTAGAGCCGAGTGGGTTCGAGGAGCGCCTCGCCCCACGTCGTGCCGAAGTCGGCGGCGTGGTCGCCGTATCCGATGCCGTTCCGGGCGACGATGTGGCGCACGAGGGAGTATCCGTTGGAGTGCAGTCCGCTCGAGGCGAGCGCGAGGACGACGTCGCCGCTCTGCACGCGCTCGGCTCCGAGGATCCGGTCCGCTTCGACCACGCCGGTCGCGGCGCCTGCGACGTCGTAGTCCGCCGGGCCGAGGAGTCCGGGGTGTTCCGCGGTCTCGCCGCCGACGAGAGCGGTGCCGGTGGCGGAGCATCCGGCCGCGATCCCCGAGACGATCGCCGCGATGCGCTCGGGATGCACCTTGCCGCACGCGATGTAGTCGGTCATGAACAGCGGCTTCGCGCCGACCACGACGATGTCGTCGATCACCATGCCGACCAGGTCGAGGCCGATCGTGTCGTGCTTGTCGAGGGCCTGCGCGATGGCGACCTTCGTGCCGACGCCGTCGGTGCTGGTGGCCAGCAGCGGTCGCGTGTAGCCGCGGAGGGCGCTGGCGTCGAACAGCCCGGCGAACCCGCCGACGCCGCCCTGCACCTCGGGGCCGTGGGTGCCGCGGACGGCCGACTTCATCAGCTCGACCGCGAGGTCTCCTGCTGCCGTGTCGACGCCGGCGGCGGTATAGGGGTTGTGGGACGCCACGGCCTCCAGCCTAGTGGCGCGGCGGAGCCCGCCGGACGCCGCGGGAGCGTTCCGACGGGTCCGCCGCATCCGCCCCGCGGGCCTGCGCGCTCGCGCGGATCGAGGGGAGTGCGGGTGAGGCGGGTAGTGCGGATCACGAGGGGAGTGCGGGTCCGCGGTGGTTCGCACTCCCCTCGTGAGAAGCACTCCCGTCGTGACCGCTCAGCGCGCGAGGTGCCGATCCTGCGCGAGGGCGCGCACGATCGCGTCCTGCACCGAGGGCCAGTCGTCGATCAGCTGCCGGTACCCGACGCGGATGACGTGGTAGCCGAGGAGCATCAGCTCGGCATCGTGGCGGATGTCCTCCTCGCGCTGCGTCCCGACGTGATGGCCGCCGTCGACCTGCAGCACCAGCCGCTCGCCGATGAGGAAGTCGACGTGATGGCCCGCGATCCACACCTGCGGCAGGACGCGGGCCCGCATCCAGCGCAGGCGGCGCAGCACGAACGTCTCCAATCCCGAGTCCGAGTAGGCGGAGGCTGCCTCGAGAAGCTCCCGCAGCGCCGCCGAGATCGGCATGCGCTCGAGCGATCGGCGCGACACGAGCTCCTGCCGCAGCGCCGACTCCACGATCGCCAGTGCGACCTCGTGCGGCTGGCAGCGCGCGACGAGGTCGAGCACGTTCTCGATCGAATCCGCCAGCTGGGCGGGGTCGCGAGCCAGCACGGGCCGCGCCCGGTGCACGTGCACGGCCTGCGGGTCCGGTCGAACGTGGCCGCGATGGGCGGATGCCGCGGCATGCGGCCGATCCTCGCCCAGGACCCACAGGCCCCGGCGCCGTGCCGCCGTGACGCACGACAGGACGACGCCCTCGCGCGCGGCTGCGACGAGGTACGCGTCGGCGTCGGGGGTCGCCACCCACGTTCGACGCAGGCGCAGAAGCAGCCCGAGGGAGACCGCGAGAGCGATCCGTCGGGAGCTCTCGCCGCCGCGCACGAGGTCGGCGCTCCGCACGACGCCACCGCCCTGCCGAACGCGGGCGAGAAGATCGTCGAGACCCGGGGATGCGACCATGCTCGATGCTCGCGCGCGGCGCGTCGGGCCGGAGGGCACCGCGTCGGATCGCGGGACGGGCCGCCGCATCCGCCCCCTGGGGAGGAGAGGTCACGAGGCCGGATGCCTCCGAGCGGCTCGCGCCGAGCGGAGTGCATCTCACGAGCGGAGTGCGGATCCGGCCCATCCGGCACTCCCGTCGCGAAATCCACTCCCGCCGTGGCGCCGGCTCCGCGAGGGTGGGACGCGGCGGGACGCGGCGGGGCGACACGCGGCGACTCCGGACGCCGCGCGCGCTCGTAGGATGGGCGGCATGCGGGACGGCAGCGGGCCGGAGTGGGTGATCCGCGAGGACGCGGGGCAACCCGTGCTCGTCGCGCTCTTCCTGCGCCAGGCGCTCGGCATCCGCTCCCCCGATGAACTCCCCCCGCTGCGTGGACTCCCCCCGCGGACCGTGCCGGCGTGGCCGGAGGAGTTGCAGGCGCTGCTCGAGCGCGAGTGGCGCGCCTACTGGGCCATGACGGTCGAGCCGCAGGCCCACCCGTCGCCCGAGCCGCTCGACCTGGTGGACGGCTTCGCCACTCTCGTCGCGCTGCCCGAATCTGCCCGGGCGCTTCGGGGCGCCATCCAGCCGCACGCCGCGGCCGCGGTGGCCTTCGCGCGCGATGCCCACGAGCGATATCGCGCAGAGAGCACCGCCAAACGCGGAGTGTCGTACCGGGCGTATGCCAGTGCCATCGCCGAGCACGAGCGGCAGGTGGGCCGCCGCGCGCATTCCTTCGAGCTGAACGTGCAGGTGCTGCCGCTGGCTCAGCGCGGAGTGTGGTGGATCGGATCCCTGACGGTCGCCGTGACCGACGGGCTCCGCGGCGACGTCGTCGCCTTCGACGCCGCGATCCACCCGATCATCGCGGAGCTGGCGTAGCGCTCAGTCGGGCAGCTGCACCCTCTCGTGGTCGACGCGCACCTCGCGGGTGCGCCGCCCTACGGTCCGCTCGAAGACGAGCGCCACCACACCGCCGAGCGCCACGCCGACCGGCACGCACAGGAGAGTGACGAACCCGAAGACCTGGAGCGTCGAATACTCCATGCCGGTGTTCGGGCTCGCGCCCGCCGATCCGGAGAATGCGAGCGTGAGGATGCCGGCGACCACGACGCCGAGCACCGCGCCGAAGGCGAGGAACACGCCGTACTTCGGCGCCCGGCGCACGCGCACGGTCTCCATCTCGTCCCGGACGGACGGTGCGGCGTGCGGATCGGACATGCTCCCATTGTCGCACTCCGGGCTGGACGCGGACTGCGGATGCGACGGCCACCGCCACGAGGAGCGCGAGCCCGCCCACGGCGAAGGGCCACACCGGCACACCGTCGGCTTCGATCTCGGCCGTCTCCTCTGCCTCGATGCCGCCGGCGACCGCCTCGCCCTCGGATGCCGGCGCAACCGGCTCGCCGCATCCGCTGTCCAGCGGCAGTCGCGCGGTGAGGGCGTCCATGGCGTCGCCCGCCGGGTACGTGCCGAAAGCTGCCGCGCCCGCGTCGGTAAAGGCGACCGGAACGGCGTCGAGCACGAGAGCGTCGCCGGTCGCAGCTGCGTCGGTGGGTTAGGTGTGCCTACCCTAAGATGAGTTCCGCACGTCTGGCACAGCGCGCGCTGTCGCCACCTTCAAGGTAAGCCGCACCTATGTATCCAGCCCACCGATCGACCGGCAGAGCCGGGCGGGTCCGGCGCGCGTGCGGGCGGGCGGCTGCTCTCCTGGCGCTCACCGCATGCGCGCCGTGACGAGCGAGGTCGTCCTGCCCACCCCCTCTCGCGGGCGGACGCCGCGATTCGTCCTCCTCTCCCTCGCGCTCACGGTTGCGCTCGTAGCCACCGTCGTCCTCTCCCTCGGGATCGGTCAGTTCGCGCTCGCCCCCCGCGAGGTGGTGGGGATCCTCCTCCGCGAGATCGGAGTCGCCACATCGTGGGCACCCGATTCCGCCACGGCGACGGGTGTCGTGATGGACATCCGCCTCCCCCGGATCCTCCTCGGCCTTCTCGTGGGTGCCGCCCTGGCCGTGTCGGGCGTGCTGATGCAGGCGATATTCGGCAATCCGCTGGCCGATGCGGCGGTGGTCGGGGTCTCGTCGGGCGCCGCCCTGGGCGCCGCGGCGAGCATTACCCTGGGCGTCACGGTTTTCGGGATGTGGACGACGCCGACGTGGGCGTTCGTCGGCGGGCTCGCCGCCGTGCTCACGGTGTACCTGGTGAGCCGTTCGGGCGGGCGCACCGAGGTGGTCACGCTGCTGCTCACCGGCATCGCCGTCAACGCGATCGCCGGTGCCGGTCTGGCGTTCATGACCTTCCTCGGCACGACGGCGACACGCGAGCAGATCGTGTTCTGGCAGCTCGGCAGCCTCAACGGCGCGCTGTGGCAGAACATCGCGCTGGTGCTCCCCCTCACGCTCGGCGGTGTCGTCATCGGCTTCGCGGTGTCACGGCGGCTCGACCTGTTCGCCCTCGGTGAGCGCACCGCGCGACATCTCGGCGTCCGGGTCGAGCTCCTCCGGGTGAGCGTCATCGTGACTGTCGCGCTGCTGGTGTGCGCCGCCGTGGCCTTCGCCGGCATCATCGGTTTCGTCGGGCTCGTCGTTCCGCACCTCATGCGGATGCTGATCGGGCCGGCGCACCTGCCGTTGATGGTCGTGAGCACGCTGGGTGGGGCGTTGCTGATCGCCCTGGCAGATCTCGTCGCGCGCACCGCCGTCCCGATGGCCGATCTGCCGATCGGCATGCTCACCGCACTCGTGGGTGGGCCGTTCTTCCTGTGGCTCCTGGTACGCACCCGGCGCCGATCGGGAGGGTGGGGATGAGCGTGCGTCTGGAGGCCCGCGCGGTGACGGTGATCCCGGACGGCGCGCGCGCACCCATCCTCGCCGAGGCATCCGTCCAGATCCGGGCCGGCGAGGTGCACGCGCTCGTGGGCCCCAACGGCGCCGGCAAGTCCACCCTGTTCGGCGTGCTGGCCGGCGACGTCACGACCAGCACCGGTAGCGCGTGGCTCGACGGCCGGAAGCTCGCGGCGTACCCGGCGCGCGAACTGGCACGCCTTCGCGCGGTTCTGCTGCAGCAGAACGCGGTGAGCTTTCCGTTCACCGTCTCAGAGGTGGTGGCGATGGGCAGGGCGCCCTGGGCGCGCAGCGTCCACGCCGACGAAGACGAGAAGGCGATCCGGGCCGCCATGACCGACACGGATGTCGTGGAGCTCGGCTCGCGGACGATGCCCTCGCTGTCCGGCGGCGAACGAGCACGCGTCGCTCTGGCCCGTGTCCTGGCACAGCGCACCGGCATCATCCTCCTCGACGAGCCGACGGCGGCATTGGATCTGCGGCATCAAGAGGACGTCCTCGCCCTCGCGCGCCGCCGCGCTCACGAGGGCGCAGCGGTGGCCGTCGTCCTGCACGACCTCAACGCGGCGATCTCCTCGTCCGACCGCGTCACCCTGCTCTCCCGCGGTACCGTCGTGGCCTCGGGCGCGCCCGCCGAAGTGCTCACCGCCGCGCGGATCGAGGAGGTGTACGACCAGCCCGTCGACGTCTTCCCCCACCCTCGAACGGGGCTCCCGGTCGTCCTCCCCCGGCGTTGAGACGACCCGGCCCCGCAGTCACGGACGCCGCGACGCGCGCTGCCAGGGCAACGCCTGCATGAGGTTGAGGACGGCCAAGATCCCGGCGCTGAGCGCCATTGCCGTCCCCAGCAGCGGCAGGACGAGAGGGCTGGCGAACCCCAAGGGCCCCCCGGGCACGAGTCCCTCGCTCTGCGGGAGGAGCGTCGCGGTGTCGGCCACCGGGAACATCGGGAGGACGGGCTCGCCGTCGCTCGCGAGAGCGGCGGCCAGCGGACGCTGGCGCACGACGTTCCGCGGCGAGTTCTCCTCGCCGCCGGCCGGCCGAGGCGGAGTGACCGCCAGGGCGTCGTCCGCGTCGTAGCTGATGTACAACGTCGAGGCGACTTTGGCAGGATCGCGCTGTCCGCCGGTGGTCAGCCAGTAGCCGGCCTGACCGGTGAGTTTCTGGTAGTGCACGAAGGACGCCGGGAACGACCCCCAGTGCGCATCGTTCTGCGGCGAACGCGCCGTCTGCCCCGCGTCCGGCACCTCCACTCCCCGGTACAGCGGGTCGGTGGCGAACCCCGCGTCAGCCGACGTGTCCACGCCGCGCAGCTCGGCCAGCACGACCTGGCGCTCGGGGAGCGGTTCCCACCGCGTGATGTCGGTCATGGACGCTCCGAAGCCGCTCGCCGTCGCGGTCACGCGCCCGTTGCCCGCCGCATCGATCGACAGCACCGGGTCGCTCGCGCTCCAGTACGTCATGCCGCCGTAGAAGACGACGGTGAACGACCCCGTCCATCGGATCTCCAGGCTCCCATCGGACGCGCGGCGTCCGGCACCACCCTCGATGACGACCTGATTGCCGCTCTGGCTGGAGAGGGAGGATGCCGTGACCTCGCGCCCCTCCGCGTCCCGGCAACGATCGGCCCATGTCGCCACGTCGTACTCGCCGACCCCGCGCGGCTTCTCGATGCGCACGTCGCCGTCGACCGCCCGGTACAGCCCGTGCTCCTCGGTCCACACCACCCCGCCGCGACCGACGTCGCCGGATCGGCCGGCACTGAGGAAGTTGCATCCGCCCGCGAAGGCGCCGGAACCGGCTTCGGCGTTCAGTCCCCACCGGAACTGCGCGTCGGTGATCGCGTCGCCGGCCGGCTGACCGTGATCGGGGACCGTCACCACGATCTCGCCACCGGAGTCGGCGGCGAGCGCCGGGAGCGCGGTCGGCACGACCGCGAGTGCGCCGGCGAGAAGCGCCACGAACAGCAGGCGAGCAGCGGCCCTCACCGCAGCGCCCCGGTCGTCGACAGCGGGCGCGTGGCAGCGTCCGGCCCGGAGTGCCGCGGCGCCGAGGACTTGTCGAGCACTGTGTGGGCGCGGCGGGCGCGGCGACGACGCGCGGCGCGACGGAGGGAGGCGATGACACTGACGAACACCAGGGCGAGGGACAGCGCGATGCTCGAGGCGAGGAGGACGAACACCCACATCGGCGTCTCGGGTGCGGCCGCGGCGGCTACGAGATCGGCCACTCGGACGGTGACCTCCGACCCGGAAGTCAGGCCGGATGCCGCCCCCGTGAGAGTGACCAGATGGGTGCCGTCCCGGATGTCGCGGGGCACCGGCAGCACGCCGGCGACCTCTCCCTGCGCACCGGCGGAGAGAGGGCCGACCGACACCAGGCCGTTGTCGAGGGTGGCGATGATCTGCTCGCCGGGGGCGAATCCCTGCCCGGTGAAGGCGACCGACGTACCGGCCTCCACCGTCGGGCTCGCAAGTCCCACGCGCACCGTTCCCGGGGCCGCGGCTGCCGGGGCGGCATCCGCGCCGCCAGGCGCCGTGGCAGCCGGCGTCTGGAACCGGATGGGGGTGAAGGTCTCGTTGTTCGCGTTCTTCACTCCGTGCGCGCCGATGGTGATCACGCCGCAGGTCTGCGCGCGGCAGTCCACGCTCGAGGTGCGCCCGTTCCTGTCCTTGCTCTCGAAGACCGCTCCGGGGATGACCATCGAGACCGACCACGACCCGTCCCCGGCCATCACCGCGTGCGCGGCGCCCTCGGTGTCACTGCCCGGGAACGCCACGAACCGCTGGAAGCCCTGATTGTCCTGCGACTCGGAGTCGGGGACGTAGCGGAAGTCCTCCCCCACGACGCCGCCGCTGCTGGGCTTCCACGACGAGCCGCCGGGGTCATCGACCCAGCCGAACAGCACGTAAACACCGCCGAAACCGTTCTGGATCGACTGGAACCCGCTGCCGCGCAAGGTGACCTCGGTGGCGTAGTCCGGGTCGACCGTCGCCGTGCCCTGGGCGTTGCTCACGGCAACCCCTGCCGCCGCGTGTGCGGCCAGCGGTGCGCCCAGCAGTCCGGCCGTGACGGCGAGGCCGACCACCGCGAGGCCGGCGATCCGGGAACGCCGGCTCATCGCGTGGCCTCGCTCGGGGCGTAGACCGCGACCGCGAGGGCGTCGAGCACCGCGGCGGTGTCGGGACCGAAGCTGAGGATCGTGGTGTCGGACATGTCGACGATCCGCCCTTTCTGGCCCGCGACGGTCTGGCCCACCGCCGGGATGTGCTCGGTGAGCCCGTCGACGCCGCCGACCGAGTCCAGCCCCTTCGTCATCATCAGGATCACGTCCGGGTTCGCGGCGACGAGCGCCTCCGCGGTCACCGGTCTCATCCCCACCCAACCGTTCTGCCCGGCGATGTCGATGCCCCCGAGAGCCTCGATGAGACTGTCGGCGCCGGACTCCTCGCCGAAGAGGTAGTACACGCCCGACTGCCCGCGGACGTAGAGGAAGAGCATGCGGAGGCGATCGGCCGGGTCGGCCGGCGCGACGTCGGCGATCTGGGCGACCTTCGCCTCGACGGCGGCAGTGGTGCGCTGGGCGAGCGCGGATCCGCGCTCGGGCACCCCGAGCGCCTGCGCGACCTCGATGATGAGACCCCCCAGTCCGTCGATCGATCGCCGGGAGTCGACGACGACGACGGGGATGCCGATCTCCCGCATCTGCAGCACCGTGTCCCACGGGCCGAGACTGGTGTCGGTCAGGATCACCGTGGGGTCGAGTTCGAGGATGGCCTCGGCGTTGAGGTCGTGCCCGTTCTGCGTCACGAGCGGGCGGTCGGCGATCTCGGCGAATCCGCTCGAGATGTCGCGTCCGACGATCCGGTCGCCGAGGCCGAGCTCGAAGACGATGCGGGAGAGCGATCCGTAGATGTCGAGCGCGAGGATGCGAGAGGCATCCGACACGGTGACGAGGGTCCCCTGTGCGTCGGTGATGGTCGCCGGGAGCGCCGGTGCCGGTCCGTCGACCGGCGCGACGGGCGCGGGCGCCGCCACCGCCGTCGAGGCCCCCGTCCACTCGCGGGGGTTCTCCAGTGGCGTCACCGCTGCCAGTGCGGGAGTGGGATCGGCGTCCTCCGCGACACCGGAGCCGGTCGCCTGGCAGCCGGTGAGGACCAAGGCGGCGAGAACGAGCAGAAGGGCTGCCCGAGCCGGGCGGGAGCGGGATGCGATCACGGGGACTCCGACGAGAAGTTAGGTAAGCCTTGCCTCATTCGAGACCGTATTAATAAGGTAAGCCTAACCGAACCTCGAATCCAGCTCGGAATCGAGATCCGGCCCTCTTCCCGAATCCATCCGAAAGGACACATCGTGCATTCACGCCTTCCTACGCCGCATCGCGGCACGCGACTGCTCGTCGCCGCCGGGGCGGCGGCGGCTCTCGCCGCCGGCAGTCTGGCCCTGGCAGCCCCCGCCCAGGCCGCCCCGACCGAGGTCGAGGGAGCGTCCTTCACGTGGGGTCTCAACGGCTACGCGCAGAAGGGGATCTTCGGGCCGTGGACCTTCAAGAACCTCACCGGCGACGCCCAGTACCTCGCCGGCGCGACGCAGACCGAATACGTCACCGCGCCCTTCCCCGCCACGTCGTTCCCGACGAACGCGCCGAGCGGAGCGAACCCGAACGCCGTCAAGTTCGTCGAGGGTGAGGGCACCGTCGACGCCGTCACCGGCGCGGCGGAGCTGTCGTGGACCGGCTCGTACACGATCAACGCGTACCCGGCCATCTACAACGCCCCGAACGAGATCTACTCCGACCCGCAGCTGTCGGTCGCCGCCGACGGCTCCGGAGAGCTGACCTTCGACTTCACCATCGGTGCCGGCACCGATATGAACGGCAACCCGTTCGAGGCGGTCGACTACGGCCGCCTGACGCTGGCGACCTTCAGCGCCGGCTCCATCAGCGGCCTGGACGGAGACGGCTACCGGCTGTCGCCCGACTTCTCGGGGGTGACCCTCGACCCCGCCGTCGTGTCGAACCAGGTCACGACCTGCACGGCGCCCAGCCTCGCCGGAGCATGGCCCGCGGAGTTCGTCGAGACCCTCGCTGCCGACCCCGCCGGCGCATCCGTCGCCGCGCACTTCTACTCGACCGGATGCGGCGGCAACCAGGACCTTAAGCCGGCGCTGCCGCTGGACGTCGCGTTCAGCTTCGCGGAAGTGCCGACCGAGCCCGAGGCCGGCGCCGGTGACATCGTTGTGGAGGTTCCGGACGCACCCGAGCCCCCGACCGGCACGTTCGGCTGGGCATGGGCGACCGAGTCGGCCGTCGATCTCGGCACGGCGGTCACCAGCGGCGCCAACTTCGCCGCATCCGGCTCCCTCAACGATGTGATCGTGACCGACACGCGCGCGGGCGGCACGTCGCCGCACACCTGGAGCATCTCGGGGCAGGTCACCGACTTCACTGCGGGCGCGAACAGCTTCAGCGGTGGGTACCTCGGATGGAGCCCCAAGCTCGTGAGCGGCGCGGCGACGCTCGGCACGGCCGTCACCTCTACGCAGGTCGGGGGCGTCGGCCTTTCGCAGGCCAGCGTCCTGGCGAGCTCGGGCACGGCGGCCAGCGCGACAGTGGGGGCGGACCTGTCGCTCGTCATCCCCGGCACGACAGCCGCGGGCGACTACCGCACCACGCTGACGCTCACCGCGGTGCAGTGATCCGCCGGCACAGCTGACGACGTCGGCGGGCGGGGGTTCGGCGCACACTCGCCTCCCCCGCCCGCCGCACTGACGAGGAACCGATATGTCCCGACCCTTTCCCTTCATCCCCCTCGGCGTCGTCGCGGCTGCCGCCGCGGTGCTCTCGCCGGCAGGCATGGCGCTGGCGGCGACCGGCGCCGCCGCAGATCCCCCCGCCGTCGCGTGGACCGTCGAGACCGGAGACGGCAGCCAGGGCGAGGACCGGCCCAACTTCGCGTACGTCGCCGAGCCGGGCGACGTCTTCGCCGACACGATGCGGGTCACCAACACCGGGACCTCCCCGCTCGCGCTCGCCGTGTACTCCGCCGACGCCTTCACCACGCCCAGCGGGATGATCGACCTGCGCACGGCGGAGGAGCCGCCCGAAGACGCGGGCGCGTGGATCACCGCCGACACCGCCCAGCTCGACCTCGCCCCCGGCGCCCAGGCGGACATCGCCTTCACCGTCGCCGTCCCCGGCGACGCCGCCCCCGGCGATCACTCGGCGGGCCTGATCACCTCGTTCCGCGGCGGCGCTCAGGCAGCGTCGATCGACGTCGACCGTCGGCTCGGGACGCGCGTGACAGTCCGGGTGGCGGGCGAACTCGCACCGGCGGTCGAGGTGCACGACGTCCGAGCGGGCTACGCGCCCTCGTGGAACCCGTTCGAGCCGGGCACGCTCGTGCTCGACTATCGCATGACCAACGTCGGCAACACCCTCGCGACAGCGACCGACGGATCGACCGCTGCGGGGCCGTTCGGAGCCTTCGCCGCCGCCCCGGGACCGCTCGCGCTGCCGGAGGTCATCCCGCGCTCGACCGTCGACGTGCACCGTGAGATACCGATCGCCCCCTGGGGATGGCTCTCCGGCGAGGTCGTCGTGCATCCGGAGGCCGTCGGCATCGGCATGCAGACTCTGGCCGCCGTCGCCGTCCCGTACACCGTGATCGCCCTCCCCTGGACACTGCTGCTCGTGTTCGTGGTCCTCGTCGGCGTCACGGCCGCGGTGTGGCTGATCACCCGCCGGCGTGTGCGACGCCGGGCGGAGGCGGGCGCGCGCGGCGCGGGGTGATCAGGGTCGCAGCGGCAGCAGGTCCGTGAGGTTCGAGCGGGTTCCGGATGCCGCGATGCGGCCCGCAGCCGCCGCATCCGCCCAGGCGGTCCCGCCGGTCGCGACGGCGATCCAGGTCGCCCCGTCCATCTCGACCACGTTCGGCGGTGTACCACGCGTATGGCGCGGGCCCTCGACGACCTGCACCGCGCCGAAGGGCGGCACCCGCACCTCGACGGTGTGCCCAGGGGCCTTCTCGGCGAGGAGCTGCAGGAGGTACCGCGTGGCCGTGGCGAGGTCCGTGCGCGCCGGCGCGCGTCCGGCGGCATCGGCGGCCGAGATCGCGCCGAGCGCCGCGCGGCCGTCGGCGGTCTCGATCTTGCGGGGCATGCGTCCACGCTACGCCGTACCGTACGCCGTCCGAGCGGTCCGGCGGAGGGCAGATCGGCCCGTTCCGGAGCCGCTCCGACGATCGAGACGGAGTGCGGTACGGCCGGGGGCGGGGCGAGGCGCTCGGTAGGCTGAGGCGGTGCGCATCCTCGTCCTCGGTTCCGGTGCCCGCGAGCACGCCCTCATCCTCGCCCTGCGCTCGGAGGACGCCGAGCACGCGATCTTCGCCGCCCCCGGCAATGCCGGCATCGCCTCGGACGCGCACCTGGTCACGCTCGATCCGAACGATCCGGTCGCCGTCGCGGAGTTCTCCGGCGCCGAGAACATCGACCTCGTGATCGTCGGGCCGGAGGCCCCGCTCGTGGCCGGCGTGGCCGACGCCCTCCGCACCCGCGGCATCCCCGTGTTCGGTCCGGGCAGGGCCGCGGCGCAGCTGGAGGGCTCGAAGGCCTTCGCCAAGCGCATCATGGACGCGGCGGCGGTGCCGACGGGCCGCGCCATCCGCGCGCAGAACACCGCCGAGGTGGCTGCCGCCCTCGACCAGCTCGGTGCGCCCTACGTCGTCAAGGCCGACGGCCTCGCGGCGGGGAAGGGGGTGCTCGTCACCGACGACCGCACCGCCGCTCTCGCGCACGCCGAGTCGTACCTCCCGGATGCTCCGGTGCTGGTGGAGGAATTCCTCGACGGCCCCGAGGTGTCGCTGTTCTTCCTCAGCGACGGTGACGCGGTGCTCCCCCTCAGCCCCGCGCAGGACTACAAGCGCCTGCGAGACGGCGACGCCGGACCCAACACCGGCGGCATGGGCGCCTATTCTCCGCTGCCGTGGCTGGCCGAGCGCTTCGGCGGGGAGGCGGAGTTCGTCGACCTGGTCACGCGCGAGATCGCCGAACCCGTCATCCGCCAGCTCGATGCGGAGGGAACGCCGTTCATCGGCCTGCTCTACGCCGGTCTCATCCTCACCGACGCCGGCGTGAAGGTCATCGAGTTCAACGCGCGCTTCGGCGACCCCGAGACGCAGGTCGTGCTGCCGCGGCTCGTCGACCCGCTGTCGGAGCTGCTCCTGGCCGCCGCATCCGGCAACCTCGAGGAGCGCCCGCGCCCCGCGTTCGCCGAGGCCACGGCCGTGACGGTCGTGCTCGCGAGCGACGGCTACCCCGAGGCGCCGCAGACCGGCCGCCGCATCCGCGGAGTGGATGAGGCGGCCGCTGTCGAGGGGGTGCACATCGCCCACGCGGCCACCGCACCCGACGGAGCAGGGTTTCTCGCGACCGGCGGACGCGTGCTCAGCGTCGTTGCGCTCGGGACGACCTTCCGTGAGGCGCGGTCACGGGCGTACGAGGCGATCGGGCTCCTCGAGCTCGAGGGCGGTCAGTACCGCACCGACATCGCCGCCCGCGTCGTCGAGGACTGACACCGGCGGCGGATGCCGCGTCGCGGCGCGGCGCGCTCCCCCGACCGGCGCGGGCCGCGGCGGCACCGGCGTTGCCGGCGACGGCTTCGCTACTCGGCCGCGGCCGAGGCGACGGGCGCCGGCGACGGGGCGGGCAGGGTCTTCGGCCGGCGCAGGAACAGCACCGCGATCACACCGAGGAGCAGCACCGAGGCAGGCAGCAGCACGGTCTGCGCCATGGCCTGCGAGAACCCTTCGGCGACCGCCGGCGGCAGCGTACCGCCGCCGAAACCGCTCGGGGCGTCTGCGGCTCCGGGCAGGTTCGCCTCCAGGCGGGCCTGCATGAACGCCGCCACCGACGCCGAGCCGATGACCGAACCGATCGTGCGCGTGGTGTTGTAGATCCCGGCTCCCGCCCCTGCCTGGCGGGGCGGCAGCATCCGGGTCGCGGTCGTCGCGAGCGGCCCCCACATCCCCGCACTTCCGATCCCCATGAGGGCGGAGGGCAGCAGGAACTGCCAGATCGGGGTGTCGACGGTCATGAGCGCGGCGTACCAGAACAGCGCCGCCGATGTGAGGATCAGCCCCGGCACGAGAAGGAGGCGGGGGTCGGTGCGATCGAGGAGCTTCCCGGCGAACGGCGCGAGCACGCCGGAGATCAGCGCCATCGGCACCAGGAGCAGGGCGGACTCGGTCGGTGTCAGTCCGCGCGCGAGCTGGATGAAGAACATCAGCGGCAGCGCCATCGTCGTCATCGTGAACCCGACCGTCGCGATCGCGAGGTTGGAGATCGAGAAGTTGCGCTCGCGGAAGAGGTCGAGCGGAACCAGCGGCTCGCGCGTGGTCCGCCTCTGCCCCCACACGAACGCCACCAGCACTCCGACGCCACCGACGACCATCGCCCACACCCAGGGGGCCCAATCGAAGTGCTCGCCCTCCTGCAGCCCGAAGACGAGGAGGAAGAGGCCGAGACCGCTGAGGAGGACACCCGGGATGTCGAAGCGGTGAGGATGCTTCTCCAGCGACGGCACCAGCATCCATGCCAGCACGAACCCGATGATGCCGACGGGGATGTTGATGAAGAAGATCCACTCCCAGCCGAGGCCGTCTACGAGGAGACCCCCGGCGAGCGGGCCGACGAGCGTGGCGACGCCGGCTGTCGCCCCCCAGAGCCCCATCGCCGCACCGCGCCGGTCGGCGGGGAAGGTCCGCGTGATGACGGCCATCGTCTGGGGCGTCATCAGGGCCGCGCCGACGCCCTGTACCGCCCGGGCGGCGATCAGCATGCCGAGAGAGGTGGACAGTCCGCACGCGAGGGAGGCGAGGGTGAAGACGGCGAGGCCGGAGAGGTAGATGTTCTTCGGGCCGAAGCGGTCGCCGAGGCGCCCCGTGACCAGGAGCGGCACGGCATAGGTGAGGAGGTACGCGCTGGTCACCCACACGACGTTGTCGAGGTTGTTCGTGTCGGGGTCGAGCGCAGCCTTGATGGCGGGGTTCGCCACGGAGACGATCGTCGTGTCGACGAGGATCATGAAGAACCCGATGACGAGCGCCCACAGCGCCGGCCACGGTCGGGCGGCGTGCGGAGACGGCGACGTCGCTGGTGCGGTCATGTCAGACGGCCTTTCGGTTCGCAGACGGAACACCCCACGGCAGCGTGCCGTCGCGAAGGCGGGTGAGAAGGGCTTCGGTCCATGCGAGGTCGGTCGCGAGAAGCGCGGCGGCACGGTCGACCTCGACGAGGTATTGGCCCGGCACGTTTCGAGCGGATGCTCCGGCGAGCGTGTCGCGGAGCCCCTCGAGCTCGCCGGCGAGCAGTTCACGGCGCCGATCGAGCAGCTCGCTCACCTCGCGGGCGTCGAGGTTGTGGGCCTCGGCGAGCGCCACGGAGAACTCCGTCGCGCGGTCGGTGACCGCCAGCTCGTGCCGCACCCAGGTCGCGACGGCACCGAAGCCGGCGTCGGTGAGCGTGTAGGTGGTGCGCTCGGGGCGCTTTCCGTCGCGGTCCACGCCCACCTCGGCGAGCAGCCCCGCCCGCTCGAGCCGCGAGACGGTGTGGTAGAGCGTGCCCTGCTGCACGCGGACGAGGCGATCGTCGCGACGCGTACGCAGCAGGCGCAGCATCTCGTACGGGTGCATGTCACCTTCTCGCAGCAGCCCGAGCACCATCACGCCGAGCGGCGTGAGGGGCACAGCATCCGCAGCCATGGTCACTCCATATCGATTAGTCCAGATGGACTATACACGCATCGGCGCGTGCGCGACGGGCACTCGGCGCCCGATCGATCGGCGCCTCCCGGGCGACTCGGGGCCACTCCGGCACCACGGGTGGTGCAATCGTCGCGGGATACGGTGCGAGGGACGCGCTGCCCGGATAATGGGGCGGGTGATCGACACCCCCCGACTTTCCGGCTGGACCCATGTGTACTCCGGAAAGGTGCGCGACCTGTTCGTCCCGGTCGGCACGTCCGAGGGCACCCGCCCGACGCGCATGCTGGTGGTCGCCAGCGACCGTGTCAGCGCTTTCGACTCCGTCCTCTCCCCCGGGATCCCCGACAAAGGCGCCCTCCTCACGGCTCTCAGCCTGTGGTGGTTCGACCGGCTCGCCGGCGGCGACGGCGGGCGCCGCATCCCGAACCACCTCATCCCCGACCACGTCCTCGTCGGCGACGCCGCTCTCGAGCTCATTCCCGAAGAGGTGATGGGACGCGCCATGCTCGTCGCCTCCCTCGACATGGAACCCATCGAGTGCGTCGTGCGCGGATATCTGACCGGCTCGGGGTGGGCGGAGTACCAGGCCGACGGCACGGTGTGCGGAATCGCCCTGCCGGCCGGCCTTCGAAACGGCGACAAGCTTCCGGAGCCGCTTTTCACGCCCGCGTTCAAAGCGCCGTTGGGCGAGCACGACGAGAACATTTCCTATGAGCGCACCGTGGAGATCGTCGGGGCCGAGACGGCCGCCGAACTGCGCGAGCTGTCGCTGGAGATCTACCGTCGCGCCGCGGCGACCGCCGAGAAGCGCGGCCTGATCCTCGCCGATACGAAGTTCGAGTTCGGCCGCGATGCCCGCGGCACCCTCGTGCTCGCCGACGAGGTGCTCACGCCCGACTCGTCGCGGTACTGGGATGCCGAGGCATGGCGCACCGGCGCGACCCCGGCCGAGCGCATGGCGAGCTTCGACAAGCAGATCGTGCGCGATTGGCTTGCCGCATCCTGGGACAGGAAGGGCGAGCCGCCCGCTCTTCCCGACGACATCGTCGCCCGCACGCGCGCACGCTACGCCGAGCTCCTGCAGCGCCTCACCGGCGGCTGAACCGCGACGTCGCGCACAACATTCCGGATCGATCGGCGCTGCCGACGTCGTCCGCCGGCCCGGCGGCCGGAGACGCGCGGATGCTCCGGAATAGTGTGTGCGACGCAGCCGCGACACGCGATCGCTACAGTGTCGGAGGCGCTCCGCAACCACCGGCGCCACCGAGGAGGACCCATGCCGATCTGGAAGCTGCACGGAGACGGCCGCACCGTCGAACCCGGGGCGGTCGTCCGGCCCGATGAGCGGCTGAACTGGCCCGCGACGATCGCCGTCGGCGTGCAGCACGTGATCGCGATGTTCGGCGCCACGTTCCTCGTGCCGATCCTCACCGGCTTCCCGGTCTCGACGACGCTGCTGTTCTCGGGGGTCGGGACGCTGCTGTTCCTCCTGGTGACGCGCAACCGCCTTCCCAGCTACCTCGGCTCGTCGTTCGCCTTCATCGCGCCGGTCACCGCCGCCACTGCATCCGCGGGCATGGGATCGGCCCTCGCCGGGATCGTGGCCGTCGGCATCCTGCTGGCCGCCGTCGGCTTCGTCGCGCAGTTCGCCGGCACCGGGTGGATCGACAGGCTCATGCCGCCGGTCGTCGCCGGCGCCATCGTCGCGCTGATCGGCTTCAACCTCGCGCCGGTGGCGTGGACGAGCTTCCAGGTGCAGCCGCTCATCGGCACGATCACGCTGGCGGCCGTGGTGCTCTTCAGCGTGCTGTTCCGCGGGTTCCTCGGCCGGATCTCGATCGTTCTGGGCGTCGTCGTCGGCTACCTCGCCGCCGTCGTGCTGCAGCTGACCGGCACCGACTCGATCGACTTCACCCCGGTCGCGGATGCCGCGTGGATCGGACTCCCGGAGTTCCACGTGGCCGACTTCGCCTCACCCGGCACGTGGAGCGCGATCGCGATGTTCCTCCCGGTGGTGCTGGTGCTCATCGCCGAGAACGTCGGACACGTCCGCGGCGTGGCGACCATGACGGATGCATCCGTCAACCGCTCCACCGGTCGCGCGCTCATCGCCGACGGGGCGGCGACGACCCTCGCGGGCCTGTTCGGCGGATCGGGCACCACGACCTACGGAGAGAACATCGGCGTCATGGCCGCGACGCGCGTGTACTCCACCGCCGCGTACTGGGTCGCCGGTGCCGCGGCCATCCTGCTCAGCCTCTCGCCCAAGATCGGGGCCGTGTTCAACACGATCCCGCCGGGCGTGCTCGGCGGAGTGACGACGGCCCTGTACGGGCTCATCGGCATCATCGGCATCAAGATCTGGGTCGACAACCGTGTCGACTTCTCACGCCCGGTGAACCAGTACACCGCGGCGGTGTCGCTGGTCATGGCGATCGCCGGCTTCACGGTGGCGTGGGGCGACTTCCAGCTCGGCGCGATCGTGCTGGGCGCCGCCGCGGCCCTCGTGATCTACCACCTCGGCAACCTCATCGCCCGCGCACGCAAGACCGGAGCGGATGACGGCGGCCCCATCCCCGCCGTGGGTCCGCTGGGGGGCGACCCTCTCTGAATCGGGGCGGGCGCGTTCGCGCGCTCGCGTTCGGGCGCCGTCACGAGCGGAGTGCATCTCACGAGCGGAGGGCCGAAAGGCCCCATCCGACACTCCCTCCGCGAAACACCCTCCCCCGGTGACGGGGGGGCGCGTCACGCGGAGTCGCGGATCACGAGCTCTGTGGGAAGGATGGTCGCGTGCGGCGCCTCGCGGCCGGCCAGAAGCGCCAGCAGCACGTCGGCCATGCCGGCGCCCTGCGCCTTGGAGGGCTGGCGGATGGTGGTCAGCTCGGGGGCGACGGCCGTGGCCACCGGGGAGTCGTCGAACCCGATGAGCGCGATGTCATCCGGAACCGAGACCCCCGCCTCCCGCAGCGTCTCGAGGACGCCGCGCGCCATGAGGTCGCTCTCGACGAAGAGCGCGTCGAGCTCGTCGCCGCGCGCGAGGATGCGCGCCATCGCCGCTGCCGCCCCCTCCTCGGAGAAGTCGCCGTCCTCGACCGCGACGATCTCCAGCCCCGCCTGGGCGCCGGCCTCGCGGAACCCGGCCAGGCGGTCGGTGGCGGAGGTCATTGTCTGCGGCCCCGAGATGGCCGCGACGCGGCGATGCCCGCGCGCCGCCAGGTAGCGCGCGGCTTCCCGGCCCCCGCCGACGTTGTCGATGTCGACGTAATAGTCCGTCGGCGTGATGCGTCCAGGGCGCCCGCCGAAGACGACGGGAAGGTCAGCGGCGATGCGATCGACGAAGGTGTCGCTGGTGTGGTGCGACGCGATGATCACCCCGTCGACGCTGCCGCTGCGCAGGTACGTCGTCGCCTTGTCGTGCGGATCGTCGCTGGCGATGATGAGGTTCAGCACGTAGTCCGACTGCGCGATGCGTTCGTGCACCCCCGCCACGATCGAGGCGAAGAAGGGGTCGCCGAAGAACCGGTCGGTGTCTTCGGGGATGACGAAGGCGATGGCGTGCGTCTGCCGGCGCGCGAGCGCCCGCGCAGCGCGGTTGGGCACGTAGTTCAGCGCGGCGATCGCGTCGCGGACCGCCTCCAGCGCCTCCGGCGACACGGCGGTCGACCCGTTGACGACACGGGAGACGGTCGAGCGCGAGACCCCCGCACGTGCGGCGACCTCCTCGATCGTCACCGCGTTCCGCGGCGTGCTGATGCTCATTCCCGCCTCCTCGCCGAGCGGGGTCGTCAGAGATTCGGGGAGATGTCCAGCGCGCGCTCGGCGATGATGCGACTGTACCGCCGCCCGGAGTCCTTCACCGTGCGCTTCTGCGTGTCGTAGTCCACGCGCACGATGCCGAAGCGCTTGTCGTAGCCCCACGCCCACTCGAAGTTGTCCAGCAGCGACCAGTAGAAGTAGCCGCGCACATCGGCGCCCGCTTCGACGGCGTCGAGGATCGCCCCGAGGTGCAGGTCGACGAACGCTGCGCGCTCCGCATCCGGCACCCGTTCTTCCCCGTCGACCACGACGAGCTCGTCGTCGTACGCGGCGCCGTTCTCGGTGACCATGAGCGCCACTCCGCGCGCAGCGGTGTACTCGTCGTGCACGCGCGTCAGAAGGCGGGTCAGCCCCTCGGGCTGCACCTCCCAGTTCATCGAGGTGCGCGCCAGCCCACGGTCGTGCCAGTAGATGCCCTCGGACGACGGGAACGGCGAGCGCGTGCGCCGCTCGGTCGGCGCGTCGCCGCCGCCGGGCGCGTCGGCCGGCGGGCGTCCGCCCACGTACTCGCCATGGTAGTAGTTCACGCCGAGAGTGTTGAACGGCGTCGCGATCGTCTCGAGGTCGCCGGGGAGCACCGCCTCCTCGAAGCGGTCGACGGCCGCCGGGTCGACACGACGGATGTCGTCGACGACGTCGGCGGGGTACGCCGCGCGGAAGACCGGATTCAGGAACCACCGGTTGAACTGCCCGTCGATGCGGCGAGCGGCGTCGACGTCGGCGGCATCCGCCGGGTCCACCGGGTCGGCGACGGTGAGGTTCAGCGTGATGCCGAGGTTCAGCGACGCGTCCCGCTCGCGGAGTTCCCGGACCGTCTGCCCGTGCCCGAGCAGCAGGTGGTGGGAGGCGAGCATGCCCTCGGCGATCGAGAAGTGCCCCGGGGCGTGGATGCCGGCGGTGTAGCTGAGGAAAGACGAGCACCAGGGCTCGTTGAGCGTGGCCCAGTCCTGCACGCGGTCGCCCAGAGCGTCGTGCACGTCGAGCGCGTACTCGGTGAAGAGCTCGCTCGTCTCGCGCGCCGTCCATCCGCCGCGCTCCTCCAGCGCCTGCGGCAGATCCCAGTGGTACAGCGTCAGCCAGGGGCGGATGCCGGCACCGAGGAGCTCGTCGACGAGCCGCCGGTAGAAGTCGAGCCCGGCCTGGTTGATCGGGCCGCCGTCGGGGCGGATGCGGGACCACGACGTCGAGAAGCGGTAGGTCTGGACGCCGAGCTGCTTGAGGATCGCGACGTCTTCGGGGTAACGGTGATAGTGGTCGCACGCCACGTCGCCGTTGTCGCCGCCGAGGACCGCGCCGGGCACCCGGCTGAACGCGTCCCAGATCGACGCGCGCCGACCGTCCTCGAAGGCGGCGCCCTCGATCTGGTAGGCGGCCGTGGCCGCCCCGAACTGGAAGTCCGCGGGGAAGGCGCGCGAACCGGTGCGTTCGTGCAGTGCGGGGGTGGTCATTGCGGCAGCATCCTCTCGGAGGGACAGGGTCACGTTTCAGCCCTTCACGGCCCCGGCCATGATGCCACTGATCAGCTGCTTCCCCGCGATCGCGAAGAGGACGAGCAGCGGGATCGTGGCCATCACGGCACCGGTGAGGACGATGGAGTAGTCGATGTAGAACCCCGACTGCAGCTGGCTGAGGGCCGTCTGCAGCGTCGGGTTCGACGGGCTCAGCACGATGAGCGGCCACAGGTAGTCGGTCCACGCGGTCATGAAGGTGAACAGGCCCAGGATCGCCATCGCCGGTCGGGCGGCCGGCACGCCGACGGTGAGGAAGGTACGGAACGAGCTCGCCCCGTCCATGCGCGCCGCCTCGATGAGCTCGTCGGGGATGACGTCGACGAGGTACTGCCGCATGAAGAACACGCCGAAGGCCGTGACGAGCGTGGGGACGATGACGGCGCCGATGGTGCCGGTCCAGCCGAGCTCGCGCATCACCATGAAGAGCGGGATGATGCCCAGCTGCGTCGGGATCGCCATGGTGGCGATGACGAAGATCATCAAGCCGTCCCGCCCACGGAAGCGGAGCTTGGCGAACGCGTACCCGGCGATCGTCGAGAACGACACGACCGACAGGGTGATGATCGCCGAGACCAGCACCGAGTTGCCCAGGGCGAGCCAGAAGGGGATCGCATCGAGCACCTTGGCGGCGTTGGCGAAGAAGTTGCCGCCGGGAAGGAGCGGCAGCGTCTCGCCGCGGGTGGCATTCGTTCCGGATCCGACGACGAACGACCACCACAGCGGGTACGCACTGCCGAGGATGAAGGCGGCGAGGAGGCCGTAGGTGAGGAACCCGGGGCGGCTCCCGATGCCGGCGGGCCCCGCCTCCCGCGGAGTGCGTCCCGGGCGCCAGCGCCGACGGGGCGCATCGGGCTCGATCGCGTCGACCTGCACCGGTGGAAGCGGCTCGGGAATGGTGACGCTCATGCGCGCTCTCCGTTCGCAGCGGCGCGCGCGGCCCGGCGGGCGCGGCGCGAGGGGCGGGCCTCGCCGGTGGCGATGCGGCGGGCGACGAGGAAGTTGACGACGCCGAACGCCACGATGAGAAGGAACAGCAACCAGGCGACGGCGGATGCCTCGCCGAGGTTCCGTCGGAAGAACGCCAGCTCCCACAGGAAGAGGACGGTCGTCTGGAACTGCCGGTCGCTGCCGCCGATGCCGCCGGCGGTTGAGACGTCGAACAGTCGTGGTTCGGCGAAGATCTGCAGTCCGCCGATCGTCGCGGTGATCACGACGAAGATCAGCGTCGGCCGGATGGTGGGGATCGTTATCGAGAAGAACCGCCGCACCGCTCCCGCGCCGTCGATCGCCGCCGACTCGTAGAGGTCTCGGGGCACGGCCTGCATCGCGGCGAGGAGGATGAGCGCGTTGTACCCGGTCCAGCGGAAGTTCACCATAATCGCGATCGCGAGGTGGCTGAGGAACGTGTCGTGCTTCCAGGGCAGATCGGCGATGCCGACGAGGTTGAGCAGGTTGTTGGCGAGGCCATCCGCTTCGCTGAAGATGCTGGAGAAGATGAGGGCGGTCGCGACGGGGGTCACCACGAAGGGCAGCAGGACGCTCATCCGCCAGAAGGTGGGCGCACGAAGCCCCCTGTCCAGCAGGTAGGCGACGATCAGCGCGATGGAGAGCTGCGGGATGGCGGACAGCAGGAAGATGCTGACGGTGTTGAAGACCGAGTTCCAGAACATGCGGTCGCCGAGGATCTCGACGAAGTTCCCCCAGCCGACGAACTCGCCCTGCCCCTTGAGCAGGTCCCAGTCGTACAGCGACACGTTGAGCGTGTAGACGAGGGGGAACAGGCCCACCAGGCCGAAGAGCAGGAAGAACGGGGCGATATAGAGGTAGGGCGAGCTCTTCTGGTCTGCGCGGGAGAGGCGCTGCCGAAGGGGGAGGCGCCGGCGCGGCGGCCGGGACGGGGCGGATGCCGGGGCGTCGAGCCGGGCCGGCGGTTCGGGGCGGATCGCGGTGGCGGTCATAGAGGAGTCCTCTCGCAAGCGGATGCGGGGCCCCCGGACGAGTCCGGAGACCCCGCATTCGTGACGATTCGTCAGTCGACGAGCTCCTTCAGAAGCTCCTGCGCCTGCGACCACGCGCCCTGCGTGTCCGTCTCCCCACGATCAAGAGCAGACAGGGCCGGTCCGAACACGTTCTCCTGGATCACGGAGTCCTGCGGACCCTTGAACTGCGCGACGACGCCCTGCGCACGCTGGGCGAGGATCTGGCCGGTGGGAGCACCGTTGAAGAATTCGTTCGGCGTCGCCTCGGCGGCCAGGGTCTCCTGCGCCTCGAGGGTGCTGGGGAAGTTCCCCGCGGCAGCCGACTGCTTGACCTGCTGCTCGGGCTGCGTCAGCCAGTCGGCGAGCTC
Source organism: Microbacterium sp. RD1 (assembly GCF_052220165.1). Taxonomy (NCBI): domain Bacteria; kingdom Bacillati; phylum Actinomycetota; class Actinomycetes; order Micrococcales; family Microbacteriaceae; genus Microbacterium; species Microbacterium sp. RD1. Next base: position 295,514 of record NZ_JBQPOL010000001.1, read on the forward strand.
TGCGGCGGCCTCCTTGTGCTTCGAGGTCTCGCTGACGGCGAGGAACGCGCCGCCCCAGTTCGCCGCTCCGCCGGGGAAGACATCGGCGAAGTCCCAGCCGGTCGACGCGTCGCCGCCGCCCGCTTCGACCTGGCCCTCGACGACGCCCAGCATCCAGCCCGGGCAGACGAACGTCGCGAAGGTGCCGTCGACGAACGACTTGCCGCCGTTCCAGTCCCACGCCGACTCGGCGGCCGACAGGCCGTCCTCGGTCGCGGCGCCGAGCAGTTCGAAGCGCTCCTGCAGCTCGGCGTTGCCCTCGACGTTCAGCTCGCCGTCGGCGGTGTAGTAGCCCTCGGGGAGCTGGTTGACCATCGCGTTCCAGACGAAGCCAGAGTGGTCGTACCAGGCCTTGCCGGTGGCCGCCTGGTACTGCCGGCCGATTTCGAAGTAGTTCTCCCAGTCGCCGTCGAGGAGCGCTGCCACCTCGATGCGATCGGTCGGCAGACCCGCCGCCGCGAAGGCGGGAGCGTTGTAGCAGATGCCCTGCGGGCCGATGTCGGTGCCGTAGCCGATGACACGCCCCTCCGGGTCGGTCGCCTGCCCGTACTTCCAGTCGACCCAGTCGCCCTTGCGGTCTTCGATGCCGTAGTCGCGGAGATCGGCGAACTGGTCGGAGACCTCCATGATCGCGCCGAGCCAGCCCTCCTCGATCGCGACGATGTCGGACAGGCCCGACCCCGCGGCGATCTTGGTGAACGCGTCGGTGCGGGCGTTGCCACCCGTATCGATGTTCGTGGCGTCGATCGTGATGTTCGGGTGCTCCTCCTCGTACTCGGCGTAGAGGTCGTCGTAGCCGAACGTGCCGAAGGTCGTGATGCTGAGGGTGATGTCCTCGTCCGAACCGGCGGCGTCTCCGCCGCCGCCGGAGCATCCGGCGAGAACGAGAGCTGTGGTCGAGGCCGCGGCCGCCACGAGGGCGGCGCGACGCAGGGCGCGTGATGACACAGGTCACTCCTTTGTGGTGTGGGTGGTTCCGGCTGTGAAGGCAGTGGGAGCGCTCTCACCGGATCGACACCGAGAGTATGGGATCGCTCCCACGGTGTCAAGGGAGCGCTCCCATGGTGGCGCCGCCGCCGTCATCGCGCCGGCACATCGGGCAACATTCCGGCGAGATCGGGCCCAGAGGCCGGTCCACGCCCCCGCCCCCCCCCCGCAGGGGCCGGGCGGATTCGTCCGGAATGTTGTCCGCGGCAGGCGCCGTAGGATGGAAGTGCCCGCCTCCCGCGACACCTGGAGCTCGAATGCCCACCATCGTCGTCGACGTCATGCCCAAGGCCGAGTTGCTGGACCCTCAGGGCAAGGCCGTCTCCGGAGCCCTCTCCCGCATGGGCGTCGATACCTTCGGATCCGTCCGCATCGGCAAGCGCTTCGAGCTCACGGTGGAGGGGGAGGTCGACGAGGCCGTGCTCGCGCAGGTCCGCACGATCGCCGACGAGGTGCTCTCCAACGCGGTCATCGAGGACGTGGTCGGCATCGAGGTGGTCGAGTGACCGCGCGCATCGGGGTCATCACCTTCCCCGGCTCGCTCGACGACCGCGACGCGCAGCGTGCCATTGCGATCGCCGGTGCCGAGCCGGTCGCGCTGTGGCACGGCGAGCACGACCTGAAGGGCGTGGACGCCCTGGTGCTCCCCGGCGGCTTCAGCTACGGCGATTACCTGCGCGCGGGCGCGATCGCCGCCCTCGCGCCCATCATGGCCGAGGTGAAGGATGCCGCCGCCAAGGGCATGCCCGTTCTCGGGATCTGCAACGGCTTCCAGATGCTCGTCGAGGCGCACCTCCTGCCGGGCGGGCTCATCCGCAACGCCTCCCAGCAGTTCATCCGCCGCGACCAGCGCCTGCGCGTCGAGAACGCCTCGACCGCCTGGACCAGCGACTTCGCCGAGGGCGACGAGATCGTGATCCCCCTGAAGAACGCCGACGGCGGCTATATCGCCGATGACGAGACGCTGCGGCGGGTTGAGGGAGAAGGTCTCGTCGCCTTCCGCTATCTCGGAGTCAACCCGAACGGATCGCTCGACGACATCGCCGGACTGACGAACGAGCGCGGCAACGTGGTCGGGCTGATGCCGCATCCGGAGCACGCGGTCGAACCCGGTTTCGGCCCGGGGACCCCCGCGGCGATGCGCTCAGGCGTGGACGGGCTCGGGTTCTTCTCCTCGGCGATCTCCGCCGTCGTCGGCGCCGCTGCCTGAGCCCATGACCGGCGACCTCGCCGAACGGCGCACCGTGGACGGGCGCCTGATCGAGCGCGTCCCGCGGCCCCCACTGGCACTCGCCCTGGGGCTGGAGCCGCATCCGGAGGGCGGCTGGTACCGCCGCACGTGGACCTCGCCCTCCGTCGTCGACACCGAGGGCGGCGCGCGTCCCGCGGCCACGATGATCGTCTTCCTCCTGCCCGCGGGCGAGGCCTCGGGGTGGCACCGCGTGTCCTCGGATGAGGCGTGGATCTGGAACGGCGGGGGCCCGATCGCCCTGCAGCTCGGCGGATCGGGCGATGAGCCGATCGCCGGCAACGTCGTCACGCTGGGCGATGCCGGCGACGGCCTCGAGCCGCAGGGGACCGTGCCGCCCGGCGTGTGGCAGCGAACCCTCCCCGCCCACGCCGACGCGCTCGCGACCTGCGTCGTCTCGCCGGGATTCGACTTCGCCGACTTCACGATGCCCGGAGTCGACGGCCGCACATCGGCCTAGCGCTCGCACCGAGAGGGCTCACACCGTGCCGGCCGGCGGCCACACCCCGATCAGCACCGCCATCACGAGGACGGTGACGAGCTCATGCGCGATGTTGAGGACCGTGAGCGATGAGGGGCGCCCCTCGAAGGCATCGTGCGTGATGAAGCGCGCGGCGGTGAAGCCGGCCCACAGCACGACCGCCGTGATGATCGCGTTCCAGAAGAAGCCGCCGTCGTAGAAGTGCCACGCGATCGCCGTCGCGCCCGCCAGCACCCAGGCGGTCACGAAGCTCACCAGCACCGTGACGAGGATCGGCCCCACCGCGTTGGCCGCCGACCCGGTCGGATCGACCTTCGCCAGCCGCATCCAGCGGTTGCCGAACACGCGCGGGGTATACCAGATCGACCCCACCACCATGCTCGACGCGGTCGCCAGCAGAACCGCCCAGTAGTTGATCTCGGGAACCATCCTCGCCTCCCTGTCGATGCCCCGAGCGTAGCGGCATGCGCGCGCCGGAGGGATAGCGTGGAGGCATGCCCCCCGCATCCCTGGTCGTCTCCGTTCCGAGCGAGCAGCTCGCCGCCGATCTGGCACCGCTTCCGGACGGCGTCGACCTCGTCGTGTGGGATCTGAAATCGCCGGCGCCGCGACAGCGCTTCGATCTCGTCGTTCCGCCGTACATGGGGCTCACGGCCGTGCTCAAGCGGCTCGACGGCATCGAGGTGGGCCTGATCCAGAGTCAGTCGATCGGCTACGACGGGGTGGAGGACGTCCTTCCCCCCGACCGGACCTTCGCCAACGCCTCCTCGGTGCACGAGACCTCGACCGCCGAGCTGGCGGTGGCTCTCACGCTCGCCGCGCAGCGCGGTATCCCGACGTTCGTGCGCAACCAGGCACGGGCCCGATGGGCGCCGCTGTTCGCCGACAGCCTCGCCGACGGGCGGGTGACGCTCCTGGGCTTCGGCGGCGTCGGAAAGGCGATCGCGACGCGACTGGCGGGCTTCGAGGTTCAGCTGCGCGCGATCGCCCGTCACTCACGGGTCGAAGACGGTGTGGCGGTCTCCGCGCTCGACGATCTGCACAGCGTCCTGGCGGCGACCGACGTGCTCATCGCCTCCCTCCCCGGTGGGCAAGCGACACAGCATCTCCTCGACGACACCGCGCTCAGCGCCCTCCCCGACGGCGCGCTCGTCGTGAACGTCGGCCGCGGGACGCTCATCGACACCGATGCGCTCGTCGACCACGTCGCCCGCGGCCGCCTGCGTGCGGCCCTGGACGTGACCGACCCCGAGCCTCTGCCCGACGACCACCCGCTGTGGTCGCTGGACGGCGTGCTCATCGCCCCCCACGTCGGCGGCGCATCCAGCGCCATGCGGCCGCGGATCGCGCGGCTCGTGCGCACGCAGATCGAGCGGATGCGGGCCGGCGAGGCGCCGCTGAACGTCGTCCTCGGCGGCTGAGGACCGTCTCTCGGATGCGGCGGACCTACGCCGTCAGCCGTGGCTGACGCGCAGCAGCTGCTTGCCGAGATTCTTGCCGTCGAAGAGCCGGTTCATGGTGCTCACGGTGGCCTCGATGCCGCCCTCCTGCACGTCCTCCGCCCACCGCAGGCTGCCGTCGCGCACCCACCGCGCCAAGCGATCTGCGCCCTCGGCGAAGCGGTCCGCGAAGTCGGTGAAGATGAAGCCCTCGATCCGCGCGCTGCGCACCGTGATGGTGGAGAGGTTGGTGGGCCCGTACGCGGTCGCCTCGTCGGAGTAGCCGCTCGAGATCCCCCCGCACATGACGACGGTGCCGCGCTGGGCGATGTTCGCGATCCCTGCTTCGAGGACCCGTCCGCCCACGTTGTCGTAGAACACGTCGACGCCGCGCGGGGCGAGCTCCGCCACGCGGCTTCGCACGTCTTCGGACTTGTAGTCGACGACCTCGTTCAACCCGGCGACCTCCCGCAGCCATCGCACCTTCTCGGCGCCGCCGGCGATCCCGATCGTGCGGGCACCCGCGAGACGCGCGAGCTGCCCGGCCACCGAGCCGGTCGCGCCGGCCGCGCCGGAGATGAGGACGACGTCGCCGGGCCGCGGACGGGCGATCTCGATCATTCCGAAGTACGCCGTCAGACCCGTGGTGCCGAGCACGCCGAGCACCGCCGTGGCGGGCACGCCCTCGGGCACGCGCTGCGCCCGAGGGGTCCCGACCCCCGCCGAGTGGATGTGCTCGAGGAGCGGCACCGACTCGAGCGTCGGCTCCGCGACGACGTACGTCTGCCACCCGAAGTTGCCGGCCACGGTCGCGCCGACCGGGAAATCGGCGACGGTGCTGCGGACGACCTCGCCCACGCCGTGCCCGCGCATCACCTCGCCGACGGGCACCGGCGGCGCGTAGGAGGGGCCGTCGTTCATCCACCCGCGCATCGCGGGATCGAAGGCGAGCCAGTCGACGCGCACCACGATCTGGCCGGCACCGGGCTCGGGGACGGTCTCCTGCACCACCGTGAAGTCCTCGAGGGTCGCGGTCCATGAGGGCCGGCGGGCCAGGCGCAGCTGGTGATTGACGAGAGCGGTCATACCGGCAATGATAACCACATAAGGACCATTCAATCTACCAATTATCGAGGAAGCACCGTGTCCCACTCCCCTCGCCCTGTCATCGGAATCACGTTCTCGTCGAGGGATCTCGAACGGGTGCGGTTCTCGCTGTGGCAGGACATGCTGCGCGGATTCGCGGAGGCCGGTGCTGCCACGCTCACCCTCGACTGCCACCGGCCGCAGGGTGATCTCGCGACGGTGACCCAGCGCCTGGACGGCCTCGTCATCAGTGGTGGCGCCGACGTCGACCCGGCCCTGTACGGCGGCCGGACGGACGACCCCGCCCTCCGCGACATCGATCGCACTCGCGACGACAACGAGCGGGCCGCGCTGCAGGCCGCCCTCGACGCCGGGCTCCCCGTCCTGGCGATCTGCCGCGGTCTGCAGCTCGTCAACGTCGCCTTCGGCGGATCGCTCTACATGGACCTGAAGCGCGATCGCGACGTCTCGTCGACCCACGAACTCCACGAGGAGGCGCTGAGCGCACCGCTTCACACCGTGGACGTGGCGCCCGCGTCGCGGCTGTCGCAGTGGCTCGGGGGGCGCAGCGGACGCATCGCGGTCAACAGCGAGCACCATCAGGGGATCCGCGCACTCGGCGCCGGGCTGGTGGCCTCCGCCGTCGCGGAGGACGGGCTCATCGAGGGCATCGAGTCGCCCGCTCACCCCTTGGTCGCGGTGCAGTGGCACCCCGAGATGCTGTGGCCGACCGACGAGAACGCCCGGCGCCTGCTCGCCGGGTTCGTCGACGCCTGCCGCGCAGACCGTGCCGCCGACGCCGCGGTCACCCCCGGCGCTGCTCGATGAGCCACGCCGGGACCTCCGCGCCGACCGCCGTGAACGCCTCATCCGGAAGCAGGGCGGGGTCCTTGTAGAGCGACCAGGTGCACGTGGAGCGCGAGGGTCGGTCGTGGCCCGCCTGTACGGGCGGCTCGATCACTCGCAGCGGGAAGCCCAGCCGCTCGATCGGGGCGCGCTGCTGCAGCTGGCAGCAGTGCACGCAGTAGTGGCAGACGCCCGCCGTCCGCCACGCCCAGTCGTATTCGCCGGCTGTGAAGCTCCGGGCGGATGCGGCGGCACCGGACCGGTCGTACGTGCGGCCGCCCGACCCGCACGGCGCGAAGCGGACCACCCACCGATCCGCCTCCTCCCAGACCTCGAAGGCGCCGTCGCGACGCGGACCGGCGAGGTGGCCGCGGGTGGCCTCGAAGATGTCGAGCACGAGACGCTCGAGCGACTGCGGCCACGGTCGTGACTCCGGCGCGTACTTCTCGGGCAGCGCAGCGTAGTAGTGGGCGAGCATCCGATCCCACAGCGGCCCCACGCACTCCTCGCCGACAGCTCCGACGGCGACGGCCAAGAGGCCGCACAGCGCGTCGGTCGCCGGATCGTGGACCGATTCCCACGTCGCGCGCGCCGACTCCAGCGCGCGGCGGGCATCGGCTGGGCGGCGTCGCCCCACCTCCGCGCCGAAGCGCGCGAGCTGTGAACGATAGTCGTCCCAGCCCGCGACGAGGCTCGCCCCGGCGCGATCGGCCTCGGAGCGGGCCGGGGCCAGCTCCGCCTCCGCAATGCCGAGATCGGCCAGGAGCGCGGGCAACTGGACGAGCCACAGCCGATACAGGTCGAAGGCCTCCTGCGCCTCCTGCACGGTCAATTCGGCCAGAGCCACCGCATCCGCGTCGCTCCCCTCCGAGAGGGCCTCGAGCGCGCGGACGTACGTGGACTCGCCCTGCGCCGCCCACTCCTCCCGTCGCACCGCGTGGCCGAGCGCTTCGCTGTGGCCGACGCGGACCGCCACGTCAGCCCCGCTCGAACAGTCGCCGCTTCTCCCAGTCGGTGACCGTCTCGTTCAGGAACGCCTTCTCCTCCTCGCGCCCGAGCGCCAGCAGGTGCCCGTGCACGGCCTCGCCGAGTGCGGCGCGCAGCTCGTCGCTGCGCTCGAAGAGGTCGAGGGCGGCGTGGAGCGATCCGGGGATCTGCGGGACGTCGTCGCGGGAATACACGTCGCCGAGTTCCATCGGGGGCATCGTGAGCGAGGCTTCGATGCCATCGGCACCCGACAGCGCGATGGCGCCGAGCGCCACATAGGGGTTCACATCCGCCCCCGGGATGCGGTTCTCGATGCGACGGACGTCGCCGCTGCCGACGACACGCAGCGAGCAGGTGCGGTTGTTGTCACCGACGGCGATCGCGGTGGGCGCGAACGAGTGCGGGCGGAAGCGCCGGTAGGAGTTGACCAGCGGCGCGTACATGAGCGTCGCCGCCTCGGCGCGCGCGGCCAGCCCGCCGACGAAGCCGTCGAATCGAGCGTCGGCACCCAACGGCGTGACACCGTCTTGGTCCCAGAGGCTCACATGCACGTGGCACGAGTTTCCGTCGCTGTCGATGTTCCACTTCGCCATGAACGTGACAGACTTGTCCATACGCGCCGCGATGGTCTTGACGCCCCACTTGTACAGGAAGTGACGGTCGGCCATGTCGAGGCAGGTCGTGTGCTTGAGGTTGATCTCGTGCTGGCCGAGACCGTACTCGCCCGCGTAACCCTCGATCTCCACGCCCGCCTGGTCCATCTGCCGGATGACCTGCGCGATGAAGCCCTCCGACTTGATGCCCGCGAAGGCGTCGTAGGCGGCGTGATACCGGGTCGAGGGAGTGAGCGTGCGGTAGTCGTCGTGCCAGGCGGATTCGTAGCTCTCGTCGAAGAGGTAGAACTCGACCTCCGTCGCGGCCTGCAGAGTGACCCCGAGCGCTTCGAGCCGGGTCAGCTGATCTTTGAGGATCTGGCGCGGAGCGAAAGCGAGCGGGACGCCGTTCTCGTCCACGGGGTCGCAGATCACGACGGGCATCGGCACCCACGGCACGCGCCGCAGCGTGCCCAGGTCGGGAGAGAGGTACACATCGGGCACGCCGTCACCCATACCCCCGATGTGATCGAGTCCGGGGCGCACGTCCTGCTCGATGTCGAGCCCCCACAGCATGAGCGGGACCTTGTAGGCGGTCGTGCGCCCGAGATTCTCGATGAATCCGTCCGCGGCGACCCGCTCGGCGAGGCAGCGACCGGTGTTGTCGGGGGTGATGAGGAGCACTCCCTCGACGAGACCGGCGTCGATCTGCTCCATCAGCTCCGCGACCGTGAGAGCTCCGTACCGGGGGGCGCGGGCTGCCGGGGCGGGCGGGGCGATGTCGACGTCGCCGATCGCTCCGTCCCTGTCGATGTTCGGCATGGTGTCCATGTCGGTCTCCGTCCTGTGGACATTTCGTACGTCGAGGTGGTGCCCTGCCGCGGTCGCGGCGAGCGGTGGGGTCGGGATGCTCTTGCTGCTCACGGGTCAGTCCTCGAGGAGTTCTGCGTACCGCCCGGGCCGCCTCGCCCGGGTGATGGCCGTGACCACCGCGCCGATCGCGAACGAGGCGACGAGCACGACGAGGATGACGATGGCCGCCGCCCTCGTGCCGACGAGGAGGTCGAAGTTGGCGACGATCATATAGATAGCGAAGCCCAGACCGATCAGCGCGATGACAGGCGCCACGACCGAGTTCCAGACCGGCGTCTCGGGGTGGAAGCGTCGGTGGAAGGCGATGACGGCCACCGAGGTGAGCGCCATCAGGGTGATGATGCCGAGCGTGGCGGCGCCGGAGAACCACGTGTAGACCTCGACGATCGGGTCGAGTCCGAGCGCGATCACCAGGAGCAGGGCCGCGACGGAGAGCCCCGTGACCGTCAGCGACGAGCGCGAGGGCGCGCGGTGCGAAGGGTGGACCGTGCCGAGATAGGCCGGCAGGAACTTCCCCCGGGCGAGATTGAACTGGTAGCGCGCCACGACGTTGTGGAACGAGAGGACGCAGGCGAAGACGCTCGTGACCAGGAGCACGCGCACGACCTCCTCCATGACGGGGCCGACGTACTGCGTCGCGAGGTTCTGGAAGACGTTCGCCGGATCGGCGCCGGCCACCGCGGCGACATCCGCCGCTCCGACGCCGATCGCCATCGCATAAGACGTGAGCGCATAGAGGATGCCGATGAACGCGACGGCGAGATACGTGGCACGGGGGATGGTCCGCTCCGGGTTCGCCGCCTCACGGCGGAACACCGCGGTGGCCTCGAAGCCGACGAAGGCGAAGAAGGCGAACATGAGGCCGAGCGCGGGCGTCCCCTCGAACGCCAGACGCGGATCCAGCGGGGCGGCAGAGAAGCCCTCGGCACCGCCGCGCACGAAGATCGCGACATTGATCACGAGGATGACCGCCACCTCGAGGACGAGCACGACGCCGAGGACGCGTGCGCTGAGTTCGATGTCGCGGTATCCGAGGAAGGCCACCAGCGCTGCGACGGCGAACGCGAACAGCCACCACGGCACGTCGACTCCGAGGTACTGGGTCACGAGAGCCCCGATCGACACCCCCAGAAGGGCGTACAGGCCGATCAGCAGGACGTAGTAGGAGGCCAGCGCGAGCGCGGCGGTCCCGGCTCCGGGGATCTTGCCGAGGCCCGCCTGCACGTACGCGTAGAAGGCACCCGCGTTGGGCACGCGCCGGCTCATCAGCGTGAACCCCACGGCGAAGACGCAGAAGATGGCGATGGCGCCGAGGAAGTACAGCGGCGCCGCGGGGTTGCCGCCCAGGGCGAAAACCAGGGGCAGCACCGCGCAGGCGGCGCCGAGGGGAGCGACCGCCGCGACGACCATGAACACGATCGAGCCGACGCCGAGGCCCCGGTTCAACAGGGTCGACTCGTTCCCGGTCCGGGTGGATGAGTTGTATGCCGTCATCGGCGTTTCTCCTTCGGGAGCTCCCCCCATTGGGAGCGGGAGATGGGTCGGAGCGAACTCCGGAGTGGACAGTTAAAAACCTATTGGACCGATCTTCAGTCCTTATAGGGATTTTGTCAATCGAATTCTTCGGTCGAAAGTCCGCACCACTGCATCGCGGTGAGGGCGAGAGCGGCAGCGGCATCGTGGATCTCCTGCACCGCACACCATTCGTCGGCCTTGTGGGCGTTCGCGAGATGCCCGGGGCCGTAGTTCACGACGGGGATGCCCGTCTGCTCGACCCAGGTGGCGTCGCAGGCGGCCGGGAACGCCTCGATGTGGGCGGCACTCCCCACCGCGCGCTCGTGGGCATCCGAGAGCGCCCGAACGATCGGGTGATCGGCGGGCGTGTGATACCCGGGGAAATCGAGGAGCCACTCGAATCGCGGGGGCCGCCGACCGAGCCAGCTGTCCCGCGCGACGAACGCGCGCACATACTCCTCTATCTCCCGGCGCACCTCCGCCGGGTCGACCAGTGGCGGATACCAGACGAGGATGTCGATCTCGCAGTACTCGGCGAAGATGAACGGGATGTTCACGTCGCGCCCCTGGCCGTGGATGATGCCCGGCATGATCGAGAAGTGCCCGGTCGGGAAGAAGGGCGCCTTCTTCTGGAATCCCCAGTCCTGCTCGAGCTGGTACAGGGCTTGGAGAACGAGGTAGCCCTTGTCGATCGCATTGACACCGGCCGCCTCGCCCGCACCACCGGCGCGGACGAGCTCGCGTCGCAGGCCCGGATGACCGGCGAGGCCCTCGACGCGGATGCGGGCCCACAGGGCACCGGCCGCGGTCGGGTTGATGTTCAGCGGCCGATCGAAGCTCGCCGACGGCTCGAGGATGATCGCCGCGTCGGCGCCGTAGCCGGCCGCCAGCACGCAGGACGTGCCCACGTCGTGCTCGCCGAGCTCCTCTCCGGCGACCGACTGGACGATGAGATCGCCGTCGAGCCGCACTCCGGCCTCCTGCAGCGCGCGCGTGGCCCACAGCGCGGCGATGACGCCCGTCTTCATGTCGCTGGCGCCTCGAGCGTAGACCCGGCCGTCCTCGACGACGGGGGTGAACGGCTCTCGGCTCCAGTTCTCCGGGTCGCCCGGCGGCACCACGTCGATGTGGCCGTTGAGGATGAGGGAACGGCCCCGCCCCCGTCCGCGCACCCGCCCCGCGAAGTTCTCCCGCTGAGCGCTCGTCGCCGGCGTGGAGTACTCGTCGAAGACGGCGGCGAATCGGTCGCGGATCAGCGCGTTGGCCTCGGATTCGTTGCCGATGTAGGTGTCGTAGTGCGCTCCGGGGTAGTTCGGATTGACGCTGGGAACGCTCAACAGCTCGAGGGCCGACTCGGTGATCGCGTCACGGCTGCGGGCGAGGACATCCAGGACGCGCGCGGCCGGCGCGCTGTGCTGCTTCCGGGAACTGCTCATGACTCCTCCAGAGGTCGGGCGGAACAGGGATCAGTGCTCGGGCGTGACATAGGCGGCCGAGATACCGCCGTCCACGCGCAGGTCGTGCCCGGTGATGTGGCGCGCTCGGTCGCTCAGGAGGAACGCCGCCGCGTCGGCGATCTCCGCGGGGTCGGCGAAGCGCCCGGTGGGAACGTGCACCATGCGTCGCGCGACCTCGTCGGCGGTGAACAGCGCGCTGAGCATGGGCGACTGCACGGGGCCGGGACTGAGGACGTTCACGCGGACGTTCGTGCGAGCCAGCTCCACCGCCAGCTCCCTCGAGAGCGCGAGGACCGCACCCTTGGAGGCGGTGTATCCGATCTGCGAGACGGCCGACCCCATCGACGCCACCAGCGAAGCGGTGTTGACGACGGCTCCGCCCCCACCGGCGACGAGGTGCGGGATGCCGTGCTTGCAGCACAGCAGGATGCTCGTGACGTTCACCCGGAGGGTGCGCTCGAACGTCGCGATGTCTTCGGTGAGGGCCGACCCGTCGTCGGGAAGAGCGACCCCCGCATTGTTGAAGAGTCCGTCGATCCTGCCGAACCGGAGCGCCACCATCTCGTAGAGCTCCGCGACCGCCGGCTCCGATGTGAGGTCGGTCGTCAAGAAGATCTCCGCGCCGGTGTCGTCGGCGGTCGCGATGTCCACTCCCACGACCCGTGCACCAGCGCCGGCGAGTGCGCTCACCGCGGCGCGGCCGATGGCCCCGGCGGCGCCGGTGACGACCACCACCTTGCCGTCCAGTCCCGCCGTCACGATGCCTTCACCCCGAACCACCGCGCGAGGCGCGTCCCGATGAGATACGCGGTGGGGCTGAACGGCCACTGGCTGATGATCTTGCCGCTCGTGGCGTGGAAGTAGCTGGGCACCTCCGTCCACACCGTTCGAGAGAGGCGCCGCTGCAGCCGGCGGTTGTAGTAGTCATGGAACGATCGGCGCACCCGGACGATCGTCGCCCGCCCCCGCACGAGCTTCTTCACCATCGCCGCGGCGAACCGCGCCTGGGCTTCATAGAACGTGACGAGCGGGATGCCGCTCGTGTTGGGGCCGAAGATCATGAAGAGATTCGGGAAGTTGGGGGTCACCAGACCGTAGAGGGCCTCGGCCCCCTCGCTCCACTGCTCCCGGAGGTCGAGCCCGTTCTCCCCGATCACGCGATACGTGCCGAGGAAGTTGGCCGCGTCGAAGCCGGTCGCCAGCACGATCATGTCGAGTTCGTGGTGCTGGCCCTGCGCGTCGACGACACCCGTCGGGGTGACATCGACGACGCGGTGCGGCACCAGTTCGGTCTTCGGGCTCCGCAGCGCCGCGTAATAGGTGTCGCTGACCACCGTGCGCCGTGCCTCGACCGAGAAGTTCGGCCGCAGCAACTCCTTCAGCTCCGGATGCGCGCCCATCTCCTGCTCCAGGAACGCCTCGACCATCTTCTGGCGCTTGCGGTTGACACGCCCGCCCACACGGGCGTGGCTCGCGCCGTACTGCCGTCGGTCGTAGTCGAGATAGAGCCGGTACCGGCGCCAGTAGTACACCGGCTTGAACCGGTTCCACCGCCGCTCCTGCGGGGTGAAATCCCGCGCGTTCTTGGGCAGCAGCCAGTTCGGGGCACCCTGGAACACCTTGACCGCCTTGCCCAGACGCTCTGCCTCGGTGACGATCTGCACGGCCGAGGAACCGGTCCCCAGCACGCCGACGGTCTTGCCCTCGAGGCACAGCCCGTCGCGCCACGTCGAGGTGTGGCAGATGTCCCCCTGGAAGACCGTTTCCCCCTGGAGGAACGAGGGGATGAGGGGAGTGTTGAGGAAACCGACCGCGGAGATGACCGCCCGGAAGGGTCCGTGCTCCGTGCCGTCCGCCGCCGTGATCGACCAGGTGTGCGCGGTGTCCGACCAGCGCACCGTCTCGACGCCGGTGTTCAGGAGCGTGTGCTCATCGAGTCGCCACTTGCGCGCGACGCCCTGCAGGTACCCGAGCAGCTCGCTCCAGTCGGCATGGGTGCGCGACCAGTCGTAGGGCTCGAACGAGAACGAGTAGATGTGCGACTCCAGGTCGACTTCGGCACCGGGATAGCGGTTGACGAACCACGTTCCGCCGATCTGTTCGGACCGCTCGAAGATGACGAAGTCCTCGATGCCCTGCTTGAGGAGGGCCACGCCGGCGGCGATGCCGCTGAACCCGGCGCCGATGACGGCGACGTCGTGGGGCCCGCCGGCCAGGGAGGGGCGGAGGTCGGAAGCGTTCACCGGGGGACCTCGGTTTCGATGGCGTGGTCCACGGCGAGAGCCTCGGCCGCTTGCTCGAAGCACTCGCGCGGTGCACGGATGACGCCGGCCCCGATCTGGCCGCCGTCTCTGCCTGCGAGCCCGACGTCCATGACCGGCAGCACGCCGGTGGCGAGAACCTTGCGGACGTCGACCGCCGTGGGGGTGCCGCGGAAGCCGAACAGCGGGATGCGGTAGTGCGGGTTCTCCCCGTGCACGATGTCGTACATCTCGAGGTTGCGGGAGATCATGACCTCGGGCGAACCGCCCTGGTAGTCCTGCAGCGACAGGGCGCACGCCTGAGCGAATCCGCCCAGGCCGATCGTCTCGGTGATGGGCGATTCGCCCCCCATCCAGGTGATCTCGTCCTCGCTGTGACCGGCGAACAACTTGCCCTCGTGGATCGGCGGCGGCCCCTCGAACCAGCGGTCGCCGGTTCCCGACACCCGGATGGCGAACCCACGGCAGCTGAACGCCATCGCGGTGACGAGCGTCGAGCCGGCAACGCCCGCCATCGCATCGGCGCTCGCTTTGGCCGCCGCCATCGACAGGCGAAGGAAGAAGTAATCGTTCTCGGCGAGATGCAGCATCGTCTCGCGCACGTTGGGCACCTCTTCTGCCACCATGTCCAGGACCGCCGGCAGGATCGCGCGACTGAACAGGACGGATGCGGCGGCGTTCCGGCTGTGCACCTCGTCCCCCATCCGCAGCGCCCGCGCGATCAGCGGCTTGAGCGCGATGCCGCCCTGCCGGCGGATCGCCTCGGCCACGACGGGAGCGAGCACGTCGTTGACGTACAGAAGCCGGTCGTGCACGCCCTGGTCGTAGCATCCGTAGTTCAGTCGACGCGGCTCTTTGCCCTCGTAGAAGTTGCAGAAGGCGATGTTGCCGCCGGAGCGGTTCTCCACCACGAACACCGGCATCGACGCCGTGTAGATCCCTGCCAGCGACCCGACCGCGCCGTAGTCGTGGCATGCCCCGATGCGGATCTCCCCGCTGTCGAACTTGGCGATCGCCTCCTCGCGCGTAGCGGCGAGTCCTTCGAACAGCGCCCCGCCCACAAGCGCTTCGCGCTGACCGCCGACGTACTCGGACCACGGCATCGGCGCGCCGGAGGTGAGGATCAGGTCGTCGGTGTATCCCGGGATGACCTCGCGCGCGATGCCGACGTCGATGACCCACGGGTCCGCCGCGGTCAGCCGCTCGAAGGCGTCGGCATTGGCCTTCTCGATGTCGACGGCGCCTTGCGTCGCCGCGGTCACCATGCGACGACCCCGCCGTCGACAAGGAGCGTCTGCGCGGTGATGAACGACGCCCGCTCGGACAGGAGGAACTCGACCGCCTCGGCGACCTCGTGCGGCTCGCCGATGCGCCGGAGCATCGCGTACGACGCCGAGACATCCTCTCCGCCGGACACGCGCGCCATCGACGGGCTCATGGGCGCACGGATGACGCCCGGCGCGACGTTGTTCACGCGGATTCCCCGCGGCGCGAGCTCATTGGCGAGGTAGCGGGTATAGGCGGCGACACCCGCCTTCGTGGCACCGTAGACCGACGCCCCCGTGAAGCGGGCGAAATGGCCGGTGAGGCTCCCCACGTTGACGATCGCACTGCCGTCGCGAAGGTACGGCGCGCCGACGTCCGTCACGCGGGCCATGCCCGCGATGTTCACCTGGAACATCAGCTCGAGCTGAGCTTCGTCGAGCTCTCCCAGGAAGGAGTCGCGGAGGATCCCCGCGCAATTGACGATCCCCACCAGGAGCTCGCCCTGCTCGAGGACCGCCGCGAACGCGTCCTCGACGCTGGATCGGTCCGACACGTCCATCACGACCGTGCGCACCCCCGCCCCGTGCTCGACGGGATCGACGGCACCGACTGCCGGCTCCAGATCGGCCGCGACGGGCTCCCACCCGCCGGCGAGGAGACGCCGGCAGATTGCCAGCCCGATCACCCCGGCTCCGCCGGTCACGATGACTTTTCGATTCACGTTTCCACCTCTTCGTGCTGTTGTCTGGGGGTTCGGCGTCGGCCGCGTCGGACCGGAGCCGGGGGAAGGTCAGTGGACCTGGCGCTCTTCGAGTGCCCAGTACGCCTGACGGAGTTTGAACTTCTGGAGCTTCCCGGTGGCCGTGCGCGCGAGCTCCTCACGGAACTCGATCCGCTTGGGGCACTTGTATCCGGCCAGCCGCTCGCGGCAGTGGGCGATGAGGTCCTCCGCCGCGACGTCGCCGTCGGCGACGACGAGTGCCGTGACGAGCTCGCCCCACTTCTCGTCGGGGATCCCGATGACGGCGACCTCGCGCACTGCCGGATGTCCCGCGAGCACGTCCTCGACCTCGATCGATGACACGTTCTCGCCGCCGGAGACGATGACGTCCTTCTTTCGGTCGTCGATGGTGAGATAGCCGTCTTCGAGGCGCCCGCGGTCGCCGGTGTGGAAGACGCCGCCCTCCTGGGCCTCCGCCGTGGCGTCGGCGTCCTGCCAGTAGGCGGCGAGATTCTGATTGCTCGCCGCGAGCACTTCCCCGTCGTCGGCGACCGTGAGTCGCACGCCGATCCCGGGCGCTCCGGCACGCGCGAGCAGGCGCGCCCGATCGGAGGCGGGAAGGTCCCGCCATTCGCGTCGCGTGCGCGACATCGTCAGGAACGGCGAGGTCTCCGTGAGGCCGTAGATCTGGATGAACTCCCAGCCGAGCTCGTCCTGGATGCGCTCGATCAGGCGAGTGGGAGGCGGGGCGCCGGCCACGACGACGCGCACCCGGTCGCGCCCGGGAACCGGCCCCGACCACCCCTGTGCCGCATCCAGCACCGCGGCCAGCACCGTGGGAGCCGCGCACATGACTGTCACGCCGTGCGCGTCGACGCGTCGGAGGATCTCCGCACCGTCGACCTGACGGAGGACGATGTGGCTGCCGCCCATACCGGTCAGCGCGTAAGGCACCCCCCATCCATTCGCGTGGAACATCGGCAGGGTGTGGAGGTAGACGTCGCTTTCGTCCAGCGCCAGGTGCCATCCGAACGTCGTGGCGTTGATCCACAGGTTCCGGTGAGTGAGTTGCACCCCCTTGGGACGGGCCGTCGTACCGGAGGTGTAGTTGAGCGTGGCCGTGGCGTCCTCGTCGGCATTCCAGGAGGCCGGCGCGGCGGCGCGGCCCCAGAGCTCATCGTCTTCTCCGAGGATGAAGCGGTGACGCACCGGCAGGCCGTCGACGAGCTCGCGCAGGGACGGATCGGCTAGGACCACCTCGGCGCCGCTGTGCTCCAGGATGTACTCGACCTCGCCGCGCGTGAGGCGGAAGTTCACCGGCACGAGCACGCGTCCGTGCGCACTGACGCCGTAGAACGCGGCGAGCATGCGGGCGGAGTTCTGCGACACGATCGCCACGCGGCCGCCGGCCGGCACGCCCAAGTCGTCCAGCGACGCTGCCAGCGAACGGGTGCGGCGCGCGAACTCGGCGTAGGTCACCGCACCCCAGGAGCCCGGGACGGCGGGTTCATCGACGACCGCGATGCGCTCGGGGAAGACGTGCTCGGCGCGGTAGAGGAAGTCGTCGACAGTGAGCGGATAGCGCATGAAGTCCTCGCAGGTGATCGGGATTGCACTCCGAGGATAAGTACTAAAAGGTCTAAACACAAGACCTGTAGTCCTTTAGGCCTTTTTCGTGATGTCGCCCGCGCGCCGGGGACTTCGTCGGCTAACCTTCCCGACAGGAGGAGTCGTGACGGAGAACAATCTGGGCCCCATCAGGCAGATCGCCGCGCACGAGCTGGTTCTCGACCAGCTGCGACGGTCGATCAACCTGGGGCAGTTCCGCCCGGGTGACCGGCTGCCCTCCGAACGGGATCTGGCCGAGACGCTCGACGTGTCACGCACGACGGTGCGCGCCGCGGTGGCGGTCCTCGAGCGCGAAGGGCGCATCGCCGTGCGGCGCGGGCGCGGCGGCGGCTTCCTCGTACTGGAACCGACGTACGACGCCGCGGAGGCCAAGCGGGAGCTCAAGCGCAACAAGGTCGCCATCCGCGACGCCTTCGACTATCGCGTCATCGTCGAGTCCGGGGCCGCACGCCTGGCCGCCGAGCGCCGCAAGGCGAGCGATCTGCCCCGATTGAAAGACCTCGTACAGCGGATGAACGAGGCGATCGAGGCCGCGGGCGACGCGCCCACGCCCGCCCTCATCACCGACTTCCGCCTGCTGGACTCGGCGTTTCACCTCGGGATTGCGCGGGCCACCGGCAACGAACAGCTGGTGCGCTCGGTCGAGCTTGCGCGCAGCACGATGTGGATGCCCGTGGGGGCGATCTTCCAGCGCATCGAGAAGAACGCCAACGACCATCACGGCGAGATCCTCGACGCCATCCGTGACAGAGAGCCCGACGTCGCCGCTGCCGTGATGACAGCGCACATCGATGAGACGCGGCACACGCTGGAGTCGTGGATCCGGCGCTGAGCCTCAGCCCATCGTGGTGAGCCAGCCGCCGTCGACGACCAGATCCGTGCCCGTCACGAAGGATGCCGCATCGGAGAGCAGGTAGTCCACTGCCCCCCACACGTCGGAGGGGGTGCCCACTCGCCGGAGGGGCACACGCTGCGCCATCGCGCTCTCGCGCGACGGGTCGGCGTCGTAGATCGCGCTGATCATCGGCGTGCGGACAGCACCCGGGCACACCGTGTTGGAGCGGATGCCGTGCGGCCCGTGCGTGGCGGCGATGGCGCGGGAGAGGCTCACCAACCCGGCCTTCGACACCTGGTACGCATCGAGTGATCCGTCCGCGCGACGCAGGCCCGCGATGCTGGCGATGTGGACGAGAACGCCGCCGCCCGCCGGAACCATGGCACGCAGCGCCGCCTGGGCGAAGAGCATCGCGCCCGTCAGGTTGATCTCCAGGACGCGATGCCAGACGCCGACGTCCAGGTCGTGGACCGAGCCGTCCACGAGACGCGGGGAGGGGAGGCCCGGCTCGTCGAACCATGCGACCCCCGCGGCGTTGACGAGGTAGTCCAGGCGCCCCGCGGCGGAGCGCTCCACGGCCGCTCCCACAGCGGCGGCCGCGAGCGCGGGGTCGGTCACGTCGCCCCCCACGAAGCTCACTCCGTCGGGGAACCCGTCGTCGCCGGCTGTCAGGTCCACCGCGACCACGGCGACGCCCTGCGCCGCCAGCCGGCCGACGATCTCGCGGCCCATGCCTCCGTTCGCCCCCGTCACCACGGCCGTGCGGGGCGCGCGATCAGACATCGAGAAGGCGCCCGCGGAGGAAGGCGGCGATCTCGTCGACGGCATGCGCGGCCTCGTCGAACAACATCGGGAACTGCGCGAATCCGTGCACCATTCCCGCATAGGTGCTCTGCTGCACCTCCACCCCCGCCGCAGCGAGCTTCGCGGCGTACAGCTCGCCCTGCGGTCGGATGGGGTCGTACTCGGCCGTGATGATCAGTGCCGGGGGGAGCCCGGTCAGGTCGGCGTCCAAGGGCGCGGCCTGGGCGTCCACCGCGTGCTCGGGGTCGGTGAAGTACGCCTCTTTATGCCACTGGACCTCGTCGCGGTAGAGCATGACCCCCTCGTACGCGAGATCGAATCCCCGCTCCAGGTCGAAGGTCGTCGCGGGGTAGAGGAGCACTTGAGCCGCCGGCGCCGGCCCGCCGCTGTCCCGCGCGCGCAGCGTGACGGCCGCCGCGAGATTGCCGCCCGCGCTGTCACCCGCGATCGCCACCCGCGTCGGATCGGTGCCCAGACGGCCGGAGGCGGCGGCTGCCCACTCCCACGCCGTGTAGCAGTCGTCGGGCGCGGCAGGAAAAGGGTGCTCGGGCGGGCGCCGGTACTCGACGCTGAGGAAGGTCATGCCCGTTCGGTTGGCCAGTGCCCGGCAGATTCCGTCGTGCGAGTCGAGGCTGCCCATCTGCCATCCGCCGCCGTGGAGATAGACGACGAGTGGTGCACCGGGCTGCGCGGTGGCCGGCACGTAGCGCCGCGCCGGGATGTCATGGCTCCCGGCCGGGATGGAGAGATCCTCGATCTGCGCGATCGGTTCGACGGGCAACGCTGCGAACGTGGCCTCGAAGTTCTCGCGCGCCTGCTCGATCGGGAGCAGGTGCGCGTTGGGGCGGCCGCTCTCGGCCGACTGGCGCAGCAGGTCTGCGGCGACGGGGTGCAACGGCATCGATCCTCCTCGAAACATCTATTGGTCTGCAGTATAGACCTTACGTGTGACGAGGCGAAAGGGGTCCGAGTCACGGGCGCGCGTCGATGTCGGCGCCCGTCCAGAGGTCTTCGCACGCCACGGCCCGTGCGCCGTGCGCGGCGAGGTACGGCCCCGCTCCGGCGTCGGCGCGCGCCGTCGCGCGGACGGCGGGCCAGTGGGTCGCACCCAGGAGCACCGGATGGCCCGGCCGGCCGTCGTACGTGGCCCGGACGAGAGCCGTGCGCAGGTCCCGCTCGGCAGCGCGCACCCGCGCCACGGCCGCGGCCGGCAGGCCCGGTATGTCGACCGGGGCGATGATTGCCGCGTCGGCGCCGGCCGCCGCCGCAAGGCCCGCCGTGAGCGACCGCGACAACCCTCCACGCCAGTCCGGCGCGACGATCGCGCGCGCTCCGGCGGGTACCAGCGGCGCGGCATCCGCGGCAGCCGCGCCCAGTACGACGACGACATCGTCGCAGCCGCCGCCGCGCAGTGCTGCGGCCACCCGCGACAGCCACGGCACGCCCGCGTCGTCACGGGCGAGCGCCTTGGGGCCGCCGAAGCGGGTGCCGGCGCCGGCGGCGAGGATCACCCCGGTCACGCGGCCGGCCGGGTCCGTCATCGCACCAGCGTAGGACCGTAGCGCGCCGGAAACATCGCGGAGCTACCGTGTGCCCATGCTGGAGCTGGCCGACGCTCTCCTCCCCGCGCTCGACGCGGGTGAGGCGGTCGCGGTCGTCACGGTGACCGCGGTCGCACGCAGCGCTCCTCGCGGTCCGGGCGCCGCGATGGCGGTGCGCCGCGACGGGTCGGTGGTCGGATCGATCTCGGGCGGATGCGTGGAGGGCGACGCCGTGATGCTGGCCCTGGGAGTGCTCGCGACGGGTCGCGTCGTCGCCGCAACGCTCGGATTCACCGACGACGCGGCGCACGCCGCGGGCCTCGCGTGCGGCGGGAGCGTCGACGTCCTCGTGCATCGGGTCGACCCGGATGACCTCGTCGCCCGCGCCGTATTATCCGCGCCTCGGACCCGCACGACCCGTGTCGGCGTCGTGGCATCCGGCCCCGAGGGCGGTCGCCTCATCGCGGACCCCGACATCCCCGCGGGAACGGGGACGCGCATGCTGCCGTCGGCATACGACGGAGCCGACCTGTTCGTGATCGAGCGCGCGCCGCGCCCGCACCTGGTTCTCGTGGGCGCGGGAGAGCACGCGATGGCACTCGCCCGGCTCGCCTCCGCCGCGGGATACCGGGTCAGCGTGTGCGATGTGTGGGAGCGCCTGGTCACGCGCGAGCGGTTCCCCACTGCCGACCGGATCGTCGTCGGGCTGCCCGCCGAGCACCTGGTCGAGCTGCTGGCGCCCGCCGCCCCGCATGCGGCCGTGTGCGTGCTCAGCCATGACGAGCGCGTCGATGTTCCGGCGCTGGCGGCCGCTCTCCGCCTCGGCGCGGGGTTCGTCGGCGCCATGGGTGCCCGGGCCACCGTGACGGCCCGGGCGCGGGTGCTGGCGGCCGACGGCGTTCCCGCGGCGGATATCGACCGCATCCGTGCCCCCCTCGGCATCGACCTCGGAGACCCCTCACCGGAGGGGACGGCCGTGGCCGTGCTGGCCGAGATCACCGCCGCGCGGTTCGGCGGCACCACGCGGCCCCTCCGAGACCTGACCGGGCCGATCCACCGCCGCGTCGAGCCATCCGCGGACTCGTGCGCCGTCCCGGCAGTAACGTCTTAGCGTGAGCGCCCCCGACACGACCGACGAGCAGTACCTCGAGCGCGCCGTCGACCTCGCGCGATCGGCGCGCGAGCGTGGGGACCATCCTTTCGGGGCGCTGATCGTGACCGCCGGCGGCACGGTGATCGAGGGGCGCAACTCCGTGATGACCGGGCACGACCCGACCGGGCATGCCGAGATGAACGCGGTGCGGGCGGCGGGTACGCAGCTCGGCGCGGTGGAGTTCGCCGCCGCCACGCTCTACGCGAGCACGGAGCCGTGCGTGATGTGCGCCGGTGCGGCCTACTGGGCCGGGATCGGCCGGGTCGTCTATGCATTCGGCTCCGACGCGCTCATCGCGCTCGTCGACGAGGGCGATGACGCCCCCTCCATGTCGTTGCACAGCCGAGAGGTGTTCGCGCGGGGTTCCCGGGCGATCGAGGTCGTCGGGCCCGTCGACGTCCCCGGGGCGCGAGCCGTGCACCAGGGGTTCTGGACCGGGGGCTGACGTCGCCTGGAACGAGGACGAAACATGCGGTCGCTACGCTCGCGACCTGCGGGTCCTATCAACCATGACCGACTCCCGCGAGTCGGCAGGCGGCTCAGGGCGGGGACTGCGGCGACCCTTTCGTCACAGCGCCCCGAAGGAGCATCCATGTCCACTCCCGTCGACAAGTCGCAGGTCGGTCTGACCGAGCGCCAGTACCACATCGGCATCGCCCCCGGAGAGGTGTCGTCGGTGGCGCTCCTCCCCGGCGATCCGTTCCGTGTGCCCTTCGTGGCCGAGTTCCTCACCGACGTCCGCGAGGTCGCCCACAACCGCGAGCACCGTACGATGACCGGCTGGTAAAAGGGTCGTCACATCACCGCGACCTCGACGGGCATGGGATGCCCGTCCACGGCCATCGCCGTCGAGGAGCTCGCGCGCGTCGGAGTCACGAGCGTCATCCGCGTCGGCAGTTCCGCGGGCCTCCAAGCCGGCATCGCCCCCGGCGACCTCCTCGTGAGCGAGGGCAGCTTCCGCAACGACGGCACCACCGACGCGTACGTTCCCAAGGGCTTCCCCGCCGTCCCCGATCCCGGTCTCACGCTGACCCTGACCCGGCACGCCCAGCGCATCGCCGCCGCATCCGGCACCCGCGCGCACACCGGCATCAGCGCGAGCGACGACGCGTTCTACGCCGAGACCCCCGAGTGGATCGCCCGGCTGAGCGGCATGGGGATCCTCAACGTCGAGATGGAGGCATCGGCGATGTACGTGGTCGCGCGCCTGCGGGGACTGCGCGCCGGGATGATCTGCGCGTGCTCGAGCAACCTCGTCGACGGCGCCTCGCTGTACTCCGAGAAGAACGCTGCGCTCAAGGACGGCTGGATGCGGTCGATCGAGGCAGCGCTGGAGACGGCGGTCGAGCTCGAGCTGTGACGCGACCCCTCCGGCGGGGCGCATCGTGTCACGCGACGTGTTGACGGGGGAAACATCCGGGTAATCCGGCGCTGATTGACTGACCCGGCCCGCGCGGCGCACCCGAGCCGCGCGCCGGCCGTGCGAAGGAGGAGCGTGGACATCCACACCGTCACGAGCTTCCGGCGCGCACTCTCGCGCGACGACCTCGCTCTCGCCCCGGGGGAGACGTTCCTCGCCGGCGGCACGTGGCTCCTCAGCGAGCCGCAACCCGGGACGACGGGGTTCGTCGATCTCACGACCCTCGGGTGGCCCGACCTCCAGGCGACCGACGCGGGACTGCGTATCGGCGCCACCTGCACGATCGGGCGCCTGGTGCGGTGGTCCCAGGCCGAGGCGCCCCCCGAGTGGACGGCCGCGGGGTCGTTCCCGGATGCCGCGAACGCGCTCCTGGCGAGCTTCAAGATCTGGCGCACGGCCACCGTCGGCGGCAACATCTGCCGCTCGTTCGCCGCCGGCGCGATGGTCGCCCTCGCTGCGGGCCTCGACGGCACGGCCGAGGTGTGGACGCCCGACGGCGCGTCGCGGCACATCCCGGTGGCCGACCTCGTCACCGGCGACGGCACCAACAGCCTCGCCCGCGGCGAGGTGCTGCGGGCGATCGACCTGCCCGACGCGGCCCTGCGCTCCCGCTTCGTCCTGCGCAAGATCGCCCTCGCCGAGCACGGGCGCTCCGGCGCGGTGATCACCGGGCGGGTCGATGCCGACGGCGGCACGGTGTTCGGCGTCACGGCTGCGACCGCGCGGCCGGTCGTGCTGCGCTTCCCTCGGCTCCCGAGCGCGACGGTGCTCCGCGACGCCATCCACGCCGCGTCCGGCTACTACACCGACCCTCTCGGGTCTGCTGACTGGCGTCGCGGGGTGAGCGGAGTGCTCGCCGAGCGGATCCGGGTGGCCCTGCACGCAGAGGCGCCCGCGGCGTGAGGTTCGAGGTCAACGGACACGAGATCGAGGCCGACCCGCGCGCCGGGCAGTCGTTGCGCACGCTCCTGCGTGAGCACGGGCATACGGAGGTCAAGAAGGGGTGCGATGCGGGCGACTGCGGCGCGTGCTCGGTGCTTCTCGATGCCGAGCCGGTGCACTCCTGCCTCATCCCGGCGATGCGGGTGGAGGGCAGTGCCGTCACGACCGCGGCGGGGCTCGCCCCCGGTGAGGCTCGGCATCCGGTGCAGGAGGCCCTCGCCGAGGGGTTCGGCTTCCAGTGCGGATTCTGCACGCCGGGGATGGCGGTGACGGCCTCGACGCTGGCGCCGGAGGATCTGCCGCACCTCGACCGGACGATGCGCGGGAACCTCTGCCGCTGCACGGGGTACCGGCCGATCCGCGCGGCGATCCGTGAGGCGGTGCTGGGCCCGGTGCGCGAGACGGGGTCGGGACGCCCCGTCTCGTCGCTCGGCGACGGGGAGGGGGTGGGGCGCTCGGTCGCCCCGCCCGAGGCGCAGCGCATCGTGCAGGGGCTCGAGCCGTTCACCTTCGACGAGCCGGTGCCCGTGCCCGGCGACGTGCTCGTGCTGCGCGTGCTGGGATCGCCCCATCCGCATGCCCGCATCCGGTCGATCGACACGGCCGCCGCTCGGGCCGTCCCGGGCGTCGTCGCGATCCTCACGCACGAGGACGCACCGGCGACGCGATACTCCACGGCACGCCACGAGCACCGCACCGACGACCCCGACGACACACGCATGATCGACGATGTGGTGCGCTTCGTGGGGCAGCGCGTCGCAGCGGTCGTGGCCGAGACCGAGGCCGCCGCGGAGGCTGCCTGCCGCGCGGTGCATGTCGAGTACGACGTGCTCCCGGCCGTCTTCGATCCCGAGGAGGCGCGGGCCCCCGGCGCGCCCCTGCTGCATCCGGATCGCACGCCCGAGGACCGCGTCGCCGAGGCCGCCCGCAACGTCGTGGCGGCGATGCACGAGCAGCAGGGCGGCGACGCGGAGGTCGCGCTCGCGGCGAGCGCCGTCACGGTGACCGGCACGTGGCGGACGAGCCGCGTGTCGCACGCGCAGCTCGAGACCCACGGCGCTGTGGGGTGGCTCGACGACGACGGGCGTCTCGTGATCCGGGCCAGCACCCAGGTGCCCTTCCTCACGCGCGACGAGCTCGCTCGCATCCTGGATCTGGACCCCGACCGCGTCCGTGTCCACGCCGCGCGCGTCGGCGGGGGGTTCGGAGGCAAGCAGGAGATCTTCGCCGAAGACCTCGTCGCCCTGGCCGTGCTGCGCACCGGCCGTCCGGTGGCGTACGAGCTGTCCCGCGCCGAGGAGTTCCTCCGCACCTCGGTCCGCCATCCGATGCGCGTGTCGGTGTCGCTCGGCGCGACAGTCGAGGGGGTGCTGACGGCGATGACCGTCGACGTGCTCAGCGACACTGGCGCCTACGGCAACCATGCGATCGGCGTGATGTTCCACGGCGTCGCCGAGTCGACCATCGTGTACCGCGTGCCCGTCCGCCGCATCGACGCCGAGGCGGTGTACACCAACAACGTGCCGTCGGGGGCGTTCCGGGGCTACGGCCTCGGGCAGGTGATGCTCGGTGTCGAGTCGGCGATGGACCTGCTCGCCGAGAAGCTCGACATCGACCCGTTCGAGCTGCGGCGCATCAACGCGGTGCGGGAGGGCGATCCGCTGCATCCGGATGACGACAAATACGAGGAGGATCTCGTCTGGGGCAGCTACGGCCTGGACCAGTGCCTCGATCTCGCGCAGGCGGCACTGCGCCGCGGCAACGGCGTCGCGATTCCCGAGGGCGCCCAGTGGCGGGTCGGCGAGGGCATGGCCCTCGCGATGATCGCGACGATCGCCCCGCGCGGGCACGTGTCGCACACCTCCGCCACGCTGCGTGCCGACGGCACGTTCGTAGTCCGCACCGGCACGGCGGAGTTCGGCAACGGCACCACCACGGCGCTGCGCCAGATCGCGGCATCCGATCTCGCGGCCGGCTTCGACCGCATCGAGCTGCGCACCGCCGACACCGACGCCGTCCGTCACGACACCGGCGCCTTCGCCTCGACCGGCATCACCGTCGCCGGGAAGGCCCTCCACGCCGCGTGCCTCGCCCTGCGGTCCCGGATGCTGGAGCTCGCGGCCGCGCTCGCCGGCGCCGACAGCCCAGCCGCAGCTCGACCGACCTCGACCGGGGTACGTGTGGGCGGGCGGATGGTGGGTTTCGACGAGATCGTCGCCGCGGCATCCTCCGGCGAGCGCAGCGACGAGGGGCTCGTGGCCGAGGGGGCGGAGTTCGGCGAGCGCCGCTCGCTCGCCTTCAACGTGCACGCCGTGCGGGTCGCCGTCGATGTGGAGACCGGGACCGTGAAGATCCTGCAGTCGGTGCAGTCGGCCGACGCGGGATTCCTCCTGAACCCCGCCCAGGTGCGCGGACAGGTCGAGGGCGGGGCGGCCCAGGGGCTCGGCGGCGCGTTGTACGAGGAGGTGTACATGGAGGACGGTCGCGTGCTCAACCCCGTGTTCCGGCAGTACCGCGTGCCGCAGTTCGCCGACATCCCCGACACCGAGGTGTACTTCGCCGAGACGGCTGACAGCGTCGGGCCGTTCGGCGCGAAGTCGATGAGCGAGTCGCCGTACAACCCCGTGGCTCCGGCCGTGGGCAACGCGATCGCGCGGGCCCTCGGCATCCGCGGGTACGTGCAGCCGTTCTCGCGGGACCGCGTGTGGCGCCTTGCCGCCCCACTGCGCGACTGATCCGGCCGCGGACTCGGCGCGCGGCCGAACCGGCGCCGGATTCGGAGAATGTCCGCAGATTCGGACGCTGGCTGCTGCTGCATCCGAATCCGGGGGCGATCTCCGAATCCGCGGCGGCCGCGGCGACCTGGATAGGGTGAGCGGATGACCTCGGATGCCCCCGACGACGCACTGATCGGAGTGTCGCTCGGGCGCGAGATCCGCGCCGCCCGCACGGCGAAGAAGCTCTCGACGCGAGCCCTCGCCGCCGCCGCCGACATCAGCCAGCCGTTCCTCAGCCAGATCGAGAGCGGCCACACCATGCCCTCGATCGCCACACTGTTCCGCCTGGCCAAGGTGCTCGGCATCTCCCCGTCCGCGCTGCTGCCATCTCCGCCTGAGCCCGACCCGGTGCGCGTCAGCCGCCGCGGCCAGGGCGAGCTCGTACCGGTGTCGGAGTCGGACGATCGGGCGACGAGCCGCATCATCACGCGCGAGACCGAGGGCGGCGCGACAGTGCAGGAGTACGTGCTCGCCGGCGCCTACCTCGGCGACTGGTTCGAGTCCGACGGCGAGAACACCGTCTACGTCGTCTCCGGCGTCGTCACCGTCATGATCGACGGCCGCGGCGAATGGGAGCTCGGCCCCGGCGACGCGCTCACCCACCCCGGCCACTTCCGCAACCGCTGGGCTGTGAAAGATGCCGCCGGCGTGACGCTGGTGCTCATCCACACACCCGCCTGATCCGCCGCCGGTCTCGGTTTACACGTCCGAAACCCGATTGGTATTTGTAATCAACGATAGGTAGCTACGGTGGCGGCGTGGTCACCGACATCACCTATCGCCCCCGGGTCGCGTCATTCCTCGCCGACGACCCGGGCCGGCTTTTCGTCGGCGGCGCCTGGACGGATGCCGCCGCCGGCGAGCGCTTCGCCACGTTCGACCCGGCGACAGGGCACCCGCTGGCCGAGGTGGCCCGGGGCCGGGCCGCCGATGTCGGCCGCGCCGCCGCCTCCGCCCGCGCCGCGCTCGAGGGCGAGTGGGGGCGGATGCGGCCCGCCGACCGGGCGGCGATGCTGTGGCGCATCGGCGACCTCCTCGAGGCGCATCTCGACGATCTCGCCGAGCTCGAGACCCTCGACCAGGGCAAGAACCTCCGCACATCGCGCTTCGGGGAGATCCCCGCCGCGATCAACCAGTTCCGGTACTACGCGGGCTGGCCGACGAAGATCCTCGGCGACACCATCCCGACCTCGCTCAGTCGTACGCCTCCGGGAAAGGAGGTGTTCGCCTACACGCGGCGGGAGCCCGTCGGCGTCGTCGGGGCGATCGTGCCCTGGAACTCGCCGCTGCTCATGGCCGCGATGAAGCTCGCTCCGGCTCTGGCGGCGGGATGCACCGTGGTGCTCAAGCCCGCCGAGGCCACACCGCTCACCGCGCTGTATCTCGGCCGGTTGCTGCAGGAGGCGGGCCTCCCGGCAGGCGTCGTCAACATCGTCACGGGATACGGCGCCGAGGCCGGGCAGGCTCTCGCCGACCACCCCGCCGTCGACAAGATCGCCTTCACCGGCTCGACCGCCGTCGGCAAGCACCTCGTCGCGTCGGCCGCCGGCGACCTCACGCGCCTGACGCTGGAGCTCGGCGGCAAGTCCCCCGCGCTCGTCCTGCCCGACGCCGACCTGCCCGCCACGATCGAGGGGATCTCGCGCGGCATCTTCGACAACGGCGGCCAGGTGTGCGTGGCATCCGCCCGCGTCTATGCCCATCGATCGGTCTATCCGGAGGTGGTCGACGGGATGGCGGCCTTCGGCGACGCTCTGCGCCTCGGCCACGGGCTCGACCCCGACGCCGATCTCGGGCCGCTGGTCAGCCTGACCCAAGCCGACCGCGTCGTCGCCTACCTCGAGGAGGGGCGGGCGCAGGGTGCTCAGGTGCACGGCGGCCGGCGCAGCGGACCGGCCGGCACCTTCGTCTCGCCGACCGTGGTGACCGGCGTGACCCCCGGCATGCGGCTGATGCGCGAGGAGATCTTCGGCCCGGTCGCCGTGGTGACGCCCTACGACGAGCTGGAGGAGGTGATCGGGTGGGCCAACGACTCCCCTTACGGCCTGGCCGCGAGCGTGTGGACGCGGGGGCTGAGCGACGCGCACCGCGTCGCCGCTCGCCTGCAGGCCGGCACCGTGTGGGTCAACTGCCACTCCTTCCTCGGGCCGGAGCTTCCGAAGGGCGGGCACAAGGAGTCGGGCTGGGGATACGAGAACGGTCCGCAGGGGCTGGAGAACTACCTGGAGACCAAGACCGTGGTGATGGTGATCTGACATGAGCAAGCGCATCGCGCTGGGCGTCTTCGAGATGATGAACCCCAGCAACGGAATGCCCACGTGGACCGACCCCCGCGGGCGCGGCGACGACTGGGACCGCCTGGAGTACTGGGTGGACCTCGCCCGCGCGCTGGATGCGGCCGGATTCGACTTCCTCTTCTTCGCCGACACCTACGGATACGCCACGCTGGGCGGGCGGATGCCGGAGGAGGTCGCCGCGCACGGGATCCAGTTCCCGGCGCTCGACCCGATGCTGGCGATCGCGGCGCTGGCTCGCGAGACCGACGCACTCGGGTTCGTGGTGACCTCGCCGACCACGGTGGAGCGCCCCTACGCCACCGCGCGCCGATTCGCGAGCCTCGACCGGTTCACGGGCGGACGCATCGGATGGAACGTCGTCACCGGCAGCTCGCAAGCTACGACCGACGAGCTGTTCGGCATCACCGAGCAGCTGGCGCATGACCAGCGCTACGACGCCGCCGACGACTTCCTCGATACGTGCCTGCGTTACTGGGAGCACAGCTGGGACGACGAGGCGGAGGTGCGTGACCGCATCCGGGGCGTCTACGCCGATCCCTCGAAGCTCCATCGCGTGGAGGTGGATGCGGCGTATCAGCGCTCCGCCGGGATCTTCGCCGTTCCGCCGACACCGCAGCGCACCCCCGTGCTGTTCCAGGCGGGAACGTCCGACCGCGGACGCGCCTACGCCGCCCGTAACGCCGAGGCAGTCTTCATCCAGGGCCAGTCGATCGCCTCGGCTGCGGCTCATGTCGCCGACATCCGCGAGCAGGCGGTGAGAAACGGTCGGGCCCCGGACGATGTGAAGGTCATCACCGGAATGACGATCACCGTCGCGCCGACGCGGGCCGAGGCGCACGCGCTGCGCGGTGAGTACGAGGCGCTTCTCGCGAGGGCGGACGCCGCGGTGATGTTCGCCGGCATCACCGGGCTGGACCTGACGGGGCTCGACCCCGACACGAGGGTCGTCGATCTGAAGACCGACCTCGGTCAGACCCTCGTGCAGCGGTACGCGCGACAGAACCCGGAGATGCGGGTCGGCGAGATCCTCGACTCCTTCCGCACGAAGGCCATCCGTGGCTTCCAGATCACCGGCTCGCCCGAGGAGGTCGCCGACGAGATCGAGGCGATCGTCGACGGCTCCGGCATCGACGGGATCATGCTCGAGCCCACGTTCGGCGGCCCCGCCGCCTATCGCGCGTTCATCGAGCTCGTCGTGCCGGTCCTCGCCGCGCGCGGCCGCGTGTCGCCTCCGCCCGGCGCGACGCTGCGCGAGCACCTGTCGGGCATCCCGCGCCTCGCGCCCACCCACCGCGCGCACGCGTTGCACGCCCGCCCGCTCGTCGAGTCGCCATGAAACGTCGGGTTTTCACGCGAAACTGCGCGTTTGTTGGCAAGTCGACGGGAGGACACACATGAGAGCGGATGCTGTCGACGCGGTGCTGCGCGGACTGAAGAGGGCCGGGGTCAGCGTCGCCACGTATCTGCCCGACTCGCTGCTGAAGGAGCTGTATCCGGCGCTGGACGCCGACGCCGACATCCGCACGATCCCGGTGACCAACGAGGGCGAGGGAGCGGCGATCGCCGGGGGCGTCTTCCTCTCCGGCAAGCGCGCGGTGCTGGTGATGGAGAACTCCGGGCTCCGCGCCGCGACCGAGCACCTGGCCCGCATGGGACTGGGCGCCGGCATCCCGGTCGTCATGATCCTGAGCTATCGGGGCGAGATGGGCGAGAACAACTGGTGGGCGATCCCGCACGGGATCACCATGGAGCCGCTGCTGCAGGCGCTGCGCACGCCCTACACGATCGTGCGGGACGTCGATGAGATCGAGACCGCCATCGTCCGCGCCTACGACACCGCCTACGCGTCGTACTACCACGCCGCGATCGTCCTGGGAGGGGACCTGGTCCGATGAGCTACTCGCGATTCGAAGCCATGAAGCTCCTCGGCGCCCGCCTGTCGGATGAGCTCGTCATCCTCTCCCTGGGCGGGGCGGTCGACGAGTGGTACAACGCCGCCCCGCACATGCGCCACGCGAGCCTGTTCCAGCAGCAGCTCGGATGCGTCACGCCCGAGGCCTTCGGACTCGCCGTCGGGCTCCCGCACCGCCGCATCGTCTCCCTCGACACCGATGGCGGGCTGCTGTTCAACCTCGGCATCCTCGCGACCCTCGGCAACGAGCAGCCGCGCAACCTCTTCGTCGTGGTGTGGGACAACGAGCAGTACCAATCGATCGGGGGACCGGCCACCCACACCGCGAGAGGCCGCGTCGACCTCGCCGCGATCGCCCGCGGCGCCGGCGTGACCCACGCGTACGCCGCCGGCACCCTCGAGGAGTTCGACGCGCACTGCGCGGCCGGGCTCGCCGCATCCGAGCCCTACCTCGTCGTGGCCAAGACCGACGGCATCCTCGAGCCGGGGATCCGCCGCAAGCACTCCGACGGGCGTGAGGACAAGTACCTCTTCGTGCGCCACGTCGAGGCCACCGAGGGCATCACGATCATGGGCCCGAGCGAGCACAACTGATGCCGCTGGTGCCCGTGCCCGCAGCGGCCTACGACGTCATCGTCGTCGGCGCCGGGGCCGCCGGATGCGTGCTGGCGGCGCGCCTGTCCGAGAATGCGGCGATGCGCGTCCTGCTGGTGGAGACGGGGCCCGATTCCCGCGGCGTCCGGGAGATCTCCGACGCTGCGCACTGGGACGCGCTCATCGGCGGCCGATACGACCACGGATACCGCTCCACCCCGTCGTCGCACGTGCTCGGACGCGCGCTGGCGATGCCGCGCGGCCGGGGGCTCGGGGGCAGCTCGAGCACGAACGCGATGCTCTGGTATCGCGGCAACCGCGCCGATTACGACGCCTGGGCGGATGGCGGCGCCCCGGGCTGGGGCTATGACGACCTGCTGCCGTACTTCCGTCGGTCCGAGTCGCGCCCGGGGGGAGATCCCGCGTATCGGGGGGCCGACGGACCGATGCGCGTCGGCCCGCTCGCCGACGTGCATGCCATCGCCCGCGCCCTGCTCTCCGCATCTGCCGAACGCGGTCTGCCGGTGCTCGAGGACGCGAACGCCGACTCGAACGAGGGGGCCGTGTACGCCGACTACAACGCCGTCGTCGCGGAGAACGGTGCGATCGAGCGCTGGAGCACCGCGCGCGGCTATCTCGAACCGGCGATCGAGCGCCCGAATCTCGACGTGGTCGTCGACAGCCGCGTGATCGGGATCGACATCACGGGCACGACCGCGCGCGGCATCCGGCACCTGTTCGAGGGCACGGTCCGCACCACCGCCGCTTCCCGCGTCGTGCTGGCCGCGGGCGCCCTCGACACCCCCCGGCTGCTGCAGCTGTCGGGAATCGGCGATGCCGCGCGGCTCCGGGCGGCCGGCATCGACGTGGTGCATCACCTTCCCGGCGTCGGCGAGAACTTCCAGGACCACCCGCTGATCCTCGGGATGAACTTCCGCTCCCGCGCGGGACTGGGTCCGGTGATCGGTAACGGTGGTGGGGCGATGGTGAACTGGCGGAGCTCGCTCGCCGAGGCCGGTCCCGACCTGCACGCCGTCATCGCGCACGGCTCGCGCGGCGACGACGCGCTCCATGCCGCGCACGATCTGTCGGGCGACCAGGTCTTCGCTGTCGTTCCCGGGCTGTACCGATCACGGAGCGTCGGGTGGGTGCGCGTGCGCTCGGCCGATCCCGACGCGCGCTTCGACATCCAGCCCAACTACCTCGCCGACCCGCGGGATCTCGCAGCGATGGTCGAAGCCGTCGACGCCGTGCACGATCTGGTGGCCGCACCCGCCTACGCGGACCTCGCCGAGGGACCGATCACCCCGCCGCACGGCCTGGATCGCGCCGGGAAGGAGAGTTTCGTGCGTCAGAACATCGGCACGTTCTTCCACTGCTCCGGTACGGCGCGCATCGGCAGCGACGAGTTCGCCGTCGTCGACCCGCACCTGCGGGTGCGAGGGCTCGACGGCCTCTGGGTGGCCGATGCATCCGTCATGCCCTCGATCCCGACGTGCAACACGCAGGCACCGACCGTCGCGATCGCCGAGCGGGCAGCCGACCTCCTGGGCGCGGCCTGACACCGCAGCACGCCGGAGCGCGCTTGGCAATCCCTTGCTGCGCCCGGGAACGCCCTGAGATGGTGCCGACATCGACATGGCCCCAACGAAGGGACGATGATGACGGCGAGTTCCCCCCGGGCTCTGCGGGCGCTGGGCGCCGCGGGCGTGCTGACCATGGCGGCGTCATTGCTGGCGGGGTGCTCGGCTGACGGCCGGGAGACCATCCGCTTCACCTTCAGCAAACGCGAGGCGCTCGAGTTCATGAGCGAACTGGTCTCCGAGTACAACTCCTCGCAGGATGACGTCCGCGTCGAGATGGACACCTCGGGCGTGGACGTGGTCTCCGCCAGCTTCGTCCGCGGCAACCCACCCGACATCATGCTCGGCAACTACAACTACGAGGTCGCCCGGTTCGTCGACCGGTGCGCGCTGTCGGACCTCTCCGACACGGATGCCGCGGCCACCATCCGCGACGACCTCGATGTGCTGATGGCCCAGTACGGCACGTGCGAGGGCCGCACGAGCGCCCTGCCGTACTCGGTGATGGCGTCTTCGGTCATCTACAACAAGCAGATCTTCGAGGACAACGGCATCGAGGTACCACAGACCTGGGACGAACTGATCGCCGCGTGCGAGGCGCTGACGGCAGCCGGTGTGACGCCGTTCTACGCCACATTCAAGGATGACTGGACCGTGGCGCAGGGCTGGTACGACTACTCCATCGGAGGCTCGCTGGATCTCGTGGAGTTCTTCGATCAGCTCGCGAAGGAAGGGGCGGAGGTGGGCGCCGGCTCGGAGGTGTCGTTCGCCGAGGACTTCGCCGAACCCCTCGACCGGATGGCCGAACTCACCGCGTACACGAACGACGACGCGGCAAGCCGGGCCTACAACGACGGCAATCTCGCGTTCGCCCAGGGCGAGGCGGCGATGTACCTGCAAGGTCCGTGGGCGCTCGCGGAGATCGAGAAGACCGCGCCCGACCTCGACCTGGGCACGTTCCCGCTGCCGATGACCGACGACCCCGCCGACCTGGCGGTGCGCGTGAACACCGATCTCGCGGCGATGATCCCGGAGGAGTCCCGCCACAAGGAGGCCGCGCGCGACTTCCTGGAGTTCCTGTACCTCCCCGAGAACATCGAGGCGTACAACGAATCGCAGCTCGGGTTCGCGCCGACCGAGGGCGCGCCGCCTCCCGGCGACCCGCGGATCGAGGGCATGACGACCTACTACGACGAGGGACGGTTCTACCAGGGCGCATCCGTGCTCGTGCCCAAGACGATCCCGGTCTTCGCGTACGCACAGGCTCTCGCGCTGGGCGCCGACCCCGGGGCGACCCTCAGCACGATGGATGCCGACTGGGCGCGCCTGGCGTTCCGCTCGCCGATCCCGTCGAGCCAGAACGACGCCCGAGCAGAGGAGGTTTCACGATGACCGCCACCGAGACCATCGTGAGCGGCGGGAGTGCGACCAAGCGCCCGCGGCGCCGCGTCGAACCGATCTACTACCTCTTCCTGTTGCCCACGCTCGTCCTGTTCACCCTCGCCATCACGGTGCCGGGCGTCGTGGGCATCTTCTTCAGCTTCACCGACTCGATCGGCCTGGGCGAGTGGAGCTTCATCGGGTTCACGAACTACATCGCCCTGTTCAGCGACCCCGCGATCCTGCAGAGCTACCTCTTCACCTTCGGGTTCTCCATCGCCACCGTCATCGCGGTCAACGTGATCGCCTTCCTGCTCGCGGTCGGCCTGGTCTCCCGCATCCGGATCAAGACGGGCCTGCGGACGATCTTCGTCATCCCGATGGTGATCTCGGGGATCATCATCGCGTACGTCTTCAACTTCCTCTTCTCCAACTCCATCCCCGCGGTCGGGCAGGCCACGGGCATCTCCTGGCTGCAGACGAGCC
Source organism: Microbacterium sp. RD1 (assembly GCF_052220165.1). Classification (NCBI taxonomy): domain Bacteria; kingdom Bacillati; phylum Actinomycetota; class Actinomycetes; order Micrococcales; family Microbacteriaceae; genus Microbacterium; species Microbacterium sp. RD1. The sequence goes on from NZ_JBQPOL010000001.1 coordinate 330,667, forward strand.
TCCTGGCCAACCCCGACCTGGCGTGGGTCGCGATCGTGATCGTGACGGCCTGGCAAGCCGTACCCGGCACGCTCCTCATCTACATCGCGGGGCTGCTCTCGATCCCTGGGGAGGTGTACGAGGCCGCCGACATCGACGGGGCGAGCAAGCGGCAGCAGCTGCTGCGGATCACGCTCCCGCTGGTCGCGGGCTACGTCGTCATCAACGTCATCCTGAGCTTCAAGAACTTCCTCAACGCGTACGACATCATCGTGGGCCTCACCGGCGGCGGGCCCGGCACCGCGACACGCAGCATCGCGATGAGCATCATCTTCGGCTTCAACAGCGGCGACTACGCCTACCAGATGGCCAACGCGACGATCTTCTTCATCGTCGCCGTGCTCATCTCCCTCCTCCAGCTCTCGCTCACGCGCGGAAGGAAGGTCTTCTGATGACGACGCAACCGGCTCTGTCGGCGGAGACCGCGGAAGGCGAGCTCATCGCCGAGCGCGAGCGCTCCTCCGCTCCCCCCCGCGCGCGCGGCCGCACGGGCAAGGAGCGCATCAACTGGTCGGGCACGATCGTGCTGATGCTCTGCGCGGTCACCGTGCTCCTTCCGCTGTACGTGACCATCTCGATGGCATTCAAGACGTCGGGGCAGGCGGTGGACGGCAACGCCTTCTCGCTGCCCGCGCCGTTCAGCATCGACGGATTCATCGAGGCCTGGAACCTCACGAAGTTCCCCGTGGGTGCCGCCGTGTCGCTGTTCGTCACGGCCGGCACGGTCATCCTCACGATCATCCTGGCCGCCTTCGCGTCATACGCGATCGTGCGCAACTGGGATCACCGGCTCTTCCGATACTCGTTCTTCTATCTGCTCGCGGCGATGTTCATCCCCTTCCCGGTCGTCGCCCTGCCGCAGATCCAGCTGACCGGGCGGGTGGGGCTCGACAACCCGGTCGGCGTGGTCATCCTGGCGACGATGTTCCAGCTGAGCTTCAGCGTGCTTCTGTTCACGGCCTTCCTGCGCTCGATCCCGATCGAACTGGAGGAGAGTGCCCGCATCGACGGCGCGTCAACCTGGCAGACGTTCTGGCAGCTGATCTTTCCGCTCCTGGCGCCGATGAGCGCGACGGTCGGCATCTTCGCCTTCCTGTACGCCTGGAACGATTTCATGATGCCGTCGCTGATCATCTCCGACCCCGCGATGCAGACGCTCCCGGTGCGGCAGAACCTCTTCCAGAACCAGTTCAGCAACAACTACAACGTGGCGTTCGCGTCGTATCTCATGGCGATGGCGCCCGCGATCATCGCGTATCTGTTCACGCAGCGCTGGGTCATGGAGGGCGTGACGCAGGGAGCCGTCAAGGGCTGAGGTCCGCGGGCCGCCGAGCCTTTCCGAATCGTCCTCACCGTCGTCGGATTCGGAGAATGACGCCGGATTCGGATGCGGCGGCAGATAGCATCCGAATCTGTTCGTGTTCTCCGAATCCGCGGGGCGCCTACGGCTCGAGGAGGGTGTCGAGCGCCAGGAACTGTGCACGGAACTCGGCGCGCAGGCGCTCCTTCTCGGCGTCGGAGCAGAACGCCATGTCGATGCCGTCGAGCGCGATCCTCTTGGCCGCGGCGGCATCGAGCCCCAGCGCCACCAGGCCCTCGCGGTACTCGCGGCCGAGGTCGGTGCGGAAGAACATCGCGTCGTCGGTGGACACCGAGACGGGAAGGCCCGCGTCGATCATGGCGCGGATGCGGTGCCCCTCGTCCAGCGTCCACCCCGAGCAGATCGTCGTGGAGACGGGGGTGGTCGCGAATCCGATGCCGCGATCGCGCGCGAGGGCGAGGACGGCGGGGTCGTCGACCACCCGGTATCCGTGGTCGATGCGGTCGCACCCGAGCACTTCGATCGCGTCGCGCACGGCCGACGGACGAGCCGCCGGCGTCTCCCCGACGTGCGCGGTGCGGAGAAGTCCGTGAGCGCCGGCCAGCGCGTAGGCGTCGGCGAAGCGCGTCGGGTCTTCGGTGTTCTCCGGTGTGAGGTCGTCCTGGCCGATCCCGACGACCTCGGCGAAGGGGTGAGCGATCATCTCGCGCACGAGCGCCACGGCCGCCTCCGCCGACTCCCGGCGGTTGATCGCCGCCACGACGCGGAAGCCGACGCCGAAGTCGCGCTCGGCGCGGGAAAGGCCGGCGATCACGGCCGCCATGACCTCGACGTACGACATCGGCCGGGCCCCCGCGTACTCGGGGTGCGCGAAGTACTGCGGGTTGACGTAGTACTCGCGGTAGCGGAGGTTCCCCTGTGCCACCGCATCCGCGACGCCCTCCCACGCGACCCGCTCCAGATCGGCCGACTCGCGGAGGACCTCGTGCGCGACCCGCCACCCGCGCAGGAAGTCCACCAGGTCGGCGAAGTCGAAGAGCTCGTCGACGTCGTCCGACCACAGCTCCACGCCGTACCGCTGCGCGAGCTCGTGCAGCGTCGCGGGTCGCATCGTCGACACGAGGTGGCAGTGCAGCTCGGTCTTCGGCAGCAGTTGCAGGTAGTCCTCGAACGAGATCATGTCTCCCCCTCCGTCGGGCGCGCGGCGGCGCCCTGCTTCACCACCACGAGCCGGTACGGCCCGCCCGTCGCCGACCACCAGCGGTGTGGCACGCCGCCGGCGTAGTACACGGAGTCCCCGACGCCGAGGGCGAGACGCTCGTCGCCGAGCTCGATGTGGACGCCGCCGTCGACGACGTAGACGAACTCGTCCTCCCGGTGCACGAAGACCTCGCCGGGCGTCGTGTTCTCGCCCTCCATCTCGAGCGGATGCAGCGGGCGGGCGCCGTGGGCGAGCATCCGCGCGGCACCCGCGCCGAAGCTCTCCTCCCGCGGCCGCTCGCCGCGGCGGTGCACTTCCACGATCGCGACCGAGGGGTCGGGGACCTCGGCGGCGGCGATGAGCTCGATGGGGCTCGTCTGCAGCGCGACGGCGATCTTGCGAAGGCTCGACAGGCTCGGCTGCGCGAGCCCTCGCTCGACCTGGCTGAGGAACGGATGCGACAGATCCGTCGCATCCGCCAGCTGCACCAGAGTCATCGCGCGCGAGTGCCGGAGCGCACGGATCGCGGCTCCCAGGCGCTGGTTCTCCTCGGCATCCGGCGCCGGAGCGCCGGCAATCATCGTCGTCACGGCGGAATTCCCTCCCTACGCGGGGAGCGGAACCCCCTTCTCCGCCGCATAGTCGCGGACGGCGACGACGTACGCGGCACGGCGCGCCGGGGTGAGCCATGAGGCTTCGAACGAGTTCATCGCCAGCTGCACCAGGTCGGTGGGGGTGAGACCGGCGTGCTCGGCGAGAGCGACGTAGTTGTCGGCGACGTAGGCGCCGAAGTAGGCCGGATCGTCGGAGTTGATCATCACGCGGACCCCCTCCCGCAGCAGGCCCACGATCTCGTCGGCCTTCATCTGCTCGGTGACGAACGAGTTGGACACCGGGCAGGTCGTGAACCCGAGACCCTTCTCCTTCGCGAGCGCGACCAGTGCCGGGTCCTCGACGATGTTGGTGCCGTGGTCGATGCGGTCGACGCCGATCTCCTCGATCACCGCGCGGATGTTCTCGAGAGAGCCGACCTGGTCGATGTCGCAGTGCATGGTGAGGAAGAACCCCTCCGCCTTGGCGCGCGCGTACACCGCGGCGAACTTCGTCGGCGGGTTGTCCCGCTCATCGGAGTCCAGCCCGACGCCGATGATCCAGGCCTTGTACGGCAGGGCTTCCATCAGCGTCGCCATCGCGTACTCGGCGGAGAAATCGCGGAGGAAGCAGAGGATCAACTCGGCCGAGATCCCCAGCTCGGCCTGCGCGCGCACAGCCGCGCGGCGGTATCCGGTGACGACATCGTCGAACGGGACGCCCCGGCTCGTGTGCGCCTGCGGGTCGAAGAACATCTCCGTGTGCACGACTCCCTGCTCCTTCGCCTTGAGGAGGTACGCCCAGGCGAGGTCGTGGAAGTCCTCCGCGGTCTGCAGTACGCGCATCGCCGGGTAGTACACGGCGAGGAAGCTCGTGAGGTCGGTGAAGTCGTACGTCGCCCTCACCTCGTCGACGGTCTTCTCGTCCAGCTCTATGCCGTTGCGCGCGGCGAGCGCGAACTTCAGCTCGGGCTCGAGCGTGCCCTCCAGATGCAGGTGCAGCTCGGCCTTGGGGAGGCTGTGGGCGAACGAGGTCAGGTCGACGGGCGTCGTCATAGAGGGGTCCTTTCGAGTGGATGCGGCGTCCGGCCGGGGAGCGGATGCGGCAGGATCAGGCGCGGTCGGCCATGCCCATGCGGGCCAGGGCCACGGATTCGACGATCTGCACGAGGTTGTAGAGCACGAGCGCGGTTCCGGTCACCAGTACCACGGCGCTCCAGACGGCGGAGAACTGCGCCCCGGAGATGTAGCCGCCCACGGCGCCGCCGATGCCGCCGCCCACCGCGAGCCACTCGGCGAGCAGGGCGCCGGTGAGCGCACCCGGAACCGAGATGCGCACGGCGGCGAAGAACTCCGGCAGCGAGCTCGGCAGCGCGATCTTGCGCAGCCGCGTCCAGGCCGATCCGCCGTACACGCTCACGAGATCGTTCATCTGGGGCGAGGCGGACTTCAGCCCGAAGGCGATGTTCACCAGGGCGGGGAAGAGCACCACGATGCCGCCGATCACCGCCACGGAGGCGAAGTCACGGCCGAAGATGAGGATGATGACGGGCGCCATCGCGACCAGCGGAACCGACCTCAGCAGCATCGCGAGCGGCATCAGAGCGTGCTCGACGCCCTTGGAGAGCTGGAACGCGGCGGCGATCAGAAGGGCCGCGACGAGGCCCGCGAGAAACCCGACGGCGGCGTGGCCGAGCGTGACCCACAGCTGACCGAACAGCTGCGCGCGGTTGGCGGCGGCGTTGGGCACCGTGACGAGGAAGTTCCAGACGTCGATCGGGCCCTTCCCGACGTAGGGCGAGATCTGCAGCACCCACAGGGCGCCGACCCACAGCACAATCACCGCGACGATCGTCAACAGGAACGTGAGGAGGCTCCGACCGAGCGCGCGCAGTGTGGCGCGGCGGGACTCGCGCCGGATGTCGGCGTTCAGCTGCGCGGCGGCGGCCGGGGCCGGAGCGGCGACGGCGGGCGGGAGGTCGCTCGTGAGGGCGGTCATCGCTGCGTTCCCTTCGACCACGGGGCCACCGCACGGGACACCAGGCCGAGGAGTCCGTAACCGGCGAGCGCCACCGCCCCGGAGACGAGCGCGATGTCCCACACCCGCGGAGCGTTCAGCGCCTGCTGCGCGGCGATCATGGCGGGGCCGACGCCCACCGTGATCTTGCCGAAGAACTCCCCCAGCACCGCGCCGAGGAAGGCGGCCGGCACCGCGATCTGCAGGGCGTTCAGGATGCTGGGGAGCGCAGCGATCAGGCGTACCTTCCGCAGCTGCGTGAGCCTCGAGCCGCCGTAGACGGTGATGAGGTCGAGGCTCGCCCGATCCGCGGCCTTGAGCCCGAGGAGCGCGCCGACGACGGTGGTGAAGAAGCAGCTGAGCGCCGCCAGGAAGATGGCGGTCGTCGACGGCTGACCGGCCGGGGGAATCGGTGCGATGACCACGACGAGCAGGCCGATCGCGACGATCGGGATGCAGTAGGTCAGGATCGCGATCTGCATCACGACGCCTTCCAAGCGCGGCACGACCAGCACGAGAGCCGACAGGAGCAGCGCCAGGCCGTTCCCCCACGCGTATCCGATGCCGGCCTCGGCGAGCGTCACCGAGAAGTTCCGCACGTAGAAGTCGACGCCGGTCGCGAAGAACTCGCCGATCACCTGCGGCGGGGTGGGGATGGCCTGCACGCCGCCCGGCCCGACGTTCGAGAAGACCGTCGCCGCCAGGATCCACCACACCGCGATGATGCCGATACCGCCGATGAGGGCGGCGGCCCATGCGGGAAGGCGCACGTCCTCCCACTGGATCGCGCGGGCCTTGGCGGTCTCAGTGGTCATCCGCTGCGGCGCCCCCAACGCCGAAGAGCAGTTCGGATGCCTGGTCCACGTACGCGTGGAACTCCGGTGTGCGCATCATCTCCGGCGTCCGCGGGCGGGGGAGATCGATGGTGAGGACCTCCTTGATGCGCCCCGGGCGCGGGCTCATCACGGCGACCTGGTCGGAGAGGAAGATCGCCTCGGAGATGCCGTGCGTCACCAGCAGCGTGGTGGCCGGCTTCTCCGTCCAGATGCGCAGGAGCTCCAGGTTAAGCTTCTGTCGCGTCATGTCGTCGAGCGCCCCGAAAGGCTCGTCGAAGAGCAGCACCGACGGCTTCATGATGAGCGAGCGCGCGATCGACACGCGCTGGCGCATGCCGCCCGACAGCTGCGCGGGCTTGGCCTTCTCGAAGCCCTTGAGGCCCACCAGGTCGATCATCTCGGCGACGTAGGCCTTGTCGACGGGCTTTCCCGCCACCTCGAAGGGGAGCTGGATGTTGGACTGGACGCTGCGCCACGGCAGCAGCGCCGAGTCCTGAAAGGCGATCCCGAGCTCGTTCCCGCGCCGCAGCTCTTTCGGGCTCTTTCCGTCGACCCGCGTCGTCCCGCTCGTCGGGTCTTCCAGTCCGGCGAGGATCCGGAGGATCGTCGACTTGCCGCATCCGGAGGGCCCCAGGAGCGCCAGGAAGGTGCCCTGGTCGGTGTGGAGGTTGGCGTCCTGCAGGGCGACGACGCTCTTGCGCCCGACGCTGAACACCTTGTTGAGGCCGGTGATCTGGAGGCCGGTGCCCAGGCTGGTCGCCTGGGCACCGGTCGTGGTAACCGTGTCGGTCACGAGTGTGCTCCGTTGAGGTGGATCTCAGCCCGCGTAGGCGATGAGGTCGGGGTTCTCCTCGTACACCTCGGTGAGGAGGCTGAGGTCGAACAGGTCGGCGGCGGTGATCGTGATCCCCGCGCCGGCGAGGCTCTTCACGGTCATCTCCTGCAGTTCTTCGGAGATCGTGAACAGGCCGTTCTCCTCGGTCTCGGCCGAGACGACGAGCTTGTTCTGCGCCTCGGAGCCCGCGAGCGTCTTGGCCGGGTCCAGGTCGAGGTCGGCGCCATAGGTCTCGATGGCGAGGTCGGCGCCGCCCTGCGGGTCGGCCAGCGCATCCGTCCAGCCCTTGATCTCGGCCACCAGGAAGGCCTTCAGCGCATCACGGCTGCTCTCGATCGTCTCGTCGGTGACCGTGACGGTCTCGGCGACGAAGGGCAGGCCGTTCTCGGCGAAGGGCAGGTTGGTGGTGGCGAGGCCTTCCATCTCGACCGAGATGGCCTCGTTCGTCAGGTACGCCATGAAGCCGTCGACCTCACCGTTGACCAGCGGCGCCGGGTCGTACTGCACCGGCACGATGGTCAGTTCACTCGGGTCGATGTCGTTGGCGGCCAGGAGGGCGTTGAACAGGGTCATGTTCGAGTCCTGCACGCCGATGCGCTTGCCCTTGAGGTCGTCGGGGCCGGCGATGTCGCCGCCCTCCGCGAGCGACAGGATCGTGAACGGGTTGGACTGGAACGTCGCGCCGATGATCTTGAGGGGCGCGCCCTCGTTGGCCACCGCGGCGCCGATCGAGACCGAGTCGCTCAGCGCGACATCGGCGGCGCCGCTGACGAGCTCCGCGGCGCCGGTCGACGGGCCGGGGACGAGGTTGACGGCCGAGAACCCGGCCTCCTCGTAGTAGCCCTTGCTGTCGGCGAAGTACTCGCCGGCGAACTCCTCGTTGAGGATCCAGCTGAGCTGCAACGTGAGCTCGCCGAACCCTTCGTCTTCTGCCGGGGCGCTCGATGACGACGCGGCGGAGCCGCTGGCGCATGCGGTCAGGGCGAGGGCGGTCAGGGCGACCCCGGCCAGGGCCGCGGTGGCGCGCGAGGCGCGCCGAGAGGAAAAGAACGTCATGTGCTGTGTCTCCAGATGCCAGTGGTGCACTCGGGTGAAGTGGCGCGTCCTGGGGCTCGACGTGCGCGTGGCCTCGCGCTCGACGGGAGTCGTGCTCGGCTGATCGCCACGCTAGAAGATGTAGATTTCACGAACACTGGCCCGGTGTTTCGGCGCCGTTACACCTTCGGCATCCGCCCTCTCTCCGCGCACCGACTGCCCAACTCCTCAAGATCGCGGCCTGCGAGGCGCGGGGTCCGCGTGGTTGCGCGGATCCCGCCGCCCGCCCGCGCGACCTTGAGGAGTTGCGCACACGCGAGAGTCCGGTCAGCGGGGGTGGCCGACGCGGGCGGCGACGGCGGGCAGGTCCTCGTGCACGCGGGCGGATGCCTCGGCGGCAAGGGGGTTCGTCGAGGCGACGCCGTCGTGCACGAGCTTCCCGCCGACGTACACGCCGCGAAGACTGCGCGGCGTCATCGACAGCACGTAGTTGCGCACCGGGTGCCACAGCGGGCCTACGTCGGGCCGGCGCGGGTCGACGACCACGAAGTCGGCGAACTTCCCGACCTCGAGACTCCCGACCCGGTCGTCGACGCCGAGGATCTCGGCGGCGCCGAGCGTATGAAGCCGCAGCACCCGCTCGGGCATCATCGACAGCGGGTCCTTCGTCCGGGCGCGCTGCATCGCGATCCCCATCCGCATGTTCTGCCACGGGTCGGACACGTCGGTGCAGGCCTGGTCGTCGAGGCCGATGCCGACCCGGATGCCGAGATCGAGCATCTCGGGCACCAGCGCGACGCCGGAGGCCAGCCGGCCGTTCGACGCGGGTTGCCACGACATCGACGCCCCGCCCTCGGCCGTCTGCTCGAGGATCTCCCGGGTCGTCTGGATGAAGTGACCGAAGATCATGCCGGGGCCCAGCGCGCCGGCATCGCGATAGAGCGCGAACTTCTCCTGCTGTACCGGAACCGCCTCGGGCGACTCGAGGAAGTGCGCCTGGTTGGTCACGGCGAACCGGCGCATCGCCTCGACCTCGTACTGCGCGGCCTCCGGATGCGGTGACCACTGCACCTGCCCCATGATCGAGGCGCCGAGCGCGAGATCGGGATCCAGCGATCGGGTGTGCGCCACTTCGGCGGCGAAGCGCTCGAAGATCTCTTCATCGGTCCCGGATGACACGTCCATGCCGATCGCGTCGACGAAGCGCAGGCCGGCGTCGAGGCATCCGTCGGCCTGGCGCGTGTGGTACCCGAGATCTCGGAGGGGCGCGTCGCCGCCGAGGCGCCGCCCTTCCACCATCGACTCCCACGCCTGCAGCGGATCGGTGAAGTTGTAGGCGGTGGTCACGCCGTTCGAGAGGAAGTCCAGCGCCCCGTGGAGCGTCGACCAGTACATGTGCTCGGGTGTGAAGTGCGCGGTCGTGCCGAGCATCGCATCGCACCAGCCGTAGAGGGTCTCGCTCACGCCGAGACCCCGCAGGCCACTGGTGAACAGGTGCGAATGGCTCGAGACGAATCCCGGCGCGACGAATGCGCCCGCCGCATCGAGCACCTCGTCGGCGCCGACCCGCGGTTCCCCCGATCCGAGCGCCGCGATCCGGCCTTCCTCGACGAGCATCCAGCCGTCCTCGATGAAACCGGGGTCGTCGGTGCCCGCCGGGACGCGGAGGAGACGGGCGTGGGTGACGAGCAGAGTCATGCGGTACCTCGGGTGCGAGCGCGGTGCGACCGCGGATGCGGCCGGGCTCGACGGTACGAGATGTTGATTTCACGAACACCGGCGATGGTGTTTCGCTGTCGTTACGTCTCGGAGGGGCCCGTCGCGAACCGCATCACCGCCGCCGCCATCCGGTCGGCGCCGACGTGGTCGTCGGCGGTGATCGTGACCACGGCGTCGCCGGCGAACAGAAGCATCTGGCCGTACGCCCCGTGGAGGCGCCAGCCGGCGCCGGGCCCGTCCCATCCCGCGAGCGCATAACGCTCGTAGCCCGGCTCGGATCCCGCGGCCACCCAGCCGGAGTGCATGCCGTCGATCCACGGGCGCGTGATCAGGCGGCGCCCGTCCCACACGCCGCCGTCCCGGATGAGGTGGCCCAGGCGCGCGAGCTCGGACGTGCGGAGGGCGAGGCCCTCCCCGGCGACGATGGAGCCGTCGGGGCAGCGTCGCCAGGTCGCGTCGGTCCAGCCGAGGGGGTCGAACAAGCGCGGTCCGAGCCACTTCTCGACATCGCCCACCACCACGGCGACGGCGCGCATCGCGGTGTAGGTGCTCGCGTTGGAGTACTGGAACGCCCGGCCGCGCGTAGGTCGACGAAGGAACTCCCGCGCGAGGTCGGGCCAGTCGGTCATCATCGTCTCCGACCACGGGAGGTCGATCCCGCTCGTCATGGTCAGGAGGTGCCGCAGCGTCACCGCGTCGACGCCCTCGCCGAGCTCGACGTCGGTGAGGTAGGCCGCCACGGGCGCGTCGACATCGAGCAGCCCGTCGTCCGCGGCGATCCCGGCAGCGACGACGCACACCGCCTTCGCGACCGAGTGGATGTCCTCGCGGACATCGGGCGCCCACCGATGCTCGGCGGTGTCGTCCCCGACCAGGACGTGGACGCCGTGCGCGGCGAAGCCGGCCGCATCCGCCTCGGCGACGATGCGGCCCAGGAGCACGTCCGCGCGAGTCACCGAGCAAGTCTCCCGCACGGCGCGGGCCGGTGTCTCCCCGCAATCCCGGTCAACATTCCGGACGATTCCGGATGCCGCGCCGCCACGGCCGTCCGGATGGCCGCTCAGCGTCCCCCGATCCGGAATATCGACCGCATCGAGCGCGGAGCGGGTGTCAGGGACGCGGCTCGGCGGCCAGGTGCAGCACCGACTCGGCGAGAGCCTGGATCCCGGCGGCGACGTCCGCGGCCGACACGGCTTCGTCGGGGTGGTGGCTGATGCCGTCGGGGTTGCGCAGGAACAGCATCCCCACGTCGGTGACGGCGCCCAGAGCCATGGCGTCGTGGCCGGCTCTGCTGAAGATCGTCGCCGGGTCGCGCCGGCCGGGCGCATCGGTCGCGGCGATCCCGGCGCGGACGACGTCGCGCATCAGCGGCGCGCATAAGACCGCCGGCGCGTTGTGGATCTCGCGCGCGTGCCAGCGAAGACCCCGGCGGCCCATGATCGCGTCCAGCTCGCGGCCGAGGGTGTCCCACACGTGGTCTCGGTACCCGTCGAACTCGCCTCGCAGGTCGACGGAGAACCGCGCCTCGCCGGGCACGATGTTCACCGCCCCCGGATACGCCTGCAACTGCCCGACGGTCCCGATGATCTGGTGCTCGGCGCGGCAGACGCGCTCGACGGCGAGCGCCGCCTCGCTGGCCCCCAGCAGCGCATCGTGGCGCATCGCGTACGGCGTTCCGCCGGCGTGGCGGGCCTCGCCCTCCACCACGACCTGGAAGCGTCGCGCGCTCGCGATCGACGACACCACCGCGAGCGCCTCGCCCCGGCGGTGCAGCTCCGGCCCCTGCTCGATGTGCGCCTCGAGATATCCGATCAACTGCTCCGGATGGCGGGCCGCCTCGCCGACGCGGCCCGGGTCGAGCCCGAACTCCAGGAACGCGTGACGAAGCGAGACACCGTCGGCGTCGGTGAGCGACCACCAGTCGTCATCCCACGTCCCCGCCGCCGCTGACGAGCCCAGCAGCGCCGTGCCGAAGCGGGTCCCCTCCTCGTCGGCGAACGCGATCACCTCCAGCGCGAACGGCAGCGGAGACGTCGATACGCCGTGGTCGTCGACGGATCGCAGCATCCGCACCACCTCGATCGCCATGAGCACACCGACGATCCCGTCGTACCTGCCGGCGTCGGGGACGGTGTCCAGGTGCGATCCGAGAAGCAGGGCGGGCGCGTCGGATCCGGCCGGCGGGTCGAGCCGCCCGAGCTCGTTGCCCGCGGCGTCCTGTCGCGCCGACATGCCGACCTCCCGCATCCACTCCGCCGCGAGCCGGTTCACGCGTGCGTGCTCGGGTGAGAGGTAGACGCGCTCGATGCGTCCCGGCGCCGCGGTGACGCGGGCGAGCTCGTCGCAGCGGCCCATCACGCGGCGAGCGGCCGCGGCGATGCGGTCGGGCGGGACCTCGAGCCGGTTCCTCATGCCGCGTACACCCCCTCGGCGGCCTCGACACCCCCGCCGGCGGGGACGGATGCTCCGAACCGACGGAGCACCTCCTCCAGGGCGGCGAGCGTGCGAAGCACCGCCTCGCGGCGGGCGTTGTACCCCATCGTGCCGATGCGCCACACGCGCCCGTGGAGCGGCCCGAACGACGTGCCGATCTCGATGCCGAAGTCGGCGAGCAGCGCGGCGCGCACGGGTTCGCCGGGGATCCCCTCGGGGATCTCGACGGCCACGACGTTGTTCATCTTGTGCGCCACGTCGCCGAAGACCGACAGGCCCAGCTCGACGACGCCGGCCAGCATCGCGGCGCCGTTGCGGCGGTGCCGCCGGATCACCGCCGCGCGACCTTCGAGCAGCAGCACGCGTGCGCACTCTCGCGCGGCGTAGAGCATCGAGGTCGCCTCGGTGTGGTGGTTCAGGCGGCGCGGCCCCCAGTAGTCGAGGATCATCGCGAGGTCGAAGTAGTTCGATCGGATGAAGTCGGCCGCGTCCGCATCGCCGGCCTCGCGGATGCCCGCCTCCACGCGCGCGCGGGAGCGCACCCGCTCGACGGCGCGGTCGGAGAGACAGAGGGGGGCCGAACCCGACGGCCCGCCGAGGCACTTCTGCAGGCCCGCGGTCGCCGCGTCGACCCCCCATCCGTCCATCTCGAACTCGTTGCCGCCGAGGGACGCGGTGACATCGCTGTAGAACAGCACGCCGTGCTCGCGGCAGATCTCGCCGATCTCCGCTAGCGGCTGGTTCATGGTCGTCGACGTGTCGCCCTGCACGAGCGCGAGGACGTCCGGCCGCACCCGCGTGATCGCCTCGCGCACGACCGAGACGGGGAACACCTGCCCCCACGGCACCTCGATCCGGTGCACTTCGGCGAGCGCCCGCTCGGCGATCTCGGCGAGGAGGTGTCCGAACCGCCCGAAGATCGGCACCAGCACGCGATCGCCGGGCCGGATGAGCGACACCAGCGCCGCCTCGATGCCCGCGCGGGCGGTGCCGTCGACGAGGAGCGTCGCCTCGTTGGCGGTGCCGAAGACCCCGCGGTAGAGCTCCTGCGTCTCGGCCATCGTCGCGGTCATGAACGGGTCGTACTGGCCGACGAGCGGAGCCGACAGAGCCTGCAGCACGCTCGGGTACGCCGAGATCGGCCCGGGGCCCATGAGGAGACGGGCGGGCGGATCGATCGGCCCGGGGAGAGTGTCCATCAGGCGTTCCCCGCTCCCACGAACGCGGCCAATCGTCGCGCGAGGCGAACGAGCGCGATATCGGTGCCCGCCCGGGAGACGAGGGAGATCCCGACCGGCGCCGACCCGACCGTCAGGAGGGGCACCGAGATCGCGGGCAGCCCGCCGACGGCGGCGGCCGCGGTCATCCGGACTGTCGCGCCGCGCACTCGGTCCAGTGCCGCGGCGCTCGTGGTCCGCAGCGGGGCAGGGCTGGGGGCGGTGGGGAGGAGCAGAACGGCGCCCGTCGTCGCCGCGACGAGCTCCGCGCGCCGGGCCGCCAGGACGAGCCGGGCGGATGCTTCGTCTTCGGCCGACACCGCAGACGCGGCGCGGAACCGCTCGGCCACTGCCTCGCCGACCGCGCCGGGGTGCGCGCGCAGCCACGTGCCGTGATTACGCCAGGCCTCTGCCGCCTGCACCGTGCGGAACGCGGCGACGGCGGCATCGGCGTCGTATGCGCCCGAGCGGCTCACCGCCGGGGCATCCGGGGCGTCGTCCAGAGCCCCCAGCCAGCCCTCGAACGCGGCCCGCGTGGCCGTGTCGAGGCCGCTGAGAAGCGCCTCGGGGACGACGAAGCGCCACGGCAGGTCGGCGTGGGCGGCACCGTAGACGCTCTCCGTCGTCTCGGATCCGTCATAGCTCAGGCACCAGTCGACGACCCGCTGGAGGGTGTCGCCGTCGCGGGCGAGCCACCCGACGGTGTCGAACGACTGCGCAAGGGGCACCAGGCCCTGCCGCGGCACGAGATCGTGGGTCGTCCGCAGGCCCCACAGGCCCTGGTACGACGCCGGCACGCGGATCGACCCCGCCGTGTCGGTTCCGAGGCCGATCTCGGCCTGCCCCGACGCGACGGCCGCCGCCGGTCCGCTCGAGGAGCCCCCGGGCAGCGCGCCGGGCACCGCGAGGTTCGGCGGCGTGCCGTAGTGCGGGTTGGCGCCGGCGATCGAATAGGCGAACTCGTCGGTCCTGGCGATGCCGCGCAGCGACGCGCCGGCGCGCAACAGGTCGGCCACCGCCGGCGCGGTCGTGGTCTCGGGCCGCGCCTCCTGCAGGTACGCGGGGACGCCCGCGCCGATGCGGAATCCCGCGATCGCGAAGAGGTCCTTGACCGCCACCGTCAGCCCGGCGAGCGGCCCGTCGTCGGTGCCCTGCAGGAAGGGATCGCCGACGCTGCGCCACACCGATCGGTCGAAGGCCGGCGTCGGCTCGGCCGCGGCATCCGGGCTGCCGAGAACAGGAGATGTGCCCAGAACAGGAGGATTCGGCGCAGATCGTCCTGTTCCGGTCGATTGTCCTGTTCCGGGGGCCACGGCGGCGAAATCGGACTCCCGGATGCGCGCGTGGACGCCGCACACGATGTCGACCACCTGGGAGATGTCGAAGTCGGTCGCAGCGCTGAGGTACGCGTACGCGAGGTGCTCGTCGAGCCCCCACCGCGCCCGCAGAAACGAGAGCGCCGCGCGCACGCACCGGCGCATCGCCTCGTCGAGGTCGGGGTCGAGACCCGTGGGGACGAGGTACTCCGGCGTGCGCACGAGGGGACCGGTCAGCTCGCCGAACTCCGCGACGGCCACCTCGCGGGGCACGACGTCGAAGCGCAGCGTCGCGCGCAGTGACGCCTCGAGCGCCGTGAGCGCGACCTCGCCGTCGCCCTGCGCGAAGTGGGGGTCGCCGACATAGGCGAGGGCGCCCTCGACCTGCACCGGCAGGTACAGCGCCGTCCCCTCCACGAGCAGGTTGATGTCGATGTTGCCGCCGTGCGCGCCCGGTGGCACGGAGTGCGGGCGCTCATCGCCGGCGACGGCGACGCCCATCGTCCCGAGGAACGGGGCGAGGGGGAACGCCACGACGCGTTCGCCGCCCGCGACGGCGGGGAGCGTGCCGTAGAGGCGTCCGCTCCGCTCCTCGACGGCCGCGAAGACGCTGACGTTGCCCGCCGTGCGCGGCAGCTCGCCCGCCAGCGCACCCTTGCCGTGCCGGTTCGAGATCACGCCGTACGGCACCCGCGGCTGCAGCCTCTCGACCGTGATGCGCAGCACGTCGCCGGGGCGGGCGCCGTCGACGAAGATCGGCCCGGTGATCACGTGCGGGCCGTCGGAGGCGGCATCTCGCGAAACCGACGCGGCGATGGCGATGGCGTCTTCGAGCACCGCGGATGCGGGCACTCCGTGCCCGGCGAAGAACGCGAGCGGGTCCTGCCCCTGGTCATCGAGGATCCCCTCGTGGCTTACGGTGTCGATCGTGACAGTGTCGCCGTCGGCGATCGTGAGGACCGGAGCATCCGCCGCGCACGGGAGCCGCCCCCATGACACGGTCTCGGGGGAGGCGGCCAGGTAGTGCACGCCCGGCGTCTGCCCGACACCCGGATGAAGGATCTGCATCGAATTCTCCTATCCCGCGAGCGTCGCGGGCTCGCCGAGGATCTCCCGTCCGGCGCGTGCGAGGATGCCCTCGCCGCGGCGATAGGCCGGAACGCCGTTCACCCAGGTCGACGCCACGACGCCCCGCAGCATCCGGCCGTCCCACGGTGACAGCTTGTTGCGGTACTCCAGCTCCCGCGCACGGACCGTTCGCGTCTGATCGGGATCGAACGCGACGAGGTGCGCGGGCTCCCCCGCCGCGATGCGCCCACGGCCACCGAGTCCGGCGATCCGGGCCGGGCCGACGGTGACGAGCGGCAGGAGGCGCTCGATCGGGACGCCCCGCCGATGGGCCTCGGTCCACAGGGCCGGGAGGGCGGTCTGGACGCCCGAGATACCGCCCCACGCCAGGCCGAAATCGGGAGAGCTCTTCAGCTCGGCCGTCGACGGCGAGTGGTCGCTGACGATCGCGTCGATCGTGCCGTCGGCGACGCCGCGCCAGAGCGCATCGCGGTTGGCGGCATCGCGGATCGGCGGGCAGCACTTGAACTGCGCCGCTCCCGCGGGCACCTCCTCGGCCGTGAGCGTCAGGTAGTGCGGGCACGTCTCGATCGTGAGCGCGACGCCCTGCGCCTTCGCGGCACGCACGTCGTCGAGCACACCCGCGTCCGACACGTGCACGATGTGTGCGCGACCGCGCGTGCGACGGGCCGCGTCGATCACGGTGCGCACGGCTGCGCGTTCGCTGGCGGGCGGCCGTGAAGCCAGGAACGCGGCGTAGTCGCGTCCGACAGGGCCGTCGGCGTGCAGATGCGCGGGGTCTTCGGCGTGGACGATGAGGATGCTGCCCAGTGCGGCAGTCTCGGCGAGGGCGGCCTCGAGCTGTGCGGTGTCGAGGAAGCCGAACTCGGGGATCCCCGACGGCGAGAGGAAGCATTTGAATCCGACGACCCCCGCGGCGTCGAGCTCGGCGAGGAGACCGAGGTTCTCGGGGACGGCGCCGCCCCAGTAGCCGACGTCGACCGCGAGCTTCCCCGCGGCGGCGGCTCGCTTGGCGGCGAGCGCCTCGGCGGTCGTGGTCACCGGGATGCTGTTGAGCGGCATGTCGACGATCGTCGTCACCCCGCCCGCGGCGGCCGCCGCCGTTCCCGTCGAGAAGCCCTCCCATTCGGTGCGGCCCGGCTCGTCGAGGTGCACGTGAGAGTCGACGAGCCCCGGGAGGAGCACTTCGGAATCGGGGAGGACGATGTCGGCAGCCTCGTCGAAGACATCCACCGCGGCGATCACGCCGCCCGACACGCGCACCGTCGCCGGGGTGAACCGGTCGCCGAGGAACACACGGCGCGCCGCGACGGCGGAAGGGGTCGACATGCCGCCACCGTACGGTCCGCGCGTTTCCCGGATGTTACCCACGGCAACATCTGGGAAACGCGAGGGGGCTAGCGTCGCCGCCATGGAGGTCGAAGAGTTCGACGCGCTGCCGGACGCGGACGCCGCCGCCGTGGTGCGAACGTGGGCCGACGTCCCCGGCTGGGTGCACGCCGTCGTCGCGGCACGTCCGTACGGGTCGGCGGACGCTCTCGCCTCCTACGCCGGCGCCCTGGCGGCGCAGTGGTCGCCCGCCGACCTCGACGCGGCGCTCGCGCACCATCCCCGCATCGGCGCCCGGGTCGACGGGAAGGGCGCCGAGGCCGCGGCGTCGCGCCGCGAGCAGGCCTCGATGGCGCACGCCGGCGACGACGTCGCATCCGCCATCGCCGAAGGCAACCGCACGTACGAGAGGCGCTTCGGACGGGTGTTCCTCATCCGAGCCGCCGGACGCACGCCCGCGGAGATGCTCGCGGAGCTGCATCGACGCCTCGGCAACGATCCGGATGCGGAGACGATCGAGGCGACAGCGCAACTGGCCGAGATCGCCCTCCTCCGCTTGCGGGACACGGTGGTTCCCGGAGACGCCGAAGCGGAGGAACGAGAATGACGCAGCTCACGACCCACGTCCTGGACGCCGCCAGCGGCGAGCCGGCCGGCGGCGTGGGGGTCGCGCTCGCCTCGGCGGTCGGAGAGCCCCTGGAGGTGGGAGCGACCGACGACGACGGCCGGCTCGCTCTCGGACCCGATCGGCTCGAGCCCGGCGACTACACGCTGACGTTCCAGACCGGAGCCTACTTCGCCGCGCGCGGCGTGGCGTCCTTCCACCCGCGCGTCGCGGTGACCTTCACCGTCGCCGACGATCGCCACTATCACGTGCCTCTCCTCCTCAGCCCGTTCGCCTACTCCACCTACCGCGGATCGTGAAAGCGATCGTCATCGGCGCCGGCATCGGCGGGACCAGCGCCGCGCTGGCACTGCAGCGCCTCGGTCACGATGTGGTCGTGTACGACCAGATGCGCAAGAACAAGCCGGTCGGGGCGGCGCTTTCGCTGTGGTCCAACGGCGTCATGGTGCTCAACTGGCTGGGCCTCGGCGACGAGGTCGCCGCCCTCGGCGGGCGTATGGACGACATGGCGTATTACGACGGTCACACCGGCGAGGAGCTCTGCCGCTTCAGCCTGCAGCCGGTGACGACGCGAACCGGGCAGCGTCCATACCCGGTGGCCCGTGCCGACCTGCAGGCGCTGCTGATGGAGCGGGTGGGGGAGCACCGCATCCGCCTCGGCATGCGTCTGGTGGGGATCGAGGACGACGGCGACCACGTCACCGCCACCTTCGCGGACGGGTCGACCGACACCGCGGACCTCCTGATCGGCGCCGACGGTGCGCGGTCGTTCACCCGCGACTACGTGACGGCGGATGCTGCGGCCCGCCCCGAGCGCACGTACTCGGGATACACGAACTACAACGGCCTCGTGCCGATCGACGAGCGCATCGGACCCGCGACGCAGTGGACGACCTACGTCGGCGAGGGCAAGCGGTGCGCGGTCATGCCCGTGGGGGGAGACCGCTTCTACTTCTTCGTCGACGTGCCGCAGCCGGCGGGGCTCCCCTACGACCGCGACACCGACGGCGCCGCGTCGCTGGAGGAGGCGTTCGGATCGTGGGGGGCGCCGGGCGTCCGGGCGCTCCTGGACGCCATCGACCCCGCCACGTCGTTGAACCGGGTGGAGATCTGGGACATCGACCCGTTCCACACGTGGGCGCGCGGGCGGGTGGCGATCCTCGGCGACGCCGCGCACAACACCGCCCCCGATATCGGGCAGGGCGCCTGCTCGGCGCTGGAAGACAGCTTCACGCTCGGCATCGTGTTCGCGACCACGACGGTCGGCGTCGAGGACGCGCTGCGGCGTTATCAGGGCGTGCGGTCGGAGCGGGCGGGCGACCTCGTGCTCCGCGCACGCACGCGTGCCCACGAGACCCACGCGTTCGAGCCGGCCGTGACGCAGGCCTGGTACGACAGCCTTCGGGGCACGGACGGGACGGGAATTCTCCGTGGGATCGTCGGCAACATCGAGGGAAGCCCGGTGCTGCTCGGCGGGCGATTGCCGGCCTGAGAGCGACGCCGCGGAGCGAGCGACGTCAGGCCAACGCCCCCCGCGGCTCCAAAGGAGTGCGCGTGCCCAGCCACGACCGGTCCCACGCCATGTCCTCGGCCTCCAGCAGCTCACCGCACGCGCTACACACCTGACCGCTCGTCGTCTCGTGCCCGCACGACTCGTGGCGAAGTGCCATGTGCCCGCCCCCGGCGGGCAGCGCCGTGTGCCGTTCACCCCAGATCGCCAGCTGCTGCAGGACGGGAAGCAGCTCGATCGCCGCCGGCGTCGCCGCGTACCCGCGCCGCGTGCGACCATCCGCTGTCTCGTCCACACGTACCAGCAGCCCGGCGTCCACCATGCTCCGCAAGCGACGCGCGAGCACAGCCTCCGACGCACGCAGGTTCTGTCGCAGCGTGTCGAAGCGGCGCGGACCCTGCAGGAGGTCGCGGATGATCAGGAGCGCCCACGGATCTCCGATGACATCGAGCGACCGCCGGATCGGGCAGAGCTCGGCAGACCAATCAGATCGAAGTGGCATGGCGACCTCCCGCGGCGGGTGTGATTTGATTGCTCGGCAGTCTAGCTTCGTTGAAGAAAGTTTCCGATGATTCAGAACTCCTCCGCACCGCCGCGCCGCGGCCGGCGCGTGCACCCCGCGTGGTGGGTCGCGGCTGTCGCGTTCGTCGCGCTCCTGGCCGCCGCGGGATTCCGCGCCGCGCCGGGCGCGCTGATGGTGCCGCTCCATGAGGATTTCGGATGGTCCACGAGTGTCATGTCGCTGGCGGTCAGCGTGAACCTGCTGCTGTACGGGCTCACCGCGCCGTTCGCGGCGGCGTTAATGGACCGCTTCGGGATTCGTCAGGTCGTCGCGACCGCTCTCCTCCTGGTCGCGCTCGGTGCCGGTGGCAGCGTCCTCATGACGGCGGCCTGGCAATTGCTCCTCTTCTGGGGCATCCTCATCGGCCTCGGAACGGGATCGATGGCCCTGGTCTTCGCGGCGACGATCGCGAATCGGTGGTTCGTCCGCCGCAACGGACTCGTGATGGGAGTGCTCACCGCCGGCTCCGCGACGGGTCAGCTGATCTTCCTACCACCGGTGGCAGCGCTCGCCGAGGCGGGCGGATGGCGGCCGGCCTCGCTCGTCATCGCCGCCGCCGCTGTCGTCGCCGTCCCGATCGTGTGGCTCGTCGTCCGCGACTACCCCGAAGACCGGGGCGTCCTGCCGTACGGCGCCGATCCCGCCACCCACATCCCCGCCGCGCGTGCCACCGGCGGCGCCGCCCGACGCGCCGTCGACGGCCTGATCTTCGCCGCGCGTCACCGCTCCTTCTGGGCCCTCGCGGCGGCCTTCGCCATCTGCGGGGCGACGACGAACGGCCTCATCGGCATCCACTTCATCCCGTCCGCTCACGACCACGGCATGGCGACGACCACGGCCGCGGGTCTGCTGGCCGTCGTCGGCGTGTTCGACATCGTCGGCACCGTCGCCTCCGGCTGGCTGACCGACAAGTTCGATCCGCGCAAGCTCCTCGTGGCGTACTACGTCTTCCGCGGCGTCGGCCTTCTCCTCCTGCCTTTGCTGCTCTCGGACACGGTGCACCCCAGCATGGTGCTGTTCATCGTCGTCTACGGTCTGGACTGGGTCGCCACCGTGCCCCCGACGGCGAAGCTCTGCCGCGAGATCTTCGGCGACCGCGGCACGATCGTCTTCGGCTGGGTGTTCGCCTCGCATCAGATCGGAGCCGCCCTCGCCGCTCTCGCTGCCGGCGTGATCCGCGACGGATTCGGCACGTACACGTACGCCTGGTGGGGAGGCGCCGCACTCTGCGTCGTCGCCGCCGTCCTGTCGTTGGCCGTTCGCCGCCGCCTGTCCGGCCCCGCGCCGCTCGAAAGAGCCGAGCCCGAGGCCGTGCCGCAGCGTGACGGCGGCGCACCGCCCACGATGTAGCCCGACCCTTCGTCCGGGGGTGCGGGGAGGATGCGGATCAGACGTGGAAGAGCGTCTGCAGAGGCGCGTCGCCCAGCAGCGCGCGACCACCCAGCGCGTCGATCTCCAGCAGCACGGCCGTGCCGACGATCGAGCCGCCCAGCTGCGCGACCAGGTCTCGGGCGGCCGCGATCGTGCCGCCGGTGGCGAGCACGTCGTCGAGCAGCAGCACCCGCGTCCCCCTGCCGATGTCGTCGTGCATCTCGATCTCGGCTGTGCCGTACTCCAGGGCGTACGAAACCCGCGCGGCCGGTCGGGGGAGCTTGCCGGCCTTGCGGATCGGAACGAGCCCCACTCCCGCCGCCACGGCGGCCGCACCGGCGAGGAGGAAACCGCGCGCCTCGATCCCCGCCACGACGTCGAATCCCCCCTCGAAGGGCGCGAGCATCGCGTCGACGCACGCCCGCAGTGCCGCCGCATCCGCGAGGAGCGGCGTGATGTCGCGGAAGACGACGCCGGCCTCCGGATAGTCGGGGATGGTGCCGATGAGGCTCTCTGCGCGGGCGAGTTCGTGCACCCGCCCACCCTACTGGCCGGCACGCGCGGGGCGGCCCCGAGTGAAAGCGCTTGCACTACGCTGGAGGACATGACTCTCTCTGAGGCTGACACGCGCGCGCAGGCACCGCAGACCCCCGGATCGGAGTGGTGGCGCACCGCGGCGATCTACCAGATCTATCCCCGGTCCTTCGCCGATCACTCCGGCGACGGCGTCGGGGATCTCCCCGGGGTCACCGCGCATCTCGACGACCTGCGCGACCTGGGCGTGGACGCCCTGTGGCTCAGTCCCTTCCAGCGGTCCCCGCAGAACGACGCCGGGTACGACGTGGCCGACTATTGCGACGTCGACCCGCTCTTCGGCACACTGGCCGACTTCGACGGGATGCTCGCCGGCGCCCACGCTCGCGGCATCCGCATCATCGTCGACCTCGTGCCGAACCACTCCTCCGACCAGCACGCATGGTTCCAGGAGGCTCTGCGTGCGGCCCCCGGGAGCCGCGAGCGCGCCCGCTACATGTTCCGCGACGGCAAGGGCGAGAACGGCGAAGAGCCGCCGAACAACTGGGAGTCGGTCTTCGGCGGGCCCGCGTGGAGCCGCGTGACCGAGGCCGACGGCACGCCCGGGCAGTGGTACCTCCACCTCTTCGACGCGTCGCAGCCCGACTTCGACTGGTCGAACGAAGAGGTGCGCGAGGAGTTCCGCCGCATCCTGCGTTTCTGGCTCGACCGCGGCGTCGACGGCTTCCGCGTCGACGTGGCGCACGGCCTCGTCAAGCAGGCAGGCCTCCCCGACTACACCCCCGATCCGGATGCCGGATCCATGGGCGGAGACGAAGCGTCCGTGCCGTACTGGGGCCAGCCGGCCGTCCACGAGATCTACCGCGACTGGCACATGCTGCTCGCGGAATACGACGGAGATCGTGCGCTGTGCGCCGAGGCGTGGCTGCCCTCCGTCGCCCAGACGGCGCTGTGGGTGCGCCCCGACGAGATGCACCAGGCGTTCAACTTCGAGTACCTCGAGACGCCGTGGGACGCCGCGCACCTGCGCGCCGTGATCGCAGAGTCGATCGCCACCTACTCGGGCGTCGGCGCCCCCACGACGTGGGTGCTGTCGAACCACGACGTGGTGCGCCACGCGACGCGCCTGTCGATGACCGTCGAGGTGCCGCAGGGGTACGGCGTGGGTCCGCAGACGCCGGGCAAGCCCGACTACGCCACCGGCGTGCGACGCGCCCGCGCGGCCACGTCGCTCATGCTCGCCCTTCCCGGCTCGGCGTACATCTATCAGGGCGAGGAACTCGGCCTTCCCGAGGCGACCGAGCTGCCCGACGACGCGCGACAGGATCCGACGTGGTTCCGCACGCATGGCGAACGCTACGGCCGCGACGGCTGCCGGGTGCCGATTCCGTGGCGCGCGGATGCCCCCGCCTTCGGATTCAGCGAGACCGGTGCGTCGTGGCTGCCGCAGCCGGACCAGTGGGCCGCGCTCGCCCGCGACGTGCAGACGAACGATCCCGACTCGACGCTCTCGCTCTACCGGTCGCTGCTGGCCGAGCGTCGCGCGCGAGGGCTCGGCGCCGGAGGACTGGAGTGGCTCGAGGGCTATCCCGACGGCGTGGTGGCGTTCCGAAACGGCGACCTCACGGTCGTGGCGAACGTGACCGGCGGCACCGTGCCGCTTCCTGCGGGCAGCGTCGTCGTCGCGAGCTCGCCGCTCACCGATGACGGCATCCCCGCCGACACGACAGTGTGGGTCGCCGCCGACTGATTCCGGTCGCGGGCAGGGCGGAGCATCCGGCATGGTGAGCATCGACGAGGTGGCGCGTCTGGCCGGCGTCTCCACCGCGACGGTCTCCCGCGCGCTGAGCGGTCGCGGACGCGTCTCGGAGGCTTCGCGGGAGCGCGTGCGCGTCGCCGCCGCGAGCCTCGGCTACGTCGCCTCCGCCTCGGCGTCGAGCCTGGCGTCGGGGCGGACGCGCAACGTGGGCGTTCTCGTGCCGTTCCTCGACCGCTGGTACTTCGGCGCCGTGCTCGGCGGCGTCTCCGCCGCGCTCATGCGGCGCGGATACGACATCACGCTGTACGCCGCGACTCCCGATGCCGCCGAGCGCCGCGACCTGTTCGACACCTTCCTGCGGCGTCGGCGGGTCGACGCCGTGATCGCCCTCGCTCTCGAGCTCGGGCCCGACGAGACCGGGCGCCTGAGCGAGCTGGGCGTGCCGGTGCTCGCCGTCGGCGGTCCGCATCCGCGTCTTCCGGCGCTGCCGGTGGACCATTTCGCCATGGCGCGCACCGCCACCGCGCACCTGCTGTCGCTGGGGCACACCCGCATCGCCTATCTCGGCGCGGGGCCGGAGTTCGATCTCGACTTCCACGTGCCCGAGCAGCGCCGTCGCGGATTCGAGCAGGCGCTGGCGGATGCCGCGGTGCCCGTGGCGCCCGAGCTGCTCGAGGCCGCCGACTTCACCATCGACGGCGGATTCCGCGCCGCGACGCGCCTTCTGGCGCGGGCGGATGCGCATCCGACGGCGCTGTTCGCCGCCTCCGACGAGATGGCGATCGGAGCCATCCTCGCCGCGCGCGAGCGGGGCGTGCGCGTGCCCGAGGATCTGTCGGTCATCGGAGTGGACGGGCACGAGCTCGGCGAGTTCTTCCAGCTGACGACGATCGACCAGTTCCCCCGCCGGCAGGGCGAGCGCGCGGCCGAAGCGGTCCTGGCGCGGCTGGAGCCCGCGGCATCCGCCCCGTCCGTCTCGCGGGAGCTGCCCTTCGAACTGGTGGTTCGCGCGACCACCGCCCCGCCGCCGGCTCGTCCCTGAGCCGCGGCGTCGCCCATCCGCCTGCGTAACTCCTCAAGACCTTCCGCGCGGCGAGCACCCGCCCCCGTCCTTCCGCGGCGACGGCTGCAGGCCCGCCCCGCGCTTGAGGAGTTGCGCATGCCGAGCGGCCGCTCCCGCCCGACGCCCCGGGTGAGCGCGCGTAGGCTCGTGCGCGTGAGCATCGACCTCGAGAGCGTCTACCGCGACCTGCACCGCCATCCCGAACTGTCCTTCCAGGAGACCCGCACGGCGGGGGTCATCACGAGGCACCTCGAAGAGCTCGGCCTCTCGTTCGACGAGGGTGTCGGCCGCACCGGCGTGGTGACGAGCATCGCCAATGGCGACGGGCCGGTCGTGTGGCTGCGCGCCGACATGGACGCCCTTCCGGTCGCGGAACTCACGGGCCTGGACTATGCGAGCACTGCTCGCGGCACCGATCCGGCTGGTCTCGACGTGCCGGTCATGCACGCATGCGGCCACGACATGCACGTCAGTGCGCTGCTGGGCGCCCTCGAGCGGCTCCTGGCGACGCGGAACGAGTGGTCGGGGACGATCGTCGCGGTGTTCCAGCCCGCCGAGGAGTACGGCGCCGGCTCGCACGCGATGATCGCCGACGGCGTGCTCGATCGCTACCCGAAGCCCGACATCGTGTTGGGCCAGCACGTCACGCCCCTCCCCGCCGGGATCATCGGCGTACGCCCCGGGACGCAGATGGCCGCCTCCGACGGCCTGACCGTCGTGCTCCACGGCCGCGGCGGGCACGGCTCGCGGCCTCACTCGACGATCGACCCGGTCGTCATGGCCGCGGCCACCGTCATGCGGCTGCAGACGATCGTGTCGCGTGAGGTCGATCCGCGCGACGTCGCCGTCGTCACGGTCGGCTCGATCCACGCGGGGCTGAAGAACAACATCATCCCCGCCGAGGCGAAGCTCGAGCTGAGCCTGCGCTACCCCGACGACGAGGCACGCGACCGGGTGCTGGAGAAGGTCGAGCGGATCGTACGCGCCGAGGCCATCGCATCCGGTGCCGAGCAGACCCCCACGATCTCGACCGACCACACCCTGCCGCCGACGATCAACGACGCGGATGCCACGGCGCGGCTGACGACCGCCTTCGAGACGGCGTTCGGAGCCGGGAGCGTGGTCGACCCGGGGATGTTCACCGGCAGCGAGGACGTGTCGTGGTTCGCGCGGGAATCGGGTGCGCCGTTGGTCTTCTGGTTCTGGGGCGGCGTCGACCCCGAGAAGTATGGCGCCGCGGTGGCCGGCGGCACCGTGGAACGCGACATCCCGACGAACCACTCGCCGTACTTCGCTCCCGTGCTGCAGCCGACCCTGTCGCGCGGAGTCGAGAACCTCGTCGTCGCGGCGCGGGAGTTCCTCGGCTGATCACGAGGGTTAGCCCTTGAGCTAACTGTGGATGGCCCGTAAAGTTAGCCTCGTGGCTAACGATACGGACGAGATCGGCGCGATCTTCCTCGCGCTCTCCGACCCCACCCGTCGACGGGTCGTGCAGCGACTCGGCCGGGGACCCGCGACGGTGGGCGAGCTGGCGGCGCCGAGTGACATGGCGCTGCCGTCGTTCCTGAAGCACGTGCGTGCCCTGGAGGCGACCGGCCTCATCCGTACGCGCAAGACCGGTCGCGCGCGGATGTGCGAGCTCGATCGCTCCCGCCTGTCGCTCGTGGACGACTGGCTCGCCGACCAGCGGGCGCTGTGGGAGAGCCGCACCGACCGCCTCGAAGAGTTCGTCACCCGCGCAGAGGAGCCCTCATGACCGACAGCCCGTTCGACCCCGCCCTCGACCTGACGCTGGACCGCGTCATCCGCGCTCCTCGCTTGCGCGTGTGGGAGGCGTGGACCGACCCCGACCTCCTCGCGCGATGGTGGATCCCGGCACCCACCCTGGCGCGGGTCGACCGCCTCGAAACGAGCCCCGGGGGCGCGTTCGTGACGCGTATGAGCGAGGACGGCCAGGTGTGGGAGCCCCACGTCGACGCCGTGTTCCTCGCCGTCGATGACGGCCGCCGGCTCGTGTTCTCGAACGCCGTCGACAGCACGTGGCGGCCGGCCGATCCGACGCCTGTCGCGATGACCGCCGAGATCGTCTTCCGGGACCATCCCGAGGGAACGGACTACCGCGTGATCGTGCGCCACCGCGCCCCGGCCGACCGCGATCGCCACGAGCAGATCGGATTCTTCGAGGGATGGGGCACCGTGACGGCCGCGCTTGCCGCGCTCGCCGAAGCCGACTGACGCGCGGCGGCGCCCGGTGACAGTTCGCGTGTCAGCCGGCGCCGCATCCGGGGTGGGGAGGCGGCAGCACCTGCCACCGGAGCGCGAGACTCGCCGAATCGCGTGGCGGGCAGCGCCGCATCGGAAGAGATATTCCGGCACATGCTGCCACCCGGGCCGAGGTTCACGCCCCGGGCGCGGCGGCTGCCAAGACCTCGTACGTCTCGTGCGCCGCATCCGCGAGGCCGGTGACGTCGGGGATCGCGGCCGGGTCGACGCAGAACACGACGCCGAGGGTGTCGGCGGTCGAGATCGCCGAGATGCGCAGGGCGTGATGCGGCGCGGGCTCCGACGAGGAGTAGAGGCGCTCCACCGGCCGGCCGTGCACCGCGACGGCGACGCGCGGGCCCGGGACGTTCGAGACGGCGAGGCCGAACTCGCGGGGGCCCTCCGCCAGCTGCCGCAGGCGCGTGCCGAGCGAGCCGGCGCGGCTCAGTTCGCGGAAGAGGTCGTCCATCAGGGTCGCGTCGTGATCGGCCTTGCGGCGGCGCGTCTGCGCGCTGATCCCGTCGAGGCGGCGCAGGTCGTCATGCTCGTGCAGCAGCAGGTCGACGTTGAGGAACGAGTCGCGGTTTCCGCCGGCCGCCGCGCCCTCCCCGGCGGTGTGCAGACTCACGGGGATCTGCGCGCGCATCCGCGGCACATGCGCCGACGCGTCCGGATGCTGCAGCAGCCAGCGACGGATCCCCCCGGCGATGACGGCGAGCAGCACGTCGTTGACGGTCGCATGGTGCGCGCGTGACCCGCCGATCGCCCGCATCCGCTCCAGCGGCAGGTCGGTGAAGGCCAGCGCGCGGCGACCGGTGATCGGCCGATCCCAGGGCGAATGCGACCCCGGGCGGCCGAACTCCCGCAGCAGAGCCCCGGGCATGCGCTCCCACTCCGCCCATCGCGACAGCGGCGGCGCCGCCGCGTGCGTGCCGACCGGATGCAGCGGCGCATCGTGCGGCTCGAGGACGGTGCTGTCGAGAAAACGTACGCCGCTCATTCCGTCGGCCATCGCATGATGGATGCGCACCGCGAGTGCCTGGCGCCCGCCGTCGAGCGGGCCGAGGATGTCGAGGGTCCACAGCGGCCGGCGGCGATCGAGGCGCTCCGACATCAGCTCGCTCACAGCGAGTCGGAGATCAGCGGGCGTGGCGGCGGGACGCGCCCGCACGTGCGCGTCCATGTCGATCGTCGGCGCCGGCACCCACGCCGGGCCCGCGGCGGTCTGCTCGACCCGATCCAGTGCGCGGGGGAAGTGCGGCAGGCGGGCGCGCAGTCGCTCGCGCACCCCCTCGACATCGAGGGTGGGGCCGGGTGCCAGTATCAGGAGCTTCAGCGTGTGTCCGAGCACCGCGTCGGATTCGAGGGCGAGGATCCGGGCGTCATCCGGCGACAGGAGCGTGGGCTCCCCTGCACCGTGCCCCGGCGGGACCTCCTCCATGCGCCCACCGTACTGCGCCGACGGTCAACATTCCGGAGATGTTTCGCGCTCGGCGCCCTCACCGGCGGATGAGCGCGGCACAGCAGGATCGTGCCGGAATATCGTCCCCGCTTACCGGTCGGGAAACGGCGTGCGTGCCGGATTGCACGCGGCCGCCATTAGGCGTAATGTCGCGCGCCGTGACCGAAACGAGTCGCGAGCCGGCGGATGCCTCCGCGCCCGCTCCGACGCCTGCCGCCAAGCGTCTGCTCCTCGGCGATCCGCTGACATCCGCGAAGCTCGACGAGCAGCTCCTGCCGAAGAAGATGGCCCTGCCGATCTTCGCCTCCGACGCCCTGTCGTCGGTCGCCTACGCGCCGCAGGAGCTCCTCATGATCCTCCTCGTGGGAGGCCTGGCGTTCCTCTCGTTCAGCCCCTGGGTCGCCGGCGCTGTCGTGCTGCTCCTCTTCGTGGTCGTGCTCAGCTACCGGCAGCTCATCAAGGCCTACCCATCCGGCGGCGGCGACTACGAGGTCGCCCGGACGAACCTCGGCGAGGTGCCCGGCGTCGTCGTCGCGGCGGCGCTTCTGGTCGACTACGTCCTCACGGTGGCGGTGTCGGTGGCATCCGGCGTCGACAACATCATCTCCGCGATCCCGGAGCTGAACCCGGTACGCGTCGAGCTCGCCGTCGGCTTCGTGATCCTCATCGTGCTGGTCAACCTCCGGGGTGTCCGCGAGGCCTCGACGCTGTTCGCCATCCCCACGTACGTCTTCATCGCCTCCGTCGCCGTCATGGTCGTCGTCGGCATCGCCCGCACGCTCCTCGGCGATCCGCCCGTCGCCTCCAGCGCCGGCTACGCCGTCCAGGCCGAGGAGCTCAGCCAGGTCGCCGTCATCCTCCTGATCCTCCGCGCCTTCTCCAGCGGATGCTCCGCCCTCACCGGCGTCGAGGCGGTCTCCAACGGCGTGCCCGCGTTCCGCAAGCCCAAGATCCGCAACGCCCAGACGACGCTCACGCTCATGGGCGGGATCGCCATCCTGCTGTTCGCGGGGCTCACGCTCCTCGCGCTCGTCGCGGGCGTGCACTACGCGGAGAACCCGTGCAACCTCGTCGGGTTCGACTGCGAGAACACCCCGCAGCCCAGCCTCATGGCCCAGGTCGCCGCCGCGACCTTCGGGATGGGCAGCATCCCGTTCTTCGTCATCCAGGCCGCCACCGCGTGCGTGCTTCTGCTCGCGGCCAACACCGCGTTCAACGGATTCCCGCTGCTCGGGTCCGTCCTCGCGCGCGACGGCTACGCCCCCAAGGCCCTCAACACCCGCGGCGATCGCCTCGTCTACTCCAACGGCATGATCATCCTCGGCATCACCGCGATCGTCGTGCTGGTGGTGTACCAGGCCAACCTCACGACCCTCATCCAGCTCTACATCATCGGCGTCTTCGTCTCGTTCTCCCTGGGTCAGATCGGCATGGTGCGGCACTGGCGCCGCACGCTGCGCGGGCTGAAAACGCTGCCCCCGGATGCGGCCGAGCAGACCGCCGCGCGATACGAGCGACGCTCCGCGGTCTCGGGGCTCGTGATCAACTCGGTGGGCGCGACGATGACGGTGTTCGTGCTCGTCATCGTCACGATCACCAAGTTCACGCATGGGGCGTGGCTGGTCTTCCTGGCCATCCCGATCCTCGCCGTCCTCATGCTGGGCGTGAACCGGTACTACCGCGACGTCGAGCACGAGATCCGGATGGATGACACGCTCCACTTCGGTTCGGAGGGGGATGTCGCGCTCATCCTCGTCAACCGGCTGCAGAAGCCGACCGTCAAGGCGATCGACTACGCCCTCGCCGCCCGCCACGAGAAGACCCTCGCGGTCCACGTGGCCATCGACGAGGCCGACGCCGACCGGCTTCAGAAGGAATGGGACGCGCACGGGATGCCGATCCCGCTCGTGATCATCGAGTCGCCCTACCGCGCCTACACGAGCCCGGTGGCGGAGTTCATCAAGAAGTACCGCGAGAAGCACGGCTCCGCCGTCGTCACGGTGTACCTGCCGCAGTACATCGTGGGGCACTGGTGGGAGTCGATCCTGCACAACCGGCGCTCCCGTCGATTGGCGCAGCAGCTCATGCTGGTGCACGGCGTCTCGATCACCCTGGTGCCATGGCTGCTCGACTCGTCGGAGCTCATCTACGGTCGGCGCTCCCGCCCCCTCCCCGGACAACAGCGCGGCGGGCAGCCGGATCTCCTTCCCGTGCATCGCGGCCGCCGCGTCTCGCGTCCCGCCGGTCCGCCCGACTCTCAGGACAGCATGAGCCGGTAGCCCATCCCCTGTTCCGTGAGCAGGTGTCGCGGATGCGACGGATCGGCTTCGAGCTTCTTGCGCAGCTGCGACATGTACAGCCGCAGGTACCCCGAGTCGGAGACCTGCTCACTCCCCCAGATCTCCCTCAGGAGGGTCTGACGGGTGACGAGCGCGCCGGGGTGGCGGGCGAGGAACTCCAGCATCCGCCACTCCGTCGGAGTCAGGTGCACGCGCGAACCAGCCCGCGAGGCGGTCCTCGCGGTCAGGTCGACCTCGACGTCGCCGAAGCTGACGACGGGCTCGGCGGATGCGGCGGTCCTGCGCCGAGTGAGGGCGCGCAGCCGCGCCAGCAGCTCGTCGATCTGAAACGGCTTGGTCACGTAGTCGTCGGCACCGGCGTCGAGCGCCTGGACCTTGTCGGCCGATCCGGTGCGCCCCGACACGACGAGGATCGGCGCCGACGACCAGCCACGCAGCGCCTCGATGACGGAGACGCCGTCCAGCCGCGGCATCCCCAGGTCGAGGAGGACGACATCCGGATGCACCTGGGCGGCGAGGGCGACAGCGGCGGCGCCGTCAGGCGCGGCCGCGACCTCGTACCCGTGCGCGGCGAGGGTGATCCGCAACGCCCGCACGAGCTGCGGATCGTCGTCGGCGATGAGGATCTTCACCGCGCCCCTTCCCCGTTGTCGGCCGGCTTCGCGACGGGGAGCCCGATGACCATCGTCAATCCTCCCCCGGGAGTGTCCTCCGGCGCGAGCGTCCCCCCCATCCCCTCGGCGAATCCCTTGGACAGCGCGAGGCCGAGACCGAGACCTGTGGTGTTGTCGGTGTCGCCCTGTCGCTGGAAGGGCGCGAAGACGCTCTCGCGACGCTCCGCCGGCACCCCCGGTCCGTGATCGACGATGCGGATCTCTGCTCGGTCTCCGAGACGACTTGTGGTCACCCGCACGCGCGTGCCCTCCGGGGCATACCGGCCGGCGTTGGCGAGAACGTTCACGATCACACGCTGCAGCAGCACGGGGTCGGCCACGACCGGAGGAAGCGCGCCGTCGAGGGCGAGCTCGACCGTGTCAGGTCCGAGGCGCAGCTCGTCGACAGCGGCCAGCACGACATCGGCAGAATCCACGGAGCGCAGGGATACGGCCAGCACCCCCGCCTCGACCCGGCTCACGTCGAGGAGATCGGTCACGAGCGTCGACAGCGCGGCAAGGCTCTCATCCGCCGTCGCCAAGAGCTCGCGACGGTCCTCTGGGGAGAGCTGATCGCCCGACGCTCGGAGGCCGCCGAGCGCGGCGACAGCGGCGGCGAGAGGACGCCGCAGGTCGTGGCTCACCGCAGAGAGCAGCGCCGTGCGCACCTGGTCGGTCTCGGCCAGCGCGGAGGCCTCGCGTGCGGTGAGTGTCAGGTCGCTGCGTTCGAGGGTGGCGGCCAGCTGGGCGACGATGGCATCGAGGAGTCGCCGCTCGGATGCGTCGAGGTCACCGCCGTGCAGTTCGAGGGTGGCACGCGGGGTCGTTCCCGCGCCGACGGGAAGCCGGACGAGACGCGAGGACCGCCCGTCCTCCTCCCGCAGAGGCTCGCCGTCGGTCGCCAGCACCGCGCCATCGCCGGCGACCAGGCGGACACCGGCCAGGCCGAAAGCCTCCCGGGTGCGGCTCACCAGCGCGGGGACAGCGCTCTCACCGCGCAGCACGCTCCCGGCGACGGTGGCGAGGAGCTCCGACTCGGCGAGGGCGCGGCGAGCCGCCCGAGCGCGGCGGGCGGCCTGGTCGACGACGAAGCTCACCAACACCGCGATGACGATGTACAGCACGAGAGAGAGTGCGTGCTCGGGATCGGCGACCGTGATCGTGAAGAGCGGATCGATGAAGAGGAAGTCCAGGGTGAGCCCCGAGAGCACCGCCGCGAACACGGCGGGCCAGACGCCGCCGACGAGCGCGACCACGACGACCAGCAGTTGGTAGGCGAGCACGTCGGAGGTGATCGACTCTTCCGTGCCGGTGGCGAACAGCAGCCACGACAGCAGCGGCCCGCCGGCCAGCGCGACGACGAACCCCAGGATGCGTCGCTTGACGCTCAGGGCGCCGCCGGTGAGCCGCGGCAGGGCGAACCGGCCGCCCGCGGCGGCGTGCGTGACGATGTGGACGTCGATGTCGCCCGACTCCCGGATGACGGTGGCGCCGATCCCGGGTCCGGTGAGCGCGGCGGCGAACCTCCCGCGGCGACTGACGCCGAGAACCAGCTGCGACGCGTTGACCGAACGTGCGAAGTCCACCAGCGAGCGCGCGATGTCGTCGCCGACGACCTGGTGGTAGGTGCCGCCGAGCGACTCCACGAGCGCCCGCTGGACCGCGAGCGCGCCCGGAATCTCTGAGCTCAGGCCGTCCTGACTCGACACGTGCACCGCCAGCAGCTCGCCGCCGGCCGAGCGCGCCGCGATCCGCGCACCGCGGCGAAGCAGCGTCTCCCCCTCCGCCCCACCCGTCAGCGCGACGACGACACGCTCGCGGGCTTGCCACGATCCTTCGATGCCGTGCTCGGTGCGGTAGGTCTTCAGCGCGCTGTCGACCTCGTCGGCCAGCCACAGCAGGGCGAGCTCCCGCAGGGCCGTGAGGTTGCCGAGGCGGAAATAGTTCGACAGCGCTGCGTCGATCCGCTCCGCGGGATAGACGTCGCCGGCCGACAGGCGGTCGCGCAGCGACTGCGGGGCGAGATCGACGACCTCGATCTGGTCGGCGCCGCGGACGACGGCATCCGGCACCGTCTCCTGCTGGACGACCCCGGTGATCTTCTCCACCACATCGTTGAGCGATTCGATGTGCTGCACGTTGACGGTGGTGATGACGTCGATGCCGGCGGCGAGGATGTCGTCGACGTCCTGCCAGCGTTTGGCGTTTCGCGAACCGGGAGCGTTCGTGTGAGCCAGCTCGTCCACGAGAGCGAGGTCGGGGTGTCGGGCGAGGACCGCGTCGAGGTCCATCTCCTGGAGCGTCACGCCGCGGTGCTCGATCCGCTGCGGAGGGATCACGGGAAGGCCCTCCGCCTGCGCGGCCGTCGCCGCGCGCCCGTGCGTCTCGACCACGGCGATGACGACGTCCCGCCCGTCGCCGCGGAGCCGTCGGCCCTCCTCGAGCATCTCGTACGTCTTGCCGACCCCCGGCGCCGCACCGAGGAGCACCCGCAACCGCCCGCGCCTCATCGCGCGTTCCACCCCCGCTCACCCGCACCGATATGCCCGTATCGAGCGGCCAAAGGAACCAAATGGTGCGGGGGAGCGGGGTGGGCCGGGGCCATGCGCAGAGTCTGTCAGCCCGCGAGGGCGTCGAGGGCGAGATTCAGGGACAGCACGTTCACGCGGGGCTCCCCGAGGAAGCCGAGATCGCGCGACTGCGTGTGCGCGGCCACGAGCGCGGCGACCTCGTCGGACCGGATACCTCGGGCCTCGGCCACCCGATCGACCTGGAGCTGCGCATAGGCGACGGAGATGTCGGGGTCCAGGCCCGACCCCGACGCCGTCACGGCATCGGCGGGGATGTCCGTGACCGCCGCCTCGTCGAGCTCGGCGATCGCGGCCTGACGCTGTTCGATCGCGGCGAGAAGCTCCTCGTTCTCCGGGCCGTAGTTCGAGCCGCTGGAGGCGCCGGCGTCGTAGCCGTCGCCGGCGGCGGACGGGCGGGGCTGGAAGTACTGCGGCAGCGGCTCGCCGTCGGCGTCCTGGAACGCCTGTCCGAGAAGCAAGGAGCCGACGACGGTGCCATCCGCGTCGCGGACCAGCGAGCCGTTGGCCTGCACGGGGAAGGCGAGCTGCCCGATCGCGGTGATCAGCAGCGTGTATCCGAGGCCGAGCACGGCGGTGAAGACGAGCATCGCGCGGACGGCGACGCCCGCGGTGCGCATCGTGGTGCGGGTGGTGGACATGCGGATGCTCCTCAGAAGCCAGGGAGAAGGCTCACGACGAGGTCGATGAGCTTGATGCCGACGAAGGGGACGATCACGCCGCCGAGCCCGTACACGAGCAGGTTGCGGCTGAGAATCGTCGAGGCGTTCGCCGCGCGGTATGTCACGCCGCGCAGCGCGAGCGGGATGAGGGCGAGGATCACGACCGCGTTGAAGATGATGGCGCTGGTCACCGCGGATGCCGGAGACGACAGCTGCATGACGTTCAGCGCCGCGAGGCCGGGGAAGACCCCCATGAACATCGCCGGGATGATCGCGAAGTACTTCGCGATGTCATTGGCGAGCGAGAACGTCGTGAGGGCTCCTCGCGTGATGAGGAGCTGCTTGCCGATGCGGACGATATCCAGGAGCTTGGTCGGGTCGGAGTCGAGGTCGACCATGTTGCCGGCCTCTTTCGCGGCCGACGTGCCCGTGTTCATCGCCACACCCACGTCCGCCTGAGCGAGCGCGGGAGCGTCGTTGGTGCCGTCGCCGGTCATCGCGACGAGGTTGCCGCCCCGCTGCTCGCGTGTGATGAGGGCGAGCTTGTCCTCGGGGGTCGCCTCGGCGAGATAGTCGTCGACTCCCGCCTCCGCGGCGATCGCCTTCGCCGTCAACGGGTTGTCGCCCGTGATCATGACCGTCCTGATGCCCATGGCGCGCAACTCCGAGAAGCGCTCCCGCAGCCCGTCCTTGACGATGTCCTTCAGGTGGATGACCCCGAGCACGCGGCCTGCTCCCGCGGCCAGGGTCGCGACCACCAGCGGCGTGCCGCCCGATCGCGCGATGGTCTCAGCCTCCCCGCTCACCTGGGCGCGCACCTGCGCCGGGACGGCCGCCCCCTCCGACTCGAGCCAGGCCAGCACGGCGGATGCCGCACCCTTGCGCACCAGCGTGCCGTCGGCGAGGTCGAGCCCGCTCATGCGCGTCTGCGCGGTGAAGGGCACCGCGACCGCTCCCGCCGGCATCTCGGCGACCACCCCGAGGGCCGCAGCCAACTCGACGATCGACGTGCCCTCGGGGGTCGGATCGGCTTGCGACGAGAGCGAGGCCGCCTCGGCGAGCTCGCTCTGGGACACGCCGACCAGCGGCACGAGCTCGCTCGCGCGTCGGTTGCCGTAGGTGATCGTGCCGGTCTTGTCGAGCAGGAGCGTCGTGACGTCGCCGGCGGCCTCGACCGCGCGTCCCGACATCGCCAGGACATTGCGCTGCACCAGGCGGTCCATGCCGGCGATCCCGATGGCCGAGAGCAGGGCGCCGATGGTCGTGGGGATGAGGCACACCAGCAGCGCCACCAGCACGACGATCGACACGGGAGACGCGGCATACGACGCGATCGGGTTCAGCACGAGCACCACGATCACGAAGACGATCGACAGGCTCGCCAGCAGGATGTTCAGCGCGATCTCGTTGGGCGTGCGCTGCCGCGCGGCGCCCTCCACGAGGGCGATCATGCGGTCGACGAACGTCTCGCCGGGCTTCGACGTGATGCGCACGACGATGCGGTCCGAGAGCACGCGAGTGCCGCCCGTGACGGCGCTGCGGTCGCCTCCCGACTCTCGCACGACGGGTGCTGACTCACCGGTGATCGCCGACTCGTCGACGGTGGCGATCCCGGAGACGATGTCGCCGTCGCCGGGAATGAGCTGACCGGCTTCGACGACGACGAGGTCTCCGACGCGAAGGTCCGCCGAGGCGATCTCTTCGAGCGAGGCGTCGGATGCGGCGGCATCCACGTCGGGGCCGATGGCGCGGTGCGCCACCGTCGTCGTGCGGGTCTGGCGGAGGGTCGCGGCCTGCGCCTTGCCGCGACCCTCCGCCACCGACTCGGCGACATTGGCGAAGAGCACCGTGAGCCACAACCAGATCGCGATGACCCACGTGAACCCCGGGGGAACCGTGGCGCCGCCGGAGGATCCGGGGCCGCCGAGGAAGGGCTCGGCGACGGCGATCAGCGTCGTGAGGGCCGCACCCACCCAGACGAGGAACATGACGGGGTTTCGCCATTGGGCGCCGGGGTTGAGCTTGCCGAACGCACCGGGGAGCGCCTCGACGACCTGCGCCACCGTGAAGGCGCGCGGGCGCTTCGTCTCGGCGGCCCCGGTCGGTCGCTCAGCGTCCGGATGACCGGACGTCGAGCGAGCGAAGCGAGACGAAACGTCGGTGGAAGTGGGCATGTCAGACGAGTCCTTCGGCGAGAGGTCCCAGGGTCAGGACCGGGAAGTAGGTGAGGGCGGTGACGATGAGCGCGACGCCGGCCAGAAGCCCCGCGAACTGGGGCCGGTGGGTGGGGAGGGTGCCCGCTGTCGCCGGCACGGTGTCCTGTGCAGCGAGAGAGCCCGCCAGGGCGAGGACGAACACGATCGGGACGAACCGGCCCAGCAGCATCGCCACGCCCAGGGCGGTGTTCAGCCAGGGTGTGTTGGCCGTCAACCCGGCGAACGCCGACCCGTTGTTGTTCGCCGCCGAGGTGAAGGCGTACAGCACCTCGCTCAGGCCGTGCACGCCCGGGTTCCAGATCGACGTCGACTCGACGTCGCTGCGGATACCGGGGATGGCGAAGCTCAGCGCCGTGCCGGCGAGCACCAGCGTCGGGGTCACGAGGATGTACAGGCTGGCGAGCTTGATCTCTCGCGGTCCGATCTTCTTGCCCAGGTACTCCGGGGTGCGGCCGATCAGAAGACCTCCGACGAAGACCGCGATCACGGCGAGGATCAGCATCCCGTACAGGCCCGCCCCGACACCGCCGGGTGCGATCTCGCCGAGCATCATGTTGACCATCGGCATCATTCCGCCGAGGGCCGTGTAGCTGTCGTGCATCGAGTTGACGGCGCCGGTGGAGGTCAGCGTGCTCGCCGTCCCGAACAGGGTCGAGCCGAAGATGCCGAAGCGCATCTCCTTTCCCTCCATCGCCCCCCCGGCCAGCTCCGGCGCCGAACCGGCACCGATCGACTCGAAGACCGTCAGTGCCGCCGTGGAGGCCACGAAGATCGCCGCCATGACGCCGACGATGGCGTACCCCTGCCGGTTGTCTCCGACGATGCGGCCGAAGGCCCGCGGCAGCGAGAAGGGGATCACCAGCAGGAGGAAGACCTCGAACAGGTTGGTCCACGGCGTCGGGTTCTCGAACGGGTGGGCGGAGTTGACGTTGAAGATGCCGCCGCCGTTCGTGCCGACGAGCTTGATCGCCTCCTGGCTCGCGACGGGGCCGCCCGGGATGGATTGCGCCGCCCCCGAGACCGTGGCGGCATCCGTGAAGCCGTTGAGGTTCTGGATCACGCCCCCCGCCAGCAGGAGGATCGACGCGAGAATCGACAGCGGCAGCAGGAGCCGATACGTGCCACGGACGAGATCGACCCAGAAGTTGCCGACGACGGCGCTCCGCCGGTACGCGAAACCCCGCACGAGCGCGATCGCGACGGCGATGCCCACCGCCGCCGAGACGAAGTTCTGCACCGTGAGCGCCGCGAGCTGCACGGTGTAGCCCAGCGTGAGCTCGCCCGAGTACGACTGCCAGTTCGTGTTGGTCACGAACGAGACGGCGGTGTTGAACGTGAGGGGCTCGCTGGGCGCGGGCAGTCCCAGGGAGTACGGCAGGAGCTGTTGCAGGCGCATGAGGGCGTATACGAACAGCACGCCGATGAGCGAGAACAGCAGCACCGAGCGGAGATACGCCTGCCACGTCTGGGCGCTTCGCGGATCGACCCCGAGAAGCCGGTACGTGCCCCGTTCCACGACGAGGTCGCGGGTGCCGGTGTAGATGCGGGCGATGTAGTCGCCGAGCGGCCGGTAGGCCAGGGCCAGCGCGAGCACGAGGGTCGCGCCGGTGAGAAGAAGCGACCAGATACCTCCCTCCGGCACGTCAGAACCTCTCCGGCCGCACGAGGGCGGCCACGAGATAGACCACGGCGGCGACGGCCAGGACCGTCGCGAGGATCGAGAAGAACGTCATAGCCTCTCGACCCCCCGAGCCACGAGCGCCACGAGCGCGAACAGCGCGACCGTGGCGGCGAGGAAGACGACATCGAGCACAGGAGCTCCTTCAACGGGTGCGGACCGCGCGTGCGGCGCGGATGTCCCGGAGCACCCGGGACCACGGCATCCGATGCAACTCCCGGCGGCCTCGGCGGCGGAGGATCCTCACGGAATCCATACGGGCGATCGGGTCTCTCTTACGCCGTCCTCACATCGTCGTCGCCTGATGTTGACGTGGTGTCGTCATGGTGTCATAGTGGTGTCATGCAGATCGAGTCCCATGTCGAGGCGTTGCAGCGCCACCTCGTCGCCGCCGCAGCCGCCGGCACTCCCGAGACCCAGGAGATCGCCGAGCGCCTCGTCGCCGCGCTGGATGCGGCCGCGCGCCTCGCACTCCTCGAGGCGCTGTCGGATGCCGCGGGCGAGATCACGCGCGACCTCGCGCCGGGCTCGGTCGACGTGCGGCTCCGCGCGCGAGAGGTCGACTTCGTCGTCACGCGGCCCGCCGAAGACAGCGCAGCCGCGGCGGCGACCCCCGAAGCGCCGGCGCCCGCGCCCGCTCCCGATGACACCGACGACGCCGCGACGAGCCGCACGACATTGCGGATCTCCGACGCTCTCAAGGCCCGCGCCGAGCAGGCAGCATCCGCGGAGGGTCTCTCGCTCAACAGCTGGCTGGTCCGCGCCATCACCGCCGCGCTCGAACCCGCCCGCCGCGCAGTGCCTGAATCGCACGGCTCCAGCTTCACGGGGTGGGTGCGATGACCAGCATCCCCGTCACCGGCACGGGAGCCGTGCGCGTCCGCATCGAAATGGGCCGCGTCGACGTCGTGGCCTCGGACCGCGACGACATCGACGTCACCGTGTCCCCGTCCCGACCCTCCCGAGCGCGCGACCGCGCAGCCGCCGAGGCCGTCCGCACCGACCGCGCGGGGCGGGTGCTGACGGTGACCGGGCCTTTCCGCCCCCGCATGCTCGGGCCCCGCGACGACTCCGTCGACGTGGTGATCGCCGTGCCCACCGGCTCCCACGTCGAGGTCGACGTCCGCTACGGTTCCGCCCACCTGACCGGATCCCTCGGCGAGGTCGAGCTCGACGTCGCGTACGGCGACGCGACAGTGGAGACCGCCTCAGCGCTGGAACTGCGCGGCGGTCACGGCGATGCCCGCATCGGCCGCGTCTTCGGCGACGTCGACGTGCGGATGAAGTCAGGCTCGGTGCGCGTGGACCACGTCGGTGGTGCGCTGCGTGTCGCCGGTGCCGACGGCGCGGTGCTCGTCGGGTCCGTCGCCGGTCCCGCCGACATCGCGACGTCGAGCGGCGCCGTCGACCTCGGCGTCCTCGCCGGCGACCTCGCCCTGAAATCGGCCTACGGCGGCGTGCGCATCCGCGAGCTCGTCGCCGGAAGCGCCCGGGTCGAAGGGTCGTACGGCAGCGTCGACATCGGCGTGCGGTCGGGAACCGCCGTGTGGCTCGACGCG
Source organism: Microbacterium sp. RD1 (assembly GCF_052220165.1). Classification (NCBI taxonomy): domain Bacteria; kingdom Bacillati; phylum Actinomycetota; class Actinomycetes; order Micrococcales; family Microbacteriaceae; genus Microbacterium; species Microbacterium sp. RD1. The sequence goes on from NZ_JBQPOL010000001.1 coordinate 370,448, forward strand.
ACGAGCCAGCACGGGTCGGTGCGCACCGACCTCCGCTCCACCGACGCGCCTCCCGCCGACGAGCGCCGGCTCGAGCTGCGCGTGCGCACCGGCTACGGCAACATCCTCGTACACCGGACGGAGGTGCGCCCCTGACGCCGCATCCCCGCTCCCGTCCTCCCGCGACGACTCGCTGACCCTCCTTCCCTGAACGGATGCCGCGGCATCCCTCCCTCCAGCGCGCCCGCAACCGCGCTCCCGCCCTCCGGGGTGGAGAGCGATGGCTTCGTGCGCCCATCGGCCCGACGAAAGGACCTGTGCCATGACATCCGCCCTCTCCGTCCGAGACCTCACGAAGGCCTTCCAGGACGTACCCGTGCTGCGCGGCGTCGACTTCGACGTCGCACGCGGCAGCATCTTCGCCCTCCTCGGCTCCAACGGCGCCGGCAAGACCACGACGATCCGCATCCTCGCGACGCTTCTGCGCGCCGATGCCGGCACCGCCACCGTCGCGGGATTCGACGTCGCGCGTCAGGGGGCCGATGTGCGCAACGCCATCAGCCTCACCGGGCAGTTCGCCGCCGTCGACGAGGTGCTCACGGGGCGTGAGAACCTCGTCCTCATCGCCCGGCTGCGCCACCAGCGCGACCCGCGGGCGATCGCGGATCGCCTTCTCGCGCGCTTCCAGCTGACGGATGCCGCCGACCGCAAGGCCGCGACCTATTCCGGCGGCATGCGGCGGCGACTCGACATCGCCATGAGCCTCATCGGCGACCCGGCGGTGGTCTTCCTCGACGAGCCGACCACCGGCCTCGACCCGGAGGCACGGCTCGAGGTCTGGCGCGCGGTGAAGGAGCTGGCGGCGGGGGGCACGACGGTGCTCCTCACCACGCAATACCTCGACGAGGCCGAGCATCTCGCCGACCGCATCGCGATCCTCCACGAGGGGCGCATCATCGCCGACGGCACGCTCGGCGAGCTGAAGGCGCTGCTGCCGCCGGCGACCGTGGAGTACGTCGAGAAGCAGCCCACCCTGGAGGAGATCTTCCTCACCATCACGGCACGAAAGGACCCCTCATGACTCTCGAACTCGCTTCGCCGGCTCCGGGCGGCGCTTCGCACTTCCTCGGCGACACCGCCGTGCTCACGGGGCGTTCGCTCCGCCACATCCTGCGCAGCCCCGACACGATCATCACGACGGCTGTCATGCCGATCGCCTTCCTGCTGCTGTTCGTCTACGTCTTCGGCGGCGCGATCCAAACCGGAACGGACACGCCGTATGTGGACTACCTGCTCCCCGGCATCCTGCTCATCACCATCGCGTCGGGCATCTCGTACACCGCGTACCGGCTGTTCCTCGACATGCAAGGCGGGATCTTCGAGCGGTTCCAGTCCATGCCGATCGCGCGTGCGAGCACTCTGTGGGCGCACGTGCTCACCTCGGTGGTGGCGAACCTCGTGTCGCTCGTCATCGTCGTGGGTGTCGCGCTGCTGATGGGGTTTCGCACCGGCGCCGGAGTGGGGGCGTGGCTCGCGGTGGCGGGGATCCTCGTGCTCTTCACCCTGGCACTCACGTGGATCGCGGTGATCCCGGGCCTGACGGCGAAGTCGGTCGACGGTGCGAGCGCCTTCTCGTATCCGCTGATCTTCCTACCGTTCCTCAGCTCCGCCTTCGTGCCGACCGACTCGATGCCCGGGCCGGTGCGGTGGTTCGCCGAGAACCAGCCCGTCACCTCGATCGTCAACAGCATCCGCGCGCTCTTCACGGGCCAGCCGGTCGGCGCCGAGCTGTGGATCGCCCTCGCGTGGTGCGTCGGCATCCTGGTCGCGGCGTTCCTCGCGGCGATGGCGATCTACCGGCGCCGCATCCGCTGACCCGACGCCATCCGTTTGCGTGAATCGGCTGCTAAACGTGCATGTTTAGCAGCCGATTCACGCAAGTCGGTCAGGCGAGTCGGTCAGGCGAGTCGGTCAGGCGAGGACGAGCGACTCCAGCCGCGCGTAGCTCGTCTCCATGCCGTCGACCATGCCGGTGGCGAGGATCATGTCGCGCGTCTCCTTGTCGGGGTACTCGATGAGCACAGTCAGAAGCGTCACGCCGTCTTCCTCGTACAGCGACAGGTCGTTGACCGTCCCCTCCCCGGGCATGCCGATCATGCGCTCGGTCGTCACGGCGCGCCGCGGGGCCTCCGACAGGAGCGTCTCGCCCTCGAAGCCGAAGCGCTCGCCCGGCTGGCCCGGCTCGGGCTCCCACTCGTAGCGGTAGGAACCGCCCACCGCCGGGTCGACCTCGACCACCGGCATCGTCCAGCCCTCGGGTCCCAGCATCCACTGGCGGATGAGCTCGGGGTCGTGGTGCGCGCGCCACACGAGCTCACGCGGCCCGTTCACGAGGCGCGTGATACGCACGTGCGTGTCATCGAGCAGCTCCAGCTCGGTCCCCTTTCCCTGGGCGTAATCGCGCAGGTCCTGCAGCACGGTGTCGAGCTGGTTCATCGCCATCGTGGCGCCTTCGACCATGCCCATCCCGACCAGCTGCTCCAGCGCCTCGACCGACGGGAAGTACGTGATGCTCGTCAGCTGCGAGCCGGCGTCGGTCGCGGTGAAGGCGAAGGTCATCCGGCTCGCCGGCATGTCGGCGGATGCCTCGCCGGACTCGTCGGCGAAGCTGTCGAGCACCTCGTACCCGGCCGGGTCGTCGATCTGAAGGAACTCCCAGCGCCCGCGCGAGGTCTCCCCGCGCGGTCCGGTCATGGCGTAGACCGCGATGCCGCCGGGGACGAAGTCGAACTTCTCGAAGGTCGCGGGCCAGCCGGGAGGACCCCAGAAGCGCTGGAGCTGATCCGGATCGGTGAACGCCTTCCAGAGCCGCGCGGGCGGCACCGGGAAGTCGGCGACCATTGTGAGGGTCAAGGCGTCGGGATCGGTGGTGACGGATGTCACGGGCATGTTCGTACTCCTTCGGACAGGGATGCGGATGCATCCGGTTTCACAACGCGGGGTCGTCCCGCAGGAGGTCGTCGAGGCGATCGATGCGCGCACGCCACAGCCGCTCGTATTCGGCGAGAAGCATGCGGGCTCGCGCGATCGTCTCCGGGTCGGCGCGCACGAGTCGCTCCCTCCCTTCGGCTCGCTTGATCACGAGCTCGGCCGCCTCGAGCACGGCGACGTGCTTCTGGACGGCGGCGAAGCTCATGTCGTAGTCGGCGGCGAGCGCCGAGACCGACTGCTCCCCACCGAGGGTGCGGCGCAGGATGTCACGCCGCGTGGCGTCGGCGAGGGCCCGGAAGATCCGGTCCACCGCCGCGTCATCGAGTTCGTTATCTACAACCATTTGGTTGTAAATTATCGCTGGTTGGGGACGGCGTCAAGAGGCGAGACATCCGCGGCTCTAGGATGACCGCCATGGCAGACGCGATCGCGGCCCCCACGTTCGTCACGAGCGCGGTCGCGCTGTTCACCATCTGCAACCCGATCGGTTCGCTCCCGGTGTTCCTCGATGTCACGAAGGACCGCGAGCCCAAGCAGCAGCGACGCATCGGGATCGTGGTGGGCATCGCCGTCATCGCGATCCTCGCCATCTCCCTGGTGGCCGGGACGTTCGTGCTCGAGCTGTTCGGCATCGACATCACGGCGTTCAAGATCGCCGGCAATCTGCTGGTCGCCTTCATCGGCTGGGCGATGCTCTTGGCGCGCCGCAGCCCCGTCGCGACCAACGACGGCGAGGGCTCCCCCGCGGTCGTGCCGCTCGCGATGCCCGTGATCGCCGGCCCCGGGGCGATCGCTCTGGCGATCACCTTCGCGCATTCGTACACGTCGATCCTCGACTACGCCATCGGCCTGGCGATCATCGTCGTCGTCGGGCTCGCGTGCTCGATCGTGCTGTACTTCGGCCCCACCGTGCACAAGGTGCTCGGGCCCGCCGGCATGAACGTGATCACACGCGTGTTCGGACTCCTCCTCCTTGCCATCGCCGTTCAGGCGATCGTGACGTCGCTCGGACAGGCTCTCCCCGGCCTACTGGGATCCTCGACGTGAGAGCGGATCCCGGTAGCCTCGGAACATGACCTCGCCGCGACCCGCCTTCCGGCGCCCGGTCGACGACGAGCTCCCCGACTCGTTCGAGCCCGGTCGATCGGTGGCGCCGAGCGCCTCATCTGTCGATCTGCCGAAGGGCGATGTGCGCGTCGCCTCGTGGATCGCCGTGCTCGGCTGCGTCGTCGTGCTGCTGTGGTACTTCAGCATCCTCATCTTCGGCGGGGTCCCCCTCGGCGATTTCAGCACGCCCGCCCAGTTCCTCGTGTGGGGCCTCGCGCTCGGCGCGTTCATCTGCGGCATCGTGTGCCTGAACGCCCGTCGTGACCGCGAGTTCGCGGCCGTAGGGTTCATCGCCGGGATCGTCTCGCTGCTGGTGAACTTCGCGATCGGCCTGCCGACGGGCCTGCAGATCCTCTTCTGACCGGCCGCGGCGGCGTCGCATCCGGATGCGGCACCGCGGCACCGTCACGACGGGAGGGTGTTTCACGAGGGGAGGGCCGATGCGCGGCATCCGGCCCTCCCCTCGTGAAATGCACTCCGCTCGCGACCGGATGCAGCGGCCCCGCGCCGCGGCGAGGCAGCCGCGGACCTAGACTGGGGTCGTCCGGCCCCCTGCGAATTCCTGGAGTGCAGCCGAGTGACCACCCCCGCTGAGACGGCCGCGCGCGCGGCATCCCTCGCCGACACCGCCGCCGCGAAAGCGGCCGCAATGGCAGACACCGTCGACAACGCGATCGCCACGCCCGAGAGGGAGCAGCCGTACGGCGCGCTGGGCCTCAAGTCCGACGAGTACGACCGCATCCGCGAGATCCTCGGCCGGCGCCCGACCAGCGGCGAGCTCGCGATGTACTCCGTCATGTGGAGCGAGCACTGCTCGTACAAGTCGAGCAAGATCTATCTGCGCCAGTTCGGCGACAAGGTCTCGGATGAGATGAAGACGCGCCTCATGGTCGGGATGGGGCAGAACGCCGGCGTCGTCGACATCGGCGAGGGCTGGGCGGTCACCTTCAAGGTGGAGTCGCACAACCACCCGAGCTACATCGAGCCGTTCCAGGGCGCCGCGACCGGCGTCGGCGGGATCGTCCGCGACATCATCTCGATGGGCGCGCGCCCGGTCGCGGTCATGGATCAGCTCCGCTTCGGCGCGATCGACCACCCCGACACGGCACGCGTCGTCCACGGCGTCACGAGTGGCATCTCCTTCTACGGCAACTGCCTCGGCCTTCCCAACATCGGCGGCGAGACCGTGTTCGACGCGGTGTACCAGGGCAACCCGCTCGTGAACGCGCTGGCCGTGGGCGTCCTCCGCCACGAGGACCTCAAGCTCGCGAACGCCTCCGGCGTCGGCAACAAGGTCGTGCTGTTCGGCGCACGCACCGGGGGCGACGGCATCGGCGGAGCATCCATCCTCGCCTCCGACTCGTTCGACTCGACCGGCCCGACCAAGCGCCCCGCCGTGCAGGTCGGCGACCCGTTCGCCGAGAAGGTGCTCATCGAGTGCTGCCTCGAGCTCTACCAGGGCGGCCTGGTCGAGGCGATCCAGGACCTCGGGGCCGCCGGCATCTCGTGCGCGACGAGCGAGCTGGCCGCCAACGGCGGGAGCGGCATGAAGGTCGAGCTGTCGAACGTGCTGCTGCGCGACCCGTCGCTCACCCCCGAAGAGATCCTCATGTCGGAGTCGCAGGAGCGGATGATGGCGATCGTCGCTCCCGGAAAGCTCGACGCGTTCCTCGCCGTCGTCGGCAAGTGGGAGGTCGAGACGAGCGTGCTCGGCGAGGTCACCGGCGACGGTCGCCTCGTCATCGACTGGCACGGTCAGGAGATCGTCAACGTCGACCCGTCCACCGTGGCCGTCGACGGACCGGTGTACGAGCGGCCCGTCGCGTACCCGACGTGGATCGACGCCCTGCACGAGGACTCGGCAAGCGCCCTCCCCCGCGAGACCGATCCCGATACCCTTCGTCGCCAGTTCACGCAGCTCGTGGCGAGCCCCAATCTCGCCGACCCGTCGTGGATCACCAACCAGTACGACTACTACGTGCTCGGCAACACCGCGTTGTCGTTCCCGGATGACGCGGGCATGATCCGCGTCGACGAGTCTTCGGGACTCGGATTCGCCATCGCCACCGACTGCAACGGGCGCTACTGTCAGCTCGACCCGTATCAGGGCGCGAAACTCGCCCTCGCCGAGGCATATCGCAACGTGGCCGTCACCGGCGCCGTGCCCGCGGCGGTCACCGACTGCCTGAACTTCGGCAGCCCGGAGAACCCCGAGGTGATGTGGCAGTTCTCCCGCGCGGTCGAGGGTCTGGCCGACGGATGCCTCGAACTCGGGATCCCCGTCACCGGCGGCAACGTCTCGTTCTACAACCAGACCGGCGACACCCCGATCTTCCCGACGCCTGTCGTCGGCGTGATGGGCATCATCGACGACGTCGCCCGCCGGATCCCCAGCGGCTGGCAGGACGCCGGCGAGAACATCTACCTGCTCGGCGTGACCGACACCGAGCTGTCGGGCTCGCAGTGGGCTGGCACCATCCACGGCCACCTCGGCGGCCGCCCGCCCGAGGTCGACCTCGCCCAGGAGCGCAAGCTCGCCGAGCTGCTACAGGCCGCGGGCTCGCAGTCGCTCGTCTCCAGCGCGCACGACCTCTCCTCGGGCGGTCTGGCGCAGGCGCTGACGGATGCGGTGCTGCGCTTCGGCGTCGGCGCCCGGGTGTGGCTGACCGAGATCCTGGAGCGTGACGGGGTGGATGCACCCGCAGCCCTCTTCTCCGAGTCGACCGGCCGCGTGCTGGTGACCGTGCCGCGCGAAGACGACGTGCGCTTCCGCGGACTGTGCGAAGGCCGGGGCTATCCCGTGCTGCGCATCGGCGTGACCGACGCGCCCACTGACGGCACGGCCGCGGCGCTGGAGGTGCAGGGGGTCTTCTCCATCCCGGTGCCCGAGCTACGGGCGCTGTCGGGCGCGACCCTCCCCGCCGCGTTCGGCCCGACCGTGAGCGAGGTTCCGGCGTGAGCGGCGACGAGGAGTTCGCAGGTTTCGCGGAGAAACGGCAGCGCCGCATCCGGATCGTGGCCTGGGTGGTGATCATCTCGCTGATCCTCGTGGGCGGCGGTGCCACGGTGATCTCGCTCATCTTCGGCTGATCTTCCGCTTCGTCTCGGTCGCTGCGCTCCCTCGCTCAGCGAGACGAAGGGTCGGCGGCGTAGCCTGGGGATGTGCTTGCGGTGTGGGCGGCGGTGACCGAGGTGTGGTGGGTCGCGCCTGCCGCCGCCGGCGCGGGGGTGCTCGGCTGGGCGGGGCTGCGCACGCGTTCCTCCTCGCGCGCCCGCCGGATCGAACTCGAAGCCGCACAGCAAGACGTGACCGCCGCGCGCGACGCTGTGCGGCGCGCGCGAGCCGCCGTGCTCGCGGCGCGGGCCGCCGTCGCCCGGGCGGAAGCCGACCGCACCGCCGCGCGCGCTCATCCGGGCGAGATCGCGGCGGCACGGCAGGCCGTGCAACAGGCCGAGCGCAACGTGCGCGCCGCCAGCGCCGACCTGCGGGCCCGTCGGGCGGATGTCACGGCGGCACGTGCTGCCATCCCCGCCGCCCGCGCCGACCCATCGCAGCTGCCGCTGGCGCGTCTGCTCGCCGAGCACGACGCCCTCCGGTCGCGGTGGGTCGCCTACGAGACGGATGCGGCCAAGCTCATCGAGTACCCGGCCATGAGCGATCCGTCCGCGCCCGAGACGGCGGCGTTCCTGCGCGCCCAGGCCACCGCGCAGTGGCTGCGTCCGGCATCCGCCGCTGCGCGTATGCGCCCGGCGGACTTCGCCGCGTACCGGGATGCGGTGCGCCAGGCACAGCGCGCCTTCGACGTCGCCGAACGCGCCGCGCGCCGGCAGAACGGCGAGCCCGATCCGGAATCCAGCGGATCCGAGCGATGGGCCGAGATCGCCCGCGACGTCGTCGACTCCACCTCGCGCGCGATCGCCCTCTCGGCCGAGGCGCTCGCTCGCGCCGCAGCCTGGCGCAATCGGCGGCGCCGCTCCGACTGACGACCTCGGGTCACCTCTGTCTCGCGCGCCCGAAACAGGACGGATGCGGCGCGGAGTGTCCTGTTTTGGGCGAACCTCCTGTCGCGAGCATCCGGCGGTGCCCGGTGCCGAGCCGCACCCGGGTCGTAGCATGGCGGGGTGAGTCTCCTCGATTTCATCGGCGGCTACTGGTGGCTGGCCTTCCCCCTTCTCGGGGCGGTCGGCGCGGTCGCCGGAACGTGGGAGAAGAGCGCGCGCAACCGGCACGAGCGCCGGCTCGAGGTGATGCGCCTCAAGGGCGAGCTGAAGGCAGCCCAGACCGGCGCGACCCCGCTGGAGGCGCGACCCGACGAATCGCAGTCGGCGCAGCTCGCCCGCCTGTTCGCGGCGCACGACGCCGTGACCGCGCGGTGGCTCGACTACGAGTTGGATGTGGCCAAGCTCATCGCCTTTCCCGCCATGAGCGACGGACGCCAGCCGCTCACGGCGGCGTTCCTGCGCGCGCAGCGCGTCGCCGACAGTCTGCGCCCCGATTCGGTGAAGGCCCGGCTCACCGCCGAGCAGCTGCGTGAGTACCGCGAGGCCGTCACCGATTATGAAGTCGCGTTCGAGGTCGCCGAGCGCGACGCCCGCCGCGTGAAGGACTCGTCGTTCAGCGATGCCGAGCGCAAGCGCCTCGACACGGCGAAACAGCTCCTCACCGTGGCCGTCGACCAGGCAGCGACCCCCGCGGAGCGGCAGCTGGCGTACCGGCGGGTGCGGGAAGAGCTCGACGGGCTGCTCTCGCTTTCAGACGAGGCCATCGACGTTCTCGAGCAGCGCGTCGCCCTCGAGCTTCCCGCGACTGCGGATGCCGGCGGCGCGGCTCCGGGCGCCGACCCCGTGCGACGCGAGCCGGCACCCGGAACCGACTCGGCTCCACCCGCCGCAACGGGACCATCTACATCCCCCACTGAGCCGCGCGTCCCCCTCACTCCGCCGCGGCCCGAGCCGCCGCATCCGCCGGCCGCCTCGACGAAGCCCTCTCCTCCCAGCGACACGGCGCCCGGTCGCATCGTGCGACCCAAGCCCCGCCCCTGAACCCCGCCGCGCGCACGACATCGCGCCGAGAGCACGGGATGAGCAAGAGGTCACGGAGTGCGCTCGGCGCGATGCGGGGCAGTGCTTACCGGTGGTGATGCGAGCGGTGCACCACCGCCGTCGCCGACGGCTTCGACGGCGCAGACGAGCCGACCACGTTCGTCGCCACCACCGTGGCGCGCCAGCGTCCTGCAGGCACGTCCGAGAAGGTGACCGTCCGGGAACCCTCCGCCGCGTCCTGCGTCAGCACCTGCCCCGCCGCCGAGGTCAGTGTCACGGTGTAGGCGGTGACCGGGGCGGCCGACGGTTTCCGCGCCGGATGCCACGTGACGCGTACGTCATCGCGCCAGACCCGCACGGCCGGCTTCGACACGGCCTTCGGGGCACTGCCGATCGTGACCTGCTGCTGCAGCTGGTTGAGACCGCGCGCGGCGTCCCACGTCCCGACGTTGGCGGTACGGATGGCGAACCGCGGATCGGCCGCGACCGACGTCTCCGGTGCGGGAAGGGCCAGCGACGCGGTGTACGACCCGGCGGGGACATCGCTCAGCGGCACCGTCAGGGTCACGGTCTCACCGGGAGCCCATGTGCGGGCGTCCGCGTCGAGCGGCACGGTGACCGCTCCCGCAGCCCCGTCCAGCACGACCGACACCGGGCGCGGGTTGTACGGCGCCGCCCAGCCCTCATTACGCACGTCGATCTCGAGTGACGGCGCGTCGCCGCTGACCACGCGCGATTCCTCCAGCACGAAGCGATAGCCGAGCTGCTTCGCGACCTCGGTCAGGTTCGCCGCGCCCCAGGAGTTCAGCACGTCGGTGTTGTAGTCCCGGTTGAGGTAGCTGAAGTGGTAGCGCGCCATCTCGGCGGATGCCGACTCCCACCCCGAGCGCGGTGGGTTCACCGTGCACGTCTCCCCGCCCATCGGGAGGAACCGCGTCTCGGCCTCGAGGTACTCCTGGTCGAGGGTGATCGGGTCGGACAGGAACGTCCCGAAGTCGTCCGGCGACGCCAGGAAGCAGTCGTTGTGGTGGCCGGTCCGGGCGAGCGCGCTGCCGTCGAACGCGTCGTCTGCGGGAAGCGCCCCCTCCGCGCCGGTCGGGCGATCGAGCGTGCGCTGTTTCCACTGCATGGTGCGCACCTGCACCATGCGCGAGTCCGGAAGCGCCTCGAGGAGGGCGTCAAGCACGGTCGCGCGGGCTTCCCAGTCCTCGTCGGTGACGACGCCGGGGTCGGCGGGGTCTGCCACGAAGTGGTCGGTGTAGTAGCCCTCACCCCACAGGCCGATGAAGCCGTTCTGCATCACGGCGATGACGTCGGCGTTCGCGCGCAGCAGCGGGGTGAGCTGTGCGATGTGCGCGAGGACGCGCTCCTGCGACGCATCGCCGTACGGCGGCGAGTACGGCCAGTCGCCGCCCTGGGCGTAGGCGAACCGGAGGATGATCGAGACTCCGGCGGCGCGTGCGGTCGCGAAGTCCGCGGCGAGCGCATCCAGAAGCGTCGCGTCGAGGTCGGCGTCGACGTAGCGCTCGAGATAGACGACCCGCAGCACCTGCGACACGCCCTCCGCGCGGAAGCCGGCGAGCGCGTCGCCGGCGAGCGGCGTCCATCCGCTGCCGTCGACGCGCGAGTGGGTCTCGGTGTGGTGATAGAACCCGCGCGCCGGGTTGGCGATCGCGGCCTCGTCCTCCGAGTACGACACGACGGTCGGCTCGGGGTCCGCGGGACGCGGATGGGTCGCGGCGGCCGGCGCCGCGGTGGTGAGCACGACGGCGGCGGCCACGACGGCCGCCAGTGCGGTCAGGTTCGTGCGCCGTCGATGGGGGGTTGGCATCGATCGCTCCTCAGGTGTCCGGGGGAATCGGCCCGGGTCTTCCCGGGCGTGGAACGGACGCTAACGGCAGTGCGAAGGCGCGTCCACGAATGAGCGCAAACGCGCAACGTCGGTGAGCGGATGCTTCGCGCCGGGTCAGGCGACGACCACGTGCATGCCCGCCGAGCGCAGCCGAGCGATCTCCTCCGCGTCGGCGGCCGCATCCGTCACGAGAACGTCGACCTCCGCGGCGCGGGCGATGGGAGCGCCCGACACCCGCCCCACCTTGGAGCCGTCGGCGACGAGGATCGTCCACCGCGCCGTGGCGACCATGGCATGGTTGGTGCGCGCCTCGGCCGTGTCGTGCGTGCTGACGCCGCCGGCCGCGCTGACGCCGTCGGCCCCCAGCACCGCGATCGTCGCGTGCGCGGCCTCGAAGCTGCGCTCCGCGAGCGACCCCACCAGCTCATAGGACTGCGGCCGCAGCCGCCCTCCGGTCATGAGCACGGCGCATCCGGCGTGGGAACTGGCGATGCCGGCGATCGTGAGCGAGTTCGTGATGACCGTCAGCCCCGCACGATCCGGGAGCTCGCGCGCCACCTCGGCCGTGGTTGTTCCTCCACCGATCGCGAGCGCGAGCGCCCCGGGCGGGAGGAGGGCGACGGCGTGACGGGCGATGCGCCGTTTGGCGTCGCTGAACCGCGCGTCGCGCAGCGCCTCGGGACGCTCCGCGCTCGCTGCGGCGCTCGCCCTCCCGTGCGTGCGGACGAGGAGTCCGCGCTCGGCGAGCGCCGCCAGATCGCGGCGGATCGTCGCGCGCGAGGCGCCGGCGGTGACGGCCAGCCGGTCGACGGTCATGCTGCCGCGCTCGGCGAGCGCATCGAGGATGACGTTCATCCTGCGGGTGCGCTTCGCGGTCGGGTCCGACACCTCCGTCGAGTGCTCCTTACTTCAGACCCGACGAGGCCAGCCCGTCGATCACACGCCGCTGCAGCACGATGAACATGATGAGAACAGGCGCCATCGCGAGCAGGCTCGCAGCCATCGCCACCGGGTAGTCGGTGGTGCGGTCGCTCAGGAGCGTCGCCAACCCGGCCGACAGGGGCATCTCGGAGCTGTAGCTCGTGACGACGAGGGGCCACAGCAGCTCGTTCCAGGACCACAGCACCGTCGTGATCGCCAGAACGCTCATCGTGGGTGTCGCCAGCGGGAGCATCACGCGCCAGAAGATCTGGAAGGTGTTCGCGCCGTCCAAGCGCGCCGCCTCTTCGAGCTCGGCCGGCATGGCGAGGAACGCCGTTCGCATGAGGAAGGTGCCGAACGCGCTGAACAGACCCGGGAGGACGAGCCCCCCGATGGAGTTGAGAAGGCCCAGGTTCTGGATGATCTGGTACTGCGACAGCAGGTACACCTGCGAGGGCACCATCAGGATCGACAGGACGACCCCGAGCAGGATGCCTCGACCTCGGAAGCGCAGACGGGCGAAGGCGTACCCCGCCATCGTGCACAGCACGAGCTGCGCCACCGTGCGGATGACGGTGATGAGAACCGACGTGCCGAACTGCTGGAAGAACGGCAGCCGTTCGAACACCTCGGCGTAGTTGTCCCACTGCAGCTCGCCGGGCCAGAACACCGGCGTGACCGACTGCACCTGCTCGTTCGTCGACAGCGACATGATGATCTGCCACAGGAATGGGAAGGCCATGACGACCGCCCCGACAGCGAGCACGAGATGCGCGACCACGTACTCCTTGCCGCCGCGGACGCGACGCGGGGGGCGCTCGGCGCCACGATCGCGTCGGCCCGCGGGAGCGACGAGGGTGCGGGTGGTGAGGGCGTCAGTCATTGTGGACCCACCTCCGCTGGAATCGGAACTGCAGGAAGGTGACGAGCCCGATGATCACGAAGATGATCATCGCGACGGCCGCGGCGTACCCCTTCTCGTTGTTGACGAATCCGGCTTGGTAGAAGTAGTAGACCAGCGACATGCTCCGGGGAAGCGTCGCATTCGTGGCGGTGGTGCCGAGGATCGCGTAGAGCAGATCGAACAGCTGGAAGCACGAGATCACCGTGATGATGGTGACGAAGAAGATGCTGGGGGTCAGCAACGGCACGGTGATCGACCGGAACTGCCGCCACCGGCTGGCGCCGTCGAGGGACGCCGCTTCGTAGAGCTCGGGCGGGATGGTCTTGAGTCCCGCGGCGAGGACGATCATCGAGAAGCCCACCGAGCTCCACAGCCCGACGATCGCGACGGCGACGATGGCGAAGCCGGGAGTGCTGATCCAGTAGGGCCCCTCGATGCCGACGAGGGAGAGCAGATAGTTCACGAGCCCGAAGTCGCCGTTGAAGATGATGCGCCACACGAATGCGATCGCGGTCGGCATCGCGACGTACGGCAGGAAGAACAGCACGCGGTACACCGAGGCGAACCGTAGACCGGGCAGATTCAGAAGGCTCGCCAGGACGACGGCGAGGGGCACGCCCAGCAGAACGATGAGCGTGTAGAGCAGGGTGTTGCCGAGGGAGAGGTAGAAGCTCGGCTCGGTGAAGAGCCGGGTGAAGTTCTCCAGCCCTGCAAAGGCCGCGTCGCCGAAGACGCCGAAGCTCGTGAACGAGAACCCGGCGGTCTGGATGATCGGCCAGATGTAGAACGCCCCGATCCCCAACCCCAGCGGTCCGAGGAAGACCAGGGCCCACCACCCGTCGCCCCGCCGCGGAGAGCGGCGCGGGCGCGGGTCACCCCCGCCGCTCCGCAAGGGAGCGGCGGGGGTCACCGCGGTGCGCTGGGCAAGCGTCAACGCGCTTCCTTCGCGAGCGCTTCGTCCATCTCGGTGGCCAGCTCGTCCGTCACCTCGGCGACGGGGCGCTCGCCGGAGAATGCCTGCGGGAGCAGTTCCGCCTCGAGCGCGTTCCACGCCGCGGTGTTCGCGCTGACGGGGAGCGGGCGGGAGTAGGCGACAGCATCCAGGAACACCTGCAAGTCGGCCTGCGGCATCGACGCGGCGAAGGACGACTGCGTGCCCTCGAAGGCCGGGATGATGGAGCCGAACTCGCCCTGGGCCTGCTGGGCCTGCTTGCTCGCGAGGTAGACCTGCAGCGCCTGTGCGGCCTGCTTGTTCTTCGAGCCCGCCGCGACGACGTTGGAGACGCCGTGGATGACGGTGGCCTGCTCCTCGCCCGTCGGAAGCGGAAGCACATCGACGCTGTCGACGAACGGCACGTCGGTCAGGGCCGAGCGGAACCAGCTGCCGCCCATGTACATCGCGAGCTTGCCGGAGGTGTACCACTGGTCGGCCGAGGTGTCGGTGAGCTGGGCCATCGTGGGCGATCCGCCCGAGGCGATGAGGTCGGACCAGAACTGAATGCCCGCCTGCGCCTGCGGGGTGTTGTAGCCCGAGCTGTCACCCTCGATCACATCGCCGCCGGCCTGGAAGATCGTGTTGTAGTAGGTCGTCTGACCGTCCATTCCGCCGGCGGCGCCGTACACGCCCTCGCCCGCGAGGGCGGTGGAGATCTGGGCGGCCGTGGTCTGGAAGTCGTCCCACGTCCAGTCCGCGCTCGGAACGGCGACGCCGGCCTTCGCGAAGAGCTCCTTGTTGATCCACACGCCGATGGTGTCCATGTCCTTCGGCACCCCGTACGACACATCGTCGACGGTGTAGAGGTCGACGAGCGACTCCGGGTAGTTGGCGGGGTCGATGTCACCCGCGTCGACGGCTCCGGTGATCGGCTCCAGCTTGCCGTTGAGGGCGTAGAGCTGGATGTTCGGTCCGTTCATCCAGAAGACGTCGGGCAGGGTGTCGCTGGAGGCCTGGGTCTGCAGCTTGGTCCAGTACTCGCTGAACGGCGTGACGCTGAGCTTCACCGTGATGTTCGGATACTCCTCGTTGAAGCCCGCGATGCTCTCCTCGATCGCGTCGACCTGCGACTGGTCCCACAGTCCGTACGTGATCTCGGCGGTGATGTCCTTCTCGGGAGCGGCGTACTCGCCCGAGCCGCCGGATCCCCCGTTGCTGCCGCTGCAGGCGGTTGCGGCCAGGGCGACAGCGCTGGTGAGGGCCAATGCGCCGAGTGCGCGGCGGCCCCATCGGGTCGGTGTCATCGGTCGTTCCTTTCGATCGGGTGGTGCTGTGTGAGTCAGTGCGAGGTGAAGTAGTCGACGACGTGCGCCGGCAGGTCGGGCACGTCGAAGGGGCGAGATCCCGAGCGCAGGGAGTCGGCCGCGAGGGCGCCCGCCGCCACGGCGGCTCGTGCGGCCAAGGGAGACACGACGGTGGGGGTGCCGTGGACGACGTGGTTGAGGAACTCGCGCATCGTGGAGATGTCGGCGTCCTCGTGCCCGCTCGCGTCGCCCTCGATCGGATACTCGAGATCGCCGGCCACGGCCCACTCGCGGCGGCGGTTCCACACCTTCACCACGCCGCCGGCCGTGTCGCCGATGTTCTCGAGCCGGCCTTCGGTGCCGATGACGGTGTAGTTGCGCCAGTAGTCGGGAGTGAAGTGGCACTGCTGATAGCTGGCCAGAACGCCGCTGTCGAGTGTCATCATCATCATCGAGACGTCCTCGACGTCGACGACAGGGTTCAGGCCGGTGGCCGCGGCCGGTGGCCAGTTGTCGAACGAGAACCAGTCCGGCATCGTCTGGCCCGGACGCTCCCGGCGATCCGTGATCCCGCCGTACACCATCAGGTCTCCCATGCCGACGACCCGGCGGGTGTACGCCCCGCAGAGGTAGTGGACGACATCCAGGTCGTGGCTGGCCTTCTGCAGGAGCAGCGTGTTCGTCCGCGCCCGGTCGGCGTGCCAGTCCTTGAAGTAGTAATCGCCGCCGTTGCCGACGAAGTGCCGCACCCACACCGCCTTGACCTCGCCGATCTCGCCGCGGTCGATGATCTCCTTCATCCGCCGCACCACGGCGGCGTGACGGAAGTTGTGGCCCACGTAGAGGACGCTCCCCGCCTCCGCAGCGGCCGTCAGGACGCGGTCGGCGTCGGCGAGCGTCGTGGCGAGCGGCTTTTCGAGGTAAACCGCGACGCCCCCGCGCAGCAGCTGCTCGGCGATGTCGGCGTGCGTGTCGTCGGGCGACGTGACGACGGCCGCGTCGATCGCCTCCCCGGCCAGGAGAGCCGACACGTCCTCGAACACCGGGACTCCCGGGAAGAGCGCGTCCGCGCGGGCGCGCCCCTGGGGCGACGGATCGACCGCTGCGACGACGGCGGCACCCGCCAGAGCGACTCCGACGTGATGCGCGATCACGCTGCGCGCACCCACGCCCACCACCGCGATGCGCGGGCCAGGGGAAACGAGCGTCGGGTCGGTCATGAGGTCGCCACTCCGGTGTGCATGGAGCCCATCTTGCACACTGTGAGCGAATTTGTCACGTCTGACCGGAAATCGAGCATGTTCTACCAGCGCTCGACGTCATTTCCCGCGCGCCCGCCCGCTTCCCCGTCGCCGTAGAGGCGGCGAGAGACGTGCGAACGCGTCAGCGAGCAGCCGGTGCGCGAGTGGGCGTCGCCACGACGACGTCCACGCCGGCCTTCTCGAACTGGGCCGCCACCCGCGCGGGGAGCGCGGCATCCGTGACCAGGGTGTCCACGTCGTCGAGGGCGCAGATGCGGGCGAAGGTCGTGCGCCCGATCTTCGTCTGATCGGCGGCGACGACGACCCGCCGGGCCACCGCGGAGATCTGACGGCTCGCGTCGGCCTCGCCCTCGTGGAGGGTGGTGGCGCCGAACTCCGCCGTCAGGCCGTCCACGCCGAGCACGGCGATGTCGAGGCTGAAATCGTGCAGCGACCGCCCGACGAGCGGCCCGATCAACTCGTACGACTGGCGTCGCGGAACGCCGCCGGTCACGACGATCTTGATGTTCTCGCGCACGGACGACTCGAAGGCGATGTTGAGGGCGTTGGTGACGATCGTGACGCCCGGCTCCCCGCCGACGGAGTGCAGCCGCTCGCTCCTGCCCACGGCGCGCGCCACCTCCGTGACTGTCGTTCCGCCGTTCATGCCCACCGTGGCCCCCGGGGCGATCAGCGCCTCCACGGCGCGGGCGATCGCGAGCTTCGCGTCGGCCTGCCGGGCGATCTTGTACTGCAGTGGGAGCTCGTATCCCGAGCCGAGGGCGGTGGCGCCACCGTGCGTGCGCGTGACCAGCCGCTGCTCGGCGAGGGTGTTGAGATCCCGGCGCGCGGTCGCCGTGGAGACCCCCAGGCGCTCGCTGATGTCGGCGATCGTGACGTTGCTGCGCTCACTGATCAGCTCGAGCACGAGATTGAGCCGCTGTTGCTGGTGCATGGCCGGGCCTCCCTCCGCCCATGCTGACACACGCCCGGTTGACTCGCGTGATCGATTCTGCTCAAATGCTTGCTAAACGATCAGTATTGATCTGCTCTCCCAGGAAGAAGAATGATGAGCCGCACCTTCGTCGACGACGAGATCGCATCACAGCCCCGCACGTGGTCCGAGGCGGTGCAGCTGGCCTCGACCGTGGCGGGCGCGCTCCCTGCGGCCGGCGAGCGCGTCGCCTTCGTCGGATGCGGCACCAGCTGGTTCGTCGCCATGGCCGTCGCCGTCCGCCGCGAGGAGCTCGGACTCGGCGAGTCCGACGCCTTCGCGGCGAGCGAGTTCCCGACGGGGCGACGCTACGATCGCGTCGTGGCCATCTCGCGGTCTGGAACCACGACCGAGATCGTCGAGCTGCTCTCGCAGGTCGACGGACCGACCACGCTCATCACCGCCGTCGCCGACTCCCCGGCGACGGCTCCGGCCGACGACGTGGTCGTGCTCGACTTCGCCGACGAGCAGTCGGTCGTGCAGACCCGCTTCGCCACCAGCGTCGTCGCGATGCTGCGGAGCTCCTTCGGCGACGATCTCGACGGCGCGATCGCCGACGCGCGGATCGCCCTCGACATCGACGTCGACGCGCTCGTCGCCGTCGACCAGTGCACGTTCCTGGCCACGGGATGGGCCGTGGGCCTGGCCTACGAGGCGGCGCTGAAGACGCGCGAAGCCGCGCAGGCGTGGGCGGAGTCCTACCCCGCGATGGACTACCGCCACGGGCCGATCTCGATCGCCCAGCCCGGGCGCCTGGTCTGGAGCCTCGGTGGTACCCCTGCCGGCCTGGAAGCCGAGGTCGCCGCCACCGGAGCGACCTTCGTTGAACACGACCTCGACCCTCTCGCCCGTCTCGTCGTCGCCCAGCGTTTCGCCGTCGCGCTGTCCAAGGCGAAGGGTCTCGACCCCGACCACCCTCGGTCGCTGACACGCTCCGTCATCCTGGCGTGACCGCGACGCTCGCGATCGGGATCGACGTCGGCGGCACGACCGTGAAGGCCGTCGTCGCCGACGAAACCGGTACCGTTCACGCCGAGTCGCGCAGGCCCACCGTGACGCCCGATCCGACGGGCGCGGGCGTCGTCGACACCATCGCGCGAATGCTGGCAGAACTCGACGAAGCCGCACGGCTTCCCGTGGGCGTGGTCGTCCCCGGGATCGTGGACGAGGTCCACGGCCACGCGGTGCAATCGGCGAACCTGGGCTGGTGCGACCTCCCGCTGGCCGCTCTCCTCGAAGCCCGTCTCGGGCGGCCCGTCGGCTTCGGCCACGACGTGCGGGCCGGAGCGCTCGCGGAAGCGCGCTGGGGCGCAGCATCCGATCTGTCTGATGTCGTCGCCTTCGTGCCGGTCGGTACCGGGATCGCCGCCGCCGTCCTCGTGGACGGTCATCCGCTCGTGGGGGGCGGATGGGCCGGGGAGATCGGTCAGCTGCGGATCGCCTCGGGCCCCTTCGCCGGCATGCGCGTCGAAGAGGTGGCCTCCGCCTCCGGAACGGCACGGCGGGCGGGGTCGCCCGACGCGAAAAGCGTGCTCTCGAACGTGCGCGACGGTGACCCTGCCGCGCGGAAGGTGTGGCTCGAGACGATCGACGTTCTCGCCGACGCGCTCGCCGGGCTGACCGCCGGCACCGGAGCCGCGACGATCATCGTCGGAGGCGGTCTCGCCCTCGCGGGGTCGGAACTGTTCGAACCGCTCGAGCGCGCCCTCGATGCGCGCCTGGGGATGCTGCGCCGGCCCGCTCTTCGCCCGGCGCGACTGGGCGACCGGGCGGCCGCCCTCGGTGCGGCGCTTCTTGCGAGGGGGACGACATGAGCGCGCCTGCGGGGTTGCTGCTCACCGCCGCACACGTGGTCGACCCTGATGCTTCGGCGCCCGGATGGCTGCGCGTCGAGAACGGCGTGATCGTCGACCGGGGCGCGGGCACCGCCCCGAACCCCGAGGGTGCGGCGATCTACGAGACCGACGTCGTCATGCCGGGGTTCGTGGACATCCACGTCCACGGTGCGCGGGGCGTCGACTTCGCCGAACTCGGCGTCGACCCCCAGCCGGCGATCGACTATCACGCCGCACACGGAGCCACGACGCTCGTGGCATCGATCGCCACCGGGCCGATGGAGACCACGGCCGCGAGGTTGCGCGAACTGCAGGCGCTGGTGCGATCCGGCGCTCTCGAGGGAATCCACCTGGAAGGACCGTGGCTCTCGCCGCAGCGCCGCGGCGCGCACCGACTCGAGCTGCTGCGATCGCCCGAACTCCGCGAGGTCGAAGCCCTGCTCGAGGCGGCCGGCGGCACGGTGCGAATGGTGACGATCGCCCCGGAACTCCCGGGCGCGATCGAGGCGATCGCCGCGCTGACCCGGCACGGCGTCGTGGCAGCGATCGGTCATACCGACGCGGATGCCGCGACCGCCCAGCGCGCGATCGACGCCGGCGCCACCGTCGTGACACATCTTTTCAACGGCATGCGCCCCCTGCATCACCGCGATCCTGGCCCGGTCGGAGTGGCTCTCGCGCACCGGCAGCTGGCCGTGGAACTCATCGCCGATGGCATCCACGTGGACGACGTCGTGATCGACGCGGTGCTGAGGGCAGCGGATGACTCGCTGATACTCGTCTCCGACGGGATGGCCGCCACCGGGCTCGGCGACGGCGAATACGAGCTCGCCGGATCGCACGTCGTCGTCGCCGGCGGCATCGCGGAGCTCGCCGACGGCACGTCACTGGCGGGAAGCACCGCGACGCTCGGGGGGATCGTGGCGCGCCTTCGCTCGCGAGGAGTCGCGCCCTCGCGACTCCTCGCCGCGGCATCCTCACGGCCCTCCGCCGTTCTCGGCCTGTCCGCCCCGTCCCTGCGCATCGGCGATGTCGCCGACCTTGTCACCGTGGCGGCGGACCGCACACTCCGCACGATGAAGGCGGGGCGATGGCTCGCATCGTGACCCTCACTCCGAACCCCGCCGTAGATATCACCTACACGGTGGACCGGCAGGTTCTCGGGGAGACCGTGCGCGTGCGCGACGTGCAGCGCCGGCCCGGCGGCAAGGGGATCAACGTCGCTCGCGTCGCACGCGCTCTCGGCCGCGACGTGACGACGGTGCACCCTCTCGGCGGCGACAGCGGGCGGTGGATCGAGCGCGCCCTGCACGCCGACGGCATCCCGGCCCGCTACTGCGCGATCGCCGGTGAGACGCGAAGCACTGTCGCGGTCGTCGATGGCATCTCCCATCCGACGATGCTGTCGGAGCCGGGTCCGGCGCTGACCGACGCCGAGTGGGAGGCGCTGCTGACGATGGTGGCCGGATGCTCCGGACCGGGCGACTGGGTCGTCGTCGCAGGGTCCTTCTCGCCGGGGACCGATGGCCTCCGCCTG
This sequence comes from Microbacterium sp. RD1, assembly GCF_052220165.1. NCBI lineage: Bacteria > Bacillati > Actinomycetota > Actinomycetes > Micrococcales > Microbacteriaceae > Microbacterium > Microbacterium sp. RD1. Next base: position 391,090 of record NZ_JBQPOL010000001.1, read on the forward strand.
GATCGCCTCATCTCCGCGGTGCGCCGGCGGGGCGCGAGAGTGCTCGTCGACACGAGTGGTCCGCTGCTCAGGACCGCCGCAGACGCCGGTGCTGATGTCGTCAAAGCCAACGAGAACGAGGTGCAGGATGTGGTCGGCAGCGGCGACACGTCTCATGCTCTGGCCCGGCTGGGCGGAGCCGGCTCGCGCGTCGTGATGTCTCGCGGCGCGCAGGGCCTCCTGCTGCGCGAACCCGACGGCGCTGTTTTTGAGCGCACGGCCGTCCCCGACGTCGCAGGCAACCCGACCGGTGCCGGTGACGCCGCCACCGCCGGCCTCGTCGCTGCGCTCACCGACGGACACGACGTCGACACGGCGCTGGCCTGGGCCGCGGTCCTCGGCGCCGCCGCGGTGCTGCATCCCGTGGCCGGCGAGATCGACGCCGCCCGCATCCCCGACCTGTGCGCGCGCATCGGCCTGCCGCCCGCCATGTCGCCCCTGCCGACCCACCCCGAACGGACCTCGCCATGAGCACCCAGACCACGATCGACCTCGTCTCCGAAGCCCGCCGTGCCGGCATGGGCGTCGGAGCCTTCAACGTGGTGCTGCTCGAGCACGCCGAGGCCATCGCCGCCGGGGCCGAAGACGCCGGCCGACCGGTGATCTTCCAGATCAGCCAGAACTGCGTGGCCTATCACGGTGCGCTGGCGCCCCTGGCGCTGGCCACGCTGAGCATCGCGCGCTCGATGTCCGTTCCGTCGCTCGTGCACCTCGACCACGCCGACGACGTCACGCTGGTACATGAGGCGGTCGAACTCGGCTTTCACAGCGTCATGTTCGACGCCTCGACGCTCCCCTACGACGACAACGTCGCGGCGACACACGACGTGGCGCGCTTCTGCCACGACCGCGGCGTGCTCGTCGAGGCGGAGCTCGGCGAGGTGGGCGGCAAGGACGGAGTGCACGCGCCCGGCGCCCGCACCGACCCGGCCGACGCCGCACGGTTCGTCGAGGCGACCGAGATCGACTGGCTCGCCGTGGCGGTGGGCACGTCGCACGCGATGACCTCGCGCGAAGCCGCCGTCGACACCGCCCTCATCGGACGGATCGCCGAGGCCGTGACGGCTCCGCTGGTGCTCCACGGCTCCTCCGGGCTCTCCGACGACCAGCTGCGAGGAGCCGTGCGCGCGGGAATGACGAAGATCAACATCTCCACGCATCTCAACGGCCTGTTCACCGGCGCCGTGCGCACCGCGCTGGAGGAGGCGCCGGCCCTCGTCGATCCGCGCAAGTACGTGGCCCCGGGTCGGCAAGCCGTCGCATCCGAGATCACCCGCCTCCTGAGGCTGCTCGACGCGGGATGAGCGATCCTGCGGCTCTGCTGGGCCTCGCCGCGTCCCCCGACGTGCCCGACGCGGAGGTGGTGGAACGATTCCGCGCCGTGCTGGCGTCGACCGCGCCGATCCCGGATACCGCGTTCGACGGTCTTTCGGGTCGCGCCGTGCTCGCAGCGCTCGTCGCCGTCGTGCCCGACGCCGTGGCCCGCCACCGGCGGGACGGCATTCCCGGGGCGATCACGCTCGCGAGCCTCCCGGACGTCGGCCGAAAGCACGCCCTTTACGGAGCCGAGACCGTTCTGCCGTGGCTCCTCGGCATCCTCCGCGGTGACGTCGTGCAGGTCGGCCGCCTGCAGGTGGAGCGGACTGCCGGAGTTCACGGGTACGCGTTGCACATCCCCGAGACCGGGGCTCTGCTCCCCGCCGCCGTCGATGCGTCCCTGGCGGCCGCGGTCGAGCTGACGGGAGCGGCGCAGTTCTGCTGCACGAGCTGGCTCCTCGACCCGGTGCTTCCGAGCGCTCTTCCGGGCAGCAACATCGCCGCCTTCGCCGAGCGATTCACGGTGACCGGCACCGCCGAGCCATCCCGAGAGGCGGCCGAGTCGGTGTGCAAGTTCGTGTTCCGCCGGCCTCTCGCCGAGGTGCGGGACGGCGACGCCGTCGAGCCCCGCTCGCGTCTTGAGCGCCTCGTGGTCGCGCAGCTGCGCACCGGCGCGGGGTGGCGAGAGCCGACCGGCATCCTTCCTGCCTGATGCGGAAGCGAGATGCGCCGCGATAACCCCTACGGACGAACGGACGGGGGTCGCGTCACGCCTGGAAGCGTGCGAACTTCGCCGCAGCCTCGGGCGTGACCGGCGTGAACAGATTCACGAGGTTCCCGTCGGGGTCGCGCAGAAGCAGGGACCGGTTCCCCCACGGCATGTCGGTGGGCTTGTTGACCCAGGAGTCCACGGCATCGCGGAGCCGCGCGTACTCCGCGTCGACGTCCGCAACCAGGAACTCGAGAATCGCAGACCGGTTCCGGGCGGGCTCCGCGGCCCCCGGAGCGAAGACCGCAACGGTGCGGGTGCTGCCGATCGCGAGCGTCGCGAACGGTGTCGACAGCTCGGCGAACACCTCGCCGGTGCGGACTGTCGTGCCGCCGGTGATCAGCTCATAGAAATCGGCCAACCGGGCGACGTCGTCGGTGATGACGCGCACAGAGATGAAGTTCACGGATGCTCCTCGGATGAGATGCCGAGACGATCTCGACCACCCGAGCCTCTTCCCCTCGCGCGACAGCGTCCTGTCGGTGTTTGCCGATGTCCTAGAGATCGAGCGTTCGCAGCGTGCCGTACGGGATATCGAGATCCTCTCTGGCCAGTGCGCGCGGCGCGGGCCGTTCGGCTGTCACGGTGACGTCGCGGATGCGCTCGATGCGAAACGCTCGGACACTTCCGCGCATCCGGCACCACGCGACGACGAACCACACGCCATCGGATTCGACGTAGCCCAGCGGCTCGATGTCGCGTGTGGTCTCGCGCCCCTCGCGATCCCCGTAGCGGATCCGCAGTACGCGCCCCGTCGAGAGGGCGTCGCTGACCGCCCTCGGGACTCCCCGCTTCTCGGCCGCGCTCCGGAGGAAGTGCACGCGTTCGGCACGTTCCCGGGCGCGGCGCGCGTCGTCGGGGGTCATGGCGTACGTCAGCTTGCGCATCGCCGCGGCGGCGGCCGGCACGAAGGGCGCCGCATCCATCGACTGCAGGGCGACGGCCATCGCCACGGCTTCGTCGGGGGTGAAGTTCACGGGCGGGAGCGTGTGCCCGGACGACAGACAGTAGCCGCCCGTGCGGCCCGGTTCGGCCCAGATGGGAACCGACGCCTGCTGCAGCGCACTGATGTCTCGCTCCACGGTGCGGATACTCACTTCGAATCGCTCGGCGAGCCATCGCGCGCTCCGCGGACGCGGCGCCACCGCACGCAGTTCCTCCACCACGGCGTAGAGGCGGTCGGTTCTGTTCACGATGCCGACGTTACGCGCGACCCCGGACTTGACAGCCGGGTCCGAGGGATGCATGGTTAGTTACTGAAGTAATGAACCATGTAACGAGGTGCGGGTGATTGAAGAAGGCAAGGCGCTCTTCCTGCAGATCGCGGAGAGCGTCGAAGACGCCATCATCGACGGCAGCCTCCCGGAAGAGGGGCAGGCCCCGTCGACGAACGAGCTCGCCGCCTTCCACCGGATCAACCCCGCCACCGCGGGCAAAGGAGTGAACATGCTCGTCGACAAGGGAGTGCTGTACAAGCGACGCGGTATCGGCATGTTCGTCGCGCCGGGCGCCCGCGAGATGCTGCTGACCGAGCGACGCACCGCCTTCGCGGATCGCTTCGTGGAACCGCTCCTCCTCGAGGCGCGCAAGCTCGGTCTCGGGCCTGACGACCTCACCGCCCTCATCCGCGACCGCGCCGATCGCGCTCCTGACCTCCCGACCGAAAGGACCGCCTGATGACCGCTGTGATCGAGGTGAGGAACCTCACCAAGCGCTACCGCAACACCCTCGCCGTCGAGGATGTGTCCTTCTCCATCGAGAAGGACACCATCTACGGACTGCTGGGGCGCAATGGCGCCGGCAAGACGACCGTGATGTCGATCCTGACCGCGCAGAACTTCGCCACCTCCGGCGACGTGCGGGTGTTCGGGGAGCGCCCCTATGAGAATGCGCGCGTGCTCTCGCGCATGTGCTTCGTGCGGGAGGGGCAGCGCTATCCGGATGACGCGACACCGCGGCACGCCTTTCGCATCGCGCGGCTGTTCTTCCCGAACTGGGATCAGACGCTCGCCGAGCGGCTCATCGACGATTTCCAGCTCCCGCTGAAGACGCGCATCAAGAAGCTCTCGCGCGGTCAGCTGTCGGCCGTGGGCGTCGTCATCGGCATCGCGTCGCGCGCCGAGATCACGTTCTTCGACGAGCCGTACCTCGGGCTCGACGCCGTCGCCCGGCAGGTCTTCTACGACCGCCTCCTCGAGGACTACACCGAGCACCCTCGCACCGTGATCCTCTCGAGCCATCTCATCGACGAGGTCGCGAACCTCATCGAGAAGGTGCTCGTCATCGACCGCGGTCGCATCGTCATGGACGAGGACACGGACGCGGTCCGCGACCGGGCCGCGAACATCGTCGGAGACGCCGCCGCCGTCGACGCCTTCGTCGCCGGCCGCGAGGTGATCCACCGCGAGGGCCTCGGCCGCGTGGCCTCGGTCACGGTGCTCGGGGCGCTCACCTCCGACGACCGTGCCCGCTTGGCGGCCGCCGGCCTCGACGTCGCGTCGGTGTCGCTGCAGCAGCTCATCGTCCGCACGACCCAGAACGCCGCGTCGATCGATGCCGATCGGGAAGGAGCCCTGCGATGAACCGCACGCTCAACGTCATCCGCCTGCAGCTGACGAACCGGCAGACCTACATCTGGGTGCCGCTCATCATCCTCGGCTCGTCGTTCCTCGTGAGCATGCTGGTCTGGGTGATGCTTCCGCCGGGGGCGACGAAGTACAGCGGCGGCGCGCAGGCGCCACTGTGGTACTTCCTCGCCGTCGGGGTGATGGCGCTGACCTACACCTTCCCGTTCTCCCAGGCGATGAGTCTCACGCGTCGCGAATACTTCTTCGGGACGCTCCTCACCGCGGGCCTGACGAGCGGCCTGCTGGCGGTGGTGTTCGTCGGCGGCGGCTTCCTCGAGCAGGCGACGGACGGCTGGGGCATCGACGGCTACTTCTTCTACCTCGCGTGGGTGTGGGAACGCGGACCGGCGTCGGCGTTCCTCACCTACTTCGTGGTCGCGATGATGCTGTTCATCTTCGGCATGTGGACGGCGCTCCTCTACAAGCGGTTCGGTGTGACGGTGCTCGTCTCGACGCTCGTCGGGCTCGGTCTGGCCCTGGTGGGGATCGGCTGGCTCATCGGCCGAGCCGATGCGTGGGGCGACCTGTTCACGTGGATCGGCGTCAACGGCTCACTGGGCCTCACGCTGTGGGGTGTGGTGCTCACCGCCGTCCTCGGCGGGGCGTCCTATCTGACGCTGCGGCGCACGGTTCCCTGACGCCGGCGTCGTTCGCGCTCAGACGGTGTCGGATGCCGCGGCGGTGTGGTGGCGGATGACTTCGGCCACCACGAAGTTGAACCACTTCTCGGCGAACTCGGGATCGAGGTCGGCCTCGCTCGCCAGCCGCTTCAGCCGGGCGATCTGCTGCTCCTCACGCGCCGGATCGGACGCGGGCATGCCGTGCTGGGCCTTGAGCACGCCCACCTGCTTCGTGCAGCGGAAGCGCTCCGCGAGCAAGAAGATGAGCGCGGCGTCGATGTTGTCGATGCTGCCGCGAAGCCCCGCGAGCACCTCGCGCGGATCGGCGGCCGGAGCCGAATCGGTCATGGCGTCCTCCCGCATCCGACCCTATCGGCCCGCGGCGCGTCCGTCGGGCGGGGCGGATGCCGCCGGGGCGGCGGCATCGGCGGCTCTAGAGTGTGACCCATGACCGACGCGACCGACGGCGCTGCCGCGCCCGCCACCCCTCCCCCCGCTCCCGGCGAGCCGGTGGGACGGCCGCGATGGATGGCGTTGGCCAGCCCCTTCTCGGTGGGGTTCTTCTTCACCCTCGGCGGCCTGGTCGCCGTCCTGGTCGGGCTGGCTTTCTCGAACCTGTCCACGGTGATCATCTACATCGTCTTCGCGCTGTTCGCCGCACTGGGTCTTGACCCGGTGGTGCGGTTCCTCCAGCGTCGCGGCCTCGGTCGCGGCTGGTCGATCGCGTTGGTGTACCTCATCTTCGCGGTGATCCTCGCCGGCATCCTGTGGCTGATCATCCCCACGGTCGTGACGCAGATCACGCAGTTCGTCACCGATCTGCCCGGGATCGTGGACGACTTCGCCAAGAGCGACGTGTACGCGTGGCTGCAGAGCACGTTCGGAGCGAGCGTCAGCGACCTGCTCGCCGAACTGGAGAAGTTCGCCACCAACCCCGCGAACCTCGCCGCCATCGGCGGTGGCGTGCTCAAGGTCGGCGCCGGGATCGCCACGGGCATCTCGGGTGTCATCATCATCCTCGTCCTGAGCCTGTACTTCCTCGCGTCCCTCCCGGCGATCAAGGCGTCGTTCGTGCGGCTCGTGCCCGCCCGCAACCGCACCGGGGTCTCGAGCATGACCGATCAGATCACCGACTCCATCGGCGGCTATCTCGCCGGGATGGTGGTGCTGGCTCTGTGCAACTCCGTGCTGGCGTTCCTGCTCTACTTCTTCCTCGGGCTGCCGTTCCCGGCGCTGATGGCCGTGGTCGCGTTCTGCATCACGCTCATCCCGCTCGTCGGATCGGTGCTCTTCTGGATCATCGGGAGCCTGCTCGCCCTCTTCACCGATCCGTTCCAGGCGCTCATCTTCGCCGCCGCCTACCTCGTGTACATGCAGATCGAGGCGTACATCCTCACGCCGCGCGTCATGAACCGCACCATCTCGGTACCAGGGGCGCTCGTCGTGATCGGTGCCCTCGTCGGCGGCACGCTGCTCGGTCTCCTGGGGGCGCTCGTCGCCATCCCCGTGACGGCGTCGATCCTGCTCATCATCAAGCAGGTGATCGTCCCGCGTCAGGACGCGAAGGTCTAGCGCCTCAGTCTCCGATCGGGGGCGAGCCAACGCATCCGTGCGCGAACCCACGCTCCCGTGCCGCGTGGAAGCGTGGGCTGACGCGCGGATGCGTTGGCTCGCTTCCACCCGGCGGAGCCTAGCGCGGGCTAGCGACGCGGGAGCAGGCAGGTCGGCGCGGGCACCGGGGTGACGTATCGCACGCCGCCGGGGACGCCGGTGCGCAGGTCCAGGCTGAGCGAGGCCACCTCGTCCGACCCCTGCCCCGCGACGAGCAGGGTGTCGCGGACGACGACGTGGTGGCGGGGCTTTCTGACACCGGCCTCGACGAGCGCGATCGGCTCCAGCGCGTCGCCCGAGCCGCGCACGCGCAGGACGGCCACGGTGTCGCTGCCGCGGATGCCGGCGTAGAGGAACTCCCCGTCGCGCGACGGGGCGAGCTCGGCCGCGGTGTCGCCGTCGAGAAGGCCCGGCGCCGCCGGCACTCCGCCGATCACGCGCCAGTGCCCCTCCGCATCCGGCGCCAGCACGAAGACCTCGCGCGAGAGCTCCGTCAGCACGTAGAGATGCCCGCTCGGATGCCACACCATGTGCCGCGGCCCGCTCCCCTCGGGGAGCACGACCTGCTGCACACCACGGAGGCGCCCCTCGCGAAGGCGCCACACGCGCACCACGTCGAAGCCGAGATCGGTCGAGACGACGATGCCGCCGGGAAGGAACAGCGCCTCATGCGCGCGTGACACGCGCCCCGACTCCGCGGCCTCGACCACGGGCGCCGGCGGCTCTTCGTCGTAGTCGGGAACGAGCGACCCGAACTCTCCCGCGGCCTGCCGGAGGGCTCGCGCCGCGGCTGCCAGCTCCGGATCGGGCGCGGCGGCCGGCGCGGTCTCGGGACCGTAGGGATCGATCGCTGCCGGCGCGATCGACGCGGCCCCGAGCCCTCCGTCGGCCGCGAGCGGCACCCGCACGAGGCGCCCATCGCCCCAGCAACTGGCGAGGAGGAACGCGCCGTCCGGTGCGACGGCCACGTGGCACACCGCCGCCCCCGCGGCGACGGGCTCGCCGAGCGGAGTTAGACGGTCCTCCGCGACCTGGGCGAATGCCTGCACGCTGCCCGATTCCTCGAGGGCGGCGTACACGACGTCGAGGGCCGGATGCGGCGCCAGCCAGGACGGGGAGGGCGCGGCGACCGCGGTCCCGGTGAACGCCAGCGGCCCCCCGGCCGAGCCGTCGTCGGCGTCGCCGGCCTGCAGCATCCCGATGCCTTCACCGGGCGCGCCGTTGTGATCGGCGCCGTACCCGCCGACCCAGAACCTCATTCGTCGACCAGGGGGGTGCGGACGATGACGGCGTCGCGCGCTGCACCCACCCCGATGACGGAGATGCGCGTGCCGCTCATCTCCTCGAGGGCGAGCACGTAATCCTGCGCCTCCAGCGGCAGCTCGTCGAACGTGCGCGCGCCGGAGATGTCCTTCTTCCAGCCGGGGAAGTACTCGTAGATCGGCTTGGCGTGGTGGAAGTCGGTCTGGTTGACCGGCACCTCGTCGAACCGCTCGCCGTCGACGTCGTATGCCACGCACACCGGGATGCGGTCGAACCCGCTGAGGATGTCGAGCTTGGTGAGGACGAGGTCGGTGATCCCGTTGATGCGCGTCGCGTAGCGCGAGATGGGAGCGTCGTACCAGCCGACGCGGCGCGGTCGCCCGGTGGTGGTGCCGAACTCGAAGCCGCGCGAGCGCAGCAGCTCGCCCTGTTCGTCGAACAGCTCGGTGGGGAAGGGGCCCGATCCGACGCGCGTCGTGTAGGCCTTCACGATTCCGACGATCCGGTCCAGGCGGTTGGGTCCGACCCCGGAGCCTGTCGCCGCCCCTCCCGCCGTCGCGGACGACGAGGTCACGAACGGGTACGTGCCGTGGTCGACGTCGAGCATCGTGGCCTGGCCGCCCTCGAACACCACGACGTCACCGGCATCCAGAGCGTCATTGAGGAGCAGGCTCGTGTCGGCGACCATCGGGCGGATGCGATCGGCGAAGGAGAGCAGGTCCTCGACGATCTCGTCGACGGTGATCGAGCGCCGGTTGAAGACCTTCACCAGCAGGTGGTTCTTCTGGTCGAGCGCGCCCTCCACCTTCTGCCGCAGGATGTTCTCGTCGAAGAGGTCCTGGATGCGGATCCCCACGCGGTTGATCTTGTCGGCGTAGGCGGGGCCGATGCCGCGGCCGGTGGTGCCGATCTGACGCTTGCCGAGGAAGCGCTCGGTGACCTTGTCGAGGGTGCGGTGGTACTGCGTGATGATGTGCGCGTTCGCGCTGATGCGCAGCCGCGAGACGTCGACGCCGCGGGCGCTCAGCGCCTCGAGCTCGTAGAAGAGCACCTCCAAATCGACGACGACGCCGTTGCCGATCACGGGAACCACGCCCGGAGAGAGGATGCCGGAGGGCAGCAGGTGCAGCGCGTACTTCTCGTCTCCGACGACGACGGTGTGACCGGCGTTGTTGCCGCCGTTGAACTTCACCACCCAGTCGGTGCGTTCGCCGAGGAGATCGGTGGCTTTGCCCTTGCCTTCGTCGCCCCACTGGACGCCGACGATCACGATTGCGGGCATGGACGCTCCTCGCGTGTAGTCCGGCGGTACACCCCATCCTATCGAGCCCGCCCCCGGGCGCCGCGGTCGCTAGGGTGGCGCCATGCGGTGGACGGCGTGGACGGTGGCTCGGCTGATCTCCGCAGCCGTGATCCTCACCGCCGTCGTGACGCAGTTCCTCGTCGTGATGGCCGCGGCCGACGCCGACGGGCGCGACGTGCCGACCGTCGCCGCGAACTACTTCAGCTTCTTCACGATCCTCTCCAACATCGCCGGAATCGGCGTGCTCGCGTGGGCCGGTGTGCTCCGCCTGGCCCCGGGCCGGCGCGAGCTGCCCGATCCGCCGGCGTTGAGCGCGGCGTTCCTCTTCGTCGCGTCGTATCTCGTGATCACCGGCGCGGCGTACAACCTGCTGCTGCGGGCCATCTCGATCGGCCCGGACACGGTGCTCTGGGCCAACGAGGTGCTGCACGTCTTCGCGCCGATCGTGATCCTGGCGGATCTGCTGTTCGGCACCGGGCACCGAGCCCTGCGCTGGCGCACAGCATCCGCCGCGCTGGTCTTCCCCCTGGCGTGGCTCGTCTACACGATGACGCGCGCGCCGCTCATCACCTCGCCCGCGAGCGGCACGCCGTACTGGTATCCGTACCCTTTCGTGAACCCGTACGAGCAGGCGGGATGGCCCGGCGTGCTGGCCTACGCGCTCGCGATCGCGCTCGGCATCCTGGCGGTCGCCTTCGCGGGGGCGGCGGTGCTGCGGGTGCGCGCACGCCGAGCGGCCGCGCGCGCACCCCTCACCGAACGCGCGCGGGAGGAAAGAGCATGAGTGTCGACGCGACGGATGCCGCCGGGTTCGTCGACCTGCACTGCCATGGCGGCGCGGGCTATTCCTTCGACGATGCGGACGCCTCCGGGATCGAGGCGGCGCTGCAGTACCACCACGGCCAGGGCACCGATGGCGTGGTGCTGAGCCTGGTGAGCGCTCCCGTCCCCGCGCTCGCGCGGCGGCTCGGCGACCTTCGCCGGATCCTTCCCTCTCTTCCCGGCGCCCTGGGCGTTCATCTCGAGGGCCCGTTCCTCTCCCCCGAGCGCCGCGGCGCGCACGACCCCGACGCACTCACTGTGCCCAGCCGGGAGGCGGTCGGCGCTCTGCTCGCCGCCGGCGAGGGCGTGCTGCGGCAGATCACGATCGCCCCCGAGCTTCCCGGGGCGGCCGAGGCCATCGACGCCTTCGTCGCGGCCGGAGTCACCGTGGCGGTCGGCCACACCCAAGCCGACCACGACACGGCCGCGTCGGCGTTCGACCGAGGTGCCTCGCTGCTGACGCACGCCTTCAACGCGATGCCGGGGCTCGGGCACCGCGAGCCCGGCCCGGTCGGCGCCGCACTCGAGCGCGACCACGTCGTCCTGGAAGTCGTCGCAGACGGGATGCACGTGCACCCCGTGGTCCTCCGCACGCTGTTCGCCGCCGCATCCGGCCGCGTCGCGCTGGTGACGGATGCCATGGCCGCCACCGGCCTCGGCGACGGCGGCTACCTCCTCGGCGGCCTCGACGTCGAGGTGCGCGGCGGGCGTCCTCTGCTGCGCGGGACCGACACCCTGGCGGGGTCGACCCTCACTCTCGCACGCGCGATCGAGGTCGTGGTGGCATCCGGCGTCCCGCGCCCCGATGCCTTCGCCGCCGCCACCAGCGTGCCGCGGCGCGTGCTGGGACAAGACACCCTCTGACGCCGCGGAAAAACGCGGTCGTACGGCCAAATAGACTGGGAGCCATGTCCAAGGTCCTGCAGTCCCTCCCCGTCGGCGAGCGCGTCGGCATCGCCTTCTCGGGAGGGCTCGACACGTCGGTCGCCGTCGCGTGGATGCGCGACAAGGGCGCGATCCCCTGCACGTACACCGGTGATCTCGGGCAGTACGACGAAGACGACATCGCGTCCATCCCGGGGCGGGCCACGCAGTACGGCGCCGAGGTCTCGCGCCTGGTCGACTGCAAGACGGCGCTCGTGGAGGAGGGCTTCGTCGCGCTCTCGTGCGGGGCGTTCCACATCCGCTCCGGCGGACGCACCTACTTCAACACGACGCCTCTCGGCCGCGCGGTCACCGGGACGCTCCTGGTCCGCGCGATGCGGGAAGACGGCGTCGACATCTGGGGCGACGGCTCGACCTACAAGGGCAACGACATCGAGCGGTTCTACCGCTACGGCCTGCTCGCCAACCCCGCGCTGCGCATTTACAAACCGTGGCTCGACGCCGACTTCGTCACCGAGCTCGGCGGCCGCAAGGAGATGAGCGAGTGGCTGCTCGCGCACGGCTTCCCCTACCGTGACAGCGCCGAGAAGGCCTACTCGACCGACGCGAACATCTGGGGCGCGACGCACGAGGCCAAGACCCTCGAGCACCTCGACGTCTCGCTCGAGATCGTCGACCCGATCATGGGCGTGCGGTTCTGGGACCCCGAGGTGGCGATCGAGACGGAGGACGTCACCGTGACGTTCGACCGCGGACGCCCGGTCGCGCTCAACGGCGTCGAGTTCGCCGACCCGGTCGAGCTCGTCCGCGAGGCCAACACGATCGGCGGGCGCCACGGCCTGGGCATGAGCGACCAGATCGAGAACCGCATCATTGAGGCGAAGTCCCGCGGGATTTACGAGGCGCCCGGCATGGCGCTGCTTTTCATCGCGTACGAGCGCCTGGTCAACGGCATCCTGAACGAGGACACCCTCGCCACGTACCACGAGCAGGGCCGGCGCCTCGGGCGCCTCATGTACGAGGGCCGCTGGCTCGAGCCGCAGTCGCTCATGCTCCGCGAGTCGATCCAGAAGTGGGTCGGCTCGACGATCACCGGATCGGTGACGCTGCGCCTGCGTCGCGGCGAGGACTACACGATCCTCGACACCACCGCCCCGCACCTGTCGTACGGACCGGAGAAGCTCTCGATGGAGCGCGTCGGTGACGCCGCGTTCGGCCCCACCGACCGCATCGGGCAACTCACGATGCGCAACCTCGACATCGCCGACTCGCGCACGCGCCTCGAGCAGTATGCCGGCATGGGCCTGATCGGCGGACCGACGGGCGAGCTCGTGGGGCGCGTGACGGCGGGCGAGGCCGACGAGATCATCGAGAGCGCGACGCCGCTCGACGCCGCGCACGAGCGGCTCGCCGAGGCGACGGATGCCGCCGGCGAGGCGGCCGCGTTCGACGCCGGCACCGACTGACCCGCGCCGCCGGCACCGACCGACCGGTCCGCAAGACCCGTCGAGTTGCGTCTTGTGGTCGATATTCCGGGCGGATTTCGACCACACGGCACAAGTCGAGCACGGAAGTGCGGCCGCGACGGAGGAGGATCGAGCGGTGAAGGTCGAACTGCGCGGAGTCGGAAAGGGGCGAGCGCTGCCCGAGACGTCCCTCAGCTACGAGACGGGCGCCGTGACGCTCGCCGTCGCCGAGACCGAGCAGCGTCCGACCGTGATGGGACTGCTCGCATCGGGGCGCATGCGCCCGGCGACGGGCAGTGTCACGATCGACGGCAAGGCCGATGCTGCGGCACTTCGCCGCGCCGTCGCGCTCGTCGATGCGCTCGACGTGTCGGAGCCGGAGCCGAACGTCACGGTCGCGGGCGTCGTCGCCGAGGAGCTCATGTTCGCGGGATCAGCGCCGAACCCATTCGCCGCACGCCGCTGGCTCGACGGGCTGGGGATGGCTGAGGCCGCCGGAATCCCCATCGGCCAGGTGGCGCCGTCGAAGCGGATCCGGATCCTCCTCGAGCTGGCTGCCCTCCGCCCGGGCGTCGGCGGGATGGTGCTCACCTCCCCCGATCGCCATGGGGGCGAGCCGGCGGTGTGGTGGCGCATCGCGCGGGAGTTCGCCGACCGGGGGCTCGCGATGCTCGTGATCGCCGGCGTCGCCTCGAAGACGGTGCTCGGATCTGCCGAGGGGAGCGCGTCATGAAGGTGCCGCAGATGATCGCCGCCGAGCTTCGACGGCTGACGTCGACTCGGATGTCGGTGCTCGCGCTGGTCGCGCTGCTGGCCGTGCCGATCCTCTACGGCGGGCTGTACCTGTGGGCGAATCAGGACCCCTACGGCAGTTTGTCGCGCGTCCCCGTCGCCCTCGTCGTGCAGGACACGGGCGCGCCGGTCGACGGCGAGGATCGCAACTTCGGCGACGAGGTCGCGAAGGAGCTGCTCGACGGCGACACGTTCTCGTGGCACCGGGTGGGTGCACGAGCGGCGGAGGCGGGGCTCGCCGACGGCACCTACGACTTCATGGTCGAGGTGCCTGCGGACTTCTCCGCCGCCATCGCGTCGATCTCGTCAGCCGCGCCGCGCCAGGCCGATCTCGTCCTCCACACGAACGACGCGAACAACTACCTCGCCTCCACCATCGGTACGCAGGCGGTCGCGCGCATCCAGAACACCGTCGCCCACAAGGTGGCCGACGAGGCCGGACTCACGCTGCTGAACGCGCTGCAGACGATCCGCGTGCAGCTCGCCGACGCGGCATCCGGCGCGCAGCAGCTCGTCGACGGCCTGTCCACCGCCCGCGAGGGGAGCGGCTCGCTCGCCGCAGGTGCGGGTGCGCTCGCGGGCGGCACCGCGCAGCTGCGGGACGGCGCGGTCCGCCTGCGCGACGGCGCCGCGCAGGTGGCGGCCGGCACGGCCCAGGTCGACGCGCTCGCGCAGCAGGTGGGCGCCGCGGCGGCGGAGGCGACGGCGCTGCTGCCGCAGGCGCGCGCCGACATCGCGCGGGCTCTCGCCGACGCCGGACTCGATCCGACGCAGATCGCCGAGGTGCTCGCCGACCTCGACCCGCTCGCGCAGCGCCTCGCCGAGGCGAACACGCGCGTGCAGAACGCGGTCACGCAGGCCGACCGCCTCGCCGCCGGCGCCGGGCAGGTCGCATCCGCAAGCGCCGCGCTCGCCGACGGCGCGTCATCCGCGGCATCCGGAGCCGCCCAGCTGAGCGCCGGGGCCAGTGCGCTGGACGCGGGCCTGGGGTCCCTGGCCGATGGTGCGACGCAGCTGCAGCAGGGCCTCGCCGCGGGGGTGGCGCAGATCCCCGACTCCGATGAGGCCACGCGCGCCGCGCAGGCCAAGGCGCTGTCGGACCCGATCGCGGTGTCCTCCGACGCCCTCACCCAGGCGCAGAACTACGGCGCGGGCTTGGCGCCGTTCTTCGCCGCCCTCGCGGGGTGGATCGGCATCTATGCCCTCTTCCTCATCGTGAAGCCGGTCTCGCGTCGCGCGGTGACGGCACTGCACAGTCCCGTCCGCGTGACGCTGGCCGGATGGCTCACCCCCGCCCTCCTCGGCGGGGTGCAGATGCTCGGGCTGTTCGCCGTGCTCGCACTCGCCCTCGGCTTCTCGTTCAGCAACCCGCTCGCGACCCTCGGCATCCTGCTGCTGGCCACGGCGACCTACGCCGCGATCGTGCTGGCCCTGAACGTCTGGCTCGGGGCCGTCGGGCAGTTCCTCGGACTCGTGCTCATGGTGCTGCAGCTCGTGACGGCCGGCGGCACGTTCCCGTGGCAGACGCTCCCGGCCCCGCTCGCCGCTCTGCATCACGTGCTGCCGATGGGTTACGTCGTCGATGCGATGCGGCAGGTCATGTACGGCGGGGATGCATCACGCGTGGGGGTGGACCTCGCGGTGCTGGCCGCGTGGCTCGTGGGCGGAGGCGTGGTCGCCGCGCTCGGCGCGGGCCGCATGTCCCGATTCCGCACCCTCCGCGACCTCCAGCCGAGCATCATCGGCTGATCGGCAGGGCGGCGCGGCAGGGGCGCGGGGTCAGCCGCCGGATGCGGGCGGGGTCTCCCGCTCGGCGCGCAGCTCGTCGGCATACAGGTGCACGCGATCGATCGTCTCGTTGCGATACGCCTGGCGCCCGACCATGTGCGCCGACAGCGGCGCCGTGGCGAACTGGATCAGCACCACCGGCACGAGGAACGCCACCACCGGCCACGATCGCAGCGACAGGGCGATCGCCAGGCAGATGACGATGAGCCCGAGCACCTGCGGCTTCGTGGCGGCATGCAGGCGCATCGGCACGTCGCGGAAACGCAGCACCCCGATGGCGGCGGTGAGGCACAGCAGCGCGCCGAGGAGGATGAGCACGAGGGCGATGCCGTTCAGCCACGCGTCGAGCGGACTGACGGCTTCGGAGATGTCGGATGCGGCGCGGCGGATCATCGGTCGGCGTTGTCCTTCCGTGCGACGAAGCGGGCGATCGAGACCGATCCGAAGACGCCGACGGCGGCGATGACGAGCATGATCGGAAGCGACCGGGTGTGGTGGTTGATCGCCATCTCCGCGCCGAGCACGCACATCACCTCCGTGAGGAGCACATCCGATGCCACCGCCCGGTCGAGGATCGAGGGCCCCACGACGATACGCCACAGCGTGAGCAGCCCCGCGACGGCGAAGACGGCGAAGATGACGATCAGCACGACGTTCATCGCTGTCCTCCCCCGGCCGGCGCCACGCCGACCTCTTCCAGCTGCATCCGCGAGCCGACGGCGCGCACGATGCGTCGTTCGAACCCCAGCACGGCGTCGCGCTGCTTGTCGAGGTCATCGTCGGAGCGGACGCCGATGACGTGGAGGTACAGGATGCGGCGGTCGCGGTCGGCCTCGACGATGAGCGAGCCCGGGATGAGCGAGGCGGTGACGCCGACGTGCGTCATGATGAGGTCGTCGTCGGTGCGCAGCTGCACCGCGATGATGGCGGCTCCCGGCTGGCGCCGCGGGTCGAGCACCTGCAGAGCGACCAGAAGCGACCCTCGCACGACATCGAAGAGGAACGTCACGACGAAGACGAGCCCGTACCAGGGGTTCAGCCGACCCGACAGCTGCACGGGGGGAAGCCGGAAGACCCTCGTCACCGCGACGGCGGCGATGAGACCGGTCAGGAACGCCATGACGGTGAACTGACCCCACAGCAGCATCCACAGCGCGATCAGCCACACGAAGAACGGCAGCTGGCGCCACGCCGCGCGCAGGAGCTCCTTCGCCGAGCGCTTCATTCCTGCACCCCGTCTTCGACCTGCACGACGCTGATCGGCTCGAGGAGGGTCTCGCCGATGCGCACGCACACGTCGTACAGCGGCCCGGCGAACACCGTCAGCGCCACCGTCACGACGACCATTCCGGACGTCGCCGCCGTCATGATGCGCGGGATCACCCGTCGCTCGGTCTGGGTCCCCGCCGCCGGTGCGGCGCCGAGGTACGAGATGCGCGCCTCGGTCTCGGTGGAGTCCTCCTCCTCGCGCCAGAACGCCAGGTTCCAGGCCCGCATGAGGGCGTAGAGCGTCAGCAGCGACGTGACGATGCCGCCCACGATCAGCACGATCATGATCGGGGTGCCCACCTGCGCGGCGGCGTCGAACAGGCCGTACTTGCCGATGAACCCGGAGAAGGGCGGCAGCCCACCGAGGTTCACCGCGGGGATGAAGTACAGCACGGCGATGACCGGCGCCGCCCGCATGAGCCCGCGGACACGGAGGATGGAGGTCGATCCGGCGCGACGCTCGATGAGACCGACAGCCAGGAAGAGCGTCGTCTGCACGACGATGTGGTGCACGGTGTAGTAGATCGTCGCGCCGACGGCGACCGGCGTCGCGATCGCGAGGCCGAAGATCATGTAGCCGATATGGCTCACGAGCGTGAACGACAGGATGCGTTTGAGCTCTGCCTGCGCGAGCGCGCCGAGCACGCCGACGATCATCGTCGCCAGTGCCACGATCATGAGGAGCAGGTTGACGTCGTTGTCGCGGAAGATCTGCGTCTCGGTGCGGATGAGCGCGTACACGCCGACCTTCGTCAGCAACCCGGCGAACACCGCCGTCACCGGCGCGGGAGCGGTCGGGTACGAGTCGGGAAGCCAGAACGACAGGGGGAAGACGGCGGCCTTGATGCTGAAGGCTAGGAGGAGCATGAGGTGCAGGACGAGCTGCGTCTCCTGCGGGAGCTCGGTCATCCGCTCCGACAGCTGCGCCATGTTCACCGTGCCGAGCGCACCGTAGATCATCGCGATCGCGGAGAGGAACAGGATCGACGACACCAGCGACACGACGATGTAGACGACGCCGGTGCGGATGCGCGACTCGGTGCTCCCGAGCGTGATGAGCACGTAGGAGGCCACGAGCAGGATCTCGAAGCCGACGTAGAGGTTGAACAGGTCGCCCGCGATGAAGGCGGTGAAGATGCCGGCCGACAGGATCAGATACGACGGGTGGAAGATCGACACCGGCGTCTCGTCGTCGCCGTCTGCCGCGCCCTGTCCGACCGAGAACAGCAGGACCGCCAGCAGGACGAGGCTGGAGACGACCACGAGCAGGGCCGACAGGCGGTCGACGTAGAGGACGATGCCGAAGGGGATGGGCCATCCGCCCACCGACACCGCCAGCGGGGTGTCGGAGGCGTCGACGATGCCGAGGAGCACCGCGGCGATGCCCAGCACGGCGGTCAGCGTGATGATCGAGACGGCGACCTGGATCTTGCGATGGCGGCCGGAGATGAGGGCGATGCCGGCGCCGAGGAGCGGCAGCGTGACCAGGAGGGGGACCAGGGTGGCGGCGCTCATCGGCTCTCGCCTCCGTCCGGTCCCTCGTCGCGGTCCTCGTGATCGTCGGGTGCCTCCGGCTCGGGATCGCGCCGGCGACGCAGCGGCCGGTCGGAGGGGGCGTCGTCGCGGATACCGGCGAGGTCGGCGTTGCGCAGCAGCCGGATGGGCGACGCGTCGGAGTCGACGAAGTCGGTCGTGGCGTCGTCGTCCTCGTCTTCGACCTCCACGTCCATCTCGTCTTCGTCGGACGGACGCGCCCGCAGCGCCACGTCCTCGAGGTCGTCCTCGACGGTGTCGGCGCGCCCCAGCTGCCATGAGCGGTAGATGAGGGCGAGCAGGAACGCCGAGACGGCGAACGTGATGACGATCGCCGTGAGGGTGAGCGCCTGCGGCAGCGGGTCACTGGTCTCCCTCTCCTCGCCGAAGAACGAGGCGGCCCCCGGCTCTCCCATGACGATGAGCAGGAGCAGATTCGCGGCGTTGCCGAGCAGAAGGAACCCGATGAGCACGCGCGTGAGGCTCCGCTCGAGCATCGCGTAGACACCGCACGCGAACAGCACGCCCATGATGACGATGAGCACGAGCGAGACCGACATCAGGAGAGCACCCCCTGCGCGCGCATCTCCTGCGTCTGCCGGTCGACCTCGGCCCCGAGGCTGCGGAGCACGTCGAGGACGAGTCCGATCACGACGAGGTACACCCCGATGTCGAAGATCGTGGATGTGACGAACTCGACGTGACCGAGCACGGGCACCTCGATCTCGAAGAACGCGCTCGTCAGCGGCGGAGCTCCGAAGAAGAGCGGCACGACGGCGCACCCCACCGCGATGATCATTCCCGTGCCGAGGAGGCGACCGGCGTCGGTCGGGGCGGCGGCGCCGAGCTCGTAGCGTCCGCCCGCGACGTAGCGCATGACCAGTGCCATCCCCGCGATGAGGCCGCCCGCGAAGCCTCCTCCGGGCAGGTTGTGCCCGGCGAACAGCACGTACAGCGACACGATGATGATCGAGTGGAAGAGCACGCGCACGATCACCTCGAGGATGATCGAGCGGTTCTCCGGCCGCACCTTCTGGCCGCCGAGCAGCCACGTCTGCGGGCGGTGGCGGGTGTCGGCGGTGCGCGCCCGCGGCCCCTCCTCGGTCTCCACCAGCAGGGGTCGGCCGCGGGTGCTCAGCCGGGGCAGGGGCGACGTGAACTCGCTGAGCGTGTCGGCGCGGTGCGTGACGAAGACGAGCGAGGCGACGCCGGTCGCGGCCAGGATGAGCACGGACAGCTCCCCCATGGTGTCCCAGCCGCGGAGGTCGACCAGGGCGACGTTGACGACGTTCCGACCGTGACCGATCTCGTACGCCAGCATCGGCCACGCATCCGAGATGGGGCGCTCGACGCGCGCGCCCGTGGCGACGATCGCGACCAGCGCCATCGTCGCGCCCACCGCGATCGCCAGCACGGCGCGAGCGACCGGCCACACCGAGGCGTTGTGCTCCCCCATCCGCGCCGGGATGCGGCGGAGCACCAGCGCGAACGCGACGAGGGTCACCGTCTCGACGAGGATCTGGGTGAGGGCGAGATCGGGAGCCCCGCTCGTGGCGAACAGCACCACCATCCCGAGCCCGGTGACCGAGACGAGGACCACGCCGGTGTACCGCTTGCGCGCGTTGACGGCGAGGAGGCCCGCGGCGATCATCAGCGGGGCGACGGCCAGCTGCGCGGGCGACTGCCAGGCGTCCAGCGCCGCCTGCCATGCCGGGCCGGCCAGCAACGCCGTGCCCTCGGCGGCCACGAACACGAGGAAGATCGTGCCGACATACACCGGCAGGGAGCCGCGCTGGGTGAGCGTGGTGACGAGGACGGCGAGACGAGCGATGGCGCGCAGCGTCACGTTGTACACATCGGTCGCCGTGAACGGCAGCACCCTGACCGAGACGAAACGGCGCACGCGCGCCGTGATCACGAAGACCAGCGCGCCCAGCACGAGCGTGGCGAGGGAGATCCACAGCGCCGGCTCGAAGCCGTGCCACAGGGCCAGGTGGGGCGGGGAGCCGGGCGGCTCGATCCCGGGACTGGCTGGCGCGGCCGTCGCGGCGTACGGCTGGAGGACGATGTCGAGCCACGGCGTCGCGATCCCCGCGACGACCGTGAGTGCCGCGAGCACGACGGGTGCGCCGAGGAAGCCCAGCGGAGGGTCGGGCCAGGACGTCGGCTCCCGCCGGGCGCCCGACGCGTCGCGCTTGGTGGCGAAGGCGCCCCACAGGAAACGCAGCCCGTAGCCGACGGTCAGGACGGACCCGATCGACACTCCGAGAAGTGCGACCCACGCCCACGCCTCGCCGTGCGCAGCCTCCTCCACGAAGGCGGTGAGGGCGCCCTCCTTCGCGACGAAGCCGATCGTCGGGATGATCCCCGCCATGCACGCGACGGCGATCGCCGAGAAGGTGGCGAGGACGGGTGCTTGGCGCCCGACCCCGCTCAACTCCGAGATGTCACGGGTCGACAGCTGCCGATCGATCACACCGACGACGAGGAAGAGCGCCGACTTGAACATCGCGTGGGACAGGAGCAGGGCGAGACCCGCGAGGGCGGCCTCCTGCGTGCCGTAGCCGAGGACGACCGTGAGGAAGCCCAGCTGGCTCACGGTGCCGAAGGCCAGGATGCGTTTGAGGTCGCTCTCCCGCAGAGCCTGGAAGCCGCCGAGAAGCATCGTGAAGACGCCGAGCGAGATCACGATCGGGCGCCAGGGCGCGGCGAAGGCGAAGACCGGCGCGAAGCGCGCGATGAGATAGATGCCCGCCTTCACCATCGCCGCGGCGTGGAGATACGCCGAGACGGGTGTCGGCGCAGCCATCGCGCCGGGCAACCAGAAGTGGAAGGGGAAGATCGCCGACTTGCTCAGCGCACCCACGAGGAGCAGCACCAGCGCCGCATCGACGACGGCTCCCGTCGGAGCGATCGCGAGGATCTCCGACAGGCTCGTCGTCCCCGTCTCCACGACGAGGAGGACGACGCCGACGAGCATCACCAGTCCGCCGATGGTGGTGACCAGGAGAGCCTGCAGCGCCGCGCGGCGGCTCGCACCGCGCGCATGGTAGAAGCCGATGAGGAGGTACGACAGGATGCTCGTGACCTCCCACAGCATCACGAGCACCACGATGTCGTCGGTGAGCACGAGTCCGTACATGGCGCCCGCGAACGCGAGGAGCACGGCGGAGAACTGCCCGACGCCCTGGGTCTTGCCACCGAAGTACCAGCGGCAGTAGAGCATGACGAGGGCTCCGACGCCGGTGACCACCAGCGTCAGCAGCCATCCGAGGGTGTCCATCCGCAGCGAGATCTGAATCTCCAGCGCCGGGATCCAGTCGTATGCCTCGAACGGAATGTCGCCCGACAGCACCGCGGGCGTCGCGAGGATCGCCTGGACGAAGGCGGCGACGGGAAGAAGCGCCGCGATGTAGAAGGCGCGCGCTCCGAGGCGGGAGACGAGCCAGGGGAGGGCGAGCGGAACGACGCAGAACGCAGCGAGGAGGAGCAGCACGGCGGCCTCCTCGGGGTCGACGGGCGGGGGGCCCGGGCTCTCAGGTCGTCGTCTCTATCCTAAAGGCCGCATTCCGGCACCGGTCTCGCGAGCGTCAGGACGCGGGCGGCGCGGTGGTGTTACCTTCATGGAACGTGCAGGTGAACAACAGCGAGGCGGCGTCCGAGCCGTCGAGCATGGCCGCCACGGCGTCTCCGGCTGCGCGCCCCTTCTCCGCCGCCGGCTGGACGGCCGTGGTGAGCTCGTACGGCGCGAGCCCGTCGACGACGACGCCGTCGAATCCGGTGACGCTGACGTCGTGCGGGACGCGGAGTCCTGCCTCCTCGGCGGCGCGGATGACGCCGGTCGCGAGCAGGTCGCTCTGGGCGATGACGGCGGTGGGCCGGGTGCCAGGGTCGGCGAAGAGCATGCGTCCGGCAGCGAGACCCTCGTCGATGAGACTGGCGCCCGCGACGTATGCCGGCGCATCCGGGTACACATCACGCGCGCCGGCGAGGCGGTCGGCCGTGACCTCGACACGGATGGCCGCCTCCCCGGCGGCATCGAGCCACCCGCCCGCGCGGTCGGCGCTGGTGGGAAGGGTCACGAGAGCCACGCGCCGATGTCCCAGACCGGCGATGTGGCTGGCCAGCTGACGCTGTGCTTCGCGATTGTCGAGCCGGATCTGCGGCACCCCCGGGCCGCCGTCCCCCTCGATCACGACAGCGGGGACGCCGCGGGAACGCACGATCTCGACAGCCTCACGAGTGCGGGCGTTGCATCCGATCAGGACGGCGGCATCCAGCGGAGCGGTCAGCAAGGACGGCTCGCTCTGGACGTCACCGGTGTCGCGCAGGAGGAGGAGACCGGCGCCGACCCGGGCGACGCCCTCGGTGAGGCCGTCCATCTGCAGCGTCATCACGGGGTCGGAGAAGACCGCCCCCAGGCGCCCCTCGATCACGACGCCGACGATTCCCGACCGGCCGCGGCGCAGCGAGGCCGCTCGCGGATCGGGTCCGGTGTAGCCGAGCAGCGCGGCGGCCGCGCGCACGCGCTCGCGAGTCACCTCCGATACGGGGGTGCGTCCGCTGAAGACGACGGAGGCCGTCGATGCCGACACTCCGGCTTCGCGCGCGACGTCGGCGATGGTGGCGCGACGCGTGCTCATGCTCCGAGGCTACCCCGGCGCGAAAGCGGATGGGTGGGAGTGTCGAATCGATTCGATACACTGTTCGGCATGGATGTCGACCTCACCCGCCCACAGCTCGTGCGCTGGCGCACCGCCATCTTCGCGATCTTCCTCGCCAGCGGGCTGAGCATCGCGACGTGGGCATCGCGCGTTCCCGCCATCAAGACGGCCCTGGGCGTGGACAACATCCAGATCGGGTTCCTGCTTCTGGGGATGGGGGCGGCTTCGATCATCGGCCTGTCCCTCGCGCCGGTGGCGCTCGCCCGTCTCGGCGCGCGCCGCGGGATGCTCGCCGCACTGCTGCTGGTGGCCGTGGGCGTCGCGCTGGTCGGCGTCGGCGCCGATCTCTTCCACTCCTACGCGGTGGTCCTGTTCGGTCTCATGCTGTTCGGCGGCGGCAACGGCGCGGTCGACGTGATGATGAACGTCGAGGGCGCGGCGATCGAGAAGTACAGCGGGCGGACCATCCTGCCCCTCTTCCACGCGTTCTTCAGCTTCGGCACCGTGATCGGCGCGGGGCTGGGTGTGCTGGCTGCCGCGTGGGGGGTGGCGGTGGCGGTGCACTGCGGCCTGATCGCGGGGATGATCGCCCTGCTCGCCGTTGTCAGCGTCGCCAACGTGCCCGCCCGCGAGGTCGCGATGGACGACGACGCCGAGGATGCCGCGCCGTCGACGTGGCGGGAGCGCCTGCACCTCGCCCTCAGCGCGTGGAAGGAGCCCCGGACGTACGCGCTCGGGGTCATCATGCTCGGGATGGCGTTCGCCGAGGGCGGGGCCAACGATTGGCTTCCGCTCGCGGTGGTGGAAGATCACGGCGCCACCGAGGCGTCGGGCGCCGCAGCGCTGGCGGTCTTCTCCGTGGCGATGACGGTGGTGCGGGTGTTCGGGGGCCCGCTCGTCGACCGTTTCGGCCGCGTCGCCGTGCTGCGGGTCCTGGCGGCGGCGGCCACTGCGGGCCTGCTGCTGTTCATCCTCGCGCCGAGCCTTCCCCTCGTCTTCGTCGGAGCCGCCCTGTGGGGTGTCGGTGCGTCGCTCGGTTTCCCGCTGGGGATGTCGGCCGCCGCGGACGACCCCGCGAAGGCGGCCGCGCGCGTGAGCGCAGCCGCGACCATCGGATATGTGGCGTTCCTGTGCGGCCCGCCGATCCTCGGGTTCATCAGCGAGCACTTCGGCCTGCTGAACACGCTGTTCGTGATCGTGGGACTCATCGTGCTGTCGGGGTTCTTCGCCGGGGCCGCGCGTCCCCTCGCTCCCACGGCATCCGCCGCCCCCGCCCGCAGCGAGAGCTGACACGATTAGGCTCGTCGCGTGCGTCTGGTGATCGCGAAGTGCTCCGTGGACTACTCCGGCCGGCTCAACGCGCACCTGCCGCTGGCCACGCGCCTGCTCGTGCACAAGGGGGACGGAAGCCTCCTCGTCCACTCCGACGGCGGTTCGTACAAGCCGCTGAACTGGATGAGCCCGCCGTGCTCGCTCGTCGCCGAGGCGCCGGATGCGGCGGACCTCGAGGACGGCGTCGTCGAACGCTGGCGCGTGACCCACGCGAAGACCGGTGACGCGTTGGTCGTCCGCATCCACGAGATCCTCTCCGACACCTCGCACGATCTCGGGGTGGATCCCGGTCTCATCAAAGACGGTGTCGAGGCCGATCTGCAGCGCCTGCTCGCCGAGCAGGTGTCCCTCGTGGGCGAGGGCCTCTCGCTCGTGCGGCGCGAGTTCCCCACGGCGATCGGACCGGTGGATCTGCTCCTGCGCGACCCGGCGGGTGGGACGATCGCGATCGAGGTCAAGCGCCGCGGCGACATCGACGGCGTCGAGCAGCTCACGCGCTACCTCGAGCTGCTCAATCGCGACCCCCACCTCGCACCGGTGACCGGCATCTTCGCGGCCCAGGAGATCAAGCCGCAGGCGCGCGTGCTCGCCGCCGATCGCGGCATCCGCTGCCTCACTCTCGACTACGACGAGATGAAGGGTGTGGACTCGGGCGCACCGCGGCTGTTCTAGCGCCAGCTACCGTGGACGTATGCCCGAGCGCTCCCCCTGGTCCTGCGTCCTGTGGGACGTCGACGGCACGATCATCGACGCGTCGGAGGGGATCCTGCGGCGCCTGACCGTCACGCTCGAGCATTTCGGGATGCGGCCCCCGACACGGGGCGAGCTCGCCCACTGGATCGGCCCGCCGATGTTCGAGTCGTTCCAGACGAACGTGGGGATGACGCCCGAGCAGGCCACCGAGGCCGTCACCTTCTATCGCGGACTCAACAAGGCCGAGGGCTACACCTCGAGCGTGCAGCTCTTTCCCGGGATCGCGGAGATCATGGCCGATCTGAGCGCCGCCGGCGTGCCCCAGGCCACGGCGAGCTCGAAGCCGGAGGTGCAGGTGACCGCGCTCATGGATTTCTTCGACCTCTCGCCGTACCTCACGGCTACCGTCGGCGCGACGCTGGACGAGCGCACCCTGAGTGCGAAGTCCGACATCGTCGCGGAGGCCCTCCGCCGCCTGGCCGTCGCGGGTGCCGACACGAGCCGGCCGGTGCTCATCGGCGACCGGCATCACGACGTGGAGGGCGGCCTCGCCCACGACGTGCCGGTCATCTTCGTGCAATGGGGATTCAGCTGGCCGCACGAGGCCGAGGGCGCGCAGGCCAGCGTCGCGACGGCCGACGAGCTGCGCGCGCTCCTTCTCGTCGAGGAGTGATGGACGCTTTCTCCGGCGGCTGAGCCTGTCGACGGGTGAGCCGGGCGCGTCGACCCTATGGTGGATGTCCATGGGGGACAGACCGGGACCGGCCCAGCGGGCGACGCACTTCCTCCGTCGCATCCCGGCCACTCTCGCCCTGATGCTCGCCGTCATCGCCGTCGGCGTCGCATGGCAGGGCCTGTGGACGTCGTTCGCCCACTCCCCGGTGTACGACACCGTCGCCTACGGGCTTCCGGCGCTCGAAGCGGGACGCTGGTGGACACCCCTCACCGGCACGTTCTTCGTCAACGAGCCGTGGGTGTACGTCTTCACGCTGACCGGATTCTGGGGCATGGCGTATCTGGAGTTCCGCCGCGGATCACGCGTCGCGCTGGCGTACTTCGCGGGCGGGCAGCTGTTCGCCGTGCTCGCGACCTCGCTCCTGCTGTGGCTGTGCGCGATGCTGCCGTGGCCGTGGGCAGAGACGCAGGCGGCCGCGCTCGATGTGGGCCCCTCCGGCGGGACGATGGCATGCATCGCGGCGGCCCTCGCGCTGTTCGTGTCGCCGTGGCGACTGCGCGCGTGGATCGTGCTGATCGCCTTCATCTTTCTGGCGGTGCTGTTCTGGGGCGCGCTCGCCGACCTCGAGCACGTGATGGGCGTGCTTCTCGTGCTCGCGATCGACCGCTCGCTGCGCCCGCAGCGGGTCTCGGTGCGGGAGCAGCGGCTGATCGCTTTCGTCACCATGGTGGTGCTCGCGGCCGTGCAGCTCGTGACGCTGGTCGTCCCCACCACGGGAC
This sequence comes from Microbacterium sp. RD1, assembly GCF_052220165.1. Lineage (NCBI taxonomy): Bacteria > Bacillati > Actinomycetota > Actinomycetes > Micrococcales > Microbacteriaceae > Microbacterium > Microbacterium sp. RD1. The sequence goes on from NZ_JBQPOL010000001.1 coordinate 417,338, forward strand.
CTTTCGGCGTGACCGTCCCCTACGCGGCACCGTGGTTCGACGTCACCTTCGACGCCGTCGTGGTCCTCATCGCGGCGAACGGGATGCGACGCGGCCGGCGCTGGGCGTGGATCGTCAGCGTCGCGCTCTCGGTGCTCAACGTCCTCATCGGCGTCGGCCTGATCACCCTCATCGCGATCGCCGGCATCACGGATGTCGAAGCCACCGTCGACGCCGACCTCAGCGTGACCCTCGCGACATCGGTGCTGTGGGCCATGCTGCTGGTCTACCTCCTGCTCGTCCGGCGAGCATTCCGCGCGCATCGCGGGGCCCGCATCAGCGACGGGGCTCGCGCGACGCGCGAGGAGGTGAAAGAGGAGATCCGCACCCATGGCGGCGGGACGCTGTCGTGGATGGCGACGTGGGAGAACAACATCTACGCCCGGGTGGGCGGCGGCATCGTGGCCTATCAGCGTCGCGCCGGCGTCGCACTCGCCCTCGCCGATCCTCTCGGCCCCGAGGAGGTGAGGCCCGCCGCGGTGCGCGAGTTCATCGCCCGCGCCGAGCACGCCGGCCTCATCCCGTGCTTCTTCAGCGCCGGCGATGCCACCCGCGCCGCCGTACCGGCGGATTGGCGCAGCATCGTCGTGGCCGACGACACGATCGTCGATCTCCCGGGACTGGCCTTCACCGGCAAGTCGTGGGCTGCGGTGCGCACTTCGCTCAACCGCGCCGAGCGCGAGGGCGTGCAGTTCCGCCTGACGCGCCTCCGGGACGAGCCGTGGGGGATCCAGCAGCAGCTGCGCGCGATCTCGGAGAGCTGGGTCGGGGACAAGGGCCTTCCGGAGATGGGCTTCACGCTCGGGACGCTCACGGAGGCCGATGATCCGGAGGTGCGACTGGCCCTCGCCGTGTCGCCCGAGGGCAACGTGGACGGGTTCCTCTCCTGGCTCCCGATCTACGGCGAAGGACGGGTGCGCGGCTGGACGCTCGACCTCATGCGACGTCGTGACGGCGGCTTCGGACCCGTGATGGAGTTTCTCATCGGGTCATCGGCCAAGGCGTTCGCCGAGGAGGGCGCCGAGATCCTGTCTCTGTCCGGCGCACCGCTCACGCACGAGTACCCGGCCGACGCCGGCGTCATCGCCGACGTGACCGACTGGGTGGCGGGCATGCTCGAGCCGGTATACGGCTTCGCGTCGCTCCACCGCTTCAAGGAGAAGTTCAACCCGCGGTACGAGACCATGTATCTGCTCTACCGCGACGAGAGCGACCTCACTCGCATCGCGGCCGCGCTCACGCGCGCGTTCCTTCCCACCGCGACCCTGCGCCAGTTCGCCGGAGCGGGACTGGAGCTGGTGCGCGGCGAGCACTGACGCCCGGCGTCAGACGGGACGGATGTTCTCCGCCTGCAAGCCCTTGGGTCCCTGCGCGATGTCGAACTCGACGCGCTGGTTCTCCTCGAGCGAGCGGTACCCGGATGCCGAGATGGCGGTGTAGTGCGCGAAGACATCCGCGCCGCCCTCGTCAGGTGCGATGAAGCCGAAGCCCTTCTCCGCGTTGAACCACTTGACGGTGCCCTGAGTCATTACATGCCGTTCTTTCGTGCCGGCGCCATCATCGCGCCGTGGACCTCCCACGGTAATGGTGGAGGCCATGCTGCGCACCGGATGGTGACACAAACGTTGCACGAGAGCGTTAACCATACGACGCCCGGGCCGAGCCATCAGCTCAAAGCCCGGGCGTCGACGGATCCCCCCGGATAGGCCACGCAGAGCGTGACTGCGAACACTCTACTGATAGATGCGCGCGGATGCGATAGTGCGCGGAGAAAGTCGTTCACAATTCGTGACACTCGTAGGGTGGCGGCGTGGGTCACATCGAGCTGCGCGCGCTGGACGACGACGATCTCGACGCCGTCTTCGAGATGATGCGCGACCCGGATGCCGTGGCGCAGGCCGCCTTCACCGCATCCGACCCCGACGACCGGGACGCGTTCGACGCGTGGATCTCGCGCAACCGGTCGGACCCCGACGTGTCGATGTGGGTCGTCACCGAGAGCGGCGGATTCGCCGGCACCGCCGCGGCGTTCACCGTCGACGGCGATCGGGAGGTCACGTACTGGATCGCCCGGCACGCGCAGGGGCGCGGCGTCGGGTCGGAGGCCCTGCGACTCCTTCTCGCTCGCGAGCCGGAGCGACCTCTCTACGCTCGCGTGGCCGCCACCAACGTCCCCTCCGCCGCTCTGCTCGCTCGCGCGGGCTTCACCGAGGTGTCTTGTATGAGCTCGTACGCCCCCGGTGCCGGGCGCGAGGTCGAGGAGGTCGTCTACGTCCTCCCGCCGACCCTGGAGTAGCCCTCAGGCCCGGCCCGCTGCCGGTGCGGCGCCGCCCCGGAGAGTCGCAACTCCTCAAGATCCACGCCCCGCAGCGACGGCCGCCGCGGGATTCCGCAGCCGTCGCGCGCTGTCTTGCGCGATCTTGAGGAGTTGCGTCGCGCCCCGGTCGGGAACTCGGCAGCCGGCGCACGCGCAGCCACATCGGCGAACCCGGAACGCGAAAGAGGCCCCCGCCGGGGGCCTCTTTCGCTTGTGCGCGAGGGGGGACTTGAACCCCCACGCCCTTGCGGGCACTGGCACCTGAAGCCAGCGCGTCTACCTATTCCGCCACTCGCGCGAGGCGCGGGACGAATCCCGCGCACTCAACCTGCCGAGAATATCACGGGCGCTCTGCACCGCGAGACTGCACGGGCGCCACGAGACGGCGTACGGTGGCTGCGGTCTCGTGGCGGAGGTGCAGTCTCGCGGTTTGGCGACGCATGGAGTGGCCGCCCAGGCACCCTGACTACGATGTACCCACCGGTCTGCCTGCCTGAAGGAGTCTCGTGGGACTACTCGACAGTTTCGAGAAGGGTCTCGAACGCGCCGTCAACGGCGCCTTCGCGAAGACCTTCCGCAGCGGCATCCAGCCGGTGGAGATCGCCTCCGCCCTCCGCAGCGAGCTCGACAAGAAGTCCGCGGTCGTCAGCCGCGACCGCATCCTCGCGCCCAACACGTTCGTGGTCCACCTGGCCCCCGCCGACGACGACCGGATGCGGCAGCTCGGCGCCGCGCTCGGCGACGAGCTGCACACGCTCGTGCAGACGCACGCCCGCACGCAGGGCTACTCGTTCGCCGGCCCCGTCGGCATCTCCCTCCAGCGGGACGAGAGCGTCTCGACCGGCACCCTGCGCGTGGAATCGCAGACCGCGACCGGCACCGTGTCGTGGCGCGGTGTGGTCGACATCGACGGTCAGCGCCATCCGCTCACCAAGGGCCGCACGGTGATCGGTCGCGGCAGCGACGCCGACATCACGATCCCGGATGCGGGGACCAGCCGCAAGCACGTGGAGATCCTGTGGGACGGCGAGCGCGCGATGGTGCGCGACCTCGGCTCCACCAACGGCACCCAGCTGAACGGGCGCAAGGTCTCCGAGGCGCCCCTCCCGGCCGACTCCACCGTCACCATCGGCCGGACGAACATCGTCTTCCGCGTCGTTCCCCAGGCCGCCCCGCCGTCGCGGCCCTCACCCGATGCCACGCGAGCGTTCACCGTCCGCGAGGGAGGTCCGCTCGCGTGAGCGAACTCACCCTCCTGCTGCTGCGCATCGGATTCCTGCTGCTGCTGTGGTTCTTCGTCTTCGCCGTGGTCTACTCGCTGCGCGCCGATCTGTTCGGCGTGAAGGTGCGAAAGCTCCCCGAGCCGGCCGCGGCCGCCGCGGCGCCGACGCCGACGGCGGGCGCTGCCGACGCCACCGCCCCGGTCAGCCGGCCGGCGCCCGCGGCCAAGAGCGCACCCTCGTCGCAGATCAGCGCGCCTCCCGGCACCACTGCCACGACCTCCACGGTGTCCCGCATCGTCATCACGAGCGGCCCCAAGGCCGGCCTGGAGCTTCCCCTCGGGAACGAGCCGCTCACCATCGGGCGCTCGAGCGAGTCGGGCCTGGTCGTCCGCGACGACTACACCTCGAGCCACCACGCACGCCTGGTGCTGTGGGGGGACCAGTGGATGATCCAGGACCTCGACTCCACCAACGGCACCTTCCACGACGGCACCCGCGTGGCAGCTCCCGTCCCGGTGCGCATCGGCGCCCCCATCAAGGTCGGCGCGACGACGTTCGAGCTGCGGAAGTAACCCCGAATCTTCATGGTCTTCCAGGGTTCGAGCGCCGCTCTCTCGCACACCGGCAAGGTGCGCTCCAACAATCAGGACTCCGGGTATGCCGGTTCGAACCTCTTCGTCGTGGCCGACGGGATGGGCGGTCACGCGGGCGGCGACGTCGCGTCGAGTCTCGCCATCGCCCGGCTCACCGAGCTCGATCAGCCCTTCGCGTCGACCGTCGAGGCGGAGCGGGCGCTCCGCGAGGCGATCACCGAGACCGCGACCGACCTGATCGACACCGTGGGCCGCCGCCCCGAGCTCGCCGGCATGGGCACGACGGTCAGCGCGCTGGTGATGGTGGACGACTACGCCGTCATCGCCCACATCGGCGACTCGCGCATCTACCTGTACCGCGACGAAGCGCTCACGCAGATCACGACCGACCACACGTTCGTGCAGCGACTCGTCGACTCCGGGCGCATCACGCCCGAGGAGGCGCGCTACCACCCGCGCCGCTCGGTGCTCATGCGCGTGCTCGGCGACATGGACCCCGACCCCGAGGTCGACACCTTCATCATGCCGACCCAGCCCGGCGACCGCTGGCTGCTGTGCTCCGACGGTCTGTCGGGAGTCGTCGACGACATCCACACCGGCAAGGCGCTCGCCCAGGGCCTGGCTCCCGGTCGCACGGCCGACGCGCTGCTCAAGCAGGCCCTCGATGGGGGTGCGCCCGACAACGTCACGATCGTGATCGTCGACGTCGGGGGGCAGCATCCGGTCTTCATCGGCACCCCCACGATCGTCGGATCGGCGTCCAACCCGATCGGCATCGAGGTGCCCGCCGCCCGCGCCGGCCGCAGCAGCTGGCTGCACCCGAATCGTCAAGCCGCCAACGAGCCGACGCACTTCGAACCAGATGCGGAGTTCCTCGAGGAGCTCATCGAAGAAGACCGGCGCCGGGCACGCCGCCGACGCGCGGGATGGATCGTGGGATTGCTGACGGTCCTGGCGCTTCTGGCCGTGACGCTCTTCGCCGCGTACAGCTGGACGCAGACGCGGTACTTCATCGGAGCCGACGACGACACCGTGGTGGTCTACCGCGGCATCCAGCAGTCGATCGGGCCGATCTCGCTGTCCACCCCCCATGAGGACACCGACATCCCGCTGGCCGATCTGCCCGAGTTCGAACGCAATACCGTGGAGCGCACGATCAACGCCCGCTCCCTCGCCGACGCCGAGCTCATCGTGGCCCGGCTGCGCGACACCGCAGGGCGGGGAGGCTCATGAGCGAGCCCGCCCTCACCCGCACCGACGCCGTCTCCGCCGACACGGCGGTGATCCGCGCGCTCCGCCGCATCCGGGTGCCGCAGACGCAACGAAACCGCGAACTGGGCCTGCTGCTGTTCGCGCTGATCGTCAACGCCTCCGCGCTCGCGCTGGTGGAACTCGGGACCGGACGCGCGCTCGACGCGCAGGTGTTCATCCTGGGAGCCATCCCGGCGGTCCTGGCCCTCATCCTCCATGTCGTCCTGCGCCTGCGGGCGCGCGACGCCGATCCGTTCGTGCTCCCGATCGCCACGATCCTCACCGGGCTCGGGATGGCGGAGATCTATCGCATCGACATCGCGCGCAACCACGTCGGGTGGGATGCGTCATCGGTCCGCCAGCTGGCCTGGTCGACGATCGCGATCGCTGGCGCCATCGCCGTCGTGTGGTTCCTCCGCAACTACCGCGTGCTCTACCGCTACACCTACGTCTTCGGCTTCGTCGGCATCGCTCTCCTGCTGCTGCCCTTCGTCCCCGGCCTCGGCACGAACCAGAACGCGGATGTCTGGGTGTCGGTGGGGGGTCTGTTCCAGTTCCAGCCCGGCGAGCTGGCGAAGATCTCGCTCGCGATCTTCTTCGCCGGCTACCTCGTGCGCACGCGCGAGAGCCTCACCTCGGTCGGGTCGCGGTTCCTGTGGATGACGTGGCCGCGGGCGCGCGAGCTGGGTCCGCTCCTGGTGATCTGGTTGATCTCTCTCGGCATCATCGTGCTGCAGCGCGACCTCGGCACCGGGACCCTGCTGTTCGGCATGTTCGTCGCGATGCTCTACGTCGCGACGGGCAAGACCAGCTGGGTCCTCATCGGCGTCCTCCTGGCCGGCAGCGGAGCGTTCCTCGCCTCGCGCGTGCTCTCGTACGTCGGCGCTCGGTTCACCATCTGGCTCGACGCCTTCAACCCCGACCTCATCAACGGCAGCAGTTACCAGCTCGTCCAGGGGATCTTCGGCCTCGCACAGGGCGGGCTCGTCGGCACGGGGCTGGGGCAGGGCCGGCCGTATCTCACACCGCTGTCGCAGAGCGACTACATCCTCCCGAGCCTCGGTGAGGAGTTGGGGCTCGTGGGCGTGTTCGCGATCCTGAGCCTCTACATGGTCTTCGCCAGCCGCGGCATCCGCATCGGCCTGGCCGGTCAGGACGACTTCGGCAAGCTCCTCGCGACCGGCCTGTCGTTCACGATCGCGCTGCAGGTGTTCATCATGGTGGGCGGCGTGACCCGGCTCATCCCGCTCACCGGCCTCACCACGCCGTTCCTCACGGCCGGCGGATCCTCCCTCATCTCCAACTGGCTCATCGTCGCGATCCTGCTGCGGATCTCGGATGCGGTGCGCAGCCGACCCCGGGTGGTGATCGGCTGACATGACCAAAGAACTCCGTCGCCTCAGCATCCTGATGCTGGTGATGTTCCTGGCGCTGTTCGGCTCCACGAGCGTCATCCAGGTCGTGCAAGCCGACGAGCTCGCGCTGAACTCGGCCAACACCCGCGCGCTCTACGACTCGTACGAGGTGCAACGCGGATCCATCATCGCCGGCGGCACCGCCATCGCGTCGTCGGTGCCCTCCAACGACGTCTACAGCTGGCAGCGCGTGTACGTCGACGCCGACATGTGGGCACCGGTCACCGGATACATCAACCCCGTGCTCGGATCGGCGACGGGTCTCGAGCAGGCCGAGAACCAGGTGCTCAGCGGCACCGCGGGCTCGCAGTTCCTCTCGCGGCTGGACCGCATCCTCACCGGTCAGCCCCCACGGGGGTCGAATGTCGAGATCACCCTCGACCCGGTCGTGCAGCGGGCGGCGTACGACGCGCTGAACGGACTGCAGGGAGCGATCGTCGCGATCGAGCCGTCCACCGGCCGGATCCTCGCCATGGCGACGAGCCCCAGTTACGACACGAACCTCCTCGCCTCGCACGACACCGACGCGGTGGAGATGACCTACGACGGTCTCGTCGCCGACCCGTCGCATCCGCTGTACAACCGCGGCATCGGCGGCGACCTCAACCCACCCGGATCCACGTTCAAGCTCGTCGTGGCCTCTGCCGCCCTCGCGTCGGGGCGGTACACGCCCGACTCCACGCTTCCGAACCCCGCGATCTACCAGCTGCCGCAGTCCTCCCGCACGGTCCGCAACGCCACCGGCGGCACGTGCGGCGGCGGCGAGACGGTGACCATCGCCGACGCGTTGCGGCTCAGCTGCAACATCCCCTTCGCCGAGCTCGCCGTGGAGCTCGGCGACACCGCGATCCGCGACGAGGCCGAGAAGTACGGGTTCAACCGCGCCTTCGAGATGCCGCTGGAGTCGACCCCGTCCGGCTACCCGCGCTCGATCATGGACGACGCGCAGACGGCGCTCAGCGGCTTCGGCCAGGGGCAGGTCACGGCGACGCCGCTGCAGATGGCGATGGTCGCGGCGGGCATCGCCAACGGAGGGATCGTCATGAATCCACGCATGGTCGACACGGTCATCGGCCCCGACCTCACGGTGCAGCAGACCGTCGAGAGCACGGAGTTCGGCCGCGCCCTCGAGCCGGGACTCGCCGAGCAGCTGGCGACGATGATGGTCGCCAATGTCAGTGACGGCGCGGGCTCCAATGCAAGAATAGACGGGGTCGAGGTGGGCGGTAAGACGGGCACTGCCGAGAACGGGGATCGTCCGTACTCGCTGTGGTTCGCCGGGTTCGCTCCGGCCGACGATCCCCAGGTCGCCGTGGCCGTGGTCGTGGAGAACGGCGGAGGGCAAGGACAGTCGGGGAGCGGTAATTCCATCGCCGCTCCTCTCGCGAAGAAGGTCATGGAGGCGGTGCTGGGCAGATGAGACCGACACAGGGAGTGACCTTCGGGGGACGGTACGAACTCGACTCGCGGATCGCGATCGGGGGCATGGGCGAGGTCTGGGAGGCCACCGACCACGTCATCGGACGCACGGTCGCGATCAAGATCCTCAAGGACGAGTACCTGGGCGACCCGGGTTTCCTCGAGCGTTTCCGCGCCGAAGCCCGTCACGCCGCACTGGTCAACCACGAGGGCATCGCGAGCGTCTTCGACTACGGCGAGGAGGACGGATCGGCCTTCCTCGTGATGGAGCTCGTCCCGGGCGAAGCCCTGTCGACGATCCTCGAGCGCGACGGGGCGCTGTCGACCGACAAGACGCTGGACATCGTCGCGCAGACGGCCGCCGCCCTGCAGGCAGCCCACGCCGCCGGGCTCGTGCACCGCGACATCAAGCCCGGGAACCTGCTCATCACGCCCGACGGCCGCGTGAAGATCACCGACTTCGGCATCGCCCGCATCGCCGACCAGGTGCCGCTGACGGCCACCGGTCAGGTGATGGGCACGGTGCAGTACCTCTCGCCCGAGCAGGCGTCGGGGCACCCGGCATCTCCGGCGACCGACATCTACTCGCTCGGGATCGTGGCGTACGAGTGCCTCGCCGGCAAGCGCCCCTTCACGGGCGAGTCCCAGGTCGCCATCGCCATGGCGCAGATCAACGAGCAGCCCCCGCCGCTGCCGGCGACGGTGCCCGAGCCTGTGCAGCGGCTCGTCCTCGCGATGATCACCAAGAAGCCGGAGGAGCGTCCGAACTCCGCCGCCGCCGTCTCGCGCGCGGCCGCGGCGCTTCGCCGCGGCGACATCGCCGCCGCCGTCGCGGCCGTCCCGGCCATCGGGGGAGCGGTCGCGGGCGACGACGTCACCCAGCTGCTCACCTCGGGTGCCGACACCTCGGCGGCGACGCGCCTCCTGCCGGCACCCACGGCGATGACCACGGCGACCGCGACCGAGGAGGAAGCGCCCGTCGAGAAGAAGAAGCGGAGCCCGTGGACGTGGCCGCTCATCGCGCTCATCGCCCTGCTCGTCCTCGTGCTCGGCGGCACGCTCATCGCGTTCTTCGTGAACCAGGGGTCCGGTCCTGCTCCCACCCGGACCACGCCGAGCGCGAGCGTTTCCACCCCGACCAGCACGCCGACGCCGACGGCGACGCGCGTGAATCTCGAAGCTCTGGCCCTGGTGGGCATGTCCTGCGACGCCGCGACCCAGGCGGCCACGGACGCCGGCCTCCGCCCCACCGCGGCGACGGGTTCGCCGGCGGGTACTGCCGCACAGGTCAACACCGTGGAGTCCACCGACCCCGCACGAGGCAGCGTCGATCCAGGTTCGGCGATCACGATCACCTGCTTCGGGCCGCAGACGGAGATCCCGGCGCCCGGTAGCGGCCCGTCGGTCTCGCCGAACCCCGCCGAGGCCGGTGCGCTCGCCACGGTGACGTGGGAGGCGTACACCTGCCCCTCCGGCACCGGGACGCTCAGCGGCTACACCGTGTACATCCAGGGCGCGACCTTCCAACAGGGAGGGGGACAGGAGCGGAGCTTCCAGACCGGCGAGCAGTCGGCCGAGATCAACGTCCCCAACAGCCCCGGCAACATCACGGCTCGGTACGTGGCGTTGTGCTCCGGTGAAGGCGGCCAGCGGGAGTCGGCGTCCTCGCCGACGACGCAGGTCGCCATCGCCACTGCCCCCGTCCCGAGCCCGAGCCCGAGCACGACTCCGTAACCGCTAAGCTGATCCTTTGATTCACCACCCGGGGAGTGCTCCGTGACGACTGAGACGCGTGTGCTGTCCGGCCGGTATCGCGTGGCCGAACTCATCGGCAAGGGCGGCATGGCCAGCGTCTACCGCGGCTACGACCTGATGCTCGAGCGCGACGTGGCGATCAAGATCCTCAAGCGCGATCTCGCCGAGGACACGGCCTTCCGCACGCGGTTCCGTCTCGAGGCCCAGTCCGCGTCGCGGATGGCGCATCCCGCGATCGTGCGCGTCTTCGACGCGGGCGAGGACAGCGAGATCGGGCCGGATGGCGCCGCGCATCCGGCTCCCTACATCGTGATGGAGCTCGTCCGCGGGCAGTTGCTGAAGGACATCATCGCCGAGGGGCCCGTGCCCGTCGACGAGGCCCGCCGCTATGTCGACGGCATCCTGGAAGCGTTGGAATTCTCCCACCGCGCCGGCGTCGTGCACCGTGACATCAAGCCGGGCAACGTCATGGTGACCCCCGAGGGCCAGGTCAAGGTGATGGACTTCGGCATCGCGCGGGCGGTGTCCGACTCGTCCTCCACGGTGGCCGAGACCACGACGATCCTCGGCACCGCCGCGTACTTCTCGCCCGAGCAGGCCAAGGGCGAGCCCGTCGACGCGCGGGCCGATCTGTATTCGACAGGCGTGGTGTTGTACGAGCTGCTCACGGGTCGGCCGCCGTTCCGCGGCGAGTCACCGGTCGCCGTCGCCTACCAGCACGTCAGCGAGGCTCCGCTCACCCCGTCCGAGATCATCGAGACGATCCCCCGCGCGCTCGACGCCGTGATCCTGCGTGCGCTCGCGAAGGATCCCTTCCAGCGCTTCCCGGACGCCGCGAGCTTTCGTCGTGCGCTGGACGACACCGCCGAGGGCAAGCAGCCGAGCAAGAAGCAGCTGGGCGCGCTCACCAGTGAGCTGTACGGGCCCAACCCGCGTCAGGCGGCGGAGACGGCGCGGTCGCTCCGGCAGCTGAGCACCGACTCCACCATGCGCCGCACCCAGTCCGGGCCCCCCGTGGCATGGATCTGGTCGGGCGTCGCGCTGCTCGCCGTGCTCCTCATCTCAGTGCTTTTCTGGGTGGTCACCATCCGCCCGGGGACCGAGGTGCCGCAGAACGCGCGCATCGTCCCCGACGTGTCCGACATGGCTTGGGATCGCGCGGAGGATGTGCTCCTCGACGCCGACCTCGTTCCCATCCGGCGCGAGGAGGCCAGCGAGACGATCGCCCAGGGCAACGTCATCCGTACCGATCCGGCAGCGGGTCTGTCCGTCTCTCCCGGCGAAGACATCGGGGTGTACGTCTCGAAGGGTGTCGAGACCGCGACGGTGCCCCTGCTGTCGGGGCTCGCCGAAGACGCTGCCCGGCAGGCCATCACCGACGCCGGGCTGACCGTCGGGGCCATCCGTCAGCGCAATGATCCGGATGCCGCCGCCGGGACCGTGCTCGAAGCGGATCAGGCCGACGGCGCGAGCGTGGCGCTCGGCACCGCCATCAACCTCGTCGTGGCGACCGGCCGGGTCGTGATCGTCGACTACACCGGGTACACCCTCGACGCCGCGACGCGGGAGCTGCAGAGTCCCGAGATCGCGCTGACCGTGACGTCGGAGGAGGATCCGTCCTGCGCCGCGTCCGGATCCCCGACGGTGGTGCGCCAGTCGCTCAGCCCCGGCGAGGTTCCGGTGCACTCGGAGATCGTCCTGACCGTCTGCTCCGGCTAGCCCGGAAGCGGCGCCGCGCCGGCCGGATGCAGCCGCGCGCCTCGCACGTCGGCGCCAGCCAGGCCCGCGCCGGCGAGCCAGTTCCCCAGCAGCCGATACCCGCCCGCGGTGAGGATGCTCTCGGGATGGAACTGCACGCCCACGAGCGGCAGGGAGCGATGGGCGATACCCATGACCACGCCCGAGGCCGTCACCGCCGTGATCTCGAGCTCGGCGGGCAGGGTCTCGGGCAGGACAGTGAGGGAGTGATACCGCGTCGCCTCGAACGGCGACCCGAGTCCCGCGAACAGGGCGCTGCCGTCGTGTTCGACGAGTGAAGTCATCCCGTGCATGAGTTCCGGCGCGTGCGCGACGGTCGCGCCGAACGCGACGCCGATCGCCTGATGCCCGAGGCAGACCCCCAGCAGAGGCGTGGCAGCCTCCGCCGCCGCCCTGACGACGGCGACCGACGCACCCGCGCGGTGCGGCTCACCAGGACCGGGCGAGACGACGACGGCGTCCGCCGAGCGGACGACGGATGCGGCGGCTCCCGCAGCGATGGCATCCGCCTCGACCAGCTCGACCTCGGCGCCCAGCTCCCGGACATAACCGGCGAGCGTGTGGACGAAGCTGTCGTGATTGTCGACCACGAGCACGCGGAACTCGCTCACTCGACGGTGACGTCCTGTGGATTGACGAAGACGCTGACCCATGGGAAGACCCACGTGAACAGGGCGTACACGACAGCCGCGACGGCGAGGAGGAGGATCAGCACCCGCACCCACCACGGGCCGGGGAGCACGCGCCACAGCGCCGCGTACATCAGGCCGCCGCCTCGAGAAGCGAGGGCGGGAGCTGTCCCTCGACCCGCGGGGAGAAGGATTCGAAGACGCCGTACCCGACGATCCGCTCCGTCATCGAGTACATCGGGCTGCAGCTGGTCAAGGTGATGTACCGCCCTCCCGCGGGCACGTCGGGGCGCCGCGGCACGTCGAGCAGCACGTCCACCGCGTCGGGGCTCACGTACTCGAGCGTGCGGAAACGGTAGGTGTACCAGCCGGCCGGTGTCTCGACGACGAGGGGATCGCCGACGTGCAGGTCAGCGATGCGGTTGAACGGCTTGCCGAAGGTCGTGCGATGGGCGGCGAGCGCGAAATTGCCGACCTCGCCGGGCATCGCGGCGTCCTCGTAGTGCCCGATGCCGATCGGGTCGAGCGTGCGGGCGCGGGACACCCCGCCCGCGATCGGCATGGCGTAGTCGGCGCCGAAGCGGGGGATGTGCATGACGGCGAATCGCTCGGCGTCGGCCGGCTGCGGCAGAACGGGGGGCTCGGTCACCGGGTCGGCGGGGGGCTCCTCGGGAGCGGGCGTCTCCGAGGGCGTGACCGGTGACGCATACTCCTGCTCCCACTGCTGCGACAGCGCCGCACCGGCGGAGTTCTTCTCGGCCGCGTAGATGACGTCGCCGATCCACATCTGCCACGCCACGTACAGGAGGACGACGGCGCCGACCGTCATGAGCAGCTCACCGATGACACCCGTGACGGACGCGCGCCGGCGCGGTCGCGCGCGACGCGCGCGACGACTGATCGGCCCGTCTGTCGCCACCACGCTGCGATACTAACCGCCCCCGGTTATGGGGACGCTGGCAGTTAGACTGGGGGAATGGCACGAACTGGCAGCGGCGAAGACCCGATCGCCGAGCGCAGCGAGGGAGACAGCCGGCCGAACCCGGTGTGGTTTCTTCCGGTCATGATCGGTCTGATGCTGATCGGCCTCGTCTGGGTGCTCGTCTTCTACCTCAGCGGCATGAACTTCCCGATCCCCGGGATCGGCCCGTGGAATCTGGTGATCGGCTTCGGCATCGCCTTCATCGGCTTCCTCATGACGACCCGGTGGCGCTGACAGGTCGAATTACATCCGTGTGATTTGTCCCCACGTGTGGACAAACCTGTGGATAACCTCGCGGCGGTCAGCCGTAGATCACGGGCGGCAGCAGCAGAAGCGCCAGAAGCACGACGGTCGTCCCGACGAGGAGCCCGATCTGCAGCCCGCGCTGCGCCCGCCGCCGCGTGCGCGCGTAGATGAGGCCGACCAGCGCCCCCGCCACCAGGCCGCCCAGGTGCGCCTGCCACGAGATCTGGATCGCCTGAAGCGCACCCGCGAAGGACCCGGTCCCGATCGCCGACACCAGGGCGAGCACGAACGGCAGCGCGAAGTTGATGACGATGAGGATCGCGATCATCCGGATGTTGGCGCCCAGATGACGTCCGATGATGAGCAGCGCCCCGAACAGACCGAAGATGGCCCCGGAGGCGCCGACGACGGGGATGTTCGGCTGAAGGAGCGCGACCGCCACCGAACCGCCCAGGGCGCTCAGCAGATAGAGCGCGAGGAAGCGCGCGCCGCCCAGGAGCGGCTCGAGGCTGCGGCCCATGAACCACAGCGCGAGCATGTTCAGACCCACGTGCCAGAAGCCGTCGTGCACGAGGACGACCGTGAGCAGGCGCCATGGCTGGAACACGCCGGTGATCTGCGGGTACAACGCCGGCGCGAAGAACGACAGGTAGTCGCGGACGAGCGACCCGAACCCGGGGATCAGCGTCAGCAGGAAGGTGAGCCCCGTCACCGCGATGATCGCGTAGGTGACGACGGGACGGCCGGATGCCACGGCCACCATCGGTGCGGGACGACTCCAGCGTCGTTCGGCGGTGCGCTGCGCGGGGGTGCGCGTGGCGCGCTGCTCCGCCATGCACTCCGGGCAGACCACCCCGACCGCCGCCTGCGTCTGACACTCGGCGCAGATCGTGCGCAGGCACCGCTGACACAGGACGAAGCTCTGCCGGTCGGGGTGCCGGTAGCAGAAGTTGTCGCGGTTGCGGCGGAACTCGTCGGTGGTCACGCGCCGCGCCGTGTCAGACCGCGGCGACGTCGATCGAGCTGATCACCACGGGCTCGATCGGGCGGTCACCGGCGGCGGTGGGGACAGCGGCGATCGCGTCCACGACGGCGCGGGAGGCCTCATCCGCGACCTCGCCGAAGATCGTGTGCTTGCCCTGCAGCCACGGCGTGGGGTCGGTCGTGATGAAGAACTGCGATCCGTTCGTCCCCTCGGGCTGTCCCGTGATGGCGTTGCGGCGCAGGCCCGCGTTGGCCATCGCGAGCTTGTACGGCGCCTGGAAGTCCAGCTCGGGGCTGATCTCGTCGTTGAAGGAGTAGCCGGGACCGCCGACGCCCTGACCGAGCGGGTCGCCGCCCTGGATCATGAAGCCGGGGATGATGCGGTGGAAGATTACGTCGGTGTAGAGGGGACCCTCGCCCGGCTTGCCGGTGGCGGGGTGGGTCCAGGCCTGCGAACCGTCGGCGAGACCGATGAAGTTCTGCACCGTGCGCGGCGCCTGATCGCCGAAGAGGTTGACGAGGATGTCGCCATGGTTCGTGTGGATGGTCGCGATCGCGCTGGGAGAAGGCATGGGTACATTCTCGCAGAGTTATCTGCAAGCCCCTCCGTCGCGGACATCCGCCTTCTGGCAAGATGGGGCGAGTACGTCCCCATCGATCGGGAGGGCAAGACCGTGAGCCTCAGCCGCAAGCGCAAGAAGGAACTCCGCAAGCTCCAGCAGCAGGCATCGAAGCTGTGGGACTCGCAGCAGGTGCTGCTGGGCGAGAGCGCGAACGTCGCCCGGGAAGCCGGCCGGCAGTTGTCCCACTACAGCCGTGAACAGGTCGTCCCCGCGGTGAAGCAGACCTACGGCACGTACGCCGCGCCCTACGTCGACAAGGGCCTGAAGGTGTCGCGCCAGGTGCTCACCGACCGCGTCGTTCCGACGGCGGGTGCCGTGGTGGGCTCTGCCCTTTCGGTATGGGACGCCGCCAGCGACACGCGCGCACGTCTGGCCGCCGGTCGCGGCCTGGGCGGACTCGACCCGCAGACGTACGCCAAGAAGGCCGAGAAGTACGGCAAGCAGGCGACGAAGGCGCTGTCGGCGAAGTTCGCGCAGCCGAAGCGCTCGGGCATCGGTGCCGGAGGGGTCATCGCGATCATCCTCGGCGTCGCCGCGGCCGCAGGAGTCGTGTACGCCGCGTGGCAGACGCTCCGGGCGGACGACGAGCTGTGGGTCGCCGACGACCCGCTGCGCGCGCCCGACGCGTGAGCGAAGCCGACCCGACCGAACGCGTCCGCATCGCGGCTGCCGACCGGGGGCTCGCGGTGGAGATCCGCGAGCGACCTCCCGCGCGCGGCCTGCCGGAGGCGGCGGCGCTGATGGGGCTCGCGCCGTCGGGCATCGTGAAGACGCTCGTGGTCAAGCGGTCGGACGACACCTTTCTTTTCGCCCTCGTCCCGGGTGACCGCGCCATCTCGTGGCCGAAGCTCCGCGCGCTCGTCGGAGTGAACCGACTGCAACTCCCCGACGCCTCGCGGGCTCTCGAGGCCACCGGCTACGAACGGGGCACGATCGTCCCGATCGGCAGCACCACGGCCTGGCCGGTCTACGCCGACGAACGCATCGTCGGGCAGCGCATAGCGATGGGCGCCGGCGCCCACGGCTTCAGTCTCTTCGTCGACGCGGACGCGCTGATCTCGGCCTACGATGCGAAGGTCGGGGACATCAGCACGGACGCTCCGGCCGGCTAGAGCAGTCCCGCCATCCGCAGACCGATGTCCACGAGCTTGACGCGGGGAAGGCTGCGCACGGCGTCTCGCGCGAACCAGTCGGCTCTGTCGGTCGAGCCATCGATCTCGTCGCGCAACCGGCCCCCGGTCGTATGGGCGCGGTACACGATCCGCAACGCGTGCAGGGGCCCGGTGGCGACGTCGCTGATGCGGTCGGCGGCGGGGATCACACGGGAGTGGATGCCCAGGAGTCCGTCCAGCGCGACGCGATAGCCGGTCTCCTCGCGCACCTCCCGCCGCGCGGCCCGTTCCGGGTCTTCGCCCGCCTCCAGCCCGCCCCCGGGAAGGGTCCACGCGGCGTGGCGCCCCTCATTCCAGTGCGCGAGCAGCACGCGACCATCGGCGTCGGTGATGACGGCGTACGCGGCGACCCTGATGTCCATACGCCCTCACCCTACCGAGAGCGGATGCTCACGCCTGTCGGCGCGCCTCCTCGAGGATCGCGAGGCGGTCGCCGTCCCACGCCACCGGCACGGGGTCGGTGACGCCGCCCACGAACCGCCCCGCCGGATCGTCGTGGCGAAACGCGAAGAACAGCCACCGACCGTCGTCCCGCCGGCGCAGCAGGCGTCCGACGTAGAGGTCGTCGTCGGCGATGGGCGAGACCGAGGAGATGTCGAACGGACCGGTCAACGCCTCGGCCGCCACCGCCCACACCGCACCACGGGGGTGCCGAGCGCGCACCGCATTGGTGGCATCGCGGGCGAGACAGGAGAACAACAGCACCGCGCGCCCGTCGACCTCCGCGACCTGCGTCACCTCGAGCTGCCCGAATCCGTCGTCGCTCGGCGCGCTGAGCGGCGCACGGAGCTGCCACCGCTCCAGATCCGGCGACACCGCGTGGCCCACGACGCCGCGCCCGTGCGTCGGCCCGCTCGTCGCGCGCGCCGTGAACAGCATGTGCCAGCCTTCGCCCGACGGATCGGCGAACACCCACGGGTCGCGGAACGCCTCGTCGTGCCACTCGGTGGTGGCGAGGGTCTCGTACCACTCCCCGTCCGCCGCGAGCACGGGGTTGGTGGCCGCCTTGTGCCACGTGAAGAGGTCGCGGGAGGTCGCATAGCCGATCCGCTGCACATTGCGCCCGTCGGCGCTGAGATGCGAGCCGGTGTAGAAGAGGAACCACCGCCCATCGGGATGCTGCACCACCGAGCCCGTCCAGGTCGCCAGGTCGTCGAATTCCCCGGTCGCTCCGCGCACGAGTGCGTCCTCGACACGGGTCCACTCGCCGAGATCGTCGGAGACCGCGTGGCCGATCGATGCGCGATAGTGCCGCGCATCGGGGTCGTGCAGCGCGCGCGAGGCGTACAGGAAGAACAGGTGATAGCGGTCGCCGTCATCCGCGAACCAGAAATCCCACACCCAGGAATCGGGCAGGTCGAACACGTCAGGCACTCTCCTTCATCTCGGCGCTCCGCAGCGCCAGCTCGGTTCGCGTGGGCGGATCCATCCCTCGCCGCGAGACGGTGATCGCCGCCGCCGCGGCGGACCGCCGGAGCGCCGCGGTCACATCGTCCGTCGTCAGCTGCTGCAGGCGCGCCCGCAGTGCGGAGGCGGCGCCGCCGAAGTGCAGCAGGGTGTCGATGAGCGTACCCATGAAGGTGTCACCGGCACCGACGGTGTCGAGGATGGTCGTCGTCGTGGCCGGCACGCGCACCGCGCCCGCGCGCCCGACGGCGAGCGCGCCGGCCGCCCCGTCGGTCACGACGACCAGCGCGGGATGCACCTCGCACCAACGGCGGGCGACCTCCTCGGTCGTCGCATCCGGGTACAGCCATGCAAGATCGTCGGCGCTGGCCTTCGCGACATCGGCGAGCGCCACCAGGCGTTCCACGCGACGCAGCGCATCCTCGCGTCCGCCGGTGAGCGCTGGCCGGATGTTGGGGTCGTACGTGACGATCGCCTCGACGCGGGCGCGCTCGATGAGCGATGCCACCGCGTCGGCTCCGGGCGAGAGCGTCGTCGCGACCGAGCCGGTATGCACGAGGCGCGCACCCGGGACCTGGGCGTCGGCGGGGACCGCCCAGTCCAGGTCGAACTCGTATGTCGCGTCGCCCGCGTCGTCGATGCGGGCCAGCGCCGTCGACGTGCGGGCGGGGGCGCCGAGCGCGATCGTCTCGACCTTCGCATCCGCGAGCCACGACCGGATGCTGCGGCCGCCGGCATCGTCGGCGACGCGCGTCGCGAGTGCCACCGAGCGGCCGAGCCGCCCGAGGGCGACGGCGACGTTCGCGGGGCTTCCGCCGGGGCGCTCGGCCGCCCCGGCGGAAGTGTGCACGACGTCGATGAGTGCCTCTCCGAGCACCACGACGTCGTATGGATCGTGCGTCATCCCTTCACCCCGCTCGCGGCGATCGAGCTGACGAAGGCGCGCTGGAAGATGAGGAAGACGATGAGCACGGGGAGGGTGATGAGCGACGTGTACGCCATCACCTCCCCCCACGCGGTGTTGAGCTGGAAGAAGTACTGCATGCCGACCATGACGGGGCGCAGCTCCTCCTTCTGCACGACCATGAGCGGCCACAGGTACTGGTTCCACGCGGGCAGGAATGTGAGGATCGCCACGGTGGCGAACGCCGGTCCCGACAGCGGCACGATGATGCGCCGGTAGATGCCGAACCAGCTCGCGCCGTCGATGCGGGCGGCTTCGTCGAGCGACTTCGGGATGGTGGAGAAGTACTGCGCGAACAGGAAGATGGAGAACGCGTTCGCCACGAAGGGCACGATCTGCACCTGATACGTGTTGAGCCATCCGAAGTCGTACTTCAGCACGCCACCCTCGAGAACGAGGGTGGGAAGCTGGTTGACCCAGTAGACCATCGGCACGGCGATCGTCTCGAACGGGACGATGAGCGTCGCCACGACGAGCGCGAGGACGACGGTACGGCCCTTCCACCGCAGCCGGGAGAGGGCGAATCCCGCCATCGAGTTGACGACCAGCCCGAGTCCGACGGTGAGCACCGTGACGAGCACCGAGTTGAACAGGAACTGCGCCACGGGGACCCGCTCGAACACGCCGAAGTAATTGTCGAGGCTGATGTCTCCTACCGGCAGGAACGCGCTCGGTGAGTCGATGTCCTGCAGGATCTGCGCGTCCGGCTTGAGGCTCGAGACGAACATGAACACCAGCGGGAAGAGGAACAGCACCGCGAGCAGCGACATCACGACGTAGGTGAAGGCGCGACCGCGACGGCGCTGACTGCTCGCGGTGCGGCGGTTCGACGAGCCGGGAGCCGACGATGAGGCGGCGGCGCGCTCGAGGGTCGAGGTCATGTCAGTCCTTCTCTCGCGTCAGCCAGCGCTGGATGAGGGCGATGATGAGCACCGCGACGAAGAAGATGAGCGAGATGGATGCGGCGTAGCCGATCTCCTGCTGCTCATACCCTTTGCGCACCGCGTGGTAGACGATCGTCGAGGTCGAGTTGACGGGCCCGCCCTGGGTCATCACGTCGATCTGTACGAACAGGCCGAGAGCGGCGATGGTGATCGTCACGAGCACGAAGACCATGGTCGGGCGAAGACCTGGCCAGGTGACGTTCGTGAACTGGCGCCACGGGCTGGCACCGTCCATGCGCGCCGCCTCGTAGAGCTCCTCCGGGATGGTCTGGAGACCTGCCAGCCAGATGATCATGTGGAAGCCGACCGCCTGCCAGATGGAAAGCACGATGATCGCACCGAGCGCCGTGTCGGGATTGTTCAGCCAGTCCATCCCGCTCCACGCCCCGAGGGTCAGCGTGTCGATCATGGAGTTGATCAGGCCGTCCTTCTGGTACATGAACTTCCACAGGATCGACACGACGACGATCGAGGTGACGACCGGGATGAAGAAGATGACGCGGAAGAGCGTGGTGCCCCGCATCCGCCGATTCACCAGCACCGCCAGCAGGAGTCCGAGCGCCGCCTGCACGGGAACGACCACGAGGGCGAAGAGGAACGTGTTCAGCGCCGATTGGAGGAAGACCGGGTCGGCGGTGAAGGCCCGGAGGAAGTTGTCGAAGCCGACGAACCTCGGCGGGTTCGGGGAGATGAGGCGGGCGTTCGTGAACGACAGCGTGAAGGCCAGCAGCACCGGGATGATGAGGAACAGCAGGAGCAGGAGCCCCGCCGGGGCCATCATTCCGAGGCCGGCCCAGCTCTCCCGGCCTCTCGCTGAGCGCAGGCGTCGGAGCGAACGTCGCGGGCGCTCGGCCGCGACGGTCGGAGGGGTGACTGTCATGGTGTCTTCTTTCGACCGATGGCGGGGGGTCGCAGAGCGACCCCCAGCACGGTGGCGTCACTCGAAGCCGTAGCCGTCGTTCGACGCGATGTTGGTGTCGATCTCCGTGACGGCAGCGTCCAGGCTCTGCTGCACGTCGGCGCCGTTCATGATGTCCTTCGCCGCGGTCTCGAACGTGCTCGAGATGACCGCGTAGGCCGGGGTCTCCGGGCGCAGCACCGCGTACTGCTGCGAGAACTCCACGAACGGACGCAGCACGCCGTCTTCCCCGAAGTGCTCGGACGCCGCCGCGGCCGCGGCGGTCGCCGGGATCACGACCTGCTTGTCGGCGAACTCGGTGATGTACTCGTCGTTGAAGCTGAACTCGAGGTATTCGCGAGCGCCGTCGGCGTCGTTGCAGTCCGACGAGATCGCCCACTGCCACGAGCCGCCGCCGATCTTCGGGCCGTTCCCGAGATCGGGCGGGGGCAGGATGAGGAGGTCGTCACCGATCTCCTCGGCGGCGGTCAGGCCGTTCCACACGCCGGTGTAGCTGAGCGCCACCTCGTCGTCGATGAACTCCTGGTTGCCGACCGTCCCGGCGTTGCTCGCGAAGCCGTCGGCGAACAGGCCCTGGAACCACTCGCCCCAGGCCACCGCGTCGGGACCGTTGAGCACGCCGTCCGCGGTGAGCATGGAGTCGCGGTCGATGAGGTCGCCGCCGAAGCTCTGCAGCATCGGCGAGTAGGCGTAGGGCCACCACTCCCCGGTGTCCTCGGCTCCGATGTCGAGCGGAGTCTCGTAGCCGCCGGCCTTGAGGGTGGCGAGAGCGGCGTCGAACTCGTCCTGCGTCCACGGGTCCGCCACGGTGGGGATGCGGATCCCGTTGGCGTCGAGCACCGACTGGCGCGCGAAGATCGCCAGCGCCGCATCCCAATAGCCGGCCGAGTAGATCTCGCCGTCCCACGTGCCGACGGCGGTCGGAAGCAGGCTGTCGGTGATGTCGGTGGGAAGGCCGAGAGGCTGGAGGTAGCCGGCCCACGCCCAGTTGGGCATGATGGGCCCGTCCAGGTCGAGCAGGCACGGCAGGTCGCCGGAGGCCGCAGCGGCGACGATCGCGTCGTTGTACGCTCCCTGCGGGAACGACTCGTGCACGACCTCGTACGTGTCCTGGGAGGCGTTGAAGTCGGAGATGATCCGTTCGTAGACCTCGAGCTCGGCGGGGTTCCCCGCAGAGTGGGTCCACATCGTCAGCTCCGTCTTGCCGTCGGCGTTGGTCGTTCCCTGTCCGGCTTGACCGCATCCGGTCAGAACCAGCGCGGCAGCCACGCCGGTCGCCGCCAGCGGGATGAAGGTGCGCTTCATCAGTGGATTCCTTTCGATTCTTGGGGTGACGTCGACGTCACCCCGGCTGTGCCGCCGGAGCGGCCTGCGTCCGTCGCTCCCGCATCCGACGCGCTGCCGAGGGGCGCCGGAGGAGCGACGGAGGCCCGACGTACGATCGGGCAGTCCATGAGGTATGCGGAGTCCGTGGGTGCCGCGCGCAGTCCCAGCGCGGTCTCCATCGCCCATCGGCCCATCGCCGCGTGCGGGAGGCCGACCGTCGTGAGGGGCGGGTCGAGCTCGGCGGCGATGAGCTGCTGGTCGTCGTACCCGACCACCGATAGGTCGTCGGGGATGCGGACGCTGGAACGCAGCGCCCAGGAGTAGATGCCTGCGGCGATGCGGTCGTTGAACGCGAACATCGCCGTCGGGCGCTGCTCGGGCGGCAGGCTCCACAGCCGCTCGCTCGCCGCACGGCCGCCCGCCGCCGACGTGGCGACGAGGACGTGGAGGGCGGGATCGATGTCGAGCCCGGCTTCGGTCAGCACATCTCGGTAGCCCTGCAGGCGCAGGTCCGCCGCGATGGGACGGTCTTCGTCGGTGTCGACGAACGCGATCCGGCGGTGTCCGGCGTCGACGAGCTCTTGCGCGGCGGCGCGACCGCCGGCGTAGTCGTCAGGGACCACTGCGGGAAATCCGCCGCCCTCGGGCCGACAGTCCATGAACACCGTGCCGGCGGGAAGGCCGGCCGGCGCCTCGAGCACCCGGTGGTACATCGAGGCGTAGATCATCGCGTCCACGCGCTGATGAACCAGCGTGTCGATCGCCTCGGACTCCATCTCGGGGTGCCCGTCGGTGTCGACGAGGATGACGAGGTGGCTGTGCTCGCGCGCCACCTCCTGGGCGCCGGCGAGCATCTGTCCTGCGAACGGCGTTGTGGCGATGCGATCGGAGACGAGCCCGATCGTCCGGGTGCTCCGTGTCCGCAGGCTCCGGGCGATCGGGTTGGGAACGTAGCCGATCTCGGCCGCAACGCGCTCGACGCGTGCGCGAGTCTCCTCAGAGATGCGTGAGTCTGCCTTGTTCAGAACGAGCGACACGGTGGCCGACGAGACGCCCGCAGCCTTCGCCACGTCTGCGATTCGCGCCTGCGCCACAGTGTCCTCCTTTGGCTAATCGATTTATCGCGATGTTAAATCGATTTATCACTGACGAGAAGATTATGAATCTCAACGCGGGCCGCTGTCAAGTGCGGCTGTCGCCGACGAGCTGCGCGCCCGTCGATCAGGCGAAGGCCCGCACGAGCAATACAAGGCCGACGATCGTGCCGAAGGCGACGATGAAGCCCTTCAGGAGGCGCGCCGGAAGACGGCGGGCCAAGAGCGCCCCGCCGTATCCACCGATCGTCGTGGCGGGAGCGAGGACGAGCACCGCGAGCCAATCGACGGTGCCGGACAGCCCGAAGGTCAAGACCGTGACGACGCCGACGGTGGTGGTCAGGACGTTCTTCAGGGCATTGATGCGATTGAGCGACTCGTCGACGACGAGCGCGAGGACGGCGACGTACATGACGCCCAGGGCGGCACCGAAGTATCCGCCGTAGACCGCGCCCGCGAACACGGCCACCTGCAGGGTGATCGACTGACGGCGCGGGCTGAGGGCGCGCGGATGACCTACCAGCCCGCGGATGCGGTCCTGGAAGTACAGCGTCGCGGCTGAGGCGAGCACCAGGAACGGCACCGTCACCTCGAAGGCGCGAGCGGGGGTCGACAGGAGCAACGCGCAACCGCTCGCGGCGCCGAGCGCCGTGGCCGGCAGCACGGCCCCGATGCGGCGCCACTGCCCTCTCAGATCCACGCGACTGCCCAGCACGCTCGAGACGTAGCCGGGGAACACCGCGACCGAGTTCGTCACGTTCGCCTGGATCGGCGGGAGCCCGGTGGCGATCAAGGCGGGGAAGGTGATGAGCGAGCCGCCGCCGGCGAGCGCATTGATCCCGCCGGCGACGAGACCGGCCAGGAGAAGGAGAAATACGTGCGCGATGTCCATCGGGAAGCGGGACGGCTCAGCCGCCTGCCCCCTTCACCAGGACGCCGGCTTGCCAGACGACCGCGATACGGGCGGGATCGGCGAGCACCGAGATGTCCTCCAGCGGGTCGCCGTCCACCGCCAGGAGATCGGCGTCGAAGCCCGCCTGCAGCACACCGGAGCGAGGCGCCTGCGCACCCAGTGTGGCCGGACCGTTGGCCGTCGCGGCCTCGATCACCTCCAGCGGATCCATCCCGATCTCGGCGAGGAGGACTGCTTCGCGCCCGTGGCGTCCCCAGGACGCCGGGGCGTCGCCCGTGCTCTGGATGTCGGTGCCCATCGCGATCCGCACACGGGCGTGGTGGGCCCGCGCGAT
Organism: Microbacterium sp. RD1; assembly: GCF_052220165.1. NCBI lineage: Bacteria > Bacillati > Actinomycetota > Actinomycetes > Micrococcales > Microbacteriaceae > Microbacterium > Microbacterium sp. RD1. Next base: position 441,645 of record NZ_JBQPOL010000001.1, read on the forward strand.
GTTCTCGCGATGAAGGTGCGCGATCGTGTCGAGCTTGCGAGCCGCATACGGTGGGAGGCCACCCCGGTCGAGCAGCTCCCGGATGATCGTGAGCGTCGGCACGAGGATCGCCCCTGTCTCCTTCATCGCGACGCAGGACTCGTCATCGAGGTAGCTTCCGTGCTCGATCGTGAGCGCCCCCGCTTCGAGGGCTGCCATGATGCCGGCCTTGCCGTGGCAATGAGCGGCGACGCTTCGCCCGGCAAGCCCTGCGACCTCCACGATCGTGCGCAGCTCCCGCACGGTGAGCTCCTGGTTCATCGGATCATCGATGACGCTGAGCACGCCGCCCGACGCGCACACCTTGATGATGCGGGCGTTTCGACGCAGCTGCTCGCGCACCGCCTTCGCGCACTCGGCCTCGCCGTCGGCGAGACGGAACCCGGCCCCGGCGCGCCCGCAGTCGTGCACCCACTCGGTGGGAAGGCTGTGGATGTCGCCGTGGCCCCCGGTGGCCGAGATGACCGATCCCGCAGCATAGATCGCCGGACCGGGCACAGATCCTTCGGCGACCACCGGGGCGAGGTGCAGCCCCATGCCGCCGACCTCGCGCACACTCGTCACACCCGCATCCAGTGCCCGCCGCAGGCTCGGCACGCTCCGGGCGGTCCGCGTCGCCGGATGCTCCTGGATGAGCTGGGCGAAGTCGAAAGTGCCGGGGCGGCCGCCGTTGAGGTGAGTGTGGCAGTCCCACATCCCGGGCATGACCGTCCCGACCCGCATCGTCGGAACCGCGCCGGAGTCGGGCGCGCCGTCACTCGCTCCCGCGTAGGCGATACTCGGCCCCGCGATCACCACGACGCCGTTCCGGATCGGCGTGCCGCGCCCGGGGATCAGCAGATCTGCCTCGATGCGCTGCGTCGCCGTCTCCATGTCGCCACGCTAGGACGCGCGAACGATGAGCGCCAATGCAATCTTGTTAAGCGCGGATTTACTCCAGCGCATCATTGGGGGCGGTAAGTGACAGCGGGTGCCATCCGCGTGATCTCGTGGTCGGCGAGCCAGACCGGCGAGCCCCCCGCGTCGGGCGCCACCAGGTAGACCGTCTGCGTCCCGGTGTACTGCATGCCCACGAGGACCCCGTTCCAGGCGGCGTCGCTGGCATGCACCGCGAGAGGGATGCCCGCTGCGACGATCCGCGCGGACGAACTGGGAGCGGTGGGCACGGGCTGCCTCCGAGTCGGGAGTGGGCTCACTCCGATGAAGACTCGCGACCCTGCGCGAGATACAGTTCCTCGATGTGGTCGAGCTGCCCCTCGAGCTCCGCGGTCGGGCCCTCCAGCACCACACGGCCGCGGCGCAGCACGTACGCGCGGTCGGCGGCATCGAGGATGCGCCGCACGTGCTGCTCGACGACCAGGATGCCGATGCCGCGACCGGCGGCGGCAACGATGGCCTCGAACACCCGATCGACCATGATCGGCGCGAGCCCGAGCGACAGCTCGTCGACGAGGAGCACCCGGGGTTCGGCGGCGAGGGCGCGGCCCACCGACAGCATCTGCTGCTGACCTCCGGAGAGGAGTCCGGCGCGGCGTCCGAGGTGCGGCTCGAGCTCGGGGAAGTACTCCAGGGCGCGCTCCGGCGTTCCGCGGCCGATGCTGAGGTTCTCCGCCGTCGTCAGCTTGCTGAACACGGTGCGCTCCTCCAGCACCAGCCCGAGGCCGTCGCGGGCTCGGCTGGCGAGGCCGCCGCGCGCGGGTTGCTCGGCCCACAGGAGTTCTCCGCCGAGAGGGGAGAGCTCGCCGGCAAGAGTGAGGATGGTCGTCGTCTTGCCGGCGCCGTTGGAGCCGAGGAGCCCGACGATCTCGCCGGGACGGATGACGATGTCGAGGTCTCGCACGACGGCGCGGCCGCCGTACCCGGCCGACAGCCCGCGCGCCACCAGGATCGGTGGTGCCTCCACGATCGGCTCGGTTCCCACGATCACTCCGTCCCTCCGAGCTTCGTGCCCGGCCCGGCGGTCGCGTGCGACCCCCCGAGGTAGGCGTCGATGACCTCCGGCATCCGGAGCACCTCCTGCGGATCCTGCTCCGCGATGACTCGACCGCCGTCGAGGACGAGCACCCGGTCGGAGACATCGACCACCAGCTGCACGTCGTGCTCGACGATGAGGACAGCGATTCCGAGATCTTCCACGAGACGACGGATGAGCCGCGACAGCTCCGCCCGGTCCTCGTCGTCGAGGCCGGCCGCCGGCTCGTCGAGCAGGAGCACGGAGGGCTCGGCGGCGAGGGCGCGTGCGATCGCGACCAGGCGCCGCTGTCCGTACGACAGCTCGGAGCACGACTTGTCCAGCACGTCCGAGAGCCCGAGCTCTGCAACGGCGGTGGCAGCCGCGGGGCCGAGGACGCGCTGGCGAGGCGGGCGGATGAGCTCGCGCAGCAGCGCGGCGCGGCCGCCGGTCGCAGATGGCACGGAGATGTTGTCCAGCACGGTCAGATCATCGAAGAGCTCGAGGCCCTGATACGACCGCACGATGCCGCTGCGGGCCCTGCGCCAGACCGGTAGATGGGTGATGTCCTTGCCGTCGAGCGTCACGGTGCCGCCGTCGGCGTGAGTGAGACCGGTGAGCACGTCGATCAGGGTCGTCTTGCCCGCGCCGTTCGGCCCGATCACCCCGAGCACCTGCCCGGGCTCCACGCGGAGAGAGACGTCGTCGAGGGCTCGGACGCCGCCGAACGCGACGCTGACTCCCGAAGCGATGAGCGTGCGAGGTTGCACTTTGCGGCGCGCGCGACCCTCCTCCGTCACCGTCAGGGGTTTGGCCGGCGCGGTCGCGGGCTTCGCACCGCGCCGCCCTGCGAAGCGGGCTGCCATCCACCGACCGATCTCGATCTTCCACGCGAACATCCCGTTGGGGGCGAAGGTGACAGTGGCGAGCATCACGGCCCCCACGATGAGGTTGAGCCACATCCGCGACCCGGTCGCATCATGCAGGGCATAGGAGATGGGACCGCCCGCCGAGAACAGGCCGGCGAGGAACCCGCCGCCGATGTATCCGAGTCCGCCGATCACGGTGGAGCCCAGCACGTCGATCGACCGTTGCGGAAGGTACCCGCCGAAGGTCACCGTCGTCGTCCGGAATGCCAGGAGCACACCGGCTGTGGAGGCCAGTGCCGCCGAGATCGCGAAGGCGTACAGCTTGCTGCGTGTGACGTCGACTCCGAGCGATGCCGCGGCCCGCTCGGAACTGCGGACGGCGAGCAGGCGTCGCCCGAGCGTCCCGCGCCGGAGATTGGACACCAGTACGCCGGCGACGACCAGGATGGCCAGGCACAGCAGCGCATAGCGCGCCGGGTACGCCGTGGCGTCGAGCGAGAAGTCTCCGATGCTGGGTGACTCGATCGTCGTTCCGGTGATTCCGCCCGTGTATGCGGGGTTGGTCAGCAGCACCTGCTGGGCCACGACCGCGATCCCGAGCGTCACGATGCCGAGCGAAACGCCCCGCATCCGCAGCGCCGGCAGCGCGACGAGGAGCCCGATCGCGGTGGTGGCGACGATCGCGAGGACCGCAGCGACGATCAACGGCAGTCCGAGCGCGGCAGCCGAGCGGGCGGCGATCAGTGCGGCGATACCGGCGAGCGCGAACTGCGCGAGGGACAGCTGTCCGGCGTAGCCGGTGAGCACGACGATGGACAGACAGATCAGGGCGGTGATGAGACTGATCGTGATGGCGTCGATCCACTCCGAGCTCACCACGAAGACCAGCACGATGACGATGCCCCCGAGAAGCGCGATGAGCCAGGGCCGCATCCGTCCGCTTCCGACTTCGGGGAGGCGCTCCTGAGTGGTGCCGCGCTGCGGGAGGGCATGGCCGCGCAGGAAGAGGATGACGATGATGATCAGGATCGGCACGGCCGCAGCCCAGCCGGGAGCAGGCACGTACCGCGTGATCTCCGACTGGATGATGCCGATGGCCATAGCGCCCGCCCACGCGAGGCCGAACGAGGAGAAGCCGCCGACCAGCGCCGCAGCCAGCGCCGGGATCAACAGCAGCCCGATCTGCGGCACCGACAGGCCGACCACGGGAGCCAGAAGAATTCCGGCAGCGCCGGAGAGGGTCGATCCGATCACCCAGTTGAGCATCGCGATGCGCTGCGGCGAGCGCCCCAGCGTCGCGACGGCGCGGGAGTTCTCCGCCACCGCGGTGGTGAGTCGCCCGAAGCGCGTGAAGCGGTAGACCGCCCACAGCACGATTCCGGCGACGACGCTGAGTCCCGCGAGCCACAGGCGGTCCGCCGTGACGGCCGCGCCGAGGATGTCGATGCGGTCGTCGGGGAGCATCGACGGGAGCAGCTCGATCCCTTCGCCGCCCCAGATCAGCTCGGCGCTGGACTGCAGCACGAGAAGCACGCCGAGGGTCGCGACGACGCGGCTCAGGGTGGACGCATGCTGCATGCGCTGCATGATCAGCACATGGGTGGCCAGACCGATGAGGGCCGCTGTCGCGAGGCCCGCCGCCACGGCGAGCACTTCGGGCACCCCGGCGTCGAGGAGCTTCGCGTAGACGTAGGCCGCGAACACCGCTGTTCCGACGTGCGCGAAGTTCACGACGCCGGAGCCGCGGTACACCACGACGAGGCCCATCGCCGCGATCGCGTATGCCGCCCCGGCGCCGATGCCCAGGAGTGCGAAGACGAGTACGTCAGTCATCGGTCAGCTGCCCCCTCATCCCGCGAACGGTTCGAGGAACTGGCCGGGCTCGACGGCGTACGTCTGACCGTCCTTGACGGTGACTGAGACGTTGCCGATAGCCATCGCGCATTCCAGCCCCTCGGGGTTCGCTCCGCGGTCGGGAGCGGACAGCGGCGGGAAGATTCCGCCGAGGTCGAGATCCTCCACGCTCTCCATGGCGGTGAACAGGCTCTCTCGAGTGATCTCGGGCAGTCCGGCAGCGATCTCCTGCAGTGCCCGCACCGATGCCCATCCGTTGATCGCGAGGTCGTTGCGCGCGACGTTGCCGTCCGGGTCATGAGCGTCCATGGCTTCGTTGAACTCGACGATGCCCGGGACTTCGGTGGCCGTCGACGGCTGGGTGATCGCCACTGCCAGCACGTCATCGGCCGTGGCTCCCAGGGCATCCAGAACGGACGGCGTCAGCAGGGAGTTGGGTGTGGCGATCTTCACGTCCGGCGCGTACTGCTTCACGGCCCGGATGAGGGCTGCCTCCGGCTCGCCCGGCGACAACAGCGCGATGCCGTCGACCCCTTCGGCGGCCGCCGTCGCCACGACGGCGTCGAACTGGGTCTCCCCGAGGTTGAATCCGACGGCGCCGGCGTCTTCGACGCCCGACGACTCGACGCTGTACGCGTAGGCCTCCTCCATTCCTGCGCTGGCGGCTCCGACGTTGCCGGGGTAGATGAAGCTGATCTTCGTCGCCCCGGCCTGTTCGAGCGCTCCCGCCAGTCCGACGATCGCCGCGGCGAGCCCGCCGTTGAAGCAGAACGCCGATGTGCTGGCGCCGGTGACGGGGCTGAGCGGGATGGCGCCGATGGAGGCGACGCCCGCCTGGTCGATGAGCGGAACGTATCCGTCGTCGGCGGAGGACATGTTGCCGACGAAAGCCACGACGCCGTCATCGATCGCCTTCCGGATGCACGCCCGGGCGGCGTTCGGGTTGCGCTCGCCGTTGCACACGGCGGTCAGTTCGATCGGGTGGCCGTCGATGCCGCCGTTGTCGTTGACGGCCTCGATGCCGGCCTTCACGCCCCCGAGCGCGTCGGCCTGGGTCACCCCTTCCGCCTCGATGTCGCTGATGTGGGCGACCTTGACGGGTTCACCGGTCAGCTCGGCGGGTGGGGCCTTGATGTCCCCGGAGGTGGAACTGGCGTCGTCGCCGGAACTGCAGCCCACGAGCAAGGTGGCGGCGATGCAGCACACCAGCAGTTTCCTCGCGGGGATCTTTCCTGCCTGAGTCTTCATGTCAGCTTCTCTCCATTGAGTGCGCCTGTGCGTTCGACGCTAGGCGCTGGCCTCAATTGCGTCCAGTGCCCGTTTGATAAGTGATGGATTGCGTTTCGCGCAACTGTTGCGCCCCTTGCGCGGAGGGTACGGCGGGGAGGCGGTCCTAGGGTTCGCGCCGGATCACCGGCAACGTCAGTCGGCTCGGATGTCCGCGGCCATGCGCGATGCGATTGACCGCCACGTGTGGCGTCGCCGCGTCGCCGCCGTTGAGGTTGCGGTCGTAGCGGGGGTGGTTGCTGCTGGACACCTCCAGCCGGATCCGGTGGCCCGGGCGGAAGACGTTCGAGGTGATTCCCAGGTCGACGGTCACCTCGACGACGTCGCCCGGCACCAGAGGCACAGGTTCGGCGAGCGACCTCCGGTAGCGCATCCGGCAGACGCCCTCGCACAGGAGGAGGGCGCGGCCGTCCGGGAAGACATCGACGAGCTTGCCCGTCACGTCCGTGTCGGACGCCGACGACGACACGTGGAGGGTGAGCGTCACGTGACCCGTCGCCTCGAGCGGTTCCCCCAACGCATCGCTGGTGTAGCAGAGCACGTCCGGCCGCGTCTCCACCAGGGTCTGGTCTGCGGGCCCGGCAGGCCCGTCGGTGCCGAGGGTCGCCCCGCCCACGGTGGGGACGGGGTTCGTCGGGTCGTACGCGAACACGTCGCCGCTGTCGTCCGGTGCCGGTTGGTTCTGCAATCGGCCGTCGCCGGCTGAACCGTTGGCCCTCCCGTCGCTGGTCAGGAAGAGATCTTCGTACGACGTATCGGGAAGCGGCCAGTCCTGCTCTTCCCGCCACTGGTCCACGCCCATGACGAAGATGCGCACGCGTGCGTCGGTCTGGGCATCGGTGCGCCCCCGGACCCAGCGGTCGAAGAAGCGGAGGTGCGTACCGGTGATGTCGGCCGCCTTGACGGAGCCGGCGACGCCGAAGGAGCGATCGGGGAACATGCCGGTATCGGCAGCGTCGCCGTGACCCCACGGCCCGATCACCAGCTGCTGACCGTCTCTCGCGTCCTCACTACCGCCCGCGCGGCGCATGGTTGCGAACGCGCGGGCGACCTGGCTCGCGAAGACATCGAACCACCCGGCCACATTCAGTGCCGGGACGGTGATCGACGAGACGCGCTGCAACGCCGCATACGGCTCCCAGTACGCGTCGAGGTCGGGATGCGCCTGCATCTCGGCGAACCAGGGGAGCGCGCGCTCGAAGGCAGCCCGAAGCGACTCGGGCTGCGAGAAGAGCACGCCGGCGTCATCCAGCGCGGCGAGGATCGCCAGCGCGTCTTCGCGCCGGGCCTCGGCGTCACCTCCTCGGCGCGACACGTTGGCGAAAGCCATCCGCGCCGCCCAGTTGTACAGCGTGCTCTGCGACAGCGCCCCGCGCCCGGCGTGCCACGCCTCGTAGATGTCCGCCGATGTCATCGTCGGCGCGATCGCACGCAGGCCGGCCGGCGCGGAGGGGGCCGCCTGCCACTGCACGAAGCCCATATAGGAGGCGCCCCACATCCCCAGCGCACCGTCGCACCAGGGTTGATCGGCGGCCCAGGAGAGGGTGTCCACGGTGTCCGGTTCATCGAAGCGGTGGGGCTCGAAGAGGCCGGGGGACCCTCCCATTCCCCGCACGTCCTGGACCACGACCACGTACCCGGCGTCGACCATCGCCCGCACGTCCGGCAGCTTCGGGTTGCCGAGATGCTCGAGGGAGCTTCGGCCGTACGGCGTCCGGGCGACCAGTGCGGGCCATGGGCCCGTGCCGTCCGGTCGCCACACGTCGGCGGCGAGCGCGACGCCGTCTCGCATCGGCACGGCGACGTCGGTATCGATGCGCAATCCCACGGGATCTCCGGTTCGGTCGGTGTTGCTGCGGGATGGAGAGAGGAGGTGCCTAACGCGTCGGTCGGCGGGACGGTTCAGCCGCGGAGGCCGAAATCGTCGTCTCGGTGCTCGGTCTCGATGCGGCGATCGGCCTCGTCCTCCTCCCGCCGGCGAAGCTCGACGCGGCGGATCTTGCCGCTAATCGTCTTGGGGAGCTCGGCGAACTCCAGCCGCCTGACCCGCAGGTAGGGCGGGAGCTTCTCTCGCGCGAACGCGAGGATCTCCCGCGCCGTGTCGGCATCGGGCTGGTGACCGGGAGAGAGGGCGATGTACGCCTTCGGAACCGCCAGGCGCACCGCGTCCGGCGCCGGCACGACGGCGGCCTCGGCGACCGCGGGGTGCTCGATCAACACGGACTCGAGCTCGAACGGGCTGACCTTGTAATCGGACGCCTTGAAGACGTCGTCGCTGCGTCCGATGTACGTGATGTACCCGTCCTCGTCCCGCACCGCGACGTCACCCGTGTGGTAGAAGCCACCGGCGATCGCGGCGGTGTTGCGGACCTCGTCGCCCTGGTACCCCGTCATCAGCGGAAGCGGATGCTGGCCGAGGTCGAGACAGATCTCGCCCTCACCGACGCCTTCGACGAGCGCGCCGGTCGCCGGATCGACCAGGACCACGGGGACGCCGGGAAGCGGTCGTCCCATGGAACCGGCCTTCACCGGCTGGCCGGGAGTATTGGCCACCGCCGCCGTGCATTCGGTCTGTCCGAACCCGTCCCGGATCGTCAGACCCCACTGGCGCTGGACCTGACTGATGACCTCGGGATTGAGGGGCTCGCCGGCACCCAGCGCTTCCCGCAGTGCCCGCGGCCTTCCGCGGGAGAGGTCGGCGTTGATGATCATCCGCCACACCGTCGGCGGGGCGCAGAACGACGTCACGTTCTCCGAGCCGAGTTGCCGGATGAGGGCGGCCGCATCGAACCTCGCGTAGTTGTAGACGAGCACGGTCGCCTGCGCCAGCCAGGGGGCGAAGAAGTTCGACCAGGCGTGCTTGGCCCACCCCGGTGACGAGATGTTCAGATGCACGTCCCCCGGCTTCAGCCCGAGCCAGTACAGCGTCGAGAGGTGCCCGACCGGGTAGCTGCGATGGGTGTGCTCCACCAGCTTCGGCCGGCTCGTCGTGCCGCTGGTGAAATACAGCAGCAACCGATCGCTCGAGGCGTTCCCGGGATGCTCCAGGCGGGGGTCGGAGATCGTGTAGGCATCGGCGTACGGCGTCCAGCCATCGACCGGGGCGCCGACGACGAACTTGCGGTGGTCCCCGGCGATGGCGGAGAACTTCCCGGTGTCGGCGGCGTTGGCGATCACGGCACGCGCCTGACCCCGCGCGATCCGGTCGGTGAGGTCATCCGTTCCGACCGCGGTGGTGGTCGGCATGATCACGGCACCGAGCTTCATGACGGCGAGCATCGACTCCCATAGCTCGACCTGATTGCCGAGCATGACGATCACGCTGTCCCCGCGACCGATTCCGGCCTCTCCCAGCGCCGCGGCGACCTGGTCGGAGCGGTGCGCGAGCTCCGCGAAGCTGTACGACGCCCGTCTGCCGTCCTCCTCGACGACCACCAGCGCCGGGGTGTCGTTACCCCGGGCCAGCGGGTCGAACCAGTCGTGCGCGAAGTTGAAGTGTGCGCCGACGTCGGGCCAGTGGAACTCCGCGACCGCCCGGTCGTAGTCCGTTCGCAGCGCGATGAGCTTGTCCCTCGCCCGCATCAGCGCCGCGTTCGCCGTCTCAGCCATGGGAAAGGGTCCAGTGCGAATCGGTGAGCATCCAGTGCGTGAAGCTGACGTAGTTGAGAGCGAACTCCTCCGGCGTCGCGGAGTCCTCGACGACCGTGGACAACTCCAGCGCCCGGCGATAGTGCGGAATCCGGTCCTGCTCGTAGAGTTTCAGGGCCGACGCCACGTCGTCGGTGGCGGTGAGCAGACGCGCCAGGAGCAACGCGTCCTCCACGCCGAGCGTGGCTCCGGCGGTGATGTGCGGAGACATCGCGTGTGCGGCGTCACCGACGAGCACCACTCGATCCGACGTCCACGACGGCAGCGGCGGCACCAGCATGATCTGGTTGCGGAGAACGACTTCCTCGGGCGTCGCCTCGATCAGCGCCTGAAGCGCGGGGTTCCACCCCTCGGTGTCCATATGTGCGGCGCGCTGCAGAGCCTGCTCCTTCACGGAGCCGATGAGCTCTCCCGACTCGAACTGGTTGACCAGCCAGTACACGGTGCCGTCGGCGGTGGGCACGTAGCCGCCGCGGGTGCGCTCGTGTCCGACGACGATCACGCCGCGCTCGACGGTCACCCCTTCGGGCGGCGCGATGACCGCACGCCAGGCGAGGTGACCCTCGTGCTCGACCGCGTCGCTCCCGGGAAGGAGAAGGGAGCGGATGACGGAGTAGGCCCCGTCGGCGCCGATGAGGACATCCCCCGTGAGCGCGGTGCCGTCTTCGAGATGCACGTCCACGCCCGACGGGGTCTCATCGAAGCCGACGACACGTGCGTTGAGGCGGATGTTCTCCTGCCCGACCGCCTCGGCCAGCAGATCGTTCAGCTTCGCCCGATGCACCAGCACGTACTGGTGGAACTCGTCGTCGAAGCCGGGTGTCGTGATCACCTGCCCCGCCGGCCCCCGGAAACGCATCTCGGCCGGGCGACCGATCTCTCGCACGTCGTCGCCGATCCCCAACTCGTCGAAGACCGCGAGGGCGTTCGCCCAGAGCCCCAGGCCCGCGCCCGCGGCGCGGATCTCCGGCGCCTGCTCGCAGACCACTGCCTCGATCCCTTGCTTCCGCAGCGCGATGGCGCTGACCAATCCGACGATTCCGCCGCCTGCCACGATTGCACGCACCGGTTACCTCCTGCTCTTGAGAGTCACGACAGTTGCCATCGGCGCTTCCGACGCCGTCACGCCATTCCGGAGCCGGCAGTCGGTACGAGCCGCACCGTCACCGCTTCTGCGGCCATGAGTTCCTTCGCCGGGATCGCGACGGTCGCCTTGAAGGCCGGGTCGCGGTGGACGCGCTCCACGACGGCCGCTCGTTCCTCCTCGTCGTCGAACCGGCGGATCCAGACGAACGCGTCCTCGTCGTCGGCATCGACGAACGAACCCACGACGGTCATCCCGCCCGCCTGATGGAGGGGAATGACCGTCTCCACCATCCAGCGCGCCAGCTCCGGGCCGCGGCCGGACGGAGCGGTCTCTCTGCGAACCTCAAGCCACACGATGTTCCCTCTCTCTGGCGACGCGGTAGAGGTCGGGGTCACCCTCCCAGGGCGCCGTGCGGACCACGGCCCAGCGGCGGATCGACCAGCCATCGGCAGACCTGATCAGCTCGAGGTCCCAGTAGCCGCGCATGGTGCAGTAGTCCACACCGTCTCGCGGGAGGTGGTGGTAGGCGACCATGTGCGTCCGGCAGCGCGCGACGTTCCCGTGGACCTCGATCAGCGGGACCGAGGGTGCGTGGTGCGTGACGGCGAACCCCTCCAAGGTCTCGCGCGCCTTCGCGGTCAGCTCATCCGCCGTCAGGCGGATGGCAGCCTCGTCGATCTTCGCCGACTGATCCAGTGTCATCTCCTCGGCGAAGAGGTCCCGGAAACGGCGCCAGTCCTGGTCGTCCTGCGCATGAGCGAGACTCGCGACCACACCGGCGATACCGACCCAGTCGGCCGGGCTGACGTCGCTCATATGTCCTCATCCCCCGGGCTCCGCCACCGGAGGCGGGCCCGCATCCGCCACGCTAGGCGAGATCTTCGGAGATGGACAGTGCAATCTTGTTAGCCATGGATTAACCCTGACGCAATCAACGACGAGGTCTTCCTCGGTCCAGGATGCCGCGGGCTGCACTTTCGTCCGGAGTACGATGACGCGCATGCAACTCGACTTGAACCTGCTCACGACGCTCGACGCCCTCCTCGAGGAGGGCAGCGTGATGGGTGCCGCCGAGCGCCTCCGGCTCTCGTCGCCGGCGGTCAGCCGGGCGCTCGGCCGTCTACGGCGGTTGACAGGCGACGACATCCTGGTCCGCTCGGGGCGCGTGATGATCCCGACACCGTACGCGATATCGATCAGGGAGCACGTTCGCGATCTGGTCCGTCAGGCGCGCGACGTGCTGAAGCCCGACCTGGAGCTCGACATGGCCCTCCTCGAGCGCACGTTCACCATCCAGTGCCACGACACCATTGCGACATCGTTGGTGCCGTCGCTGATCCGCCGTGTCCAGGCGCAGGCCCCGGGCGTGCAGCTGCGCGTGCTCACCGAGACCTCACGCGACACGGACGACCTGCGGCTGGGGAGGGTCGATATCGAGCTCTCGGCGAACCTTCCCGATCTCCCGGTCCTGCGGACCGAGACCCTCGGTGAGGACCGTCTCGTCGTGACCATGCGCCGCGATCACCCGTGCGCGCGGAAGCTCGACCTCGAGACGTATGCGGCGCAGAGTCACGTGGTCATCTCCCGCCGCGGTCGCCTCGCCGCTCCCATCGACGAGCTTCTCGCCGCCCAGGGTCTGCGCCGGCGGGTCGTCGCGACGGTGGCGACAGCGGCGGCAGGACTGTCCGCCGCCAGTCACAGCGACGTCCTGGTGACGCTCACGGACATCGCCAGTCGACCGCTCGTCGAGGCCTTCGGACTGACGACTCGACCGCTGCCGGTCGAGTATCCGGCCATGCACATCAACTGCAACTGGCACCGGCGCTATGACTCCGACCCGGCGCACTCCTGGCTGCGAGAGCAGGTTCGCGCCGCGTTCGCCGAGATCTCGGCCGCGGACAAGACGGAGGGAAGAGGGAGTGGAGCCTAGGAGATTCGAACTCCTGACATCCTGCTTGCAAAGCAGGCGCTCTACCAACTGAGCTAAGGCCCCCGAGGCGGAAAGTGGGGCTACCAGGACTTGAACCTGGGACCTCTTCATTATCAGTGAAGCGCTCTAACCGCCTGAGCTATAGCCCCGCATCTCGGTCGACGACACGGTCGTCAACCTCGAAGACTTTACCCGACACGCGGGCTTTTTCCGAATCGGTCAGTTGGAGGTGAAGCCCACCAGCAGGCCCCCGGTGACCTTCACGGCGAGATTGTAGATCCCCGCGATGACGGCGCCCAGCACGGTCACCACGATGAGGTTCAGGATGGCGACGATCGCGGCGAAGGCCATGACCTGGGGGAGATCCACGAAGGCGCGGATCGAGACCCCACCGTCGGAGAAACTGGTGAAGAACTCGTCCACGCGGTCGATCAGCCCCGTCGTCTGCACGACCATGAAGACGAGGAAGAACGAGACGACTGTCACGATCGCGAGAGCGACCGCGGCCAGGAAGGAGAGCTTCACGGCCGACCAGAAGTCGACATACACCAGACGCAGGCGGACCTGCTTCGAGCTGGTCTTCGACGTCGATTTCTTCGCCAGCTTGTCGGCTACCGTGCTCATGCGTCAGTACTCTCCTCGGGGGTGTCGGCGGCGGCGGGTGTAGCCGCTGCGTCCACCGCGATGTCGGCTACCTCGGCCGTTTCGGTCAGGCCCCGCTCGCCGTTTCGAGCGATCGCGATGATGCGATCGTCGTCTCCCGCGCGGGCGAAAACGACCCCCATGGTGTCGCGGCCCTTGGCAGGCACCTCGGCCACGGAGGAGCGTACCACCTTGCCGCTGGCAAGAACCACAAGGACCTCGTCCTCCTCCGAGACGATGAGACCGCCCGCCAAGTCGCCCCGATCGTCGCTCAAACGGGCCACCTTGATGCCCAGTCCACCACGACTCTGGCCGCGGTACTGGTCCACCGCGGTGCGCTTGGCGTACCCTCCCTCGGTCACGACGAAGACGTATCCGGCGCCGTTGACGACCGATGCCGACAGGAGACTGTCATCGCCGCGGAACGACATGCCCTTCACGCCCTCCGTCGCCCGGCCCATCGGGCGAAGCGAGTCGTCGGTGGCGGTGAACCGCAGCGACATCCCGTGCCGACTGATCAGCATGATGTCGTCGCCGTCGTTGACGAGGAGCGCGCTGACGAGCTCGTCGCCGTCACGGAGCTTGATCGCGATGACGCCGCCCTGGCGGTTGGTGTCGTACTCGGACAGGCGGGTCTTCTTCACCAGGCCCCCGCGCGTGGCGAGCGTGAGATACGTCGCCACCTCGTAGTCGCGGATGTCGAGGATCTGGGCGATCTCCTCATCCGGCTGCAGCGCGAGAAGGTTCGCGACGTGCTGACCCTTGGCGTCGCGCCCGGCCTCCGGCACCTCGTACGTCTTCGCGCGATACACGCGGCCCTTGTTCGTGAAGAACAGCAGCCAGTGGTGCGTCGTGGTGACGAAGAAGTGCTCCACCACGTCATCCGCCCGAAGCTGCGCGCCCTTCACGCCGCGGCCGCCGCGGTGCTGCGACCGGTAGTTGTCACTGCGGGTGCGTTTGATGTAGCCGTCGCGGGTGACGGTGAGCACCATCTCCTCTTCGGGGATGAGGTCTTCCACGCTCATATCGCCGTCGTAGCCCGGGACGATCTCGGTGCGGCGGTCGTCGCCGAACTTGTCGACGACGGCCGTCAGCTCTTCGCGGATGATGCGGCGCTGGCGTATCGCGTCGGCGAGGATGTCGTTGTAGTCAGCGATGCGGGCCTCGAGCTCGGTCGCCTCGTCGATGATCTTCTGGCGCTCGAGCGCAGCCAGACGTCGCAGCTGCATGTCGAGGATCGCCGCCGCCTGGATGTCATCGATCTTCAGCAGCTCCTGCAGGCCGGCACTGGCCTCCTGCACGGTGGGCGAGCGGCGGATCAGGGAGATGACCTCGTCGAGCGCGTCGAGCGCCTTGAGATACCCGCGCAGGATGTGCATGCGCTCCTCGGCCTTGCGCAGGCGATACCGCGTGCGCCGGACGATGACTTCGACCTGGTGCTCGATCCATAGCGAGATGAATCCGTCCAGCGGCAGCGTGCGCGGCACCCCGTCGACGATCGCGAGCATGTTCGCGCCGAAGTTCTCCTGCAGCTGGGTGTGCTTGTACAGGTTGTTGAGCACGACCTTCGCCACGGCATCGCGCTTGAGCACGATGACCAGGCGCTGGCCGGTGCGACCGGACGTCTCGTCACGGATGTCGGCGATGCCGGTGATCTTGCCGTCGCGAGCGAGGTCGCCGATCTTCACCGCGACGTTGTCGGGGTTCACCTGATACGGGAGTTCCGTGATCACGAGGCACGTGCGGCCCTGGATCTCCTCCACGTTGACGACAGCGCGCATCGTGATGGAGCCGCGCCCGGTGCGGTAGGCCTCTTTGATCCCGCGCGTCCCCAGGATCTGCGCGGCGGTGGGGAAGTCCGGCCCGGGGATGCGCTCCATGAGAGCCTCGAGCAGCTCTTCGCGGGAGGCATCCGGGTGGTCCAGGGCCCATAGGGCCCCGGAGGCGACCTCGCGGAGGTTGTGGGGCGGGATGTTCGTGGCCATGCCGACGGCGATACCCACCGAGCCGTTGACGAGGAGGTTCGGGAATCGAGCCGGCAGAACGACCGGCTCCTGGGTCTGCCCGTCGTAGTTGTCCTGGAAGTCGACGGTCTCCTCTTCGATGTCGCGCACCATCTCGAGCGCGAGCGGAGCCATCTTCGTCTCGGTGTACCGCGGGGCGGCAGCGCCCTGATTGCCGGGGGAGCCGAAGTTCCCCTGTCCGAGGGCCAGCGGATACCGCAGCGACCACGGCTGGACGAGGCGGACGAGGGCGTCGTAGATGGGGGCGTCGCCGTGCGGGTGGTAATGCCCCATGACCTCGCCCACGACACGTGCGCACTTGGAGAACGACTTGTCGGGGCGGAACCCGCCGTCGTACATGCCGTAGATCACACGGCGGTGCACGGGCTTCAGGCCGTCGCGCACGTCGGGGAGGGCGCGCCCGACGATCACGCTCATCGCGTAGTCGAGGTAGCTGCGCTGCATCTCCAGCTGCAGGTCGACCTGGTCGATCTTGCCGTGGTCGTGCGCGGGAGGAGAGTCGGGGCGCTCTTCGTCAGCCATGTCTTCTTACCTTCTGTCGGCCCTTCGTCTCGCTCGGCTCGCTCAGGGACCGGTTGCTGAGCGAGGCGGGGATGCCGCCGAGACGAAGCATCAGATGTCGAGGAAGCGGACGTCCTTGGCGTTGCGCTGGATGAATCCGCGCCGTGACTCCACGTCTTCGCCCATGAGGATCGAGAAGATCTCGTCGGCCGATGCCGCGTCGTCGATCGTCACCTGACGAAGGGTTCGCGTCTGCGGGTCCATCGTGGTCTCCCACAGTTCGTGGTCGTTCATCTCGCCGAGACCCTTGTACCGCTGGATGCCGTTGTCCTTCGGGATGCGCTTCCCCTCGGCCTGTCCGGCAAGCAGCAGCGCATCGCGCTCGCGGTCGCTGTACGCATACTCGTGAGCCGAGTTCGACCACTTCAGCCGGTACAGCGGCGGCTGGGCGAGGTAGACGAAGCCGGCCTCGATCAGTCCGCGCATGTAGCGGAACAGCAGCGTCAGCAGCAGCGTCGTGATGTGCTGGCCATCCACGTCCGCATCCGCCATCAGGACGATCTTGTGATAGCGGGCCTTGCCGATGTCGAAGTCCTCGCCGATGCCCGTGCCGAAGGCCTGGATCATCGCCTGCACTTCCTTGTTGCCCAGCGCCCGGTCCAGCCGCGCCCGCTCGACGTTGAGGATCTTGCCGCGCAGCGCGAGGATCGCCTGCGTGTGCGGGTCGCGACCCTGCACGGCCGAGCCGCCGGCCGAGTCACCCTCCACGAGGAAGATCTCGCTGATCGAGGGGTCCTTGCTCGTGCAGTCCTTGAGCTTGTCGGGCATCGCCGCCGACTCGAACACGCTCTTGCGGCGGGCGGTCTCCCGGGCCTTGCGCGCCGCCATCCGGGCACTCGCGGCGTCGATCGCCTTGCGGATGACGTTCTTGGCCTGCACCGGGTTGCGGTCGAACCAGTCGCCGAGCTGATCCCCGACGACCTTCTGCACGAACGCCTTCGCCTCGGTGTTCCCGAGCTTGGTCTTCGTTTGGCCTTCGAACTGCGGCTCCGACAGCTTCACCGAGAGCACCGCCGTCAGTCCCTCGCGCACATCCTCGCCCGTGAGGTTGTCATCCTTGTCCTTGAGGAGGTTGTTCGCGCGAGCGTAACGGTTCACCAGGGTCGTCAGCGCAGCACGGAAACCTTCCTCGTGCGTTCCGCCCTCATGCGTGTTGATGGTGTTGGCGAAGGTGAAGACGTTCTCGCTGTAGCTCGTCGTCCACTGCATCGCCATCTCGAGCGCGATGTGGCGGTCGGTGTCTTCGGATTCGAAATCGATGATCTCGTCATTGACGACATCCGATCGGCGCACCTTGTTGAGGTACTCGACGTAGTCGACGAGGCCGCGCTCGTACAGGAAGCTGTCGCGCGGATGGTGCGGCGTCTCCTTCCCGTCTTCGCCCGCCTCGACCGAGATCGCCTGCGGGCGCTCGTCGCGCAGGTCGATGCGCAGACCCTTGTTGAGGAACGCCATCTGCTGGAAGCGGGTGCGCAGCGTCTCGTAGTCGAAGTCCACCGTGTCGAAGATGTCTTCGTCCGGCCAGAACGTGATCGTGGTGCCGGTGTCATCCGTCGCCTCGCCCTGTGCCAGGGGCGCCTGGGGCACGCCGCCGTTGCGATACGACTGACGCCAGACGTGACCTTCGCGCTTGACCTCGACCTCGAGTCGCGATGACAGGGCGTTCACGACCGAGGAGCCGACGCCGTGGAGACCACCGGACACGGCATACCCGCCGCCGCCGAACTTGCCGCCGGCGTGCAGCACGGTGAGCACGACCTCGACGGTGGACTTGCCTTCGGTGCGGTGCATCCCCACGGGGATGCCGCGGCCGTTGTCGATGACACGCACGGCGCCGTCCTCGAGGATCGTCACCTGGATGGTGTCGCAGTGTCCCGCGAGCGCCTCGTCGACGGAGTTGTCGACGATCTCGTAGACGAGGTGGTGCAGACCGCGCTCACCGGTGGAGCCGATGTACATGCCCGGCCGCTTGCGGACGGCCTCCAGGCCCTCGAGCACCTGGATGGCGTCGGCCCCGTAGTCGTTCGAAACCTTGTGGGAGGGAGCGGAAGTCGGTTCCTCGGGAACGCTGTCGGGGTTCACGGACGTCATAGGTTTCGTGCGCTCCACATCGGTCGAAAGGATTGCTTCCAGTCTACCGAACGACAGCCTCCAACGGGGCCTGTACGCCCCTGTGGCGCGTTGAAAATTGGCGGTGGACCACAGAACGTGTCTCAGCCGTAGGTATCGCGCGGACCACGCCCTGGAATGGCTCTCGGGCCCCATTTCCAGGAGGGGACGTCGGGTCCGATAAATCGGATGGACTCCACCCCTGCCTCGGGGAAGCGCCGGATGATCTCCGACAGCACCTGGGCGCGCATCAGCTGAAGCTGCTTCGCCCACGCCGTCGAGTCGGCCTGCACGGTGAGCAATCCGGCATCCAGCGCCACCGGCCGGGTGTGCTTCGCCGTCTCGCCCCCGGCGACGTCTTCCCACGTGCGCGCCAGGTCGGCGCGCGAGAGCTGCGGTCCCCACCCCGCGTCGCGCGTGAGCCGGTCGAGCACGTCGCCGAGACCGGACGGGTCGCGGCCCGCCGTGAAGGGCTGGTTCTCATCGGACGCGGTCGACCGCGCGCGGCGTCGCCGGAACTTCGACGGCTCCAGGCCCCGAAGGCGAAGGTACGTGACGAGCGTCTCCGGCATCTCCGTGCCGCCGGCCGGCTCACTCATCCGCACCTCCGACGATGCGGCCGGCCTCCACGCGGACGACTCGGGCCCGCAACCCGTCGGGAACGTCTTCTTCGACCGCGGAGGTCACGATGACCTGCTCGTATCCGGCTGCGACGTCTGCCAGGCGGGAGCGGCGCCCGGCGTCGAGTTCGGCGAACACGTCGTCGAGGATGAGGACCGGGTCGCCCAGTTGCGATTCGGCGCGGAGGAGCTCGGCCGAGGCGAGCCGGAGCGACAGTGCCACGGACCACGACTCGCCGTGGGAGGCGTACCCCTTCACCGGCAGACCGCGCACACGCAGGACGAGATCGTCCCGGTGCGGCCCGACGAGGGTCAGCCCGCGATCGAGCTCTGCAACGCGTCGAGCCGCGAGCGCGGTTCGGAACTGGTCGGCGATCGACGAGGATCCGTCGATGTCGGACGCATCCGACTCGTCCTCCTCCGGATCGCCTCCCCTCACCGACAGCGCCCACTCCAGGCGAGGTTCGTGGTCGGCGCCAGCGATCGCCGAGTACGCGCTCGCGACGGGTGCCGACAGATCGTTCGCCAGAGCCAGCCGCGCCTGGATGACCTCGGTGCCGAGGGAGACGAGCTTGTCATCCCACACATCGAGGGTCGACAGCGCGTCGCCACGGACTCCGCGCGCCCTGGCCGACTTCAGAAGCGCTGTGCGCTGCCGGAGCACCCGGTCGTAGTCGGCGAGGACACCCGCCATCCGCGGCGAGCGCTGAATGAGGAGCGAGTCGGCGAACCGTCTCCGGGAAGAGGGGTCGCCGCGCACGATCTGCAGGTCTTCGGGGGCGAACAACACGACCTGCGCATAACGCGGCAGCTCAGCGGTGCGCACGGCCGCGCCGTTGACGCGCGCCTTGTTGGAGCCGGAGCGGTTGAGCTGCAGCTCGAGGAGCACGTGCCGCTCGCCGTGGGCCAGCCGGGCCCGGACCACGGCGGCGTCTGCACCGTCACGCACCATCGGCGCATCGGCCGACACCCGGTGCGAGCCGAGGGTGGCGAGGTAGGCGATCGCCTCGACGAGATTCGTCTTGCCCTGTCCGTTGCGACCGACGAACACGTTCGGACCGGCAACGAGCGAGACATCGGCGGCCGCGTAATTGCGGAAGTCGACGAGCCCGAGCTGTTCCACGATCACCGCGTCAGCCTACCCGCGGCCCCCGACGCTTCCTCTGGTGGTCAGCGAAGGAGGAGGTTCGGCTGGAGCAGGTACTTGAAGGAGCCGTCGCCACCCTTGTCGACGGATGTCTGCGGCGTGACCAGGACGGGGCTCAGCTTGTTGGCGTTCTCACTGGAGGTGAAGGTGACCCGGGTGAACTCGCTGCGAACGGCGCCGAGGGATTCCAGCAGGTACTGCGGGTTCAGCCCCAGGGTCACGTCGTCACCCAGGAGCGTCGCGTCGACCGACTCGGTCGCGCGGGCCTGCTCGGTCCCCGAGGCATCCATCGACACGCCCTCCGACGAGAAGGTGAACCGCAGCGGCGCCGAGCGGTCGAGAACGAGGGATACGCGTCGGACGGCCTCGGCCAGCTCGGCCGTGTTCACGACGGCGTGATGCTCGGTCTGCGCGGGGAAGAGGCGACGTACCGGCGGGAAGTTGCCCTTGATGAGCAGCGAGGTCACGGTCTTGTTGCCGGCGGTGAAGGCGATGATCTCGCGGTCGCCCGACCCGGAGAACGCGATCGCGATGTCGCCCCCGTGGGCGAAGGTCTTCCCGACCTCCTGGAGCGTGCGTGCCGGGACCAGAGCGGTGATCGGCTCATCGGCGGGTGCAGCGCCCCCATCCCACGGGATCTCGCGCAGCGCCACGCGGTAGCGGTCGGTGGCGACGAGACTGAGGCTGGTGCCGGTGACCTCCAGCTGGACGCCCGTGAGAACCGGTGTCACATCGTCGCGCGACGCCGCGAACGCCACCTGTGCGATCGCCGTGGCGAAATCCTCCGCGGGAACGAGGCCGGATCGGCCGGAGACCTCGGGGATCGCGGGATATTCCTGAACCGGCATCGACGCGAGGGTGAACCGGGCCGATCCGCAGGTGAGGAGGATGCCACCATCGTCGTCGACGGCGATCTGGATGGGCGCGTTCGGAAGCCGGCTGGCGATCTCGGACAGCAGACGGCCGTGGACGAGGATCGTCCCGGGCTCGTCCACCGTGGCCTCGATCGTGGTGCGCGCGGAGGCTTCGTAGTCGAAGGCGGCGAGAGAGAGACCATCTTCGGATGCCTCGATGAGAACGCCGGCCAGGATCGGCTGCGGGTTGCGCTGCGGGAGGAGCTTGACGACGAACGACACGGCTTCGCTGAACACATCGCGATTGACGTGAAACTTCACGGGTGCTCCCTCGACGTCTGGTCTGGCGTACTCATGCTAGTGCCCGTGCCGACGCGCTTTGGAAGTCCACCCCGCCCTGCAAAGGTGATCGGATCGTTTTCTTCCAGGTAAATATCTTCATCTTGTTAACGCCTGTGGAAACTGTGGACAACGCGAGACATGCCTGCGCGGACATGGGAACTACACGCGTGTGAGATGTGTGGCGGATGCGGAGAGCCCGTGGAGACGGAGGAGGAGCGCGGCGGCCGCGCTCCTCCGATTCCACAGGCGTGAATGGATCCACTCACATTCGCTGGGCGTGTCGTCCACGGTTATCCACAGGTTTTCCACACTGTGGGAAACGTATTTTGGGGTCAGTGGAGCAGCGGTGTCAAGACGACGTCGACACCGGGCGCGTCGGGCGCACTCAGCGTGAACGGCCCAGCTGCGTGGTGATCTCGGAGACCTGGTTGTAGATGGACCGGCGCTCCTTCATGAGGTCGCTGATCTTCTTGTACGCGTACATCACCGTGGTGTGGTCGCGGTTGCCGAAGAGCTGGCCGATCTTGGGGAGAGAAAGGCTCGTCCGCTCGCGGCATAGGTACATGGCGATCTGACGGGCCGTGGCCACCGCCTGCGAGCGGCTCGACCCGTAGAGGTCGTCGACCGACAGCTTGAAGTACTGCGCGGTCGCCGTGATGATGTCGGTCGGCGAGACGACATTCGCATCGTCCTGGTCGACGATGTCGCGCAGCACCGTCTGGGCGAGCGACATGTCGAGGTTCGAGCGATTGAGGCTGGCGAAGGCCGATACGCGGATGAGAGCGCCCTCGAGCTCACGGATGTTCGACGACACCACGGTCGCGATGTACTCGAGCACCTCGTCGGGGATCTGAAGTCGCTCGCTCTGCGCCTTCTTGCGGAGGATCGCGATGCGGGTCTCGAGGTCGGGCGCCTGCACGTCGGTGATGAGGCCCCACTCGAAGCGACTGCGCATGCGGTCCTCGAAGCCGGTGAGGTGTTTGGGCGGAACATCGCTCGTGATCACGACCTGCTTGTCGTGATCGTGAAGCGTGTTGAAGGTGTGGAAGAACGCTTCCTGGGTCTCGGCGCGCCCCTGGAGGAACTGGATGTCGTCGATGAGGAGGATGTCGACGTCGCGATATCGGGCCTGGAAGGCGGAGCCGCGGTTGTTGACGATCGAGTTGATGAAATCGTTGGTGAACTCTTCGCTCGAGACGTAACGCACCCGGATGCCCGCGTACATGCTGACGGCGTAGTCGCCGATGGCGTGCAGCAGGTGCGTCTTGCCGAGCCCGGAGTCCCCGTAGATGAACAGCGGGTTGTAGGCCTTGGCGGGTGCTTCGGCGACGGCGACGGCCGCAGCATGGGCGAACCGGTTGGACTGACCGATGACGAAGTTGTCGAAGGTGTACTTCGGGTTGAGTCGGGTGTCGCTGCGCGACGCTGGCGACGCGGCTTCGCCGGCGTCATCCGGCGCCGGGCGCGAGACCTGCGTCGCGGCAGCACTCGTGCTCTGCACGGTCAATGGCGCAGTGAGGTGCGCGTCGATGAGATCGGGGTTGACCGCGACGCGGAAGCTGCTGGCCGGCTCGGGAGTATCCACCCGCGTGAGCGCCTCCATGAGCGGGGCGCGCAAGCGCTTGTTGATCTGCGCCGCGGTGAGGTCATTGGGTACGTCGAGGTAGAGCACGCCCGCATACACGCCACTGGGGACGACCAGGTTGAGGAAACCCTGCAGCTGCGGCGTCACGCGGTCGTCCTGCAGGAGCTGCTCGAGAACGGCGGGCCAGATGGGGACGTCGGGGTCATCGTTCGGCGACATGGTCCCCCTGGGTGTGGATGGTGCGAATCCGACGCGACGCGACGTTGCCCCGAGCCTGTGGATAACTGACGTGGACACGCTAGTCAGCGAGCGTGCGGAGAAGCAAACCCCACTGTAGATCCGGGCCGCGTGTCTCGTCGCGGACCTCGGCGTCGCTTGGGGATAATGTGCGCCTGCACGCGCGACGGTTTGAGTTCTCCCCCGTCACGACGTAGCCTTAGTCGGTTGACTTATGCCATCACGGCAGTCCCTCGAAACCCGTCCCCGGCCCTGATCTCCCGGGGATCCCTCTTCCGGAAGTGACCTCATGAGCAAGCGTACGTTCCAGCCGAACAACCGTCGTCGTGCCAAGAAGCACGGCTTCCGTGCCCGTATGCGCACCCGCGCCGGCCGTTCGATCCTCTCCGCTCGTCGCGCCAAGGGGCGCACCGAGCTGTCCGCCTGACCGAGCGGTGCTCGCGAAGCCGAACCGACTCACCCGCGGATCGGACTACAAGGCCGTCGTCCGGCGGGGATCGCGGTGTGCCGCAGCGCACACGGTGACCTACGTCGGAGACGGTGAGTCCGCGCACGCTCGGTTCGGCTTCATCGTGAGTCGGCAGGTCGGCTCCGCCGTCATTCGCAACACGGTGCGCCGCCGGTTGAAGGCGGTATGCGCAGCGGCACTGTCGGACGTGCGACCCGGTGCCGACGTCGTCATTCGGGCGCTGCCGAGTGCGGCCTCCGCGGATTTCGGGATGCTGCGCGACGAGGTCGTGCGGTGCCTGCGGCGGAAGGCGGCCGCATGAGCAGCGCCACGCTCCCCGTCGCCTTCGTCGGAGACGGTCGCTTCGAGCCGTCCGGCGTGCTGGCGTCTCTGCCGCTCGTCCCTCGGAACCTCGGCCTGGCGCTCCTTCACGGCTACCGCGCAACGATCTCCCATGTTTACGGCGACGTGTGCAAGTACTATCCGTCGTGCTCGGCCTATGCGGTCGGCGCTGTGCAGCAGCACGGACTCGTCAAGGGCTCGGCATTGGCCGCGGCCCGGCTGGCGCGCTGCCACCCCTGGGCACAGGGCGGCATCGATGATGTGAAACCGCACCGCGACTTTCGTTACGAGCTCACCCCGCACGGTTTCGTCGTGCCCCCTGGAAAGGACTGATCCGTGCCGGATCTCATTGGAATCGTCCTCTGGCCGCTCAAATGGGCGGTCGAGGCCGTGCTGGTCGCCTGGCACGCGTTGTTCACCTTCATCGGCTTGCCGGCCGCGGAGGGCATCACATGGGTGCTGTCGATCATCGGCCTGGTGATCGTGGTCCGATCGGCGCTGATCCCGCTCTTCGTCCGGCAGATCAAGAGCCAGCGGAAGATGATGGAAATCGCCCCTGAACTGCGGAAAGTTCAGGAGAAATACCGCGGCAAGAAGGACCAGCTCTCTCGCGAGGCGATGAGTCGCGAGACAATGGCGCTGTACAAGAAGCACGGAACGACACCTGTTTCTAGCTGCCTGCCCCTCCTCGTCCAGATGCCGATCTTCTTCGCGTTGTTCAGCGTGCTGAACGATGTCGCCAAGCACGCGGGGGCGAACACGGGCGGTGTCGGTCTGCTGGACGCCGAGCTCACCCAGGAGTTCTACGACGCCAAGCTGTTCGGGGTCGCGTCGCTCCATGAGACCCTCATCAACGCCTTCGAGACCGGCAACACCACCGCCGTCATCATCCTCGTCGTTCTCGTTGTCCTCATGATCGGCTCGCAGTTCTTCACTCAGCTGCAGATCATCTCGAAGAACCTCTCCCCCGAGGCCAAGACCGGCCAGGCCTACCAGATGCAGCGCATCATGCTCTACATCCTGCCGCTCGCCTTCATCTTCTCCGGTGTCTTCTTCCCGCTCGGTGTGGTCATCTACTGGTTCGTGAGCAACCTGTGGACGATGGTTCAGCAGTTCGTCGTCATCCGGGAGATGCCGACCCCGGGATCGGATGCCGCCAAGGCGCGCGAGGAGCGTCTCGCACGCAAGGGCAAGGCACTCGATGCACAGGGCAAGGTCATCTCCATGGAGAAGTACCAGGCCGAGCAGCAGCGCCTGCTGGACGAGGCCGAACGCGCTCGCGCCGCCCAGCCGAAGCGGCAGCAGCCTGTGAGCAAGCAGCGCGCCAAGAAGCAGGGCACGAAGCGTCCGGACGGAACGGCCGGTGCACAGTCCGGCGGCGCGACGCCCGACTCCCCCGTATCCTCCTGAGAACGAAGGACTGTCATGACCGCTGATCCCACCGACGTCGCGCCCGCGCTCGATGCGACCGCATCCGCTGAGCAGCTCGAGCAGGAGGGTGACATCGCCGCGGACTATCTCGAGGAGCTGCTGGACATCGCAGACATCGACGGCGACCTGGCGCTCGACGTACGCAGCGGACGGGCATACGTCTCAGTTGAGGCGGATGCCGCGAGTTCGTTGTCGCGGCTGTCGGAGCCCGATACCGTCCAGGCCTTGCAAGAGCTCACGCGTCTCGCTGTCCAGACGAAGACCGGGCACTTCTCGCGGCTGATCCTCGACGTCGGTGGATCACGTTCGGTTCGACAGCGCGAGTTGGCCGACCTCGTCGATCGCGCTGCGACGAGGCTCGATGACGGTGCCTCGCAGGCGTCGCTCCCACCGATGTCGAGCTACGAGCGCAAGCTCATCCACGACATCGCGGCCGAGCGCGGCCTCGTGTCGGAGTCGTACGGTGAGGGCGCTGATCGTCACACCGTGCTCCGCCGGGCGTGATGTTTCACGTGAAACGGTGACGAACGTCGAGTCGGAACCGGCTGTCGCCGCCGAGATCTTCGGTGACCGCATCGCCGTCGCGCGGTCATTCACGGCTGCCCTGGCCGCTCAGGGCGAAGAGCGTGGACTCATCGGTCCGCTCGAGCCGTCCCGCATATGGACGCGCCATATTCTGAACAGTGCGGTGACCGCACCCCTCTTCTCCGGGCGCGTCGCGGATGTCGGCTCGGGGGCGGGGTTGCCCGGGTTGGTGTTGGCGATCGCGCGCCCGGACGTGGAGTGGGTTCTCATCGAGCCGATGGAGCGACGGACCAGGTGGCTGCACGAGCAGAAGAATGAGCTCGGCTTGTCGAACGTGGAGATCGTCCGCTCGCGTGGTGAGGAGTGGTCGGGCTCGGGCACGGTCGACGCGGTGACCGCTCGCGCGGTCAGCGCACTGCGCACGCTCCTGCCATTCACCGCACCGCTCGTGAAGGACGGTGGTGAGCTGATCCTTCTCAAGGGCGCGAACGCGCACAACGAGATCGAAGCCGCTGCCAAGCAGATCCGCGCGCACCGCCTGTCGAATGTGCGTGTCGAGATGATCGGCGAAAACCTCCTCGACGAGCCGGCACGGGTGATTCGCGCCAGCGTCCGCGCTTAAGGCATCGGGTGGCGGTGTGGCGTCGCCCGCGCTTGCCCGTCCGCTCTCACCGCCGATGTTTCACGTGAAACATCGGCGGTCCAGGAATCGCGGCGTCGTGCGGCCCGCATCGTACGCGACGAGTAGTGGTGTCGGCGCACTCAGCGGCGTGGTGACGTTTCACGTGAAACATCCTGGGCGTGGATGCGAAGGCCGATGACGGCTGCGCAGTGTGGAGGAAGTCGGGCGAGGTCGGCGCACGGCGATAGACTGGGGAGTCCGTGGCCCGAACGGCGAAGGAGTACGTTTCACGTGAAACAATCCGACGACTCCGGGTCTGGTGTGACGTTCGATTCCCCCATCGCCCGTGAACTCGCGGATCTCTCCGCTCGCCGCCGTGCACTGGAAGCCGTGGAGGTCTCTCTGTCGGGAACGACCCGTGTCCTCACGGTGTCGAACCAGAAGGGCGGTGTCGGAAAGACGACGTCCGCCGTCAACATCGCTGCCGCGCTCGCGTCCGTCGGAGCTCGCGTTCTCGTCATAGACCTGGATCCGCAGGGCAACGCGTCGACGGCTCTGGGCGTTCCGCACACGGCTGACACGCCGAGCGTCTACGACGTGCTCATCGACGAGTTCCCCCTCGCCGACATCGTGCAGCAGAGTCCCGAGTCATCCAACCTGTTCTGCGCTCCCAGCACGATCCACCTGGCGGGTGCGGAGATCGAGCTCGTCTCGCAAGTGGCGCGGGAGCATCGTTTGCGCACCGCCCTCGAGCACTACCTTGCTGACGACGGTCAGTGGATGGATTTCGTGCTGATCGACTGCCCACCGTCGTTGGGCCTCTTGACGATCAATGCCTTCACGGCCGCGCAGGAGGTGCTCATCCCTATTCAGTGCGAGTACTACGCACTGGAGGGATTGAGCCAGCTCCTCGGAAGCGTGCGGATGATCCAGCGCCATCTGAATCCGCAGTTGCATGTCTCGACGATCATGCTGACCATGTACGACGGGCGTACGCGGCTTGCGCAGCAGGTGGCGGAGGAGGTGCGTTCGCACTTTCCCCGGGAGGTGCTGGACACCGTGATCCCGCGGTCGGTGCGCGTGTCGGAGGCCCCGAGCTTCGGCCAGACGGTCATCGCGTACGACGGAAATTCGGCGGGCGCCATCGCGTACCGCGAGGCAGCCATCGAGATCATTCGACGGGCGACGAACGAGAAGGAGTCCTGATGGCGAAGAGGA
The DNA here is from genome assembly GCF_052220165.1 of Microbacterium sp. RD1. Lineage (NCBI taxonomy): Bacteria > Bacillati > Actinomycetota > Actinomycetes > Micrococcales > Microbacteriaceae > Microbacterium > Microbacterium sp. RD1. The sequence goes on from NZ_JBQPOL010000001.1 coordinate 469,017, forward strand.
CCGGACTAGGGCGGGGTATCGGGGCACTGATCCCGACGACGGAGCAGAACGAGGCCCGTCCGGTGGACGTGTTCTTCCCGGGGGCTGCCGAACCGGATGCGGCGTCGACGCCGGCCGATTCCTTCCCTGCGGAGGCGGGGGACCTCGTCGCGGTGCCGGGCGCCCGACTGGTCCACATCGATCCCCATCGAATCGTCCCGAACCCGCGGCAGCCGCGGACCAACTTCGACGCCGACGATCTTGCTGAGCTCGTGCACAGCGTGCGTGAGTTCGGAGTGCTCCAGCCCGTCGTGGTGCGCGACCTCGGGGATGGTCAGTACGAACTCATCATGGGCGAGCGCCGCACGCGCGCCGCACGCGAGGCGGGACTCGACAGTATCCCCGCGGTCGTCCGCGACACCGCGGACGAGCACCTGCTCCGCGACGCGCTGCTCGAGAACCTGCATCGTTCGCAGCTGAACCCGCTCGAAGAGGCGTCGGCGTACCAGCAGCTTCTCGAGGACTTCGGCATCACGCAGGAAGAGCTGGCGTCGAGGATCGGCCGCTCACGCCCGCAGATCAGCAACACGATCCGCCTTCTGCGCCTGCCGGTTCCCGTACAGCAGCGGGTGGCGGCTGGTGTGCTCAGCGCGGGGCACGCCCGCGCGATCCTGTCGGTGGAAGATGAGACGCAGATGCAGCGGCTCGCCGACAAGATCGTCAACGAGGATCTCTCGGTTCGCGCGGCGGAGGCCGCGGCCAAGGGTGCCGGCCCTCGTCGGCCCGCGCCCAAAGCGGGCACGCGTCGCGGGCACCTGGACGAGGTGGGTGAGCGGCTCGGCGACCGGTTGAACACGCGGGTTAGGGTCTCGCTCACAGCTAGAAAAGGCCAGGTCGTGATCGATTTCGCTACGGTACAGGACCTCAATCGCATCCTCACGGAGCTGGGTGAGGAGCCCTTCGGCGGGTGAGGCCCGCACCTCGTTGCGTGCGAATCACCCGCCCGAGGCGAGAGGCACGTACGCTGGAATCATGACCGCGCACGACGACGCCCCACAGCGGCGGGCGAGTCTCGAGGTGCTGCGTGCAGAGGCGGCGGACGAGCGGTCGGTGCTCGTCCACGAGCGTCTTCTCAGCGGTGAGGATCCGTGGGATTTCATGGATGACCTGCCGAGCGTCGACGAACTGGTGGTCCTGACGCTGCGGGCGGAGAACATCGCGCGCAACGGCGGTGTCCGTCCCAACCGGGCACGGCACTACCGGGTCCTCCGGCAGATCGCCCTCGACTACCCGCCGCTCACGCGCGCGGTGTGGCGCCTGCTCGGCGAGGACGAGGGTCATCGCCGGTGGGATGTCTCCGTGCGCCTCGACGCGTCCTGAAAAACACAAGAACCCGGCGACCGAGGTCGCCGGGTTCTCTTCGCGCGGATGTCAGCCGATGTACTTGGCGAGATCCTGTTCGAGCGCGAACTTCGGCTTGGCGCCGATGATCGTCGTCTCGACCTCGCCTGCGTGGAACACCTTCATCGCGGGGATCGAGGTGATCTGGTACTTCATGGCCAGGTCGGGGTTCTCGTCGACGTTCAGCTTCATGATCGTGATCTTGTCGGGGTGCTCCGACTGGATCTCATCCAGGATGGGGGAGACCATTCGACACGGTCCGCACCACTCGGCCCAGAAGTCCACCAGTACGGGACCCTCGGCCTGAAGCACGTCCTGCTCGAAGGTCTGGGATGTCGTGACCTTTGCGCTCATATCGTTCCTCCTCGGAAAAGCTTGCTTCCTGATCCAACGCGCGGACGCGCGGGATTGTTCCTAGACCACGTGGGCGTCGGCGAGACCGTCGATCTCCGCGGCATCCGGAGCCGGCTCTCCGGCGTCGCCCATCGCGGCGAGATAGTGCTCCACGTCCAGTGCCGCCACGGTGCCGCTGCCGGCCGCCGTCACGGCCTGTCGGTACGTGGGGTCGATCACGTCTCCCGCGGCGAACACACCGGGGACGGACGTGCGCGAAGTGCGTCCGTCGACCCACACCGTTCCTTCGCTGGTGAGATCCAGCTTTCCGTGCACGAGGTGCGTGCGCGGGTCGTAGCCGATGGCGACGAAGACGCCCTCGAGCGGAAGCTCGCTGAGCGTGCCGTCGACGGTCGACCGCAGCTGTACGCCGGTGACCGCGTCGTCGCCGAGAATGTCGGCGACTTCGCTGTTCCAGACGAACTCGATCTTGTCGTTCTTGAGGGCGCGCTCCTGCATGATCTTGGACGCCCGCAGCTCACCGCGACGGTGGATGATGTAGACCTTCGAGGCGAACTTCGTCAGGAACGTCGCCTCCTCCATGGCGGAGTCGCCGCCGCCGACCACGGCGATGACGCGCTCGCGGAAGAAGAAACCGTCACACGTGGCGCAGTACGACACCCCCCGGCCCGACAGGCGCGACTCGCCCTCGATGCCGATCTTGCGCGGCGCCGATCCCGTCGCGAAGACGATCGACTCCGCCTCGTGGGACGCGCCGGAGCCGAGCGTGACCTTCTTGACGAGCCCGTCGAGCTCGAGGCCCACGACGTCGTCGTAGACGACCTGTGCACCGAATTTCTCCGCCTGCTCCTGCATCCGGGTCATGAGGTCGGGTCCCTGGATGCCCTCGGGGAACCCCGGGAAGTTCTCCACCTCGGTGGTGTTCATGAGCTCGCCGCCGGCCTCGACAGAGCTGGCGATGACGAGCGGCTCGAGGTTCGCCCGGGCGGCATAGATCGCGGCCGTGTAACCCGCGGGGCCTGATCCGATGATGATGACGTGACGCACGTGCGCGCCCCCTTCGTTGTTCCCTAGGCGTAAACCCATGGTAGCCGCGGGATATTCCGGGCGGCGGGGCGTCACCGGCGCGGCAGGAAACGGCGCAGCATGCCGATGGCGGGGGTGAGCTCGGGGGCGCGGAAGACCGCGAGGATCCCTAGATAAACCGCGAGGACCACGCCTCCGACGATCGTCGCGCCGAGGGCTCCGAGGAGGCGGTCGGCGGTCGTCCAGCCCTCGTCGCCGCCGAGGAGGAGGTACACGCCCCACCCGGCCGCCGCGGCGGGGATCGCCGCGAGGGCGAAGCGCCCGAGCGACGGCAGCCACTCCGCGGTCCCCACACTGCCCAGACGCCGATGAAGGAGCACCGCGGCGAGGAGCACCTGCACGGTGATGGCGAGCGATTGGCCGAGCGCGACGCCTGCCGCCAGCTGATCGACGGGGAGGAGCCCCGCTCCGACGGCTGCTCCCGCGGCGAGGGCGGTGGCGGCGACGAGCACGCCCTGGACTGCCGTGAACACGAACGGGGTGCGGGTGTCGTTGTACGCGTAGAACGTGCGCTGCACGACGAAGAGCACCGACATCGGCAGAAGGCTCACGAGGAAGCAGAGCAGGACGGGCGCGGCCTGAAGCGCCTCGCCGGCCGTCGTCGTGAAGATGCGAGAGGCCGGCACGGCTGCCACCGCGAGAGCGGCGGTCGCAGCCACGATGAACAACCCGAGGATCCGGATGCTGCGTCCGACGTCGGAGACGACGGCGGAGTGGCGTCCGGCGCTGGCGTGCTCGCTCAGCTGCGTGAAGTACGGGGTGCCGATGGACACGACGATGATGGAGTAGGGGAGCATGAACAGCAGCCAGGCGTTCTGCGAGGCGAACACCGACGGCCCGTCGCCCGAAGACTCCGACAGCACGTTCGTCTGGACGATGCCCGCGACCTGGCCGACCACGACCATGAGGAAGGTCCATCCGGCGAGACGCCCGATGTGGCGCAGCCCGACGCCTCGCCACCGGAAGTCGGGGCGCAGATGGAGCCCTGCGCGCCGCCAGAACAGCACGAGGACTGCGCACTGCGTCACGATGCCGAACGTCGCCGTTCCCGCGAGAACGGCGATCTTCGACGGATCCCACTGGGAGACCTCCTCGAGCGGACCGCCGAAGACGAGGGTGAACGCGACGAAACCGATGATCGAGACGATGTTGTTGAGAATCGGCGCCCACGTGAAGGGCCCGAACACCCGCCGGGCGTTGAGGATCTCGCCGAGGAGCGCGTAGAGGCCGTAGAAGAAGATCTGCGGCAGACACCAGTAGGCGAAAGCCGTGGACAGCGCCTGCTGAGCGGGCGTGAAGCTGCTCGTGTAGAGCGCGATCAGCCACGGGGCGAGCACCATCGCCACGGCCGTGGTCACCAGCAGCGCCACGGTGCCCAGCGTGAAAACCTTCGAGATGAACGCCCGTCCGCCGTCGGCGTGCGCGGCCGCCTGCACGATCTGCGGCACGATCACCGCGGTGAGAAGGCCGGTGGAGATGATCGCGAAGATGTTGTTGGGAAGCTGATTGGCCACCGCGAAGGCGTCCCCCGCGGTGCTCCCGACGGAGCCGATCGCTCCGACGAGCACGACGGTGCGCAAGAGCCCCGTCACCCGGGAGATGACCGTGCCGGCGCCGATGAGGACGCTCGCGCGACCGAGCCCGCTCATCCGCCGCCTCCGGGCGGCGTATCGGTGCCCACATCCGCATCCTGCTCCGGGGCTGGTCGGCGGGCGCGGCGCCTCACGACGGTGCGGAAGATCCCGAGGCCCACGAAGAGCACCATCAGGACGATGAGGATGACGAGCCCGATCGTCTCCCACTCGGCGCGGACCTCGACCTCGGCGCTCTGCACGGCGCCGACGGCCACGCCTGCCGGGCTGTAGAGCTGCATGGTGACGGTCACGGCGCCGTTGCCGATGCGCGCCTGCACGGGGATGGCCGCGCGGGTGTTGCTGTCGGCCGGCGCGAGGACCTCGGTGCGCTCGGCCACCACCAACTGCGGAGCGTCGGGGCGGGCGACCAGCGTGACCCGGACGGGATACGGCAGGTCGTTGCGGACCCACGGCGCGAACGTGGCGTCGTAGCTGATGAGGTTCAGAGTGCTCGAGGGGAGGATCCCGACGGAGTCGAGGGTCGCTGCGGTCTGCTCGCGGTGTGTGACCATGGCCGCAGCGCGCGCGGCGCTGTCGGCCCGCCATCCCACGGCGAGAAGCTGCAGGATCTCGGCCCGCTCTCGACCGGTGAGCAGGGCGGGGTCGTCGAGCACGGTGGCGAACTGCGCGACGGTGGCCTCGTCGGAGAGAAGCTGTTGCAGGTCGGCGACCGCCGCCTCGTCTGGCGCCAGCTCGTCGACGGTGACCGGTGCGACGTCGGCCGCCAGCAAGGGCGGAAGTCCGGTGGGCGATGTGCCCGGGGCGGATGCGGCGACGATGGCCGTGCGCAGGCTCACGCGTTCCCGATCGGTGCCGCGGTCGACAGTGACCAGCAGCGGCTGCCCTCCGCTTTCGCGGGTGGCGAAGGCCAGGTGCGCGGTCGCCTCCGTCAGGGCGGCGCCGCGCAGCGAGGTGTCGGGCTGATCGGCTGCGCGGCGGAGAGCGTCGGAGATGGCGCTGTCGTAGATCAGCAGCTGGGCGTCGCCTGCTGCGCCGCGCGCGCGCGCCGTGCGATCGCCCTGGCCTCCGGCCGTCGTCGCGGAGGGGATCAGGGTGAGCGAGGGGGCGCCGTCCACGCCGGCCGATCCGAGCGCCGCGACGACATCGGCGCCGGCCGTGCCCGTGCCCGGCCAGTACATGCCTGCTGCGGCATGTGGGCCCACCGTCGTGAGTTCAGCGAGGTCGGGGAGCACGGGAACCGCCGGATCCGCGCCCGGGGTGGGCGTCGGGGAGGGGGAGGCGGCGATGTTGCCGGGTGTGATGTACGAAGTCAGCGACGTCGGTTGGAGGGGCGGGGTCAGGCCCGCGTGCACCTGGGTCGCGAGATCGGCGTCGCCGAACTGCAGCGGGAAGCGGGTGTTCGGGAGGGATTCGAGTCGGGCGAGCCACTCCGCGGCCGTCGTGGGGGCAGCAGTGCCCAGAACCCGGATGGCCGCGACGACCGCGGGATCGACCGCGAGGATCGCCTCGGTTCCGTCCACGGCGTCGAGCTGCGCGGTGAGCTCTCCGTCAGCGGCGGTGAGGGGCGCGAGCTCCTCGGCGCTGAGGAGGCCCGCCTCCTGCGGGGCGGCGGCGATCGGGACGACGACTCCGACGGGGGTTGCCACGGTGTCATCCGGGACCACGACGACGCTGGTCGACACCAGCGTGTCGCCGCCGACCGACGCTGTCGCCCGCAGCGGATAGACCCCGGGGGCGCGGCCCGCGAGAACCGGCTCCTCGGGGGCCACGATGATCCCGGCCGTCGCGTCGGCGCCGGAGCGCACGGCCTCGATCGCGGCGGTTCCCACCACCGGACCGGGAGCTGCCGCACGGGCATCGGTGAGCCAGCTCGAGAGCGCCTGCCTGTCGGGGAGAGCGGCGGCGCCCAGCTCGAGCGTGACGAGAGAGGCCGGGAGATCCGATGCGGTGGCGTTCTCCACCGTCGCCGAGACCGACAGCGCGGAGCCGGGCCGGAGGATCCCGCTTCCGACCGGGGAGAGCGTCAGGACCGCTCCGCCGGGTTCGGCGGGCGGCGTCGCCGCGTGCGCGGGAATCGCGACGCCGACGGCGATCAGCGCCGCGGAGATCGCTGCAACGATACGTCTCAGGCGGCGGGGGCGCAGCGCGCGGGCAGGAGGGGTGTGGGTCATACGAGCTCCGGCGCGGCGGATGGCGGCACCGCAGCGATTCTACGGGCGGCACCTGGACTGCCCCCGTGCGCCCCGCGGGGACGGTTGAATGGGCGCATGCTGCCCAACCCCGACGCCGCCCTCTCCGGCGCGCTCGCCGCCGACCTTCGCGCGGCGGGCTTCACGTCCGCCGCGCTGCGAGCGGCGTGGACGACGCAGGGCGACGAGGCGATCGCGCGGGGGTTGGCGTCGCCCGCGCTGCGCGCCCTGGGAGCCCGCCGTGATCCGCTCGCCGTTCTCGCGCGCCTGCTCGGCCTCGGCATCGCTCAGGAGCGCGCCGATGTCCACGCGGCGCTGCCGCGCACGGGCGTGACGGGACTGGAGAAGCTGGGACTCGTCACGGCCGACGCCTTGCTCGTGCGCGCCGCAGCGCTCGTGCGTCCGCAAGCGTTCACTGACGAGCACGGCGCGGGCGAGTGGTGGATCGCGAGCGACCTCGACGAAGCGGCGCTGGGCGGCGCGCTGCCCGTGGATCACGTCCTGGGAGTCGGCGGCGCCTCCCAGACGCTCGCGCGACTGCAGCTTCCCGCCGCGGGCGGCGCCGGTCTCGACGTCGGCACGGGATGCGGCATCCAGGCGCTGCGGCTTCGTCGCGGGGTCGCACGTGTCGTCGCCACCGACGTGTCGGAGCGCGCGTTGCGGTTCACGGCGCTCAACGCGCTCCTCAACGGCGTGAGCGGCATCGAGACGCGGCTCGGGAGCCTCTTCGCACCCGCCGCCGGGGAACTGTTCGACCGGATCGTGACGAATCCGCCCTTCGTCATCACGCCGCGGGTGGAGGAAGTGCCGTCCTACGAATACCGGGACGCCGGTCGCGTCGGGGACGCGCTCGTCGCCGAGGTCGTCGCGGGGGCGGGGGCGCATCTGAACCCCGGCGGCGTCGCTCAGCTGCTCGGCAACTGGGAGTACCGGGAGGGCGCCGACGGCCTCGACCGCGTGCGCGCGTGGGTCGCAGCATCCGAGGTACCCCTGGATGCGTGGGTGGTCGAGCGGGAGCGGCTGGATCCGCTGGCATACGCGGAGCTGTGGATCCGCGACGGCGGCACGGTGCCCGGGACGCCCGCGTACGCGCGGCTGCTGGACGCATGGCTCGACGATTTCGCCGCACGAGACGTCTCGGCGATCGGCTTCGGATACATCCTGCTGCGCCGTCCCGCGTCGGGAGTCGTCACGCTCGACCGGTACGAGCGGCTCGAGGGCGGTGCCGCCCCCTCGGGCGAGCACCTCGCCGCTGCGCTCGCCGCGCATGACCGCCTGAGCGGTCTCGACGGTGCCGGGCTCGACGGTGCCGGTCTCGAGGGTGCCGGTCTCGACGATGCCGGTCTCGCCGCATGTCGCCTCGTCGTGGCGCCCGACGTCACCGAGGCGCGCCATCACCGGCCAGGCGAAGAAGCCCCCACCATCATCGAGCTGCGTCAGGGCGCCGGCTTCGGGCGGGCTCTGTCGGTCGATCCTGCCCTGGCCGGGCTCGTCGGAGCGAGCGACGGCGACCTTCCGCTGGGCGCCCTCGCCGATGCCATCGCCGACCTGCTCGAGGTCGACGCGACCGCACTGCGGGCCGACCTGCTGCCGCGCGTACGCGAGCTCGTCTTCACCGGCTTCCTCCGCTTCGCCGACTGACGCGCCGGGTGCGGGCGGATCGGTCGGTATCAGTCGATCGCGCGCCGAGAGGCGCGGCATCCGACCGATTCGCCCGCATCGAGGGTTGGTTAGGCTCGATCCATGCTGAACATGGCCGAGGGTGTCGCGCGCCTGGGCGCCCTCGCCGACTCGCCCGTCGTCGCGCGCCTGGGCCGAGCGTTCGCCGACGCCGGCTTCGAGTTGGCGGTCGTCGGCGGACCGGTGCGAGATGCGCTCCTCGGACGCGAGACGCACGACCTCGACTTCACCACCGACGCCCGGCCCGATGACATCCTCCGGGTCGTCACCCCGATCTCCTCGGCGCGGTGGGACGTCGGTCGCGACTTCGGCACGATCGGCGCTCGCGTCGCCGGAGAACAGGTCGAGATCACGACGTTCCGTGCCGACAGCTACGACGGCGTCACTCGAAAACCCACCGTCGAGTTCGGTGACACGCTCGAAGAAGACCTGACCCGCCGAGATTTCACGGTGAATGCGATGGCGCTGCGAGTGCCCGGCAAGACGCTCGTCGACCCCACCGGCGGCGTGGAGGATCTCCTCGCGAAGCGCTTGCGTACGCCGGCGGATCCGGCCGTCAGCTTCGGCGACGATCCGCTGCGGATGCTGCGGGCCGCCCGGTTCGCATCGCAACTCGGTTTCGACGTCGACCCCGCGACCCTGGCGGCGATGAGCGAGCTCGGAGACACTCTCTCGATGGTGAGCGCCGAGCGCATCCAGTCGGAGCTGGTGCGGATGCTCGGGACCGACGATCCGGTGCGCGGCCTGCGGATCCTCGTGGAGACGGGGCTCATCGAGCGCTTCCTCCCCGAGATCCCGGCGCTGCAGCTCGAGGTGGACGAGCACCACCACCACAAGGATGTCTACGAGCATTCCCTCACCGTGCTCCGGCAGGCGATCGAGCTCGAGCACGCGCGCAATCCGGATGAACCCCCCGACATCCCGCTGCGGGTGGCCGCGCTCCTGCACGACATCGGCAAGCCGTCGACGCGACGGCTCGAGCCCGGCGGCGGCGTGACGTTCCACCATCACGACATCAAGGGCGCGCGGATGGCGCGCAAGCGCCTGCAGGCGTTGCGCTTCGACACCGACACCACCGCATCCGTCGCCAAGCTCATCGAGCTGCACCTGCGTTTCTTCGGGTACGCGGAGGGTCAGTGGACCGACGCCGCCGTGCGGCGGTACGTGCGCGACGCCGGTGAGGAGCTCGAGCGCCTGCACATCCTCACGCGCGCGGACGTGACCACCCGCAACAAGCGCAAGGCCGCGCGCCTGGCGGCGGCGTACGACGACATCGAGGCGCGCATCGCCGACCTCCGCGAGCGGGAGGAGATCGACGCCGTGCGGCCCGACCTCGACGGGAACCGCATCCAGGAGATCCTCGGCATCCGCCCTGGCCGGGAGGTGGGCGAGGCGTACCGGTTCTTGCTCGAGCTGCGGCTGGACGAGGGTCCGCTGGGCGAGGACGAGGCCGAGCGGCGTCTGCGCGCGTGGTGGGCGGAGCGACCGCCGGACAGCTAAGCCGCGCGTCTTTGCGTGAATCGGCTGCTATTTCGCGACGAATAGCAGCCGATTCACGCAAGTGGCGGACGAGTCGCACGGGTGGCGACCCAGGGTCGAAAGAGATCCCCGGGCGGGGATCAGGCCACGCGGGCGCGGTGCGCGTCGGCGATCTCCCGGCCCGAGCGGCGGGCGGAGTGCTCGGCGTCGGTCTTGAGCTCGGCTGCCGTGTCGGCGAAGGCGTCGAGCGCCGGGTTGACCCCGACGAGCGTGAACGGCCGCTGCACGACGCGGAGGTCGAGGCCCCACACATCGCCGAGCACCCGCTGCAGCCAGCCCGTGGAGTGGTCCCAGCCCTCCTTCGGGGTGCCGGGGGCGTAGTTGCCGCCGAGGACGGTGACGAGGGTCGCCGGCTTGCCGCGCAGCGCCGATCCCTCCGGACCCGTGCGGGGGTCGGTGTAGGTGAGATCGAACCAGGTCTTGAAGTGCTGGGAGACGCCGTAGTTGTACAGCGGCACCGCGAACAGCAGCGCGTCGGCGGCGGTCAGTTCATCGGCGAAGGTCGTGGCGAGGGCGACGGCCTCACGCTGGCCGGGAGTGCGCTCGGCCTCGGGCACCATGCTGGCTGACACGGCGTCGGTCCAGGCCGTCGCCGGCACGGGGTCGGCGCTCACATCGCGGCGGACCACCGTGGACTGCGGATGCGCGGACAGCCACTCGCTCTCGACGAGGTCGGCCAGCTCACGGCTCGCCGATCTCGAGGGGAAGATGCTCGCGTCCAGGCGGAAGAGGGACATGGGATTCTCCGATCGTGTGATGCACCATTTCCATAGTCGCTCTGAAAAGAAAAGCGACACCGAGAACAGTAGCACCGTAGAATCGAAGCGTGAACGAGCCGACGCACGACCTCCGGCGATGTGACGCCACGGTCAGCCTGGCCTTCACCGTGCTCGGAAAACGGTGGAACGGGATGATCCTCGCCGTGCTCGGCGGGGGCTCCATGTCGTTTGTCGAACTGCGCCGCGGAGTGGACGGCATCAGCGACGCAGTGCTCTCCGATCGGCTCGCCGAGCTCACCGAGGCCAAGCTGGTCGTGCGCAGCGTCGAGCCGGGCCCACCCGTCTCCGTGGGTTACGACCTCACCGAGGCGGGACGCCATCTGCTGCCGATTCTCGATCAGCTCGGCGAGTGGGCCGCCAGCAACCTCGCCGCACCGGTGCGCTGAGCCGCCGCATCCGCGCAGCCCTCGTCACGCGGCGGAGAGGCGCCTACACTGGGCCGCACGCCCCATCGCCGATGATCGGAGCCGGGCATGTCGTCGCCGTGGTCCACGCGTCCCGAGGTCGCCCCTGACACCTCACGCCTGCTGATCGAGCGCGCCCATGACGAGCTCGTCGCCGGAAACCTGTCCGATCGTCGCCTCGCCGACGTCCGCCCGCTGGTGTGGGAGTCGTGGCGGCGGTCTCTCGCATCGGCGGCGGGGCCCGAGGGCCTGCCTCGGCTCGAGTTGATCGCCGACGACCTCGAGGCGTATCGGCGTGCGCATCCGCTTGCCGACGTCATGGACATGGTGCGCGCGCTCCTGCTGCCGGGCGACGGTCAGGACTCCGGCGTCGTCGTGGCGGTCGGGGATGCGGCGGGGCGGCTGCTGTGGGTCGAGGGGGACCGGCACGTCCGCGGGCTCACCGGTGACATGGGGTTCGTCGCCGGCGCCAACTGGTCGGAGGCGGCCGTGGGGACCTCCGCCCCCGGAACAGCCATCACGCTCGATCGCTCCGTGCAGATCCGTCACGCGGAGCACTTCAACCGGCTCGTGCAGCCGTGGTCGTGCACGGCGGCGCCGGTGCACGACCCCGAGACGCGCCGGCTTCTGGGGGTTATCGACGTCACGGGCGGGCCCGAGGCCGTCACGCCGCAGGCGCAGCTGCTGGTGGATGCCACCGCCCGCGCCGTCGAGGGCGAGCTTCTGGTCGCGCGGCTGCGCGCGCGGTCGGCCGCACCTCGCCGTCGGGCGGGACGAGCAGCCCTGACCGCGCGGGCCACATTGCGCGTGCTCGGGCGCGATCGCGCGCTGCTTGAGGTCGACGGCGAGAGCGCGGCGACGATCGTAGAGCTGAGCGCCCGACACGCCGAGATCCTCCTCATGCTCGCGACGCACCGCGGTGGCCTGTCGGCCGAGGCGCTGAGCGAGCTCGTGTACGGCGAGCCCGCCACCGAGACGCTGCGCCCCGAGATGGTGCGCCTGCGCAAGGTGCTCGAGCGGGTCGCACCGCACCTCGTGCCGCAGTCGCGGCCCTACCGCCTCGCCGCGGAGCTGGAGACCGACGTGCAGCACGTCGTGTCGCTCCTGGATCGTGGCGCGCACCGCGTCGCGCTCGCGGCCTATCCCGGCCCCGTGCTCCCCGATTCGGTCGCGCCCGGCGTCGAGGAGCTGCGGGCTTCGGCGCGCGCGGCAATGCGGGAGGCGCTGCTGGCGGAGGCCGGCGTGGACGTGCTCCTCGCGTACGCCGACACCGCGGACGCCGCCGACGACGCCGAGCTGCTGCGGCTGTGCCTCGGGATGCTGCCGCCTCGGTCGCCCAAGCGCGCCGGCCTCGTCGCCCGGCTCGAGCGTCTCGACGGCGACTGAGCGCCGCCCGTTACCTCGCCCCCTCTCGCCGCTCGCCCGTACCGTACCGTACTCAGTCTCGTCGTGGGCGGCGGCCGTGCGCGCCCCGGATTTCCGCGGGGCGCTGGGTCGGGGCGGAGCATCCGGACTGAATACGGCACGCGGGGGTCGCCGGGGCGGGAGCGGATGCAACGGGATGCAACGTTGCGCGGCCTACCGTCGACCCACACGAGTGCGGCCGAAGCGCCGCACCGACATGGACAGTCGAAGGAGACAGACATGACGATCGTCGAAGAGGGCGTTTCCAGCGTCTACGCCGCTCCCGGCCAGCGCGGTGCGCTCGCCGAGTACCGGTCGCGCTACGGGCACTACATCGGGGGCGAATGGGTCGATCCGATCAAGGGCGAGTACTTCGAAGACATCACCCCCGTGACCGGCAAGCCGTTCTGCGAGGTCGGCCGCGGCACCGCCGAAGACATCGACCGCGCGGTGGACGCCGCGTGGAAGGCGTTCGCGTCGTGGCGAAAGACCACGCCCGCCGAGCGCTCGGTGATCCTCAACAAAATCGCCGACCGCATCGAGGCGAACCTCGAGAAGATCGCGGTCGCGGAGACGTGGGAGAACGGCAAGCCGGTGCGAGAGACGCTCGCCGCCGACATCCCGCTCGCGATCGACCACTTCCGGTACTTCGCCGGCGTGCTGCGTGCGCAGGAGGGGTCGCTCAGCCAGCTCGACGAGAACACCGTCGCGTACCACTTTCACGAGCCGCTCGGCGTCGTCGGGCAGATCATCCCGTGGAACTTCCCGATCCTCATGGCGACGTGGAAGCTCGCCCCCGCGCTGGCGGCGGGCAACTGCGTGGTGTTGAAGCCCGCGGAGCAGACGCCGGCCAGCATCCTGTTCCTGTTCGACCTCATCGGCGACCTGCTGCCGGCCGGCGTCGTGAACATCGTCAACGGGTTCGGCATCGAGGCGGGTGCGCCGCTGGCCTCGCACAAGCGCATCCGCAAGATCGCTTTCACCGGTGAGACCACCACCGGACGCCTCATCATGCAGTACGCCTCGCAGAACCTCATCCCGGTGACGCTCGAACTCGGAGGCAAGAGCCCGAACCTCTTCTTCGAGGACGTGGCCCGCACCACGGATGACGCGTACTACGACAAGGCGCTCGAGGGCTTCACGATGTTCGCGCTCAACCAGGGCGAGGTGTGCACGTGCCCGTCGCGCTCGCTCATCCAGCGTTCGATCTACGACTCGTTCCTCGCTGACGGGCTGGAGCGCGTCGGCAAGGTGCGTCAGGGCAATCCTCTCGACCCGGAGACGATGATCGGCGCGCAGGCATCGAACGACCAGCTCGAGAAGATCCTGTCGTACATCGACATCGGCAAGGCCGGCGGGGCGAAGCTCCTCACCGGCGGTGAGCGCGTCGACCTCGGCGGCGACCTCTCGGGCGGTTACTACGTCGCGCCGACCGTGTTCGAGGGCACGAACGACATGCGCATCTTCCAGGAGGAGATCTTCGGCCCGGTGCTGTCGGTGACGTCGTTCGACGACTTCGACGACGCCATCTCGATCGCCAACGACACGCTCTACGGCCTCGGCGCCGGTGTGTGGAGCCGCTCCGGCGACACGGCGTACCGGGCGGGACGGGCGATCGAGGCGGGTCGCGTGTGGACGAACACGTACCACCAGTACCCCGCTCACGCCGCGTTCGGCGGCTACAAGCAGTCGGGCATCGGTCGCGAGAACCACCTCAAGATGCTCGATCACTACCAGCAGACGAAGAACCTTCTCGTGTCGTACGCCGAGGGCGCGATGGGGTTCTTCTGATCCTCATGTCGGAGCACTCCTTCCGCAGGGTCGCCGTGTCGGAGGACGCGGCGGCCCTGCTGCGCGCCCTGACCGCGCAGCACGGGCCGCTGATGTTCCATCAGTCGGGCGGATGCTGCGACGGGTCTTCGCCCATGTGCTACCCGGTGGGGATGTTCCTCACCGGTGCGAGCGACGTGGATCTCGGCTCGATCGACGTGGGCCTGGACGATCCCATTCAGGTGTACATGTCGGAGTCGCAGTTCGAGTACTGGAAGTACACCCACCTGACGATCGATGTCGTCCCGGGCCGGGGCGCGGGGTTCTCGGTCGAGGGTCCGACCGGGATGCGCTTCCTCATCCGATCGCGGATGCTGACGCCCGAGGAACTCGCGCACTTCGGGCTCGCGCCGGCGTGAGCGCCGCTCGACTTGCGTGAATCGGCTGCTATTTCGTCGCGAATAGCAGCCGATTCACGCAAGGCGGATGGCGTGGGTCACGGGCCGATCGAGTCGAAGACGATGTTGACGATCCACCATCCGGCAACGAACACGAGGGCCACGACCGTGACCCACGACACCCCGCGTTTCAGACGCCGGCCCTGCGGGGCGACGCCGGGCGGTGGCGGGGTGAGCGGCGCGGCGGGGGCGAGCGGAATGCCGGCGGCAGCGCCCGTCGGCGACGATGGCACCGAGGATGGCGCCGCGGCCGAGGCCGGCGTGCCGACGGACGACCCCAGACGCTCGTCCCGCCACCGGCCCCACTGCGCGAGCTTGTCCAAGAGGGCTGCGACGACGGAGAAGAGCCACGCCCATGTCGCCGGATCGAGCGTGGACAGGTCGCGCTTGGCGTAGAGGAACATCCAGTCGTCGACGATCTCGACGTCGAGCGCCGCGGCGTTGTCGATGAACCGCGCCATGATGTCGGGCGTGAACAGGTACAGCGCATCGCGCTCGTACCCCTCGGGGCAGTACAGCGAGAAGTACTGGTCGAAGTCGCCCTCGAGACTGAGCCTTTGATGGCGGTCGAATGCGGCCGGAAGATTGGAGGCGCCGAACAGGCCGTTGTTCCCCCGCGCGTCGAGCACGATGTGCGGCAGTGGAACATCGAGTTTGACGGCGACGTACCCCCAGCGGTGCGTCGTGCGGTTCTTGCCGGAGCCTGTCGTGTAGCGGTAGTTCGCGAACTCCACGAATCGCGGCTGCGCACCGCGCACGAGATCGCTCGCCTGTCGGGAGCTTCCCTGACTGAAGATCATGCCGGGCAACGGCGGCGACGCCGTTCCCGGTTCATAGGACATCCCGTTGGCGCGCGCGAAGCGATCGAGCCGGTACCAGCGGATGCTCCCACCCCCGCCGCGCACGAGACCCACGATGATGAGGGCCACGACGGCGCCGATGAACAGCAGCGGCACGACGGCGATCCAGCCGAGCCCCGTATCCGCCAGGCTCACGAAGATCGAGCCGAAGACGACGCCGAAGACGACGATCATGAACACGCCGATCGCCGCCGCCACGACCACGCCCAGTGCGGCCGATCCCGCCCAGGACGACACCCGCCCCTGCGCACGCAGCTCCCGGGCGAACGCGCTCACCGCCGTGCGGTCGACGGGCTCGGTGAGGGCGCGTGCGTCGAAGGCCACCGGGGCCGGAGCGCTCACCGGTTCACCTCATCCGCGTCCTCGGTCAAGTCGGCTCCCTCGTCAAGCGGCAGCGTCTCGATCGCCGGGTCGCTGCACAGGGCGCGGATGAGCTCGGGCTCGCCGCCGATGATGGTGGAGTCCCAGTCGACCTCGCTCACGAGAACCCATGCGCGATCGGCCGGCCAAAGGAGACCGGGCGAGGGCGTCCACCCCGGCAGTTCCGCGTCGGCCCACGGCACCCGCGTCACCCACCCCGGGTCGGCGAGCTCCTTCAATCCGGCGTGGAACAGCACATACGCGCGGTTCGGAAGCTGCAGCCGAGCGCCGCGCGAGATCTCGTCGGAGAGGATGCCCGGTTGCCAGGTGGGTTTGCGGAACACGTCGTTGAAGGCGTCGCGCGCCGAGTGCGCGAGGAAGTCGTCATGGCGCTGGTCGCCGTCACCGGTCAGCAGCACGCGTGAGGGACCGTAGCCCAGGGCGCCGACCAGGCCGCCGTGCCCCTCCCACACCGCAGCGCGCGCGTCGTGCGGCGTCGTCGTGTGCCGGGCCGCGATCGAGACGACGCCGGCCAGCACCTCGGCGTCGAGCGTGCCGGCGGCGGGTTGTCCATAGCGCCACCCGGCTGCGTCGCGCGGCCCGTCCTCCCCCTCCGGCTGTCGCGGATCGGCCGCGAGCCGGTGCCATTGCGCGAGCGGGTGCATCCGCCGGCCGAAGGCGGATGCGGTCGCCGCCCACGTCACCGCCTCGGCGTCGATCTGCGCGCCCCGCGACTGGAACTCCTCCCATTCGCGGGCGTGGCGGGCGTAGGGCAGCGGCGGCCAAGGTTCGCCGACCGGGCGGTCGCGCGTGGCGGGATGGAACACGCGCGCGTAGGCGGGGAATCCGCGGGGGACGACGCTGTGCATCGTCGTGTGCCACGCCGGCCCGTCGGGATCGACCCGCTCTCGGATCCAGTCGCCGGCCGTGACGTCCGCGGTCCACTCCATGCGCCCACGCTACCCATCCCTTGCCCGGGGCGCTCCGTCTCGCTCCGGTCGCCGAGCGAGAGGGCGCAGCGACCGGGACGAACAGGTCAGGCGACGGTGGCTCGCACGCGTTCGCCCAGCCAGGCGAGGTATCGCTCGTACGTCCAGCCCGACTGTGCGACGAGCTGCTGGTACCCCTCCGGTGACAGCACGAACGACAGCTCATCGGCGACGGCGTCATCTGACGCGCGCGCCAGGCCGCGGCGCGCGAGCTCGGCCACGAGCATCCGGAAGTCCGCGTGCCGGCGCGCGAGCATGCCGTCCAGCGCGGCGCGGACCACCTGGTCCGACAGCGCTGCGCCCAGGAGCACGGTCCACAGCGCGTGCGCGCGGGCGTTCGCCTCGGCGATCCGGCCGAGCACGGCGTCGAGGAACACGGCATCCGGCGCGTCCTCCAGGCCCGCGCCCGCCTCGGTCTCGGCGAGCGATCCAGCCGCCTCGGTGCCCGAGAAGCTCGTCTCGAACGCCGCGAGCAGAAGCTCTGCCTTGGAGGCGGCCGCCTTGACCGTCTCGGTCGACACCCCCGCCGAACGCGCGATCGCCGCCATGGTGGTGGCCTGGTACCCCTGGGTCGCGAAAAGGTCGGCCGCCGCGGCGAGGATGCGCGCGCGCGTCTGCGCCGCCTGTTGCGCCCGCAGATCGGATCGGTACGCGCGGGATTCGGACGGAACCACTATTGACTACCCTATCGGTGTGGTGAATACTCTTTCAGGTAATCCAATCTAGACGCGAGAGAACCTGATGTCCACTTACCTGATCACCTGCACCCCCGCCCACGGTCACGTCGTGCCACTCGTCGCGATCGCGCGGCACCTCGTCGGCGAGGGTCACCGCGTGCTCTTCCTCACCAGCGAGCGCTACGCCGACCGCGTCCGCGCATCCGGTGCGCGCTTTCTCCCCCTTCCGGCGGCCGCCGACGTCGACCTCGACGACCCGGATGCCGCGCATCCGCAGCGCACGAGCCTCCGCGGCCCCGCGGCCATCCGCTTCGACATGCTCACGCTGTTCCTCGCTCCCGGCGCCGCGCAGTTCGAGGCCGTCCAGGCGATCCTCGCCGACGAGGCCGCCGTCGATGCCGTCCTCACCGAGCCCCTCTTCGTCGGCGCCGCCCTGCTGGCGGAGATCCCCCGGTCCGCGCGACCGCCGATCGTGGCGCTCGGCATCTTCCCCCTCGGCGCGAAAAGCCGCGACACCGCGCCTTTCGGTCTCGGAATCCCCCCGCTCACCGGCCCGCTCGGGCGCGTCCGCAACGCCGCCCTCACCCTCGTTGCCGAGAAGGGCGTGTTCGGACCGGTGACGCGGGCCGCCGATCAGCTGGCGCGCGAGGTGGTCGGCCGGCCGCTTAGTCGGTTCTTCCTGGACTGGGCCGGCGGAGCGGATGCAGTGGCGCAGTTCACTGTCCCGTCGTTCGAGTACCCGCGATCCGACCTCGGAGCGAACGTCCACTTCCTCGGCCCCCTCCCGTCCGCTCCCTCGCACGCCGACGCGCCGGAGTGGTGGGGCGACCTCGACGGCACGCGCCCGATCGTGCACGTCACCCAGGGAACTGTCGCCAACAGCGACCTGACCCAGCTCATCGGCCCCGCGTGCGCCGCGCTCGCCGACGAGGACGTGCTCGTCGTCGTCACGACCGGCGGGCGAGACCTCGCCACCCTTCCCCCGTTACCGGCGAACGCGCGGGCCGCTCGGTACCTCCCCTACGACGCGCTCCTCCCCCGCACCGACGTCCTCGTCACCAACGGCGGATACGGCGGCGTGCAGCAGGCCCTCGCCCACGGCATCCCCGTCGTGGTCGCGGGCCAGACCGAGGACAAGATCGAGGTGTCGGCGCGGGTGGGATGGAGTGGCGTGGGCATCAACCTGAAGACCAATCGGCCGTCTGCGTCGCAGGTGCGTTCGGCGGTGCGGCGCGTGCTGGACGATGAGGCATACCGGACCCGGGCGCAACGGATCGGTGAGGAGATCCGCAGCGCATCGGGTCTGGGTGGATTCGACCGATTGCTGGCCGGCCTGCAGCAGAGGGCGGCATCCGATACACTGTGAAGGTTGTCCGGCCGCGCCTGTGTGCGCATCAGCCCGGACAACGTGCAACACACCCTCCTGCTGACGGGAAATGCCCGGCAGCCGTTCTAGTCCGAAGGAGGTGGGTTAGTGACGCACCAGTACGAACTCATGGTCATCTTCGATCCCGAGGTCGACGAGCGCCAGGTCGCTCCGAAGCTCGACGGTTTCCTCAAGGTCATCACGACCGATGGGGGCACCATCGACAACGTCGACATCTGGGGCCGCCGCCGGCTGGCGTACGAGATCAAGAAGAAGACCGAGGGCATCTACGCCGTCGTGAACTTCACCGCGACCAGTGCCGCGACGCAGGAGCTCGACCGTCAGCTGAAGCTGAACGAGCAGATCATGCGCACCAAGGTGCTCCGGGCCGAAGAGGCCATCGCCCTCGTCGCCGCCGAGGCGGAGCGCAAGGCCGCCAAGGCCGCGCGCAAGGCGTCGGTGCCCGAGACCCGGACGGCCAAGAAGGAGTCCTGATGGCCGGCGAAACCGTCATCACCGTCGTGGGCAACCTGACGGCCGACCCCGAACTGCGGTACACGCAGAACGGGCTGCCGGTGGCGAACTTCACCATCGCATCCACCCCCCGCACGTTCGACCGTCAGGCGAACGAGTGGAAGGACGGCGAGGCGTTGTTCCTGCGGGCTTCCGTGTGGCGCGAGTTCGCCGAGCACGTGGCCGGTTCGCTGACGAAGGGCGCACGAGTCATCGCGACCGGCCGCCTCAAGCAGCGCTCCTACCAGGACCGCGAAGGCCAGAACCGCACCTCGATCGAGCTGGAGGTCGACGAGATCGGCCCTTCGCTGCGCTACGCCACCGCTCAGGTGACGCGCGCGGCCAGCTCGGGCGGCGGTGGCGGCCAGGGTCGCCCGCAACAGCAGGTCTCGGAGGAACCGTGGTCGACGCCCGGCTCTTCCACGGCCAGCAGCGGTGGCGACGCCTGGGCCACGCCCGGTTCGGCTTCGAACTACGGCGACGACACGCCGTTCTGATCATTCCGGATGCTGACGCGCCTCGTCGAGGCGCAGCATCCGAACGCGTACGAAAGAAGGAAACATGGCTGGAAAGTCGAGCGGCGACCGCCGCAAGCCGCGGAAGGGTGGCAAGCCCACCGCTCCCGCGAAGCCGACCCGCGTCGGCGTCATTGACTACAAGGACGTCGCCACCCTCCGCAAGTTCATCTCGGAGCGCGGGAAGATCCGCGCCCGTCGTATCACCGGTGTCTCCGTGCAGGAGCAGCGCCTCATCGCCCGCGCGATCAAGAACGCGCGCGAGATGGCTCTCCTGCCTTACGCCGGCGCCGGCCGCTAAGGAGCACCCATGGCAAAGCTGATTCTCACGAATGAGGTCGCCGGGCTCGGAAGCGCCGGCGACGTGGTCGAGGTCAAGAACGGGTACGCCCGCAATTACCTCATCCCCCAGGGCTTCGCGGTGGCGTGGACCCGTGGCGGCGAGAAGCAGGTCGCGTCCATCCGCGCGGCTCGCGAGTCGCGCGCGATCCACGACCACGAAGAGGCTCTCGCCCTGAAGAACACCCTCGAGACCAACAAGGTCAAGCTGTCGGTGAAGGCCGGCGCCGAGGGTCGCCTGTTCGGCTCGGTCAAGACCGGGGATGTCGCCGACGCGGTGAAGGCTGCGGGTTTCGGTGACCTCGACAAGCGCAAGATCCACATCACCTCGCCGATCAAGGCCGTGGGCGAGCACGAGGCGACCATTCGCCTCCGTGACGACGTCACCGCCGTGATCACGCTGCAGGTCGTCGCCGCGAAGTAACGCGCGCGCACACCGGATGCCGCGGACCCCGTTTCGGGTCCGCGGCATCCGCTGTGTGGTGCGCCGAGAGTGCATCGAGGTGATGCACTCTCGGCGATCGGCTCACGCCGCGCGGCGCCGGCGGACGAAGATCGCCGCACCGCCGCCGAGGAGGAGTGCTCCCATCAGCAGCGCGATCCACTCCGAACCGCCGCCGGTCGCGGCGAGCCGCGTGCCCGCCGCCGCAGCAGCCGTTGCGGTCAGACCCGCCGGACCGCCGAGACCGGCGGCGCCAGGCGCACCGGGCGTCGTCGGAACGGCCGGGGTGGCCGGGTCGACCGGGGTGGCCGGGTCGACCGGGGTGGTCGGGTCCGTCGGGTCGACCGGGGTGGTCGGATCGGTCGGCGTCACGACGGTGGTCGATCCGTCCGTCGCGCAGTCGCCGACGACGCACACCGCGTTGCCGCCGACAGTGATCGGCAGAGCGACCGGCGTCGCGATCTGCGTGCCGCCGCCGATGCCTCCGTCCCCGCCGGTCGCGGGGTCACCCGAACCGCCGCCGGCGACCACACCGGTCGTCGTGTCGGAGGCCTCGCTGTCGCCGATCACCGAGATGGCGTTCCCGCCCGCGGTGAGGGGCGCCGCGATCGGCGCCACGATCTGCGAGCCGCCGGCAACGCCGTCGTCCCCACCCGTGGTGGGCTCGCCCGTTCCGCCGTTCCCCGGAGTCACGGCCGTCGAGCCGCTCTCGGTGGTGGCGTCACCGACAACCGAGACGGCGTTGCCGCCGGCGGTGACCGGGGCCGTCACCGGTGCCTGGGCCTGCGTGCCGCCGAGGACGGCGTCGTTCCCGCTGGTGGCGGCATCCGATCCGGCCGCCGGTCCGTCGGAAGCGGATCCCGTGCCCGTTCCCGTCGTGGTGGCGTCACCGACTCCGGAGACAGCGTTGCCGCCGAGGGTCACCGGCGCCGCGGTCGGGGCGCTCACCTGCGAGCCGCCGGCGAGGCTGTCCGAGCCGCCGGTCGTCGCCTCGTCCGTGCTGCTGCCGCTCCCGGTGGAGGCAGCGGTGTCCGAGCCTTCGCTCGTGCTGTCGCCGAGGACCGAGATGGCGTTGCCGCCGAGGGTCACCGGCACGCTGACGGGGGCTTGTGCCTGGGTGCCGCCGGCGATGCCGTCGTCTCCGCTGGTGGCCGCGTTGCCCGTGGCGTTGCCGTCACCGGTCCCCGATTCGGTGTCCGAGCCTTCGCTCGTGCTGTCGCCGAGGACCGAGATGGCGTTGCCGCCGAGGGTCACCGGCGCCTGGACGGGTGCCACGACCTGCGTGCCGCCGGCGACGCTGTCCGCGCCACCTGTCGCGGCCTCCCCCGATCCGCTCGACGCCGCGGGTGCGGCGGTCGAGGCATCCGACGACTCGCTGTCGCCGACGAGGGAGATCGCGTTACCGGCCGCGGTGACCGGTACTGAGGCGTCGGCCAGCGTCTGCGTGCCGCTGAGCACACCGTCGCCACCCGAGGTCTCGGCCGGCGGCGCCACGGCCACGGCCGGCGCGGGTGCGGTCACGGCGGCGTCGCCGGACGAGCCGTCGCCCACGAGGGAGACGCCGTTGCCCGACAGGTCCACCGGCACGGCGACGCTCACCAGCGCCTGCGTTCCGGATGCGACGCCGTCGCCGCCGCTGGTCACCGGGGCCGCCGCGGGTGCCGGGGCCGCCGCGGGTGCCGGAGCAGCCGGAGCGGCGGTGTCGGCGCCCTGCGACGATGAGTCGCCGGCCACGGAGATCGCGTTACCGGCCACGGTGACGGGAACGTCGACGGCGATGATGCCCTGCGTTCCGGAGAGGAGACCGTCGTCCCCTGTCGTTTCGGCCGCTTGAGCGACCCCTGCTCCGAGGACGGCGATGCCGCCCCCGACGAGTGCTCCGAGGAGCGCCCGCTTCATCAATGTACGCATCATGAGCTCCTGATTCGAGATGTGAGGATGGGCTGCGCGCGCAAGCGCGCGGGATCGTCTGTCACGCGCGGAGCGTGACCGGACCGGCCTCAGTCAGGAGAGATGTCGGTGTCGTACACGGGCGCGCCGGGAAGCGCGTCGTCCGCCACCGAGCGCAGCGCCGATCCGGCAGCCGCGTCGGCGTGGGAATCTTCATACCCGAGGGCGGCCGGCGCACCGGCGCCCGCGCCGCCGTTCGCGGCGGTCGTCGACCCGGACACCGGATCGGGTCCGACGGCGCTCGGACCGCCGACGGACGGACTTCCTTCGGCCGATGGGTGAACCGCGGCGGTCCCGTCGATGAGCCCGGACCCGGCGCGAGCAGAGTTCACGTGGGGGGCAGGTTCTGCCGTCGCGTCGTCGGTCACATCGCCGCGCAGCGAGGCGAGGACACCCTCGGCGCGGACAGGGGTGATTCCCGAAGGAAGCTCACCGACGATCGGGTCGACATCGACATCGACATCGACGCCGGGAGCGGGAAGCGGGGGGAGCAGCGGCCCCGTCGGAGTCGGAGTTCCGATCACGCTCGCCACCGTGCGGTCGACCGAATCGGCGACAGTGCCTACGGTGTCGGCCAGCTCGAGGCGGTCAGCGACCACGCGGACCACCGGGAGGCTGCCGGCCAGGTCGATGATCGGTGCCGTGACACGAGAGACCGTTCCGGCCGCACCCACCTCGGAGACCGCGCTCGTCACGTCGTCCACGGTGGCGGCAGCTGTCGCGTTGACCGTGTCGATGACGGCGTCGGCGACCGAGGGTGCGATCGCGACGACATCCGGGACCGCCGGGACCACGGGGACCGGCTGGGCGACGGGGGCCGGCGGGGGCGTGACCACCGGCTCGGCAACCGGCGCCGGAACAGGCGCGACGACCGGCGGCGCCACGGGGGTGACGACCTCGGTCACGACGGCGTCGACGACGCCGGTCGTCTGTTCGAGCGTGTCGCTCACGCCGGCGAGGGTGTCCCCGACGGCGCCGAGGAGGCCCGATCCGCGCTGTCCGTCATCGGCGGACGCGGAGGATGTCGGTGCCAGAAGAGAGAGGAGACACCACGCGAGGGCGGCGAGAAGCGCGAACAGCAGGAGGCGCGCCGGACGGACCCGACTGCGGCTCTGCACGTGCTCCACGCCCCCACCTCCGTTCGCTGGCCCCTGCGCGGATGGCGTTGCAGCAAGATACCTCGGGGCGGATCCCGTCCTCAAGGCATCTTGACAAGGGCGGAGATCGTGGCTAGTGACGAGTCGTTATCCCCGGATTTGTGCACAACCCACGGGGCCGGTCAGGGCAACCTTCAACCACCACTTCAACCACATCCGCGTCCCATAGGTGTGGAGAACAAAATGCCTGGTAGCACGGCGATTCATCGCCACAATCAGGACGGTTCTCCGCCGTTGTCCACAGGCGTTGTGCACAGCCTCCGCGGCGTTTCGCGCAGTCCTTCCACAGACTTATCCACAGCCCCATTTGTCCTGTGTGCGAGCACTCTCTAGCGTAGGTGCAGCCCACTCAGGAAGTCATGGTCGACGGCCGAGAGATGAGTGCGTGTCGGGGGCCCGTGCTGTTCTATGAGCGCGGGATGACGCGCGCTTGCAACCATTCAGATCACGACCATCCCGCACGCCCAGAGTGCGTACCCGAACGGAACGGAGAGCGCGTGTCGATTGCCGACATCTCGGAGGAGCGGCTCGGTGGACCCCGGCAGCACGAGCGGACGCCCCCGCACGATCTGCTCGCGGAGCAGAGTGCCCTCGGCGGCATGCTTCTGTCGAAAGACGCGGTCGCTGACGTCATCGAGACACTTCGCGGCCCCGATTTCTACGTTCCGAAGCACGAGCTGATCTTCGAGGCGATCCTCTCCCTCTACTCGCACGGCGAGCCGACCGATGTCGTGGCCGTCACCGACGAACTCATCAAGACGGGTGAACTGCAGCGCGCGGGCGGCGCCGACTATCTCCACACCCTCACCTCCATCGTGCCCACGGCAGCGAATGCCGGCTACTACGCGTCGATCGTGGCCGAGCGCGCGCTGCTGCGCCGTCTCGTCGAGGCCGGAACGCGCATCGTCCAGATGGGCTATGCCGGCGAGGGCGACGCGCTCGACCTCGTCAACAATGCGCAGGCCGAGATCTACAACGTCTCCGGCGCCGAGACGGCCGAGGACTACGTGCCGTTGACCACGGCGGTCGACGCCGCGGTCAACGAGATCGAAGCGGCGCGAGGTCGCGATGGACAGATGACCGGCATCCCGACGGGCTTCAGCGGCATGGACCAGCTCACCAACGGACTGCATCCGGGACAGATGATCATCATCGCCGCCCGCCCCGCCATGGGTAAGTCCACGCTCGCGCTGGACTTCGCGCGCGCCGCCGCGATCAAGCACAACATGCCGACGATCTTCTTCTCGCTGGAGATGGGGCGCAGCGAGATCGCCATGCGCCTCCTCAGCGCCGAAGGTGCCATCCCGCTGCAGAGCATGAGAAAGGGGACGCTCGATTCCCGCGACTGGACGACCATCGCGGCTACGCGCGGTCGCATCAACGAGGCCCCGCTTTACATCGACGACAGTCCGAACATGACACTCGTCGAGATTCGTGCGAAGTGCCGCCGGCTCAAGCAGCGCGAGGGTCTCAAGATGGTCGTCATCGACTACCTCCAGCTCATGACCAGCGGCAAGCGCGTCGAGTCGCGCCAGCAGGAGGTCTCGGAGTTCTCCCGCGCGCTGAAGCTCCTGGCGAAGGAGCTGCAGTGCCCCGTCATCGCGCTGTCGCAGCTGAACCGTGGTCCCGAGCAGCGCGCCGACAAGAAGCCGGCTCTGTCGGACCTCCGCGAGTCGGGGTCGATCGAGCAGGACGCCGACATGGTCGTACTGCTCCACCGTGAGGCGGCATACGAGAAGGACAGCCCTCGAGCGGGCGAAGCTGACCTGATCGTCGCGAAGCACCGAAACGGCCCCACCGACACCATCACGGTGGCGTTCCAGGGGCACTACTCCCGCTTCACCGACATGGCCCCCGCGATGTAACAGACTTGCAAGTTTCAGCTGATCATGTCCAGTTGCGAGTGCAGCACTTCGATGCCACCCGCGATGTCGTTCAAGCAGAACATTCTCAGGCGTGCAGTGTGGGTAGCCGGGCCTGTGGCCCGAGAACTGCAGGACGTTGTCGCCGTGACCGGCTGCCTGCGTCCAGATCCGTGATCAACATCTCGAAGCGTCCAAGTGGCATCTCCGCAACCGCGAGCTCGCGTTCGCTTACCACGTCAACCCCAACCAGCGGACCGGCGAAGGATCTAGCGAAGTCTAGGTATGTCTGGCGTTTTCCTAGACTTCGCGTGGCCCTCGCCTGGCGGAAGTTGCCCGGGAAAGTACACCTCGTTGACCGCTGGCCGCGGATCCCTCGGGGGTGAGCGCGCGCTGGTGAAGCGCAGCGAGATGTCGCAGCCTCTGGTGTCGCAACATCTTCGGAACTAGCGACAAGCGGGGATCGTGACCGTGTCACGCGCGGGACGCGAAGCTGTGTACCAACTCGCGGACCACCACATCGCGCATGTCGTCGACGATGCGATCACCTACGTCCTCGAAGAGGACCCCGCGGGCATAGGAGCGATTGATGAGCACGACTGAGATCCACGCCGAGCACACAGTGTCCGAGCACAGCACGGCACCGACTGCGGACACGAGGCGGTCCAGCACGACGACCATGTCGATTATGTTCACGGCACCCATCACCACGCGGCCCATGGCGAGCATCACGACGAGCATGAGAGCGTCGCCGAGCACACGATTGCGGGACCATGCCCGCGGCAAGGAATGCGGTCACGAGACTGTTCAGCACGATGACCACGTCGACTACGTGCACGACGGACACAAGCACGCCGCCCACGGCGAGCACTACGACGAGCCCTGAGCCTCCGCGACGCCTGTCGCGCACTCAGATAAGGGCCGGCGGGCATCCGCCGGCCCTTATCTGTCCCTGTGGGCCTGGCGGCAAACTGTTAGCGCCCCGCGCGAGCGGTGTCAGGGAGAGGGAAGAACGTGAGCTGCGGTACGCCTTCGGTGTCGGCGCGACGGGCGCCGACACCGTATGTGGATGCGATGAGGTCGGGTTGCAGAATCTCATCCGGTGTTCCGATGGCGACGAGACGGCCCTTGTCGAGGAGGACGAGCTCGTCGCAGTATCGGGCGGCGAGGTTCAGGTCGTGCAGCACGACGAGCGTCGTGAGCGGCAGGCTGCGCACGAGGGCAAGGATCTCGTGCTGGTAGCGGATGTCGAGATGGTTCGTCGGCTCGTCGAGGAGCAGGTGGCTTGCTCCTTGGGTGATCGCCCGGGCAATCAGAACACGCTGGCGTTCACCCCCGGAAAGCGTGTCGACCGACCTCTGGGCTAGGTGGGCGACACCAGCGCGTTGCATCGCGTCTTCGGCGGCGGCCTCGTCTTCGGGCCGGTAGCGGCTCCATCCGGACATGCGGATGGAACGTCCGAGAATTACTGAGTCCCAGGCCGTGAGGGGAAGACCCGTCCGTTCCTCCTGAGCCACGACGGCGATTCGTTCGGCACGCTCGCGCGCGGAGAGCGTGTCGAGGGCGTCGCCGTCGACGACGACCGTTCCGCGCATCCGGTCGATGGCACCAAACATGGCCCGGACGATGGACGACTTCCCTGAGCCATTCGGACCGATCAATCCGACCGTCCTGCCGGTGGGGAGGACAACACTTACATCGGCGACGGCGACGGCTTGGCCGTAGCGCACGACCAAGCCATCGACGTCGATCACTGCGAGAGGCGCCCGGTGCCCTCGAGCACGGCACGGAGTCCGCGGAGCGCTCCGGGGTCGGGCGAGAGGTCGGATGCGGGCACTCCGATGATGCGGTCGGCCTTGACGGCTTCGAGATCGGTGACACCGGGCTCGGAGAGCAGGTGCGCTTTCGCGTCCTCGAAGCTCTCCCCGTAGAGGCCGTAGGCGAGCACGATGGTGTCGGGGTCTGCGTCGAGGAGCGTCTCCACGTTCACTTCCAGGTAGACGGAGGGCTCGTCGCCGTAGACGTTGTCAAAGCCAGCACGATCCAGTACGTCGTCGGCGATGCCCTGCCCGCCGCGAGCGGACAGCGTGGACGATTCGGAGAAGTAGTAGACGACGGCCGCCGTCCCGCGCTCAGTGTCCGTGGACGCGGCGGCGGTCAGCTCGTCGAGCTCCGCGCGAAGCTCCTCGAGGTTGGCGTCGGCTGCAGCCTCGGTGCCGAAGACGGTGGCGAGCCGGTCGACGTCGGCGAAGATCGCGTCGAAGTCGGTCTTCTCCGTGAGTGCGGCGTCGTGGCTGCATTCTCCGTCGATGACGATCTCGGGGATGCCTGCTGCGGCGATGTCTTCCGGGGCCGCATTGAAAAGTCCGTAACCGACGATGATGTCGGGTTCTGCTCCGATGATGGATTCGGCCGTGGGGTCGGAGGGGTCGACGATTGCCGCGTCGGTCGGTGGGTTCTCGAGGCCCTCTGGAAGGTCCGCACCGAACTCGCCGCTCCGGGCCGTGATCCGGTCCGAGGCGCCGGCAGTGTCGAGGAGGGCGATGGCGGAGGTCCCGATCGTCAGAACCGAGGTGGGTTCGGACGCGATCTCCAAGTCGGCACCGCAGTTCTCGATGGTGAGCGGGTAAGCGCCCTGGGTCTCGGCGTCAGCCGTTGCCGTGGAGCATGCTGTCAGGGCGACGAGCGCCCCTGCGGCAACGAGAGCGGCACCAGAGCGTCGCCGGAGGTGATTGATCATGTCTTTCTCTCTTTCGGGTGGGTGGCAAGGGATGGGGAAAGGGATCAGCGCTCTGCTGAGCGCCGGATGAGAGCGATGAGGAGCGGGGTGCCGATGAGCGCGGTGAGAATCCCGAGCGGCAGTTCTCGTGGTGCGAAAGCGACGCGAGCTGCGGCGTCGGCCCAGACGAGGAGGAGTGCTCCGAGGACGGCGGAGGTCGGGATCACGATGCTGTGGCGTCCGCCGACGAGGCGTCTGACGATGTGCGGGACGACTAGACCCACGAAGCCGATGAGGCCGGACACAGACACAGCGGCGGCGATGACCAGACACACGACGATCACCGCAGCGGCTCGGAAGCGCGTGGGGTTTGTTCCGAGCGCGAGAGCGGTGTCGTCACTGATGGCGATCGCGTCGAAACGGCGCGCCCACAGGGTGAACGCGACGAGCGCGACGACGACGGCGATGAGCCCGATCGGCACGGAGGGCCATCGGGCTTGACCGAGGGACCCGAGCATCCAGAACAGCACCGCGCGCGTACCGTCCCGGGACTCGCTCGCGAAGACGAGGAAATTCGTCAGCGCAGTCAGCGCGAAGCCGACGGCGATTCCGGCGAAGATCAGGCGAGATGGAACGAAGCTGCCCCCGATCCTCGCGATCGTCATGACGAGCACGATCGCAAGCAGCGCTCCAACGAACGCGCTCCCGGTAAGGGCGATCGCGCCCAGCCCGGAACCGACGCCGAACAGGATGCTCGCCGCCGCACCCGTCGAGGCACCGGACGAGATCCCGAGCAGGTACGGGTCAGCGAGCGGATTGCGCACGAGCGATTGGATGGCCGCGCCCGTCATCGCGAGCACAGCGCCCACAAACGCACCCAACAACACCCGAGGAACCCGAATCAGCCACACGATCGATTCCTCGGAGGAGCTCCACGTCGCCTCGATGGGAAGGCCGAGTTGAGCGCCGACCACCCGTGCCACCACAGCGGGAGATACGTCCACGGGACCGATTCCGACCGCAACGATCGCCGACCCGACGAGCGCCAGGCAGAGCGCAACGAGAAGGACGCCGCCGCGACGGCGGGCGCGCCGCGCCGCGTCTCCCAATGTCACCCCAGATGAAGCGTCGGAGTGGCGCGAAGGCGCATCGGTCGTGTACACAGGAAGACAGCTTATTGATAACGATTCTCGTTTGCACAATCGAAGGGCTCCATGATTCACCTCCGACTTCTGCGACTGGCTGCGCCAGCGCGCGGCGCTGTCGCAGCGACGATCGTCATGGGCCTGGTGCTCAGTGCACTTGCGCTCACGCAGGCGGTGTCGACAGCGCGCGTCTTCGCCGGGATCGTGACCGGGGAGTCACTCTCTGCCCTCATCGTCCCGCTGGTCATGCTCGCGGCTGCTCTTCTTGGTCGTCCCCTCGCCACCGCGGGACGAGAGATGGCCGCCCACGCTGCGGCGTCGCGATCGAAGACGAGACTGCGTGACCAGATGCTGGATGCCGCGGCTGCTGCGGGCCCCATCGCGGCCGGTGCCCAGCGCACGGGTGAGGCCGACTCGCTCCTGGTCGACGGAGTAGAGAACATTGAGCCGTACGTGGCCCGCTACATCCCCCAGGTTGTCGTCACCGCCGTCACCGCCGTATGCGTCATCGCGTTCCTCACGGCGATCGACCCGATCGTAGGGTTCGTGGCGGCGGTCGCGGCCATCGCGGTACCAGCTGTGCCGCGACTCTGGGACGCGGCGCTACAGCGTCGCGGCGACGATCACTGGGGGGCGTACTCCGGCCTGCACGCCGACACCGTCGACGCGATGCGCGGGATGGAGACGCTGAAACTGCTCGGCGCGACGCGTCGAACCCGGCGACGGCTTCATGCAGCAGGCGAGAACCTGCTGACGGCGACGCTCGCTCAGCTGCGACTGTCGCTCGTCGAGTCTGGGCTCACCGGGTTCCTGCTGCTCGCCGGTCCTACCGTCGTCCTGTGTGTCGCGGTAGGTCGAGTCAACGCCGGCGCACTCCCCGCTTCCGCTCTCTTCCTGGTGACGATGCTGTCGTTCGAGGCCTACCGGCCGTTTCGTGATCTCGCGAATCACTGGCACGCCGGTTACCTCGGGGTCTCAGCCGGTAGCCGGATCCTCAACGAGCTCGATCGCGCGCAAGAGACCGCTGCCGCCCGTCCGGATACTCGTGCTGCTGCGGCGGCGCCCTTTGCGGTCGATCTCGAGAATGTCGTTGCCCGCTACCCCGGGGCCGAGATCGATGCGCTCAGCAGGGTCTCGCTCCGAATCCGGGAAGGCAGCCGCGTCGCGATCGTCGGAGCGTCAGGATCCGGCAAGTCGACGATCGCGAACATCCTTCTCGGTTTCCTCCCCCCCACCTCCGGTCGCGTCGCCGTTCAGAAGTCCAGCTCTGGAATGCCGATAGCGCTCGTCTCCCAGGATCCAGTGATCTTCTCGGGCACCGTGCGCGACAACCTCGCCGCGGTCGCACCGGAAGCCGATGACGTCCGCCTTCTCGAGGCTCTCCAGGCAGCGCAGGCGCTCGAGCTGGCCGGTGTGGATCGCGGCGGGCTGGATGCTCCCGTGGGCGATGCCGGCGCTCTCTTGTCCGGAGGCCAACGACAGCGGCTCGCGGTGGCGCGCGCGCTGCTCCTCGACGCACCGGTCCTGCTCTTGGACGAAGCGACCAGCGCGCTCGACACACGACGGGAACGCGCACTGCTGGCAGGTCTTCCCCGGCACACGCGCGATGGTGCCCCGGTGACGACGCTGATCGTCGCGCATCGGTTGAGCAGCATCCGTGACGTGGACGAGGTGTTCGTCATGGGAGCGGGACGTGTCCTCGAACACGGCCGGTACGACGAACTCGTCTCGGCCGCCGGGGCGCTGGCGGAGCTGGACGCTGCGCAGCGAGACGAGGTCGCGGCATGACCACGATGGCGATGCTACGACCCGTCCTGCGGCTTCTCACCGCGCTCGCTCCGGCCGATCGCCGGCTCTTCGTGCGATCGGCGCTTTCGATGACGGCCTACCAACTGGCCGCGGCTGCCGCTGCCGGGCTCAGCGCCGCCGTCGCTTCCGTCGTCACGGCAGGAGACGATGCCTTCGTGGCGGCCCTCCTGATCGGGCTCGTCGTCGCGATCGTGACCTGTGGCGCGTTCACGTGGATCGAGTCTTGGTTGAGCCACGTGCTCGCCTACCGGGTCATTGCGGCGCTTCGACTGCGCGTATACGACGCGATCGAGCGCATCGTGCCCGCTCGGTCCGCTCGTCAGCGCGCCGGAGAGGTCACCGGGACCGCCATGGGCGATGTCGAAGCGTTGGAGTGGTTCTACGCGCACACCCTCGGTGCCGCATTGAACGCCCTCCTCACTCCTGTCCTGTTCGGCATCGCGCTCGTCATCCTCGTCGGACCGGTGGGACTTGTAGTCCCGGTCGGGATCGCGCTGCTTCTCATCGTGCCGTGGCTGATGGCCCCGCTGCAGACACGCCAGGGCGCGGACATCCGGTCACGCCTGGGCGCCTTGCGCGCGACCACGTTCGAGGGGATGGAGTCCCGCCGGGAAATCGCAGCCCTCGGTCTCACCGGTCAGCACCGCGACACGGTTTTGGCGCACACCCGCGCTGTGCAATCCGCGAAACGGCGCTTCTCCCTCCGCAGCGCGCTCGAAGCCGGGCTCGCCGACCTCGTGGTGGCAGCGACCACCTTCGTGTTCCTCCTGGCCCTCGTCGGCGCGGCCGCAGCAGGAGCGATCGACCCGGTCCTCATCCCGCCGGCAACTGTGCTCGCGACGGCGTCGATCGTCCCCGCCGCCGGCGCGTTCGCAATGCTGCAACGCATCGGCGAAATGTCCGCCGCAGCAACCCGCATCCTGTCCCTCCTCGATGAACCCGACGAAGTCTTTCCTGGAAATGACACTCGTCCTGGCCTGGGCGCCGGGGCGGTTGAGCTCCGCGACGTGACGTTCGGG
Organism: Microbacterium sp. RD1; assembly: GCF_052220165.1. Taxonomy (NCBI): domain Bacteria; kingdom Bacillati; phylum Actinomycetota; class Actinomycetes; order Micrococcales; family Microbacteriaceae; genus Microbacterium; species Microbacterium sp. RD1. Next base: position 501,377 of record NZ_JBQPOL010000001.1, read on the forward strand.
TACACCGCGGAACAGCTCGTGCTCGACGGTCTCGACCTCGATATCCAACCGGGCGAGCACCTGGCGCTCGTCGGCGCCTCGGGAGCGGGCAAGTCCACCATTGCCCGACTGCTTACCCGGCTGTGGGAACCCACCTCCGGCAGCATCCTGCTCGACGGACGAACCCTTCGCACCCTCACGCCCGACACCGCACGCCGCGAGGTCTCGCTCATCCCGCAGCATCCCTTCGTCTTCCGCGGCTCCCTCCGCGACAACCTGCTGCTCGCCAACCCCGACGCCCCCGACGCACAGTTGCAAGAAGCCGTGCAACGAGCAGGCCTCGCCGACACCGTCGCCGCGCTCAGCGGGGGCCTGGACGAACCTATCGGGGAGCGGGGCACCGCACTGTCCGGTGGTCAGCGCCAACGGGTGGCGATCGCGCAGGCGATGCTCCGCGATCCCGCCGTGCTCATCCTCGATGAGGCATCCGCGAACCTCGACACCATTCTGGAACGCGACCTCGCCGACACCCTCGCCCGCGTCCGATTCGGGCGGACCACCATCGTCATCGCGCACCGGGTATCCACCATCCGCCGGATGCCGCGCGTCGTGCTGATCGACGGCGGCCGCGTCATCGCTGACGGCACTCATGACGCACTCGCCGGCGACCCGCGGTATCGCTCGCTGCTCGCCCTCGATGACCCTGACGCCTCGACCATCCGGGTCGGCGCACGAGAAGAAGAGAGGGGGTGACGAATATGCAGATCACCATCACGCAGGTTGCGACGGAGCGTTCCGAGGACCAGATTCTCGCGCCCAACGCGAACAACCACGGACATGTGTCCACCGCGTTCGCCTGGTCCTAAGGACCGCCGGGTGCCCCGCCCTCGCGGCGGGGCACCCTACCCACCCCACCCGCACCTGGCACGCCGAATCGGAGCCTCATGTCCTCTTCCACCCTCACCCGAACCGTGCACGCCGAGGTCCGCACCCTGCCCGGCGGCCGCGTGCTCGTCACCACTCCCGTCGACAACTCTTATGCCCTGGACGTCGACGCTCCCACAATGCTGCGCATGCTGGATTCCTGGGCCGCGGGCATTTCCTCCCCGTTCCTGCCCGCGGGGTGGGAAGACGGCGCAGCAGTCCTTCGCGACGTGCTCGATCGCGACGGTGCGTTCACCGATCCTGAACCTGCCGGATCGCTGCCCCAGACTGCTCCCCGTTACGACTCGGGCGACGGGTCGGATGCGAATCCCGGTGACCTTCTCGTCACCGGTGACCCCGAGGTCGTCGCCGCGCTGCAGCACGGCAGCGACCGTGTCGTTCGAGCAGTGCCGGCCGATGACTGGCAGCGCGTGGTCCACCGCGCCTTCCGCACCCGGGAACTGCTCGTCTACGCCGTTCGCGGGGCCGACGACGCGACCCTCATCGCGCTGGACAGGCTCTGCAGCGACGCCCGTACACCCTGGGTGGCGGTCGAGGTCTCCCGCTCAACCGTTTGGATCGGGCCGTTCGTAACCCCGGGTTTCGGCGCGAACTACGAGGACTTCGCCGCCCGACGCACCGCGGCCGCCTTCGACGCCGTCGCCCACCGCGCGCTGCGCGCCCCCGCCGCCGGCGGAGATGCCGGCCGTGCACCCCATCACCTCGGCCACAGCATCCGCGCCGCAGCTGCCATTCTGGGCGGAACCCGAACCGGTGACCTCGTGACCGAGATCGCCGCGGACGGTACACTCACCACACATCCGGTCCTCCCGCTGCCCACCAGCGTCCTCAGCGAATCCCGCCCTCACACTCCCGCCGACCTCGTCGACCGGGTAACTGGCCTCGTCCAGCGCACCCGCGATGTCGTGCACCACCCGAGCATCCCCCCGCTTCTCGCCACCGCTCAGAGCGATGTCTGCAACATGCGCCGCGTGTCACGGTGGGCGAACAACACCTCCTGCCAGGGCTCCGCCTTCGGCGACGCGGAACAAGCGAGGGCGAGCGCGATCGGCGAAGCCGCCGAACGGTACTGCGGCAACCTCCTCGACACCCTTCCCATCACTCTCGGCACCTACGACTCTCTCCGCCTCGGCGCCACCCGCGTCCTCGATCCCGACGACCTCGTGCTGTACTCCGACGAGCAATACGACACCCCCGGGTTCCCGTTCGTCCGGATGACCCACGATCTCGAGCAGCACTGGGTGCCCGGGCGATCGCTCACGACCGGTGAGACCGTGCTCGTGCCGGCGACTACCGTCTACGTGAACTGGTTCACCGCAGGGTACGCCGGCGCACCCGTCACCACGTTCTGCCCCTTCGCCGGTATCGCGGCCGGCCCGAACCTGGAGTACGCGGTGACCTCCGCGCTCGAGGAGATCATCGAGCGTCACGCGACGATGGTGTGGTGGCTCAACGGGCAACCGCTCGACGCCGTCGACCCCGGTGACCTCGCAGACGTCTGGAACGGGATCCCCGCAGACGCCGGCCAGCGGCCCTCCCTCATCCACCTGGACAACGAGTTCGGAGTGCCGGTCATGGCCGGCGTCCTCCACAACGACGTCGACACTCTCGTCAACGTCGGCTTCGCCTGCCGCGACACCCCCGAAGCCGCCGCCCTCAAAGCATGGACGGAAGCCTGCACGCTGCAAGAAGGCAGCCGCGACCTCCTCCGCGCCGACGGCGCACACTGGGACGCAATGTCGCGCGGAGAGTTGAACAGCCGCTCGTTCAAGCCCTGGCGCGCCGACCGCCGCTACCTCGACTCCTACCGCGAAGACATGCGCGACTGCGACGACCTCATGGTGCAACAACAGGTGCACCTCGACCCCCGCGCGGTGAGGCGGGTCGCGCCGCTTCTGGAACGCTCCGCCACCCGCCGTCTCGCCGACCTGCCCCGCCTCAGCGAACGGACTCCGGCCGCGTACCAGGGTGCGCTGGAAGCCGCGGGCCACGAGGTCATCGTGGTCGACATCACCTCGCCCGACATCGCCAGCACCGGCATGGCGGTCGTGCGGGCAATCGTCCCGGGAACTGTGGGAAACGCTCCCGCCGCATTCCCCTTCCTCGGCCGAGGACGCGTGCAGGACCTCGCCGTCGAGCTGGGATGGCGAACCGAGCGGTTGGCGGAGCGCAATCTCAACTACTTTCCCGTCCCGCACGCGTGACTCGGATCACGGCCCATGCGCTCGGGGACGACCAGCTTGTCGTCTGCGGGGACGATGGACGTCGCTGGATCCTCACCGCGCCCGCGGTGGCGATCCATTCTGATGCCGTCCGCGTCGCCCTGGACGAGATCCGAGTTTCCGGGTCGGACGTGGAGATCCCGGTCGGCACGCAACACGTCGAGGTCGACTCGACCGCCGCGCTGCACGACCTCGCGAGCACGTGCGACGGCAAGATCATCGTCCTGTGGCGGTACGCGGGACGACCGCACCGCCTCCTGCTCGACCCGCTGAACGCCCCGGCCACGGCGGACCTCGTCGAGAAGCTGTTGCGGGCGGGAGTTGCGGAGCCCGCCGTGGCCGCAGCGCTCACCGAACCCCCGCTTATCGCCGACCCCCTCAGCCTGCGTCTCGAAGGTGACCACGACGCAGGCGTGGACGTGCTCGAACGATGGGAAGGCGACGCGTGGGTGCCACACCGACTCAGACCCGCCCCCAGCGTCGACACCGTCACCGGTGTGCTGCGACGGATCATCGCTCGCCCCGTCGAGCCGTGGCACCCGTCAGGCTTCCAACATCTACACGCGGAACTCCCGCACCTCGCGAGCGTCGACTCGCGCTTCCAGCCCGATGCCCTCGCACCAGCTGCAGGCTTCTCCGGCGGCACAGACACGCCCGAACAGGTCGCTGTGCTTTCGGGAATCGCTCACTATTGCGGCGCCTACTTGGGGCAAGGGCGACTGCGGCGTGCCAGCGCCGACGAGCTTAGAGCTTCGAGCGAGAGGGTGCTCACCGTCGCGGAGTGGCGCCCCCACGACCCCACCCTGCATGAGATGCCTGGGTTCCCCTTCGTCCGCGACGATGATCACGCCTTGAACTGGTGGCTCGCTGGCGATGAGCGTGGTGAGACGTGCTGGGTTCCGATCTCTCTCGTCCACGCCGGATATCTCGCTAGCGGTCTGGACGCTGTGCCGCCGACCAACAGCCACAATCTCGTCGGCCTCTACGCCGGCACCGACCTCCAAGCTGCGGCGGAGCGCGCCGCTGCACACATCATCGCCCACGACGCCGTCGCACGATGGTGGCGAAAGCCGAGCCCGCTGCCCGAGTGTGAACTGCCTGCCGCGCTTCAGCCCGAGGAGGATCGGGAATCGGCGCAGGACATACGGGTTCTCGCCGTACCTACGTCCACCGGCGTCCCGGTTCGCCTCGTCGTCGTCGACGACCGAGAGAAGGACATCGTCTCCCTGGGGTTTGCCGCAGCAGCCGAGCCCCAGGACGCCGCGTTGACAGCCGCGGCTGAGGCTCTGGTTCAACACGCGTCCGCGCGTGATCTCGATTCGCCCGACAGCCTGATCCGAAACGCGGAGAGAATCGGAAACGGCGGGGTCGCGGGTCTGGCGTCCTTCGACCGAGACCGCCGATACGCTCAGACCGCCTTCGCCGATGCGCGACGCCTGATCGATCCGATGTGTCACGTTCAATATGGGCTCAGCGCGTCAAGTGTCGCCCGAGTGAGGCGCAGGACGATTCCGTCCGGTTCGGTGCCCGAGACAGGATTGGGCGCGCAGCCGCTATCGGCTCTCTTCGGCGCGAACACGCGGGTCGTCGTGGTGGACGTCACAACCCCGCGGGTACGTGAAGCGGGCTACTCGGCATGCCGCGTTCTTGCGCCGGCGTTCGAGCGGCTCACACCTGCCGCGTTCCCCTTGAAGATCGACGAGACCGCGCCCTATCCCGGGTGGTAAGAACCTCAGCACGAGCGGACGGCGACGGTGAGATAGTTCAGCATTCCATGTATTGTCGCTCTAGTGCCGACGATGACCGCCACGGTCACGCACACAGCTGCGCTTGCCCGACTCGGTCACGCGCTCTCTGACCCGACTCGAGCCGGCGTCCTTCTTGCGCTGCGGGAAGCGCCGGCCTATCCGTCCGATCTGGCCGATGCTCTGGGTGTTTCGCGGCAGGTGATGTCGAACCAGCTCGCGTGCCTTCGCGGCTGCGGCCTCGTCGAGTCGGTTCCCGATGGACGACGGACCTGGTACCGGCTTGCCGACCAGCACTTGGCGCCGGCACTGGACGAACTTCTGCGCGTTGTGCTCTACGTCGAGCCTGGATGCTGCGCCGGCGAGAACTGCACCTGCGCATGACCGTCACGCACACACCGACCGATTACCGCCGGCACGTCCTGCAGCGCCGAATCCGATGGATCGTCTTCGCGACGATCGCCTATAACCTCGTCGAGGCGATCGTTGCAATCACGGCCGGGACGATCGCCTCCTCGGCAGCGCTGGTGGGCTTCGGGCTCGACTCGACGATCGAAGTGCTCTCCGCGGCCGTCGTTGCCTGGCAGTTCACCCGCCGCGATCCCGAACGGTGGGAGAAGGGCGCACTGCGCGTCATCGCGGTCGCGTTCTTCGCCCTCGCGGTCTACATCACGACCAGCTCTCTGCTTGCGCTGATCGCCCGGGTCGAGGTTGAGCACTCCCCGGTGGGTATTGCGATCACCGCGCTCAGCGTCGTCATCATGCCCCTCCTCTCGCTTGCCGAACGCCGCGCGGGGCGGGAGCTCGGATACATCCGCGACCGGTTCGGGATGGCGTATACGCAGGACGAAAGCTACTACCTGCTGGACGCCTCCGACAAAGCTGTCGTGTACCTGGGGCTCAAGGAGGGCATCGATCGCGAACGGATGGCCGCCGACCTTGTCGAGGCACAGTCCGGCGCGATCTCCTTCCCGGCGATCGACTACATCAATGCATTCTCCGCACGCAAGCACGATCACTTCGCGATCCCAGCGGGCACCGTGCACTGCTCCGGCGCGGGCTCGATGGTGCTCGAGATCTCAGCGACGCCGTACATCTTCACCTTCAAGATGTGGGATTGGGACCGCGTCGGCCTGGACGGGATCCCGCGCCCGATCCACATCGACCACGCCCTGGAGAATATCCAATGGGACCGGGACACGAAGTGGGTCGAGTCGAACCTCGTCGGGCAGGTGCAGGAGATCGCACGCGGTGTCGGCTGGGTCGAGGAGAGGACGGGGCTCCACGAGCTTGAGTTCATCGAAGTGCGCCGGCACTGGTTCACGGAGCCGGTGCCACATGACACCCGGGGCACGGTCAACGTGCTGAACCTGGTCGAGGGGCCGGAGGCCGTGGTCGAGTCGCCGACCGGGGCGTTCGATCCGTTCGTCGTGCACTACGCCGAGACCTTCATCGTTCCAGCCACGGTGGGCCCGTATGTGATCCGACCGCACGGGGCCGGGGAGGGTCAGCAACTCGCGACGGTGAAGGCGTACGTGCGTGGCACCCAGCGTTGAGCGCGCCCATCCCGCGGTTGAACATGCCGTCCCGGTGCTCGAGATCGGCGGGACCCACGTGACCGCAGCACTCGTCGACCTGGAAAGCCGGGCCGTGCGTGCCTCGGTCCGCCGGGATCTGGATCCGCACTCGGCACGGGACTCCATCGTCGGCACCTTCGCAGCGGCGGCCCGAGATCTCGACGTACCAGCTCCGCGTCGGTGGGGCGTGGCGATCCCTGGTCCCTTCGATTACGCCACCGGAATCGGGGACTTCCGCGGCATCGGGAAGTTCGACGCCCTGCGCGATCTCGACGTCGGACGCGCCCTCGTTCAGGCCGCGCCTGAGCGCGTGAGCGAATGCGCCTTCATCAACGACGGGGAGGCATTCGCGCGGGGAGAATGGATGCTGGGCGGCCGCGACAGTGGGCGATGGACGGTACTGACCCTGGGGACCGGTGTCGGATCGAGCTACCTCGTCGACGGCGTGCCCGTCCGGTCCGGCCCGGGCGTTCCGCTGAACGGGCACGTCCACAACCTCGTGTTCGACGGCCGGCCGATCGAGACCAGAGTGTCCCGCGCGGCACTCATCGACGCCTACCGCGAAGCGACCGGAGACGAGACCGATGTGCGCGACATCGCGGAGCGGGCTCGTGCCGGCGACCCGGCCGCGGCATCCGTCTTCACGGAGACGTTCGACGGGCTCGGACACGGCCTCGCCGGTTCGCTCCGTGAGTTCGGCACGGACATGCTGGTCATTGGCGGATCCATCGCCCGGTCGTGGGACCTCGTCGCCCCGCCGCTGCGCCGAGCGATCCAGCACGAGGGCGGGGCCGGGGGACTCGAGATCGTACGCGCGCGCGACCTCGATCATTCGGGTCTCTTCGGTGCCGCGCTCGTCGGGCGCAGGTGAGGCGGTCTGCTTCGTGCGATCGAAGCTGGTGCCTGCACTGGCCGCCTGTTCGATGCGGCCTCTGGTCCCGGAGTGACGTGGCGAAATCAGTCCTTTCGCGAAGGATCCTCGCCTAGCTTCTGCGAATTGTGATGAACCCGTGCATCCTCCGCCATCTCACACGGAGCCTGGAGCCCGTCCCGCGCCTCCCGTCAGCGACCTCAGCGACCTACAGTCGGTGAGATGAGACCACTTCGATACTCGATCAACGTGACCCTCGACGGTTGCGTCCACCACGAGGCGGGGCCGGCCCCGGACGAGGACTCGATGAGGTACTGGACGGCCGAGATCGAACGCGCCGACGCTCTGCTGTTCGGCCGGGTGACCTACGAGATGATGGCGTCGGCGTGGCGGCGGCCCGAGACGGGCGAGTGGCCGGACTGGATGCGCGAGTGGGAGATCCCCTTCGCCGAGGCCATCGACGGGACGAGGAAACATGTCGTCTCGCAGACGCTGAGCGAGGTCGACTGGAACGCGGAACTGCTGCGCGGCGAGCTCGGGGAGGCTGTTCAGCGACTCAAGGACGAGCCGGGCGAGGGGCTTTGGGTGGGCGGGGTCACGCTTCCCCTGGCGCTGGCGGATCTGGGGCTCATCGACGAGTACGAGTTCCTCGTGCAGCCGGTCCTCGCGGGACACGGGCCGACGTTGCTCGCGGGTCTTCGCGAGCGCATCGAGCTGGAGCTCGTCGATCGCCGCGAGTTCCGGTCGGGCGCTGTCGCGCTGCGCTACCGGCCGGTGCCGGGGAGAGGCTGACCGACCCCGCGGAAGCGCTTCCCGCGACGCTGCCTACACTGGCGACATGACGGCGAATCGCAACTGGGCGGGGACGTACACCTACCGGGCTCCGATCGTCGAGGCGCGTACCGTCGAAGACGTGCAGGCGGTCATCCGGGGCGGAGGCCGGGTGCGCGCCCTCGGCACGCGGCACTCGTTCACCGATCTGCCCGACGCGGACGGCGTCCTGCTCTCGACGGCAGGGATGGCGGGCGATCCGGTGCTGGACGAGGATGCGCGCACGGTGCAGGTGCCGGCGGGCATGCGGTACGGCGATCTTGCGCGCTGGCTCGACGAGCGCGGCTGGGCACTGCACAACCTCGGCTCCCTCCCTCACATCTCCGTCGCGGGCGCCGTCGTCACCGGGACGCACGGTTCGGGGAGCGGGAACGGTGTGCTCGGGACCGCCGTGCGCGGCATCGAGTATGTCTCGGCGACCGGGGACCTGGTGCGCACCACCGCCACCGACGCCGATTTCGACGGACTGGTCGTCGGGCTCGGCGGATACGGGGTCGTGGTCCGGTTGACCCTCGCGGTGCAGCCGACCTATCGGGTGCGGCAGGACGTCTACGCCGGTATCCCGTGGGATCACTTCCTCGCCGACGTCCCGGCGATCATGGGGGCGGCCTACAGCGTGAGCGTGTTCACGCGGTGGTCGGGCGCGCGCACCGGCGACCTGTGGCTGAAAAGCCTCACCGAAGAGACAGCATCCGCCGTCCCGGTGGCGCTGGCCGACGCGCGACCGTCGGATGCGGCGATCGTCGGAGAGAACAACCTCACGCCGCGCGGCGTCCCCGGGCCGTGGCACGAGCGGCTGCCGCACTTCCGCCTCGACGCCACCCCTTCGCACGGGGATGAGATCCAGTCGGAGTACTTCGTGCCGATGGCGGACGCCGCGGCTGCGCTCAGTGCGATGCGCCTGCTGGCACCCCTCCTCGATCCGGTGCTGCTGGTCAGCGAGCTGCGCTCGATCGCCCCCGATGGACTGTGGCTGAGCGGCGCCTACGACCGGCCCACCCTCGCGATCCACTTCACCTGGCACAACGACCCCACCGGGGTGCGGCGCGTTCTCCCCGCGATCGAGGCGGCTCTGGCCCCCTTCGAAGCGCGACCGCACTGGGCGAAGCTCCACGGGCTCGCGCGCGCGGATCTCGAGCGCACCGCCCCGCGCCTGTCCGATGCTCGCGCGCTCTTCGAGCGGCTCGACCCCGACGGCGTCTTCACCAACGATCACCTCGAACGCGTCGGGATCCGCGTCCGCCGTTAGGCCACGCGCGCGGCGGGGGCCCGCGTGTGTCCCGGTCCGCCTGCGGGTATTTTCGTACCGGGTTCATCCGACCGCGTACGACGGGAGACGACGACGATGCCGCACCTCGAGGTCGACTCACTGCGCGAGCTCGCCGGCGACGCGATCGCGGTGGTCGGCGCGGGACGGGTCGGCAGGGCCATGACGGCCGCTCTCCTCGCGACGGACCTCGAAGTACGCGGTCCTCTCGGACGCGCGGACGACACGTCGGGTGCCGGCATCGTCCTGTTGGCCGTCCCCGACGGCGAGATCGCGGATGCGGCGGCCGCTCTCGCTCCGGGCGCCCTGGTCGGCCACGTCTCCGGCGCGACCACCCTCGAGCCGCTCGCCCCGCATGAGGCCTTCGGTCTGCACCCCCTCACGGCGGTGACCGAGGCGACGACGTCGTTCGCCGGAGTGCCGGCGGCTGTCGCGGGGGGCACGCCGCGTGCTCTCGAGGTGTCGGAGACGCTGGCGCGCGTGCTCGGGATGGTGCCCTTCCGCATCGCCGACCGCGACCGTGCGGCGTACCACGCGGCGGCCTCGGTCGCCTCGAACTTTCTCATGACGCTCGAGGCGTTCGCCGAGGAGCTCGCGGCGACGGCGGGCCTCGATCGGGCGGCTCTCGGCCCGCTCGTGCGCGTCACCGTGGAGAACTGGCAGGCGCAGGGGGCCCGGCGGGCGCTGACGGGCCCGATCGTGCGCGGCGACGACATCACGGTCGCACGTCAGCGCGCCGCAGTGGCCGAGCGGCTGCCGGCGCGTCTGGCGCTCTTCGACGCTCTGGCCGCGGCGACCCGCGAGCTCGCGGCGAGCGACCCGGCGGTCGACGGGATCGAGGGGACCGCATGATCGTCGCGCGGACGGTCGCCGCGCTCCGGGACGTGCTCCGCGAGCGCCGTGTCGGGAGCATCGGTCTCGTTCCCACGATGGGCGCGCTGCACGAAGGGCACCTGTCGCTCGTGCGGGCGGCGCGAGGCGAGAGCGACACGGTGGTGATGTCGATCTTCGTGAACCCCACGCAGTTCAACGAGGCATCCGATCTCGCCGCGTACCCCCGCACCGAGGAGCGCGATCTCGAGCTGGCCGCCGCCGGCGGCGTGGATGTCGTCTTCGCGCCCGACGCGGCCGAGATCTATCCCGCGGGGTTCGCCACCACCGTCAGCGTCACGGGCGTCGTCGCCGAGTCGCTGGAGGGGGCGGAGCGGGGGCGGGGACATTTCGACGGCGTGGCGACCGTCGTGTCGAAGCTCCTCCTCGCCGCCCTCCCGGACTCCGCATACTTCGGGGCGAAAGACGCCCAGCAGGTCGCCGTCGTCCGCCGCATGGTCGCCGACCTCGGCATCCCGGTGCGGATCGTCGTGTGCCCGACCTCCCGCGACGACGACGGCCTCGCCCGCTCGAGTCGCAACGCGCGACTGTCTCCCGGCGATCGCGCGCGCGCTCTCGCGATTCCGCGTGCGCTCGCGGAGGTGACGGATGCCGTGGCATCCGGCGTCTGCGACCCCCGGGCCCTGCGGGCGCGGGCGGAGTCGGTGCTCGCGCACGCGGAGATCCAGCCCGAGTATGTCGCGTTCGTCGATCCGGGTACGTTCGAACCGGTGGCATCGGTCGCCGACGCGACGCTCGTCGCGATCGCGGCGCGCGTCGGGGACGTCAGACTCATCGACAACACGGTGCTGACGCCAGGGCACACCGTGCCCGCACGAGGAGGTGCGTGATGGGGTCGCAGGTCACACTGGGGCGGCTGGCCGAGATGAAACAGCGCCGCGAGCCGATCGTCATGGTCACGGCGTACGACTACCCGAGCGGGCGCATCGCCGAGCGCGCCGGAGTCGACATGGTGCTCGTCGGCGATTCCGGTGCGCAGGTCGTGCTCGGGCAGGATTCCACGGTCGCCGTGACGGTCGAGGAGATGCTCATGCTCTCGCGTGCCGTGCGCCGGGGGGTGAGCACCCCGTTCCTGGTGTGCGATCTGCCGTTCGGCTCGACCGAGATCTCCGACGAGCAGGCCGTCGCGACGGCGCTGCGGTTCGTGAAGGAGGCGGGTGCGGACGCGGTGAAGATCGAAGGCGGCGGCGAGGCGCGTCTGAGCCGCATCCGCGCGATCGCCGCGGCCGGCATCCCCGTCGTCGCCCACGTCGGGCTCACGCCGCAGACCGCTGTCGCTCTCGGCGGGATGCGAGCGCAGGGACGCACGGCGCACTCCGCCGCACGGTTCGTGCGCGAGGCGCTTGCCGTACAGGACGCCGGGGCGGCGGCGCTCGTCATCGAGGCCGTGCCCGCGGAAGTCGTCGATGTGGTGCTTCCGGCGCTGGGGATCCCGGTCATCGGCATCGGCGCCGGGCGCGCCGATGGCCAGGTGCTCGTGCTGCACGACCTCCTCGGGATCACGGAGGGCAGGACGGCGGCTTTCGTGAAGCGGTTCGCTGAGATCGGTGACGGCATGCTCGCCGGGGTCTCGGCGTATGCCGGCGGCGTGCGCGAGGGGAGCTTCCCCGGCCCGGAGCACGGTTACAGCGCGACCCCGGATGCGCTCGCCGCCGCGCGGGCGGAGCTCCAGGCCCGCGCCGGCGCCGGCTGAACCGCGGCCCGCGTCATCCGGCGAACGCCAGGATGATCAGGGGCGCGTCGGTGATGAGGTGCGCCACGATCACGACGAGAAGGTTGCGGCGCCAGACGTAGATCAGCGCCAGAAGCGCGCCGAGGGGAAGCACGACGCCGATGACGTGCGCAGGGCTCCAACTCCCGGCGTGCAGCACGGTGAACGCGATGGTGCCGAGCACGACTCCCGGCCAGGGCGACCCTGTCAGCGCGGCCAGACGCTCGATCGGGTACGCGCGGAACAGGACCTCCTCCGTGACGGCCGCTGTCAAGACCGCCGCGAGCACGATCAGCCCCGGGCGTGCGCCGGCCGCGGCGACGTCGCCGCCGCCGGTGGGGAGGACCATTCCGGCCACGAGCGACAGTGCGGGAACGAGCAGCAGGAGGACGACCCCCAGGGCTCCGGCCAGAAGCAGAGTTCGCGCTCGCGTGCGCACGACGCCGAGCCCGGCCCATCCCCGCCGCTCGATCCGGACGGTGGCGAACGCGATCCCGGCCGCCAGCAGCCACAGCGCGGCGAGTCCCGCGAGCGTGCCAATGTCACCGGGCAGGAGCTGCGGGAGGGACAGCACGAGGACCGGCGCGAGCACGAGCGCCACCGCCAGGCCGGCCACGGCCTCGAGGGTCGATCCCCCGCGCCGGCGAGGAGCTTCCGCTGTGCGTTCCGCCGCCATGAGCAGACGCTATCGGACGCCACGCGGCGGTGTTGGACGGCGACACGGGGGTACGTAAGCTCGAGGCTCTATGTCTCGACCGCTCACCCGCCGTGCCGTGCTTCTCGGCGCGACAGCCCTGGCCCTCACCGCGTGCGCACCGTCGCCCTCCCGGACCTCGCCCTCCCCGCTCTCGGCGTCCCCGACCGCTTCGTCCGCCGAGCCGGTCGCATCCGCGGCGCCTGTCGCGCTGGACCTGAGCGACCTGCCCGCCGGCAGCTTCGGGGTATGGGGGACGCTCGCGGGCGCGACGGTGGTCCACGACGCGCAGGTCCGGCTGCGGATGTGCTCGACGATGAAGCTGCCCCTCACCGCCCTCGTCCTGGCCGCGCACGCGCAGGGCCGGCTCGAGCTGACCGCGCCGCTCTCGTGGCGACCGTCCGACGTCAGGGGATACTCGCCGGTCACATCGGCGGATGCCGACGGCATGGCCACGATCGCCGAGCTGAGCGAGGCCACCGCGCGCACGAGCGACAACACGGCGGCGAACCTGCTCCTGGACGCCGTCGGCGGCCTGCCGGCGATGAACGCGTTCGTTCGCGGACTCGGCGACGACGTGACCCGGTTCGACCGATACGAGCCGGCGATGAACGAGCGCGAGGGCGACCTCGACACCACGACCGCCGAAGCGTTCGGGCGCCTGGCGCTGGCGCTCCCGGGCGCACTCGGACCCTCCGGGACGACGCAGCTGCGGGCCTGGCTGCCCGGCCGGGACGGCCGCCGCATCGCGGCCACGGCGCCGGCGGGTCTGGACCTCCGGCACAAGACCGGCTCCAGCGGCGACGGCGCCGTGAACGACGTCGCCATCCTCTTCTACGGCGATGCCGTGCTCGGGAGTCTCGCGATCTTCACCGACTCCGCGGGCGCGTCGGAGGAGCTCGTCGCGGAGATCGCCCGCCGCGCCTTCCAGGCGCTGGGCGCATAGGCCGCCCTGGTGTCGTCGCGAGGGGTCAGTTCGTGCCGTGTGCGGGCGGGTCGTGCGGTGTGGAGCGACCCCTCGCGCCGGAGAAGCTCCGCAGCCGCAGGCTGTTGTTCACGACGAGCACGGATGACAGCGACATGGCCGCCGCGGCGATGAGCGGGTTGAGGAGCCCTGCCGCGGCCAGCGGAATCGCGGCGATGTTGTAGCCGAACGCCCACACCAGGTTGCCGCGGATCGTGCGGAGGGTGCGGCGTGCCAGGGCGACGGCGTCGGGGACGGCCAGCAGGTCGTCGCGCACCAGGATGATGTCGGCGGAGCGCATCGCGATGTCGGTGCCGGTCGCGATCGCGAGTCCCAGCTCCGCTGCGGAGAGCGCGACGGCGTCGTTGATCCCGTCGCCGACCATGGCGACGACCTTCCCTTCGGCCTGCAGCCGCTCGATGAAGGCCGCCTTCTCGGTCGGGAGCACCCCGGCCGAGACTGTCGCGATCCCGACCTCGTCGGCGACGCGCCGGGCGGCAGCGGCGGTGTCGCCGGTGAGGAGGATCGTTTCGAGCCCTTGCGCGTGCAGCGCGGAGACCGCGGCACGGGCATCGGGCTTCACGGTGTCGGCGACCGTGATCACGCCGATCAGCACGTCGTCCTCGGCGACGAGCACCGGCGTGTGGCCGTCGGCGGATGCGCGGGCGAGGACAGGGTGCGCGGCATCCGTCGGTATGCCCTCGGCGCCCAGGAGCCGAGCATTGCCGATGACCACTCGGCGGCCGGCGACGACGGCGCTCGCTCCGAGCCCCGGCATCGCCCGGAACTGCGCCGTCGGCGGCGCCGCCGCGCCGTTCGCGGCGGCCGCCTGCACGATGGCGCGGGCCAGGGCATGCTCCGAGCCCTCCTCCACGGCGGCGGCCACGCTCAGAACCTCGGATGCCGATGCCTCGGCGAGGGGGATGGTCTCCCAGACGCTCATCCGCCCCGTGGTCAGCGTGCCGGTCTTGTCGAGGACGACCGTGGTGATCCGGCCGCTGGCCTCCAGCGCCTCCTGGCCCTTGACGAGGATGCCGAGGCTCGCCCCGCGGCCGACGCCGACCATGAGCGCCGTCGGCGTCGCGAGCCCCAATGCGCAGGGACACGCGATGATGAGCACGGCGATGCCGGTGCCGATCGCCTGCTGCAGCGGCGCGCCGCCCAGCAGCCAGCCTCCGAAGGTCGCCGCCGCGAGGAGGATGACGGCGGGGACGAAGAAGGTCGTGATCCGGTCGACGAGAGTCTGCACATCGGCCTTGCGCGACTGCGCCCGCTCAGCGAGCGCGGCCATCTGGGCGAGCTGCGTCGATGCCCCGACCGAGCTCGCTCGCACCTCCAGCCGCCCGTCGGTGCTGATCGTCCCGCCGAGGACCGCGTCCCCGGCCACGACCTCGCGCGGCACCGGCTCCCCCGTCATCGTGCTGACATCCAGCGACGCCGACCCCGCGATCACCACGCCGTCGGCGGGGAGGGTCTCGCCGGGGAGCACGACGAAGGTGTCGCCCGGGCGCAGTGCTCCGATCGGCTCGATCACCTCACGGCCGTCCCGGAGCACGCGGGCCTCCCGCACCGCGAGGCGGCTGAGCGCGCCGAGCACGTCCCCGGCCTTGCGGCGCGAGCGCGACTCGAAGTAGCGCCCGGCCAGCTGCAACGTGGTCATGCCCGCCGCGACGTCGAGATACATCGCATCGGCGCCGTCGGGCGCCGCCCCGAAGCCGATCCAGTACGCCGGGCCGTCGAGACCGAACGCCAGCGTGACCACCGCCCAGCCGAACGACACCGCGATGCCGAGGGAGACGAGCGTGTCCATGCTGACCGCGCGGTGGCGGAGGTTCCGCAGCGTCGCACGGTGGAACGGCCACGCGGCCCACGTGGCGACCGGCAGTGCCAGGAGCACGCACAGCCACTCCCAGCCGGGGAAGCGCCACCCCGGAACGAGGGCGAAGACGATCGTGATGTCCATCAGCGGGATGGTCAGGAGCGCGGCCACGATCAGACGGCGACGCAGAGACGTGACGCGCATGTCGCCCGCCCGCCGCGACCATTCGTCGTCCTCCGGGTCGTGCACGTGGGCGCCGTATCCCGCCGATTCCACCTGCGCGATGAGGGTGTCGGCGTCGACCGTCGCCGCGCTCACCAGGGCGCGTTCGGTGGCGTAGTTCACGCTCGCGTAGACGCCGTCGAGCTTGTTGAGCGCCCGCTCGACGCGTCGCGCGCACGCCGTGCACGTCATGCCCGAGATGTCGAACTCGGTGTATTCCAGGGTCGGCCGGTCAGTCGCGGTCATGGGCGGGTTCCTTCGCGTCGCCGTCGGATGCAGGGGGCGCCGGATGCAGCGATGGCCGGCGGACGGACAGGCGCGCCAGCATCCGGTTGTATTCGTCGAACTCGTCGTCGAGACCGGCGTCGAGATGCCGGTCGGTGCGCCGGCTCTGGCGCTCGTCCTGTCGCGACCACTGGATGCCGAGGACGATCACCACGAGCATGAGCGGCAACTCGCCCGCTGCCCATGCCACGCCGCCGGCGAGATACTGCGCGGCCGGGAGGTCTGCCCACGGGAGGCGCAGGTAGAGGTAGAAGTCCTCGGCGACCAGGAGCGAACTGGTCATGAGGATGACCCCGAAGAACGCGTGGAAGGGCATCGCCGCCAGGACGAAGCCGAGCTTGCCGACGTGCGGAAGAGGCCGCGGCGGCCGGTCGACGCCCACGGCGAGGCCGTAGTAGAGGTAGCCGACGAGGAGGAAGTGCAGGTTCATCACCTGGTGCGCCCAGTGGTAGCGCACCATCGTCTCGAACAGACCGCTGAAGTAGAGCGCGTAGTACGAGCCGACGAAGAGGACGAAGACCAGAAGCGGATGGTAGAGGAATCGCAGCACCGGCCATTGCAGCGCCTGCGTGAGCCACTCGTGCACACCCGCCGCCCGGGAGCCGCCGGTCGCCGTGGCGCGCAGCATCAGGGTGACGAAGCCGCCGAGGACCAGGAGCAGCGGGGCCAGCATGTTGAGGGACATGTGGACGATCATGTGGACGCCGAAGTCCGGCGCGGAGTACTTGCCGAAGCCGGAGCTGGTGGCCACGACGGCGACGATCCATCCGGCGATCCACGCGACGGTGCGGCCGACGGGCCACGGGTCACCGCGTCGGCGGAGCGCGCGGACGCCCCACACGTACACCCCGATGCCGGCGATCCCCAGCGCGACGAAGAGGAGATTGGGCCGCCACTGCGTCAGCAGGACGAGGACGGTGGGGGCGGCGTCGACATCGAACCCGAGGAAGTTCTGCGCGATGGTGGTCGGCACGAAGTACTGCGGCGGCGGGATCCGGGTCATCGCGACCGTCCAGCCGAGCCACCAGGCGGAGGCGAGAGTCGCCGCGGCGAGGAGCCCCGCGACGCTCCGGTCGGTGAGCCGCCCGCGCCGCCACCTGCGGGCCGCGGCGAGAAGGACGGCGAACAACGCGAGCAGTGCCGGCATCCGCGCCGCGATCTGCACGGCGGTCAGGGACGTGGAAGCGAACGCGCCCTGCAGCTTGAACAGGGCGAGCACGACGTCGGCGGCGACGGAGAGGCCGGTGGCGACGCCGACGCACAGGGACAGCCGCCGAAGAGCGGTCGGGTCGATCACCCGGCCCGTCGCGACGCGGACCGCCGCCACGGCGATCACGCCGGAAGCCGTCGCCATCGCCAGCGTTTGGGCGGCGCCGGCGTCACTGCCGAAGTCGTGCTGGGGACCGACCAGGATCTGGCCCACGACGACCGGTGCGAGCACGCCGATGCCGGCAGCCCAGGCCGGGATGAGCAGGCCGGTCCAGCGACGCGCGAACATGCTCGCCACGGTGACGACGGATGCCGCGACGAAGGTGACCGCCCACGCCTGCGGATGCTGACTGGCTTCGAAGAGGTACCCGATGCCCGACAGGCCGCCTCCCAGCGCCGACTCGACCGTGAGTCCCTGAGTGAGAGCGCCCGGCGCCACACCGTTCGCATCGAACAGCTCGAGGCCGACCATCGCCGCCGCCGACAGCGACCAGGTCGCGGAGGCCGCGCGCAGGACGGTGAGCTCGATCCCCTCGTCGATGACGGCCGCGGCGCGACGCGGCCGCGCGCGCACGAACAGCAGCGTGGCGAGCGCGCCGACGGTCAGGGTCGCGGAGGCATCCGCGATCACGTTCGCCGTGGTGGTCAGGAGCGCGACGTCCCACCCCGGGAAGCCCGTGCGGATGACCTCGTAGGGCGCGCTGCCGGTGGCCGCGACGGTGAGCCACGGCACCCCCAGCGCGAGGAGCGCGGCGGTCGCCACCACGATCGTGACCCCGGAGATGCTGCGCCGCGTCAGCGGGCGATCTGCTCCCGGAGCGGCCCGCGGCTCGGAGACCGGCGCTGCCGTCATGCCGTCGGCGTGGGAGCCGACACGAGGTCGTACCCCGCCTCGTCGATCGCCGCGGCGAACTCGTCGTCGCTCGGCGCGCGGCCCGCCACGACCGCCCACACGAGCCCCTGCGGCGCGTCGACGCGCACCTGCTCGACACCGTCGATGCGGAGCAGCTCCTGCGTGACGGCGCGTTCGCAGTGTTCGCACGTCATTCCGTCGACGCGGAGCTCGATCTCGGTGGCAGCGGTCATGCGGTCCTTCTTTCGTCCGGCGGGTCAGGGCAGGAGGGGGTCGACGGCCACGGCGACGAACAGCAGGGTGAGATAGATGTTCGACGCGTGGAACACGCGCATCGGACGAGGCTCTCGACCACTGCTCCGCGCGTCCAGCAGCAGCCGCACGGCCGCGAAGCAGAACCATCCGCCCGCGCCGAGGGCGGCCGCGACGTAGAGCACCCCCATGCCGGCGACGGGGATGAGTGCGAGCGAACAGGCGACGGTGGCCACGGCGTAGATCAGGACCTGCAGCGCGACCGCGCTCGTGCTTCTCACCGCGCCGAGCATCGGCACCCCTGCCGCGCGGTAGTCGTCGCCGTACCGCATCGACAGCGGCCAGTAGTGGGCGGGCGTCCAGAAGAAGACGACGAGGAACAGCACCACCGGCGGCCAGGCGAGCGTCCCCGTCACCGCGGCCCACCCGATGAGCACCGGGAAGCACCCCGCGATACCGCCCCACACGATGTTCTGCGTCGTGCGGCGCTTGAGCAGGATCGTGTAGATCACGACGTAGAAGAAGATCGCGAACGCTGACAGCAGCGCCGTCGTGGGGTTCACCAGCACCCAGAACCACAGCGTGGAGCCGACCGCGAGCGCCCACGAGAACACGAGTGCGGAGCGGGGGCTGATCTCCCCGGTGACCAGTGGCCGGCCGGCGGTGCGGGTCATCCGCGCATCGATGTCGCGATCGAGGTACATGTTGAACGACGACGCTGCGCCGGCGCTGGCCGCGCCGCCGATCATCGTGGCTCCGAACAGCCACAGGTCTGGAAGACCGCCCGCCGCGAGGAGCATCATCGGGGCCGTGGTCACCAGCAGCAGTTCGAGCACGCGCGGCTTCGTCAGGACGCCGAAGGCGCGCAGTCGTGAGCGGATGCGGCCAGGACGGCCGGTGTCGGCGGGTGCGGAGGCGAGCGCTGCTCCGATGTCTGCCGCCATGCCCTGCAGTCTACCTGTAAGTCCGTATACTGGGGCGATTCGATCTCAGGGAGGATGTCGACGTGAGCAACCCTGACGCGCCACGACCGGACGTGCCGGCGCCGAGTCCCGTCATGATGATGATCCTCCTGGGCCGCCGCCTGGAGGCGCGCGTGGAAGCGGAGCTGAAGGCGATGGGGCTGTCGATGCGGCGCCTGGGCGTCCTCGGACATCTGCGCCGCGAGCCCGGCATCTCCTTCAGCGCGCTCGCACGGCGGGCGGGCATCAAGGTGCAGAGCCTGCACCCGGTCATGGATGCCCTGACCGACGAGGGCTACGTGGCCACGGTGGGCTCGCGGGGGCAGGGCAGAGCCGCGGTCATCGAGCTCACTCCGCGCGGACGCGAGGCCCTGGATGCGGCGAATCGCATGATCGCCGAGATCGATCGCACGGCGTTCGTCGAGGACTACGAGCGCGATACCGCGGCCGCGCTCGTCGCGTGGGCGGCGGCGCTGCGCCGCAGTCGCGAGGAGGCTGCCGCGCCGTCCTGACACGGCGACCCTGCCGCGCGGTCCTGACCCGGTGGCCCCGCCGCGCGGCTCAGGCCAGCAGGGCTCGGCCGAACCAGTCGTCGGGTCCGCTCACGCCGGGGAGGATGGCGAACAGGGCGCTCGATGTCGCCACGGTGAAGCGGTTGAGCGCGTCGGACTCGGCGAGGCGCTGCTGCACCGGGAGGAAGCTCGTCCGCGGATCGTGCTGGTACGACACGAACAGGAGCCCCGCGTCCTCCTCACCCGCGGCCGTCTGTCCGCGGGTGTACGAGTAGGAGCGCCGGAGCATCTCCTCGCCGGCGTCGCGACGTGGCGCAGCAAGGCGGATGTGCGCGTCTGCGGGGATCTGCGGCACGCCGGACGGCGTCGTGGCCTCGAGGTCGACCGGGTCGCTCTCGTGCGAGCCGCCGAGCGGCGCGCCGGTGTCGATGTGACGGCCGACGGCGCGGTCGCGCGCGTCGGGGGTCGCAGACTCCCAGTCGTTCAGCAGCATCCGGAAGCGGCGGACCGCCACATAGGTGCCGCCGGTCATCCAGCTCGGCTCGCTTGCGTCGACCCACAGCGGCGGGCCGGCGCTCCGGCGGCTGACGGCGATGTTGTTGGTCCCGTCGATCTGGCCCATGAGGTTGCGCCCGTTCGTCGCGGAAGAGGCGGCCCGCGCACCGCGGAACCCGTTCATCTGCCACCGCGGAACGAGCGCCGAGGCGGCCGCACCGCGGATCGCCCGCACCGCCCCCCCGAGGTAGACGGCATCGTTCGAGCACAACTGCACGAACACGTCGCCGTGCGACGCGGCGGGGTCGAGCTGGTCGCCCGGAAACAGCGGCAGGTCCACCAGCGCGGGAGGCCGGGCGATGCCGAGGCGATCGAGGCCCGAACTCCCGAGCCCCACCGTGAGGGTGAACAGGCCGGGATCGGACCCCGCGCTGATGCTCGTCGGGTCGGCGCCGGTGTCGCCGACGGCGAGGGCGGCGCCCATCGCCGTCCAGCGCTTGAACACGTCCGTCAGTACGGCGACCCCCGCGCCGGGGGCGAGGTCGAACGCGATGAACGCGGCGTGCGTCGGTGTGGCGTCGGCGATCCCGCCCTGGTGGTCGCCGTAGAAGTCGACCGTCGCCGGGGTCGCGGGGGTGGGCTCGGGCGCATCGGGCGTCGCCTCGCGCGCGATCTGCGTGCCGACGAGTAGGCCCGCAGCTGCTGCGCCGACGGTTGCGGCACCGCCGAGGAGGAATCCGCGCCGCGTGGCGTCGTGCTCGGCCATCAGTCGGTGACGTCGCGCGTGCGGACGAGGCCCGCCGTTGCGACGAGGAGCGCCAGCAGGATCAGTGCGGTCGCCAGCAGGGAGGGCAGGTACGGCGTGCCGTTCAGCCCCGACGAGGCGACGGTGGTGAAGGCGGAGGCGGGGAGGAGGCCACGGCCGACAGGCGAGGCCGCACTGATCATGTTCTCGAACAGCGCGTACACGAGCCCCACCGCCAGAGCGGCGATGGCGCTGCGCAGCCAGACGGCGACGACGCTCCCGGCAAGAGCGAACGCGACCATGCCGAGAAGGAGGTTCCCCGCCGCGGCCAGCGCCTCGCCGACGCCGGCCCCCCACGCGCTCGTGTCCACACCCCATGCCCGCGCGCAGATGATCCCTGTCACGGCGGCGACGCCCGCGGCGACGACGCTAGCCATCGCCGCCGCGACCGCGACGGCGAGCCAGTTGCCCGCGAGCCACACCACGCGGCGCGGCTGCCGGACGAAGAGGACGCGGATGAGGCCGCTGGAGTACTGCCCGGTGACGTGGAGGATCGACACCGCGAGGACGACGATCCCCAGCACCATGATGGGGCGCGCGATGATCTGAGCCAGCGCGTCGGATGCCGCGAAGTCGGCCAGCACGGTGGGGGGATCGGTCAGGCGTGAGCCGCCGGGCGCGGCGGCGGTGCTGAACGTGAATGCGATCGACATCGCGGAGAAGACCACGATGGCGCCGAGCGCGGGCCACACGATGGCGGGGCGCAGCAGCATCGTCCAGGCGGAGCGGAAGGCGTGGATCATGTGAGGACCTCCGGGGAGTCGGCCGCGGCATCCGGGCCGGGGGCGGTCAGGGCGAGGAAGACCTCCTCGAGACTCGGTCGCTCCGGGGCGATCTCGGCCAACACCACGCCCGCCGCCCACACCGCGGAGTTGAGGCGGGGACCGGCATCCGCCTCCGCCGCCACGATGACGCTGCGGTCGGTCCGCGCGTGCACGGCGAAGCCGGCCCGAACGACGGCGAGCTCGACGGCGTCGAGATCGCCGGCGTCGCTGACCGTGCATCGGATGGTCGCTGGTTGTGACGCGATCATCGCCGCCGGCGAGCCCGCGAAGAAGACCTCGCCGGCGTCCACCGCCACGAGGTGGTCGCTCATGTCGTGCACGTCGTCGAGCGCGTGGCTGGAGACGAGGATCGTGACCCCGTCGTCCGCGAGCGCGCGCAGGAACGTCCGCAGTTCGGCGACCCCGCGCGGATCCAGCCCGTTGGTGGGTTCGTCCAGGATCACGATGCTCGGCGACCCGAGGAGCGCCGCCGCCAAGCCCAGGCGCTGTTTCATGCCGAGGGAGAACGTGGCGACGCGCGCGTCGGCCGACGCTTCCAGCCCGACACGCCGCAGCGCCTCGTCCGCGTGAGCGGGGCCCCACCCGGCGAGGCGCGTGAGCACGAGCAGGTTCGCCCGTGCCGTGAGGCTCGGCAGGAAGGCGGGCGACTCCAGAAGAGCCCCCACTCTGTCGGTCGGTCCCTCCCCGCCGACGCGGACGGTGCCGCGCAGCGGAGCGACGAGACCCGCGATCATCCGGAGCGCTGTGGTCTTGCCGGCGCCGTTGGGGCCGATGATGCCCGTGATGCGCCCGCGTGGCGCGGCGAAGGAGAGCGGGCCGACGGTGGCGGCCTTCGACAGGCGCGCGACGGCACCGTCCACGAGCACCGCGGCGCCGTCGCGCTCCGCCGCGGTCAGCGGCCCGGCCCGGCCTGCGCGCCGTGGCGGGAGCGGGCGCTCCCGCTCGCGCCGCGCGACGCGACCCGCCTGCCACAGCGCGAGGAGGCCACCGATCCCCGGCACGACCGCGAGCCACTTCGCCGACCGAGGGAAGGGAAGCAGCAGCGCGAAGACGACGGTCGAGACGTAGAGCACGCCGTGGACCGGGCCCCCGGTGGAGGTGACCGCCGGGATGTGGACGGTGAATCGGTTGGTCAGGATCGCCAGCAGCGAGACCAGCTCGAGCGTCGAGACGACGCGCATGACCACGAGCACTGCCGTGCCGCTTTGGGCGAGAGGTGATGACACGGATCCTCCACTTGCAGGTTACCTGTAAGTTATCACGGGAAAGCCCGCCCCGAACCGGAAGATGAGGACCGCCGTGACCGCTCCACACGCAGACAGCCCCGCCTACGCCCTGTGGAACGTCTTTGCCCTCGACCGCTCCCGGCCCGTCCTCGACGAAGCCGACATCGCGGCCCTGCGCGGTGAGACCGACGCTCTCGCCGAGCGCGGCGTCACGCTCCGCGGCTGGTACGACGTCTCGGGCCTGCGTGCGGGCGCGGATGTCATGGTGTGGCTGCACGGCGGCGATCCGGCGGAGCTGCAGACCGCCGCGCGCAGGCTCCGGCGGACGCGCGTGCTCTCCTCTCTCGCGCCGGTGTGGAACGCGCTCGCCGTGCACCGCGAGGCCGAGTTCACGCGGTCGCACGTACCGGCGTTCCTCCGCGGGATCGCCCCCGCCCGCTGGATCAGCGTCTACCCATTCGTCCGCAGCTACGAGTGGTACGTCCTCCCCGAGGAGGAGCGGCGCGACATGCTCGCCGAGCACGGGCGCGCAGGGGCGGCGTACCGGTCCGTCCTCACGAACACCGTGTCGGCGTTCGCGCTGGGCGACTACGAGTGGATCCTGCCGTTGGAGGCCGATGACCCCGTCGACCTCGTGGACATGATGCGCACGTTGCGCGCCACGCGGGCCCGTCTGCACGTGCGCGAGGAGACACCGTTCTTCACGGGGCGGCGCGTCGAACCGCTCGAACTGCTCGACGTGATCGGAGCGTGAGATGGCGCTTCGTCGCCGCCTGGCTGCCGCGCTCCTCGCGGGGGCGCTCGTCCTCGCGGTGTCGGCGTGCGCCGCGCCCGATGTGGAGGGGGACGCCGCGCGCGCGGCGCAGCTGTCGCTTCTGGACGCGGGGGAGCTCGGAGAAGTGCTCGTCGACGGCGAAGGGAATGTGCTCTACGTCTTCCTCCCCGACGCGCAGGAGGCCGTGAGCTGCACCTTCACCTGCGCGACCAACTGGCCCCCGCTGGCGGCGAAGGAGGACGCCCTCCCAGACGCCGGCGAGGGCGTGCGGACCGAGTTGATCGGCACCCTCCCCAACCCGGCCGGAGGCGAGGTGGTGACCTACGGCGGATGGCCGCTCTACCGGTACGCCGCCGACCGGACGCCCGGCGAGCACCGCGGGCAGGACACCTACCTCAACGGCGGCGTGTGGCTCGTGATCGGGCCGGACGGCGAGCCCGTGGATCCGGCGAAGTGAGCGGGCGGTCATCCCATGAACTACGTGCTCCTCATCCTCCACGTCGCATCCGCCATCGTGTTCATCGGCGGGGTGACAGTCTCGGCGAGCGTCTTCCCGCGATACGCCACCGGTGAGGCGGCGGTCGAGTTCGCCGACCGCGGAGGGCACCCCGCCGCCGTCGCGATGCACCGCATCACGCGGTATTACGGGCGTCTCGCGATCATCCCTCCGCTGGCAGGATTCTTCCTCGCGCTCCTGCTGGGGCGGCTGGGAGAGTTGTGGGTGCTCCTGGCGATCGGCCTCGTCGCCCTCGGTGGTCTGGTCCTGACGGCGAAGATCATCCCCCTGCAGGCTGCCCTGCTCGCCTCTCCACCGACGGACCCCGCCGCCCGCCGCCGAGCGATGACCTATCCCGGCCTCATGAACGTTCTCTGGCTCACCGTGCTCGTTCTCATGTTCCTCAAACCGGGCTCCTGAGAATCCGGTGAGTGACTGGACGATCACAGCAAGTGAGCGTATAGTCACTCACATGACTCGACCGGGTGCCGTTCTCTCCACAGCCGACCTGCGCCGCCCCCGCGTGGCCGCCGCTGCCCTGGGGGAGTTCGCCGCCGGCGGCTACCACGGCACGACCGTGGCCACCGTCGCGCAGGCGGCCAAGATCTCCCCCGCGTACGTCTTCAAGCTCTACCCGCGCAAGGAGGCGTTGTTCGTCGCGGCGCTCGAGACGTGCTTCGACGAGATCCTCGCCGCGATCGAAGCCGGGGCGGATGCTGCCGGCGACGAGTCTCCCGACGCGGTGCTCGACGCGATGGGCCAGGCGTACGCCTCGCTCCTGCGGGACCGGCGGCTGCTGCGGATGCAGGTGCACGCGCAGTCCGCCGCTGACATTCCGGAGATCGGCGACGCGCTGCGCTCCGGGCTCCAGCGCGTCACCCTCTTCGCGAAGGAGCGATCGCGCGCCGACGACGACGCGATCCAGCGATTCGTCGCGTACGGACAGCTCTGCCACCTCATCGTCGCCACGGGCATCGACGAGATCCCCGCCGCGTGGGCGGACATCCTCGCCCACGGCATCCGCCACCCCGACTGATCGTCGACCGCTGCCGACGGGATCTTCGCCGGCCGCGCAAGTGAGTGAGTAATCACTCTCGAGAAAGGACATCGCATGACTTTCACCGCATCCGCTCCCACCGCCCGCAGCACGCGGAGGTGGCTGGCCCTCAGCATCCTCGCCCTCGCGCAGTTCCTCGTCGTCCTCGACGCCTCGATCGTGAACATCGCCCTCCCGGTGCTCGGCCGCGACCTCGGCATGGACACCCCCGCCCTCGCGTGGGTCATCACGGCCTACGTCCTGCCGTTCGGCGGGCTGCTGCTGCTAGGAGGGCGGCTGGCCGACCGGTATGGGCACCGGCGGCTGTTCCTGATCGGGACCGCCGGATTCGTGCTCGCCTCGGCGATCGCGGGTCTGTCTGCCACGAGCGGCATGCTGCTGGCCGCCCGCGCCGCTCAGGGGGCCGCCGCGGCCGTTCTCGCGCCCGCCGCGCTGGCTCTTCTCACGCAGCTCTTCCCCGACCCCGCCGAGCGCACGAGAGCCCTGGGAGTGTGGGGCGGCGTCGCCGGCATCGGATCGGCCGCGGGGGTGCTCCTGGGCGGAGTGCTCACCGCCGCATTCGGGTGGCCGGCGGTCTTCTTCGTCAACGTCCCGATCGGACTGTTCGTCCTGGCGGCCATCCCGGTGCTCGTCAGCAGTGACGTCCTCGAGGTGCGCGAACGGCTCGACCTGCCGGGCGCCGTCACCATCACGGGCGCGCTCGTGGCGGCCGTCGGCGCACTGAGCGCCGTCGAGCGCGTCGGGTTCACGGCCCCGCTGACGCTGCTCCTGGCCGCCGGGGCCCTCGCGCTCGGGATCGCCTTCGTTCTCATCGAACGTCGCACCGCCGCGCCGCTCATCCCGCTCTCGGTCTTCCGCAACCGTAACCTCACGGTCGGCAACCTCGTGATGCTGCTGGCGGGGGGCGCCATGGTCGCGTTGTTCTTCGCCCTCTCGGTGTACCTGCAGTCCGTGCTCGGCTACGACGCGCTCGCCGCCGGACTCAGCCAGTTGCCCCTCGCCGGCGCGCTCGTGATCACCGCCGGCACCGTGCCGCTCATGATCGCCCGGATCGGCGCCCGGTGGACACTCGTGGCCTCGCTCCTCGTCGTCGCTGCGGGCCTGGCATGGCTCATGATCGCGCCGGCGGATGCGGCGTTCCTGGCATCGCTCCTCGGCCCGACGATCCTCATCGGGGCAGGCCTCGGCGGCGCGTTCGTGACGATCACGCAGCTCGCGGTGGACGGCGTCACCGGCGGCGAATCCGGACTGGCAGGCGGGCTCATCAACACCAGCCAGCAGGTCGGCGGCGCCATCGGGCTGGCCGTTCTCGCGACGGTCGCCGCGATGCGCACGGACTCCCTCGTGGAGTCCGGCGCCGCTGCGGACGTGGCCGTCACCGGCGGGTTCGCGTGGCTGTTCGCCGGAGCGGCCCTCCTCTCCGTCGCGGGCGCGGCCGTCGCAGCCTTCGCCCGACGGGGCGGAGCCCGAACCTGACGACCCGCACGGGGTGCGGGCGGGCGCACGACCTAGACTGGGAGCATCCACTCTTCGCTTCTTCCGGGATCCATCGTGACCGCATCGCCCGCCCGCGCCTTCGAGCTGCATCACCTGCAGCTCGCTCGTGCGCTGTTCGCCGCGATCGCCGCGATCATGGTGACCTTCTCGCCCGACCACTCGGCGGCCGTCGGCCTCGCGGTGTTCAGCGGGTTCGCCATCGCGACGGGCTTCGTCTTCGCTCTCGCGGCGTGGCTGATCTCCCCCGCCGGGCACCGCGCGCCCGCCGTCCTGCTGGCGTTCCTGTCGCTGGCGGCCGGGATGGTCGCCGGGATCGCGCCGTGGCGCGGCACCGCGATGCTCTTCATCGTCCTCGTGGCGTGGGCCGTGACCACCGGAGTCGTCGAGATCGTCGTCGGCGCGCGCGGCCGCCGCGACGGCGTCACGTCGTCGCTCGGGAGTCCGCGAGACCTCCTCACGACGGGGATCGTCACGCTCGTCCTGGCCGTGGGCGTGCTCCTCGTGCAGCCGGGGTACGCCCTGCAGTACTACGTCGATGAGGCCGCCCAGTCCTTCACGCTCACCGGGACGACCATCGCGGTCGGCATCTTCGGAGGCTACGCCGCCGTCTTGGCCGTCTTCCTCGGGATCGCCGGGTTCTCGCCGCGCCGCTCCGACGGACGGGCTTCCGATGCGGATGCCGCGTCCACGGCCGGGCAGAAAGGGGTGGGAGCATGAGTGAGCGCGCGTCTCGCCGGGACCTCCTGCGCCCCGTCCAGCTCCTGGGCCTCGCGTTCATCGCCGCCGTCTTCGCCGGCATCGTGACGATCGTCACGATGGGCTTCTTCCAGGCGGGTCCCGCCGATCAGCAGCAGCGCGCCCTGGTCATGGGGGCGATCGTGGCAGGCATCACCTTCATCGTCGTGCTGGTGGTCGTGGCGCTGCTGCTTCTGGCCGTCGACCCCGCTCAGATGCAGAAGACGGTCGACCGCCCGGTGCTGTTGCCCCCGGCCGGGGACGACCCCGACGCATCCGCTGACGACGTCCGAGGGTCGCGCGACCGGTAGCCCCCGCCGCGAGAGTGCATCGCCTCGCCGAAAGTGCACCGAACTTGGTGCCGGTTCGGCGACACGATGCACTCTCGGCGTTGACGCGTGCCGTGGGACTGCTACGATCGACTTACTTACTACGGTAGTGAGGAGTTCGGATGACTGCAGTGAGTGCTGTCGATCCTGCGCCGCGCGCAGCATCGCTCGATCGGCGACGCGTCTTCCGCGTGCTCAAGGGCGCGGCGGGTCTCGCGACGCTGGTGGTGGTCTTCGAGCTCGCCCGCCTCACCGGCATCCTGCCGCCGGGTTCCGTACCGTCCACGCTCGACATCGCCCGCGCGCTGGGGTCGGGCGTTGCTGACGGCACGCTGACCGCGGCCACCGGCGCGACCATACTCGCGTGGGCGCTCGGCCTCCTCGCGGCCGTGGTCATCGGGGTGCCGATCGGTCTGGCGATGGGACTGTCGCGATGGGCCGACGGCACGCTCGACCGCCTCGTCGAGTTCTTGCGCCCGATCCCCGTTATCGCCCTCGTCCCGATCGCCATTGTGACCTTCGGCATCCAGATCGCGATGCAGGTCTTCCTCGTGGCGATCGCCTGCACGTGGCCGCTGCTGATCGGCACCCGCTCCGGAGTACGTGCAGTCGACCCCCTGCAGGTCGAGACGGCGGCCACGCTCCATGTGGGGCGGATGAGCGTCATCCGCCGCGTGATCCTGCCCAGCGCGATCCCCTCGATCGCGACGGGGCTGCGCGTGGCCGCGAGCCTGGCCGTCGTCGTGGCGGTGGCCGCCGAGTTGATCTCCGGCAGCCCGGGTCTCGGTCAACTCCTCGTCAACGAGCAGCGGGCGGGGGACACGGCCGGCGCGTGGGCGTGCATCGTCCTCACCGGTGTGATCGGCGTGGTGGTCAACATCGTCCTCGGGTTCGTCGAGCGTGCGGTCGCGGGGTGGCAGGAGCAGGCCACGGAGGGACGCCGATGACCGCGGCCACCATCGCCCCGACCTTCGCCGGTCCCCGCCGGGTTCTCTCCTCGCGAGGCCCGCGGTGGGCCGGATGGCTTGCGCTCCTGGCCGCTGCGGCGGTGTGGCAGCTGGCGGGCGCCCTGAATCAGAGCGGGCTGTTCCCGCCGCTGACCAGCGTGCTCGCGGAGGTCTTCGAGGTTCTCACCTCGGAGGCGCTGTTCACCGACGTGCTGCCCTCCGTCGCGCGCACCCTCGCCGGCTTCGTGGTGGGATCCATCGCTGGGATCTTCCTGGGGGTGATCCTGGGATGGTGGCGCTGGCTTGAGCCGTGGGCGCGCCCCGCGCTCGAGTTCTGCCGAGCCGTCCCGCCTCCCGTCCTCGTTCCGATTGCGGTAGCCGTCTACGGGTCGTCCGACGCGATGAAGATCGGCATCATCGCCCTCGCCGCGTTCTGGCCGGTGCTGCTCAATACGACGGACGGGATTCGTCGCGTCGAGCCCGGCTACATCGAGAGCGCGCGGGTGTACACCACCGGGGGAAGCGCCGTGATCCTGCGACGCGTACTCCTGCCCGCGGCGACTCCGCAGATCGCCACGGGCCTACGCGTGGCCCTGGCGCTGTCGCTGATCGTCATGGTCGTCTCGGAGATGTTCGGATCGTCCTCCGGCCTCGGCTACCTCATCCTGCAGTCCCAGCGCCTGTACGCGATGACCACCATGTACGCGGGAATCCTGATCCTCGGGGCGATCGGCATCCTGTTGACCGCACTGTTCTCCGTCGTCGAACGCCGAGCCCTCACGTGGTTCGAAGGAATGAAAGGCCGCACACCGTGACCGCAGCTCCTCTTCTCGAAGTCCGCGACGTCGGCAAGAGCTATCCCGACACCAAAGGGGTGCCCGTCCCCGCGGTGGGGTCGGTGTCATTCTCCGCTCGGGCGGGCGAGTTCGTCGCCATCGTCGGCCCGTCCGGATGCGGCAAGACGACACTCCTGCGCTGCCTCGCCGGGATCCTCCGTCCCGACCAGGGGGGCGTCACGTTCGACGGCGCCGCGGTCGCTCGGGTCCCCGAAGGCTTCGGCGTGGTTTTTCAGGAGTACAACCGCAGCCTCTTCCCTTGGCTGCGAGTGCAGGAAAACGTGGAATTCGGGCTCCACGGCCTCCCGCGAGGCCATCGGGCAGAGCGCGCGCAGGCGTCGCTCTCCCGCGTCGGACTAGGAGACATCGGTGACCGCTACCCCTGGCAGCTGTCGGGAGGGATGCAGCAGCGCGTCGCCATCGCCCGCGCGCTCGCGATCCATCCGCGAGTCCTGCTCATGGACGAGCCGTTTGCCTCCGTCGACGCCCAGACCCGTATCAATCTGGAGCTCATGACTGCGGAGATCAGCCGCGAACTGGGGCTCACCAGCGTTCTCATCACGCACGACATCGACGAGGCGATCTTCCTGGCCGATCGGGTCGTGGTCCTCAGCGCACGCCCAAGCCATGTCATCACCGAGGTGGTTGTGGACCTCCCGCGACCGCGGGACGAGATCGACACCAAGGCCGATCCGCGGTTCCTGAGGGCGCGGAAGATGGTCCACGACCTGATCGTGCACCGCGAGCCCGATCTCGAGATCGTCGATATCCCCGGGGAGGTGGCCTGATGCTGGACGGTGTGACGCGGTTCCCCGCAGACTTCGCGACCCGCTACCGGGAGCGAGGGTATTGGGACGATCGGCTTCTGATCGAGCACTGGGAGGACGCGTTCGCCGCGTTCGCCGACCGGGTGGCGCTCATCGACGACGTGTCGACGTGGACCTACCGCGAGCTGTCCGAGCGGTCGTCGCGCCTGGCCCGCACGCTGCTCGACGTGGGCTTCCGACCCTCCGATCGGGTCGTCGTCCAGGTGCCCAACAGCAATGAGTTCGCGGCCCTCTATCTCGCCCTGCAGCGCATCGGCGCCATCCCGATCATGGCGCTTCCCGTTCATCGCTTCCGAGAGATCGAGCAGTTCGTCCGTCTTTCCGGTGCCGTCGCGCTCGCGTCGCCGCTGACGGCGAAAGACATAGACTTCCGCGACATCTTTCGTCGGATCGCCGCTGAGCAGCCGAGACTGCGCTGGCACCTGGCGACCGACGCGGCCGAGGGCGTGCTGTCGCTCGCCGACCTTATCGCCCGCGAGCCGCAGGCGACCGAAGACGATCTGCTGAGCCTGCGCGCCGGCATCGATCCGGAGGATCCGGCGGTGTTCCAGCTGTCGGGGGGAACGACGGGCATCCCCAAACTCATCCCGCGCAGCCACAACGACTACGCGCTGAACTCCCACCTCGCGGTGTCGATGTGCGGCGTGCAGGAGGGCGACGTGCTGCTGGACGTCCTGCCGATCTCGCATAACCTGCCGCTGGCGTGTCCAGGGCTGCAGGGCTTCCTGTTCGCCGGCGCGACCGTCGCCCTCTCGGCCTCGACGCGGGCCGTCGACGTGTTCGCGCGCATTGAGCGCGACCGCGCCACCCACATGCACGTCGTGCCGGCACTGCTCATCAAGCTCATCAACGACTCGGCGGCCGAGCGGTTCGACCTGACGAGCATGCGTGTGGTGCAGAGCGGCGGCCAGCGCCTCCAGCCCGAGACGCGCCGTGCTGCGACGCGTTTGTTCCCCAACGTCACCGTGCAGGAGAACTTCGGCATGGCCGAGGGCATGCTCATGTTCGTGCGGTTGGACGATCCGGAGGAAGTACGGCTGGAGACGGTGGGCCGGCCGGTGTGCGCCGATGACGAGGTGCGACTCGTGGATGCCGACGGAAACGACGTCCCGGACGGCGAGGTCGGGGAGTTCTGGGCACGCGGACCGTACACCCTGCGCGGGTACTACAACGCTCCGGAGCACAACGCGCGCGCGTTCTCGCCCGACGGGTATTACATGTCGGGCGACCTGATGTGGCGGCATCCGAGCGGCAACTACGTCGTGGCCGGTCGCATCAAGGACCTCATCAATCGCGGCGGCGAGAAGATCTCGGCCGAGGAGATCGAGAACCTGATCCTCACGCATCCGGCGGTGGAGAACGTCGCTCTGGTGCCGGTGCCGCACGAGGTGCTGGGTGAGCAGTCCTGCGCGTGCGTCGTGCTGCATCCCGGTGCCACGCTCACGCTGGAGGGGCTTGTTGCGCATCTCGCGCAGTTCGAGCTCGCCCGTCACAAGCTCCCGGAGCACCTGCGCGTCTACGAGGCGTTCCCGCTGTCGCCGGTGGGTAAGGTCTCGAAGAAGGACCTCGCCGTGGATGCGCGCGCGCAAGATGCTGCGCGATGACTACCTACCGCGGTAGTATCGCTTCATCCAACGCGTGAGGGGATGAGATCGGACATGACGGAGACGGCGCACCAGGAACTCGCTGAGGCGTTGTTCGAGCTGGGTTTCTCGCAGTACGAGGCGAAATGCTACGTCGGGCTGATGAATCAGGAGCCTCAGACCGGGTACCGGGTGTCGAAGACCACTGGCGTGCCGCAGCCCAAGGTCTACGAGACCCTCCGGCGCTTGGTGTCCCGCGGCGTGGTCCGGGAGATCGCCGGAGATCCGACGCTGTTCAGCGCGATCCCGCCGACGACGCTCTTGGACGAGTTGAAGGCGACCTTCGACCGGCGTCTGGACGAGGCGGAGCGGACGGTGCAGGCGATGGATGCGGCGAACACGCCGCGTCCGCTCGAGTACGTCGAGCGGTTCGACGACCGGGCCGACATCATCGCGGCCGCGCGGCTGGCGCTCGACGGCGCTCGTCGTCGCGTGTACCTCTCGGCGAGCGCCGGGGAGATCGCCGACCTCGAGCCGACGCTGCGCGAGGCGATCGATCGCGGCGTCGACGTGGTCCTCCTGGCCTTCGGTCGCCGTGAGGTCGACCTCGCCGGCGCGCGAGTCTTCCGGCACTCGTCCACCGAAGGCTCGATCTACCGTCACCACCAGGCGCGACACCTCGCCCTCATCGTCGATTCAGCGATGACGGTCAACGCGGTCGCTGCCGACGGCGCGGAGTGGCACGGCATCAGGACGGCGAGCGAGCCCGTCGTCGCCGCGGTCAAGGGCTTCATCCGTCACGACATCGACATGCAGCAGGTTTACGCCGACTTCGGCGATCAGCTCGTCGCCGCATACGGCCCGGGTCTGCAGACGCTCGGGGCCTACCGGCAAGACCACACGCGCGACCTCGCCGAAGAGCAGGGCGCACCCGCCCGCGCGGCGACCACCGCCTGAGGGTCGGGTCACCCTCGAGCGATGGCGGCGCGGATCGTCGCGATCCCCTCGACGAACTCCGGCTGCGTCGTCGACCAGTGCTGGGCGACGGTCTCGAGGGCGAGGGCGTCATCGAAGCCCGGGAGCTCGGGCGAGCGGCGCGCCGTCGCGAGGACCCGCTGCACATAGCTTTTCGGGAGGTCGGCGAGCGATGCCACTATCGCCGTCGCGGCGCTCACAGGGTCGTCGTCGACCGTGGTCACGAGGCCGCGCGCGAGCGCGGTGGGCGCATCCCACGCCTCGCCGAGGAGCGCGAGGCGGAGTGCGTCCTGAGGACCGACGATCTGCTGGAGCATGAAGAGGTGACCGCCGCCGGGGTGCAGCCGAAGCTTCGCGAACCGGCTCTCGAAACGCGCGCGCGGCCCGGCGACGCGCAGGTCGCACGCGAGTGCGAGATTGAATCCGGCCCCGACGGCCGGACCCTCGACCACGGCGACGGTGACCAGACTCGATCGTCGCACCCGCAGGAAGGCCTCGTAGACCGCGGTCACGGGAGCGAACTCGCCGTCCGCAGCCGAGAGCAGCGTGTCGAGCTCCGCCCCCGCGCAAAACGCCGGCCCGCATGCGGCCACGAGAAGCGAGCGCGCGGCGGAGTCCTCGGCTTCCTGCACGGCGTCGCCGATCGCTTGCACCATCTCCCTCGAGAGGACATTGCGGCGGTCGGGATCCCGGAGGGTGAGCACCGCCGTGGCGTCGCGGAGCTCGAGAGAGACGGGGAGAGAAGCCATACTCGTAGGGTATCATCCTACCTACTGGCGTAGGTACCTAGGAGGCTCCCATGGCTGTCGTCATCTCGTCGTACGTGCGCACTCCGATCGGCCGGGCGGGTAAGGGCTCCTTGCGCGACGTGCGCCCCGACGACCTGGCCGCCGGCGTGATCGCCGCCGCGGTGCAGCGCGCCGGAATCGACCCCGGACTGCTCGACGACCATGTGCTGGGCACGGGGTACCCGGAGGGCAAGCAGGGGTCGAACCTCGCGCGGCGCGCCGGGCTCCTCGCCGGACTCGGTGCGGATCTGGGCGGGACCACAGTGACCCGCTTCTGCGCGAGCAGCCTGCAGGCGACGCGGATCGCGGCCCACGCGATCCACAGTGGCGATGCGGCGGCCTACCTCGTGTCGGGCGTCGAGTCGGTCAGCCAGGTCGGGCGCACGCTGCAGCAGAGCGACAAGCATCCGGCGCTCGCTTCGGCGGACGCGGTGACCGACGTATACGTGCCGATGGGCGAGACCGCGGAGAATGTCGCTCGGCGCTACGCGATCTCGCGCGAAGATATGGACGCCTTCGCGGTGGCGAGTCACCGGCGTGCCGTCGAGGCGATCGACGCGGGCGTGCTCGGTGCACAGATCCTGCCGGTTCAGACACCCGACGGGGTGGTCGGCGTGGACGACGGGCCCCGTCGCACGACGTCGGTCGAGGCGCTCGCCGCCCTTCCTCCGGCGTTTCGTCCTGACGGATCGGTCACGGCTGGCAACTCTTGCCCTCTCAACGACGGCGCAGTGGCGGCCGTCCTCGTCGACGAGGAGCTGGCGCGCCGCGAGGGGCTACCCGTACGCGCGCGGATCGTCGCATCATCGGTGGCGGGCATCGACCCGGCATACATGGGCGTGGGGCCTATCGACGCGGTGCACAAGCTGCTCGCGCGCACGGGCAGGTCAATGGACGAGATGGACGTGGTCGAGCTCAACGAGGCGTTCGCCAGCCAGGTGCTCGCGGTCAGCCGCGCCACCGGCATTGATATCGATCGTCAGCTCAACCCGTACGGCGGAGCGATCGCCCTCGGCCATCCGTTCGGGATGACGGGCCTGCGCCTCGTCGGTTCGGTGGTGGACGCCCTCGAGCGACGGGACGGACGCTGGGGCATCGCCACGCTGTGCGTCGGGGGCGGGCAGGGCATGGCGATGCTCATCGAGCGTGGCGGGCCCGGGACAGAGGGTTGATTACTACTGCGGTAGGTGGCAACATGAGAGCCATGCCGAAGTCGTCATCCGCTGGGACGCGTCGTCCGATCCTCCCTGATTCCGTCGTCGCCTCGGTGCGTCTGCTCAAAGACGTCGAGATCCGGCTGAGAGACGGCGTGGTACTCCGCGCCGACGTCTTCACCGGCCTCGACGGTGCGCCGCAGCCGGTCATCCTGACCATGGGGCCCTATGGCAAGGACATCCACTTCGAGGACTTCAACCCCGCCGCCTTCGCGACGATCGAAGAGCGCGGGCCGTATCTCAACTGGGAGACGGTGAACCCCGCGTGGTGGGTGCCGCAGGGATACACGGTCGTGCGGGTCGACGAGCGGGGCACAGGGAGGTCAGAAGGGCGGATGCACCTGCTGTCCCCGCGCGAGTTCGAGGACTACGTCGAAGTGGTCGAGTGGGCCGCCGATCAGCCCTGGTCCACCGGCGATGTCGGTCTGATGGGCATCTCGTACTATTCGATCAATCAGTGGCAGGTCGCCGCCCGCCGGCCGCGGGGGTTGCGCGCCATCGTGCCCTGGGAAGGGCTCGTCGACCTGTATCGGGAGTTCCATTACCACGGCGGCATCCGCAACAGCGGGTTCTCGGAGGCGTGGTGGGTCCGGCAGATCACCGGCAACCAGAACGGGCTGGGAGATGCCGACCCGCGCCAGACTCTACCCGGCAATGTCGACCTCATGCGGGAGCAGCGCGAGCACGCCTGGATGGACGACTACTACGCCGAGCGCACGGCCGACCTGTCGCGCATCGAGGTTCCTCTGCTCTCGGCGGGCAACTGGGGCGGTTACGCGCTTCACCTGCGCGGGAACATCGAGGGCTACCTCGCCGCGGGATCGACGCAGAAGTGGCTGGAGGTGCACGCCGGCAATCACTTCGCGCCGTTCTACTCCAGCGAGTCCCGGGCCTACCAGAAGCGCTTCCTCGACCACTTCCTCAAGGGCGCTCAGAACGGCTGGGACGACGAGCCGCCGGTGAAGCTGTTCATCCGCGACAGCAGGGGCGGAACCTGGCGATACGAAGACGAGTGGCCGCTGGCGCGGACGATCTGGACGACGTTCGCGCTCGATGCCGGCCGCGGCGCCCTCTCGACCGAACCATCGGCCGACGCCGAGATCTCGTTTCCCGGGCTCACCGGCGGCGTGGAGTTCCTCTCCGAACCGCTCACCGAGGACCTGGAGGTCACCGGCCCCTCGGCGCTTCGGCTGTGGGTGTCGTCGACGACGAGCGATGCGGATCTCTTCGTGACGCTCGACAACATCCGACCCGATGGCACGGTGGCCACCTTCGAAGACGCATCAGGACTGCAGGGTCCCGTGACGAAGGGATGGTTGCGCGCCTCCCACCGCGTCCTCGACGCGGACGCGTCCACCGAGTACCGCCCCGTGCACGCTCATCGGGGCGCCACCCTGCTCGTGCCCGGCGAGCCGACGCTCCTGGAGATCGAGATCATGCCGACGAGCATGATCTTCGAGAAGGGCCACCGCATCCGTCTGTCCGTGAAGGGCGGCGACGACGGAGAGAACACGCGATTTCTCCACGACGACCC
Organism: Microbacterium sp. RD1; assembly: GCF_052220165.1. Lineage (NCBI taxonomy): Bacteria > Bacillati > Actinomycetota > Actinomycetes > Micrococcales > Microbacteriaceae > Microbacterium > Microbacterium sp. RD1. Next base: position 538,092 of record NZ_JBQPOL010000001.1, read on the forward strand.
GGTCGACCGCGACCCCGCTCGCCTGGGCGGTACCGTCACGGTGTACACCGGAGGAAGCCGCGCGTCATCGTGGCTGGCTCCGGTCATCCCCGACCGGGAAGGACGACGGTGACGGGTTCATATCCGTGGCGGTTGGTCACCGTCGAGATCGACGGCGAGCGCGCGGCGGCCATCGAGGCGGACGGCCGTGTCCATCGTCCGCCTGTCCTGGGCGGATACCGCGGCGCCGTCGAGGCTCTCCGGGACTGGGACGCGGTGGCCCGCGGCCTGCGCACGTGGGCACCGGGCGACGCCGACGAGGTCGTCGATGCGACAGTCCATCACGTCGTCCCCCTGGCCTATCCGGCTAAAGTTCTGTGCTCCGGGCCGAACTTCACCGATCACCTCGCCGAGATGGGGGAGTCCGGTCTCGGCGAAGACTGGACAGCGTACTTCTTCTTGAAGCCTCCGACGACCGCGCTCATCGCCGACGGTGACGCCGTGTGGATCGACGACCCCGACCGCGCCCGCGTCGACTGGGAGGGCGAGCTGGGGGTGGTGATCGGCACCGGGGGCCGTGACATCCCCGCCGAGCGCGCGCTCGCCGTCGTCGCCGGCTACGTCGTCGGCAACGACATCTCCCTGCGAGGCCCCCATCGGCGCTCGACGCCGGCGGCTCCTTTCCAGTGGGACTGGCTCGCCAGCAAGGGAGCGGATGCCTCGCTCCCGATCAGCGGGATGGTGCCGGCGTGGGCGGTTCCCGATCCGCAGCGCCTGCGCATCCGCACGCTCGTCAACGGCCGCGTGATGCAAGACGGGACGACAGCCGACATGGTGCTCGACGTGGCGACGCTGGTCGCGCACGCCAGCCGCCTCGTCACGCTCGAGCCCGGGGACCTCATCCTCACCGGCACTCCGGCGGGGGTGGGCGCCGGGCGTGGTGTGTTCCTCCAACCCGACGACGTCGTCGAGGTCGAGATCCCGGGAGTGGGATCCATTCGAAACCCGGTGCGTCGACGGACGCCCACCGAACAGAGGAGCCCGCAATGAGTATCACGCACCTGCGCAGCGCCGCCATCTCCGCTACCGATCCCGACAGCCTTCTGCACTTCTACGAGGAGACCTGGGGGCTCACGAGCGTGAGCCGCACCGACGACGGGGCGATCCATCTCCGTGCGAACGGTCCGGAGCATCACGTGATGAGTCTCGTACCCGGGGACGGGCACTCGCTCGAGCTGATCGGTCTCGGCGCCTCGTCGCGCGAGTACGTCGACGAACTCGCCGAGAAGCTCCGGGTCGGGGGCACCGAGATCGTAGCGGGGCCGGCCGAGCGTGATCCGCTCCTGGGCGGCGGATACGGCGTCACCTTCTTCGACCCGGCGGGCCGACGGGTCGAGGTGAGTCACGGTCTGGTCGAGCACGACCTGCTCAACCGGGATCTCGGCCCCGATCGCCTGAGCCACATGGTGCTGAACTCGCCGACGAAGTGGCAGAAGGCGTCGTGGGACTTCTACGTCGAGGTGCTGGGGTTCTCGGTGTCGGATCTCTACGAGAACGACAAGATGATCTTCCTCCGCTGCAACGAACTGCATCACTGCCTGGTGCTCTCGCCCAACCCGTGGATCTCGCTGAACCATATCGCCTTCGAGGTGGAGTCCGGTGAAGAAGTGATGAAGTCGCTCGGGCGCATGCGCAAGGCGGGCTTCGACACCATCTGGGGGCCCGGGCGGCATGGGCCCGGAGGCAACGTCTTCGCCTACTTCATCGACCCGGTGGGCAACGTCATCGAGTACACGGCGGAACTCCTCGAGATCGACGAGGCCTGGGAGCCGCACGTGTGGGCTCGGACTCCCGAGAACGCGGACGTGTGGGGCACGAGTGGCGGCATTACCCCGGAGGTTGTCGAGGCGATGAAGAACCCCCCGGCGAGCGAGCGGGGCAGATGATGCGGGCATGGGTGATGGAGAGGTTCGGTCCGCCCGACGTGCTGCAGCTGCGCGACGACGTGCCGATCCCGGATCCGGGGCCGGGCGAGGTGCGCGTGCGTGTGCACGCGATCGCCGTGGCGCGCACGAAGGACGTCGCCATGCGCGCGGGCAATCCGCCGTTCGCTCCGCGTGTGAGTCTGCCGCACACCCCGGGGACCGAGCACGCCGGGATCGTCGACGCGGTCGGGACGGACGTAGACCCTGACCGCGTGGGCACGCGCGTCGCGGTCTCGGCCGTGTTGTCATGCGGCGCATGCGCCGCGTGCGTGCGCGGTCATGAGGAGGCGTGCGCCACTTTCGGCCTCATCGGCGTCGACCGTGCGGGCAGCTACGGCGAGTACGTCGTCGTGCCGGTGGGAAACGTGCACGCGATCCCCGACGGGCTCTCCTTCACGCACGCGGCCTCCCTGGCCGCCAACGGCGGCGTCGCTCGGGCGCAACTCGATGCCGGCGGCGTCGGACCCGGAACGATCGTTGCCGTCATGGGCGCGGCCGGCGCGCTGGGGTCGACGGCAGCCACTCTGGCGAAGCACCGCGGGGCGACCGTCTTCGCCGTCGACCAACTCGGCCGCAAGAAGGACGTCCTCGACGCGCTGCCGTTCGATGCCGTGTTCGACGGCGGCGACCCCGACCTCGCCGCGCAGCTGCGCGCTCGCACCGACGGATGGGGTGTGGACTGCGTCATCGACAATCTGGGACTCGCCCCGCTGTGGGCCGGGTACCGCCCGGCAGTCGCCACCCTTGGACGCATCGTCGTGTCGGGCGCGATCGGACGCGATCCCATCCCGATGGAGCTGTTGCCGTTCTACCTGCACTCCCAGTCGCTCCTCGGGGTGCGCACCGGCAATATCGGGCAGGTCCGCGCGCTGTGGGACGACGTGCGGGCCGGATTCCGTCTCGCGGACTCGGCGGTGGTCGCTCGTCCGTGGACCGACATGCACGAGGTTCACGCGATGGTCGAAGAGGGCCGATCGGTGGGCCAGACGGTGGCGGAGGTCGGATGAGCAGGGGTGCTCCCCGTCGGAAAGCGCGTGCGATGGAAGCGACGCTGTTGAACGTCTTCGTGGTGCCGGCGGACAAGGAGGCGGAGTTCCTCGAGAATTGGCGTCGCACCTCCGCCGTGTTCCAGGAAGGCGACGGGTTGATCGAGGCGCACCTGCATCGCAATACGGGCGTGGGCGACGAGACCTTCGCGTTCATCAACATCGCCCGGTGGACCAGCGCCGAAGCGTGGCGGCGCGCGCACGCGGAGTACCCGCCCACTGAGTACGACATCGAAGGCGTGGTCGGGCATCCGGCGATCTTCGCGCCCGTCGCCGACATCTACGGCCCCTCGCGCGTCAGCGCCGCACCCCTGGAAGAGTGGCTGACCGCGGCGCGCTGACGGCGCCTCGCATGATCAGAGCCGCTCCCCCGACCCCCGACGGGAGCGGCCGAAGGCCTCCAGCCCCGCGCGGTAGTCCTCGGACCCCGCCGCACGCCACCACGCCGCATCCTCCCGCGCGAGCCCGTCCTCCAGCGGGCGACCCCATCCCTCGCGCATCGCCGCGCGGACGAGGGCGACGCTGGAAGCACTGTGAGCGGAAATCTCCTGCGCCAGGCTGATCGCGCTCGCCGTCGCCTCTCCGTCGTCCACGAGATGGTCGATCAGTCCGATCTCCGCGGCCCGCACGGCATCGATGCGCCGGGCCGTGAGGAGCAGGTCGACGGCGCGGCCCCACCCGATGCGGCGCGCCAGGAGCTGCGTGCCGCCGCCTCCGGGGATGATCCCGACGGACACCTCGGGCATTCCCAGCATCGCCGTGCGGTCAGCGACGATGAGGTCGGCCGCCAGCGCCATCTCCAGTCCGCCGCCCAGGGTGTACCCGGATGCGGCGACCACGACGGGTATGGGGCAGGACAGCAGCACGGAGACGAGGCCGACGAACGCCGACCTCGCGTCGGCGAAGCCGGTCTCGCGCAGCTGAGCACGCTCGTGCAGGTCGGCGCCGACGCTGAAGTTCGCACCGGCCGTCGCAAGCACCAGCGCCCGAGCGCCGCGCCCCGCGCTGGCAGCGACCGCGGTCGACACCTCTTCGCACAGAGCGATCGACAGCGCGTTGTGGGCCCTCGCGCGCTGCATCGTCACGATAGCGACGCCTCCGACCCGCTCCTCCGACACCAGCGCATCCGGCTCTTTCGCGTTCGCGACGATTTGCGGTATGTTCATACCTACCTACTCTAGTAGGTAATAGGTGATTCCGACACGGGAGTTGAATTGCGCCGCATCGATTTGCACTGCTACCCCGGCACGCAGGAGTGGGTGGACTCGCAGGGTCCGTTCGCGGAAGCCCTGGCCACGTACTGGAAGAAGCCGTGGGTGGGACGAGCGGAAGACGACGTCGTCTCCGACATTCGCGCTCATGGTCTCGAAGCCGTCTTGGTCGCCTTCGACATCGAGTCCCTAACCGGCGCGAAGCCGTTCACCAACACCCAAGCGGCCGAGATGCAGGCGCGGCACCCGGAGACGTTCCTCGGTGTCTGGGGCGCGGTCGACCCTCTCAAGGGGGAGGAGGCGTTGACCGAGGCCGAGCGTGCGGCGCGCGAGGATCGTGTCCTCGGCTTCCACTTCCACCCGATCATGGGACATTTCAGCGTGGACGACCCCGCTCTGCGGCCGCTGTTCGAATGCATCCGGGACTTGCAGCTTCCCGTCATGATCGACGTCGGGATGACCGGTATGGGTGCCGGCATCCCTGGGGGTCTGGGCGCCAAGCTCGTACACGCACACCCGATCGCGGTGGACAATCTGGCCGCGGAGCTTCCGGATCTGACCATCATCGCCGCGCACCCCGGGTATCCGTGGGTGGACGAGATGACCGCGGTGGCTCTGCACAAGGGCAATGTGTTCTGGGAGATGTCCGGCTGGGCGCCGAAGTACTTCCCGCCGTCGCTGAAATCCGACATCCGGGGCCGGCTGAAGGACAAGATCATGTTCGGGACCGACCATCCCAGCATCCCGTTCGAGCGGGTGCTGCGGGAGTGGGACGAGCTCGGATATACCGAGGACGTGCTCAGCCGCGTCTTTCACCGCAACGCCGAGAACGTCCTCGGTATCTAGGGAGCACAGCGTGACCAATCGACCTCTCGCCCTCGTGACCGGATCGGCCAGCGGAATCGGACGCGCGTGCGCTCTTCGTCTCGCAGCGGCCGGATACGACGTGACCATCAACTACTCCCGCTCGCGTGATCGCGCCGAGGCGACCCTCGAGGAGCTACACCGCCTCGGCGGTCGGCACCGCGCAATCGCCGCCGACGTCTCGGACGACGCGGCTGTCCGTGACCTGGTACATGACGCAGCCATAGGCGGACGCTTGGACGCGCTCGTCAACAACGCCGGCACCACGTCGGAAACCCCGCCGGAAGATCTCGACGGCATCGACCTCGACGACTGGGATCGGGTCTTCCGCACGAACGTGCGCGGGCTCGTGCAGGTGACGCGGGCCGCGGCCCCCTTCCTCCGATCGTCGCGCGGGTCGATCGTGAACATCGCCTCCATCGTGGGGCTCCGCCCTGGACCGCAGCCCCTGGCCTACGCGGCGTCGAAGGCGGCCGTCGTCTCGCTGACGAAGACGCTTTCGCGCGTTCTGGCGCCGGAGGTGCGCGTGAACGCCGTCGCGCCCGGATGGATCGCCGGCGAGTGGATGGAGCGCACCCTCGGCGACCGCTACGAAGAGCTCATGGCACGCCGTGCCCGCGCGACACCGTTGCGAGCCAACGTGGAGCTCGAGCAAGTCGCCGAGTCGGTCGTCTCGCTGTTGACGTCGCATCCCTTCGTCACCGGCGAGGTGCTCGTGATCGACGGAGGCTACACCGCCACGTCGTGAACGCTCACCGAGGCGCCGCGACGCCGTGGAGGAAGATGTCCACGGCGCTCTCGGCGAGAGCGCGGAGCCGCGCCGGTGATGTGTCGGCGGGCTGGCTGAAGAGCAGACGGCTGTGCACGTCGGCTTTGAGCAACGACGTGAACAGGGCCGGCGCCAGCGCGGGTTCGGCGAAGTGCAGCTCGCCCGCTTCCGCGCGCTCGCGGAGGACGTCGATGAGGACGTGCGGGGTCTCGACGAACGGCCCTGACAGCATCAGGCTCCCGAGCTCGGGGAACTGCCGTGACTCCGCGACGACGGTCTGGAACAGCTCGATCTGCCCCGGGGAGTATATATGGCGGAGGAACACGACGCCGAGCTCGACGAGGATGCCGCGGAGGTCTCCGGAGGAGAACACCTCGTCGGGCACCTCGAACTCCACGGCGCTGCGGCGACCGATCACCGCCGCGAAGAGCTCCCGCTTGCCGGCGAAGTTGCTGTAGAGCGTCTGCTTCGACACTCCCGCCTCTTCGGCGACGTCGACCATGCTCGTCGCCGCATATCCGCGGCGCAGGAACAGGCCCTCCGCCGCCTCCAGGATGGCAGCGGTTTTGCGGGCATAGATTCGCGGGGCCACGGCGTCCCTCCAGGTTTTCTGTTGACTAGACCGTACGGTCCAGTCTAGTGTGACTCGACATCGAGATCCACCCGCGTCGAAGGAGCGCAATGAACGAGCACCGCTACGACATCCTGGTCGCCGGAGCCGGCCACAACAGCCTCATCACCGCCGCGTACGCGGCATCCGCCGGATTCCGAGTCGGGATCGTCGAGGCCATGGACGAGGTCGGGGGCAACGTCGTGACCGACGAGCTCTACCCTGGGTTCCATTTCGACACGTGTGGATCGGCGCACAGCCAGATCCAGTCCAATCCTGTCATCTCCCGGAACGAGCTCCGTCTGACCGACTACGGCCTCGAGTACATCTACCCGGACGTCAAGGCGATCTGCGTCTTCGAAGGCGGCGAGTCCATCGCCTTCTCCAAGGACGTTGACGAGACCGTCGCCCAGATAGACGCCTACTCGACCGCGGACGGGCGGGCCTACCGCGAGCTGCTGGCGGAGATCCAGGGCATCGCCGGGTTCTTCCAGATGGACGCTCAGCGTCCGGGGGGTGTCGAGCACAGCACCGAGGATCCGGATATCCGGCGTCTCCAGCGGTTCCTCTCCATGAGCGCCTACGACGTGGTTATGGAGCGTTTCGAGCACCCCGTCGTTCAGGCGAGCCTGCTGTACAAGTCCTCCCTCACCATCTACCCGGTGAACTATCCGGGCTCCACGCGGACGCTCCTGACCGGCATCCTCGGCAGCCACGGCGGGGCATGGGCCACTCCCCGAGGCGGGTCGGGCAGTCTCACGCAGGCGCTCCGGCGACTGCTGGAAGCCAAGGGTGCTGAGGTCCACGTGAGCACTCAGGTCGCTCGCCTCCTCATCGAGGACGGGAGGTGCGTCGGCATCGAGTCGACCGACGGCCGTCGGTTCTACGGCGACCGCGCCGTGGTTTCCACCATCCACATCAAGCACCTGGTGGAGATGGCTCCGCCGGAGCTGTGGGGCGCGGACTTCCTCTCCGGTGCCGGGAGTTTCAAGCCGGGGTTCACGCTATTCGCGCAGTACCTCGCCACCACCGAGCCGCCGAGGTTCCTCTGCCGCGACGGTGAGCGCACCGCGATCGCGGGGGAGATCCCCTTCTCGGTGCCCGACATGGTCGAGGGGATGACCGACCATGTCCTCGGCCGCTTCAACTCCCGGGCGGGGATCGTCGTGCACACCGGTTCGCTCGTAGACGACAGCCGAGCTCCCGCCGGTCACCACACCATCAAGATCGTCGGGCCGCAGCCCTACCGGCTGGCCGATGGCGGGCCCGAGGCGTGGGATGAGAGGAAGGAGGAGTTCGCCGATCTCATCCTGGCCGAGGTGCGCAAGGTCGCTCCCAACCTCACCGACGACGTGATCCTTTACCGCGAGATCAAGTCGCCGCTGGACCTGGAGCGCCGCAACCTCCACAACATCGAGGGCTCATGCCATGGCGGCTCGCAGTTCCCCTCGCAGATGGGGCGGATGCGGCCGGTACCGGGCTGGTCGGAGCACCGCATGCCGATCCCGGGCCTTTACCAGACGGGCGCGACCACGCACCCCGGCGGCGCGATCTCCGGTCATCCCGGACGCAACGCCGCGCGGGTCCTCCTAGAGGATCTCGGCACCTCTCTCGAGGAGGTCGTCGCCGGGAACGCCGCCCCGGACGCGTCGGCGGTGACGCACCGATGAGCGATTCCATGACGACCGTCGAGCTGCGGGAGCTCGGCAGCCCTGAGAACCTCCATGTCGTGCGGGCGCGGATCCCCGCGCCCGCCCCAGGTCAGGTGCTCGTCGAGGTCGAGGCCGCGGGAGTGATCTTCGCGGACGTGCTGTTGCGACGGGGGCAGTACGTGCATCGCCCCTCGCTGCCGTATCGACCGGGCCGGGAGGTCGTGGGGCGCATCGTCGCTCTCGGGCCTGACGTGGACACGTACCGCACAGGGGATCGCATCTTCGGGATGCTGATGGGCGGCGGATACGCCGAGTACGCGATCGTGGATCTCGTCCACCGCCCCGGTGCGGACGGCCTCGGCCTCGGGCGCGTGGCCTGGCGTGTGGGGGAGGACGTGCCCGCCGGGCAGGCGCTCTCGCACGGGAACAACCTGCGCATAGCGCACCTCATCCTGCATGGCCGCGCCGATGTGCGCGGGGGGCAGCGCATCCTCCTTCATGCGGCGTCAGGTGGGGTCGGCGCCCACCTCACCCGCCTGTCGCGGGTCGCGGGCCTGGAGGTGATCGCGCTCGCCGGATCGGAGGAGAAGGCGCAGTACTGCGCGGCGAACGGAGCTCATCACGTCGTCCGGTACAAGGAACAGGACTATGCCGACGTGGTGCGCGACATCACCGGCGGCGAGGGCGTGGACATCTCGGTCAACAGCGTCGGTGCCGACACGCTTGCGAAGGACGCCGACCTGCTGCGCCCCGAGGCCCAGCTGATCATCTCCGGGAAGGCGGCGGGTGCAGGGTCGGTCAGTCCGTCCGCGCATATGAAGTCCCTGACGTACAAGCACTTCGCCAGCTATACGCATTTCGGGCGGGCCGAAGACCTGCCGGCGACCGAGCTGGTCGCCGCCGAACTGCTGGCGCCGAGTCATGAAGACAAGCTCGAGGAGTTCCTCCTGGCCGATGTCGTGCCGGCACACGCTCTCCTCGAAGCGGGCGCGCACTTCGGCAAGGTCGTGCTGTACCCGCGCTCTTGACGTCTGTCAGGTCCACATCTACATTTGAGGTACCTACGCTAGTAGGTACTATTAGGAGGAACTCCGATGCAAAGACGCTTCGCTGTCATGATCCCGCTCGTCCTGAGCGCCTCCGTCCTCGCTGCGTGCGCGAGCCCGCAATCCGAAGCCGGGACGGAAACCGATGCCCCTGACGCGGGCGACCCGACGACGGTCACCTTCGCCACTCTCTCCGTCGCGCAGGTGGCGACCGTTCTCGTAGGGCAGGACGCCGGGATCTTCGAGGAGAACGGAATCGACCTTGACGTCGAGTTTGTGGAGTCGGCCGCGGTCATCCCCGGTCTGCTCAGCGGCCAGTACGATTTCGGCTACCTGAACGCCCCGGCGGTGCTGGCCGCGCGATCCAACGGCGTCCCGGTGAAAGCCGTCACGACCACGTCGTCGACCACCGAGGATCACGACGGTTTCCCGATCCAGATCGTCGTGCCCACGAACAGCGCGATCTCATCAACGGAGGACCTCGCCGGTTTGCGCATCGCGACCGACACCCTCTTCCAGCTCCCCGACCTGGGGATGCGAGGTGCTCTCCTAGACGCCGGAGTCGATCCGTCGGAACTGGAGATCATCGAGATCCCGTTCTCCGAGATGGGAACGGCATTGGAGGAGGGCCGCGTCGACGCCGCGGTGGTCAGCGAGCCCTTCGGCACCATCCTCCGGGAGCAAGGGCTCGTCCGCGACCTGGTCTCCACGAGCGAGGGACTCCCGGAGGGCACGCCGCAGTCGGTCCTGGTGAGCTCGGAGCAGTTCATCTCTGCGAATCCCGACGTCGTAAGCCGCTTCCAGACGGCCGTCGCCGAGACTCTGGAGTACGCCATTGCCCATGACGACGAGGTCCGAGCCCTGCTACCCACGTTCACCCAGCTCACCCCCGAGCTCGCCGATGAGATCCGGTTCGTGACGCCGAGCGCGGTCGACTCCGCGGAGGGGTGGCAGGCCTGGGCCGACCTTCTCCTGGCCGCGGGGGTCGTCGACGAGGAGATCGACGCATCGGAGGCCCACGTCCCTGCGAAGTAGGACCTCGAGAGTGCATCGCCTCGTCGAGAGAGCACCCTATCCGGTGCCCGTTCGGCGAGACGATGCACTCTCGTAACCCGCGGCTCCCCTACAGGCGGCCGACGACGGCCGAGGCCAGGCCGACGTAGCGCGCCGGCGACAGCGCGAGCAGACGCTCCTTGGCCGCGTCGCCGATGTCGAGACCCTGGACGAACTCCGCGAGGTCGGATGCGCCGACGCGGCGCCCGCGCGTGAGGTCTTTCAGGAGCGCGTAGGGGTCGCTGATCGACGAGCGCCCCGCGGCGATCTCGGCGCGCACCACCGTCTGGATCGCCTCCGCGAGGACCTCCCAGTTGGCGTCGAGATCTGCAGCGAGGACATCCTCGGCGAGGGAGATCTCGCCGAGGCCGCGCTGGAGGTTGTCCAGGGCCAGCAGCGAATGTCCGAAGGCGACGCCGATGTTGCGCTGGGTGGTGGAGTCGGTGAGGTCTCGCTGCATCCGCGACGTCACGAGGGTCTGCGCGAGCGTGGTGAACAGTCCCCCCGAGATCTCGAGGTTCGCCTCGGCGTTCTCGAACCGGATGGGGTTGATCTTGTGCGGCATCGTGGACGACCCGGTGGCTCCGGCGACGGGGATCTGCGAGAAGTAGCCGAGCGAGATGTAGGTCCAGATGTCGGTGGCGAGGTTGTGCAGGATGCCGCCGACATGACGCACGCGGTCGTACAGCTCCACCTGCCAGTCGTGGGACTCGATCTGCGTCGTGACGGGGTTGAACCCGAGGCCCAGCGACTCGATGAACGCGCGCGAGATGCCTGGCCAGTCGGCGTCGGGGTCGGCGGCGACGTGCGCCGACCATGTGCCCGTCGCTCCGGAGAACTTCGCGAGGTACTCGGATGCCGCGATCTGGCGGGCGACGCGCTCCAGACGCCAGGCGAAGACGCCGACCTCCTTGCCCATCGTCGTCGGCGTCGCGGGCTGCCCGTGGGTGCGGGAGAGCATGGCCGCATCCCGGTGCTCCACGGCGAGGGCGGTGAGCGCGTCGACCACGGCGGTCAGCTTCGGCAGCCACACCCGGGTGACGGCGCGTTGCACGGTGAGCGCGTACGCCGTGGAGTTGACGTCTTCGCTGGTGAGCGCGAAGTGGGTCAGTTCCGCGATCTCCGACAGGCCGAGGGCATCGAGGCGGTCGCGGACGAGGTACTCGACGGCTTTGACGTCGTGGCGGGTCGCGGCCTCGCGTTCGGCGAGCCAGTCGATCTCGGACTGGCCGAACTCGAGGTACAGCGCGCGCAGGCGTGTCTTGTCGGCGTCGCTCACGGGGGACGTGCCGAACAGCGATCGGTCGGTGAGGGCGAGGAGCCACTCGACCTCGACCTCGACGCGCGCACGGTTGAGCCCCGCCTCGGAGAGGTAGTCGGTCAGCGGCGCCACCGCGGCGCGGTAACGGCCGTCGAGCGGACTGAGCGGCTGCGGGGGAAGAGAGGACACGGGTCTCCCGGAGGTCGCGCGGTCGGGGCGTCAGACCGCGGAGCGGATAGCGGGCTCGAGCTGGCGGAACAGCGCCCGGCTCGCGCCCTCGATCATACCGAGCACCTCGTCGAACATCGCCGGCGAGCCGTAGTACGGGTCGGGCACGTCGAGCGACTTCGCCCCCGGGTCGAACGACATCAGCAGCGCCAGCTTGTCGGCGTCGCTCTCGCTGCGCGCCCATCCCCGGAGAACGCGTTCGTGGCTGTGATCGAGCGCGACCACCAGGTCGCTGCGGTCGAAGTCCACCGAGGTGAACTGGCGGGCGCGGTGGCGCGAACCGTCGTAGCCGCGGCGCGCCAGGGCCTCCAGCGTGCGGGTGTCGGCGCGCTCACCCACGTGCCAGTCGCCGGTGCCGGCGGACGAGGACGCGATCCGGTGGCCGAGGCCCGCGGCATCCGCGAACCACCGGAAGACGACGTCGGCCATGGGGGAGCGACAGATGTTGCCACTGCAGACGAAGACGACGCGGAACGGCTCGGACTCGCTCGCAGTCATCCCCTTATTGTGGCCGCGTCGACTCCTCCTGCACAGGCCCGGTCGACGATCTCCTTCTCCCCGACCGCGGATGACGCGCTCGGTGCGACTCCCTCGCGCGTCAGTCTGGGGGTGTGAGCTCCTCCTACGCCCCCTCCGCGGCATCGGCCGACACCGTCGAAGAGGCGCTGCGGGCGGTCCGCGCCGCGCGAGACCGCGTCGCAGTGCTCCCGCCGCGGGTCGCGCGCCTGGCCGATGACGTCGACTGGGAATCGGACACGGCGTGGCTCTTCCGTCGGCGCGTCGATGACCTGCGGCGCGAGATCGAGCACGCCGACCGATGCCTCGACGACGCGGTCACCGCGCTGCGAGGGGCGTCGATCCGGTTGCGAAGCGCCGCACCCGTCTCGTGAGCGGCCTCTCGATCCGTGCGGGCGGTGTCGTTCAGGTCGACACCGGCACGCTGCGGGATGTGGCGCTGCGGATGCGACGCCTCGCCGGTGAGAGCGCGGAGTCCTCCGACGCCGTGCGGTCGGCTGCGGCGAGAGCGGGTGCGGTCGATCCGGCCCCGGCGATCGACGTGCTCGTCGCCGCGTCGGCGCTGGCCACGGCGGCCGAGACGGCAGCGAAGCTGGCCGGTGCGCTGGATCAGGCCGCGGTGCTGTACGAGACGGTCGAGGTGCTCGCGCAGCGAAGCGTCGCGGAGGCGTCGGGCGACATCGCCCTGGCCGCGGCGCTCGACGCCCGATTGCGCGCCACCGCCCTCGATCACCCGGCACTGCTCGCGCGGGCGCGCACGCTGGTGGCCGAGTATCCCTCCCGAGAGGAGTTGAGCGACCAGGCGCTCGCGGCGTCGCTGACCCTGGGACTCCTCGGGCCGCTGTACGCCGTGATGGCGGGTGCGCTCCTGGCGTGGGGCGTCGAGTTCGCCGGTGTGGGCACCGTGCGGGCGGGCGATCGGCTGACGGGCGGGCCGGATCGCATCGTCCTGCGCGCGACCGGCTCGCCGCCGACCGTCCCGCCGCCGACCTTGGCTGCGGCGGCCGCGCGCATCCCCGGCGGCGGGACCAGCCGGGTGCGTGTCGAGAGGTACGCGATGCCCGACGGGTCGGCGCAGTTCGCCCTCTACGTCGCGGGCACGCAGTCGGTCGGCGGCCGCGACCCGTTCGACATGCGCTCGAACCTCCAGCTCTACGCCGGTGAGCGCGCCGCGTCGTACGATGCCGTCACCGCGGCCCTGCGTGCGGCCGGGGCCTCCCCCGGCGACGTCGTGCACGCCTTCGGTCATTCGCAGGGCGCGATGATCGCCGAGCGGCTCGCCCTGGAGGGGCCGTACGACCTGCGCACGCTCGCGTCCTTCGGTTCCCCGGTGCAGGCCGAGGTGGGCGACGGGACCCTCGCGGTGTCGGTGCGGCACACCGACGACCCCGTGGCCGCCCTGCAAGCCGGCGGCTCACCGGCAGCCGTCGGGGCTCCGGGCAGCTTCGTCGTCGAGCGGATCGCCGATCCGGGGGGCGATCTCGCCGACGTCCTGCTTCCGGGCCATCAGATGACCGCGTACGCGCAGACCGCGGCGATGATCGACGCATCCCACGACCCGCGCGTCGACCGGCTGCGCGGTGTCTTCGCCGAACTCGCCGAGGCGGAGAGCGTCCGCACCGTCGAGTACGAGGCGGAGCGGGTCAGTCCCGGTGCTTCTTCGGCAGCAGGATGACGCCGAGGATCCAGTTGATGACAGTGATGATGAGCGCCGCGACGACACCCCACCAGAAATGCTCGACGCGCAGGCCGAAGTCCCACAGCGACGTGATCCACGCGGTCAGCCACAGCAGGAAGCCGTTGATGACCAGCGAGATGAGCCCGAGGGTGAGGATGTAGAGCGGAAACGCGAGGACCTTGAGCACCGTTCCCACGATGCTGTTCACGATCGCGAAGATCGCGCCCACCAGCAGCGCCGTCAGCGCGACCTGCAGCCACTCACCGGGCGGGAAGGCGATCAGACGCACCTGCAGGACCGTGACGAGTGACACGATCCAGATCGCGAAGGCGTTGATGATGACGCGGACGACGAAGCGCACGGCCTTACTATGCCATGTGCACATCGGCCAGCACGAGGCCCGGGACTAGGCTCTCTCGGGTGACCGCCGACGACGACGCGCCCGTGCTCCCTCGCATCCGACCCGAGATCGCCGCCCTGCCGGTGTATCGCCAGGGCCGGCAGGCCGGTGCCGACGCCTTCAAGCTCTCGAGCAACGAGAACCCGTTCGATCCGCTCCCGGGCGTGCTCGAGGCGGTGCGAGGGGCGTCCGCGCTGAACCGGTACCCGGATGCGACGGCAGCGCTCCTGCGCGAGCGCCTGGCGGCGCGCTTCGGCGTGACTCCCGACGAGGTGCACGTCGGTGCGGGCAGCGTGTCGTTGATCGCGCAGCTGCTGCTGGCCACCGCCGGCGCCGGCGACGAGGTCGTCTACGCATGGCGCTCGTTCGAGGCGTACCCGTCTCTGGTCAAGGTCACCGGCGCCACCGCGATCGAGGTCCCGCTCACCGACGACGCGCGTCACGACCTGCCGGCGATGGTCGCCGCCGTCACCGAGCGCACGCGGGCGATCCTGGTGTGCAGTCCGAACAATCCCACCGGCCCGATCGTGACGCACGACGAGTTCGCGGCCTTCCTCGACGCGGTGCCCGCGGATGTGCTCGTGATCCTCGACGAGGCGTACGCCGAGTTCGTCACCGACCCCGACGCCGTCGACGGTCTGCGCGTGCTGGGCCTTCTCGGTCGCCCGAACGTCGTGGCGCTGCGGACCTTCTCGAAGGCGTACGGCCTGGCCGCCCTGCGTATCGGCTACGCGATCGGCCACCCGCGCGTCCTCGACGCCGCCCGCGCCACCATGATCCCGCTGTCGGTCACGGCGCAAGCGCAGACCGCGGCGATCGCCAGCCTCGATCACGAGGCCGCCCTTCTGGAGCGCGTCCGCGAGATCGCCGAGCGTCGTGACCGCCTCGCCGCCGCCCTGCGAGAGGCGGGATGGCGGGTGCCGGTGGCGCAGGGCAACTTCGTGTGGCTGCCGGCGGGGGAGTCGACGGTGGAGTTCGCGGCGGCGTTCGAAGGGGAGGGCCTCATCGTCCGCCCCTTCCCGGGAGACGGCATCCGCATTTCCGTCGGCGAGGAGGAGTCTGTGGAGAAGGTCCTAGGGATTGCTGCATCCGTTGTCCGCACCCTCCCAGAGGGGCATGCCGGGCGCGGGCTAGCGTAGGAACGTGACTGCGCCTGAGGAGCTGCCCGAAGACCTCGTGCCGCGCGACGATACCGCCCTGGTACGCGTTCTCGCCGCCGATGGGACGCTGAGCCCGACGCCCGCCGCGGAGCCCTACCTCGAGGTGGTCGAGGCGATGTCCGACGGGCTGCGCGAGCAGCTGTACCGCGACATGGTCGGAATCCGCGCGTTCGACCGTGAGGCGACCAACCTGCAGCGTCAAGGGCAGCTCGCCCTGTGGCCGCCGTCATACGGGCAGGAGGCGGCGCAGGTCGGCTCCGCGCGGGCCCTGCGCGCCCAGGATCACGTGTTCCCCTCCTACCGCGAGCATGCCGTCGCCCGCATCCGCGGCGTGGATCTCGTCGATGTCATCCGGGTCATGCGCGGCCTGACGCACGGCGGCTGGAACCCGTTCGACCCGAAGAACGGCAACACGCACGTGTACACGCTCGTGCTCGGCGCGCAGACCCTGCACGCCACCGGGCTCGCGATGGGACTGGCCTTCGACGGGAGATCGGGCAGCGGCGACGCCGACCGCGACGAGGCCGTCATCGTCTACTACGGCGACGGTGCGTCGAGCCAGGGCGACGTGCACGAGGCGATGGTGTTCGCCGCCAGCTACCAGGCCCCCGAAGTCTTCTTCCTGCAGAACAACCAGTGGGCGATCTCGGTTCCGGTGCGGACGCAGTCCCGCGCCCCCCTCGTGCACCGCGGGACCGGCTACGGCATCCCCAGCATCCAGATCGACGGCAACGACGCGCTCGCGAGCTACGCGGTGAGCCGCGTCGCCCTCGACGAGGCGCGCAGCGGGGCCGGCCCCCGCGCGATCGAGGCGGTGACCTACCGCCTCGGCGCGCACACGACCAGCGACGACCCGACGAAGTACCGCACCTCCGCCGAGGAGGAGGCGTGGCTGCGTCGCGACCCCATCGCGCGGATGCGGACGCACCTGGAGCAACGCGGCGCATCCGAGGCGTTCTTCGCCGATGTGGAGTCGGAGGCGGCCGACTTCGCCGCCGACACCCGCCGCCGCACGGTCGAGCTCGGTGTTCCCGAGCCCGGAGAGATGTTCGCGAACGTCTACAGCGAAGAGCTCGGAGACATCGCCGAGCAGGAGCGGTGGTTCGCCGCGTACGAGGCCTCGTTCTCGGAGGAGGCCTCATGACCGAGTCGATGCCGTTCAGCCGCGCGCTGAACGCGGGCCTGCGCCGCGCACTGTCGGAGAACGACCGCGTGCTGCTGATGGGCGAGGACATCGGCCCGCTCGGCGGGGTCTTCCGGGTCACGGAGGGGCTGCAGGCGGACTTCGGGCCTCGGCGAGTGATCGACACGCCCCTCGCCGAGGCGGGGATCGTCGGGACGGCGATCGGCCTGGCGATGGCCGGCTTCCGGCCCGTGTGCGAGATCCAGTTCGACGGGTTCGTCTTCCCCGCCTTCGACCAGATCACCGCGCAGCTCGCGAAGATCACCTACCGGCACGAGGGCGCGCTCTCGATGCCCGTCGTCATCCGCATCCCGTACGGCGGCCACATCGGCGCCGTCGAGCACCATCAGGAGAGCCCGGAGGCGTACTTCGCGCACACGCCGGGATTGCGCGTGGTGAGCCCGTCGACACCGCACGACGCGTACTGGATGATCCAGGAGGCGATCGCCTCGCCCGACCCGGTCATCTTCCTCGAACCCAAGAGCCGCTATTGGCAGAAGGGCGAGGTCGACACCGACGATCCGGCCCTCACGCTGCACGCCAGCCGCGTCGTGCGGCGCGGAACCGACGTCACGCTCGTCGGCCACGGCGCGATGGTGAGCGTGCTGCTGCAGGCCGCGGCCCTCGCCGAGGGCGAGGGTACGAGCTGCGAGGTCATCGACGTGCGCTCGCTGTCGCCGGTAGACTTCGACCCCATCGTCGACTCCGTCCGTCGCACGGGGCGCATGGTCTACGCGCAGGAGGCGCCCGGCTTCGTCAGCGTGGGAAGCGAGATCGCCGCGACGGTCACCGAGCGCGCGTTCTACTCCCTGGAGGCGCCCGTGCTGCGCGTGTCGGGCTTTGACATCCCGTTCCCGCCGGCGAAGTATGAGGCCGCGTACCTTCCCGATGCCGACCGCATCCTCGAGGCCGTCGACCGCGCCCTCGCCTACTGAGCGAAAAGGACCGCCCATGAGCACGCAGACCTTCCTCCTCCCGGACGTGGGTGAGGGGCTGACCGAGGCCGAGATCGTGCAGTGGCGGGTCGCCCCGGGCGACGACGTCGCCGTGAACGACGTGCTCGTCGAGATCGAGACCGCCAAGTCGCTCGTGGAGCTCCCCTCGCCGTTCGCCGGGACCGTCGGCGAGCTGCTGGCCGGCGAGGGCGACACGGTCGAGGTCGGCGCAGCGATCATCACGATCGCCACGGGCGATGCGCCGTCGACGGCACCCTCCGCACCGGCGGTGGTACCGGATGCGACGGACCCGGGCGGTGCGGTGCTCGTCGGGTACGGCAGCGCGGGGCATGTGTCGTCGCGGCGCCGTGCGCCGGCCGAGCGCCCCGTCGCCGCATCCGTCGGTGTCGTCGCGAAGCCGCCGATCCGCAAGCTCGCTCGCGACCTGGGCGTCGACCTCTCGACCGTCGTGCCCAGTGGCCAGGCGGGGGAGGTGACGCGCGAGGACGTCGTGCAGCACGCGTCGCAGGCGAGCGTGTTCCGCAACATCCAGACGCCCGAGTGGGGCGAGGTGCGCGAAGAGACGATCGCGGTACCGTCGGCGGCGCCGGACGCCGCACGGCCGGCGCCGGACGCCCGAGAGGAATCCATCCCGGTGCGCGGGGTGCGCAAGGCCACCGCGAACGCGATGACATCGAGCGCCTACTCGGCTCCGCACGTCTCGGTCTGGGTCGACGTCGACGCGTCGCGCACGATGGAGCTCGTCAAGCGGCTGAAGGCGTCGCCGGAGTACGCCGACATCAAGATCTCGCCCCTGCTGATCATGGCGCGCGCGGTGATCTGGGCGGTGCGGCGCACGCCCATGGTCAATTCCGCGTGGGTGGACGGGGACGACGGCGCGAAGATCAGCGTGCGCCACTACGTGAACCTCGGGATCGCGGCGGCGACGCCGCGAGGACTCCTCGTGCCGAACATCAAGGACGCTCAGGACCTCAACACGCGCGAGCTCGCCCGGGCCCTCGAGAAGCTCACGCTCACCGCGCGGGAGGGGAAGACCACCCCCGCCGACCAGCACGGCGGCACGATCACGATCACGAACATCGGCGTCTTCGGGGTCGACGCCGGCACGCCGATCATCAACCCGGGCGAGGTCGGCATCGTCGCCCTCGGCGCCATCCGGCAGAAGCCGTGGGTGGTGGACGGCGAGGTGCGCCCGCGCTGGGTGACGACCGTGTCGGGCTCGTTCGATCACCGCGTCGTGGACGGCGACGGCGTGTCGCGCTTCGTCGCCGACGTCGCATCCGTCCTCGAGGAGCCCGCGCTGCTGCTGGACTGACCCGCGGGCCCGGCCCTTCGTCTCGGTCGCTGCGCTCCCTCGCTCAGGGTCCAGGGGGTGCGCGGTTGCCCGAGGCTGAGCGAGCGCAGCGAGACGAAGCCGGATGCGTGACGCCCCGAGTTGAGAACGATTATCAGTAGCGCTACGGTGAGGGGGTGACCCGCTCCCGCCTCGCCGCCGCATCCGCTCTCACCGCCGCCTCCGTGCTCGTCCTTGCTGGATGCGCCGGCACGTCCGCCGACGCCGACGACGGCGTGCTGCGGATCGTCGCCTCGACGAACGTCTACGGGCAGATCGCCGAGGAGGTCGGAGGCGACGCGGTCGAGGTGACGTCGATCATCGACTCCGCTGCGCAGGACCCGCACTCGTTCGAGCCCAGCGCACAGGACCAGCTCGCCCTCAGCCGCGCCGACCTGATCATCGAGAACGGCGGCGGGTACGACGGCTTCGTCGACGCGCTGATCGAGTCCGCCGGCACGGATGCTCCGGTGCTCACCGCCGCGGAGTTCTCCCACGACTGGCCGGAGAACGCCGGGCACGAGGCCGAGGAGGACGGCGCGCACGCGGCGGACGAGGACGGCGCGCACGCACACGGGGAGGGGGAGCACTCAGACCACGAGCACGTCGAGGGCTTCAACGAGCACGTCTGGTACGACCCTCACACGATGGCGCATCTCGCCGAGGGCATCGCCGCCGAGCTGAGCGAGCTGCAGCCCGAGAACGCCGACACCTTCACCGCGAACGCGGAGGAGTTCGGATCGGGGGTGTCCGATCTCGAAGCCGCACTCGCCGAGATCGCCGCGACGAACGGCGGGGAGAGCGTCTTCGCCACCGAGCCCGTGCCGCTGTACCTGGTGGCTGCCGCGGGGCTGACGAACGTCACGCCCGAGGCCTTCCTCGAGGCCGTCGAGGAGGGGCAGGATGTGCCGCCGGCGACGCTGCTCGCCGCGCTCGATCTGCTCGACGGCGGTGAGGTGCGGGCGGTGCTCGTCAACGCGCAGACCGGCGGCGCCGAGACCACCGAGGTCGTCGCGGACGCCGAAGAACGCGGCATCCCGGTCGTCGAGTTCGCGGAGACGCTCCCAGAGGGTCAGACTTACCTCTCGTGGATGGACGCGAACACCGCCGCGCTCGCCGACGCGCTCGCTCGGTGACGTCCGCGCGCCCCCTCGAGATCTCCGGCGCCGCCCTCACCCGCGACGGACGGACGCTGTGGAGCGGCCTGGATCTCGAGGTCGAGCCCGGTGAGCTCATCGCCGTCCTCGGTCCGAGCGGCTCCGGGAAGACCACGTTGCTGCGCGCCATCCTCGGTCTGGAACGGCTGAGCGCCGGCAGCATCCGGGCCCTCGGCGCCGAGGTGCACCGCCCCGGCAACCGCGGCATCGGCTACATCCCGCAGCAGCGCCCCCTCCCCGCCGAGACGGCGCTGCGCGGACGCGACCTCGTCGCGCTCGGCGTCGACGGGCACCGCTTCGGGCTCCCGTTCCCACGGCGCGGTGACCGGGCGCGCATCGACGCGCTCGTGAACGCCGTCGGGGCCGATGACTTCGCCGATCGCCCGGTCGGGCTGCTCTCCGGCGGCGAGCAGCAGCGGCTGCGCGTCGGCCAGGCCCTCGCCGACGACCCCCGGCTGCTGTTGTGCGACGAACCGCTGACCAGCCTCGATCTGGCCAACCAGCAGGCGGTCGTGCGGCTCCTCGACCGCCACCGCCGTGAGACCGGCGCCGCCGTGATGCTCGTGACGCACGACATCAACCCCGTTCTCGGCAACGTCGACCGCATCCTGTACCTCGCCGGCGGCCGCTTCATGCTCGGCCGGCCCGACGACGTCCTCAACTCGCGCGTGCTCACGGACCTGTACGGCGCGCCGGTGTACGTGCTCCGCGCGGGCGGGCGCCTGGTCGTCGTCGGGGCGCCGGATGCCGAGGAGTCGCACCACCACCACGCCGACGAGGTGCACGGGTGAGCGCCGACGTGTGGGACGCGCTGTTCGGCGGCCTTCCCGAATACGGCGAGATCCTCGCGCTGGTGCAGAACTCCGTACTCGCGGGGGCCGTGCTCGGGCTCGTCGGCGGCCTCATCGGCGTGTTCGCGATGCAGCGCGACATGGCCTTCGCCGTCCACGGCATCAGCGAGCTGTCGTTCGCGGGCGCCGCCGCGGCGCTCCTCCTCGGCTTCGACGTGGTCACCGGGTCGATCGTCGGGTCCCTGATCGCCGCCGCGATCATCGGATGGCTCGGCGCCCGCGCACGCGACCGCAACTCGATCATCGGCGTGCTCATGCCCTTCGGGCTGGGCCTCGGCATCCTGTTCCTGTCGCTGTACGACGGACGCAGCGCCAGTCGCTTCAGCCTGCTCACCGGCCAGATCGTGTCGGTGCAGACCTCGCAGCTGGGGTGGCTCATGGCCATCGGCGCGCTCGTGCTGATCGGCCTGCTGCTTCTCTGGCGGCCGCTGCGCTTCGACTCGCTCGACCCGCAGTCCGCCGCCGCACGCGGGGTGCCCACCACGGCAGTCTCGCTCGCGTTCATGCTGCTGCTCGGCCTCATCGTGGCCGTGGCCGTGCACATCATCGGCGCGCTCCTGGTCATGGCGCTCCTGGTGACCCCCGCGGCGGCAGCGATGCGCGTGGCGACCGGGCCGCTGGCCGTGCCCGTCCTGGCAGCCGTGTTCGGGCTGGTGTCGGCGGTCGGCGGCATCCTCCTCGCCGTCGCCGGGACGCTTCCGGTGAGCCCGTACATCACGACGATCTCGTTCGTCATCTACCTCGTCTGCCGCGCCATCGGCGCGCGCCGCGGTCGTGTGCGGAGGGCCCGGGCGTGACCGGGCGCGAAACCCGCGTCCGGGACGCGCACAGCACCGCTCGGTAGAATCGGCATCATGACCCTCCAGCGCAACACGTGGCAGCGCGAACGCGTGCGCGAGGCGCTGTCGGATGCCGGGGGATTCGTCAGCGCGCAGTCCCTGCATGCCACGCTGCGCGGCGAGAACACCGGCATCGGCCTGGCGACCGTCTACCGCACCCTCGCCGGCATGGCGCAGCAGGGGGAGGCCGACTCGTTGCAGAGCCCCGAGGGGGAGAACCTCTTCCGCGCCTGCTCGTCGACCGGGCATCACCACCACCTCATCTGCCGCTCGTGCGGGCTGACGGTCGAGATCGAGGCCACCGCGGTCGAGCAGTGGGCGCGCAGCACCGCCGCCCAGCACGGCTTCACCGACGCCGAGCACGTGGTCGACATCTTCGGCCGCTGCGCGTCGTGCACCCGCGAGAAGGCGTGACCCAGACCCGCACGGCTCCGGCTCGGCAGCGCTCGCGCGGTCGCGCGCCGCTCTGGCTGGCCGCGGGCGGAGCATCCGTCCTTCTCCTGTTCGCCCTCGACGCCTTCGCTCCGGGTCTGTTCGGCGATGCCCTCCCCACCCGCGCGCAGGACGGTCTCACGCTCGCCGCGAGCGTGCTGCTGGAGTCGCTCCCCTTCGTGGCGCTGGGCGTGGTGCTCTCGATCGTCGTGCAGGTGTGGGTTCCGCCCGGGCTGATCGAACGGTGGATGCCGCGGCGTGCGTGGGCGCGCCGCGCCGTCCTCTCGCTCCTCGGCATGCTCATCCCCGTGTGCGAGTGCGGCAACGTGCCGTTCGCGCGCGGACTGATGATGCGGGGACTGTCGGTGTCGGACACCCTCACGTTCCTCGTCGCGGCGCCCATCGTGAACCCGATCGTGATCCTCACCACGCACGCCGCGTTCGGGTGGAGCGACGGGATCCTCATCGCCCGCCTCGTCGGCGGATATCTCGTGGCGAACCTGATCGGTTGGCTGTACAGCCGCCACCCCGACCCCGACGCGCTCGTCACCGACCGGTTCCGCGACGCGTGCGCGCTGGGCGTGGGAACGGCCGCGACGAGCGGCAGGGCCCGCCGCAGCATCGCGCAGTTCGTCGTCGAGCTCCGCGCGGTCATGCCGGCGCTCGTGATCGGCTCGGCGATCGCCGGCGCCGTGCAGGTGCTCGTGCCGCGCTCGGCGCTCCTCGCGATCGGCTCCGACCCGGCGCTGTCGATCGCCACGATGATCGTGCTCGCCCTGGTCGTGTCGATCTGCTCGAACGTCGATGCGTTCTTCGCCCTGTCGTTCGCCTCGACGTTCACCCCCGGCTCCCTCGTCGCCTTCCTGCTCGTCGGTCCGCTCGTCGACGTGAAGATGCTCGCGCTCCTGCGCACGACCTTCACCACGCGCGTGCTCGTCGGGATGACGCTCATCGTGGTGTCCGCCGCCTTCGCGCTCGGAACGGTGGTGAACCTCCTTGCGTAACCGGATGCTGGGCGCCGTCGCGACGCGCTGGCTCGGCGTGGGACTGGCGACCAGCCTCGCCGTCATCACCCTCGCGCTCGCGCTCACCGGACGGCTGAGCCTGTACCTCAACCCCGACTCCGCATGGTTCGCGGTGGGGATGGCCGCCGTGGTGCTCGTCGGTGCCGTCGCCAGCTTCGCGCTTCCCCTCGGAAGCGAGGAGGATCACGGCCACGATCATGCCCACGACGAGGGCGGGCCGGGGCGACGGATGCGCGCCGGCGCCGTGGCCACCGTCGCCGGCGGCGTCGTCGCATCCGGTGTCGTCGTCGCCCTCCTCGTCACCCCCGCCGCTTCGCTCTCGGCCGATCTCGCGGTCTCTCGCGACATCGGCGCCGCACCCCTGTTCGCGGGAGCCGACGTCATCACGCTCGCCGCATCCGGCGACACGTCGGAGTTCGGCGTGGGGGAGTGGGCGGGCGTGTTCGCCTCGGCGACCGACCCCGACGCCTTCGACGGCGACCCGGTGACCCTCACCGGCTTCGTCACCCCCGGGGACGACGGCGTGTTCGACCTCACGCGACTCGTCATCACGCACTGCGTGATCGATGCGCAGACCGCGAGCCTTCCCGTCTCGGCCGACGCGCGCGCGCCCGAGACGGGCCAGTGGGTCACGATCACCGGAACGGTTCGCGCGGATGCCGACGGTGCGCTGCGCGTGGACGCCGACGAGATCACGCCGATCGACGAGCCGCAGGACCCGTATGAGTACTGACTCGCGCCGCGCCCGCACCCGGCGACGACGGGCGCGCGGGTTCGCGGCGACGTTCGCCGCGTCGCTCGGCGTGCTCGTGCTCGTCGCCACGGTCGGGGCGGCCGTCACCGTCGCTCAGGGACCGCGCATCACTGACGTGCACGTCGATCCGGACGCTGCGGTCGCGGCATCCGGTGCGCGCCTGATCCTCACCACCACCCAGTCGCTGCGCGAGGTCGATGCCGCCGATGTGGAGGTGGAGCCGGAGACACCCTTCACCGTCGACACCTCGGGGCGCAGCGTCGGGCTGCGCTTCACCCTCCCGCTGCGCGACGACACCGATTACACCGTCCGCATCCGCGATGTGCGGGGTGTGGGGGCGGGGCCGCCCGCCACGCTGGAGGAGCGCTTCCGCACGCCCGCGCTCGGAATGTTCCTGCTGCAGCGCGGCACGGACGGCGACACGATCTCCCGCACCGATCTCTCCGGCGACGCGACGCCGGTGTTCACCCACGATCACATCGAGGACTTCCGCGCGACCGGTTCGCACCTCGTCGTCGCCGTGCAGGAGGACGACCGCGACCGCCTCCTCGTCACCGACCTGGGCGGCGGCCACGAGCGCGATCTGCCGCTGCCGGGGGACGGCTTCGTGTCGAATCTGCAGACCGCCGACCGCGGGGAGCGCATCGGCTACACGTACTCCGATGCCGAACTGGGCTCGGGCGGCGGCGTCGAGAGCGCGCTGTTCACCGCCTCCCTCGCCGAGGGTGCGGACGGCGAAGCGCCGACCGCCGTGGCTCTGCCGGGCGAAGACGCGCGCGTGGCGGAGTGGCGGTTCGTGCCCGACACCGACAGCATCCTCGCCCTCACCTTCGACGGGCGCCTGCTCCTGTCGGCAGCCGACGGCGCGGATGCCGCGCCCCTCGGGTCTGCCGTGGGCATCGAGGGCATCGCCCGGGGATCGTCGGAGGCGGTCGTCGAGAGGCCCGACGCCGTGGCGGTGATCGACCTCACCGACGGCTCCGAGCGCACCCTCGTCGAGCCCGCGGAGGGCGCCGGCGTCGCGGGGACGGTCACCCCTGTCCCCGGCGAGGGCGCGGGGACCATCCGCCGCTTCGCGGAGGTCAGCGACACCAGCGCGGTGCTCGGCACGCGGGTCGCGCACGTCGGCGACGACGGCGCGGTCTCGGTGCTCGCCGAGTTCGGCCCGGATGACGCCGTCCTGCAGACGTGCGTCTCACCGAGCGGACGATACGCCGCGCTGCTGATCGCCCCCGACGCCGCCGCGAACCCGTACGACCGGTACCGCCTCCCCCTTCCCGAGCGGCTCGAGACCCGCATCCTCGAGATCGCCACCGGCGACGAGGTCGTCGGTCTCGGCGGGTTCGACGTGTCGTGGTGCCAGGAGCCGCCGTCATGAACGCGTACCGCGCCGTGACTCGGCACGACCTGCTGGCGCTGCCGCTCGAGGTGGCTCCGCTCCTCCTCGGCGCGCGCCTGACCACCGTCGTGGCCGGAGAGACTGTCGTGCTGCGGCTGACCGAGGTCGAGGCGTACCACGGTCTGGGAACGGGCGACCGCGCCGATCCGGGCTCCCACGCCCGCAGCGGCCCGACGAGGCGCAACGCGACAATGTGGGGGGAGCCGGGTCACCTGTACGTGTACCTCAGCCACGGCATCCACTCGTGCGTGAACGTCGTGTGCGGTCCCGACGGGGTGGCCGGCGGGATCCTGCTGCGCGCGGGCGAAGTGCTCGAGGGCGTGGAGATCGCCACGCGCCGCCGCGTGGAGCGCCGCGGCGTCGTCCGCACGCTGCGCGATCTCGCCCGCGGTCCCGGCCGGCTCGGCGACGCGGTGGGGCTGCGGCATCCGGTGCACGACGGCATCGATGTCGTCGGCGGGGAGCCGCTCGCGGGGGCCGTCGCGTCGCTCGAGCTGCTCGTCGACCCCCTCGGCGAGGTCGCGGCCGGTCCGCGGGTGGGCGTCGCGGGCGTCGCCGGAACTTCGGCCTTCCCGTGGCGATTCTGGATCCCCGGCGACCCGACCGTGTCGCCGTTTCGCTGGGGCCGCGGCGCCGAGGAGGCCGGCCGGACCTTTCGCTGACCCCCGAAGATAGGGCTGACCCTCGAAGATAGGCTGGACGCGATGGAACTGGGCGTATACGCGGTCGTGGCGGTAGCCGTGATCGTGGGTGTCGCCGCCTTCGCGAAGAAGCTCGGCATCGCCGCGCCCATCATCCTCGTCGTCGTCGGAGTCGGGTTGTCCTACCTCCCCGGCGTCCCCGACATCGAGGTGCCGCACGAGATCATCCTCGACGGGCTGCTCCCGCCGATCCTCTACGCGGCAGCGATCAGCGTGCCGATCATCGACTTCCGGCGCAACCTGGCGCCGATCGCGAGCCTGTCGGTCGTCCTCGTCATCGTCACCGCGTTCGCGACGGGGGTGCTGCTGTTCTTCCTGCTTCCCGACCTGAACTTCGCCGCGGCGGTGGCGCTCGGGGCGATCATCAGCCCTCCGGATGCGGTGGCCGCGACCTCGATCGGTCGCCGGCTGGGGTTGCCGCCGCGCCTGCTGACCCTCCTCGAAGGCGAGGGCCTCGTCAACGATGCGACCGCGCTGGTGTTGCTGCGCTCGGCCGTCGCCGCGGCAGCGGGCGCCCTCGCGTCGCCGTGGGCGGGAGTGCTCGACTTCTTCTACGCCGTCGTCGTGGCAGTCGTCGTGGGTCTCGTCGCCGGCTGGGTCACGGTGTGGGTGCGCTCGAAGCTGAGCGACCCGGTGCTCGACACCGCACTGTCGTTGGCGGTGCCGTTCGTGGCCTTCATGCCGGCCGAGCAGCTCGGAGCATCCGGGATCCTCGCCGTGGTGGTAGCCGGGCTCTACACCGGGCATGCGGCGCCGGCGAAGTTCTCGCCGCAGTCGCGCATCTCCGACCGCATCAACTGGCGCACCATCCAGTTCCTGCTCGAGAACGGCGTCTTCCTCCTCATCGGGCTGGAGATCCGCACGCTCATCGAGCACGTGGATCCCGAGATCCTGGGCGTGTGGGACTCGATCGGCATCGGCCTCCTGGCCACCCTCGCGCTCATCGCCATCCGCTACCTGTGGATCGGACCGCTCGTCTACGCCCTCGGCACGCGGGCGCGGCGAGCGGAGAGGCGCACGTATCAGGCGCTGCTCGCGCTCTACTACTACCGCACCCACCCGACGACATCCCGGCGGGAGGCGCTCGCACGCAACCGACTCGAGCGCGATTACACGCGGCGCCGCGCCGACCTGGAGACACAGCGGCAGGAGCGCATCGATTGGCGCGGCGGCGTCGTCCTGGGGTGGTCGGGGATGCGCGGCGTCGTGACGCTCGCCGCGGCCCAGTCGCTCCCCCACGACACGCCCTACCGCCCGCAGCTCGTCCTCATCGCCTTCACCGTGGCGGTCGTCAGCATCGTCTTGCAGGGCGGCACCCTCCCCTGGCTCATCAAGATGCTCGGAGTGCAGGGGATCGACGCGCAGGACGATCGCCGCGAGTTCGCGCAGCTGCTGGAGACCCTCAGCACGGCCGGACTCCAGGCGCTGGACGAGGAGGTGACGTTGCGCGGGGACGACGTCGACCCCGAGGTCGTCGAGCGTGCGCGGCAGTCATCGTTCCTGAACACCGAGGCGGCGTGGGAGCGGGCGGGTCGCCGTGGCGCCGTCAGCGACACACCGCACCGCGTCTTCCGCGAGCTCCGGCTCGCGATCGTCGCCGCCGAGCGCGAGAAGATGCTCGAGCTGCGCGCATCCGGGGTCTACCCGTCGCGGATCCTCGCCGAGGCGCAGATCATGCTCGATCAGGAGGAGACGCGCCTGCAGCGTCGACCGGGCGGCGCCGGGCACTGATCCCGGACATGCTAGGCTGAATCTTTGTCTGCGCGCACTCCAGCACGCAGTTCGCGCCCGTCGTCCGGTTCCCGAGCTCATCGAGGGCCGGAGGGTGCAGACAAGGGATCTTGGGTGAGGCCGTCCGGCCTCACGGTACAGAAGGAGACATCACCATGGCTGCAGTGTGCCAGGTGACTGGAGCGGTTCCCGGCTTCGGTCACAACATCTCGCACTCGCACCGACGGACGAAGCGCCGCTTCGACCCGAACGTGCAGAAGAAGACCTACTTCGTTCCGTCGCTGGGTCGCAACATCAAGCTCAACGTCTCGGCGAAGGGCATGAAGGTCATTGACGCTCGCGGCATCGAGTCCGTCGTGAAGGACCTCCTCGCGAAGGGTGTGAAGCTCTAATGGCGAAGAAGGCTCAGGACGTCCGTCCGATCATCAAGCTGCGCTCGACCGCCGGCACGGGGTACACCTACGTGACGCGCAAGAACCGCCGCAACAACCCCGACCGCATCGTGCTGAAGAAGTACGACCCGGTCGTCCGCAAGCACGTCGAATTCCGAGAGGAGCGCTGATCTCATGGCCAAGAAGAGCAAGATCGCGCGCAACGAACAGCGCAAGGTGGTCGTTGAGCGCTACGCCGCCCAGCGTGCCGAACTGAAGAAGGCGCTGGTCGACCCGGCCTCGACCGACGAGCAGCGCGAAGCCGCTCGCGTGGGCCTGCAGAAGCTGCCTCGCAACGCCTCGCCCGTGCGCGTGCGCAGCCGTGACGCCATCGACGGCCGCCCCCGTGGCGTGCTGACGAAGTTCGGCATCTCGCGTGTGCGTTTCCGCGACATGGCGCACCGCGGGGAGCTCCCCGGCGTGACCAAGTCGAGCTGGTAAGCCAGCACGCATAGGGCACTGTCGAGCTGGTAAGCCAGCACGTATAGGGCACTGTCGAGCTGGTAAGCCAGCACGCATCCGTCGAAGGGGCGGGGGTTCTCCGGAACCCCCGCCCCTTTCGCGTCCGCTCGTGCCGAACTCCTCAAATTCCCGCCGATTTCCGCCCGAGGAGGGCGGCGCGTGCACTTATCGGTCCGATCTTGAGGAGTTCCGGCGCCGCGACGCGTCGCCCCGGTGCCGCCTCAGACGCCTCAGCAGTCACATTCCCGCGCGACACGCCGCCAGATCGGGCCCGAACGGCCCAAAATCCGCGGAATTCCGCGGCTCTGTTGATATGTTCAAGGCGGTCGATCCGACCACCCGGGGGTAAACCCCGTCCGATGTAACGAAAGGCGGCCGCTCGGCCGCCTGGGAGGACAACCGAATGGCTGACAAGTCCATCACCAAGACCGAACTCGTCGCGAGCATTGCGAGCGCAACGGGTCAGAGCCAGTCCGCCGTGTCGGGCGTGCTCGACTCCCTCTTCTCCACCGTCTCCGAGGCGGTCGCCAAGGGCAGCAAGGTCTCGATCCCCGGCTGGATCGCTTTCGAGCAGGTCGAGACGTCGGCTCGCACCGGCCGCAACCCGCAGACGGGCGAGGAGATCGCCATCCCCGCGGGCAAGCGCGTGAAGGTGACCGCGGGCTCCAAGCTCAAGGCTGCCGTCAAGTAACGACGCGAAGCTTCGAAGGGGGGATGCTGCGGCATCCCCCCTTCCCCGTTTCCCCAGCCGCGCCCGCATAGGCTTGAGCGGTGAACCCCCGTCTGCTGCGCCTGGCCGGCCCCGCGATCCTCGCGGTCGTCGCCGTCGCCGTGCTCGTCTGGGGACTCGCCTACGGCGGCGGAGCGACGCCCCTGGTTCTCGGTGACCCCGGGCCGGTCGTCCGCTGGGGACTGCCCGTCGCGACCCTCGCCGTGAACCTCACGGCCGCCGGGATGATCGGCTCCCTGGTGCTCGCGCTGTACGCGCTGCCGGGCGAGAGCCGCGCGTTCGACGTCGCCCTCGACACCGCATCGGTCAGCGCTGCACTGTTCACCGCCTCCGCCGCGCTGACCGGATTCCTGACGTTCGTGAACACCATGAACGCCGCGCCCAGCGCCGACGCGGTGTTCGGGCAGCAGCTGGGCCGCTTTCTCGTCGAGGTCGAGCTCGGCCGGGCGTGGCTGCTCACCACGATCGCCGGGGCGCTCCTGACGGTGCTCACCTTCGCGGTGCGCGCCTGGACGCCGACGCTGTTCGTCGCGATCCTCGCCGTGGCCGCCCTCATCCCCATGGGAACGCAGGGCCATTCGGGCGAGGAGGCCAACCACACCGCCGCCGTCACGGCGCTCGTCCTGCACATCCTCGGGGCAGCGGTATGGCTCGGCGGTCTGGTGCTGCTCGTGGTCATCCGGCCCGTCCTCGAGCGCAAGACCCTGGCCGACGTGCTGCTGCGCTATTCGACCCTCGCGCTGATCGCCTTCATCGTCGTCGCGATCTCCGGCACGGTGCGTGCATCGATCGGCCTCGGCGGGTGGGGTGCGCTCGCGTCGCCGTACGGCGTGCTGGTGCTGGTCAAGGTGCTCGCGCTCCTGGCGCTGGGCCTTCTCGGCGCGTGGTATCGCGGACGGCTGATCGGCCGCATCCGCGACGACGATGCGGCGCGGCGGTTCTGGGGCCTCGTGCTGCTGGAGCTGGCGTTCATGGGCATCGCCAGCGGTGCCGCGGCGGCTCTCGCGCGCACGCCGCCCCCGGCGTCGCTGAACGCCCCGATCCTCGGCACACCGGCCGAGATCCTCACCGGCGCACCGCTTCCGCCGGAGCTGACCGTCGAGCGCTGGTTCACCGCGTGGGACATCGACCTGCTGTGGC
Organism: Microbacterium sp. RD1; assembly: GCF_052220165.1. Classification (NCBI taxonomy): domain Bacteria; kingdom Bacillati; phylum Actinomycetota; class Actinomycetes; order Micrococcales; family Microbacteriaceae; genus Microbacterium; species Microbacterium sp. RD1. The sequence continues at coordinate 568,674 of NZ_JBQPOL010000001.1, forward strand.
TTCTCGTCGCGGCGTTCGGCACCTTCTTCTACCTGGCGGGCGTGTGGCGTCTGCGCCTCCGCGGCGACGCGTGGCCGGTCTACCGCACGGTGCTGTGGATCGCCGGGATGCTGCTGCTCTTCTGGGTGACCAGCGGCCCGATCAACGCGTACCAGGATTACCTGTTCAGCATGCACATGGTGGGGCACATGCTCCTCACGATGGCGATCCCGCTGCTGCTCGTTCCCGGTGCGCCGGTGACCCTGGCCGCCCGCGCCATCCGAAAGCGCGAGGACGGCAGTCGCGGCGGGCGCGAGTGGATCCTCTGGGCCGTGCACAGCCCGGCCGCCCGCGTGCTGACGAATCCGTACGTCGCTGCGGGGCTGTTCATCGGATCGCTCTGGCTCTTCTACTACACCGACCTCTTCCGCTGGTCGCTGTACGACCACATCGGCCACGTCTGGATGGTGTCGCACTTCCTCATCACCGGCTACCTCTTCGTCCTGTCGCTCATCGGGATCGACCCGGTGCCCTACCGACTCCCGTACGCCCTGCGTCTGCTCGTTCTCATCGCGGTCATGGCGATGCACGCGTTCTTCGGCATCGCGATCATGATGCAGAGCGGTCTCATGATCGCCGAATGGTTCGGCGCGATGGGGCGCGCCTGGGGTGCGACCCCCCTCGAGGATCAATACGTCGGCGGCGGCGTGGCGTGGTCGATCGGCGAGATCCCGACGCTCATCCTCGCGATCACGGTGGCGATCCAGTGGAGCCGGTCGGATGAGCGCACGCAGCGGCGCCGCGACCGTCAGGCAGACCGCTCGGGCGACGCCGAACTCGCCGAGTACAACGCGCGCCTGGCCGCGCTCGCCGAGCGCGACACCCGCGCCCGCCGCTGACCAGCCCCGATCGCCCGTTCCTCGTATAGGCGCCCGCCGCTGGCGATCCCCATGTGGGCGAGGGGCTAGGAGTTGCCGCCCGACACCTGGATCGAGGCGGTGCCGTCGGGGAGCACGGTGATCGTGCCGGCGACGAGGAACGGCACGTCCTCCGACACCGTGCGCACCGAACCGTCGAACAGCGACCGGATGTCGACATCGATGTGTGCGACCGCGTCGGCGGCGAGGATCTTCCACCCCGCCCCGTCGGGCTCGACCTGCACGACCGGCGGCTGGACGATCGACCACGCCGGCACGTTCACGATGCGGTTGCGCACCTGGTAGCCGAACGGGCACCCTGTCGGCTGGAGCACCTCCTGCGTCGCGCAGTCGGCGAGGAATTGATTCACCTGCTCCTGCACCACGCCGACGAACTCCTCGGTGGGCTCGGCCTGGATGTCGACGGGGATGTCGGCACGCGGGGCATCCGCCAGCACGGCGACGCCCGGCGTGGCCGAGATGGGCGTCTCGACCGCGACGGAGTAGAGGCCGGGGGAGAAGACCAGGAGCGGCACCGGCGCGAGCGGATCGGCCTCGGCGCCGGCGGCGGAGACCTGTCGCTTGTCCATCTCGAAGCCGTTCACCTCGAAGCGCATCGAGCCGCGCACGGTGAGGTCCATGACGGCGAGCGGGCTGACGGCGAACCGCCAGCGGGGGAGGATGCCGACCCACCCGTCCTGCTTCACCGCGAACGTCGTCGTCCCCTCGTGTCCACCGGCCTCGTACGACAGCGTGACGCGGGTGGTGTCGCCCTTCGATTCCTCCGACATCGCCTCGACATCGGTCAGCGGACGCAGGGCCGCCGACCGCAGCAGGGCGTCGGATGCCGTGGCCGGCAGGCCCGCCGCCTCCAGCTCGGTCGGTGTCAGCGCCACGCCGGGCACGACCCGCGCGTCGGCGGCGGCGCCGTCGCGGAGGAGCTCGACGTACCGCAGCACGAACGCGGTGGGGCTGTAGAACTCGCGATACAGCGCCGCGCCTCCGGCCGCGAACGCTGCGATCAGCAGAGCCCCGACGATCGCCAGCAGCACCAGGTCGCGCGCGAGACGCCGCCGCCCGCGGGCGGCACGGGACGTGGCCGGGGTCGGCGTCGCTGCGAGCGGGTCGTCCACATCCTCAGTCTAGAAACTCCGCCGCGAAACGCTGCACCGGGGAGGCGGGCCACGCCGCTGCGCCGGCCGAACTAGCATGATGCGGTGAGCACGCCCGCCCTCTCCGCCGAGCAGGAGGCGCTTTTCCGGCTCATCGAAGACACCCGCGAGCACGTGTTCGTCACCGGCCGCGCGGGGACCGGCAAGTCCACCCTGCTCCAGCACCTCGCGTGGAACACCTCGAAGCAGATCGCCGTGTGCGCACCGACGGGGGTGGCGGCCCTCAACGTCGAGGGCCAGACGATCCACTCCCTGTTCCGCCTGCCGATCGGACTCATCGCGACGGGGCAGATCGAGCAGTCGGATGCCACCCGCAAGCTCCTCAACGCCATCGACACGCTCGTGATCGACGAGATATCCATGGTCAACGCCGACCTGATGGACGGCATCGACCGTTCGCTCCGGCAGGCGCGGGGCCGCCGAGCCGAGCCGTTCGGCGGGGTTCAGATCGTCATGTTCGGCGACCCGTATCAGCTGGCGCCGGTTCCGCCCCGCGGTGACGAGATGCGCTACATCCGCGACCACTACCGCTCGTTCTGGTTCTTCGACGCCAAGGTCTGGACGGGCGGCGAGGCGACCGACGGCGTGCTCGATATCGGCTCCCACGGCGCAGGGCTGCACGTGCGGGAGCTCGCCGAAATCCATCGCCAGTCCGATCCGGCCTTCAAGGCGCTGCTGAACGCGGTGCGCCACGGCCAGGTCACGGCCGAGATGGCGGGCGTGCTCAACGGGGCGGGCGCCCGGACTCCGCCCGACCCCGCCGACGGGGAGCATCCGATCATCACCCTCGCCACCCGCAACGACATCGTGAACACGATCAACCGGCGTCACCTCGATGCGCTGGGCGGGCGGATGCAGACCGCCGCCGCCGAGATCAGCGGCGACTTCGGCCGCGGCGAGGGCAACTACCCCGCCGATCAGGAGTTGAAGCTGAAGGTCGGCGCGCAGGTGATGTTCCTCCGCAACGACACGGCGACCTTCGGCGAGGCGCCGCGATGGGTCAACGGCACCATCGGCACGGTCACCCGCATCGCGGGCGGCACCGTGCGCGTCGACGTGGACGGTACCGAGCACGACGTCGAGCCGGCGGTGTGGGAGAGGTTCCGCTACGCGTACGACCCCGGCACCAAGACACTGTCCCGCGACATCGTGGCCGAGTTCACGCAGTTCCCGCTGCGCCTGGCGTGGGCGGTCACCATCCACAAGTCCCAGGGCAAGACGTACGAGCGGGCCGTCGTGGACCTGGGGTCGGGCGCCTTCGCACCCGGGCAGACCTATGTCGCGCTCAGCCGGTTGACCTCGCTCGACGGGCTGTATCTGTCGCGGCCCCTGCGCCCGAGCGACATCCGCGTCGACCCCGATGTGCAGCGCTTTATGGGCAGCGCCCTCCGCTCGCGTCTCTGACGCTGCGGCACCCCCTCGAGGGGTCGCGACACGCGGCAGCGCCGGGCCTCTACCCCACACGACGCGACCCCTCGCGAGGCCGGACCCGGATGCGGTCAGGCGACGGCGCTGGCCTTCGCGCGTCCGAGATCCTCGAACAGCTCGGTGTTGAAGCGGTAGGCCACGAGCACCTCGTCGATCACCCGCTCCCGCTCCGCCTCGTCCCACGGCGCCGCATCCAGCTGCTCGCGGTACACCGCCTTGAACGAGCTCGGGTCGGCGATGTCGTCGAAGAGGTAGAAGCCCACCCCGTTGGTCTCGAAGCCGAAGCGACGCTGCATGAGGCGGCCGATGAACTGTCCCCCCGACAGGTCTCCGAGGTATCGCGTGTAGTGGTGCGCCACGAAGCCGCCGGCCCAGGTGCGTCCGACGGCGCGGATGCGGTCGACGTAACGCTGGGTGGTCGGAAGCGCCTCGATGCGTTCGCGCCAGTCGGGTCCGACGAGGAACTCCAGATCGGCTTCGAGGGCGGGGAGGCGGGTGAGCTTGTCGGAGATGAACACCGCCGCGATGGCGTCGTGACTCATCCGCTCGGCGGCCTCTTCGAGGGCGTCGTAGATGAACCAGTGCTGGGCGACCAGGGCGACATAGTCGTCGCGGGTCCCCTCGCCCTTCATCAGATCCGTCATGAAGCCGGAATGCTCGCTCGAGGTGTGCGCGGCGCTGGAGCGCTCGCGCAGCGCGGCGGAAAAGGAGGCGATCTCGGGCATACGCGTCATCATAGGGGAAAAGTTAGGTAACCCTAACCCCTGATCTCGTCGTCCGTCAGTCGCGCGTCAGTCGTGCGGCCGTGGCGGGACCCCGAGTCGTCGGCACGCCTCGTCGTACAGCGCCACGATCTCGCGCCGCACCTCGCGTCGCTCGGTGATCGCGCCTCCCGGCCACGGAACCCGCAGTGCGCTCTCCCTACCCGCCGCGTCGATGACCGCCCACTCGCCGCCGTCGCCGTCGAAACCTGTCATGGTCGCCGACTGCGCGGTCGCCGCCCCGAACGCACGGGCGATCAGCAGGTTGTCGTCGCGGTGGTCGGCGTTCATGTGGCCGAGCACGCCGGCGCGGGCGGCGTCGTCGAAGTTGTGCGGCATGGGGCACAGCCTAGAGAACCCGACGAGCGCAATCCTTCCGGGGTGCTCCGGCGGGTGTGTTTGAATTCATGTGCGCGTCATCCGGCGCCGGCTCGAATTCCCCGGGGGGTGAGGATGCCGATCCATCGTCGTCGCGGCCTCGTGGCCGCCGCCACCGGTGTGGCGGCGCTGCTGGCGGTACTGACCGGATGCTCCGCACCGCAGTCGGTCGAGATCGATCTGCCGCCGCAGGTCGAGGGCGCTCTGCCCGACGAGACGCTGCAGCAGCTCGAGGCCGCGGTCACCAGCGCCATGGGCGCCACCGGGGCCTCGGGGGCGATCGTCGGCGTGTGGGTCCCGTGGAGCGGCAGCTGGGTCACCGGAATGGGGACGCAGGGGACCGACGGCGAAGCGGTCGACGTCGAGATGGCCTTCCGCGCGGCGGATGTCACTCGCGCGATGACCTGCGACGTGCTCTTCCAGGTCGCCGCCGAGGGCACGGTCGACCTCGACGATGCGGTCACCGAATGGGTGAACGGCTTTCCCGACCTCGACGAGGTGACGCTGCAGCAGCTGTGCGACGGCACCGCCGGCATGGGCTCGTATGCGCCGTATCTGCAGGCGCAGTTCCTGACCAACCCGGCGCGGGAGTGGGACCCGCGTGAGCTGGCCGGCTACGGCATGTCGCAGGAGCGCACGACGCCGGGCGCCGCCTTCCGCGACTCCGACGCCGGGTACCTTCTGCTGGGAGCAGCCCTCGAGCGCGCGACCGGCGAGAGCATGTCGGCGCTGATCTCCGAGCACGTCGCCCAGCCGCTCGACCTCCAGGCGACCTCGCTTCCCTCGCGCAAGGCGGCGCCGCCGTCCGACGGGCCCACGCTGCACGGGCACTGGTCGACGGCGGATGCCGCCGGCGTTTGGAACTGCGCGGAGCCGCCGGACATGACCACGCTGTCGGCGAGCATGGGCGGCGCCGACTCGGGCGCCGTGACCGACATCCGCGACCTCGGCAGGTACGTGCAGGCGCTGGCCACGCAGGCTCTCACCCCGGATGCCGCCGACCGCTTCTCGTCGCCGTTGCCGGTCGCACCCGATCAGCCGACGTGGTTCACGGCGGCCGGCGGCGCGTACCAGGCGGGATCACTCATCGGCCAGTTCGGCTCGATCCCCGGCTATATCACGGCCGCGTTCGCCGACCCCGAGACCGGCCTCACCGTCGCCGTCGTGCTCAACAACTCCGGCGCGAACGCCGCGATCGGAGGGTGGCTCGCCTGGGAGCTGGCGGCGATCGCCTCGAAGGCTCCCGCGGCATCCGGCCAGACCGCCCCGGCCGCCGGGCTTCCCTGGACGGCGCAGCAGTACCACGACGCGATCCTCGCCAACGCGATCTGCGCCCCGCCCGCCGCGTGAGTGCCGCTCCGGCTCGAAGCGGAGCCAGCGCAGCCGTCCTGCTCGTCCTGGGAGGACTGGCGTGCCAGGAGGTGGGCGCGTCGCTCGCTGTCATGCTCTTCCCGGAGACCGGGCCGCTCGGCATGGTCATGATGCGCCTGGTGTTCTCGGCGGTGATCCTGCTGCTCATCGCCCGCCCGCGGCTACGCGGACACTCGCGCGCGGCGTGGACGTCGGTGGGGCTGTTCGGGCTCGTCCTCGCCCTCATGAACGGCCTGTTCTACCTCGCCCTCGAGAGGCTCCCTCTCGGGGTCACGGTCACGATCGAGGTGCTGGGCCCCCTCACGCTGTCGATCGTCGCGAGCCGGCGCGCATCCGCCCTGGTGTGGGCCGGCCTCGCGCTGGCGGGCGTGGCCGCTCTCGGGGGCGGCGGATGGGAGCGGCTCGATCTCGTCGGCGTGCTCTTCGCTCTCGGCGCCGCTGTCGCGTGGGCGGGCTACATCCTCGCGTCCTCGCGCGTGGGTCGCGAGTTCCCCCGCCTCGACGGCCTGGCCCTCGCGATGGCCCTCGGCGCCGTGCTGTCGCTGCCCTTCGGCATCGCGGATGCGGGCGCCGCGCTGCTGCGCGCGGATCTGCTCGCGATCGGTGCGGCGGTGGCGATCCTGTCGTCGACCGTGCCGTACGCCTTAGAACTCATCGCCCTGCGGCGACTGCCGGCGGCGGCGTTCGCCATCCTCATGAGCCTCGGCCCCGCCACGGCGTCCCTCGCCGGCTTCCTGCTGCTCGGGCAGCACCTGGCGTGGCTCGAGATCCTGGGGATCGCCCTCGTCATCCTCGCGAGCATCGGCGCCGTGCGGGCCGCGCGGCCTCCCCGCGGTGCCTCACCCGACGAGCCGCTCGCCGAGCCGCTCGGCTGAGTCGCTCGGTTGGGGCCGCTCGGCTGGGGCTGCGGCATCCGCATTCGTCGAGAGTGCATCGCCTCGGCGAATCCGCACCGTATCTCGTGCACTCTCGGTGAGACGATGCGCGCTCGGCGGGCGGGGGCGCACCCGAGGGGCGGAGAGAGGGGCTGACGGGAATCGAACCCGCGCTGTCTGCTTGGGAAGCAGAAGTTCTGCCATTGAACTACAGCCCCGTGCGGCCTTTCGGCGCCCGGCCAGCATAACAGCGCCGTCGCGTGCCCCGAGACGGGGGTGGCCCGATGCTGCTCCCCGTGACGCCGAAGGCCCCGGACGCCTATCCGTCGGGCCGTGCTCAGCGGTCGAAGTAGCCGGGCGTCGCCAGATCCTCCAGCAGCGACGGACCGGAGGGGCTCCATCCGGTCCACTCTCGGGTGCGCGCGCTCGAGGCGGGCGCATCGGCCGCAGCGAAGTCCGCGAGCCAGCCGAAGTGCTCGCGTGGGCGCGACTGCACGGGAACATCGAGGGCCCGGCCGATCGCGGTCGCGATGTCGCGGAAGGCGATGGCCTCCTCCGCGCTGGCGGTGTAGGCCCGCGACGAGGCGCCGGATCGCAGAGCGAGGGCGTACAGTCTGCCGGCATCCGAGACGTGCACCGCCGGCCAGCGGTTGGAACCGTCGCCGATGTAAGCGGAGACCCCGGTCTCGAGCGCGAGATCGGCGAGAAGACGCATGAACATCCGATCTCCCCTCCCGTGCACCGTCGTGGCGAGGCGCACCGAACTGATGCGCACACCGCGGTCGGTGAGCGACGCCGCGACCACATCGTTCTTGCGCGCGAAGCCGGTCCCCGTCCTCGGAGGGAGGTCGGCCTCCGTCACCACCTCGCCCGGCTTGATCAACGCCAGCCCGCTCGAGATGAGCAGGGGCTTGCCGGTGCCGATGAGCGCCCCGCCCATCGCTTCGATGGCCCTGCCCTCCTGCTCGGCGCTGTCGGCGAAATGCGCGAAGTCGTGATCGAACGCGAGGTGGATCACGGCCTCCGAGCGCGCTGCGGCGTCAGCGAGCAGATCGAGATCGTCGAGCGACCCGTGGAGGACGTCCGTGCCCTTCTCGGCGAGGGCGGCAGCGCTCGAGCCCGATCGCGCCAGCGCGAGCACCTCGTAGCCGGCTTCCAGCAGGCCGGTCACGGCTCCGCTTCCCACCCATCCCGTGCCGCCGGTGACGAATACACGCATGCTGCCTCCTCGTTGTCGCTCGATGCCGGACGCTCCGGCGTCATCCTGCCGCCATTGCGGCCAGCTCCTCCTCGGTCAGACTGCGGAGCACGAACCGCTGCACCTTCCCGCTCGGGGTCTTGGGCAGCGCGTCCACGACGTGCACGCGGCGCGGATAGGCGTGCGCCCCGTACTGCGTGCGCACCGCGCGCTGCAATCGCTCTGTGAGCTCATCGCGGGGGACGGTGTCGTCGACGACCACGAACGCTTCCACCACTTCGCCACGGACCTCGTCCGGCCGGCCCACGGTGGCGGCCTCCACCACTCCCGGCTGGGAGGTGAGGACGCTCTCGATATCGAAGGGAGCGATGCGGTACCCGGCCGCGAGGATGACATCGTCGTCGCGCGAGGCGAAGAAGAAGTCGCTGCCCTCACTGCGCCCGACGTCGCCAGTGAGGTACCAGCCCGCGTCGGGCGTGAACCGCTCCCGCGTCTGCGTCGGCCCGTCCACGTACCCGCGGAACCACATCAGCGGACTCTCGCGAACCGAGAGCACGATCGCGTCTCCCGCAGTCCCGCCCGTGAAGCCGGGCAGAGCCTGTCCCATCGATCCCGGGCGCACGTCGCGACGAAGCGCGGGATTCCACGCGTTCACGATCCCCATGCCCTGCTCGGTTTGTCCCCACTGATCGCGCACCTCGATGCCGAGGGCGCGCGGTGCCCAGGCCACCACATCCGGAGTGAGCGGTTCCCCCGCGGAGGAAGCGACGCGAAGAGGACGGCGGAGCGTCACGCCCTCCTTCTTCATCGCTCGGTATGCGGTCGGCGAGGCCGTGAAGTTCGTGACCCCGAGTTCGTCGATGGCGCGCGCCGTGCGGGCGGCGGAGAATCCACCTGCGAGCAGGACGTTCGGGACGCCGAGTGCCAACGGGGCGACGATGCCGTAGTAGAGTCCGTACGCCCAGCCAGGATCGGCGGCGTTCCAGTACACGTCGTCCCCGCGCAGGTCGAGCCCGTATCTCACGTATGAGAGGAAGGCTCCGACCGCGAAGCCGGGCACTCCGACGCCCTTCGGCGTGCCCGTGGTGCCAGAGGTGTACAGCTGGATGAACAGACCCTCCGAACCCACACGTGCGCTGGAGGGGAGAAGCGGGTGCTCTCTCATCAAGGTGTCGAGCCGCTGTCCGGCGACGATCACTTCCGTCTCGATGCCGTCCAGTTTGTCGAGCTGGTCGGGATCGGCGATGACCAGCGCCGCGGACGCGCCAGTGAGGCGCTGTGCGATGGCGGGACCGGCGAAGGCGGTGAAGAGCGGGACATGCACGGCCCCCAGGCGCCAGAGCGCGACGAGGACGACGGGAAGCTGCCGGCTCTTTGCCATGAGCACGCCGACCCGGTCCCCCTCTCCCACGCCCTGAGCGCGCAATGCGGAGGCAAGCCGACGGGACTGCTCGCTCAGCTCCCCGAAGGTGAGCCGCTCGACGGTGAAGTCTTCGTCGACACACACGAATGCCGTGGCGTCCGCGGGATGCGCGTCGCAGAGGATCTCCGCGATGCTCAGCTGCGGATCGGAGAACCGGGTGCGGAGGGCTTCCACGTCCGCGACGACCTCCGGAATCCGCAGCCACGGCGCGGGAGCGGCGACCGGCTCCGGGCCCGCCCCAGGGTGGCGGATGGCGCTCATCGTCATGGTCGTTCTCCTGCTCACGCCACCGGACGCGCGGGCTCGGGGTCCACGGCGTCCCCGCGGACCGACGCCCCCGCGCCCAGGTAGAGACGCACGCGCGTCACGATGAACGCCGAGAGGAACGAGATGGCGCACGCCGCGAGCACGATCAGAAGCGGTGCGCTGGTACCGCCCACGGCGATGAGCGGGGCGAGGCTCAGCGGCAGAACGCCTCCGAAGATCGCCACGCCGACGTTGTAGGGGATCGAGTACCCGATCTGTCTCACCGCGGTGGGAAACAGCGATGAGAGGAGTCCGGGGACGACCGCGACGAACGAGGCGACCCCGACCGCCGCCGGCACCGATGCGACGAGCAGAAGCGGGGAGTCGGCGGGGATGAGGGGGAGGGTGAGGAAGAGGACGACGGAAGTGACCGTGGCGACCACTCCGCCGACGGCGAAGAGGCTGCGCCATCCGAAGCGGTCGGAGAACTTGCCCCACAGCGGCAGGGCGATCATCGCGCCGGCGATCGCCAGGAGACTGCTTCCCAGCGCCACGCCGGCCGAGTGACCGAGGTTCACCTGCAGGTACGTCGGCCAGTACTGGAAGAAGATCACGTTGATGATCGAAAGGGCGGCGAGCAGGAGGAAGCCGAACGCCACGGCGCCGGGATGTTCGCGGAGCACCACCTTGATGGAGCCCTGACGTCCGCGGACGACCTCCGGGGCGTCGGACTTCTCGAGCTTCTCGAAGCCGGGCGTCTCGTCCAGGCGACGACGCAGGTAAAGCGCGATCAATCCGAGCACGCCGCCCAGGAGGAACGGCAGACGCCAATCCAACGACGGGATCCCCGGAAAGACGTGAGTGGCCAGGAAGCTCGCGAGCAGCGCGACAGCGGCGCCCAGGAGGAACCCGCCGTAAGACCACGCCTGGAGGTAGGCACCCGAGAACCCGACCCGTCGGGGGCCGGCGAACTCCGAGACGAACACCGCGGCAGTCGGGAGCTCTCCGCCGACCGCGCATCCTTGGAGGAGTCGCATGAGCAACAGCAGTGCCGGAGCGAGCCATCCGACGGTCTCATACGTCGGGAGGACTCCGATTCCGAACGTCGCGAGCGACATGAGAGCCAGTGTGAACAGGAAGATCTTGCGGCGTCCGATCCGGTCCGACAGGCGGGACATGAAGATGCCGGCGAGCGGCCTGGCGACGAAGCCGACCGAGTAGATCGCGAACGTCTGGACCAGCCGAAGAGTCTCCGGGATGTCCGCGGGGAAGAACGCCTGGCTGATGGCTGCGGCGACGAATGTGTACGCCACGAAGTCGTAGTACTCGAGCGTCGCCCCGAGCGACGCCAGACGTCGATTCTTGGTCTCGCTCCGTGTCGCAGGATTCATCGCTTCTCCTCGCTGATCATGATGACTGCCGGCGCGCCTCTGTCGTCTTCGACCTGGCGCCGGGCTGCACTCAGTGTGGGACCCGCACGCGTGCCCGGGCCAATACCGGTTGCGAATCCCGCCCATGCCGCAACGGCATGCGAGAGCGGATTCCTCCTGGCGATGTGCGGCATCGCCGATCGCTATGGGCATCCCCGCGCGGATGCGCCCCCGGCGTCTGTAGCATCCCAACTCGATGCCTCAGTCGGCGGACGACGAAGCCGCGGGCGGTCAGGAACAGAGCAATGACACACCAAGCGGGCGCAGACGCCGGCGCGGCAGCACTCGACGCGCTGATACAGCGGCATGCCGCGCAGCAACAGGTCGGCCGGGATGAGACGATCCTCCTCAAGGGCGGCAGCATCCTGTCCATGGACCCGGCGGTGGGAGACTTCGCCGTCGGCGACGTCCTGGTCAAGGGCGGCCGCATCGCACAGGTCGGGCCCTCGATCGACGCTCCGGAAGCCGTCACGATCGATGCGACGGACCGCATCGTGATGCCGGGTTTCGCCGACCCGCACATCCACTGCTGGGAAGGCGCGTTCGGTCGGCTCATCCCCGAGAACGTGCCGCAGACCACGGCCGATCCGATCAGCGGCGCGCCCTCGTCGAGCCGTAGCTACATGAACGTCGCCCACCGGATGCTGGCCCCCGCCATGGAACCGGACGACATCTACGCCGGCACGCTCCTCACGCTGCTCAACGCGCTCGAGGGCGGCATCACGACGGTCGTGGACAACATGCACAACGCGCGCTCTCCCGAGCACTCGGATGCGAGTATCCGTGCGCTCAAGGACTCCGGCGTTCGGGGCGTGCACGCGGTGGGGGCACCGAGATCCGGGACGTGGGACGAGCAGTTCCCGGGCGACGTCCACCGCATCCGTGCCGAGCACTTCTCCAGCGACGACCAGCTGTGCACGCTGCGGCTCTATGCGGTGGGCTTCGATGATCTCGCCGACCTGATACCTGTGCGTCGCGACCTCGATCTGTGGATCTCGTTCGACAGCGGTATCGAGCGGCAGGACCTCCCGAAGCTGTACGCCGACGGATGGCTCGACGGCCGCGAAGCGATCAATCACGCCAACCTCCTCTCCGCCGACCAGCGGCAGGTGCTGATCGACCGCGGCGCGCAGGTCAACGTGTGCCCTCGCATCGAGACGCAGTTCCGCTACGGCCGGATCCCGTACACCGAGTGGGCGCAGCAAGGCCTTCGACCCGGGATCAGCAACGACAACCCGATGACCTACGGCATCGACATGTTCTCTGAGATGCGCGCTCTGTACCTCACCCAGCGGTTGGACGAGCATCGGGGCGGCCCGCGTGCCGCATCGCTGCGCGACATTCTCGCCTCCGCGACCCAAGCGGGTGCCGACAACGCCGGGCTGGGCGGAGTCACCGGGTCCATCACCCCCGGAAAACAGGCTGACCTCGTCCTGTTGGACACCAGCGGTCTTCGGCTGTTCCCGCGCAACAACGTGCTGTGCTCCGTGGTCCAGGCAGCCGACATCGGTTCGGTCGACACCGTGTTCGTCGGCGGTCGCATCGCGAAGTGGCAGGGGCGGATGCTCGGGGTCGACGTCGCGCGTGTCCGCAGGCTGGCGGAGGAATCGCACCACCGCCTGCTGTCCAGGGTCGACTGGCCACACGACTTCATCGACTTCGACGACTGAGCAGCGAAAGGACCGACGGATGGGGTTTCAGTTCCGGCGCGTGGTGACCGGCCACGACGAAGAGGGCAGAGCGATCGTGCGCTCCGATGCGCTCGTCGCATCCGAGCCGCGAGGCCCGGGGTACGAGGCGAACGTCGCGTGGTGCACGAGCCGATTTCCTCCCCGCAACGATGAGGCGCTGTTCGATGACGGCGTCCCGGGGCCCCGCGGGACGCGGGTGCTGGTGCGGATGGGCGAGCTCATCCCAGGGGAGTCCGACGTTCCGAGCATGCATCGCACCGAGACACAGGACATCGCCGTGGTGCTCGCCGGGACGCTCGACCTCGTGCTGGACAGCGGCGAGGTGGTGGAGAGTCTCGGCCCGGGCGACCTCGTCGTCCAGCGCGGCACCATGCACCAGTGGGTCGCACGCGGAGAAGAGCCGGTGCGCGTGCTGTTCGTCCTCATGGACTCCGAGCCGGTGAAGGCCGGAAGCCGCGTGCTCTCCGAGGACCTGTCGGTGTTCGACGGGCGTATCTCGCCCATGCCCGGCGCCGGAAGGTAGTGCGATGCGATTCGTGACATTCACCGACGGCGTGCAGGAGCGTGTCGGTGTCGTGGACGGGGCGGTCATCCATGCGCTCGCGCCTGGGGAGACCCTTCGAGGGCTGCTCGGCGACGACGGCGAACGTCTGCAGCGGGCGGGCGGCGAGGCCTTGCAGAGGCCGCACGACGTGTGGCCCCTCGGGGGCGTGCAGCTTCGGGCGCCGATCCCGGACCCGCCGACGGTGCGCGATTTCATGACCTTCGAGCGTCACTACGCCGGCGCGCTGATGATGGCCGACCCCGACGCGACGATCCCGGAGCAGTGGTACAGGGTGCCCGCCTTCTACTTCAGCAACCCCTATGCCGTCCGCGGTCCCGCCGACGATGTTCCCGTGCCGCCGGGTAGCTCGCTGTTCGACTTCGAGCTGGAAGTGGCGGCGGTCATCGGAAAAGGGGGCCGTGACATCCGCGTCGAAGATGCCGAACAACACATCGCGGGCTACTGTCTGCTCAACGATTGGTCGGCTCGTGACATCCAGTTCGCCGAGATGAGCGTGCGCCTGGGGACTGCCAAGGGCAAGGACACCACGCTGTCACTCGGTCCGGCCCTCGTCACGCCCGACGAGCTCGAGCCGTATCGCTCCGGCTCGGGGTTCGCCCTCGAGATGGTCGCGCAGGTCAACGGCGAGGTGATCGGCACCGACCGGCTCGACTCGATGCACTTCTCCTTCGCCGAGATGATCGCGCACGCGAGCCGTGGCACCGAGGTGCGCCCGGGCGACGTTCTCGGTTCGGGGACGTCCGGGGGAGGATGTCTCGCCGAGCTGTGGGGTCGCCGGGGAAGGGACGCCCACCCCCCGCTGGCCCCGGGCGATGTCGTCACGCTCTCGGTCGACGTGCTCGGCAGCATGTCATCCCGCGTGGTCGCGTACGAAGACATCGTCTGGTGAGCGATCCGGATGCCGGCCCTGTCGTCGACGTCCACTCCCACTTCCTCGCCCCCGGCGGTCGCGAGGACGGGCCGCGGCTCCTGATCGACGAGCACGGCATCGGGCACCTCCGTCACCGCGCGTCGTCGCGGACGGTGCCGGCTGAGCTGTGGGACGTCTCGCGTCGCCTCGCCGCCCTCGACGAGGCCGGGGTCTCCCAGCAGGTCATCTCCCCGCTGGCCGCCGTCATGGAGCACGCGTGGGCGGCCGGTCCCGCGTACGCGAGAGAGGTGAACGAATCGATCGCGGCCGCGTGCGCCGATTCGGGAGGGCGCCTCCTCGGGCTGGGGTGCCTTCCGCGGGAGGACGTCGCCGACGAGCTGGCGCGCTGTCGTGCGATCGGTCTGAGGGGCGTGGCGGTGGGGACGACCCTGGGCGGGCTCGATCTCGACGATCCGCTGGTCGCGCCGGTGTGGGAGCAGTGTCAGGCGCAGGACGCGGCAGTGTTCGTCCATCCCGTCGCCCACGGTCGAGGCGTGCTGCGGCGGGATGATCCGCGGATGGCCGTCGGGCTGGGGATGCTCACCGACAGCGCGATCGCCACGAGCGCGCTCGTCTTCGGGGGTGTGCTGGAGTCGCATCCCGCCCTGCGCGTCGCCGTGGCCAACGGGGGCGGCACGTTCGCGGCCGCCTACCCCCGCCTCCGAGACCTGCACCTCGACCACGGCGCGCCAGAGCACTGGGACCTGCTGGTGCGCCGCATCGACGCCGACGCCACCGCAGCGGATCTGCCGCAGCTGACCCTGCTGGCGCATCGATTCGGCAGCGATCGGCTTCTCCTGGGCAGCGATGCTCCCTTCATGCCGGGGCAGCTGTTGCGCATGCAGGACGTCGCACGGGCGGCGGTCGCGACCGCCGTCGCCGACGCAGCCGCACTGCTACGGGGAAACGCCCTCGCCTTCCTGGGTGGCGGTCGCTGAACCCTCGGAGAGGGTCGCACCATCCCTCCCTCCGCCGAGGAACGGAACCTCGGCGGAGAGATCCGACAGGCGCGCACGGGCGACGCTGACCACGACGCCGACGGCGGCGGTGGGTCGCCGTCCCGCGCGCGTGACCGCCGCGACGTGGCGGCGAATCGGCGGGTCGATCTGAACCGCTCGCAGCGCGCCGCGCTCGATGTCCTCCTGCACGAAGGACACCGGCAGCACGGAGCAGTACTCCGCCCGCAGCACGAGCGAGCGGATCATGTGGAGGGAGTCGATCTCGACGCCGAGCTCCTCCGGCTGCGCGTCCAGATCGGCGCGGCGCACGAGGTTGCGGTAGCCGGGGCTGAGGGCGAGCGGAAGCGAATGCAGGCGCTCGGTGGGGATGCGCTCGCCGATGTCGTCCGGGAGCAGCTCCGGCGCGCCTACGAGCACCGCGGTGTCGCTTCCGATGTCAGTGAACTCCAGTCGCGGGCTCTCGTCGTGCGGAGGCCAGCGCGAGGACAGAGCGACGTCCAGACGCCCGAGGTCGAGCCATTCCATCAGGAACAGCGGCGGCGCCTCGATGATCTGGAGTCGCACGGCCGGATGCCGCCGGGCGAACGTCATGCGCAGGTGATCGGCCAGCGGCGGAACGAGCGCCGGCGAGATCCCCACCGTGACCGTGCCGGTCAGCTGTTCGGGTGCTTCGCGGACCGCTTCGGGGATCTTCCTCAGGTAGTCGAGGACGACATCGCACATCTCGGTCAGGCGCCTGCCCGCCTCTGTGGCCCGGACGCCGTCTGCGCCTCGGATGAGCAGCTCGACACCGAGCTCGATCTCCAGCGCGCGCACCTGCTTGCTCAGTGCCGGCTGGCTCACGTGGAGGGTGCGGGCGGCCCGCCCGAAGCTGCCCTCGTGTGCGATCGCCGAGAAGTACTCGAGCTGCCTGATCTCCACGCTCACACCGACCGTTCCGACAGCGTCGAGGGAGGGTCCAGCTCGACGGTGAGGACAAGTTCTCCGCATCCTATCCCGGCCTCGCCGCACTGCCGCGAGACTCCACCTCGGCGCCGAGACCGCACGAGCGCCACGAGACTGCGGGCGGCGGCTGCTGTCTCGTGGCGCGGATGCAGTCTCGCGGTCTGGCCCGTGCCCCTAGGCTGATGCCGTGCTGCTCTCCGATCGCGACATCACCGCCGAGCTCGAGTCCGGACGCATCGGGTTGGCGCCATCCGACCCCGCCATGGTGCAGCCCTCGAGCGTCGATGTGCGCCTCGACCGGTACTTCCGCCTCTTCGACAATCACAAGTACCCGTTCATCGATCCGGCCGAAGATCAGCCCGAGCTGACCCGGCTCATCGAGGTGGCCCCCGACGAGCCGTTCATCCTGCACCCGGGCGAGTTCGCGCTCGGGTCGACGTACGAGCAGGTGCGCCTCCCCGACGACGTCGCCGCGCGCCTCGAGGGCAAGTCGTCGCTCGGGCGGCTGGGCCTGCTGACGCACTCCACGGCCGGCTTCATCGATCCCGGATTCACCGGGCACGTGACGCTCGAACTGTCGAACGTGGCGACGCTGCCGATCAAGCTGTGGCCGGGGATGAAGATCGGCCAGCTGTGCTTCTTCCGTCTGTCCTCGCCCGCCGAGAACCCCTACGGCTCGGGCCCCTACGGCAACCGGTACCAGGGACAGCGTGGTCCCACCGCATCCCGGTCGTTCCTCAACTTCCACCGCACCGACGTGGGCGTCACGGACGCGGGCTCCGCCGGCCGCTGAGCCGATCCGCCACGTGGCGGGAGGGATCGCCGCATTCTGACGCGCGCGGCGGATGCTGCGGCGCGAACGACGGCGGATGCTGAGGGGAATTGCCGAACGAAGGAGTTCTCTCATGGCCAGCTCTACCTCGCCCGCCCGCCCGCCCTTCGACCCGGAGCTGGAGGCCGTGCTGGTGACTCTGGCCGACCAGCTGCCGCCCACCATCACGCCCGAGATGATCGACGTGCTGCGCGCGGACACGGCACTGCAGCCGCTCGACGACCTGCTGGCCGAGGTCGGCGTGGAGCGGGATGACCAGACGATCCCGGGATACGAAGGCGAAAGCATCACGGTCTCGGTGCTGAGGCGCACGGGGCGCACGGGTCCCGGCCCGGGGATCTATCACACCCACGGCGGCGGCATGGTCATGGGAGACCGCTTCCTGGGGCTCGTGCAGTTCCTGCCCTGGATCGTGGAGTTCGATGCCGTGGTGGTGACAGTGGAGTACCGGCTCGCGCCGGAGTTCCCCGATCCCTACCCGGTGGAGGACTGCTACGCGGGGCTCCTGTGGACCGCCGAGCATGCCGACGACCTGGGGATCGATCCCGACCGGCTGCTGATCGGGGGCGCGAGCGCGGGGGGTGGGCTCGCTGCCGGCACCGCTCTTCTCGCCCGCGACCGCCGCGGCCCGGAGCTGGCCGGTCAGGTCCTCATCTACCCCATGCTGGACGACCGCGACAGCTCGGTGTCGACGCTTCAGATCCAGGGCGTCGGCGTGTGGGATCGCACCTCGAACATCACCGGGTGGACGGCGCTCCTGGGTGAGCGTCGCGGCACCGAAGACGTGTCGATCTACGCCGCTCCGGCGCGGGCGACCGACCTCTCCGGACTGCCGCCGGCGTTCGTCGAATGCGGCAGCGCCGAGGTCTTCCGCGATGAGGACGTCGCGTATGCCACGGCGCTGTGGCACGCCGGCGTGCAGGCAGAACTGCACGTGTGGCCGGGCGGATTCCACGGGTTCGACATCATGGCGCCGCACACCGCCCTGGCTCAGGCCGCAACGTCGGCGCGCAACGCGTGGGTGGATCGCGTCCTCGGCGCCTGAAGCGGAGCATCCGCCCCGCTGCGGGGCTATCGTTGCTGCCAGACGCGATGGAGCGGACATGCAGGAACTCGTCGGCCGGTTGACCGCGCTGGATCCCGAAGCCAGCGAATCCCTCAAAGTGGTGTCGTATTTCGACGCGCTCGTCTCGGGCGGAGTCGGCATAGAGGCTCTGCTCCGCGGCGCGGCGGTGCTGTCGGGGACGGTCGCCGGTGCGGACACCGCGGGACGCAGGCTGCGAGTGAATCCCGAGGGTGAGCGCGTGGACGGCGCGGGAGGCGGCCGCGACTGGCCGTCGCGCCCCACGCCCGACGGGACGGTGTGGATCGAGCGCTCCGGCACGGCGCACGCGAACGATGCGATGGTGCTGGAGCGGCTCGCGCTCGCCGTGTCGCTCGCGCAGGAGCGGCGTGGATCCACCCCGGAGAGCGCGCTCCACGTGGCGATCGACGCCGCACGGTCGGGGGACGAGCGCCGTGTCGCGCTGGCCCGCCTGCGCGTCGAGCCTGGCGCCACGGTGCGCGTGCTCGCGGTGCCCGCGGCCGATGCCCTCGCTCCGCCGTCGACGGTCGTCGCGACACCGCACGGGCTGGTGCGTGCCGCCTTCCTGTCGGGGATCGCCGCGTCACTGCCCGGCGCGCGCGCCGGGATCGGCGTACCCGTGCCCGCGGAGGACGCGCCACGTTCGTTCGACACGGCGGTGGTGGCGCTGCGCCTCAGCCGCGCGGAGGAGGCGGTCGTCGACGCATCCGACTACGGGGTGCTGTTGGCGGCGGCGCAGGCCCTCCAGGCGACGTCGCACCCGGATGCGGCGGTGCTCTCCGCGCTCGACGAGCGCGCTTGCGAGGTGCTTCACGCGGTCGTGGAATCCGATAGCCTGCGTGGCGCCGCATCCGCCCTCGGCATGCATCACTCGACAGTGCAGGCGCGCTACGAAGCGCTCGTGCGGGAGCTCGGCTGGGACCCGCGGAGCCCGAAGGGGCGGGCCCGGTACGAGATCGCGGCCCTCGTGCGGCGGCTCGCCGACGGACCGGGCGACTGACGCCGGTCCGCCGGCTGGGGACGTGCCGACGGGCGGGCTCAGCTCGCGTCGCCGGGTGCGCCGGCCGCGCGGCCCTGCGCGAACCCGGCGGTGAAGCCGCGCTCGAAAGCGGTGTCGTCGGAGGCGTCGCGTGCGGCGCCGCCCGGCCACGCGCCAGGGCCGAAGCCCGCGTGAGGCGCGAAGCCGCGCCCGAATCCGGCGTGGGGGCCGAACCCGCCGTCGAAGCCGTGGCCGTGTCGGCCGAAGCCGCGCGACGCGGGGCCGAATCCGAAGCCCCGCGGCCCCGGACCGAATCCGAAGCGACGGTGCTTTCCGCGTCCGCGGTCGAGCGGCGAGTTCTCGTCCCAGCCGAGCTCGCGCGCGATCGCTTCGAGGGAGGCGAGGGTCGTGGCGAAGTCCTCGGGGGAGACGGCGCCGCTCACCCGCGCGCGGACGGTCTCGACGATCGAACCGAGGCGCTCCTGGGCGGCGCGCCCCTCGTCGGTCAGCGAAAGCCCGTCGCTGGATTCGGCGACCCAGCCGCGGTCGATGAGGCGACGGACGCGGCCCCGGCGCTGCGCGAGTCGCGCGGCCAGCCAGGGAGCATCGATGTCGCCGGCGATCACGGTGAGGAGCATCCAGTCGCGTCGGGAGACGTCTTCGGCGGCGAGGGCCTCGGCGAATGCGCGGTCGATCAACGCGTCGACCGCGCGGAGCCAGAAGCCGAGGGGCGGTGTGGAGGTGGTGTCGGAGGTGTTCATGGCAAATCCTTTCGTCAGCGCGACCCGATGGCCGCGCATTACATGTCAGATGACAACCAACTCCATGTAGAGTGACATGCATCGCGGATACTTGTCAAGTGGCATGTAAATTGGGGCCATGACCGCAGACCCCGCCGACGACATCGCCGCCGCGCTGGCTCGACTGCGCGGCCCCCGGCAGCGTCCGCCCTGGGATGGTGGTCGCTGGGGACCGCACGGGGCCGCGGGGGGAGGCCACGGAGGCCGCGGGCCGTTCCCTCCGCACGGAGGGCCGCCGCCCTGGGCGGGCGCCCCGGGCCGCTTCGCCGGACCCGCGCGGCTGCGGCTGCTCGAAGCGCTCGTCGCGGCGTCGCATCCGCTCAGCGTGAGCGAGGCCGCCGAGGCGATCGGCGTCGACCAGCCGCGTGCGTCGCGGCTGGTGCAGCAGGCCGTCGAGCTCGGGCTGGCGCGGCGCGAGCCCGATCCCGACGACGCCCGCCGCACGCGTGTCGCGCCGACGGACGCCGGCACCGCCCTCGTGCGCGGGTTCCGCGGCGAGCGGCGCGACGCCGTCCGTCAGGCGCTCGAGGGCTTCAGCGACGCGGAACGCGCCGAGCTCGCCCGTCTGCTCGCGAAGCTCGCCGCGGCGTGGCCCCGCGCGTGACCCCGTCGCCGCGGCCGCGAGAGTGCATCGCCTCGGCGAGAGTGCACGAGATCCGGTGCCGCTTCGCCGACACGATGCACTCTCGGCGAAGCGGCGGCTACCGCAGCCGCTCCTGCTTTGCCCGCACGGGGAGGAGCAGCACGAGCCCGACGGCGATGACCAGCACGATGCCGAGGATGCCGAAGTAGGGGGCGCCGAACACCGTCACGAACACCGCGAACATCGTCGGCGCGAGGAACGACACGGCGCGGCCCGTCGTGGCGTAGAGCCCGAAGACCTCGCCCTCCCGCCCCGCCGGGATGATGCGCGCGAGGAAGGTGCGCGAGGCCGACTGGGCGGGTCCGACGAACAGGCAGAGGGCCAGACCCGCGGTCCAGAAGACGATCTGCCCGCCGTCGTGCAGGAGGAACACCAGCATCCCCGACACCACCAGACCGACGAGTGCGGTCACGATGACCGGCTTGGCGCCGAGCCGATCGTCGAGCGCCCCGACCGCGATCGTCGAGACCCCCGCCACGACGTTGGCGGCGACGGCGAAGATGATCACCTCGCCCGCGGAGAACCCGAAGACGGATGCGGCCAGCACACCGCCGAACGTGAAGACGCCGGCCAGCCCGTCCCGGAACACCGCGCTCGCGAGCAGGAACCAGACGGTGTGCCGGGACTCGCGCCACAGGCGCGCGATGTCGCGGGCGAGCCGTCCGTAGGAGGCGAGGAATCCCACGCGCTCGCGGCGGAAGCCGGCGCCGCGGTACTCGGGGACGGCGAAGAGCACCGGAAGGGCGAACACCCCGAACCAGGCGGCGGAGACGAGCATGGCGATGCGGACCGGCCATCCGTCTTCTTCGGGGACTCCGAACAGCCCTTGGATGAAGCCGAAGTAGACGATCAGCAGCAGCACGATGCCGCCGACATATCCCATGCCCCATCCGAAGCCGCTCACCCGGCCGATCGATCGCGGCGTGGAGACCTGCGACAGCATGGCGTTGTAGTTCACGCCGGCGAACTCGAAGAAGACGTTGCCGGCGGCGACGAGGAAGAGCCCGAGCCACAGGAACGACGGGTCCGGCACGACGAAGACCATGGCGGCGGTGAGGGCCACGACGATGTAGGTGTTGACGGCGAGCCACAGCTTCCGCCGCCCGGAGGTGTCCGAGCGCTGCCCGGTCACCGGGGCGAGGAGGGCGATGAGGAGCCCGGCCGCCGCCAGCGCCCAGCCCAGCTGCGCCTCCACCTCGCCCGCCGGGCCGAAGCTGTCGCTGGTGAGGTAGACGGTGAAGACGAAGGTCGTGACGACCGCGTTGAACGCCGCCGACCCCCAGTCCCACAGCCCCCAGGCGAAGACCGCGCCCCGGCGGGTGCTGCCGGGCGCCGGCTCGACGGCTGCGGGGGCATCGGGTGAGTTCATGTCTGCCACGATGGGCCCCTTCGATGAACGGCCGGTGCGGTTCCGGACGGCTGCGACGTCGTCGTCACGCTGCTCAGGCTAGCGCCGCCCGACGGCGCCGGTGCCAGGGCGCGTCGATCCACCGGCGCGGCCCGGTGGATAGGCTTCGCCGCATGCGGGAGAACCGGCGCACCCACGACCCCGACTTCGACGGCGACGATGTCGCGTTCGCGAAGTACTTCAAGGAGCGGGTCTACGCCACCTTCACCGGGCTCGCCATCGTCCTGGTCGTCGCCGTGGCGGAGCATCCGCACGCCTCCCACGGCCTCACCGCCCTGCTCCTGGGGGTGGGGGGTATCGTCTCGGCCGGCCTGGTGTCGGATGTCATCGCCCACCTCGCCGTGCACCGCTCCCTGCCCGGGCGCGGCGAGCTCCTGCTGATGCTGCGCATCGCAGCCGGCGGCCTCGGCACCGTCGTCGCGCCCGCGATCGTCCTGCTGCTGGCGGTGCTCGGGGTCTTCGCCGACGATCCGGCGCTCACGGCGGCGACCATCATCTACCTGCTGACGTTGGCCGTCATCGGATGGCTCGCGGTGCGTCGGTCGCGGCTGTCATGGTGGGCGCAGATCATCGTCCTAGCGGTGTTGATCGTGCTCGGGCTGGCTGTCATCGGCATCCAGACGCTGGCGCACAATCTGTGACCGCCGCATCCGATGCAAAGTTGAGCCGATTCATAGCAAGTTCATTTGACGCCGGATGCGGCGCCGCGCTAGCCTTGAGTCATCGCGGCTCAACCTCCCGGAGCGGCCGCTCCAGACTTCCCGAGCCGGCTCCACCGGCGCAACGAAAGAGAGAGAACTGATATGCCACGTGCTGTGGGAATCGACCTCGGAACGACCAACTCGGTCGTGAGCGTCCTCGAAGGCGGCGAGCCGAAGGTCATCGCCAACGCCGAGGGCTTCCGTACCACCCCGTCGGTGGTCGCCTTCACGAAGGACGGCGAGGTGCTCGTCGGTGAGACCGCCAAGCGGCAGGCTGTCACCAACGTCGACCGCACCGTCGCCAGCGTCAAGCGTCACATGGGCACCACCTGGACGTTCGATGTCGACGGCAAGAAGTGGACGCCGCAGGAGATCTCCGCCCGCATCCTCCAGAAGCTCAAGCGCGACGCGGAGGAGTACCTCGGCGACAGCGTGACGGATGCGGTCATCACCGTGCCCGCGTACTTCAACGACGCCGAGCGCCAGGCCACCAAGGAGGCCGGCGAGATCGCGGGCCTGAACGTGCTGCGCATCATCAACGAGCCCACCGCCGCCGCGCTCGCATACGGCCTGGACAAGGGCAAGGAGGACGAGCTCATCCTCGTCTTCGACCTCGGTGGCGGAACGTTCGACGTGTCGCTGCTCGAAGTGGGCAAGGACGACGACTTCTCCACCATCCAGGTGCGCTCGACCGCGGGTGACAACCGCCTCGGCGGTGACGACTGGGACCAGCGCCTCGTCGACTACTTCATCAAGCAGTTCAAGGACACCACGGGCGTCGACGTCTCGGGCGACAAGATCGCGCTGCAGCGTCTCAAGGAGGCCGCCGAGCAGGCCAAGAAGGAGCTGTCCTCGTCGACCTCGACGAGCGTCAACCTGCCGTACCTCTCGCTGACCGAGTCGGGCCCGGTGTCGCTGTCGGAGACCATCACCCGCGCGAAGTTCGAGGACCTCACCAAGGACCTCCTCGACCGCACCAAGAAGCCGTTCGAAGACGTCATCCGCGAGGCCGGCATCAAGGTCGCCGACATCGCGCACGTCGTGCTCGTGGGTGGCTCCACCCGCATGCCCGCCGTCGCCGAGCTCGTCAAGCGCGAGGCCGGCAAGGAGGCCAACAAGGGTGTGAACCCGGACGAGGTCGTCGCCGTCGGCGCGGCGCTCCAGGCCGGCGTGCTGAAGGGCGAGCGCAAGGACGTCCTCCTCATCGACGTCACCCCGCTGTCGCTCGGCATCGAGACCAAGGGCGGCATCATGACGAAGCTCATCGAGCGCAACACCGCCATTCCCACCAAGCGCAGCGAGACCTTCACGACCGCCGACGACAACCAGCCGTCCGTGGCCATCCAGGTCTTCCAGGGCGAGCGCGAGTTCACCCGCGACAACAAGCCGCTGGGCACGTTCGAGCTCACCGGCATCGCGCCGGCTCCCCGCGGCATCCCGCAGGTCGAGGTCACCTTCGACATCGACGCCAACGGCATCGTGCACGTCTCGGCCAAGGACAAGGGCACGGGCAAGGAGCAGTCGATGACGATCACCGGCGGCTCGTCGCTGGCCAAGGAGGACATCGAGCGGATGGTGCGCGAGGCCGAGGAGCACGCGGCCGAGGACAAGAAGCGCCGCGAGTCGGCCGAGACCCGCAACCAGGCCGAGACCCTGTCGTACTCGGTGGAGAAGCTCCTCAAGGACAACGAGGACAAGATCCCCGCCGAGGTCAAGGACTCCGTCCAGGCCGACGTCGACGCCCTGAAGTCGGCACTCGCCGGCGAGGACGACGACGCCGTGAAGACCGCTTTCGACCAGCTCAACCAGAGCCAGAGCGCGATCGGCGAGGCAATCTACCAGTCGTCGCAGCAGGCGGGCGAGAACCCCGATCCTGCCGCGAACGAGCCCGGGGCCGGCAACGTGCCGAACCCCGAGGAGGACGTGATCGACGCCGAAGTGGTCGACGACGAAGACGAGAAGAAGAGCTGACATGACGGACAAGAACTTCGAAGAGCCCCAGGGTGATGACGAGGTTCGACCGGACGAGGAGGGGTCGGTTGCTGAGCCTGTCGAAGCATCCGACCCCTCCGGCCAGGACGACCTGACGATCGACGACATCCTGGGGGCCGCGCAGACCGCCGAGGCCGCCGCAGAGGATGCGAAGTTCGCCGACCTCGAGTCGGCGCTGCTGAACGACCTCAAGCGGTTGCAGGCCGAGTACGCCAACTACCGCCGCCGTACCGAGGAGCAGCGCCAGGTCGAGATCGAGCGCGCGAAGGGCGAGGCCGCGAAGGGACTGCTGCCGGTGCTCGACGACCTCGACCGTGCTGAGAAGCACGGCGACCTCGAGGCCGGGACGCCGTTCGCGGCGATCGGCGAGAAGGTGCGCGCTGTCGCCGAGCGCCTCGGCGTCGTGGCGTACGGGGCGGCGGGCGAGCCCTTCGACCCGCAGCAGCACGAGGCGATCTTCCAGGCGCCGACACCGGGGACGAGCGAGCCGACCGTGCTGGAGGTCGTCGAGGTCGGATACCGACTGGGATCCGTCGAGCTGCGACCGGCTAAGGTCGTCGTCGCGGTCCCCGCCGAGTAGGAGCGCGCATGGCGAGTCAGGATTGGTTCGACAAGGACTTCTACAAGGTCCTCGGCGTCGACAAGGGCGTCAGCGAAGCCGATCTGAAGAAGACGTATCGCAAGCTCGCCCGCAAGTATCACCCCGACTCCAATCCGGGTGACGCGAAGGCCGAGGCCACGTTCAAGGAGATCAGCGAGGCGTACGCCGTGCTGAGCGACCCCGAGCAGCGCGCGGAGTACGACCAGATCCGTGCGATGGGCTCCGGCGCCCGCTTCTCGGCGGGCGGGGCGGATGCCGGCGGCTTCGAGGACGTGTTCAGCATGTTCGGGCAGGGCGGCCGGGGCACGCGCTCCCGCACCTCGACCGGTGGCGCGGGCTTCGAGGACTTCTTCGCCGGTTTCGAGCAGCAGGGCGGGAGCTTCGGCTCCGGGCGGTTCGGACAGCCCTCGGGAGGATTCCGCGGGTTCGGCGGCCCCCAGCGCGGTGCCGACGTCACGGCCCGCACGACGGTCGATTTCGTCACCGCCACGCAGGGCGAGACCATCACCCTCCAGGGTGAGGACGGCAAGCCTTTCAAGGTCAAGATCCCCGCGGGTGTCGCGGACGGGCAGAAGATCCGGCTGCGAGGCCGCGGTCGGCCGTCGCCGGATGGTGGCGAGCCCGGCGACATCGTCGTTCAGGTCGCGGTGCGACCGCATCCGGTTTTCACGCGCGACGGGCTCAACCTGCGCGTGACGGTGCCGGTGACGTTCACGGAGGCGGCTCTCGGCGCGACGATCGAGGTGCCGACGCTCGGTGGCGACGTCGTGAAGCTCCGCGTCGCCCCCGGCACACCGTCCGGGCGCGTGCTGCGGGTGAAAGGCCGGGGCGTCACGACGGCGAAGGGCACCGGCGACCTCCTCGCCGAGGTGCAGGTCGTCGTGCCGTCGCACCTGGACGACAAGGCTCGCGAGGCGCTGGAGCGCTTCGCGGAGCAGGAACCCAAGGAGAACCCGCGCGCCGACCTCATGTCGAAGGCGCGCGGCTGAGAGGGTCTGTGAGGTGAGGGAGATGGCTGACGACGAGATCGACGAGGACGCCCCGATCTTCGCGATCGCGGTGGCCGCGGAGCTGTCCAACATGCACCCGCAGACCCTCCGCCAGTACGACCGTCTCGGCCTCGTGGTCCCCGCCCGCACGCAAGGAGGGTCGCGGCGCTACTCCACGCGTCACGTCGAACAGCTGCGCGAGGTCGCACGACTGTCGGGCGAGGGGATGAGCCTTCCCGCCATCGCCCGGCTGCTCGCCCTGGAAGAACGCGTGCACTCCCTGTCGCGGCGCGTGTCCGATCTGGAGCGCCAGCTGATCGCGGAGCGCGAGTCGCGCCCGGGCGCGCGGGTGTTCGCCGCCGGCGCGACGGGGTCGGTCATCACCCTGCGTCACGGCGCCCGCGTCCGGCGCGCCACCGATATCGTGCTGTGGCGTCCGCGCCACTCGGAGGACTAACCCCGTTCACCGGGCGAGCCCCGGACCCTGGCCGAGCGCCGACCTCCGGACGCTGCGCGAGCGCCGCCCCCCGGACGCTGAGCGAGCGCCGCCCCCTCCGGACGCTGAGCGAGCGCAGCGAGACGAAGCGTCCGAAGCCGCGCGCGCCGCCGCCGCCCTACAGTTCTGCCATGGGTGAATTGCAGGGCGGGCGAGATCGCGGCGAGACGCGGGCCACCCGCCGATGGGAATCGGCGACGTTCTGGCCGCTGACGGTGGCGGCTCTCGCCTTTCTCGTCGCCTACACCTTCCAGGTGATCGGCGACCTCCAGGGGCCCGCCGAAGCCGCCACCGCCGCCATCGTCGTCGGCACGTGGGCGCTGTTCGTCGCCGACTACCTCGTGCGGCTGGCGCTGTCGCATCCGCGCGGGGTGTGGTTTCGCGCCCACCTGTTCGACGTGGCGATGGTGCTCGTCCCGACGCTGCGCCCGGTGCGCCTCCTCGGGGCGCTCACGCGGCTGACCTCCTTCACGCACTCGGCGGCGAGCTCCCTCCGCGCGCGCCTGCTGATCTACGGCGCCGGCGCCGCTCTGCTGCTCATCTGGTCGGCGTCGCTCCTCGTCCTCGAGGCCGAGCGTCACGCGCCGGGCGCCAACATCACCCGGTTCGGCGACGCGGTGTGGTGGGCGTTCTGCACCGTCACGACCGTCGGCTACGGCGACTACACCCCGGTGACGGTGCCGGGGCGGATCACCGCGGTCTTCCTCATGGTGGGCGGCGTCGTGCTCGTCGGACTCGTCGTGGCCTCGTTCTCGTCGTGGGTCGCCGAGCGCGCCACGCGCGGTCACGAAGAGCAGCGCGCCGCGACCAAGGGCGACGTCGACGAACTCGTCCGGGAGCTGCAGGACGGCGTCAGGCGGCCCGATCCGAAACCTTGACCGCGGGGCTCATGCCCGCGGGGCGCGCCGCAGGGCCCGAGCGGCGAAGGACAGGCCGAACCGCCGCAGCACGCTCGCGCGGCGAGACAGGGTGAATCCCTCGCCCCGGATGCTGGCGAGCAGCGCCGCGACGGCACCGGCGCCGATCGCGACGACGCCGCGCACCGCGGGCGCGCCGTCGAGCTGCCACCTCAGCCGCGTCACACCGTGCCAGCGGGCGAGCGGGCCCCGGCCGAGGAAGGCCTTCTCGCCGACGAGGGTGCGTTCTGCACCGCCGTCGTCGGTAAAGTCCAGCACGTAGCGCATCGCGAGATCGGATCCATCCGGAAAGAGGGACAGAGTCCCTCGCAGCGGTCGATGATCGGCGACGCCGGCGATCGAGAGCGTGCCGGTGACCTCCAGCGGATGCGACGGGTCGGCGCTGAACGCATCGAACCCCTCGAACGACACCTCCAGGCGGAGGTCGGCCGCCGGTCCCATTCCCGCGCCACGGGGCGTCTGCATCCGCTCCCGGAATCCGACGCCGTCGCCGGACGTGCGGGCGTGAAGGGATGCCATCGCCGCGCCGGCGACGTCTTCGGGAATGGGGGCGGGCACGACGTCGGGCCACTCGGGTGCGCGCCATCCGGGGTCTGCGCTCAGGCGACGCACGAGATGCTCCGCGCTGCGTTCCGCGGCCGCGAGGATGGTGGCCGAGGGATTCACGCCCGTCGCGCCGGGCAGAGTCGATCCGTCGACCACGAACAGTCCGGGGTAACGGTGCACCTCGCCCCATTCGTCCACCACGCCGTCGGGACCGGCGGGTACACCGCCGAGGTTGTGCACGGTCACGGCGCGGCGGAGGAGCGTCCACGTGGGGGCGGCGTGCACGGGGGATCCGAGCATCCGTCGCAGGAGCGGGTTCACGCGTCCTTCGGCGCGGTACAGGCGCGCCTCGCGGCGGTTGTCCCACGCCACCACGGCACTCCCCGAGTCGTCGAGGGTGAGCCTGCCCGTGGCCGAGTCGTGTCCCATCGTGAGCAGAGCCATGCGCTCGTCGGGCGTGATCTCGCGCCGCCGCGCCCACGCCTCGCGCACCCGGCGCAGCGGCAGGGTGGCGCCGACCAGGAACTGCAGCGGGAGCGGGATGGCGCCGTCCTGCACCTGGAACCACACCGGCTTCCCGCCCTCGGGCACGTCGAGGATCGTGGTGGTCGTGATCGTCGGGCCGCGGGTGAGGTCGCCGGCGCCGGGAACACGGGTCGTCGCGAGGTAGTCGCCGTTTCCGGAGAAGCCGTCGCCGAGCCGCGCGGGGAGAGCCGGGAGCGTCCCGAGGACGTCGCGCTGGCGCAGAAGCAGCTCGGTCGATCCGACCGCTCCGGCGGCGACGAAGACGCGCGGCGCGGTGAGGGTGCCGCCGCCGTCTCCGCCGGGGCGCGGATCGCGCCACGACACGGCGTATCCGTCGCCGGCCGGTTCGATGCGCTCGACCTCGGCGTGCGGCACCGCGGTCGCGCCGGCGCGCTCGGCGACGGCGAGGTAGGTGTGGTCGAGGCTGTTCTTCGCGCCGCGGTTGCAGCCGATGACGCACTCGCCGACGAACGAGCATCCGCGCTGGTGAACCCCGTGGCGATTGGTCTCCACCGCATCCGGGTCTTGCTGGAACCGGACCGCCAGGAGGGGGCGGATGGTGCCGGCCGACCGGCCGAGCCGCGCCACGAGGTCTTCCATGAGGAGGGTGCGCGCGGGCGCCGCCCCGGTGGCGGGGTCGACCGCCACCGGGGCCACTCCGACCATGTGCGCGGCGAGGTCGTAGTACGGATCCAACGCCGACCGGCGCAGGTGCGGCGGCCAGCGCGGCGAGAGCGACGGGTCGTACGGGCGAGCGAAGACGTTGGCGTAGACGAGCGAGCCGCCGCCCCATCCGGCTGCCTGCACGCTGAGCATCCGGTCGAGCCACCGGATGTCGTACAGCCCCGCGCCCGAGCCCCACAGCCAGCCGTCCTTCAGATCGTCGGAGCGCGGGAAGGACCCGGGGGGCCAGCGACGGCCGCGCTCGAGGACGACCACCCGCAGGCCCGCCTGCGACAGGCGCGCGGCCAGCACCGCGCCGCCGAATCCGCTGCCGATGACGATGGCGTCCGCGTCGCTCATCGTGCGCCTAGGCCGGGTCGATCCGCAGCACGGTCGGGCTCTCGCCCACGGAGAGGTCGTCGACGATCCGCAGCGTCCGGGCGATCTCGTCGACGGCCGGCAGGATCGTCGCCACGCGGGAGCGGTCGGAGCAGACCGCCGTCAGGGTGACGAAGTGGGTGCCGGTGTCCCACGTGTACGTCGCGAACGGCGGCGTACGGGGGTCTTTCGGCAGATCCATGACGAGCTTCTCGCCGGCGCCGAGCGCGGGAGTGCGGAACTCCTCGGTGTCGTCGTATTCGATCGGCATCATCGCGCGCGCGGTGCGCAGCTGCGGCGTGGCCTCCTGCAGCTGCGCCATGACGACGACGAGCTCGGGGTCGTCCCGCCACACCCATACCAGCACGCGCCCATCGGCGCGGCGCAGGAGGAGGGGCGTGGCCTGGCTGACCGCCCAGGCGAGGAAGCCGCCCCGTGGTCGGTCGGAGCCGGCGGCCGCTCCGCCGGCGGCGCGGCCGGCCTGATTCAACAGCATCCGGATGGCGGCCTTGCGATGGCGGCGCCCGCGGAACCCGAGGGATCCGGTCACGGCGACCCATCGCGCGGAATCGGCGTCGGCCTGCAGTCGCGGCATGGATCCAGCGTAGGGGTACGCCCTGAGCGGACGCCGCTCGCCGCATGCCGGCGGTATCTGCCAGGCTGAACGGACGGTCGCAGACCGGCCCCCGTTTCGTTTCCTCCCCTGGGAGAAGTCGTGCTCGTCAAGCTCCTCACGCGGTACCTACGCCGGTACCGTTGGCTCCTGCTGGGACTGTTGATCTTCCAGCTGGTCTCGGCCATCGCGTCCCTGTACCTGCCGCGTCTGAACGCCGACATCATCGATCAGGGCGTCGCGCGCGGCGACACCGGCTACATCTGGTCCCGCGGCGTGCTCATGCTCGTCATCTCGCTCGCGCAGATCGTCGCCGCCGTGATCGCGACCTATTTCGCCGCGCGGGCCTCGATGGGTGCCGGACGCGACATCCGACGCGATGTGTTCGAGAAGGTGAGCGCGTTCTCCGAACGCGAGGTGTCGCACTTCGGCCCGGGCTCCCTCATCACGCGCAACACCAACGACGTGCAGCAGGTGCAGATGCTCGCCATGATGGGCGCCACGATGCTCGTCACCGCGCCGCTGCTGGCGATCGGCGGCATCATCATGGCGCTGCAGCAGGACGTCGGGCTCAGCTGGCTGATCGCGGTCTCGGTTCCGACGCTCCTGATCGTGGCCGGTCTCGTGATCGCGCGCATGGTCCCGCTGTTCCGCAGCTACCAGTCCAAGCTCGACGCCGTGAACCGCGTCATGCGCGAGCAGCTGACCGGCGTCCGCGTGGTGCGCGCGTTCGTGCGGGAGCTGATCGAAGAGGCGCGCTTCCGCGCCGCCAACACCGACATCATGATCGTCGGACGCAAGGTCGGGTCGCTGTTCGTGCTGCTGTTCCCCCTCGCGATGCTGGTGCTCAACGTCACCGTCGTGGGCGTCATCTGGTTCGGCGGCATCCAGGTGGACGCCGGCAACGTCGAGATCGGGACGCTCTTCGCCTTCATGCAGTACGTGGGCCAGATCCTCATGGGCGTCATGATGGCGAGCTTCATGACGATCATGATCCCGCGCGCGGCGGTATCGGCCGAGCGCATCGGAGAGGTGCTCGCGAGCGAGTCCACGCTCGTCCGTCCGAGCGACCCGGTTACCCGCTTCGCCGCCCCGGGCCGAGTCGAGTTCGACGACGTGGCCTTCACGTACGTGGGTGCGGAGTCACCCGTCGTGCAGGGCGTGAGCTTCGTCGCCGCACCGGGGGAGACGGTGGCGATCGTGGGGTCGACGGGCTCCGGCAAGACCACGCTCATCTCCCTCATCCCGCGCCTGTTCGACGTCACCGGCGGCGCCGTGCGCGTGGGCGGTGTCGACGTGCGCCAGGCCGACCTCGACGCCCTGTGGCAGACGATCGGCCTCGTGCCGCAGCGTCCGTTCCTCTTCAGCGGAACCGTCGCCTCCAATCTGCGATTCGGTCGCGAGGAGGCGACCGACGAGGAGCTCTGGCGCGCCCTCGAGATCGCACAGGGCCGCGACTTCGTCGAGCGGATGGAGGGCGGGCTGGAGGCTCGCATCGCCCAGGGCGGCACCAACGTGTCGGGCGGCCAGCGCCAGCGCCTCGCCATCGCGCGTGCGCTCGTTCACCGCCCCGAGGTGCTCGTGTTCGACGACTCGTTCTCGGCGCTCGACCTCACCACCGACGCGCGGCTGAGACAGGCACTGTGGCGGGAGCTTCCGGAGGTGACGAAGATCGTCGTCGCCCAGCGCATCTCGACGATCACGGGCGCCGATCGCATCGTCGTGCTCGAAGACGGCCGGATGGTGGGTCTCGGCACGCACGACGAGCTGCTGGCCGGCAACGAGACCTATCGAGAGATCGTCGAGTCGCAGCT
This sequence comes from Microbacterium sp. RD1, assembly GCF_052220165.1. Lineage (NCBI taxonomy): Bacteria > Bacillati > Actinomycetota > Actinomycetes > Micrococcales > Microbacteriaceae > Microbacterium > Microbacterium sp. RD1. The sequence goes on from NZ_JBQPOL010000001.1 coordinate 600,903, forward strand.
GGGGGTGGAAGCGTGAGCACGCCCGACGCCCTCACCGAGGAGGAACGCGCCGAACTCGAGCTCGCCGAGCAGGCGCGGCTCAACTCCGGAGACTGGGACAGCGTCGCCCCCGGCAAGGCGGCGAACTTCGGCGCCAGCTTCCGTCGCCTCGTGGGCCTGCTGCGCCCGTACGCCGGTTCGTTCCTCGTCGTATCCGTGCTCGGCGCGATCAGCGTCGTACTGGCCGTGCTCGCCCCGCGCGTGCTGGGCGATGCGACCAACATCATCTTCGAGGGCGCGGTCTCCCGGGCGCTGGGCGAACAGTTCCCCGCGGGCACCTCGCAGTCGCAGGTCGTCGAGGCGCTCCGCTCGGCCGACCAGGGCGACATCGCGAACATCGTCTCCGCGATGAACGACTTCCAGGTCGGAGCCGGCGTCGACTTCGACGCGCTCCGCATGGTGATCCTCGCGGTGCTCGCGATCTACGTCTTCTCGTCGCTGCTGTCGTGGATCCAGGGATATGTCATCAACGTCATCATGGTGCGCACCATGTGGCGGCTGCGTGAAGACGTCGAGGCGAAGATCCACCGCCTGCCGCTGTCGTACTTCGACAAGGTGCAGCGCGGGGAGCTGATCTCCCGCGTCACCAACGACATCGACAACATCACCCAGACGATGCAGCAGTCGCTCTCCAGCGCGCTGACGTCGGTTCTGACCGTCGTGGGCGTGCTCATCATGATGTTCACGATCTCGTGGCAGCTCGCCATCGTCGCGCTCGTGTCGCTCCCGCTCATGGGCGTCATCTTCGGCGTCATCGGCCCGCAGTCGCAGAAGGCCTTCGGCGTGCAGTGGCGCAAGGTCGGTCGGCTCAACGCGCGCGTGGAGGAGTCGTTCTCCGGTCACGCGCTGGTGAAGGTGTACGGCCGAGAGAAGGATGCCCGCGAGAAGTTCGAGGCCGAGAACGAAGAGCTGTTCGAGGCGAGCTTCCGCGCGCAGTTCCTGTCCGGGATGATCATGCCGGGCATGATGTTCGTCGGCAATCTCACCTACGTCGGCATCGCCGTGCTCGGCAGCCTCATGGTGGCCGCCGGTCAGATCCGCCTCGGCGACGTGCAGGCGTTCATCCAGTACTCCCAGCAGTTCACCCAGCCGCTGTCCCAGCTGGGCGGAATGGCGGCCGTCGTGCAGTCGGGCACCGCATCGGCCGAGCGGGTGTTCCAGCTGCTCGACGCCGAGGAGCAGGACCCGGATGCTGCGGACGCCCCTAGCCCCGTCGACGGCCGCGGAGTCATCGAGTTCGAGCACGTCCGCTTCTCCTACTCACCCGACCAGCCGCTCATCACCGACCTCTCCTTCCGCGTCGAGCCCGGGCAGACGGTGGCCATCGTCGGCCCGACCGGTGCGGGCAAGACCACGCTGGTGAACCTGATCATGCGGTTCTACGAACTCGACGGCGGGCGGATCCTCCTCGACGGGCAGAGCATCGCCGACATGCGCCGCGACGACGTGCGCTCGCGCACCGGCATGGTGCTGCAGGATCCATGGCTGTTCGCCGGCAGTATCCGCGAGAACATCCGCTACGGGCGGGAATCGGCGACCGACGACGAGATCCACGCGGCCGCCGTGGCGACCCGCGTCGACCAGTTCGTGCACTCGCTGCCCGAGGGGTACGACACCGTGCTCGACGAGGACGCCGCGAACGTGTCGGCCGGTGAGAAGCAGCTCATCACGATCGCCCGCGCCTTCGTGGCGCAGCCCTCGGTCCTGATCCTCGACGAGGCGACGTCATCCGTCGACACCCGCACCGAGCTGCTGCTGCAGCAGGCGATGTCGGCGCTGCGTCAGGGACGCACGTCGTTCGTCATCGCCCATCGCCTCTCCACCATCCGCGACGCCGATCTCATCCTGGTGATGGAGCACGGCGACATCGTCGAGAAGGGCACGCACGAGGAGCTGATCACGGCGCAGGGCGCCTACTGGCGGCTGTACCAGTCGCAGTTCGAGCAAGCCGCGCCCGACGCGGATGCCCCGGCCGTCGACGAGCCTGCCGTCGAGGCGCTCTGACCCACCGTCTTGCGTGAATCGGCTGCTAAACCGTCGGGTTTAGCAGCCGATTCACGCAAGTCACGCGAGAGTGAGGCGCGCCGAGTGGTGGATGCCGGCGTCAGCGCGCCTCTCGCGGCAGACGCGGCAGCCAGCGGTGCGGCACGAGCGTCACGGCGTCCGGCGGCACGAGGCGTCGCAGGAGCGGGCGGAACCACAGCGTGTACGACAGCACGATCCACACGATCGAGCCCAGATCCGACAGCCCACCGGGAAGCAGGGTCAGGCCCGCGTCGTTGAAGGAGTGCAGCGCGGCCGCGGCGGCGATCGCCCCCACCGCCGTCGCGACCACGCGCCGCCCGTGATGCGCCGCGAGCCAGATGAGCACGGCGGCCCCGGCGGTCCAGATCACATGGCCGAGCTCGACCCACGCCCGCGGAATGGCGCTGCCGACGGCGACGGCCATCGCCACGATCCGCGGGTGACCGAGGGAGCTGAGCGACTGCTCGACGCGCTGCACGTTCTGCTGCGCCTCGGGGCCGATCTCACCGACGTACTCGCCGCCTTCGATCGCCCCGAACACGGCGCCCGAGACCGCGACGGCCCACACACCAAGGCGCGGGTCGCGCAGCTGCGAGGCGCCGGCGGCGAGCAGGATCAGGGGCAGCAGGAGCTTTCCGACCTCCTCGATCGGGCCCGCGGCGAGGTACTGGATCTCCTCCGGGGCATCCAGCCACAGCCGCAGCGGAAGCTCGAGGAGCAGCGCGAATCCGATCGCCACCACACCGGACACCAGACCCCACAGGGTGGCCGCGCGGATGGGCAGGCTCGCCAGTCCCAGCCGACGGTGCAGCCCCGCCAGCAGCGCCGCGAGAGGGCCGCCCGTCGCGACGACGCCGGCGAGGACGAGAAGTGGCGAGAAGGACAGCAGGCCTCCCACCGCGGCCAGCGCGAACCCGACCACGAGGCCGCCGACGGCGAGGTAGACGGGCGGCCGGCGGAAGAGGCCGCCGTGCGGGTCCGGCGCGGCGGCAGCCGACTCGTCCGCGAGAGCGGGGCCCGTCCAGGCCGCGCCGTCCCACGCGCGGGAACGTCCCTCCCATCCGGTGGGATAGGTTCCGACGTCGGGCGAGGCGAGCACGGCTGAGGGCATGAGCCGAACGCTAGCGGAACCGACGCGGCGAGCCACGGCAGGGGCGCAGCCGTGTCGCGCCTCCCGCTCCGGGGTCGTTGCAGGCGGCTCGGGTACAGTGGTCACGCGCATGCACCGCACCGTGCGACCCACACCGCCGCACCAGATAGGCAGCCACCACCTGTGACCCCTCCTGCGACGCCTGACGACTCCCCCCAGAAGCCGCCCCTCACGATCGTCATGGGCTGCGACACGTTCGCCCCCGACATCAACGGCGCGGCGCGTTTCGCCGAACGCCTCGCCGCGGGCCTGGCGGAGCGCGGCCACGACGTGCATGTCATGGCGCCCAACACCGCCTACCGCCGCGCGGACCCCGCCGTCGAGGTGATCGAGGGCCAGCCGATCACGCTGCACCGTCTGCCCTCGGTGCGCTGGCCCCCTCACGACTGGCTGCGGTTCGTGTGGCCCTGGCGCGTGAAGCACTACGCGCGCCAGGTCTTGGATGCGGTCAAGCCCGACGTCGTCCACATCCAGTCGCACATCGTGATCGGCCGCGGGCTGGCACGGGAGGCGAAGAAGCGCGGCATCCCGATCATCGCGACCAACCACGTGATGGCCGAGAACATCCTGGACTTCACCACGCTCCCGGATGCGCTGAACAAGGTCGTCGTGAAGCTCGCCTGGGCCGATGCCCGACGCACTTTTGAGCTCACCCGCGCGGTGACGACGCCGACGCGCAAGGCGGCGGAGTTCCTCGAGTCGACCATCGCGATCTCCGACGTCCTGCCGATCAGCTGCGGCATCGATCGTCGCAATTACACCCCCGACCTCACGCCGCGAGACGCCAACCGCATCCTCTTCGTCGGGCGACTGACGACCGAGAAGGGCATCGACGTGCTCCTCCGCGCCGTCGCGCAGCTGGATCCCGGGCTCCAGGCGACGCTGGACATCGTCGGCGGCGGAGACCAGCGCCGCAACCTCGAGCAGCTCGCCGGCCAGCTGGGCATCGCGGAACGGGTGACCTTCCACGGCCACGCATCCGAAGAGGACTTGCGTGCCCTCTACTCGCGAGCGAGCGTCTTCGCGATCGCCTCGATCGCGGAGCTGCAGTCCATCGCGACGATGGAGGCGATGGCATCCGGGCTCCCCGTCGTCGCCGCCGACGCCGTCGCACTCCCGCACCTCGTGCACGACGGTGAGAACGGTTACCTGTTCGAGCCGGGCAACGTCGACGAGCTCACCGCGCGCCTCACCGACGTGCTCACGCAGTCGCCGGAGGAGCGCCTGCGGATGCAGCAGGCGTCGCTCGACGGCGTGATCGTCCACGACATCGAACGCACACTCGACACCTTCGAGGCTCTGTACCGCGGCGAACCGCTGCCGGAGTAGACGTGCACGTCGTGATGTTCGGCGATCAGCACGCCGAATCCTCCGGCGGCGCACAGGTGTCGATGCGGCTGCAGCGCCGATTCCTCGAGCTCGCCGGTCACACCGTGACCATCGTGGCGCCGCGCATGCATGGCCGTGCGACGCCCGATCCCGCCTACGTCGATCTGCCCTCCCTGCCAGTGACCCTCGACCGGGAGTACTCGATGAGTCTCCCCGGCCGTCGTACCGACCGCATCGTCGATGCGGCGCTGGCGGCGCGCCCGCCCGTCGACGTCGTCCACGTACAGGCCGATTTCTGGGGCGCGATCATCGGGCATCGGTACGCGCAGCGGCACGGCCTGCCCGTCGTGCACACGATGCACAACCGCGTCGACGTCGGCATCGCGGCCGTCGCCCCCTTCCCCCGCCTGGTGCTGCGCGCGGTGAACGCGTGGGCACGTCGCGCCCTCGGCTCCGGGCTGCGGATTCGGAACACGTCGGCGGATTCGGATGCCGCGGCCGGAACCCTCCGAATCCGCCGCCCATCTCCGAATCCGCGACGGCGAGACGGGGTGGACGGCTGGGCATACCTGCGGCGCTTCGGGTCGCTGTCGGACGCGGTGACGGCGCCGTCGTCGCACTTCGCCCGTCGGCTGCAGGAGCACGGCGTCTTCCCCGCGGTCGACGTGCTGTGGAACGGCATCGACGACGAGCTGCTCGACGGCGTGCGCGCCGAGCCCGACCGGACACGCAGGCCCGGGCGGCCGCGGCTGGTTTGGGTCGGCCGCATGAGCCCCGAGAAGCGCCTGCTGCCCTTCCTCGAGGCGGTCGCGGCATCGGGCATCGACGCCGAGGTGCAGGTCATCGGCGGGGGTGGACAGGCACGTGCGGCCCGGCGGCTCCTGCGACGGCGGCGGCCCGCCGCATCCGTCAGCCTCGTCGGACGGCTGCCGTACCCCGAGACGCTCCGCCGCATCGCGGCGGCGGATGCGGTGGTGCAGAGCTCGATCGGGTTCGAAACGCAGGGGATGACAGTGTTCGAAGCCGCGTCGCTGGGCATCCCGTCGATCGTGAGCGACCCCGACATCGCCGCGGAACTCGGCGCGGGCGTGTGGACGCCGCGGGACGGCTCGATACCGGCCCTGGCCGAGGCCCTCCGCCGGGCGGCGCGAGACATCGCCGCCGGGGCCGGGCCGGTCCCTGATGAGCGCACCGCGGAGCTGTTCCGGCAGTCATCGCGCACCGAGGCCATGCTCGCGGTGTACCGGCGCATCATCGCGCGATCGGGCGCCGTCACATGAGCGAGATCGCCACCGGGTAGAGCAGCCCCCACACGAGCGCGTTCACGACGGCTGACGCGCCGATGCCGAGCCCGATCCCGGCGAGGGCGTGCGGGCGGCCGCGACGCGCGATGCCGACCGCACCGAACACGACGGCCGCGACGCCGAGCACCGCATCGAGCACCGCGGATGCCGTGCCCACGATCCCGATGACGACGTAGCTCGTGCTGGCCAGGAGTGTCGCCTGCACGACCATCTGCACGACCATCGATGCGAGCAGGATCCCGCCGAGGACGACCGCGACGACTCCGGGCGGGTTGCCCGCTCGAGGGGGCGCTGGCGGGGGAGTGGGCGAGCCGTAGGGGGGAGGGGTGGTCACGGGCACCTCGTTTCTGGTGCCCCGAGTCTAGGGACCGGCTCCGCTGCGGTCAGGCTCCCACGCGAGCGCGCATGCGCCCATTCACGTGCGGCTGCGGGCGGACGCTGACGGATGCCGCGGGGGTGGGCGCGGCATCCGCGCGAGAGGGGATCATCGAGGCGCGCGCGGGGACTCGGCGGTAGCCGTCCCGCAGGAGAGCGACCACCGAGGCGGCGATCGCGACGACGGAGAGTGAGGCGAAGGCGAGGAGAATGATCATGGCAGTTACGCTACGGATGGACAATCTCTGCCACGAGTGGCAGACTTGCGCGTATTCGAAGGAATTCTGCCAAGCCGAGGAGACCGCATGAAGACCGTCGCTGTGATCGTCTCGGACGGGTTCGCGCCCTTCGAGTTCGGGCTCGCCTGTGAAGCGTTCGGTCTCGACCGGTCGGACGACGGCGTGCCGAACTTCGACTTCCGCGTCGTCACACCCGACCCGACGCGGCCCGTGCGATCGAAGCTGGGGTTCTCGCTCAATGTGGAGCACGACCTGGCCTTCGCCTACCAGGCCGATCTCGTCGTCGTGTCCCCTACGCCCCGCGAATACTGGGACCAGGCCGACGAGCGGATCCTCGACGCGGTGCGGCACGCCGTCGCTCGCGACGCCTGGGTCTTGAGCGTCTGCAGCGGCTCTTTCGTCCTGGCCGCGGCGGGCGTGCTCGACGGCAAGCGAGCCACCACGCACTGGATGTACGCGCCGACGATGATGCGCATGTACCCGCAGGTCGAGGTCGACCCCGACGTGCTCTACGTTCAGGACGGCCGCATCATCACCAGCGCCGGCACGGCAGCCGGCCTCGACGCGTGCCTGCACCTGCTCCGCCAGGAGCTCGGTGCCGAGCTCACCAACAAGATCGCGCGCCGCATGGTGGTGCCGCCGCAGCGCGACGGCGGCCAGGCGCAGTTCATCGATCGCCCGCTTCCCGTCGCCGCATCCCTCTCTCTGGCGCCCGTGACCGACTGGATGCTGGCCAACCTCCGCGCCGACCTCTCCGTGGAACAGCTCGCCGCGAAGGCGCACATGTCGCCCCGCACGTTCGCCCGCCGGTTCAAGGCCGACTTCGGGGCGACGCCGGCGGCCTGGCTGGGGCGTCAGCGCATCCTTCACGCGCAGCGGCTCCTGGAGAAGACCGACCTGGGTCTCGATCGGATCGCCTACGAGAGCGGCTTCGGATCGGCCGCGGTCCTGCGGCAGAACTTCGCCCGCACGCTCGGCGTGACGCCGACGGCCTACCGCGCCCGCTTCGCTTGCACGGACGACGCGGTGCCCGAGGCATCGCTCGAGCCGGCCCTCGCCTGACGCGAGCGCACATCCCCCGTGCGAGCGCACATCCATTTCCGCTGAATCAGATGTGCGGTCGGGAACGGGATGTGCTTTGGCGGATGCGTGCGGGCTTGTCGCGGAGCGAGGAGCGCGCTAAACTTGAGTCATCAACGCTCAACTTTGAGCGACGCAGACTTCAGGAGAGTACATGAACGCCACCCCGCAGCCCGGACAGGAGGAGTCGCAGAGCGCCCTCGAACAGTTCGGCATCAATCTCACCGACCGTGCCCGGCAGGGCAAGCTCGACCCCGTCATCGGGCGCGACAGCGAGATCCGTCGGGTCAGCCAGGTGCTGACCCGACGGACCAAGAACAACCCCGTGCTGATCGGGGAGCCCGGCGTCGGCAAGACCGCCGTCGTCGAGGGTCTCGCTCAGCGGATCGTCGCGGGCGACGTCGCGGAGAGCCTCAAGGACAAGGAGCTCGTTTCGCTCGACATCTCGGCGCTCGTCGCGGGCGCGATGTACCGCGGCCAGTTCGAGGAGCGGCTCAAGAGCGTCCTCAAGGAGATCACCGAGTCGGACGGACGCATCATCACGTTCATCGACGAGCTGCACGTGCTGATGGGCGCCGGCGGCGGCGAGGGCTCGGTCGCGGCCTCGAACATGCTCAAGCCCATGCTCGCTCGCGGCGAGCTGCGCCTCATCGGGGCGACGACGCTCGACGAGTACCGGCAGTTCATCGAGAAGGATGCGGCGCTCGAGCGCCGCTTCCAGCAGGTCTACGTCGGCGAGCCCACCGTCGAAGACACCATCGCGATCCTCCGCGGCCTCAAGGAGCGCTACGAGGCGCACCACAAGGTCGCCATCGCCGACGCTGCCCTGGTGGCTGCGGCATCCCTGTCCAACCGCTACATCACCGCGCGGCAGCTTCCGGACAAGGCGATCGACCTCATCGACGAGGCCGCGTCGCGGCTGCGGATGGAGATCGACTCCGCGCCGCTGGAGATCGACGAGCTGCGCCGACACGTCGATCGCCTCAAGCTCGAAGAGCTCGCGCTGAAGAAGGAGAAGGACGACGCCTCGAAGGAGCGCCTGTCGACGCTGCGCGAGCAACTCGCCTCGGAGCAGGAGCGTCTCGACGAGCTGCAGGCCCGGTGGGAGCGCGAGCGCTCGTCGCTGAACCGGGTGGGCGAGCTGAAGACCCGCCTGGACGCGGCACGCATCGATGCCGACCGTGCGCAGCGCGAGGGAGACCTCGAGCGCGCGTCGCGGCTGCTCTACGCCGAGATCCCCGCGCTGGAGCGCGAGCTCATGCACGCCGAGAGCGAGGAGCCGGCCGGCGACCGCATGGTCAACGACCAGGTCACCGATGAGGACATCGCCGCGGTGATCGCGGCGTGGACGGGCATCCCGATCGGCAGGCTCATGCAGGGCGAGACCGAGAAGCTGCTGCACCTCGAAGCCGAGCTCGGCAAGCGCCTGATCGGCCAGAAGGACGCCGTGAAGGCCGTCTCCGACGCCATCCGCCGTTCGCGTGCCGGCATCAGCGATCCGAATCGGCCCGTCGGATCGTTCCTCTTCCTCGGACCGACCGGCGTCGGCAAGACGGAGCTGGCGAAGTCGCTCGCCGACTTCCTGTTCGACGACGAGCACGCGATGGTGCGCATCGACATGTCGGAGTATGGCGAGAAGCATTCGGTCTCCCGCCTCGTCGGGGCCCCTCCCGGATACGTGGGGTACGAGCAGGGCGGCCAGCTCACCGAGGCCGTACGTCGTCGCCCCTACAGCGTCGTGCTGATGGACGAGGTCGAGAAGGCGCATCCGGAGGTCTTCGACGTCCTGCTGCAGGTGATGGACGACGGACGCCTCACCGATGGTCAGGGGCGCACTGTCGACTTCACGAACGTCATCCTCATCCTCACGTCGAACCTCGGATCGCCGATCCTCATCGATCCGACGCTGTCGCCGGAGCAGAAGCGCGAGCAGGTGCAGGCCCTCGTGCGCCAGGCGTTTAAGCCGGAGTTCATCAACCGGCTCGACGACATCGTGATCTTCTCGGCCCTGACCGAAGACGACCTGGCGCAGATCGTCGAGCTCGCCGTCGACGCGCTCCAGCGGCGCCTGCGCGAGCGCCGGCTCACCCTTGCGGTGACCCCGGATGCCCGCGCCTGGCTCGCCGAGCGCGGCTACGATCCGGTGTTCGGCGCTCGGCCGCTGCGCCGCCTCATCCAGTCCGAGATCCAGGATCGCCTCGCCATGGCGATCCTCGCCGGCGGGGTGCGCGACGGCGACATGGTGCGCGTGGATGTCGCCGCGGACGGCTCGTCGCTCGTGCTGACCTCCGATGGCCCCTCGATCGTGCCCGACGCATCCGACGACGACGTGATCGAGGCCGTCCTCGACGACTGACCCTCCGCGAGACCGCATCCGCGCCACGAGACAGCGGGCGACGGATGCCGTCTCGTGGCGCAGGTGCAGTCTCGCGTCAAGCGCGGCGGGGGGAGCTGCACGCCGCGGTAGCGTCGGGGGATGCGGCGGCGGAGGCGGGTGGTGGGCGCCCTGTGGGGGTCCACCCACCCCGGACCCACCGTCGTCGTCACGACGCTCTCACTCGCGCTCGGCCTCGCCGCGCACCTCGAGGCGTGGCGGGTCGTACTGCTGGTCGTGTCGGTGTTCGCGGGGCAAGTCTCGATCGGCCTGTCCAACGACGCGATCGACGCGGGCCGGGACATCGCGGTCGGCCGCACCGACAAGCCCGTCGCGGCGGGGGTCGTGTCGGCCTCGACGGCGATGAGCGTCGCGATCGGGGCGCTCGCGGTCGCCCTGGCGCTGTGCCTGCCGCTCGGTGCCGGGATGCTCGCCGCCCACGCCGTGCTGCTGGCATCCGGATGGGCCTACAACGCCGGGCTGAAGTCGACGCCTTTCTCGCTCGCGCCGTTCCTCGTGAGCTTCGGGCTGTTCCCGTCGCTGGCGACCCTGTCGGCCCCGGATGGCTCCCTCGCGCCGCCGTGGCAGAGCGTCGCCGGCGCGGTCCTGGGCGCGGCCGTGCACCTGACCAACGTGCTGCCCGACCTCGAGGACGACCGCGTCACCGGCGTGCGCGGGCTGCCGCACCGCATCGGCCCGCGTGCGAGCGCGGTGCTGGCGGCGGCCGGGGTCGCCGCAGGGGCGGTCACCGTGCTGCTCGGCTCGTCGGGCGCAGACCTCGCGGCCGTGCCGATCGTGGCATGGGCGTTCTTCGCGGCTGCGCTCGCGGTCGCCGTCGCCACGGCGGTGCGCGTGCTCGTGCGCCCGCCCGATCGCACCGTCTTCCGGCTCGTGATGATCGCCGCTCTGCTGCTGTCCGCCGAGCTCGTCGCGACCGCCGCCTGATCGCCGCGCTCTCCCGGCGGCCGAAGCCCGCGAGCGCACATCAGCTTCGCGAGCGCACATCCTGCCCGCCCGGATACGGTGTGCGCTCGGCGACAGGATGTGCGCTCGCGGAAGGGGGCACGGGTCAGGCGTTGCGGTCGAAGCCCATCGCGTACGCGTGCGCGAGGAGCGTCGCCGCCGGTGTGGCCAGCAGCCCGCGCAGCGCGAGCGCGCGCACGGCGTTCCCCCGTGCGGACGCCGGACGCCCCAGGAGCGTGTTGGCGGTCGCGATCGCGCCCGAGGTGCGCGCCGATGCCAGACGGCGGCGCTCCCAGCGCCGCAGGGCGCTCTCCGGTGCCTCCCCCGTTCGCATCCAGGCCGCCAGCAGAGGAGCGAGGGTCGCCGCATCCAGCAGCCCCAGATTCATCCCCTGGCCGCCCATCGGGCTCACCTCGTGCGCGAGGTCGCCGATCGCGAAGACCGGCCCGCGGCGCAGGCGCGGCGCCAGCGAGCGGCGGATCTCGAAACCGTCGGCGGCGTCGACGGCGGATGCCTCGGTGTCGAGCCCGCGTGCGCGCAGTGCGTCGCGGAGCATCCTCGCGCGCTCCGCGTCGTCCGACAGATCGACGGGTCCGGGCGCCACGAATCGGCGCACGCCGCCGGGGAGGGGGAAGGACTCCAGCACACCGCCGCGATCAAGGTGCACGACGGCATCCGCACCCCCCTCGGCAGTGATGTCGGCCATGACGTACCGATCGGGGTAGCGCTGCTCTCGTACGGCGCCCGGCCGGTACAGCAGTCCGCGCGAGCGCGGCCCGGCGGCCACCACGACGATGCGGGCGGCGATCTCCGCCATGCCGTCGTCATCGCGGTAGATCACGCGCGGCGCGCTCGCGCGCACCGCCGTAACCTCGCCGAAGATCGGCGCGGGCGCGTCGACGGCCAGCGCGGCGCGCGTCTCGGGCTGCGGCAGCGTGGCGACGAAGGGGAAGCGTCGCGACAGGCGGTCGAAGCGCACGACGCCCAGCAGCGCGCCCGCGGACCGCGCCTCGCCGGCCAGAACGCGGGTGGCCCGCGCGAGGAGCCGCTCGGTGACCCCGGATGCCTCGAGCGCGGCGAGCACCGGAGCATGGATGCCGATCGCTCGCGAGCCCGCGGCCGGGTCGCGACGGCGCTCGATGACCGCGACGTCGACGCCGCGGCGGACGAGCTCGGCCGAGAGGAGCGTTCCGACGGGCCCCGCCCCCACCACGACGACGTCAGGCATCGCCGCGAGCCTCGGCGAGGAGCCGGAACGGCGCCGGCGTTCCGACGCGCCATCCGGGTCCCAGCGCCGCTGCAAGCTCGGCCGGGCGGTAACTCCGCCGGATCGATCGCAGACCGTCGGTGTGCAGGAAGGTCCCGGCCGCGAGCGGCGCCACCCCGACGGCGTACAGCGCATAGGGCAGTCGGCCGCGGACGATGTCGCTGTGCAGCACCGTCCCGGTCGCGAGCAGGCGGGATTCTGCCGCGAAGCGCGCGAGCCCGGCCGCGTCGAGATGATGCAGCACGTGGTTCGAGATGACGGCGTCGTAGCGCTCGCCGTCGGCGAGCAGTCGAGCCGAGTCGGCGCACACGAAGCGCATGCCGGGTGCAGCCGCGGACGCGGCGACCGCGTGCGCGCGAGGGTCGGGATCGGCGCCCGTCCAGTGCACGCTCAGCCCGTCCCGGCGCGCGAGCGTCGCCAGACGCAGCACCAGGTCGCCTCCGCCCGAGCCGAGGTCGAGCACGCGGGCCGGGCGGTCCAGTGCCCGCAGCGCCGGCGCGAGCCGTGCGCGCCAGAGCGTGCCCCAGCCCGACACCAGCCGGTTCACCAGGCCGAAGCGGCGGTAGGTCGCGGCCAGGCGCGCCGGGTCGCAGGCCGGGTCGTCCATCAGCTCGGTGAGAGTGGCGTCGCGCTCGCGCAGGCTCATCGCTGGACGAGCGCGGGTCGGCGATCGTCCGACACGAGTGCGGCGGCATCCGCCGTACGGTCCCGCAGCACCATCCGCGCCGCCTCGAGGGTCAGCCCCGGTCCGAACGCGAGCGCGCCGAGGCGCTGTCCGTCGGGCCGAGCGGGGTCGGCGAGGATGTCGCGCAGGATGAACAGCAGCGTCGCGCTCGACATGTTCCCGTAGCGTCGCAGCACCTCGCGCGACGCCGTGAGCGCGTCGTCGGCGAGTCCGAGCCCCGCTTGGACGCGGTCGAGGATGCTGCGGCCGCCGGGGTGCACGGCCCACGCGTCGAGGTCGTCCGGGCCGCCGAAGACGTCGTCGACGACCGCCCGAACCTCCCGTCCGACGATGCGCGGCACCTCGGCGGTGAGCCTCATCTCGAAGCCGTCGTCGCCCACCTTCCACGTCATGTCGGCGGCGCCCTCGTCGCTGAGGCGCGTGGCGAAGCCGGTCAGCTCGAGCCGGCGATCCCCGCCCCGCGCCGGGTCGCCCGATACCACCGCCGCGGCGGCGCCGTCGCCGAACACCGACGCAGCGACGATCTGCTCCGGGTCCGCGGACCCTCTGATGTGGAGCGAACAGAGCTCGGCGGCGGCCACGAGCACGACCGCGCCGGGGTCGGACGCGACGATCCGCGCCGCCTGGCGGAGCGCCGGTACCGCGGCGGCGCACCCGACGAAGCCGAGGTGGTCGCGCTCCACGGTCGACGAGAGACCGAGGTCGCGCACGAGCCGGAAATCGGGGCCGGGCGCGATCAGGCCGGTGCACGACACGGTGACCACGTGGGTCACCTCATGCGCGTCGACGCGTGCGGCAGCCAGGGCGTCCCGCGCCGCGGCTGCGAAGAGCGCCGGCGCCGCGCGCACGAACTCGTCGTTGCGCTCTCGTGTCGAGGGGGACAGGAGCTGTTCGCCGTCGCGCACGTGCAGTCCGCCGCCCGTCGGGCCCAGCTCAGCGAGCACGGTGTGGCGTGTATCGATGGCCGCGGCGTCGAACGCCGCCTGCAGCAGCCGGCGCGCGCGTCGGTCGAGTCCGGGCTGGGCTGCGAGGAAGTCGCGCACGTCGGGCTGCGTCAGTCGAGTGGGGGGCACAGCCGTGCCCAGGCCCAGGATGCTGGCAGTCATGCTCCACTCTAGGCATCTTCGGCTGTGCGGCGGCCGGGGCTGGTGCACTTTCCTCCGGCCGTCTATGTTCCGCCCGCGCCGACCTTGACGCGAGGGCGTCTCCGTCGCAATACTTAAGCAAATGCCAAAGTATCGGAACGACGTCGACGCGGTCCTGCGCGCGCTGGCCGACCCGACGCGTCGCGCCGTCGTGGAGCGGCTCTCGCGCGGGCCCGCTGTCGTGTCCGACCTCGCCGCACCGTTCGCGATGAGCCTCCCCGCCCTTCTGCAGCACCTCCGGGTGCTCCAGGAGGCGGCCGTGGTCACCTCCGAGAAGAGCGGCCGGGTGCGCACGGTGAGTCTGCGTCCGGGTGCTCTCGACGTGCTGCACCTGTGGCTCGATGAGCAGCGCACACCGGCGGAGAGACAGGCCGATCGTCTCGGCGTGCACCTCGCCCGCCATCCGCAGAAGGAGAACATCTCATGACCCGAGTCCGCGTCGATCTCAACATCTCGCTGGATGGATTCGCCACCACCACCGATCAGACACCGGAGAACCCGTTCGGCGACGACTGGGGAAGGCTCACGCACGCGTACGTGAGCACCCGGACGTTCCGCGCGCGCGTCCTCGGTGACGACTCCGGCGAGGGCACGACCGGTGTCGACGACGACTTCGCGGCGCGCTACTTCGAGGCCGTCGGCGCGGAGATCATGGGGGCGGCCATGTTCGGACTGCACGAGCACCCCGGCGATCCGGAGTGGAAGGGCTGGTGGGGGGACACGCCGCCGTTCCGCGTTCCGGTCTACGTGCTGACGCATCAGCGCCGGGATCCGCTGCCCATGGCGGGCGGCACCATCTTCCACTTCCTCGAGGCGTCGCCGCGCGAGGCGCTGGCGATCGCGTCCGAGGCCGCCGGGGGTGCCGATGTGCGGATCGGCGGCGGCCCGACGACCGTGCGCGAGTTCCTGCGGGAGGGACTCGTCGACGACCTGCATGTCGCCATCGTGCCGATCATCCTCGGGCGCGGTGTCCCGCTGTGGGAGGGCCTGCGCGGCCTCGAGGCCGACTGCCGTGTCGAGAGCGTCACGGCGCCGAGCGGTGTCGTCCATGTCACGTTCCGGCGAGAGGGGCGGCGCGCATGACCGCGCCGCGGCGAACCGTCGCCCATGCCGGCTTCACGCTGGTCCGCGACTACCCCGCTTCAGTCGCGCAGGTGTGGGCCGCGTTCGCGGACGAGGACCAGAAGCGGACGTGGTTCGGGACGGATGACGCGTGGGCGGCCGGCGAGTGGCGGTTCGACTTCCGCGTGGGCGGTGTGGATGTCGCCGAGGGCGAGTTCCACGGCGGCCCGCTGTCGAGGTACGAGGCGCGGTACACCGACATCGTCGAGAACGAGCGGATCGTCGTCACCTACGACATGTGGCTCGACGGCGACCACATCTCCACCTCGGTCGTCTCGTTCGAGTTCGAGCCCGTCGCGATCGGCACGCGCTTCACGCACACCGAGCACGGTGTGCATCTCGACGGTCTCGACGACGGCGCGGGTCGCCGTGAGGGCACCGTCGGCGTCCTCGATCGGCTCGCCGCCTTTCTCGCCCGCTGAGTGCCCGGCGGACAACACTCCGGATGAATCGAGCCGATCCGGGCCCAGGGCGGTGCGGCGGGCTCGCGGCGGCGGTTCGTCCGGAATGTTGTCCCGCGGATGGTGCGCCTCCCCTTCCGCGGATGGTGCGCCTCCCCTTCCGCGGACGCGAAGAGGGACGGATCTTTCGCCGTCGCGACGCTCTCCGCCGCTCATCGCCGCCTGCCTCTCGCCCTACCCTGGGGAGATGACCGCCACGGCTGACCTCTACGACGAACGCGGCGAGGAGCTCGACTCGCTCGCCCTCCCCTTCCACGACCTCGGAGGCCGCGTCGAGTTCGACGGCGCGGTGCGCACCGTGCGCTGCCATCGCGACAACGCCCTCGTCAAGGCGGTCCTGGCCACCCCCGGAGAGGGCGCGGTGCTCGTGATCGACGGAGGCGGATCGCTCGAGTCGGCGCTCGTGGGCGACCTCATCGCCGCATCCGCCGTCGAGAACGGCTGGGCCGGCATCATCGTGCACGGGGCGATCCGCGACCGGGTGGCATTGGCCGACCTGCCGATCGGCATCAAGGCGCTGGGGAGCAATCCCCGCAAGAGCGCGAAGGCGGGCATCGGCGAGGTCGACGAGCCGGTGACCATCGCCGGCGTCGCCTTCACCCCGGGCGCGCACGTGTGGGCCGACGCCGACGGCATCCTCGTCGAACGCTGAACCCCGGCTGCGCTGCACCCCTGGACATCCGACGCCGGGAGGCGGAGCATCGAAAGCGGGCCTGACGCGCCCCGGACGGAGGTCAGCATGTTCACACCCGCACAGGCTTTCAGCGGCTTCGCCGTCGACGACCTCGCCGCCGCACGCGCGTTCTACGCCGACACGCTCGGTCTCGAGGTGCGGGAGAACGCGATGGGGATGCTGGAGCTCGTCCTGGGCTCCGGCGGCCATGTCATCGTCTACCCGAAACCGCACCACGAGCCGGCGAGCTTCACGATCTTGAACTTCGCCGTCGACGACGTCGAGTCGGCGGTCGACGACCTGCGCTCCCGCGGCGTCGAGACGAAGATCTACGACGACGCGGAGTTTCCCACCGACTCGAAGGGCATCATGCGCGAGGGCGGCCCGCTGATCGCGTGGTTCCGCGACCCGGCCGGAAACGTGCTGTCGGTCGTGGCGAACGAGTGACGGCAGCTACCCCTTCCCGGTGATCGCGCGCCGGAGATCGGCGATGGGCACCTTCGGCGTGCGCTCGGCCGTCAACAGGCCGTTCGTCTCCTGCATGGTGTCGGTCAGCTGCGTGTAGCAGGTGCCGGCGAGGAGGTCGCTGGCACGCGTCGCCTCGTAGAGCGAGCGGATGCGGGCGAGCCAGTCTTCGTCGTCTGCCGCGGTCGTGTACCCCCACCCGTCGGCGCGCTCGCCGGCGGGTTGGAAGCCGATCCCGCCGAACTCGGTCAGCATGACGGGCTGGCCGGCATCCGACGCCCCGCCGACCAGCTGCATCCGCCCCGACGGTGCCAGCCGGTCGAGGATCCGCTTCCGGGCGGCGCCGTCGGCGTACGTGTGCGCGAGCGCGGCGCCGTCGCCCTCGTAGTCGTGCACCGTGAGGAGGTCGGTGTTCTGCTGCTCCCACCCGTCGTTCGAGATGACCGGGCGCGAGGGGTCGAGGGCCCGCGTCAGATCGGAGAGCGCCCGCGAGTACGCCTGCTGCGCGGGATCGTCGGCGACGTGCTGAATCCCCCACGATTCGTTGAAGGGCACCCACGTGACGATCGACGGGTGGGAGATGTCGCGGTCGACAGCCTCCATCCACTCCCGGGTCAGCCGGTGCACGGCGATCGGTGCGAACTCGTAGGCGGCGGGCGCCTCC
This sequence comes from Microbacterium sp. RD1, assembly GCF_052220165.1. Lineage (NCBI taxonomy): Bacteria > Bacillati > Actinomycetota > Actinomycetes > Micrococcales > Microbacteriaceae > Microbacterium > Microbacterium sp. RD1. The sequence goes on from NZ_JBQPOL010000001.1 coordinate 618,263, forward strand.
CCCCATACGAGCAGCCCCAGGCGGTCGGCCCAGTAGAGGAACCTCGGGTCTTCGACCTTCTGGTGGATGCGGCATGCCGTGAAGCCGAGGTCCTTGATCAGCTCCACCTCCCGGCGGAGCGCCTCGGGCGACGGCGCGGCGAGGTGACTCTCGGGCCAGAACCCCTGATTGAGCACCGAGCGAACGTCGTAGGGGCTGCCGTTGAGCAGGAAGGCGCCGCGTCGGGTCCCCACCGTCCGCACGCCGAGGTAGGAGGCGATCGTGTCGCCGCAGTCGCCGTCGGACAGCACGATCGTCGCGTCGACGAGCCGCGGATGCTCGGGCGACCAGGTCAGCTCGTCTTCGGCCTGCCCGTTGTGCTGGCGCGCAAGAGGGACGTCCACGCGGATGCGGCGGGCGCCGGCGGGTACGTCGACATCCAGTTGCCCGAGATCCTCGCCGCTTTCGTCGAAGTCGAGCGCCACCGACAGGCGCGTTCCGGCAGGCGCGACTCCTCGCAGGCGCACGCGAAGCTCGACCGCGGTGTGCCCGGCCGGCAGCCATGACACGTGCTCGATGCTGATCGAGGGCACGGCCTCGAGCCACACCGTCTGCCAGATCCCGGTGGTGCGTCGGTACCAGATGGCGTGGGCGTCTTCGTGCCAGTCCTGCTTACCGCGCGGCTGGGTCATGTCGTGGGGGTCGTCCTCCGCGCGCACCACCAGGAGGTGCGGTCCCCCCGAACGGACGAGTTCGGTGACATCCAGCGTGAACGGCGTGTGGCCGCCCTCGTGGGAGCCGGCACGGCGACCGTCGATCCACACCTCGGCGCGGTAGTCGACGGCCCCGAAGTGCAGCAGCACGCGGGGGCGGTCGGCGTCGTAGCCGGCGTTGCGAAGGTCCTCGGGCGAGATCGTGCGCGAGTACCACACGACTGGGTGGAAGCCGTCGTGCGCGATGCCGCTGGCGGGTGACTCCGGGGGGAAGGGCACGACGATCTGCTGGTCGGTGTCGAATCCGTCGGGCCACCCGTCGGCATCCCCCACCCCGTCGTCGTCGACACGGAACGCCCACACGCCGTCGAGGTTCTGCCACGCCGCCCGGAGCAGCTGAGGGCGGGGGTAGGCGCCGTCCTGCCGCGAGGCCCGCGGCACCTCGGCGGCGCGAGCGGACAGAGAGGGGTGCGACGTCGCGGGGCTCATCCGCATATTTTACAGCGCTGTAAATCATCGTCAAGCGGCTAGTCTGACGGGGTGAGGGGGCCGAGGGCGACGCTGCAGGATGTGGCGACGCAGGCCGGCGTGTCGATGAAGACGGTGTCCAACGTCGTCCGCGGCTACCGGCATGTGAGCCCCGCGATGCGCGAGCGCGTCCAGGCCGCGATCGACGCCCTCGGCTACCGCCCGAACCTCTCGGGCCGGCGCCTCGCCACCGGCCGGTCGGGGATGCTCGCGCTGGCGATCCCGGACCTCCGACGGCCCTACTTCGCGGAGTTGGCGCACGCGTTCGCCCGCATCAGCGCGGAGCGGGGCTATCGCCTCCTGCTGGAGGAGACCGGCGGGACGGCGGAGGGCGAGCGCTCGGCGCTGCACGACCGCGAGGTGGGTCTCGTCGACGGCGTCATCCTGTACCCGCAGGCGCTGTCGTCCTCCGAGCTCGACCGCCTCGACCGCGACGCTCCCGTCGTCTTCCTCGGCGAAGACCCGCCGCCGCCGGGAACCGATCACGTCGCCATCGACAACGTCGCCGCCGCCGATGCCGCCGTCACGCATCTGATCGACGTCCTCGGACGGCGCCGCATCGCGTTCCTCGGGCACGAGATCGGCGCCGTCGGTCGCACATCCGCACTCCGGCTCGAAGGGTACGCGCGCGCCCTCGACCGTGCCGGCATCCGCCGCGACGACGCGCTCCTCGTTCCGCGCGAGCGGGGCGACGCGAGAGGTGGCGAAGAGGCCCTGACGAACGCGCTCGCGGCAGGACTCGAGTTGGACGCGCTGCTCTGCCGCGACGACCTCGCCGCTCTCGGCGCCCTGCGGGCGCTCCGGCTGGCGGGCCTGGACGTCCCCACCGACGTCGCCGTCATCGGATGGGACGCCATCGAGCTCACCGCGAGCACCGTGCCGTCGCTGACGAGCGTCGCAGCCGACACCGCCGCGCTCGTCTCCGAGACCCTCGACCTGCTGACGGACCGCATGGGCGGTCCGATCGACGACCAGCGGCGCCGCACGGTCGACTTCACGATCGTGTTCCGCGAGAGCGCGCCGGGCTGACGCGCCGGGAGCGGTTCAGTCGACGGCGAGCACCCCGTCGGGGTGCTTCGGCCAGGTGCCGGGGCCGTCCGTGCCGGCGGGGTACTCGTCCAGGGGGACGTCGCCGCTGCGCCACGCGGCGAGGACGGGCTGCACGATGCGCCAGCACTGCTCGGCCGCGTCGCCGCGCACGGCGAGCGTGGCGTCGCCGTCGAGGATTCCGGAGAGCACTTCGGCGTAGGCCTTCAGGGCGCCGTCGCCGAGATCGGCACGAAGGGAGGCGCGCTCCAGTTCGAACGGGTCGTCGCCGCCGTTGAGGTTGAGCTCGAGAGCGACCCGGTCGGGGCCGAGCGAGAAGCGCAGCACCGACGGCGCCATGCTGCCGGTCAGCCCGTCGGGAAGGTGGCGCACCGGGCGGAACCGGATGATGACCTCGCGGTCGGCGTCGTCGAGCGCCTTGCCCGAGCGCAGCGTGATCGGCACACCGGCCCAGCGCTCCGTGCGTACCTCCACCGTCATCTCCGCGAGGGTCTCGGTGTTGTTGGCCGCGTTCACGCCGGGTTCGTCGACGTAAGACGGGAGCTGCCGCCCGTCGATGGTGCCGGCGGTGTAGCGGGCGCGCCGCGACGAGGTCTTCGGGTCGTCGTCCCACAGGTGCGTGGCGCGCAGCACCGCTGCCGTGGCATCCCGGAAGTCCTTCTCGTCGAGCGACGCGGGGGGCTCGAGCGCGAGGATCGCCAGCACCTGCAGCAGGTGGCTCTGGATCATGTCGATGAGGGCACCGGCGTGATCGTAGTAACCCGCCCGGCCCTCCAGTCCCAGCGTCTCGTCGTACCGGATGAGCACGGACTCGATGTGCTCCGCCGACCACACGGGCTCGATGAGCCGGTTCGCGACCCGCACGCCGACCAGGTTGAGCGTGGTGGAACGGCCGAGGAAGTGGTCGATGCGGAAGATCTGGGCCTCGGGCACGATCTTCACGAGCGTCTCGTTGAGCTCGTGCGCGCTGGCCTCGTCGCTGCCGAACGGCTTCTCCAGAGCCAGGATCAGGCCCTCGGGCACGTCGACGCGGGTCAGCGCCTCGCATGCCTTCACGGCGATCCCCGGTGGCACGGCGAAGTACAGGGCGACGCGGCCCTCGTTCCCGTCGAGAAGTGCCTTGAGGTCGGCCTCCGACGTGATGTCGGCCTGCGTGTAGGTCGTGTCGGACACCGCGTCGAACGCCGACGCGGTGTCGGTCGTCGCGAAGGCCGTCCGCACGATGTCGCGCCACGCGTCGTCGGTGACCTCCTCGATCCCCGCCCCGCGCAGCCGGATGCTGCGGGAGGACTCCCGGGCGATCAGCTGCCCGAGAGCCGGGAGGAGCAGTCGCGACGTGAGGTCGCCGGATGCTCCGAGGATGATCAAGGTCGTGGTCTCTGCATCCGCCGCCATGGCTTCACCCTAGCGACGCGACGGGGAGGCGCCCGGAACCCGTGCGCCTCCCCGTGTGTGTCGTCAGCCGCGCAGGGCCTCGGCGAGCTTCACGCGCGCCCCCATCCGAAGGAGCGAGTTGCGGTAGATGCGTGCGCCCACCCAGATCGCCGCGACGCACGTCGCGATGAGGAGGATCAGCGACACCACCGGCTCCCACCACTGGGCGGTGCCGAGGTACAGACGCAGCGGCATCCCCACCGGTGCCGAGAACGGCACGTACGACATGATGCCGAGCACGAGGGGATTGTCGTTGAAGAAGATCACCAGGAAGTACGGGACCATGATGAGCATCGTCAGCGGCGTCGTGGTGGAGCCGATGTCCTCCTGGCGCGAGACCATCGCTCCCGCCGCGGCGAAGAGCGACGCCAGCAGCACGAAGCCGAAGAAGAAGAACACCGCGAACCACACCAGTGGTGCACCGAGCCCCGCCAGCACCGCGGACTGCCCGGTCACCGACAGGCCGACCACGGCGATCGCGGCGAGGGCGGCGATCTGCGCCATCGCCAGGATGGTGTTGCCCACGACCTTTCCGGCCAGAAGGGTGCGGACGGGGATGGCCGAGATGAGGATCTCGACGACGCGCGTCTGCTTCTCCTCGACCACGCTCATCGCGATCGTCGAGCCGAACGTCGAGGCCGCCATGAGGAAGACGATGCCGAACCCGAGCGCGACGAAGTAGCGGAGGATCCCGTCGGTCGCGCCGTCGGGGTCGAGGAGCTCCACCGGCGGCGACTGGCTGAGCGCCGCCATCAGACCGCTCGGGACGCTGTCGTCGGCGACGATCTTGTACCCGAACGGCGTGGAGTCATCGGGGAGCAGGGCCGCATCGACGGTGCCGTCTTCGACGAGGGCGGTGGCGGCATCCGCGCTGTCGGCGACGGTGACGTCGAGCCCGTCGACGCCCTTCACATCGGCCTCGGTCGCGCTCGTGACGGCGACCGGCGTGCCGTCTCCGCCGGAGTTCGCGGCGAAGCCGCCCCACAGGACGGCGGCGAGGGCGACCAGCAGCAGGATGGCGGTCGAGATGACGAACGCCTTGCTGCGCAGCTTCGAGCCGATCTCACGCTCGGCGACGAGCCATACGCCCTGGAGTTCGGAGGGGGAGGTTCGGGGGGCGTTCATGCGATGACCTCCTTGAAGATCTCGGCGAGGGTCGGATGCTGCGGGGCGAAACTCGCGACGTCTCCGCGGTCGACGGCGCGGCGCAGCACCCGCTGCGCGGCCTCGTCGTCGGTGGCGTCGAAGAGCGCGTAGCCGCCGTCGAAGTCGACCACGTCGATGCCGGGCTGCTCGCGCACCCAGCCGGCGTCTCCGCGCGAGACGAGCTCGTAGCGGCGGCCGGAGTGCTCGGCGCGCAGGGCGTCGCGGGAGCCCGCGGCGCGGATCGTGCCGTCGGCGATGATGACGAGGTCGTCGCAGAGGCGCTCGACGACGTCGAGCTGGTGCGATGAGAAAAGCACGGCTGCTCCGGATGCCGCGCGCTCCTGCAGCACGCCCGCGACGACGTCGACCGCGAGCGGGTCGAGTCCGGAGAACGGCTCGTCGAGGATGAGGACCTCGGGCTCGTGCACGAGCGCTGCCGCGATCTGCGCGCGCTGCTGATTGCCCAGCGACAGCGTTTCGACGTAGTCGCCCAGGCGCTCGGACAGCCCGAGCCGGTCGAGGAGCGCCTCAGCGTTCTGGGTCGCATCCGCTTTGCTGTAGCCGTGGAGCCGCGCGAGGTAGGCGATGTGCTCGCCCACCTTCATCTTCGGGTACAGGCCGCGCTCCTCCGGCATGTAGCCGAAGCGCCGCCGATCGGCCGTGGTCGCCTCGGTGCCGTCCAGGCGCACCGAGCCCGCGTCCTTGGCGAGCACGCCGAGCGCGATGCGCATCGTCGTGGTCTTGCCGGCGCCGTTGCCGCCGACGAAGCCGGTGAGGCGCCGGTCGGCGACGGTGAACCCGACGTCGTCGAGCACGCGGCGTCCGCCGTAGCTCTTGGTGATGCCGCTCAGTTCGAGCACGTCTCCTCCTTGGATCGCGTGCTCTCACGCTACGGACGCGGGGGCGAGGAGGCATCCCTCCCCGGGTGGGTTCGCCGCCTCCGTCGAGCGGGGGAGGCGCTTCGTCTCGCTGCGCTCGCTCAGCGTCCGGGGTGCGCGCTCAGCGCCCGGGACCCGCGCGCTCGCTCCGCGTCCGGGGTGCGCGCGCTCTCGCTCGGCGCACCGGTCCCTGAGCGAGGGAGCGCAGCGACCGAGACGAAGGGCGACTACGCCAGGCCCGAGCGGTGGGCGAGCACGACCGCTTGCACGCGGTCGCGGGCCCCGAGCTTCTGCAGCACGTTCGACACGTGCGTCTTCACTGTCGCCTCGCCGATGTACAGGCGCGCGGCGATCTCGGCGTTGCTGAGCGCCTCCGCCATGAGGCGGAGCACCTCCGCTTCGCGGTCGGTGAGCGGATCGGCCAGCTGCAGCGGGGGCGCGGATGCCGCCGGCGCGGCGCCGCCCGCGAACCGCTCGATCACGCGCCGGGTCACTTCCGGGGCGAGGAGGGCGTCGCCGCTCGCGACGACCCGCACGGCCGACACCAGCTCCTCGGGGCCGGCGTTCTTCAACAAGAATCCGCTCGCGCCTGCGGCGAGGGCGGCGAAGAGGTAGTCGTCGCGATCGAACGTCGTCACGATCAGGACGGCGGCGTCGTTGCCGGGGTCGGCCGACAGGCGGCGCGTGGCCTCGAGGCCGTCCATGTCGGGCATCTGCACATCCATGCAGATGACGTCGGGGTGCAACGCGGATGCGGCGGTGAGGGCCTCCGCGCCGGTCGCTGCCTCGCCGACGACGGTGATGTCGTCCTGCACCGACAAGATCGTGCGGAATCCGGCGCGCATCATCGCGTGGTCATCCACCAGCAGCACGCGGATCTCAGGCATCGGCGACGGTCCGCTCGGGAAGCGGGATGCGCGTGCGGACGAGGTAGCCGCTGCCGCGAGGCCGCGGGCCCATCTCGATCGTTCCGCCCGAGGCGGCGGCACGCTCGCGCATCCCCACCTGCCCGAGCCCAGGGCGTGCCGGTCCGACCCGGCCGGTGTTCGAGACCTCCAGTTCGATCGCCCCGGCGCCGTACCGCACGCGCACATCGGCGGTGGCATCCGGGCCGGCGTGACGGCGGGCGTTCGTCAGGGCCTCCTGCGCGATGCGGAAGAGGTTCAACTGCACCAGATCGGGCACCGCCGACGGCTCGCCGACGACGGTGAGCGTGGTAGCGAGACCCGCCGCATCCGCCTCCTCGACGAGCGCGGGAAGCGCCGCGAGCCCGTACGGGGCGCTTCCGGTGTCGGGGCCGGCGTCGGGGGTGCGGAGGGTCTCGAGGAGGTGTCGCAGCTCGCCCAGCGCGTCGCGCGCCGACGATTCGACACCCTCGAGGATGCCGCCGGCCTGCGCCGGATCGGCTGCCATGACAGCCCGTGCGGCTCCCGCCTGCACGCCCATGAGCGACACGTGGTGAGCGACGACATCGTGGAGCTCGCGTGCGATGCGCACGCGATCGAGCGCGACGGCCTGCGCGGCGGTGACCTCGCGTTCGCGCTCCAGCTCGGCCGTTCGCTCCTCGAGCGCGGAGCGAGCCGTGCGCTGCGCGAAGGCGCGCTCGCCGAAGTAGTAGGCGCCGGCGAAGTACAGCACGTTGATGAGGAGCATCAGCAGCGAGTAGGCGACGTAGGGGGAGAACGCGCCGACGCGCGACATGCCGCCGTCCTCGAGCTGGTCGGCCGGCAGCGTCGCATCCTGGTACATGATGACGGTGAGCCACACGAACATGGCGGCGATGATGGCGACGCGCACGATCATCGCGCGTCGGCGGTTCTCCGACCACGCACCGACCGTGTACAGGGCGATGAACATCGCGATGTTGCCGGCGTACAGCTCGGGAACGCGCAGGGTGACGGCCGCGAAGTAGGCCACCGAGACGACGACCGCCACGGTGGCGGGCCACCGCCGCCGCAGCGCGAGCGGCACGGCGAGGACGAACGCATAGGCCACGGCCCACGCGAGGTCGGCCTGCTCCGCACCGTAGATGCCCGCGACGGCCGACAGGACGGCGCTGAGGAGCGCGCCGACGAACAGCACCGCCGCCAAAGCGATGTCGGCGCGCTGCTGCGCGGAAGAGAGCGGGGCCATGCCTCCAACGCTACGGGCGGGCGCCGTGATGCCGCATCCGTCTCCCGGGGGAGAGAGAAACATGCGCGGGAATAGATCGGCGGTGGCGGCGTTGACGTCGGTGACCCTGGTTCCCCGCGAAAGGAATGTTCTCTGTGACCTCGTTCACCATCGGATACATCGTCGGCAGCATCTCGAGCACGTCCATCAACCGGCGTCTAGCGAAGGCGCTGGAGTCTGTGGCGCCCGATCACGTGACCCTGGTCGAGATCCCGATCACGGACCTCCCGTTCTATTCGCCCGATCACGACGCCGACTTCCCGCAGGTCGCGCGCGACTTCAAGCAGGCGATCGCGGATGTCGACGGTGTGATCATCGTGACCCCCGAGTACAGCCGCTCGATCCCGGGCGTGCTGAAGAACGCCCTCGACTGGAGCGCCCGGCCGTACGGGCAGACGTCCTTCGACGGCAAGCCGACCGCCGTCATCGGGACCTCGGGCGGACCCATCTCCACCGCCGCCGCGCAGCAGCATCTCAAGGCGATCCTGAGCCACTACAACGCACCGACGCTCGGGCAGCCCGAGGGCTTCGTCCAGTCGCACCCCGGCCTGTTCACCGACGCCGGCGAGGTCACCGACGAGACGACGGCGGCCTTCCTCCGGTCCTACCTCGACGCGTTCACCGGCCTGATCCGGCGCTATGTCCCCGCCGGGGAGCTCAGCGAGGCCCGCGCGGCCTGACCCGCCCGACTTGCGTGAATCGGCTGCTAAATCGGGAGATTTAGCAGCCGATTCACGCAAGTGACGGGGGGTCACCCCTTGTGCTGGCGCCGGTACTCCAGCGGAGCGACGCCGTGGGTCTTGCGGAAGATCCGTGAGAAGTAGAACGGATCGTCGTAGCCGACATCCTCGGCGATCTGCGCGACCGTCCGGTCAGTGGTGTCCAGCAGCGCTCGAGCGCGATCCATGCGCAGCTGAGTGTGGAACTGAAGGACCGCGACACCGGCGTGCTTGCGGAACAGTGCGGCGAAGTGCGACGCGCTCATACCGCTGAGCGCGGCGAGGTCGGCGACACTGACGCGCTGAGCCACGTGAGAGCGAAGGTACTCCCGTGCATTCTCCACCGCCGCCGCCCGGGGCGACTGAGAAACCCGATCGGAGGACAGCACCGCCATCAGGTGCCACGCGGCACCGGATGCGGCGACGAGGCTCTCCCGCGTCGAGTCCCTGGCCATGCGGGCGACGACCTCCTCGATGAGCGTGACCACTCGGTACACATCCGACACGGAACGCACCGGCGCGTCGGCGGTCATGCCGGCCTCATGGAGGAACTCGAGAAGATCGCGACCCTCCACGTGGAGCCACCACAGCGTCCACGGGTCGGCCGGGTCGGCACCGTAGCGATGCGGGACGTGCGGCGGAAGGATCACCACGTTCCCGGGCCCCACTTCGTGGCGAACGCCCTTGATCTCGCACCACCCCGCTCCCTTGGTGCAGGCGATGACGATCGCCTGATCGATACCCGAGGTGCGCGTCATCCCGTGCGCTCGCGCATGCGGGAAATACCCGCTGTCGGTCGCGACGAGGTGCGACGTACCGGGCCGGGTGAGCGCATCGGCCACGACGGGGCGAGGGAGCACGTGCAGGCGCTGCCCGGGGAAACCATCGCTGATCGTCACGTCTCATGATGCGTCGGAGTCATTGTTTTGTCCAGGTATCTCGATCAGATCGGCCATTCCACGGGAATTGGCACCGCTCTAGCGTGGAGGAATGCTCAGGGTGGAGTCCAGCCATGCTTCGGTGATCGATTTGCCGGATGCTCCCGCGTCCGTCGCGTCTGACCCCGTGGCCGCGTGGCGAGAGCCGCTCGTCATCGATAGCTACCTGCCGGAGCAGCCCGACCGTTTCCCCTCCTTCTTCGACGCCCGCGTGTACCAGGGCTCGAGCGGCCGGGTCTATCCGTTGCCGTTCCACGAGCGCATCTCCCCCACTCCCGAGCCCTACTCCTGGGACGCGGTGCACCTCGAGAACGCGTGGCTGCGCATCGTCATCCTTCCGCAGCTCGGTGGACGCATCCACATCGCGTACGACAAGGCCGCCGGATACGACATCTTCTACCGCAACAACGTCATCAAGCCCGCGCTCGTCGGTCTGACCGGGCCCTGGATCGCCGGCGGTGTCGAGTTCAACTGGCCGCAGCATCACCGGCCCGCCACCTTCCTCCCGACCGACGTGGAGATCGAGAGGGAGGCGGACGGCTCGGTGACGGTGTGGTGTTCCGATCACGACCCGTTCGCGCGCATGAAGGGCATGCACGGCATCCGCCTGCGCCCCGACAGTGCGCTGATCGAGGCTCGCGTGCGCCTGTACAACCGCACGGATGTGCCCCAGACCTTCCTCTGGTGGGCGAATGTGGCCGCCGCGGTGAACGACGACTACCAGTCGTTCTTCCCCGAGGATGTGACCCTCGTCGCCGATCACGCCCGCCGGGCCGTGACACCCTTCCCGCACGCGCACCGGTATTACGGAGTCGACTACCCCGCTCGTCGGCACAACGACCACGACGACGGCGATCGGCTGGACTGGTGGCGCAACATCCCGGTGCCGACGTCTTACATGGTGCTGTCCACCGGCGACGACTTCTTCGGCGGCTACGACCACGGACGTCACGCCGGATTCGTGCACTGGGCCGACCGCCACATCGCCCCGGGCAAGAAGCAGTGGACGTGGGGCAACTCGAGGTTCGGCGAGGCGTGGGAGCGGAACCTCACCGACGGCGACGGACCGTACATCGAACTCATGGCAGGCGTCTACACCGACAACCAGCCCGACTTCGCTTGGCTGGCCCCGGGCGAGACCAAGACGTTCAGCCAGTACTGGTATCCGATCCAGCAGATCGGACCGGTGCAGGCGGCGACCACGCGACTGGCGGCCTCGGTGCACGGGCGGCGGCTCGGGATCGCCGCGACGGAACGCGTGCGCGTGCGTGTGCGCGTGCGCGACGCGGCCGAACGCGAGGTTCTGGCGGAGACGGTGGACATCGAGCCCGGGGCCCCGCTTCTGCGCGAGCTCGATGGGGTCGCGCCGTTCGAGGCGACCCTCTTCGACGGCGATACCGAGGTGCTGCGCGTCGCGCGCCGCGAGCCCGCGCCGCAGACGCGGTCGGCGGCCGTTGCGCCGCCGCGCCCCGAGGACGTCGGCGGTGTCGAGGCGCTGTACCTGATCGGACGCTACCTCGAGCAGTACCGCCACGCGACGCGGATGCCCGATCCGTACTGGCAGGAGGCCCTCGCACGGGATCCCGGACACACCGGCTCGCATATCGCGCTGGGTGCTCGCGCATACGAGGTCGCCGACTTCGAGACCGCGGTCGCGCACCTCACGACGGCGGTCGAGCGTCAGACGGAATGGACTCCCACGCCGCTCGACGGTGAGGGGCTCTACCGGCTCGGTCTCGCCCTCATCGCCGTCGGGGACGATGAGGGGGCGCGGGAGCGCCTCGGCCGCGCGGCGTGGGATGTGCGGTGGCGTGACGCCTCTTCGTGGGCGCTCGCTCGCCTTGCGTCGCGGCGGGGGAGATGGGACGAAGCGCTTCGCGCGCTGGACCGGATCACCGACCGGGACCACCACCAGGCGGCGTGCCTGCGCGCACGGATCCTCCGCCACGTCGGGACGGAGGCCACCGTCGCCGACGTCCTGGAGCGCGACCCGCTCGACCAGTGGGCACGCGATCTTGCTGGGCTGCCCATGACCGCCGACGCCCCCATCCTGCTGGATGTCGCATTGGAATATGCCGGGGCGGGCTTCGACGACGATGCGCTGCGCGTGCTCGATCTGGCCGAGGCGTCCGACGCCGACCGGCCGGTAGGGCAGGTGGCCGTCGGCCCCCTGGTCGCCTTCCATCGGGCGTTCCTGCTCGAACGGCAGGGCCGCATCCCCGAGGCGGAGGCCGAGCGCGTGCGCGCCGGCGCGCTCGAGACGACCGGGTGCCTGCCCTCGCGACGGGAGGACCTCGCGGCGCTGAGCGCTGCTGGGAACGTACCGGCGGCGCTGGCGCTCCGCGGCCACTGGCTGTACGACCGCCGCCGGCGCCACGAGGCGATCGCGCTGTGGGAGCAGGCGCTGACCCTGACGAGCGACGACGAGCTCCGGGTCGTCCTCCACCGCAACCTGGGCGTCGCGTCGTACAACGTGCGCGCGGACTCCGAGAGCGCAGCCGGGCACTATCGCGCCGCGCTCGCTCTCGCACCCGACGACGCCAAGCTCTGGTACGAATACGACGAGCTGTCGGCTCGGCGGGGCGACCATCCCGCCGTTCGGGCCGCGCGCCTGCTCGAGCGACCCGGCGTGGTGTCGCAGCGCGACGACCTCACCGTCACGCTCGCCGAGCTGCTGACCGAGCTCGGACGTGCGCCGGAGGCTCTGGAGCTTCTCGCCACGCGGAGCTTTCAGCCGTGGGAGGGCGGCGAGGGCCGCGTCTTGGGTGCGTGGGAGCGGGTGAACGCGCGACTGGCCGCCGACAGCGCGGATCCTGGCGCGGCGGAGAGCTACCTGCGAGCTGCGATCGACCCACCTGCTTTCCTCGGTGAGGCGCGCCACCCGCTGGCCAACCCCGCCCCGCTTCATCTGGCACTGGGCGACGCGCTCGATGCGCAGGGGGCGACCGAGGCGGCGCGGCAGGAGTGGCAGAAAGCGGCGTCGGCCGTCAGCGACTTCGCAGGTATGCGAGACCAGGCGTACAGCATCCGGACGGTGTCGGCTATCGTGGCGCTCCGTCGCCTGGGCGATCACGCTCGGGCGAGCGAACTGCGGGCGGAGCTCGTACGCCACGCCGACGAGTTGGCACAGAGCAGGGTCGAGATCGACTTCTTCGCCACGAGCCTGCCCAACATGCTGCTCTTCGTCGACGATCCGCAGCGCGCGCACGACGACGAGGTGAAGGAGCTGCAGGCGGCGCTCGCCGCCATTGCGACGTTCGACGGCGACGATGCCGTCGATACCGGGCGACTGAGCAGTCGTCCGGAACATCCGAGAGAGAGGCAATCATGACCAGCACGACACGCAGGCGCGGCATCGGACTGATCGCCGCCGCCGCAGCGGCGATCACCGTCCTCGCGGGCTGTTCTACCGGCACCCCTGACGGCGGCGGACCGGCTGCCCCGATCGAAGAGGGTCAGGCACTGCGCATCGGCGCGATCTACCTCGACTCCCAGGGCTACTACGGCGGAGTCAAGGCGGGCGTGGAGGCGGCCGCCGACGAGAGTGGGTTCGACGTCAAGTTCATCGAGACGAACCCGGGCGGCGACGTCGCCAAGGAAAGCGAGTTCATGAGCACGCTCGTGTCCTCCGGGGTGAACGCCATCATCATTTCGGCCGCATCCGCCGACAGCAGCGTGCCGGCGATCAAGCAGGCCTACGACGCCGGAATCCCCGTCATCTGCTACAACACGTGCGTCAACGACGAGGCCACCGAGAAGTACGTGAGCGCCTACGTCATCGGGGACCCGGTGAGCTTCGGCGCGCAACTGGGCGAGGCGGCCGTCACGGCGTTCACGGATGCGGGCATCACCGCCCCGAAGGTCGGCGTCGTGAACTGCGAACAGTACGAGGTGTGCAAGCTGCGCCTGCAGGGATTCCAGGACGCGCTCGAGGCGGGGCTTCCGGAGGCCACGATCGTGGCCAACCAGGAGGGCGCCGAGGTCGACCGCGCGGTGACCGTCGCCGAGCAGATGCTCACCGCCAATCCGGAGATCAACGGCATGTACGGCGAGGCGGGCGGGGCCACGATCGGCGCCTACAAGGCCGTCTCCACCGCGGGCAAGGCCGGCCAGATCCTCGTCTTCGGGTCTGACATGACGACCGAGATCGCGACCGAGCTCGAAAAGGGCGACATCCTCAAGGCCGTCGTGGACATCTCAGGCCTCGAGGTGGGCAAGCTCGCGTGGGCGGCGGTCGAGAAGGCGCTGGACGGGTCGGGCGAGGCTGCCGAAACGGTCGAGGCGCCCATCACCCTCTGGTACCCGGACACCGCTGCAGAATGGCTCGAGACGCACCCCGACGGGTTGCCGTGAGCTCGGGGCGGGGGGCGCCCGGCGCTCCCCGCCCACATCCATCCTTCTGAGAGAGAAGTAGCATGACCACGCAATCGCCGCGCGTCGACGGGGACGTCATCGCGCGCACCGTCGGCGTCACCCAGGAATACCCGGGCGTCGTCGCCCTCGCCGACGTCGACTTCGAGCTGCGGCGCGGTGAGGTGCGCGCTCTGCTGGGTCAGAACGGCGCCGGCAAGTCGACCCTCATCCGCCTGCTGTCGGGTGTGGAGGTGCCCACCTCCGGTGAGGTGCTGATCGCAGGAACCCCGCTGGGCAGTGGGGGAGTGCGAGAGGCCACGGACCGCGGTGTCTCCACGTGCTATCAGGAGCTGAGCCTCGTCGCCGACATGACCGTCGCGGAGAACTTCTTCCTCGGGCGTTGGCCACGGGCCCGCGTCGGCATCGATGTGCCTGGCATGGCGCGGCGAGCGCGGGAGGTGCTTTCCGGCCTCGGGCTGGACATCGACCCCGACGCGCTCGCCGGCTCCCTGACGCTCGCTCAGCAGCAGATCGTCGAGATCGCCCGCGCCCTCGAGAACGATCCGGCCCTCCTCATCCTCGACGAGCCGACCAGCGCCCTCGCCACGGCCGAGGTCGAGCTCGTTCTCGCTGCCGTCCGGCGCGTCGCCGACAGCGGCGTCGCTGTGCTGTACGTGAGTCACCGCATGGACGAGATCCGGCAGATCGCGCATTCCGCGACCGTGATGCGCAACGGACGCGTGGTCGAGACTGTCGACATCCGCGAGTACTCCACTGCGGCCATCGTGAGACTCATGATCGGGTCCGACCCGGAGAGTCAGCGACCGGATGCAGCGGAGTCGGCCGCCGGCCCGGTGCGGCTGGCGGTGACGCGGCTGACTGCCGAGCCGAAGCTCCGCGACGTGAGCTTCTCGGCACGCGGCGGTGAGATCCTCGGCATCGCCGGCCTCCTCGGCTCGGGCCGTACCGAGTTGCTCCGGGCCGTCGCCGGTTTCGACGCGTTCAGCGCGGGGGCCATCGAGATCGACGGCAAACCGGTCCGGGCCGTGCGTGCCGAGACCATGAGGCGGCGCGGAGTCGCGCTCACGCCGGAGGACCGCAAGCGCGAGGGCGCGCTCATGAACCTCGGCATCGACGAGAACATCGTCATGTCCGACTACCGCGCCGTCTCGAGGCGCGGCGCGCTGTCGCAGGCCCGCATCCGCGAGGCCAGCGGAAGGCTCGCTGAGCGGCTGCGGATCAAGGCAGACGACCTGTCCCGCCCGATCTCGACGCTCAGCGGCGGCAACCAGCAGAAGGCCGTCATCGCCCGGTGGCTGCACGCCGACGCGGGGGTGCTGCTGCTGGACGAGCCCACGCGGGGGGTCGATGTGGAAGCGAAGGCCCAGATCTACGCGATCATGCGCGCCGTCGCCGACGCGGGCAAGGCGGTGATCTTCGTCTCCAGCGAGCTGGAGGAGCTGCCGCTGTGCTGCGACCGCGTCCTGGTGCTCCGCGACGGCACCATCCAGCGCGAATTCACCGGCGGGCAGATCGTCCTGTCCGAGCTACTCGAAGCGGCGATGTCGTCGTCGCCCGTCCAGGAGGAATCATGACCACGGCCGCTTCCGTCCGGGAGGAAACCCGCACGCGACGGCTCTGGGGGAGCCTGACCGCGAACACCACGCTCGTGAACATCGTCGGATTGCTGGCAGCGATCGTCGTCCTGTACGTCGTGCTGGGAGCCACCGCGACCGGTTTCCTGTCGCTGAACAACCAGGTGGGTCTGTTGCGACAGGCTGCGATCATCGGTATCGCCGCGACGGGCATGACCCTCGTGATCATCGCCGGCGAGATCGATGTGAGCGTGGGCCCCGCGGTCGCGTTGTCGTCGGTGATCCTCGCGGAGGCGATGACGAACTGGGGGCTGCCGACGCTGGTGGCGATGGTCATCACGATGCTCGCCGCGATCGCATGGGGCACGCTCGCCGGGGTGCTGCGCGCGCGGTGGGCGGTGCCGTCCTTCATCGCCACGCTCGGCTTGTGGAGCGTGCTGCGAGGGATCGGACAGTTCTGGACCGACGCCATCCCGGTGCCGCTTCCCGAGGACGACCCGATCATGGCGATGCTCAACGGATCGCTGCTGGGCATCCCGACCCCCGCGTGGGCGATGATCCTCGCGTTCCTGCTCTTCGGCTTCATCGCACGCCGCACGGCGTACGGCCGGTCGGTGTTCGCCACCGGCGGCAACGCCGCGGCCGCCCGCCTCGCCGGGATCAAGGTGACCCGTGTACGCATCCTCATCTTCTCGACGATGGGGCTGCTCGCCGCGATCAGCGGCATCTTTCTGGCCGCGCGGCTGGGTTCGGGCAACGCCGGGGCCGCCAACGGCCTGGAGTTCGACGTCATCGCCGCCGTCGTCATCGGCGGCACCGCGATGGCCGGCGGGCGGGGTTCGCTCGTGGGGACCTTCCTCGGGGTGCTGTTCATCACGCTCATCGGCAACGGGCTCGTTCTCCTCGGTGTGAACTCGTTCCTGCAGAACGTCATCCGCGGCGTCATCATCGTCGCCGCGGTCCTTCTGAACGTCACGCTCTCACGGCGGGGAAAGGCACGGGGCGACGAATGAGTACCGACAGCGATCAGACCATGCGGGGCGTGTACCTGCCCGGGGACGACACCGCCATCGTGCGCGATCTCCCGGTGCCCGTCCCGGGCGCGGGAGAGGTGCTCGTGCGGGTCGGCGCGTCGGGCATCTGCGGGAGCGACCTGAGCTACATCTACCACGGGTACAAGACGCATAAGGGTCTCGATGGACGCCCCGCCTACCAGGGCGTGGTGGCCGGTCACGAGCCCAGCGGCCGCATCGTCGCCGTCGGGGAGGGCGTCACCCGTTTCACCGTGGGCGACGACGTGATCGTCTATCACATCCACGGATGCGGACAGTGCCGCAACTGCCGTGCCGGCTACTACGTGAGCTGCTCGGATCCCGCACGCCGCAAGGCCTACGGATGGCAGCGCGACGGCGGGCACGCGGACTTCGTGGTGGCATCCGAATCGACCTGCGTACCGCTGCCTGCTCCGCTCACTCACGTCGACGGTGCCCTCATCGCCTGCGGGTTCGGCACGGCGTACGAAGGCGTGATGCGCGCAGGCATTCGTGGCGGCGAGGATCTGCTCGTCGTCGGACTGGGGCCGGTCGGACTGGCCGCAGCCATGATCGGGCGCATGCTGGGCGCGCGTCGTGTCATCGGCGTCGAGCGCAGCCCCGAGCGTGTCGCCTTCGTGCGCACGACCGGCCTCGTCGACGATGTCGTCCTCGCCGACGCGAACACTGTCGACAACGTGCTGCGCCTCACCGACGGAGTCGGCTGCCATGTGACAGTCGACGCGTCCGGCAGTGCGCCCGGAAGGTCGACGGCGATCCAGTCCGCCGCCGAATGGGGTCGCGTCGCGCTGCTCGGTGAGGGGGGAAGTCTCGAGACCGAGGTCTCCGATTCATTGCTGCACAAGCACCTCACCATCACCGCGTCGTGGGTCACCTCTCTCCAGGGCATGGAGGATCTGGCGCGCATGCTGGCGGCGGAGCGGCTGCATCCGCAGGTCGTCGTCAGCCATCGACTCCCTCTCGATGACGCCGATGAGGCCTACCGGATCGCCGCGGCCGGCGCCACCGGCAAGGTCGTGCTCGTCCCTGGCTCGCGCGATGACGATTGAGAATCTGATTCGAGACGGGGGCCCCGACCTCTACCGCATCCGCACCGCGGAGCTCGCCCTCACCTTCGTCCCGGATGTGGGCGGTCGGCTGCTGTCGCTGGTGACCGGGGATCGTGAGCTGCTGTGGCGAAATCCCTCCTACATCGACGGCGACCTCGTGTGGACGCGCCCGCGCGCGACGTGGCCCGACGGCACCGGGGACTTTACCACGTGGGCGAACATCGGCGGAGCCAAGAGCTGGCCGGCGCCGCAGGGCTGGAACGACGCCGAGCGGGAGTGGGCCGGGCCGCCCGATCCCGTCCTGGATGCGGGCGCCTACAGCTGGGAGTGCGTCGAGACGCCGGCGGCGATCGCCGTCGTCCTGCGCAGCGGGTACGACCCGCGGTCGGGGCTTCGCATCGAGCGGAGGTTCGAGATCCGGACGACGGGGCGCGCCTTCACCGAGACGGTGACGTTTCGCAACGAGTCGGATCGCGCACGGACGTGGTCGATCTGGGAGGTGGCTCAGATCGCCGTGCCGTCCGCAGGCGGCGTCCCCGCGGAGGCCGTGGTCTCGGTCGAGGATGGACGGATGATCGACCTCGGCACTCACCGTGGCGGGGCGGATGCGCGACACTCCGGCCGCGAGAGGGTCATCCCGATCGTGGCGGGGGTCCTCAAGCGCGGCTTCCCCTCGGCCAGCGGTTCCCTCGCGTATCGGGAGGACGGTCGCACTCTCCTCGAACTGCATTTCACGCCCGTCCCCGGCGGGCGTTACCCCGACCAGGGCTCGCGGGCTGAACTGTGGATGCAGTCACCCCAACACGACCCGCTTCCGGAACTCGGCGGGCTGCATCCGGATGCGTGGCTCATCGAGCTCGAAATCCTGTCGCCCCTGCACGAACTCGGCCCCGGCGAGGAGGCCTCCCTGCGCATCGATTGGCTCGTCGGCGGCGAGGACGCGGCCTGACCCGCCCGACTTGCGTGAATCGGCTGCTAAATCGGGAGATTTAGCAGCCGATTCACGCAAGTGCCCGGGGAGGGGCGGACCGCTGCGGCTGACTACGAGGCGCGCGCGAGCCCGATCGCGGTCCTCACGCCGAGCGCGTAGTCGTCGGGCACTCCCACGCCGCGAAGTGCCCGCCGCGGTCGAACTCCTGCCAGGACCCGACCGTGAAGAAGCGCTCGGCGAACTCGCGAGGAGCGTTCACGAGGTCGCGCGGAAAGATCGTGAACGCCGCTGGGGCCGTGACGCGCGGCCAGTCCTTCGCGCCGCCTTCCGCGTAGGGCGTGAACGACGTGCCGATGCATCCGCTGAACCAGTACGCGCTGATCCAGGTGAGCAGTTCGTCGCGCGAGAAGACCGCCTCGACGTCGCCGTGGCAGTCCGTCCAGGAGCGGAGCTTCTCCGCGAGCCACGCCGCCAGGCCGGCCGGCGAGTCGCTGAGGGCGACCGCGAGCGTGTGCGGCTTCGTGGACTGCTCGTGCATGTAGCCGCCCTCTTCCGCCTGCCAGCGGCGGCCGCCCTCCGCGTAGGCCCGCTCGGTAGCTGTCAGGTCCTCGGGCGGATCGACGAGGAAGTGGTACTGCGAGACGTCGGTCAGATGCAGAGCCGCCACCGCATCCGGGTGGTCCGCGGCGAGCGCCTCCGCCACGTCGCATCCGACGTCTCCCGCCGAGACGACGTAGCGGGCGTAGCCCAGGTCGCGCATGGCGTCCGCGACGACGCCTGCCATCGCCCGTGACGACATCCCTCCCTCGGGGACCTGAAGCGCGAAGGGAAAGCTCGGAAGTGCCGGGGCGACGACGTTGACGTCGGCGAGAAGGGGCAGCAGGCGCTCGAAGCGGAGAACGGAGTCGGGCCACCCGTGCAGGAGGAGCACGGTGACCGATGCGCCGGCCGACGGCGCGTGCACGACGCGCAGCGGACGGCGGGTGCCGGCGATGGCCCACGGGAGAGAGCGGATGCGCTCCTCGTGCCGTGGCCAGTCGTAGCCGTCGCCCCAGTACCGCATCAGGTCGGCCGGCGAGGTGGTCGATGTCGACACCGCGCTCCCAGCCGTGCCCCGGGGGAAGTGCCGGCGTCCGGAACCGGCGGAGGCGCGCATGGAGCTCATCGCGTGATTCCGCCGAGGCGACAGGAGGCGCGGACGCAGAGATCATGGCGCAATCGAACCACGATCGTCGGACAATGAGACGCGCAGCATCTTGCGAGTGGGAGGAAATCATGGCCGGACGCATCCAGATCGACCTGTTCAGCACCCTCGACGGCGTCATGCAGGCGCCGGGCGCCCCCGACGAGGATCCCGACGGCGGCTTCGCCTACGGCGGGTGGCAGGCGCCGATCGACGACGACATGGTGGGCGGGAAGGTGATGGCGGGCATCCGGAGCATGGATGCGCTGCTCCTCGGCCGCCGGACGTACGACATCTTCGCGGCGTACTGGCCGCACTACGGCGAGGGGCCCGCGGCCGAGATCGCGCGCATCTTCGACGCCCTGCCGAAGTACGTCGCCTCGCGCGGCGAGCCGGAACTGGCGTGGCAGGGCTCGCACCTCCTCGGCTCCGACGTCGCAGCCGGCATCGCCGCGCTGCGCGAGCGGCACGAGCGGATCCACGTGATCGGCAGCGTCGAGTTCGCGCGCACGCTGGTGGCCGAGGGGTTGTTCGACGTGCTGAACCTCTGGGTGTATCCCCTCGTGCTGGGGTCGGGAAAGCGGCTTTTCCCCGCCGACGGCCCCGCGCGCGGACTTCGGCTGCTCGAGCCGCCCGTCGCGGGCGATCGTGGCGTGCTGCTTCTGCGTTACGGCCCCGGCGCTCCCGTCACCACGGGTGTGATGGGCTGACAAACCGTGACTTGCGTGAATCGGCTGCTAAATCCCGCGATTTAGCAGCCGATTCACGCAAGTGGGCGGGTCAGCGCAGCGGCACCGGCACGTCGCTGCCGCCCTGCGCGGTCAGGCGATCACGCATCTTGACGAACGCGGGCTCCGGCGCGAATGATCCGCCGAACAGGGCCTCACCCTGCGCCGACGTCGCGCAGCGCTCGAGCAGCTCGCGCGGGAGGAACCCGAACGTCTCAGCGAGGTCGGCGAGGTCACGGGGCGAGTTCATCCGCATCACGGCGACGTTGTCGCACTGCGACAGAGCCTGGGGATGCACTTTCGACGGACGCTGCGTCGACAGCAGGAGCCACAGGCCGAACTTCCGCCCCTCCGCGGCGATCTGCACGATGCGCTCGGTGAGGAGCCGATCGACCGGCGTCACCGGATCGGGCGCGCAGAAGTTGTGCGCCTCATCGAGCACGATCAGGCGCGGGGTCTTCTGGAGTCGGTCCGCCCACAGATGGTCGAGCACCGCGAGCGCCGCGGCCTTGGCCTCGCCGGGTTCGGTCAGCGACCCCAGGTCGAGCACCGTAGCGTCGGGCGCCTCGTCGATCACGGCGCGCGCATCCGGGGCGCCCCATGCCCACAGGTCCCAGTCGGCGACGCCGGTGTTCTCGAGCAGCCGCGCGAACCGGCGCACCTGCGGCTCCTCGTGGGCGTGCAGCCACGGCACCAGCCGCCCCTGCAGCGCTGTCCCCGTGCCGTCGCGCTGCAGTTCGGCCCCGACGTGGAGGGCGACGTTGAAGTCCTCGGCCTGGGTCACCGGGTCGATCTGCATGATCGCGGCGCGCGAGCGCACCGGGAGGTCGACGAAGCGGATCTTCAGCGGCTCCCCCTCGCCGCCGAGCACCCGGATGCTGCGGCTTCGCAGCGCGTCGGCCGACGCGGTGTCCGCCGTGGGCTCGACCTCTCCGAGGCGGACGAAGTCGGAGTTCGGGTCCATGACCACGATGGGCAGCCGCGTGGCGAGCAGCACCTGCTCGAGGAGCACACCGAGCGCGTAGGTCTTCCCCGACCCGCTCTGGCCGGTCCAGAACGTGTGACGATTCAGTTTGGCCGGGTCCAGCTCCGCCGGCGCGGGGGTATCGAGGCATCTGCCGATCGTGAGGGAGGCCATACCGGCAACCTATCGGGCGCGCCCGGATGGCCGCGGATGCTACGGTTCCGGTCGTGGACCGACCCGCCGATGACCGACCGGGCATGCTGCCCCGCGACATCGTCCGCACGGCCTTCGCGTCGGAGCAGGCGATCTACGGCGTGCTGCTGGTGTCGGGCATGATCGTGGTCGCGGGTCGCTACGGCGGCTCCTCGTGGGAGGTGCTCACGACCGTGCTGGCCACGGTGGTCGTCTTCTGGGCGGCCCACGTGTACGCCGGAGCGGTCGCGCACCACGGCATCGACGAGGGCGGAGTGCTCGGCATCCGGGCATCGCTGCGCATCAGCGTGCGGGAGTCATGGGGCCTCCTGCTGTCGGCGCTCATCCCGTGCGCCGTGCTGTTCCTCGGAACCCTGCAGGTCGTCCCCGATCTGCTCGCGCGGTGGGCCGCGATGTGGACGGGCGTCGCCGTGCTCGCGACGCTCGGCTACCTCGCGTTCCGGCGCCGGGGCGCCTCGATGCTCATCCGCGTCCTCGGTGGGATCACGACGTCGCTCTTCGGCGTCGTGCTCGTCATCCTCAAGGCCGTCGTGCACTGACGCCACTCGCCCCGACTTGCGTGAATCGGCTGCTGAACCCGCGGGTTCAGCAGCCGATTCACGCAAGCGGGCGGCTCAGCGCAGTGCGGCGATCTTTCCCTCGAGCACGGCGCGCTGTCGGTCGTTCGCGGTGAGCAGCACGGCCTCGGCGAGCTCGGCGCGCGCCTCGTCGCGCCTGCCCAGCTGCGCGAGAAGCTCCCCCCGGACCGACGGCAGCAGCGGCGAGCCGCGCAGCGACCCCGCGCGCGCGAGCTCGTCGACGATGCGCAGCGCACTCGCCGGTCCCGTCGCCATCGACACCGCGACCGCGCGGTTGAGCTCGACGACGGGGCTCGGCGCGACGCGGCCGAGCACTTCGTAGAGCAGCACGATGCGGGCCCAGTCGGTGTCGGCGACGCTCGGCGCCACCGCATGGCACTCGGCGATCGCCGCCTGCAGCTGGTAGCTGCCGCGGCCCTTGCCCACCGCATCCGCACGCGCCAGGAGTTCGCGCCCGCGCGCGATCGCCGACCGGTCCCAGCGGCGGCGATCCTGGTCGGCCAGCAGCACCGACTCGCCGTCGGGCCCCACTCTCGCGGCGAAGCGCGACGACTGCAGCTCGAGCAAGGCCAAGAGCCCCAGCACCTCCGGCTCCCGCGGCAGGAGCCGTGCCAGGATGCGGGCGAGGCGGGTCGCCTCGGAAGCGAGTTCCCCGCGCACCCAGCGGTCACCGGAGGTGGCGGCGTACCCCTCGGTGAACGTGAGATAGACGACGGTGAGCACCGCGCCCACGCGTGTCGGCCACTCCGCCGCATCCGGCACCTCGAAGGGGACGCGCGCGGCCGACAGCGCCTTCTTCGCTCGCACGATCCGCTGCTGCACCGTGGCGACGGGGACGAAGAACATGCGCGCGATCGCGGACGTGTCCAGGCCCGCCACCACCTTCAGGGTGAGCGCGATCTGCGCTTCGCGCGAGAGCACCGGGTGGCACGCGGCGAACACGAGCCGCAGCAGATCGTCTTCGATCGGCTCCCACTCGGTGTCGGCGACGTCGTCGAGGTCGGCGGCGAGCAGCCGATAGCGCTCGACCAGACGCTCGTGCCGGCGCCATCCGTCGATCGCGCGGCGCTTGGCGACGGCGGTGAGCCACGCTCCGGGGTTGTCGGGCACGCCGTCGCGCGGCCAGGACTCGACTGCGGCCAGCAGCGCGTCCTGCGCGAGGTCTTCCGCGACCGCCAGATCGCCGACGACCCGCGCGAGCGCCGCGACGATACGGGCGCCTTCGATGCGCCAGATCGCCGCGACGCGCCGCGAGACGTCGTCGTCCATCTCAGTTCGTTCCGAGCTGCTCGCGCCAGCCCTCTTCCTTCTGCACGAACTCGTTGTCGGAGTAGTCGGCGAAGTCGGACTCGTCGGTCACGCGGCGTACCTCGAGCTTGCTGCCCGGTCCGTGCAGCGGCGCCCGGCGCGCCCACTCGATCGCCTCCTCGCGGGACGACACCTGAATCATCCAGAATCCGTTGAACAACTCGTGCGTCTCGCCGTAGGGACCGTCGGTGACGACCGGCGCCTCGCCGGAGAAGTCGACGACGAATGCCGTGCTGAGATCCTCGGCGAGCCCCTCGCCCGCGACCAGCACGCCGGCGTTCATCATCGCTTCGTTGTAGGCGCCCATGGCGTTGATGATCTCCTCGAAGGGCTTGTCCTTGTACGTGGCGTAGGTCTCGTCGGTGCCGCGCATGATCAGCATGTACTTGGTCATCGGATGCTCCTTGTGTTGCGCTCTGTCGAGCGTGCCTGCGGGGTGCGGATGCTGCCCTCTACTCTCGCGTCGAACGACGCGGAGCGAAATCGACAGCGCGGCCGAAAAAGTCTCAGGCGTCGTCTGCCGAGGCCGGATCCCCCGTCGCGAGACGGCGGAGCACCCGCTCGAGGACGGCGCGTTCGTCGGGTCGGATCAGGCCCAGGAACGCCTGACGCACCTCGGCCGCGTGCCCGCGCACGGCGCGCAGCAGCGCGCGACGACCGGCGGGCGTGACGGTGATGAGCGAACCGCGCCCGTCCTCCGCGCTGGCGGCCCTCTCCACCAGCCCACGCCGCTCCATCCGCGTGATCAGGTGCGACACCCGGCTCTTCTCCCACGCCAGCTGGCGCGCGAGCTCGCCGACGCGCAGCGCGCGTGCCGTCGAATCGAGGATCGCCGCGAGCGTGCCGTACTCCCCCTGCGCGAGGCCCGAATCCTGCTGCAGTTGACGGTCGATCTGGAGCGTCAGCCGGGCATTGGCCGCCAGGAACGTGCGCCACAGCGCCCAATCCTCCGGCTCCAGGCTCGTCGTTTCTGCCACGAAGGGAATTCTAGGCGGTGCCTCCCGGTTAGGTGAAAGATCACCTACTATGGCGACATGATGAAGTTTCATCTACAACGAAAGGTCCGCCCATGATTCCCGGATTCGAAATCGGCGTGCTGACGTTCGGGGAGATCTCGCCCGACCCGGCCACCGGAATGATGCCCTCGCCGCACACCCGTATGACGGAGGTGCTCGAGCAGGCGGTGCTGGCCGATCAGGTCGGACTCGATGCCTTCGGTGTCGGTGAGCACCATCGGTCGGACTTCGTCATTTCCGCGCCGCCGGTCGTGCTGGCAGCGATCGCGCAGCGGACCAGCCACGTGCGGCTGTTCAGCGGCGTCACCGTGCTGAGCTCCGAAGACCCGGTGCGCGTGTTCCAGAACTTCGCCACCGTCGACCTGCTCTCCGGCGGTCGCGCCGAGATCATCGCCGGCCGCGGGTCGTTCTTGGAGTCGTTCCCGCTGTTCGGGTACGACCTGGCCGACTACGCAGATCTGTACCGCGAGAAGCTCGACGCCCTGCTGTCGATCCGCGAGTTCAATCCGTCGACGTGGCCGGGGAGCCGGCACACGCGCGATCTGCGTGGTCTGGACGTCGCGCCGCGGCCGGTCGGCGACCTGCCGATCTGGGTGGGAGTCGGCGGAACGGTCGCTTCCGCCGTACGCGCCGGACACCTCGGCCTCCCGCTGGCGCTGGGCCTGCTGCTCGGCCCGGCCGACAGCCTCGCGCCTGCTGCCGAGCTCTACCGGCGCGCGGCGGTCGAAGCGGGCCACGACGTGAGCGGCCTGCGTGTCAGCGTAGGAGCGCACGGCTACGTCGGCGCCTCGAGTCAGAGCGCGCGCGACATCATGTACCCCTCGTTCCGCGTCGGGATGATGGAGAACAACCACCAGCGCGGGGCCGGCTTCCCGCTGCCGCGCGCGGCGTTCGATGCGCAGGCATCCGCGGCCGGCGCGCTGCTCGTGGGCAGCTCGCAGGAGGTCATCGACAAGCTCATGAGTTATCGCGCGGCGTACGGCGCCACCCGCGTCGTCTTCCAGATCGGATACGGCGGCATGTCGCAGGCCGAGCACCTGGCCGCGATCGAGCGCATCGGCACGGAGGTCGCCCCGGTGCTGCGCCGCGAGACCGTCGGGAGCGCGGCCTGATGCGCCGACTCGATGTGGTCGTCGTGAATGGGAGCCCGAGCGCGCCGTCGAAGTCGGTCGCCGTGGCCGAGCTGATCACCGCGACACTGGGCGAGCTCGTGCCGATCACGGTGCGCCGGGTCGATGTCTATCGCCTCGGGCCGGGGTTCACCTCGGCTCCCGGCCGGGAGGAGGTCAGCGCCGAAGTGGAGGCCGAGCTGCTCGCGATCGAGCGAGCCGATGTGCTCGTCACGGCCCTGCCGGTGTACCGCGGGTCGTACCCGGGCATGTTCAAGCACCTGTTCGATCTCATCGATCAGTACGCGCTCGCGAACAAGCCGGTGATCCTCTCGGCGACGGGGGGCTCGGAGCGCCATGCTCTCGTCATCGAGCACGAGCTCCGGCCACTCTTCGGGTTCTTCCAGGCGGCGGTGCTGCCCGTCGGGTTCTTCGTGAGCGCCGGTGACATCGACGGCACGACGATTCTCAATGCCGAGGTGTACAGCCGCATCCACGTCGGGCTCCGCGACGTCCTGCCGCAGCTCGAGGCGCTCGCATCCGCCGCGCTCATCGACCACTGACTTGCGTGAATCGGCTGCTAAACCCGCCGGTTTAGCAGCCGATTCACGCAAGTGCGGGGCTCAGCCGAAGATCATCGGCCGGTCGTCGTCATCGTCGGGGCCCGTGAGGTCGAGGTCGACGACCACCGGCACGTGATCGCTGGGCACTTCGCCCTTGCGCTCGTTCCGGTGGATCTCGGCGCCGGTCACGGCCTCGGCGAAGGCGTGCGACCCGAGGACGAAATCGATGCGCAGGCCCTCGTTGCGGGGGAAGCGCAGCTGCTTGTAGTCCCAATACGTGTAGCCGGTGGGAACGAGCGGACGGACGACGTCGGCCAGCCCTGCCGACTCCAGCGCGGCGAAGGCCTCGCGCTCCGGCGGGGAGACGTGGGTGGTCACCCCCTCGATGACCGTCGGGTCGCCGTTGTCGGCGTCGGTGGGCGCGATGTTGAAGTCGCCGGTGAGCGCGAAGGCGAGATCGGGCGTGCGTGCGAGCGTCTCGGAGGTGTACTCCTGCAGCGCGCTCAGCCAGTCGAGCTTGTAGTAGTAGTGCGGGTCGCCGAGCGAGCGCCCGTTGGGCACGTACAGGCTCCACACCTTCACCCCGCCGACGGTGGCGCCGATCGCGCGGGCCTCCTGCGGAGCATCCGGCCCCTCGTGGCCCTTGGCGAACCCGGGCATGCCTGGGAAGCCGATCTCGACGTCGTCGAGCGGCTGCCGGCTGGCGATCGCCACGCCGTTCCACTGGTTGAGCCCGTGCGCGGCGACGGTGAATCCCGCGTCTTCGAAGGCCTCGTACGGGAACTGCTCCGTCTTGCACTTGATCTCCTGCATCGCCAGCACGTCGATGTGCTCGCGCACCGCGAAGTCCAGGATGCGGGGGAGGCGGGCGCGGATGGAGTTGACGTTCCAGGTGGCCAAGCGCATGCCGTCCAGCCTAGAGCCGGCCGCCGACGCGCGACCTCGTCACCCGCGCGGGGCGGGGCGACGCCGCGGCTCAATAGAATCGGGGCGTGACCGTCGCCTCCACGCCCGAGCTCGAAGCCGATCGCCAGGGGCTCATCGCCCTGATAAACGCGGAGGCGGTGTTCCACGGAGACTTCACCCTCTCCAGCGGCAAGAAGGCGACGTACTACGTCGACATGCGCAAGCTCACGCTCGATCACCGTGCAGCCCCGACCATCGGCCGCATCATGCTGGATCTGCTCCGCGATGTCGACGGCGTCGTCGCGGTCGGCGGGCTCACCCTCGGCGCCGACCCGATCGCCAACGCCGTGCTGCACGAGTCGGTGCGGGCGGGGACGCCGCTGGACGCCTTCGTCGTGCGCAAGGAACCCAAGGACCACGGCCGTGGCCGCCAGGTCGAAGGGGCGGATGTCGCGGGCAAGCGAGTGGTCGTCGTCGAGGACACCTCCACGACCGGCCAGTCGGCGTTGAAGGCCGTCGAGGTGCTGCGTCGCGAGGGGGCCGAGGTGGTCGCCGTAGCGGTCATCGTCGACCGCAAGACCGGCGCCCAGGCCGCTGTCGAGGCGGAGGGCCTGCAGTGGCTCGCGGCGATCGACCTCGACGATCTCGGCCTTCAGCCCCAGTAGCCCGCCCGTCGCCCGGGCTTCGCGTACCGTACTCAGTCTCCGCGGGTGCCTGGTGCGGGCCATCCGCGGGATCACGCGGCCGAACGCGGCGGCCGACGGCGTTCGGACTGAGTACGGTTCGGCGACAGCGGGCAGCGGCTCAGTCGCGGTCGCGACGGAAGTAGCGCACGGTCTGGTAGATCAGCACCACCAGCGCGCCCGCTCCCGTCACCAGCGCGACGAGCAGGATCGGCGTCGTGTCGGTCACGGGCGCGTGCCTTCCGCGGCATCCGCGACGAGCTTTCCGATGCGGGCCGCGCGGGTCTCGGGGCGGCGCGCGGTGTCGACGTTCGTGATACCGAGTTTGCGGGTCGACGGCGGGAAGGCGTCCCAGTTGGTGCGAGCGGTGGGAACCGCGTCGAGGGCGGCCGCGAGATCGTCGGGCTCGCGCAGCGCCTCGGCGTTGTCGAGCACGCTCCATGCCCCGTTGGCCTT
This sequence comes from Microbacterium sp. RD1, assembly GCF_052220165.1. Lineage (NCBI taxonomy): Bacteria > Bacillati > Actinomycetota > Actinomycetes > Micrococcales > Microbacteriaceae > Microbacterium > Microbacterium sp. RD1. The sequence goes on from NZ_JBQPOL010000001.1 coordinate 646,504, forward strand.
GGCGACCTCGATGGCGCGGATGCCGGCGGCGGCGAGGAGCCCGGCGGCCTCGAGCTGAGCCACACGCGCCTTGTTCGTCGCCGCCCACCCGCTCGACGGCCGGCGCGGGGCGAACCACAGACCGCCGCGCTGCTCGTCGAAGGTGCGCACCGGGCCGTCGATCCAGCCGAAGCACAGGGCGTGGAGGATGGCGTCCTCGTACCCGACCAGTTCGAGCCCCGATCCCGCGCGCGGTCGGACGAGCCACGCTCCGCGCGAGGTCGCATGGTGCGCGGCCAGCCACGCGCGCCACGCGGCCGCGTCGGGCGCCTCGACCCGTTCGCCGTCGTCGAGGACCCCCATCACAGCCCCTGGGCGGGGTCGGTCTCGGGGTACTCCGACTCCCCGCGCTCGTCGCGCACGAGCTCGGCCACCGAGCCGAGGATCTCGTCGGGGCGGAACGGGTAGCGCTCGATCTCGCGCTGATCACTGATGCCCGTGAGCACGAGCACCGTGTGCAGGCCCGCCTCGATGCCCGCGACGACATCGGTGTCCATCCGGTCGCCGATCATCCCGGTGACCTCGGAGTGCGCGCCGATGCGGTTGAGGGCGGAGCGGAACATCATCGGATTCGGCTTGCCGACGACATACGGCTCCTTGCCGGTCGCCTTCGTGATGAGGGCCGAGATCGCGCCGGTCGCCGGAAGAACTCCCTCGATCGAGGGGCCGGTGGCGTCGGGGTTGGTCGCGATGAAACGCGACCCGCTACGGATGAAGCGGATCGCCTTGGTGATCGCCTCGAACGAGTAGTTGCGGGTCTCTCCGACGACGACGTAGTCAGGGGCTGTCTCGGTCATGATGAAGCCGGCCTCGTGCAGCGCGGTCGTCAGACCCGCCTCGCCGATGACGAACGCCGTCCCGCCCGGCATCTGCGACGCGAGGAAGTCGGCCGTGGCCAGCGCCGACGTCCAGATCGACTGCTCCGGCACGACGAGGCCCGAGGCGCGCAGGCGTGCACTGAGGTCGCGCGGGGTGAAGATCGAGTTGTTCGTGAGGACGAGAAACGGGGTGCCGTCGTCGCGCCACTGCTCGAGAAGCTCCGACGCGCCGGGAATGGGCGTGTTCTCGTGCACGAGAACACCGTCCATATCGGTCAGCCAGCACTCGATATCGGCTCTCGTGCGCATGGGCTCAGCCTATGCCCGGCCTCAGCCGCCGTCACCGGCGCATCGGGCGCCGAAGCGAGCATGACCCGCCTCGAGTCGGGCGCCTCTCGTTCGGTACGCGTGGTGAAGGGCGCCGCATCCGGACCCGTGTAGCGGCGCGAGCTGCCACCCGACGGGGGAGGCTTGCGGTTCGCGTGGCGAAGGGTGCCGCATCCGGACCCGAGTTGCGGCCCGACCTGCCACCCGGCCACCCGGCCTCAGCCGCCGTCACCGGCTAGCGTGGGGACGTGACACGTGCCGGATGGGATCCCCGAGTCCTTCCCGACCTGTCCGGCCGTACGTACCTGGTCACCGGTGCGACCGCCGGATTGGGCTTCTTCTCGTCCGAGCAGCTCGCCCGCGCGGGCGCGTCGGTCATCGTGACGGGTCGGAGCCCCAACAAGCTCGCGCTCGTGCGGGCGACGCTGGCTCAGCGGGTTCCGGATGCAGCCATCGAGACGCTGCTGCTGGACACCAGCAACCTCGGATCGGTTCGCGCCGCCGCCGCGACCGCCCGGGCGCGGGGCCGGCTCGACGGGCTGCTCCTGAACGCCGGCATCATCCACCCGCCGAAGGCGCGCGAGGAGGTCGACGGCAATGAGCGCGTCTTCGCGACGAACGTGCTCGGCCACTTCGTGCTCGCCGGAGAGCTGCTCCAGCCGCTGGCCGCCGCATCCGGCCGGATGGTGTGGCTCGGCAGCCTTTCGACGTCGCTCTGGCGCTATGACCTCGCCGACCCCCAGCTGACCGAGGGGTACTCCGCGTGGCGCGCCTACGTGCAGTCGAAGATGGCCACGACCGCCGTCGGTCTCGAGGCCGACCGGCGCCTGCGTGCGGCGGGGGTTCCCGTCGCGAGCGTCGTCGCCCACCCCGGTTACGCCATCAGCGGCCGCACGCGCGGCATCCGCGGTGTCAATGAGCCGTCGCGCGTGTCGCGGTTCGTGGGCAACCTGCAGGCTCCGATCGCGCAGTCCAAGGAGGATGCGGCGGCGTCGTCGGTGCGGGCGCTGGTCGATCCGGCGATCGGCGGCGGCGAGTTCTGGGGACCGCGCTTCCTGGTTCGCGGTCGCCCGGCGAGCTCCGCCGCCGCGGCGGGTACGCGGACCGCCGAGCTGGCCGAACGGCTCTGGCGGTTCTGCGAAGACGCCACCGGCGTGCGCTGGCCGTTCGCGAAGGCCGCCCGGGCCGCCTCGTAGCGGGCGGGTTCTGACCGCCGGTCAGGCGGAGAGCCACACGGCGTCGGCGGCGCCCTCGGGAAGCTCCGCGATGCGCCCGTCGACCCGTACGGCGCCCTCCGGGAGCACCTCCACGGCGTGCCCGACGTCGACGCCGCTGTCGACGAGTGCCCGCAGCAGAGCCGGGTCGCGGTCGCTCACGCGGAGCACGCGGCCGCGGTGCCCTGTCGGGGCGGAGCGGAGCAGCACGAACGGCTCGCGGTGCACGTCGCCGTCGGCATCCGGGATCGCGTCGCCGTGCGGGTCGAATCGAGGGCGGCCCAGCCGCGCGTCGATGCCCTCCAGGAGCCGGTCGCTGAGGGCGTGTTCGAGCACCTCCGCCTCGTCGTGCACCTCGTCCCAGCCGTAGCCGAACTCCTGCACCAGCCATGTCTCGATGAGCCGATGCCGCCGGACGACGGCTGCCGCGCGACGTTCACCGGCGTCGGTCAGCGACACGGGACCGTACGGACGATGGGTGACGAGGCCCTGCGCGGCGAGCTTCTGCACCATCTCGGTGACGCTGGAGGGCGCGAGGCCGAGGACGGTTGCCAGCTGAGACGGCGTCATCCGCTCGTCTTGCCATTCGGTGTGCTGGTAGATCGTCTTCAGATAGTCGTCGACGGCGGGGGATGCCACGCGTTCAGGCTATCCGCCCGTGAAGACGAGCCACAGCAGGATGCCGTTGAGGGTCACGAGGAACACCGATGCGGCGATGCCGGCCACCGTCGTGAAGAGGCGGTTGCGGTGCACGCCGAGCACATCGCGGCGGGCGGTGACGGCGACGAGCGGGATGAGGGCGAACGGGATGCCGAACGACAGCACCACCTGACTGAGCACGAGGGCCGCGGTGGGGTCGAATCCGAGCGCCAGGATGGCCAGCGCGGGAAGAAGCGTCACGAGGCGGCGCGCGAGGAGGGGCACGCGGATGCGGAGCAGGCCGTGCATGATCTCCGCGCCCGCATACGCGCCGACGGAGGTCGAGGCCAAGCCGCTGGCGAGGAGCCCCACTGCGAAGAGCGTGGCCACGAGCCCTCCGAGACCGCTCGCCAGGGCGGCATACGCGCCCTCGAGCGAGTCGGTGCCGGGGATGCCGGGGAGGTTCGCCGCGGCCAGGAGCAGGATGCAGAGGTTCACGGTGCCGGCGATCGCCATCGCGATCGTGACGTCCCACTTCGTCGCGCGCAGCAGTCGGGTCGTGGGGATGCCGCGCGCCATTTCGAGCCGCGACTTGCGGGAATCGGCGGTATCCGGGCCCGAGATAGCCGCCGATTCACGCAAGTCGGTGGGGCGGAAACGGTCGCGGGCGAGAGCGGAGTGCGCGTAGATCGCGTGCGGCATGATCGTCGCGCCGAGGATCGACGCGGCCAGCAGCACCGACTCCGTGCCCTCGAAGCGCGGCACGAGGCCCGCCGCGACACCGCCGGGGTCGGGCGGCCCGATGAAGACTCCGTAGGTGAAGCCGACGGCGATGATCACCACGAGGCCGATGACGATGAACTCGAACGGCCGCGCCCCGCGTCGCGACTGCACGACGAGGAGCACCATCGACACCACGCCCGTGATGACCCCGCCCCACAGCAGCGGCACGCCGAACAGCAAATTGAGCGCGACGGCGCCGCCGATGACCTCGGCGACGTCGGTGGCCATCGCGACGAGCTCGGCCTGCAACCAGTACGCGCGGCGCGCCCAGGGATTGCGGATGCGCCGGCCCAGCGTCTCGGGGAGGCTGGCACCGGTGACGATCCCGAGCTTGGCCGAGAGGTATTGGATGAGCCACGCCATCACGTTGCCGAGGACGACGACCCAGACCAGGAGGTATCCGAACACCGCTCCCGCGGTCATGTTGCTCGCGACGTTCCCCGGGTCGAGGTAGGCCACCCCCGCGACCAGCGCGGGCCCGATCAACCACGCTACGCGGCCGGTGGTCGGGGGTGTGGGGGCGTCGAGAACGGCTTCGTTTTTCGGCACACCGAAACCGTACTCTATTTTTCGGGCGCCCGAAATATCTGGCCGCGAGCGCGCGGTAGCGTGAGGGGGTGACCGATGCGCCGCGCGACGAGGACGAGCCGCGGCTTCCCGTCGGCGTCGGGCCGTGGCCCGGCGGCCCCGACGCGTGGCCGACCGATCAGCGCTACGACCCCGACCTGCTCCGCAGCGGCGACCGGCGCAACGTCGTGGACGGGTACCGGTACTGGCGGATGGAGGCGATCGTCGCCGACCTGGACTCCCGCCGCCACCCCTTCCACGTCGCGATCGAGAACTGGCAGCACGACCTCAACATCGGCTCGATCGTCCGCAGCGCCAACGCCTTCCTCGCCGCCGAGGTGCACATCATCGGCCGCCGCCGGTGGAACCGCCGTGGCGCGATGGTCACCGACCGCTACCAGCACGTGCGCCACCACGAGGACGTCGCCGCGTTCGCCGCATGGGCGGATGCGGCGGGCCTGCCCGTTCTGGCAATCGACAACGTCGACGGCTCCGTGCCGGTGGACCGCGCCGACCTTCCGCAGCGCTGCGTGCTGCTGTTCGGACAGGAGGGCCCGGGGCTGTCGCCCGAGGCGCTCGCCGCCGCATCCGCGGTCGTGGAGATCACGCAGTACGGATCGACGCGCTCCCTAAATGCGTCAGCCGCTGCCGCGGTCGTCATGTACGAGTGGTGCCGCCGCTGGGCGGGATGACCCCATCGATCACGCCTCCGTGGTCATCCACGCGCGGCCGCGGACGCGCCATCCGAGCGTGAGAAGCCGGGCGATCATGTACGCGCCGAAGAACGCCGCCGCGAGCCAGGCGAGCCCCGCGGCCCCGGATGCACCGACGACCGCTACGGCGATCAGTGCGGGCGCGTAGATCACGAGATTCACTCCGCCGGCGAGTGCGAGATACCGCGCGTCCCCCGCACCGATCAGCACGCCGTCGAACACGAAGACCACCGCCGACAGCGGCTGGGCGAGCGCGAGCACGAGAAGGGCGGGCTGGATGAGCGCGGCGAGCGCCGGGTCGCCCGTGAAGACGAGGCCAAGCACCCCCGAGAGGGCCGCGATGAGGCCCCCGACGATCACGCCGAACCACAGTCCCCACGCCGTCGTTCGCCGCAGCACCATCGACACCTCGGTCTCGTCGCCGGCGCCCAGGCCCTTGCCGACGAGCGCTTGCGCGGCGATCGCGAGAGCGTCGAGCGCGAACGCCGCCGCCGAGAACATGGTGAAGACCACCTGCCACCCGGCGAGCTCATCCGTCCCCAGCCCGGTGGCGACGGCGACGGTGGCGAGAAGGGCTACGCGCAGACTCACCGTGCGCAGGAACATCCACCCGCCCGAACGGGCCGAGCCGCGCACCCCCTCGCGCTGCGGGCGGACGGAGGCCGCATGGCGCCGTGCGAGACGGCCGATCACGGCGACGTAGGCGGCGACCATCCCCCACTGAGCGACGACGGTGCCGACCGCCGAGCCGGCGATCCCCCAGCCGAACCCGTAGATGAAGACGACGTTCAGCACGGCGTTGGCGGCGAATCCGGCGCCGGCGATCCACAGCGGCGTGACGGTGTCCTGCATCCCGCGGAGGAGGCCCGTCGCGGCGAAGACGATGAGCATCGCCGGAAGCCCCCACATCGAGACGAGGAGATAAGCCTCGGCGTTCTCGGTGACCTCCGCTCCCGCGCCGAACAGGCCCACGAGAACCGGGGTCGTGAGCGACCCGGCGAGGGCGAGGACAGCTCCGAGCCCGAGGGCGAGCCACATTCCGTCGATGCCGACCGACACCGCGCGCGTGGGATCCCCCGCACCGAACCGGCGAGCGACGGCGGGCGTCGTCGAGTACGCCAGGAACACCATGAGCCCGACGATCGTCTGCAGCACGGCGCCCGCGATGCCCAGACCAGCCAACGGGGCGACGCCGAGGTGTCCGACGAGGGCCGAATCGACGAGAAGGAAGAGCGGCTCGGCGATCAGCGCGCCGAGCGCGGGCACGGCGAGCCGCAGGATCTCCCGGTTCAGGGTGCGGCGGCCGGTGGTCACCGTCCGAGCCTAGGCGGGGGCGGGGACGAGCTCGCTCGCGGAGGCGGCGTACGGAGCCCACGCCGGCTCGCGCAGCGCAGGGCAGTGCTCAGGAGTCGGATGGGAGGAGATGTGGATCATGCGGTCCAGGGCGTCACGGGCCTCGGCGAGCTCGGTGATGGCGAGCGTGATCCGGTCGCGCTCGGCGGCCATCAGGTCCTGGGCCTCGGCGGATGCGGTGCCCGACTCGATGCACGGCATGAGCCTCACGATGGTACGGCTGGGAAGCCCTGCCGCGTACAGCTGCTGGATCAGCTTCACCCGCTCGACCGCCGACGCCGGGTATATGCGCTGGCCGCTGTGCGTGCGCTCGGCGGCCAGCAGCCCCTGCTCCTCGTAGTAGCGCAGCGCGCGCGTGCTGACCCCTGCCCGCCGTGCCACTTCGCCGATTCGCATGTCGCCCTCCGTCATCTCGCCGGCGGGACTTGACGTTGACGCCGACGTGAGGTTTTAGCGTAAGCGTCGGCGCACCCGCCCTGGGCCGCCGGACCACCCAGGAGACACCCACTGATGAACGTTCAGGACCAGATCGCCCTCGTCACCGGAGCCAACCGCGGGATCGGGCGCCAGTTCGTGCTCGAGCTGCTCGACCGCGGTGCAGCCAAGGTCTATGCGACGGCACGTCGCCCCGAGACCATCCCGACGGATGACCCGCGGGTCGTGCCGCTGCGCCTCGATCTCCTCGACTCCGAGTCGGTCGCCGAGGCCGCCGCATCCGCCGCCGACGTGACGCTGCTCGTGAACAACGCCGGCATCTCCACGGGAGCCACCCTCGTCAGGGGCGAGCTGGCGGAGATCCGGCGCGAGATGGATACGCATTTCTGGGGAACCCTCGAGGTGATCCGCGCCTTCAGCCCGATCCTGGGCGCGAACGGAGGCGGCGCGATCGTGAACGTGCTCTCGGCGCTGTCGTGGTTCGCCGCGCCGGGTGCCGGTGCCTATGCCGCTGCGAAGGCGGCGGAGTGGAACATGACCAACGGCGTGCGCCTCGAACTCGCCGCACAGGGCACCCTGGTGCAAGGCGTCCTCCTCGGTGCCGCCGACACCGACATCATGGCCGGCTACGAGGGTCCGATGATCCCCCCTCGCCAGGTGGCCCAGTCGTCCCTCGACGGTCTGGCCGACGGAGCGATCGAGGTGCTCGTCGACGACTGGACGACGTGGGTGAACGCCTCGGTGGCGGGGGATCGGGCGGCCTTCTACGCGCGGATCACCGAACTGCTCGGCTCCTGAGACATGACGCGTTCGGCGAGTGGCAAGCGTGAGGTGCTTATCCTTGGAGCATGACCGACTCCCCCCGTTCGGGCCTCGCGCTCGAGGAGCTCAGCGACGAGATCCGCCCGCAAGACGACCTGTTCCGCCACGTCAACGGGCGCTGGCTCGAGCGCACGGAAATCCCGGATGACAAGGCGCGCTGGGGCTCGTTCCACCTCATCGCCGAGCAGGCCGAGAAGGACGTGCGCGCGATCGTCGAGGAGTCGCAGGGCGCCGACCCGGGTACCGAGACCCGCAAGATCGGCGACCTGTATTCGAGCTTCATGGACACCGCGCGCATCGAGGAGCTGGGGGCCGCGCCGCTCGCCGACCAGCTCGCCCTCGTCGACGGTGTCGACAGCATCCCGGCTCTGCTCCGCGCGGTGGGCGTGCTCGAGCGCGACGGCATCAGCGGACTGATCGCGCTGTTCGTCGAGCCCGACCCGGGTGACCCGCAGCGGTATCTGCCGGTGCTGTACCAGGGCGGCATCTCCCTTCCCGACGAGAGTTACTACCGGCTGGACAACTTCGAGGAGACCCGTGCCGCCTATCGCGGGCACATCGAGAGGATCCTCGACCTGGCCGGGGTGGCGGATGCTTCGTCGTCGGCTGACCGGATCTTCGCGCTGGAGACCGAGCTGGCCACCTATCATTGGTCCCGCGAGGACAGCCGCGACGCCGTGAAGACCTACAACCTCCGCACGTGGGAAGACACCGTCGCCCTCGCCGGCATCGACCTGGCCCCGTGGCGGGACGCGGTCGCGCCGGGGCACCCGGATGCCTTCGCCGAGGCCGTCGTCTACCAGCCCAGCTTCCTGGAGTCCTTCGGGGCCCTCCTCACCGAGGAGCGCCTCGAGGACTGGAAGGCGTGGCTGCGGTTCAAGATCGTCCACGCCGCCGCCGCGTTCTTGTCGGAGGAGTTCGTCGCCGAGAACTTCGCGTTCTACGGCACGCAGCTCACCGGCGTCCCGGTCAACCGGGAGCGGTGGAAGCGCGGGGTGGGGCTCGTCGAGGCCGCGATGGGCGAGGCCGTCGGCCGCGTCTACGTCGAGCGTCACTTCCCGCCGGCGGCGAAGGAGGCGATGGACGAGCTCGTCGCGAACCTCGTCGAGGCCTACCGACAGAGCATCCGGGAACTGGAGTGGATGAGCCCGGAGACGCGTGAACGGGCGCTGGCCAAGCTCGACGCCTTCACTCCCAAGATCGGCTACCCGGTGAAGTGGAAGGACTACTCGACGCTCGAGATCGACGCGAGCGACCTCGTCGGCAACGTCCGCCGCGCGCACGTGTGGGAGCACGACCGGCAGTTGGCGAAGGTCGGCCAGCCGATCGACCGCGACGAGTGGTACATGACGCCGCAGACGGTGAACGCGTACTACAACCCCCTGATGAACGAGATCGTGTTCCCGGCCGCCATCCTGCAGTACCCCTTCTTCGACGCGGACCGGGATGCGGCGGCCAACTACGGCGGCATCGGCGCGGTCATCGGACACGAGATCGGCCACGGGTTCGATGACCAGGGGAGCCGGTTCGACGGCGACGGGTCGCTGCGCGACTGGTGGACGGAAGCGGATCGCACGGCGTTCGAGGAGCGCACCTCGGCGCTGATCGCACAGTACAACGCGCTGGTGCCGCAGGGTCTGTCGGCTGAGCACACGGTGAACGGCGCACTCACGATCGGCGAGAACATCGGTGACCTCGGCGGCCTGGGCATCGCGATCAAGGCGTACGAGCTGTCCCTCGACGGCCAGCCGGCGCCCGAGGTGGACGGGTACACCGGCATCCAGCGGCTCCTTCTCAGCTGGGCTCAGATCTGGCAGCAGAAGGGCCGCGAGGCCGAGACGATCCGACTCCTGACGATCGACCCGCATTCGCCGAACGAGTTCCGTTGCAACCAGATCGTGCGTAACATCGACGCGTTCTACGACGCGTTCGGGGTCACCTCGTCTGACGAGCTCTGGCTCGAGCCCGATCAGCGCGTGACCATCTGGTAGCCGGCGGTTCACCCGGATGTGCTGAGCTGATCCCCCCGCTGCACACGCCCTAGGAGACCGTTGTGGGTACGACCCCGGAGACGCCGCGCGACACACCGCTGCGCGGCGCCGGTCGCCCGGCCACGCGACGCCCGCCGCGGCGGACGTCCGCCGGGCGCCGCACGTTCACGTCGACGCTGCGCGCGCTCGACGACCTGGCGTCGTCGGGTGCACGCGTCGCGGTGCGCATCGACGACCTCGACCGCGGGACGGCCGTCCTCGCGGGAGACGACAACGACACCCTCCCGGTGGGCGGGCTCGGTGTCGTGCCGCTGCTGGTCGAGGTCGCGGCCGCGTTCGAGGATGGACGGCTGAATCCGCTCGAGATCGTCGACCGCAGCTCGCTCGAACCGGTGACTGTCGCGGGGATCTGGCAGCACCTGAAGGCGCCTGCCCTTCCCCTCGCGGATCTGGCCGTCCTCGCCGCATCCGTGGGTGACGCGCTCGCCGCGAACGCCCTCCTCGACCGCGTGGGGCTGCCGGCGGTGCGCGCGCGGCTGGAGACCCTCGGAATGGAGCGCACCGCGCTCCTCGACCGCTTCCGCGACCGCCGCGGTCCGGACGACGCGCCGCGCCTCGCGCTGTCGTCGGCGCGCGAGCTCGCGACGCTGTTCGCGGCCCTGGTGAACTCTCGCGCGGTCGACGCCCGCGTGAGCGCCCAGGTGGCCGAGTGGCTCAGCCGTAACGCCGACCTCAGCCTCGTCGCATCCGCCGCCGGCCTCGACCCCTTCGCCCACGAGAACGACGATCACGGACTGCTGTTCATCAACAAGACCGGGCGTGATGACGGCGTGCGCGCCGAAGCGGGTGTCCTCGCCGGCCCGCGCGCAGGTGTCTCCTACGCGCTCATCGTCTGCTTCGACGACCTGTCGATCGCGCACCGGTTGCGCGCGCACGACGCGTTCCGGGTGCTCGGCCTGGAACTGATGGAGTACGTCTTCTGACGCACGCGAAGGGTCGCAATCCGCGGCATGATGGAGGCCTGCTGCCGCGTAAAGAGACCCCTCGCGGCAGGAGAGGATCCGCATGACGGCGAGGGAGCTGGTGAGCATCGAGCTGCTCCCGGATGCTGCGACCGATGCGGCCGTGCGCGCCGGTGGGCCGCTGCATCCGCGTCGGTCACCGATCTGGGGCCGCTCATGTGACACCCCCCGCTCCGCGAGGGGTCGCGACACGCGGCATACCCGTGCTCGATGCCGCGTCTTGCGACCCTTCGCGGGAGGTCGGGCAGCCGGGAGCTAGAAGACGATCGTGTGGTTGCCGTTTCGCAGCACGCGATCCTGGGCGTGCCACAGGACCGCGCGGGAGAGCACCTGCCGCTCGACGTCGGCACCCCGTCGCGCCAGCTCGGCGGCCGAGTCGCCGTGGGTCACGCGGATGGTGTCCTGCTCGATGATCGGGCCCTCGTCGAGGTCGGTGGTGACGTAGTGCGAGGTCGCTCCGATGAGCTTGACTCCGCGTTCCTTCGCCTTCTTGTACGGCTCGGCGCCGATGAAGGCCGGGAGGAAGGAATGGTGGATGTTGATCACCGGCACCGCGAGCTTCTCCAGGAAGTCGGACGACAGGATCTGCATGTACCGGGCGAGGACCACGAAGTCGACGTTGCCGACGAGGAGCTCCAGGATGCGGGCCTCGGCCGCGGACTTGTCGGGTCCCGGTGCCGAGGGCACGTGGAAGAAGGGGACGCCGAACGAGCGGACGTCCTCTGCGGCCGTGGTGTGGTTCGAGATCACCATCGGAATGCTCACCGGCAGATCCCCGCGACGATGCCGCCACAGCAGGTCGAGCAGGCAGTGGTCCTGCTTCGACGCGAGGATCGCCATCCGCTTCGGGACGGACTGATCCGTGAGCGACCATTCGAGGTCGAACCCCTCGCCGAGGGTCGCGGCGAGGTCGGCCTCGATCGCCGGAAGCGAGGCGGCGAGGTCGGGACGATGGAACACCACGCGCTGGAAGTAGGCGCCGCCGCGCGGGTCGTCGGAGTACTGATCGAAAGCCACGATGTTGCCGCCGTTGCGGGCGATGAGCGCCGACACCGCGGCGATGATCCCGGGGCGGTCGCTGCCGTACACGATGAGACAGGCGTGATCGGGGGCGAGCTGCGGGCTGTGCGGGGCCATCCGATCATTCTGCCGTGCCGCGCGCGGCATCCGGGACGCGCCGGGCCGTGACGGTCGCCGCGCTGGCGTTAGCGGCGAGTCCGTCCTGGCGACGCGATCCGGCCGCCGGCTCCGCCGCGGCATCGACCTGCCACCGCGGTATGGGTGATGACGTCCGCGACAGTTCGAAGGCTCGCCCACCTCCCCGCCACATCCAGGATATGGCCGGCAGGGGGTCTTGCCGCAAGACCCCCTCTCGAGGAGAGAATCGGGCTCATCCGCGCGTTCGCGCGCTCACCGACCCTGATCCCGCCGCTGCCCGTCGCCCAGGCGGGCCTCGTCGTCGCGCCCTCGCGCGGTCGACGTTCGTGCCGCCTCATCCCTGGAGTACGAGTGATTCCGACACCGACCGACCCCTTCGCCCTTCCCGCCAACCACCCGAAATCATCGCCCGAACTGATCGACGCCGATCGTGCCCATTTCGGAGCCGTCGCCGCTGCAGTGCACACGCAACGCGCGGAGGCTGCGGAGCGTCTCGACGCAGTCCGACGACGCCCGGCCGGCGTCGGCGGTGCCGCCGTAGAGCGTGACGCCGAGGTCCGGCGTCTGAGCGGTCGCATCCGGCTTCTCGAGCGATTCGACATCGACCTGTGTCTGGGGCGGATGACGCTCCTCGACGGCGGTCACCTCTACATCGGCCGCGCGGGACTCAGGACGCCCGCGGGTGAAGTGCTCCTCATCGACTGGCGCACCCCGGCGGCCGAGCCGTATTTCGCCGCGACCTTGGAACATCCGGTGGGTATCGTCTCGCGGCGACGATACCGGTGGGTGGGTGAGCGCATCGTGGATTACTGGGATGAGGCACTCACCGATTCGGCGCTCGACGAGCCGGGGGCGTGGGACGACCAGTCCGCTTTCATCGCGAGCCTCGGGTCGCACCGGGAGCCGAGGATGCGCGACGTACTGGCCACGATCCAGGCCGACCAGGACGCCATCATCCGCACCCCCTCGCCAGGCGCGCTCGTCGTGGACGGGGGTCCCGGCACCGGCAAGACTGTCGTCGCGCTGCATCGAGCGGCCCATCTCCTGTACGCCGAGCCGCACCTGACGAGCGGAGGGGGCGGGATGCTGCTCATCGGGCCGAACGAGAACTACCTCGCCTACGTCCAGAACGTCCTTCCGAGCCTCGGGGAGGACTCCGTGCGACTGTCCACGCTGCGCGACCTCGTCCCCCAGGGCCGTCTTGCGGTCGACGAGGCAGATGCCCGCGTCGCCGGGATCAAGGCCGCCCTCGATCCCGCGGCGGTGATCGCCGCGGCCGTCGCGGAATACGAACGGCCGCCGCAGCGCGCCATCCGGCTCGAGACGCCGTGGGCTGATCTGTGGCTGACGCGTGACGAATGGGCCGAGCTGTTCGATCGTGCCGACGGGGCGACGCCCCATAACCCGGCGCGCGACGAGGTGTGGGAGGAGATCGTCGAGTACCTCGTCGACCAGGTCGGCGATCCGGAGGTCCCGCCCCACGCCGTGCGCGGGTGGCTTCGACAGGACGACGAGCTCACGGGCCTGTTCCTTGCTGCGTGGCCGATCGTCGCACCCGTCGCCGTCGTCGCTCGCCTGTGGACCGACATCGACTTCTTCCTGCGCTGCGCACCACACGTGAGCGCGGCCGACGCCGCCGCGCTCCAACGGGACGACGCCCACGCGTGGACCGTGTCCGATTTGCCGCTTCTCGACGAAGCCCGCCGCCGCATCGGAGGTCTCGACGACCTGCGGCGCGACCGGCGCGCGCGCGTCGACGCCGCCGCCTCGCAGGCGCAGATGTCACGTGTCGTGGAAGAGCTGATCGCAAACGACGACAGCGAGATGAAGGTGATGTCGATCCTGCGTGGGCAGGACGCCCAGAACGTCCTTGCCGAGGCCGCGCCGCGGCCCGTCTCGACGATCGACGAGCTGGCAGGCCCCTTCGCCCACATCGTCGTCGACGAGGCGCAGGAGCTCACCGACGCAGAATGGCGGATGGTTCTCTCCCGCTGTCCGTCGCGCAGCGTCACAGTGGTCGGTGACCGCGCTCAGGCCCGCCACGGCTTCGCGGAGACCTGGGCTGAACGCCTCGCCCGCGTGGGAGTGCGCAGCATCCGGATCGCGCAACTCAGCATCAACTACCGCACGCCCGCGGAGGTGATGGCAGTCGCCGCTCCCGTGATCCTCGCGGTACTCCCAGACGCCAACGTGCCCACATCGGTTCGCCGCAACGGAAATGCCGTGCGTGAGGGCCATCCTTCGCAGCGGGACCACATTCTCGGCGAGTGGCTCGCGGATCATCCCGAAGGCGTCGCGTGCGTCATCGGCGACCCGTCGTTTGTCCCTGGCGCTCGCGTGCGAGCACTTACGCCGACCGAGGCGAAGGGCCTGGAGTTCGATCTGGTCGTCCTGGTGCGACCTGAGCAGTTCGGGGCCGATGTCACCGGCGCGGTCGACCGATACGTCGCCATGACGCGATCGACCGCGCAGCTCGTCGTCCTCCGGGACTAACGCACGCCGCGCATGAGTGCGAGCACGGGCTTGGTGAAGACGAACAGCGCAATGCCGAGGGCGATCGCGATGGCGCCGAGGATCGTGAAGTACGGCACCTCGTCGTGCGGGTCGTAGAACTGGGCGACCCACCCCGCGATCGAGGTGCCCAGGGCGACCGACAGGAAGTACAGCGCCACCATCTGCGTCTGGAACCTCGCCGGGGCGAGCTTCGTCGACACCGACAGACCCGGCGGGGAGATGAAGAGCTCGGCGACCGTGAAGACGAAGAGGATGCCGACGATCGCCAGGAGCGGCGTGGAGTTGGCCGCCCCGTTGGCGAAGAAGAGGAACAGCAAGAACGCGCCGCCCATGATGATCGCCCCCAGCGAGAACTTGACGGGAGCCGGGGGCTGGCGCCGGCCGAGCTTCGTCCAGATCGCCGCGAAGACGCCCGAGAGGATGATGACGAAGATCGGGTTGATGGAGTTGATCCACGACGGCGGCATCTCCCATCCGAAGATGCTGCGGTTGAGGCGCTCGTCGGAGTAGATGGTCAGCACCGTGAACTGCTGCTGGTACAGCGACCAGAAGCCGACGTTGACGACGAACAGCGGGATGAACCCGACGACGCGGGAGCGTTCCGTGCCGCTGATCGCGCGGGAGCTGAAGATGACCGCGAAGTAGGCGACCGCGGCCGCGAGCGTCACGAGGATGACGATCGCGGCGAGGTTGTCTAGGCGGATGACGCCGAGGAGAACGAGGGCGGCGATCACCGCGAGACCTGCGACGGCGACGAGGATCACCAGCATCCGCTTCTTGGCGGGGAGCGGGTTGGGGACGCGCCGGGCGGATGCGGGGAGCTGGCGGCGTCCGAACGAGTACTGCACGAGGCCGAGCGCCATTCCGACGGCGGCCGCCCCGAATCCCCAGTGGAACCCGACCGAGGACTGGAGGGCGCCGGTGACGATCGGGCCGAGGAAGGCGCCCAGGTTGATCCCGAGGTAGAACAGCGAGAAGCCGGCGTCGCGGCGCGGGTCGTCGGCGGAGTAGAGCGTGCCCACCACCGAGGTGGCGTTGGCCTTGAGACCGCCCGATCCGACCGCCACGAGGACCAGCCCGACGCCGAGACCGACGAATCCCGGCAGCAGCGCGAGCGCGATGTGCCCGCACATGATCACGATGGCGCTGAAGAACAGCACCCGCTCCGAGCCGAGCAGGCGGTCGGCGATCCAGGCGCCGAGGATGGTCGAGAGATAGACCGTGCCGCCGTAGGCGCCGATGATGCCCGTCGCGATGGCCTTGTCGATGCCGAGGCCGCCCTCGGTCACCGAGAAGTACATGTAGTAGAGCAGGATCCCCTGCATGCCGTAGAAGCTGAACCGCTCCCACATCTCCACGCCGAAGATGTGCGCGAGGGCCCACGGCTGCCCGAAGAAGCGGCGGTCGCGATCGCTTTCGGGAGCGGGCGCGGTCTGCGATGACATGCGTTCAGGCTAGACCCGGCGCCACGCGCCGCTCGTCACCCGGTGTTCGGGGCGCCGAATGAGCTTTGGGGCGACCGTTGAGCGCCCCAAAGCACTTTCAGCGCCCCAAACCGGGAGGCGCGGGCGGCGGGACGCGCGGCGGGACGCGCGGCGCGGGCGCGCGCGGCGCGGGCGGGCGCGGGCGGGCGCGGGCGGGCGGGCGCGGGCGGGCGCGGGCGGGCGGGCGCGGGCGGCGGGGGCGGGCGGGCGCGGGCGGGGGCAGGGGAGGGGAGGGGCGTCGGCGGGAGTGACACGCGACAATGGGGAGCGTGAGCACCGCATCCCTGACCGGCCCCGGATGGCGCGCGTGGCTCATCTGGAGCGTCGGACTCGGCGCGTACGTCGTGGCGGTGGCGAACCGGTCGTCGCTCTCGTCGGTGGGGGTCGACGCTGCCGTACGATTCGATGCCGACGCATCCGCCCTGTCGATGTTCGCCGTGGTGCAGCTGGCGGTGTACGGCGCGCTGCAGATTCCCGTCGGTCTGCTCCTGGACCGCTACGGCGCGCGGCCGATCATCGTGACCGGCATGGTGCTGATGGCGGCCGGACAGGGGGTCATGGCCCTGGCGAGCGATGTGGGGATCGGCCTGCTGGCGCGCGTGCTCATCGGCGCGGGCGACGCGGCAGTCTTCCCGAGCGTGCTGCGTCTGATCGCGCTGTGGTTCCCGGCGCAGCGTGCACCGGTGCTCGTGCAGACGACGGGGCTGGTCGGTCAGTTCGGTCAGATCGTGTCGGTGCTGCCCCTCGCGTTGTTACTGCACGCGACGACCTGGTCGATCGCGTTCGGGAGTCTCGCCGGCCTCGGGATGCTGTTCGCGGTGCTGACGTTCGTGCTCATCCGCAATCGTCCGCCCGGGCGCTCGTCCGACGTCTCGGTCGACACCGACACCGGTGCCATCCGTGTCGTGAGGTCGACGGCGGACCTTCGCGAGGGGTTCCGGGAGTCGTGGGCGCATCCTGCGACGCGCCTGGCGTTCTGGTCGCATTTCACGGCGCCGTTCGCCGGGACGGCGTTCGTGATGCTGTGGGGCTTCCCCTTCCTCACCGCGGGGGAGGGGCTGTCGACGGCGACGGCCTCGCTCGTCGTGACGGCGTTCATCGTGTTCGGCATGATCTTCGGCCCGGTGCTGGGCGCACTGTCGGCGCGGCATCCGATGCGACGCTCCCGGCTCCTGGTCCTCCCGACCGTGGGGGTGCAGGCAGCCGTCTGGCTCGTCGTGATCGCGTGGCCCGGCACCGCTCCGCTCTGGCTGCTGTTCGCCCTCGCGCTCGCCCTCGGCATCGGCGGCCCGGCGTCGATGATCGCCTTCGACCACGCCCGCACGTACAACCCGAGCCACCGCCTCAGCACGGCGACGGGCATGGTCAACGCGGGCGGGTTCTTCGCGGGTCTCCTCGCCATCCTCTTCATCGGCGTCGCGATGGACCTGCTCGGTGCGGGAAGCCCCGACTCCTACTCGCTGGGCGCCTTCCGCATCGCCTTCCTGACGCAGGTGCCGCTGTGGCTCCTCGGGGCGGTGATGATCGTGATCGAGCGCCGACGCACTCGCATCCACATCGGCCTGGACGCCCCGCGCGCCCGGCGGTCCCGGCCCGGCGCCTGAAGCAGCGACGCGGGGCTCAGCGCCGGGGCAGATCGGGGAGGGACGGTCGACCACCCATCGGCACCGGGCGTGCGGGGATGAGCAGGGCGAGCACCAGGGCGATCACGGCCGCCCCGATCCCGAGTGCGAAGGACGCCTGGAAGGCGCCGGCTGTGGGCACCTGGGTGCCGTCGGCGGTCGTCACGGACATGCTCGCGAGGACGACCCCGATGATCGCACCGGCGGTGCTCGTTCCCAGAGACCGCGACAGGGCGTTGAGGCCGTTCGACGCGCCGGTCTCGCTGGGCGGGACGGAACGCATGATGAGCATCGGCATGGCGGCATAGCCGAAGCCGATCCCGAAGCCGATCAGGATGTTCGCGATCACGAGGTGCCACACCTCCGTCGCCCACAGGAGCGAGAACCCGTACGCGACGATGAGCGAGACGGAGCCGGCGACCAGGAGGATCCGCGGCCCGACGGCGTGGGCGAGCCGGCCCGACAGCGGCGAGAGCAGCATCATGATGATGCCCGACGGCATGATGACCAGGCTCGCCGTCAGAAGCGGCAGGCCGAAGCCCACGCCGGTGGATGCCGGCAGCTCCAGCATCTGGGGATACGAGACCTGAGAGCTGAACAGGGCGAAGCCCATCGCGATCGACGCGAGATTGGTCAGGAGCACCGGGCGGCGCGCGGCGACGCGGAGGTCGAGGAGCGGCTCCGGGATGCGCAGCTCGAACCATCCCCAGGCGAGGAGGATGACGACACCGGCCACCCCGAGCCCCAGCGTCAGCGGCGACGCCCAGCCCCACTCGCTCCCCCGGGAGACGGCGAGGAGCACCGCGAGGAGCCCCGCGGCGAGACCTGCGGCGCCGACGAAGTCGAATCGCCCCTCGGTGCGCAGGACGCTCACGGGAACGATCGTGAGAACGAGCACGAACACCACCACGCCCAGACCGCCCGAGATCCAGAACAGCACATGCCAGTCGCTGCGGTCGGCGACGACGGCGCTGAGCGGGAGCCCGAGCGCCCCGCCGACCCCGAGCGTCGCGCTGATGAGAGCGATCGCGGAGTCGATGCGCTTCTCGTGCAGCACGTCGCGCAGGATCGAGATCCCGAGGGGGACGACGCCGACGACCGCGCCCTGCAGGGCACGGCCGACGATGATCCCGACGATCCCCGGCGACAGCGCCGCGATCACCGAACCCGCCACCATGACGGCGATCAGCACGAGCACGATCCGCCGCTTGCCGTACATGTCACCCAGACGGCCGGCGATCGGCGTGGTGACCGCCGCAGACAGCAGGGTCGCCGTGACGACCCAGGCGGTGTCTTCGCGCGAGGCGTTCAGCAGCTCCGGGAGACGCGTCTGGATGGGCACGACCAGCGTGAACATGAACGACGAGCTCAGTCCCGCCAAGGCCAGGACGGCGACGATCAGCCCCTGGGGCGGGAGGCGAGTCAGATTGCGTCGATCATTTCCCCGGGGCACTCCTCCCACGGTAGCGGCGCGGCGGCCCCGGTCGGGCCATCCCGACCCCCGCGGTGCAAGACTGGGCGGGTGAGCGAGGAGCCCGACGTCGAGATCCGTGAGCTGACCACGGTCGCCGAGGTGCACGAGGCCGCCGCCGTGCTCGCCTCGGTCTGGCCGGGCGATCGCCACGCGATGCCGGCGAACATCCTGCGCGCGCTGCAGTATTCGGGCAACTACGTCGTGGGGGTGTTCGACGACGGCCGCATGGTCGGAGCATCCGCCGCGTGGTTCGGCGCTCCGGGCGATCGCACCATGCACTCGCACATCACCGGGGTGATCGCCGCAGCCCAGGGGCGGGGTGTCGGGCGCGCTCTCAAGCAGCACCAGCGCGATTGGGCGTTCGCGCGCGACGTGGGCCACATCACATGGACGTTCGATCCGCTCGTGGCGCGGAACGCGCACTTCAACCTGCGCGTGCTCGGCGCCCGGGTGAGCCGGTACCTGGTGGATCAGTACGGATCGATGAACGACGACGTCAACCGGGGCGTGCCGACCGATCGCCTTCTGGTGACGTGGGCTCTCGCGGCGCCGCCGGTGCCGACGCCCGACGACGACGACGTCGTCGCGGAGGTTCTCATCCCCGGTGACATCGAAGGACTCCGCCGCGAGACACCGGCCGCGGCGGCCGCCTGGCGCACCGCCGTCCGCGGCACCCTCCTGGGCCATTTCGACCGGGGCCTGCGCATCGGCGGGTTCGACGACCAGCGGGGGTACCTCCTCGTCCCCGCCGACTGACGCGACAGTTTCCGAGCGACGGTTGACGGTCGAGCGGCGGCGAGGGCCGGCATCCGTTCCTAGGCTTGCCGCATGCCCGAGTACCGCGCCGTCTTCGATTTCGACATCCGCTTCGCCAACGGCGGGGCGCTGAGCGGCACCGGATTCCGCCTCGACCTGCCGTCGGCGGAGGAGGACGCAGACGCAGTGGGCCGGCTGCTCGTGCGTCACCTCGGCCTCGCTCTCGTGGACACCGTCGAACTCCGAGGCCTGCGCATCCTCGAGGAGGCGCACCGCGGGAGCCGGGGGGTGGAGACGCCTCCCGCGAGCCGACGCCGCATCGTCGACCTCAGTCACCCGATCCGCGCCGGGCTCGTCACCTACCCCGGCCTCCCGGCTCCCACCATCGAGCCGTACCTGACCCGCGCCGACTCGCGCTCCCGCTACGCGGCGGGGACGGAGTTCGCGATGGACGTGCTCACCATGATCGGCAACACCGGCACATACCTCGACTCCCCGTTCCACCGGTACGCGGACGGATCCGACCTCGCGGGCCTCGACCTCGCGACGCTCGTCGGGCTGCCGGCGGAGGTGTTCCACCTCGAAGACGCGTGGACGCCCGAGCGCCGCGGCATCCGCGCGGAGACCCTCGCCGACCGCGACGTGCGCGGGGCCGCGGTGCTGCTGCACACCGGGTGGGATCGCTGGTTCGGACGGGAGGAGTACGGCCGGGGTGCGCCGTACCTCACGGGCGATGCTGCACGCCACCTGATCGAACAGGGTGCGCTGCTCGTGGGCATCGACTCCGTCAACATCGACGACACCGAGTCGGGCGGCGAGCGTCCCGCGCACTCGACCCTCCTCGGCGCGGGCGTGCACGTGGTGGAACACCTCACGCGCCTAGGCGAACTGCCCCCGCGCGGCGCACGGTTCACCGCCGCCCCGCCCGCCGTCGAGGGATTCGGCACGTTCCCCGTGCGGGCCTTCGCCGAACTGGGCTGATCCGACGCCGTCAGGCCGGAAGCAGACCCGTCCGCTGGAGGGCGGAGGTCAGCTCGTCGTCCGACGGCTCGACCATCGTCGAGCCGTCGGGCAGCACGAGATACGGCGTGCTCAGCCTGCCGAGCTCGCGACGCACCCACTCCGCCGCATGCGGGTCCAGCGTCAGGTCGACCCACCGGTAGGAAACGCCCCGGGCGTCCAGGAGCGCCCGAGAGCGACGGCAGTCCGCGCACGTGGGCGTGCCGTAGACGACAAGCTCGGATGCCGCGGTCATCGCGCCGTGTACCCGCCGTCGACCGGGAGCGTCACCCCGGTGATCCAGTCCGCCTCGTCGGAGGCGAGGAAGAGCACGGCGGCCGCGACGTCGGACGGTCGCCCGAGGCGTCGCAGCGACTGGTGCGCCGTCATCATCTCCTCGTACGCGGGCAACCCGCCGGGGTAGGCCGCGGCGATGCCCTCGACCAGGGGGGTGAGGACGGTGGAGGGATTCACGGCGTTCACCCGGATGCCGTACCGGCCGTAGCTCGCGGCGTCCTGGCGTGTCTGCATATTCACCGCGCCCTTGGCCACGTGATACGGCGTGAACTCGTCGTTGCCGAGGATCCCGTAGATCGAGGAGAAGTTGACGATCGCCCCTTTCCCCGCCGCGAGGAAATGCGGCACGGCGGCTTTCGTCGCGAAGAAGACGCCTTTCACGTCCACGGCGAACACCGCATCCCACTCCGCCTCGCTCACCTCGTGCGTGGGCTTGTCGACGCCGATGACACCGGCGCAGTTGATGAGCACATCGAGGCCGTCGAACGCCGTCGCCGCCGCATCGATCGCCGCGCGCATATCGTCTTCGCGAGCGACGTCGGCGCGGATGAACCGTGCATCGCCGCCCCCGTCGCGGATGCCGGCGGCGATGGCCTCACCGCGCTCCTCATCGCGATCGAGCAGGGCCACCCGCGCGCCCTCGCGCGCGAACAGCGCGGCCGTTGCGCTTCCCATACCGGAGGCCGCGCCCGTGACGGCGGCCCGCTTGCCTGCAAGACGATCCATGTCGGTCCTTTCCTCGACTCCGACACCGGGATGCCGCGGCGCGTGCCACGACATCCCGGCGAGGGGTCACGCTTCGACGGTCTCCGGGGTACGGGCGCGGTACAGCAGCGACGCATACCCCGACTCCTCCAGTTCCCGGCAGTGCTGCTGGTATACCTGGCCGCCGCCCATGTACACCTGGAACTCCTCCGGCTTGCCGGGGATGTTCTCGCCGAGGAACCAGGCCTTGGCCTTCTTGCCCTCGGTGTACATGACCGTCGAGCGTCCCGTGCGCTCGGTCTCTTCGCGCCACCAGTCCTCGGACTCCGGCGTCGCCTCGAAGTACTCCACGCCGTTCTCCTCGGCCCACTTCAGCGCGCGCTGCAACCACTGCGCGCCGAGCTGGATGGGCACGACGAGGTTCGAGTAGGGGGTCTGCGGCCCGAGCGACATGAAGAAGTTCGGGAATCCGTGGGCGTTGATCCCCAGGTTCGACTTGAGCCCCTCCTCGGCCCACTTCTCCCTCAGGGTCCGTCCGCCTCGTCCCGTGATGTCGATGTGGGTCAGGGTGCCCGTCATCGCGTCGAAGCCCGTGGCGAAGATGATGACGTCGAGCTCGTACTCGGTGTCGCCGACCTTGATGCCCTTCTCGGTGATCTCGGTGATCGGTGTCGACGCCGTGTCGATGAGGTGCACGTGGTCGTGGTTGAACGCGGCGTAGTAGCCGTGACCGGTGGGCACGCGCTTGCCGTTGAACGAGTACGTGCGCGGCGACAGCAGCTCGGCCTTGGCAGGGTCGGTCACGATCTCGGCGATCTTCGAGCGGATGAACTCGGCTGCGAGCTCACTGGCCTCGTGGTTGGTGGCCAGGTCGTTGAAGCATTCGTTGGCGAAGTGGAAGCCGCCCTCGTTCCACTTGCTCTCGAAGATGCGGCGGCGCTCCTCATCCGACACCTCGAGGGCGCTGTGCTGTGCCGGCTCCATCGCTACGCCGAAGGGATGGTTGGCGGCCTTCTCGTACACGGCGTCGTAGTTCTCGCGGAGCCAGGTCATCTCCTCGGCCGAGACCTTGTCGTTGTTGGTCTCCACGACGAAGTTCGGCGTGCGCTGGAAGACGAAGAACTCGCCGACCTCGCCCGCGATGACCGGCACGATCTGGATGCCCGAGGCGCCCAGCCCCACGAGTCCGACCCGCTTGCCCGCGAGGTCGGCGCCGGTGCGCGGCCAGTGCGCGGTGTGGTACTTCTCGCCGCGGAACGTGTCGATCCCGGGGATGTCGGGGTAGACCGCCTGCGAGAGCACGCCCATGCCGCTGACCAGGTACTTCGTCGTCACGCTCGACCCGTCGGCGAGGTGGACGGTCCAGGTGTTGGCGTCCTCGTCGTACACCGAGGATTCCACGCGCGTGTTCAGCCGGATGTCGCGGCGCAGGTCGAGACGATCGGCGACGAAGTTGAGGTAGGCCAGCACCTCCTCCCCGGACGGGTAGCGCTCGGTCCACGTCCACTCGTCGCGCACCTCCTTGGAGAACGAGAACGAGTAGTACGAGTATTCGCTGTCGGTGCGCACACCGGGGTAGCGGTTGACCCACCAGGTGCCGCCGATGCCGTCCTCGCCGTCGACGACGAGGGTGCGCAGGCCGATGTCGCGCAGGTGGTGCAGCAGGGCGAGCCCGGAGAACCCGGCTCCGATGACGATCGCGTCGTAGTCGCGGTCGGTGGTGGTGTTCGTCATGGGTTTCCTTCCAGGAGTGAGGGGTGTGTCAAGCGGGGATCCGAGCGGCGCGAGCGGCGTGGTACCACTGCGCCATCCGCTCGATCGATGCGTCGGCGGGAGCGTGCTGACCGGCCTGCAGCGTCCAGACGTGCTGCTCCCCGACCGCCGTGTCGAACGTCACGTCCACGCCGTCGCGCCGGGCGCGTTCCGCGAGCCGTACCGCGTCGGCGAAGAGCGACTCGATGTCGGACGCCGCGATGTACAGGGGTGGAAAGCCGGTGAAGTCCGCGTACAGCGGATTCACGAGCGGGTCCGTGGGGGAAGCGCCGCCGGCGAGGTACCGGTCGATGTTCCCCTGCAGGCCCTCCCGCGCGATCAGGAAGTCGGTGGCGTCGTTGGTCTCGATCGTCTCGCCCGAGTTCTCCATGTCGACCCACGGCGAGACCGTCATCACCCGACCCGGGACGGGGAGGCCGTCGCGGATGCGGCGCAGCGTCGTCGCGATGGCGATGCTGGCGCCGGCGCTGTCTCCCACGGGCGTGATGTCCTGCGGGCGGATGCCGCCTTCCACGAGAGCGTCGATGACGGCGCTGGCATCGTCGATCTGGGCCGGGTACGGATGCTCGGGGGCGCGGCGGAAGTCGGCGACGAATGCGTGCGTCCCCGCGGCCTTGGCGAGATGGCCCGCGAGCTTGCGGTGACTGGCGGCCGATCCGAGGGCGAAGCCGCCGCCGTGAAGCACCAGCAGCATCTGCGTCGGATCCGCTCCGAGGGGGGTGACGAGGATGCCAGGTACCCCGCCGAGACTCGTCGAGGCGTAGGTCACCGCCTCCGGCTCTGCCGTCGCGCGGTGCCAGTCCTCGAAGATCCAGCGCATCACCGGCAGCGACATGTCCGGTGCCGCCGCGAACTCGACGGACCATTCGGCGTACATCCTCCCCAGCGGGTCGGTCGGCACGTTCTGGGCCATGGGCAGATCCTCCTCATCGCGGATTCCAAGGGTTTCGGGCGGCTTCTGCGCCGCGCTGAGACCCAGGATGACCCCGCCGAAACGCCTTCCCGCGGGGTGTCGCAGAATGAGTCACCCCTGTCTCACGGTGACGCGGTCGAGCCTTTCTCCCGCGTCCCAGACTCTTCTCACACCACCCGTGTCGGCACTGCAGCGGAGGCCTCGACCTCCCGAGGAGCCGGCCCTCAACGAAGAGAAAGTTGGCACGCACATGCGAATCCGAACTCGCCGCCGCTCGGCGGCGGCCCTGGGCGTCGTCGCCGCAGTCCTGTTGACGACCGCCTGTTCCACCGGCTCGCTCTCCGGCTCCGACGACTCCGGGTCCGGCGAGGGCTCGGGCGCCGCAAGCGACATCACCGTCGGCGAGATCGGTGTGCAGGGCGACATCCAGGACATCTCCGCGTTCTGCGGGGACGAGGACATCACCGTCGCTCTCGCGGACGGCTTCGGCGGCAACTCGTGGCGCAAGATCACGCGCGCGATCTTCGAGGCCGAAGCCGCGAAGTGCGACAACATCACGAAGGTCCTCTACACCGACGCGCAGAACGACACCCAGAAGGCCATCAGCGACATCAACTCGCTCGTCGCGCAGGGCGCCGACGTCATCGTGACGTTCGTCGACGGCGGCGAGGCGCTGCTGCCGACGATCCAGAAGGCCACGGAGGCCGGCGTGGCGGTCGTGCCGTTCGTCGGCTCCCCCGGCGGAACGCCCGGCAAGGACTACGTCGACTTCGTATCCGAGGACATCACCACCTACGGCCGCAACCTCGCGGACTGGACGATCGAGAAGATGGGCGGCGCGGGCAACCTGGTGATGCTCGGCGGGATCGCCGGCAACTCCTATTCGCAGGGCGTGTTCGACGGCGTGGTGGAAGCCGTCGAGGCTCATCCCGACGTCACCCTCCTCAATGAGGACGGACCTGTCGCCACCGACTGGGAGCCCGGTAAGACGCAGCAGGTCGTCGCCGGCCTCATCACCAAGTACGGCGACATCGACGGGATCGTCGCGGACTACGGCGGGGGCTCGGTGGGCGGCATCCGCGCCTTCGAGGCGGCCGGCAAGCCGTTCCCGGTGTGGTCCGCCAACGACTCCAACGAGTTCGCGTGCCTCTGGTACGAGTACAAGGACACCCAGCCGACCTATCAGATCGCCACGGAGTCGTCGCGCAACTGGGTCGTCTCGGTGGCGCTGCACAAGGGCCTGGCGGCCGCCAACGGCCTCCCGAACGACGAGCCTTCGATCTACAACCTGGAGATCATCGAGGACTCCACGGATCCGGACAAGCAGCCGCAGTGCGAAGCGGACCTGCCCGCCGACGCGATCCTCTCGTCGGGTCTGAGCGTCGAGGAGCTGAAGGCGCTCTTCCAGTAACCCGCGGGCCCATCCCCGTCGCGGGCCGCGGAACGCCGCGGCCCGCGACACCACCCATTCTTGAAGGAGAACACCCATGAACCGTCTCGACGGCAAGGTCGCCATCGTCACCGGTGCAGGGCGCGGCATCGGCCGCGCCATCGCTGAGGCCCTCCACCGCGAGGGTGCCGTGACCGTAGCGACGTCGCGCGCCGCCGCCGACAGCACGTTCGGCGACATCGAGTACGCCTCGCTCGACGTGGCGTCGGAGAGCGGATGGCGCGATGTCGTCGAGGACGTGCTCGCCCGTCACGGCCACATCGACATCCTCGTCAACAACGCGGGCATCATCGCGTACGAACCGCTCCACGAACTCACCGTCGCGGACTGGCAGAACGTCGTCGCCACGAACCAGACGGGGGTGTGGCTCGGCATGCGCGAGGTGGTGCCGCACATGATCACGCAGGGCGGCGGATCGATCGTCAACATCTCGTCGATCTGGGGCTCGGCCGCCGTCGGCGGGGCACACGCGTACCACGCCACGAAAGGGGCGGTGCGGAACATGTCGAAGAACGCCGCGATCACCTACGCGACGCAGAACGTGCGCGTCAACTCGGTGCACCCCGGGTTCATCGAGACGCCGCTGACCGACGCGCAGGCCCCCGAGGTGAACGAGTACGTCGTCTCGCAGACCCCGATGGGTCGCGCCGGCCGCCCGCACGAGATCGCTGCGGGCGTGGTCTTCCTCGCCAGCGACGAAGCGAGTTTCGTCACGGGGTCCGAACTCGTCATCGACGGCGGTTACCTGGCCCAGTGATCGTGTCCCCGGCGACGGGGCGCTGCTACCAAGGAAGGAGCCGCAGCGATGACCGACATCGATCTCGGCACCCTCACCCGAACCGACGATGCGCCCGACGGGCGTCCGGCGGTGCTGCGGCTCGAGGGCATCACCAAGACATTCCCAGGCGTCCGCGCCCTCACAGACGTGAACATCGACGTGCGCGCCGGCGAGATCCACGCGCTGGTCGGTGAGAACGGCGCGGGCAAGTCCACGCTCATGGCGGTGGCCTCGGGCGCTCTCTCCCCCGACGAGGGCGCAGTGCAGATCGACGGCCACGCCCTCTCTGCGGCCGATCCCGACGAGGCGCGTCGCCTCGGTCTCGCGATCGTCCGCCAGGATCCGGCGTTACTGCCCGACCTCACCGTCGCCGAGAACATGGCCGTCGGTGTGGGCTATCGGCGCGTAGGCGGCCTCGGCCGCGCCGCGCGCTGGGCCGCGGCGCAACTGGAGCCGTGGGGCATGGGCATCGACCCCGGTGCGCGGGTGGCCGACCTCACGGTCGAGCAGCGGTTCATCGTCGAGATCGCCAAGGCGCTCGCCCTCGAACCGCGCGTGCTGATCCTCGACGAGCCCACCGAGCACCTGAGCCTCGAAGAGGTGCAGAAGCTCTTCGCGCGAGTCCGCGAGGTCGTCGCCGGCGGCGCTGCGGTGGTCTACATCTCCCACCGCATCCCCGAGGTCAAGCAGATCTCCGACCGGATCACGGTGCTGCGCGACGGCAAGGTGCGCGGCACCTTCCCCGCCGCCGACGTGGACGAGTCGCAGATCATCGAGCGGGTCATCGGGCGCAAGCTCGAAGCGGTCTTCCCCGAGAAGGGGAGTGTGGCCGGGACGGTCGGCGAGGATGAGCGCCTTGTCGCACGGGAGCTTCGCGGGCCCGGGTTCCACGACGTGTCGATGTCGGTGCGCGCCGGCGAGATCGTCGGACTCGCCGGCGTGCAGGGCAACGGCCAGTCCGCTCTCATCCGTGCCCTCGCCGGGCAGGCGCCCAGCTCGGGCGTGCTCGAGGTGGACGGCCGTCCCGTCGGTCGCGGCAGCGCGGCGGCCGCATCCGCCGGGGTCGTCTACGTACCTGCCGACAGGCATCGGGAGGGCGTCTTCCTGCCGCTCTCGGTCGCCGAGAACGTCTCGGCCGCCACTCTTCCGGCCGTCGCTCCCGGCGGGTTCGTCCGTGAGGGGCGACTTCTCTCCCGCGCGCGCGAAATGATCTCTCGGTTGGCCATCAAGACACCGGGGCCGCGCACGCCCGTCGCATCGCTGTCGGGCGGGAATCAGCAAAAGGTCGTGCTTGCGCGCACCCTTCTCGCGAGACCGCGGGTGCTCCTGGCCGAGGAGCCCACACAGGGCGTCGACGCGGGCGCCCGCGTGGACATCTACCGGATCCTCCGCGACGCGGCCGATGACGGCGCGGCCGTGGTCGTGCTGTCATCGGACGGCGTCGAACTGGAGGGGCTGTGCGATCGCGTGCTCATCCTCTCTCGCGGTGAGGTCGTGCGAGAGCTCACCGGGGACGAGGTCACCGAGTCCGAGATCGCGCGGGCTGCCCTCACGTCCACGAGCATGCGCGAGCGCGATGAGACGGCCCGCCGCGGCGGGCGGCTGCGCTCGTGGCTCCGCGGGGACCACGCGCCCGCAGCTGCTCTCGCAGCTGTCTTCCTCGCGCTGGGTCTGCTGGTGGCGACCGCCAATCCCGCCTACTTCTCGGCGTTCAACTTCAACAATCTTCTGTTCATGGTGGCCCCGCTGCTGTTCGTCGGTGCCGCCCAGCAGGTGGTCGTGATGGGGGGCGGCTTCGATCTGTCGATCGGGCCGCTCATGGGGTTCCTGGTCGTCCTGGCGTCTTTCTGGATCGTGGACGGCGGCAATCTCTATGTCGGCCTGGGGCTGATGGCCGCGGGCGCGATCGGAGTCGGGCTGATCAACGGCGTGCTCGTCACACGGTTCAACGTGAGTCCGGTGGTGGCGACATTGGCGATGTTCATGGCGCTGCAAGGTATCTTCCTGCTGCTGCGGAGCACCCCCGGCGGCGTGATCTTCCCCGGCGTCTCCGCTCTCATCCAAGCGCGCGTGGGGATCATCCCCGTTGTCACGATCGTCGGCGTCGTCCTCCTCCTCGCGCTCGAGGTGGCGCTGCGCCGCACGCGATGGGGCGTGGAGCTGCGGGCGGTCGGGTCGGCGGATGCCGCCGCCGGACGCCTCGGCATCCGGGTCCGCACGGTGCGCCTGCTGTCCTACGTGCTCTGCTCGTTCCTCGTGCTGCCCGCCGCCGTCGTGGTCATGGCCCAGATCGGTATCGGGGACGGGCGGCCCTCGATCTCGTACACGCTGTCGTCGGTGACGGTCATCGTCCTGGCCGGGACGAGCATCTTCGGCGGGCGCGGATCCTTCCTCTCGGTGATCGCGGCCGCGTTCCTGGTTCAGCAGATCCTGAACGTCTCGCCGTTCCTGGGGCTGTCGCAGGCCTGGTCGTACTGGCTGCCGGGGCTCGTCACCCTCGCGGCGGCCGCTCTCTACGCGACGCTGCGCGGCAGCGGGCGCGCTCGTCGCCGGCGCCGTGCGCCGGCACCCATCGCATCCCCTGGAGGTGTGGCATGACCCGTTCCGATCCCACCGCCCCGCAGACGTCGACGACGTCGCTGCCGGTGCCGCCTTCGGCCCGCACGGCGGACGCACTCTGGCGACGGATGCTGTCGGGCAGCTGGGTGCCCATCACCGTGGCCACCGGCGCTCTGTTCCTGGTGAGTCCGGTCATCGCGCCGGGTAGTCTGGCGGCCGCCCCGTTGCTGTCGATGCTTCCTTTCGCGGCGGTCCTGGCGATCGCCGCGGCCGGGCAGACGCTCGTCGTCCAGCAGCGCGGCCTGGACCTCTCGGTGCCCGGCATGATCGCGCTGGCCGCGGTTCTGGCCACCGCCCTGCCTCAGCAGTACGGCTGGGGGGTGTGGCCGGCGGTGGCGATGGCGATCGTCGGACCGGCGCTTTTCGGGCTGCTCAACGGGCTCGTCATCGCCGGCTTGCGCATCATGCCGCTGGTGGCGACGCTCGGGATGAACGCCGTGCTTCTCGGCACCGTCTTCTTCATCGCCAACGGCACTCCCTCGGGGGCCGCCGACGAGCTGAACCGATTCGCTCTCGCGCGGACCTTCGGCATCCCGAACGTCTTCCTCCTCGCCATCGTGATCATCGTGATCGCCTCGGTCGTGACGCAGCGCTCGGTCATCGGACGTCGGCTCACGGCCGTCGGCGTCAGCGAAGCCGCTGCCTCCGTCGTCGGCGTGCGGGTCGGGCTGTACCAGGTCGCCGCTTACGGGTTCGCTGCGGCCTGCTACGGTGCCGCCGGCGTGCTCCTGGCCGCCTACACCAAGACCCCGCCGCTGTTCCTGGGCGATCAGTACCTCCTCCCCACCGTCGCGGCCGTCGTCCTCGGCGGCACAGCGCTCACCGGCGGCATCTCGTCGATCGCGGCGACGGCTGTCGCGGCGCTGTTCCTCACGCAACTCGGCCAGCTCCTGCGTTCGGTGGGATGGCCGGATGCCCTCCAGCTCATCGCGCAGGCGCTCGTGCTGATCCTCGTGGTGCTGCTGCGCGAGCTCGTCCCGGTGCTGTTGCGCCGACGCGCAGTCCGGCGGCTCGCCGCCGCGTGATCGAGCGGGCACGGCAGAAGGGGCGAGGTGCCGACATGGCCCCCGCCCCTTCTGCGTCTGCCGCGCTACGCGGTCAGGCGGTACGTCTTCATCTTGCGGTAGACGGTCGCGCGCGAGAGGCCGAGGATCTCCGCGGCGCGGGAGCGGTTGCCCCCGGCCTCCTGCAGGGCGCGCTGGATGGCCTCCAACTCCGCACGCTCGATCATCGACAGCGAGCGCGTGCCGCGGATCGACGAGGGCAGATCCGCCGGGCCGATGGATCCGCGGCGTCCGCTGAGCACCAGCTGCTCGATGAGGGTGCGCAGCTCGACGATGTTGCCCGGCCACCGGTGCGCCTCCAGCGCCGCCATGGCTTCGCGCGTGGGCTCGAGGTGCGCGGTCGGGCCGGCATGGTCGGCGAGCATCCGCCACAGCATCCCGATGTCGCCCGTTCGTTCGCGCAGCGGGGGGACCCACGCGACGGGCACGCCGAGCTTGGTCCCTGCCGCTTCGGCGCTCCGGGGGTCGTCGGTCGACATCGTCAGAAGTATGGCGCCGCTCCCCGAGGAGGACTCGATGAGCGAGCGCATACCCGACGACGCGGCGGCATCGAGGGTCTCGATGCCCCGCAGGATGAGGGGTGCACCCGATCCCAGTCGTTCGGAAAGTCTCTGCAGCCAGCGACGGCTGCCGAGAACGTGCCGCTCGGCGGCATCCAGCACGCTCGCCGATCGCGCCGCGGAGCCCGGTCGATGGGGCAGTCCCAGCGCGAGAGAGGTCTTACCGGTCCCGTGTTCGCCGGAGATGAGCAGCGGCATCCGCGATTCGCGGTGCCGGTTGACGATCTGGGCGACGCGCAGCCATTCGGGTGCACGTCCGGCCAGCGGAGGCCGAAGGGGGCCGAAGCCGGTGTGCGTCGCCGGCCGGCGCCCGTCCACGACGACAGCGACACTGCCGGCGCCGCGCTCCAGACGCGTGACCTGCACGTCGACGTGGCCGCCCGAGAGCTCTATCGCGACGCGCCCGGAGCGCGTGCCGTCGGCGCACAGGCGCTGCAGCAGCCCGAGATCGCCGCTGGAGAGCCGCGCGGCGCCCTGGTTCTGCATCACCAGTCCGTCGGGACCGAACGCGACGACGGGGCCGGTGTGGACGTGCGACGTCGTGAGGAAGGCCGACAGCATGCTGCGTGCCGCGGGACGCTCGGCCTCCATGACGTGCTGTCCGAGCTGCGTCGCGATCGAGTGGGTGAGCGGACGCAGCAGCTCGACGCGCTCGCTCACCGGGCTCGATATCGTGACGACGGCCAGGAGTCGCCCGGTGAGAGGATGGCGCACCGGCGAGCCGGTGCACACCGCCGACCGGTAGAACTCCGCGAAGTGCTCGTTGCCGGCGATCTGGATGCTGCGGCCCGTGGCCGCCACCGTGCCCACGCCGTTGGTCCCGACCGCGGTCTCCGACAGGTCGGCGCCACGCACGGTCCCGAGCTCATCGAGGTGACGAGCGGCCGTGTGGTCGTGTGTCCAGCGCTGGAGGATCCGGCCGCCGGAATCGGCGAGCAGCAGTCCGAGCCCGGTGCCGTCGAGCTCTTCGGACACGCGCGCGAGGGGTGCTTGGAACATCTCGAGCAGGTGGCTGTCGAGCAGCTCGGTACCCACCTGGGGGACGTCGCGGATGCGGTCGGGAGACCCCAGGGCCTCCTTCGACCGCTGCCACGACGTCAGCAGATCGGGGCGCAGCACCGGCATGGACGCGGTGGCACTGAGCAGGTCGGTCTTTGCCCGGTCGATGATCCGAGCGGAGGTGTTCGCCATCTTCGACTCCTTCGTCGAGGACATGTCACTGCATCTCGGCCACGCCGCGCGCTGCGCCATGGCCTCGGATGGAGCGCTTCGGGTGCGCTGACAGTACCGTACGTTCCGTGCGCCGGGAAGGGTGCCGATCGAGCGTCATACCGCCACCTCGTCGAGGTGGGCGATGCTGCCGTCCACCCGGACCCGACGCTCGTACTCGATGACGGCCAGTCGGCCGGCCAGCTCGATGTGATGCTCGGCACTGATGCGCGCCGCGACCGGATCCCGATCGACGGCGGCTGCCGAGACGATGCCACGGAGCTCATCGAACGACTCCGCCACGCGGGCATCGTCGAGGAACGCGTAGCGGCGGAAAAGACCGATCCGAGTGTGGATGCCCGCGAGATCCGCGGTGAGGACATCATTGTCCGCGCCCTCGAGGAGGATGCGGTAGAACGTCGACTTGGACTCCTCGCGGGTGGCCAGATTCCCGCGCAGATACGCGGATTCCATGGCCTCGAGGTGAGCGACGAGCGCCGCGGTCTGATCCGGGGAGGCGCGGCGGGCGAACAGCGCTGCGGCCAGGCCCTCGAGGCTTGCGCGCACCTCGTAGAGCGACTCGATGTCGCGCTTGCTGAGCACCGTCACGATGGGTCCGCGACCGGGGATCACGGAGATGAGGCTCTCGGACTCCAGCTGCCGCAGCACCTCCCGCACGACCGTACGGGACACGCCGTACGAACCGCACAGGTCGCTTTCCAGAAGGCGCTCACCGGGAGCGCGCTGGCCGGCGAGGATCTCCTCGCGCAGCAGCGTGAGGACCTGCTGACGCAGCGGAGCGGCATGGCGAGCGATCACCGGCATCGTGGACGGCCTCTCTTCGGTGTCTCAGATCGATACACCCCGGGATCGCCGAGGGTCGCAAGTATTAGCGTAATACCAGATTACCGAAATGCGAAAGGACCGGCGATGACGACAGTCGTTCAGACCACCGGCACCACGACGCTCCGCGGCCATGCCGTGCCGGTCGACCACTACGTCGCGGGGGAGTGGCTCGGCGCCGACGAGCGCTTCGCCGTTCTCGACCCGGCCACGGGGGCGGAGATCGCGCGCGTCGCCGACGGCGACGCCGAGCTGGGCCTGCGCGCTCTCGACGCGGCCGCCGCATCCGCCGCCGCATGGCGCCAGGTGCCGCCGCGCGTGCGCGCCGACCTCTTCCACGCCGCCCACAGGCTGCTCCTCGAACGCGGCGAGGCGATCGCCGAGGTGATGACGCTCGAGAGCGGGAAGCCGCTGTCTGAATCGCGCGCCGAGTTCCAGCTGAGCGCCGACTTCTTCCTCTGGTACGCCGAGCAGATCGCACACCTTCACGGCTCGTTCGCCGAGGGCTCGCGCGGGGGCTATCGCGTCGTGACCACGCATCAGCCGGTCGGGCCCACGTTGCTGATCACGCCGTGGAACTTCCCCCTTCTCATGATCGCCCGTAAGGCCGGCGCTGCGCTGGCGGCCGGGTGCACCACCGTCGTCAAGTCCGCACGGGAGACGCCCCTCACCTGCACGATGTTCGTCCAGGCGCTGCACGACGCGGGATTCCCCGCCGGGGTGGTCAACCTCGTCCACACCACGTCCTCATCGGCGCTCTCAGCGGCCGTCATGGCCGATCCGCGCCTGCGCAAGGTCAGCTTCACCGGCTCGACCGAGGTGGGGACCGTGCTCCTCCGGCAGGCCGCCCCGGGAATCGTCAACGCCTCGATGGAGCTGGGCGGCGACGGCCCGTTCCTCGTTCTGGACGACGCCGACGTCGAGCACGCCGCCGCGCAAGCCGTGATCGCGAAGTTCCGCAACGCCGGTCAGGCGTGTGTGGCGGCCAACCGCATCATCGTCCACGAGGCCGTGGCCGACCGCTTCCTGGAGCGATTCGTCGAGCTCACCCGCGGCCTGCGCGTCGGTAACGGGTTCGACGCTGAGACCGACATCGGGCCGATCATCTCCGCGTCGCAGCGGGACGGCGTCACCCGGCTGGTCGAGGACATCCGGGGGATCGATGCGACGCTTCTCACCGGTGGGAGCGCTGTCGACGGAGAGGGGTACTTCTTCGAGCCGACGGTCTTCGAGGTTCACGATCGCGACAACGAGGTCTGCCACCGGGAGTTGTTCGCGCCGATCGCGACGATCTACCGCGTCTCGAGCACAGCCGAGGCCGTCGCCTTCGCGAACGACACCCGCTATGGACTGTCGGCGTACGTCTTCACGCGCGATCTCTCCCGTGCGCTCGCCGTGAGCGAGCGGCTCGATTTCGGCATGGTCGGCGTCAATCGCGGCATCATGGCCGACCCGGCCGCGCCGTTCGGCGGGATCAAAGCGTCGGGACTCGGGCGCGAGGGTGGGCAGGACGGGATCTTCGAGTTCCTCGAGCCCAAGTACGTCGCCGTCACCGTGGACGAGGAAGGAGCCCTGGCATGAACGCTGCATCCACTGACAGCATCCCCGCGCCGCTGCGCACGGAGAACACCTCGGCGCTGGGGATCCTGCGTCAGCCGGCCACCGTGTTGTTCGGACCCGGCCAGCGACACCAGATCCCGCGGTTGGTGGTTCCGATCGCCCGTCGCGCGCTGCTCATCACCGACGCGCGCATGGCGACGACCGCGGAGTTCCGCGATCTCGCCGCCCGCCTGCGGGCTCACGGGGTCGAGGTCGACGTCTACGACGCGACCGAGCCCGATCTGCCGCGCCGGAACGTCGTCGAGGTGGTCGAGAGGTTCCGGTCCTCGCCCGTCGACCTCGTGCTGGGCATCGGCGGCGGATCGTGCCTGGACCTGGCGAAGATCGTCGCCGTCGTCCTTCGTCACGGCGGCGACGTGCGCGACTACTACGGCGAGTTCCTCGTCCCCGGCCCCGGCATCCCCGTCCTCACCGTCCCCACCACCGGCGGCACCGGCGCCGAGGTCACCTGCATCTCCGTCATCTACGACGACGAGCGAGCGATGAAGGTGGGGGTGGCGAGCCCGCACCTGGAGGCGACCATCGCGGTCATCGATCCGGAGCTGACGCTGACGTGTCCCCCCGGGCTTACCGCGGCCACCGGCGCCGACGCCCTCTCGCACCTGGTCGAGTCGTTCACGGGACGATCCAAGAACCCCGGTCCCGACGATCTCGCGGGCAAGCTCTATGCCGGAAAGAACCTTCTCACCGACGTCTATGCGCGTCACGGGCTCGCCCTGCTGGCCGCTTCGCTGCCCGCCGTGGCGAAGGATCCGTCCGACCTCGCTGCGCGCACCGACACCATGTTCGCCTCCTACTGCGCCGGCATGGCCATCAACACCGCGGGCACGGCAGGCGCGCACGCGATCCAATCGCCGATCGGCGGCCTCACCCACACCCCCCACGGGTTCGGCATCGCCGCCCTGCTGCCGTCGGTGATGCGGTACAACCTTCCGACGCGCGTGCCCGAGTTCGCCGAGATCGGCCGGCTCCTGGGAACCGCGGATGCGACGGCCCCGGAGATCGAGCAGGCACGCGCCGGCATCGAAGGCGTCGAAAGGCTGCTGGAGGTGCTCGGCGCCCCCACCGACCTCGAGGCGCTGGGTCTGTCGCCGGACGACTTCGGATTCGTCGCGGATCAGGCGCTTCTGGCGACGCGGCTGACGGCGAACAACCCGCGTGAGCTCACCCGCGACGCGGTGCTGTCGATCCTCGAGCACGCCTACGCCGGGGATCGCGAATGGTGGGCATGAAGTGACGGCGTCGATCGCGGTCGTCGGGAGCGGCTCGATCGGAGTCGGCTTCGCGGTGCTGTTCGCCCGCGCAGGGTGCACCGTGCGGGTGTTCGACCCGATTCCGGAGGCGCTCGAGCGAGCCGCCGCCGACGTCGAGGGCCGACTGCGGATGCTGGCCGACGCCGGTCTGCGGGACGAGAGCGTCGACCGCATCCGGGGACGTATCGGGTGGCACTCCGACCTCGTGCAGGCCGTCGCCGGTGCCGACCTCGTCCAGGAGTGCGCACCCGAGCGCGTCGACGTCAAGCGTGAGCTGTTCACGGCCGTCGCGTCGGCCGCGGCATCCGCTGTGCTCGCCAGCTCGAGCTCGGCCATCCTCGCCTCGGAGATCGCGGCAGGTCTCGACGACGACGCGGCAGCTCGTCTCCTCATCGGCCACCCCGGCAATCCGCCCTACCTTCTGCCGGTCATCGAGATCGTGCCGTCCCCTCGAACCGCCGAGGCGGTGTCGGTCCGTGCCGCCGAGATCTACCGCGCCGCAGGGCTCCGACCCATCCGCGTGCGCCGCGAGGTCGAGGGGTTCGTGTTCAACCGGCTCCAGGGCGCGGTCCTCCGCGAGGCGTACTGCCTCGTGCGGGACGGCGTGGCCGACGTCGCGGACATCGACGAGATCGTCCGCAGCGGCCTGGGCCGGCGCTGGAGCGTGATCGGGCCGTTCGAGACGAGCGACCTGAACGTGCGGGGCGGCATCGTCTCCCACGCCGGACGCATGGGCCTCGCCTACGAGCGGATGGGCGCCGAGCGCGGTCAGCACGATCCGTGGACCGACGAGCTGGTCGCCGAGGTCGACAGGCAGCGGCGCGAGATCCTGCCCCTCGATGAGTGGGACGCGCGTGTGCGGTGGCGGGATGCGCAACTCCTCGCGCACGCGCCGCTGTGGGACGGTGCGCGCTGAGCTCGCCGCCCGGCCGCGCTGAGACGCGACGAGCGAGCGCCGCGTGCTACTCGGATTCCGCGGCGGGGTCGCCCTGGCCGGGACCGGGACGCACGGCGGCGTCATCGCGCACGTCGATGCGTGTGACGCCGTCGTGCTCGGTCACATCGATGCGTGGCGCGGCGTCCTCCTCGGTCGCGTTCGGCGCGGTGGTCAGCTGATCGGTGCGCTTCTCGTCGTCGGTCTGCGGATCACTCATGGTTCCTCCTCTGGGTGGGTGCGGATCAGCCTTCGCGCCAGTCGTCGCTGACGAGGTGCGACCCGGCCTGCGGGCCCATCTGCAGCATGCCACCGTCGACTGCCCAGCTCGCGCCGGTCACATACGAGGCGGCCGGCGACGCGAGGAACGCCACGACGGCGGCGATCTCCTCCGCCTTGCCGGGCCGGCCGAGCGGAATACCGGGGCGGTGCGTCTCCTCCGCATCCTCCGACTCCATGTCGTTCATCGGTGTCGCGATCTCTCCCGGAGCCACGGCGTTGACGGTGATCCCGGATGCCCCGAGTTCCTGCGCCATCGTCTTCACCAGCCCGCCGAGCCCGTGCTTGGCCGCGACGTAGGCGGCGCTTCCCACGCGCGGCTGGTGCTCGTGCACGCTGGTGATCGCGATGATCCGTCCGCCCCGGTCGGCGGCGATCATGCGCCGGGCGGCGGCCTGCATGCCGATGAAGGCGCCGTCGAGGTTCAGGCCGATGTCCTGGCGCCATCCGGCGAGGTCGAGGTCGAGGAGCGGGCCGCCGGAGCCGCCGCCGGCGTTGTTGACGAAGACGTCGACGCCGCCGAGCTCGTCGGCGAGCGCCTCGATCACGGACGCCGCATTCTCGAGGTCGGTCGCGTCGAACCGCGTAACGACGGCTCGGCCGCCTCTCGCACGCACGGCGTCTGCGGTGCGGTTCGCACCGGCTTCGTCGGAGTGCCACGTGATGCCGACGTCGAGACCGGCCTCGGCGAGCGCGATCGCGGTCGCGGCGCCGATGCCCGAGTCGGAGGCCGTGACGATGGCATGTCGGGGGGAGAAGTCGCTGCTCATGTTCTGACGGTACGAGCCGCAGCGCGACGGTCCGCAGCCCCTTTACATCGCCGGGGACGCGCGTTAGGGCGCACAACATTCCGGATCGGCGACGGATGCGGGGCGCTCCGGGCCGATCTCCGGGCCCCGGGGCGGATCGATCCAGATGTTGTCCGGGGGCGGGCGGGCCGCGGGCGGATCCGTCCAGGTGAGCCGGGGCGGCCGGGGCGGTCGCTAACCTCGTCACCGTGATCCCCGACGACTGGACCCCTCACCGCCGACCCGAAGACCGCGAGGTCCTCGGCTGGATCCGGCCCGCGGGCGACGCGTGGGTGGCCGTGTCGCTCCTGGGGCGCGACCTGACGGGACCGGTCGAGTGGCTCGAGGCCGAGGCCGCTCTGGAGGAAAGGGGACTGGGTTACCTCGCCGGCATCTGGATGCTCGACGGGGTGGCGGCCGAGCCGCTGCGGGTGCGGCTCGTGGAGGTCACCCCCGCGCGCGTCGTGGTGCACACCGACGACTTCGGCGCCATCGACGTGCCGGTCGATCGCTACGAGCTGCCATGGCCCGCCCCTGCGGCCCTGCGCCCTCCGCATCCCGACGACGCGGCTCCCGCTCCCTGGGGATGACGCGCCGCGAGTAGCCTGTGCGCATGAGCGCCGGTCGCCGCAGCACCCGGGCCGCGAGAGGCGTCACGGCGGTGCTGATGCTGACGGCCCTCGCCGGATGCGCGGCGTGGGCGCCCTCCGCGCCGCCGACCGCCGCGCCGGCGGGCCTCCCCGCCACCGTGACGGTGTCGCTGGTGCAGCTGCGCGCCGATGTCGCCGCCCGCCAGGCGCAGGTGCAGATCCGCAACGGCGGGGAGGAGGCGGTGCGCGTCGCCGGCGTCGAGGTGCGCGACCGGCGGTTCGACGGGGTCGCCGAGCGCGTGGTCGCGCGGGAGTCGGTGATCCCGGCCGGGGGTGCCGTCGATGTGCGGATTCAACTCCCTCCGATGGACTGCGCAGCCCCGGCCGAGGGCGACTCGACTGCCGTGCTGACGCTCGACGAGGTCGAGGTCGAGGCGCCGATCGTCGACACGCTCGGTTTCCTCCCCGCCCTTCACGCCCGGGAGTGCCTCGCGGTTCGCCTGGGCGAGGTCGCGGCGATCGAGATCGACTCCTTCACGCCGGGCGCCGCGGGGCAGGCGGGATCGCTCCAGCTCGCCGTCACGCCGACCGGTTCCGGCTCGGCGCACCTCGGCGCGGTCGATTCGACGCCGCTCCTCATGTACGCCCTCGACGGCCGCGCGTCCCCGTACGACCTCGCTGTCGATATCGGCCCCGACTCCCCGGCGTCGACGATCGTGATCCCGCTCGTTCCGCAGCGCTGCGATCCTCACGTGGTGCAGGAGGACAAACGCGGCACGATCTTCACGATCGACGTGACCGTGGGTGACACCGCCGGCGAGATCGACCTGGCCGCCCCGCCGGACCTGAAAGCCCGGATGCTGGCGTGGGTGGCCGAATGGTGCGGATTCGCCCCGGCCGACGGCATCGATCCGCCGCCCGCCGACTGAGACCGCACCCGCGCCACGAGACGGCATCCCTCGGCCGCAGTCTCGTGGCGCCGGTGCAGTCTCGCGTGCCGGGGCCGCTCAGTAGACTGGAATCCCGCCTCCCGGCGCCTTCCCGCAGCATCCGACCATTGGAGCCACCGTGGCCGAACAGTCCCGCCTCGACAAGGTCATCGCCCTGGCCCGCCACCGCGGGTTCGTCTTCCAGGCGGGCGAGATCTACGGCGGTTCCCGTTCGGCGTGGGACTACGGCCCCCTGGGCACGGAGCTGAAGGAGAACATCCGCCGGCAGTGGTGGCAGACCTTCGTCCGCGGACGCGGCGACATGGTCGGGCTCGACTCCTCGATCATCCTGCCCAAGCGGGTGTGGGAGGCGTCCGGCCACGTCGCGACGTTCACCGACCCGCTCGTGGAGTGCCTGCACTGTCACAAGCGCTTCCGTGCCGACACGCTGATCGAGGACTTCGAGGCCCGCAAGGGTCGTCCCGCCGAGAACGGACTCGCCGACATCCCGTGCCCGAACTGCGGCACGAAGGGGCAGTACACCGAGCCCAAGGCGTTCTCGGGCCTCGTGAAGACCTACCTCGGAGTCGTCGACGACGAGAGCGGCCTCTACTACCTGCGCCCGGAGACGGCGCAGGGCATCTTCGTGAACTTCTCCAACGTGCTCACCGCCTCGCGCCGGAAGCCCCCGTTCGGCGTCGGCCAGGTCGGCAAGGCGTTCCGTAACGAGATCACCCCCGGCAACTTCATCTTCCGCACCCGCGAGTTCGAGCAGATGGAGATCGAGTACTTCACGCCTCCCGCGGAAGCGGACGAGTGGTTCGGCCACTGGGTCGAGGCGTGCTGGGACTGGTTCGTCGACCTCGGCGTCGACCCCGCCAACATGCGTCGCTTCGACGTGCCCCCCGAGGACCGCGCGCACTACTCGGCCGGCACGATCGACGTGGAGTACCGGTTCGGCTTCCCCGGCAAGGAGTGGGGCGAGCTCATGGGCATCGCCAACCGCACCGACTACGACCTCAAGAGCCACTCCGAGGCATCGGGGCAGAGCCTGACGTTCTTCGATCAGGCCTCGGGGGAGAAGTACACCCCCTACGTCATCGAGCCCTCGTTCGGTCTCACGCGCGCCATGATGGCCTTCCTGGTCGACGCGTACGTCGAGGAGGAGGTGCCCAACGCCAAGGGCGGCACCGACACCCGCACTGTCCTGCGACTGGACCCGAGGCTCGCACCGGTGAAGGCGGCCGTGCTGCCGCTGTCGCGCAACGAGCGGCTGTCGCCGCTGGCGCGCGAGGTCTCGGACGGTCTCCGGGGGGCGTGGGCGATCGACTTCGACGACGCCGGCGCCATCGGCCGCCGGTACCGCCGTCAGGACGAGATCGGGACGCCGTTCTGCGTGACCGTCGACTTCGACTCCCTCGACGACCGCGCGGTGACCGTGCGCGACCGGGACACGATGGCGCAGGAGCGCGTCCCCCTCGACGCCCTGCACGGGTACCTGTCAGAGCGGCTCCGGGGCGCCTGAGATGACCGCGGCATCCGAAGCTCAGGAAGCTTTCGCCGCGTTCGCCGGGCAGCTCTACCGGCTGCTCCGACCCGGGGACCAGCGCGTCGTCGCCACCGTCGCCATCGTCGGTCGTCGGTCGCGCCACTGGATCCAGGTCTTCTCCCCCGACGGGGCGGAGTCCTCGGCCGAGGGCACCTATCGCATCGTCGAACCCACCGCCGACAACGCTGCCGCCGTGGCGCGCCTGCGAGAGGTCACCTACACTCCGCAGCGCGGGGCCTGGTTCACCGCCCAGGTGCGCATCACCCCCGACAAGCAGGCCTCCATCCGCACGTGGCTGGACGACGAGCCGCGCCTGGACGACGTGAGCTCCGAGGACTGGCTGGACGACCTCGAGCGGTATCCGCGCACGCCAGATCACACCCCGGCGTGGCTGGCCGGACGCGTCGCGGCCGCCCGCGCGGCACGCGAGGAAGCCGGCGAGTGGTCGACGTCGCTGACGCTGGACGTTCCCGACGCGGTCGCTGCGGATCCGGCCACGGATGCGGGTGCCCTCGCCGACGAGGGCGACGGCGACGAGCCGGAGTTCGTCCGTATCGTGCGCGCGGCCGTGGAGAGCGAACCCGACAACCTGCAGCTGCGCGTCGAGCTCATCGAGCTGTTGATCGAGCGCTCTCCGCGACAGGCGCTGGCCGAGATCGACGCGCTCGCCGAGCGGGGTGCGAACGCCCAGACGGTGGAGGTCCTGCGCGCACGCGCCGCGGCGGCGACAGCATCCCGCGCGCCGTCGCCGCCGACGGCGATCGCCTCGCCGGCATCGGAAGCATCCGTGCTCGAGAACCGCGACTCGGAGAAGATCGCGGCCCGTGCCAGCGACGCCGACGACGCCACGCCCGTCTGGGACGTCGAACGCCCGGCCGTGACGCTCGACGACGTCGCGGGCCTCGTCGAGGTCAAACGGCACCTCGAGGCGTCGTTCCTCGCTCCGATGC
The DNA here is from genome assembly GCF_052220165.1 of Microbacterium sp. RD1. Classification (NCBI taxonomy): domain Bacteria; kingdom Bacillati; phylum Actinomycetota; class Actinomycetes; order Micrococcales; family Microbacteriaceae; genus Microbacterium; species Microbacterium sp. RD1. The sequence continues at coordinate 688,337 of NZ_JBQPOL010000001.1, forward strand.
GAAACCCCGAGCTGGCGCGCATGTTCGGCAAGCAGCCGCGCGGCAGCCTTCTGATGTACGGCCCGCCCGGATGCGGCAAGACTTTCATCGCGCGCGCCGTCGCGGGCGAGCTCGGCGCGAATTTCGTGCACGCCACGCTCGCCGACCTCCTGGGGCAGTACATCGGCGACAGCGAGAAGGCCGTGCACGCCCTGTTCGAGACCGCCCGTGCCGCCAAGCCCTGCGTCATCTTCATCGACGAGTTCGACGCGATCGGCGGGCGACGCACGTCAGGCAACGCCTACGCGCAGGGCCTGCGGATGATCACGAGCCAGCTGCTCGAGGAGTTCGACGGCGTGAGCGCGTCCAACGACGGCATCTACGTGCTCGCAGCCACGAACCGTCCGTGGGACGTCGACCCGGCGCTGCGGCGACCGGGCCGGCTCGACCGCACGGTGCTGATCCTTCCGCCCGACCTGCCGGCGCGCGAGGCGATCGTGCAGATCGGCCTTCGCGACAAGCCCGCCGCCGACATCGACGCGAGCGAGATCGCGCGACGCACCGAGGAGTTCTCGGGCGCCGACCTGTCCTATGTCGTGGAGACCGCCGTCGAGCAGGCCTTCATGGACTCGCTGCAGGCGGGCGTTCCGCGCATGATCACGACCTACGACCTCGAGGCCGCCGCATCCCGCACCGTCCCCTCGACCCGGACCTGGTTCGAGCAGGTCAAACCCGTGATCGAGTACGGCATCGACGACGGCACGTTCGGTCAGCTCCGCGCCTATCTCAAGCAGCACCGGATCTGACGTGGCCGCGGACGTCTACGAGCAGGCTCAGGCGTACCTCGCCACCAACAACCCCGATAAGGCGAAAGGGGTGCTGCGCACGGCGCTCGCCCTGAATCCGCTCGACGGCGCCGCGCACCTGCTGTCGTCTCAGGCCGAGGCGATGGCGGGCGATCTGGTCGCTGCCGAGAAGCACGCGCGGGCGGCGGCGGCGGATGCCGAGACCCGCGGCGACGGCTTCCACGCGCTCGCGCGCGTCCTCGGGTTCGACCCCGCGCGCCGCGCGGAGGCCGTCGAGGCGGCCACCGCCGCGGTGCAGGCCGACCCCGCGGCGTGGCGGTACCGCACGACCCTGGCCGCGGCGCTCGTCGACGCGCGCAACCTGCCCGCCGCGCGGGAGCAGGCCGAGGCCGCGGTGCGACTGGCTCCGGCCGACCCCGACGAGCGCGCCCGCGCGCTGGTCGCGACCGCGCGGGTCTTCCTCGCCGATCCGCAGAACCGCGCGCGAGGCTACGACATGGTCCGCGAGGCGGCGGCCATCGACCCCACCGACTCGGCGCTGCAGCAGCAGGTGATGCTCGCGCAGTTCGCCACGGGGCGGCGCACCGACGCCCTCCGCACCGCCCTCGGTACGCTCCGCCTCACGCCGACGGCATCCGTTCCTCCCCTCATCGCGCGGTTCTCGGTCTACTTCCTGCTCCGCCGCGTGCTCGGGTGGCTGCTCCTGACCGCGTTCGCCGTCGCGATCCTGATCCTGGGCGTCGTCGGCAACCTCGGCGAGCCGTCGCTGCTCGAGCGCGACCCCGGTCCGCTCGTGCGCATCGGCTCGCTGGTCGGACTCGCCGCCTTCGCGTCGGTGCTACTCCTCGTCTTCCGGCCGCTGCAGAACCTCCGCACGCTGCGCATGGTGGTGAGGCTGTCGCGGCGCAGCGCCCTGTTCTGGTTCGGGGTCGGCATCGTCGGGGCATGTCTGCTGTCGTATCTGCTGGGCGTGGCGCTCGGAGCGCTCTTCTTCCCCGCCGTCCCTCTTCCGGTGTCGTTGCTGCTTCTCGGGTGGATCGTGCACTCGTTCGGCGCTTTCACACTGCGCGTTCCGCCGCCCGCCGACCTGCTGCGAAGCGCGCGCGGCTGAATCCGGCCGCACCCGTGCCGCGTGGGGAAACGCACGGATACGTGGGTTCTCGGCGCGGACGGACCCCTGACAGCGCGCTGACAGCGACGGACGACGGATGACAGCGGCCTGACAGCGCCCCCGGAGCACGCTGGGATCTGCCCACAGAAAGGCAGACCCAGATGACCACATCACGCACCCCCGCCGTGCGCGCCGAAGGGCTCGTGAAGACCTTCGGCGCCAACCGCGCCGTCGACGGCGTCGACCTGACCGTGGAGGCCGGCACCGTCTACGGCGTGCTCGGACCCAACGGCGCCGGCAAGACCACCACCATCAGCATGCTCGCGACACTCCTGCGCCCCGACGCCGGCCGCGCCGAGATCTTCGGCCACGACGTCGCGCGGGAGTCGCACGCCGTCCGTCAGCTCATCGGGCTCACCGGGCAGTTCGCATCCGTCGACGAGAAGCTCTCGGCCACCGAGAACCTGCTCATCTTCGCCCGTCTGCTCGGACTCTCCCGCGCCGAGGCCCGCCGCAAGGCGACGGAGCTCCTCGAGGAGTTCTCGCTCACCGAGGCCGCCTCCCGTCCGTTGTCGAAGTTCTCCGGCGGCATGCGACGGCGCCTCGATCTGGCGGCCTCCCTGATCTCACAGCCGCCGCTGCTGTTCCTCGATGAGCCGACGACGGGGCTCGACCCTCGCACGCGCGGCCAGATGTGGGACACGATCCGCCGGCTGGTCGCATCCGGATCGACGGTGCTGCTGACCACGCAGTACCTCGATGAGGCCGATCAGCTCGCCGACCGGATCGCGGTCATCGACCGCGGACGCGTGGTGGCTGAGGGGACCGCGCTCGAGCTGAAGGCGTCGGTCGGCCAGGCCTCGCTGGTGCTCCGCCTGCGGCCGGGATCGGACGTCGAGCAGGCACGATCGGTGATCGGCCGTGTTCTCGACGTTCCCGCCATCGTCTCACCGGAGGCGGCGCGCCTCACGGTGCCGATGAGCGACCCCGACCGCGTGACCGATCTGCTCGTCGCCTTCCGGGAGACCGGCGTGCACCTGAGCGAGTTCAGCGTGCAGCAACCCACTCTCGACGAGGTCTTCCTCGCCCTCACCGGCAGCGACCCCGTGACGGATGCGGGAACCGACGCCGACGCCGTCTTCGAACCGGAAGGAGCCCGCGCATGAGCGCCCTCACCGTGTCCGCCGCGAACGTCCCCCTCGCCGCCCACGCCGGCGCGGGGCAGACACTGCGCAACACCCTCACGATGGCCTGGCGCGGCCTCCTCAAGATCCGCCGCACGCCGGAGCAGCTGATCGACGTCACCGTGCAGCCGATCCTGTTCACGCTGATGTTCACGTACATCTTCGGCGGCGCCATCGCGGGGGACGTGCAGAGCTACCTGCCGATCATCATCCCCGGCATCCTCGTGCAGACGGTGATCACGACGTCGGTGGTGACCGGCGTGCAACTGCGCGAAGACATGGACAAGGGCGTGTTCGACCGGTTCCGCTCGCTCCCCATCGCCCGGATCGCGCCGCTGTCGGGCGCCCTGCTGGCCGACACCGTGCGCTACGCGATCGCGACGACCCTCACCTTCGCGATGGGGATCATCATGGGACTTCGTCCCGAGGGTGGACCCTGGGGCGTGGTCGGGGCGGGCCTGCTCGTCATCGCCTCCGCGTGGGCGCTGAGCTGGATCTTCGCGTTCTTCGGCGTGATCGCCCGCACCGCCTCCAGCGTGCAGGGGATCTCCCTGATCATCCTCTTCCCGCTGACGTTCCTGTCCAACGCGTTCGTTCCCGCCGACACGATGCCCGCGTGGCTCCAGTGGTTCGTCGACGTCAACCCGGTCTCGCACCTGGTGACGGCGGTGCGGGATCTCGTGAACGACGGCATCGTCGGCCCGGACGTGCTGATCACGCTCATCGGCGCGGCTGTCGTCGTGGCCGTGTTCGCCCCGCTGACGGTGCGCGCGTACATGCGGAAGGCCTAGCGCGCTCACTCGAGCAGACGAGCCAGCTTCGTGAAGGCGGATGCGGCGTCGGGAGGCAGATCCTCCGGCGCCGCATCTGTGCGCTCGATCACCCACCGGCGAAAGGGGTCGGCATCGTCGACGCGTCCGCGCAGGCCCGCCGACACCGCCAGCGCGTGCGCCGCCTCCGCGCTTCGCCCCGTGGTCGCCAGCCACCCCGCCAGAGCAAGGGCGACGTCCGACATGATCGGGTGGTCGGCGCTGCGCACGGCCGGATCGACCGCAGCGCGGATGGCGTCCCGGGCGTCGTCGGGCCGGCCGAGGAGCAGCAGCGCCCGCGCGCGCTCGGACGCCGCCCACGCGGCCACCTCGTTGCGCACGTCGGCGGGGAAGATGTCGCCGAGCCGATCGAGTTCGCGAAGCGCCGCCGCGCCGTCCCCCACCGCGATCGCGATGCCCGCGGCGGTCAGCCGTGCGGAGGCCCGCGCCCGCTCCGACCCCTCGGATCGCGCGGCGGCGTCGATATCCCTCATCCGCGCCTGTGCCTCCTCGACCCGGCCGAGGCGCACCAGCAGCATGGCACCGCGGGCGTGCTGCTGGAGGCTGTCGGAGGTGGAGGCGAGACCCTCCAGTGCTGCACCGGAGCGGTCGACGACCTCGAGCGCCTCCTCGAGGCGCCCCTCCAGCATGAGCCATTCCGAGCGCAGCTGGCTGGCGAAACCCTCGCCCCAGGGATCGCCCGCCTCGCGGAACGCCAGCAGGGCCCGCTCGCTCTCGACCCCGAGCAGATCGATGTCACCCGCGTTGCTCGCGCCGCCGGCGCGGGCGGTGTGACCGACCGCGCGCGCCCACAACGGCACGCCGGCGAGGTCGTCCTCGTCGATGCGGACATCGCGCGGAGTCCACGGCCTTCCGGGCGTGTGTTCGGCCATCGCGCGCCGGCCCGCTCGCAGCAGCACCGACAGCGCCGCCGTCAGATCCGACGGGTGGTCGGCGGCGGCGGCGAGGAGGGTGGAGGTGCGCTGGGCGAACCCGGAGAGGTCGGATTCCCCCGTGGGATCGGTCAGGACGCCCAGGCTCGACATCATGAGCCGCACGGCGTGCAGGACGACGCGCGCTTCGGAATCCAGCACGTTGTCGTCGGCCGTGAAGGCGGTCACCGACTGCTGCAGCTCGGCGAAACGGTCGCGCAGCACCCATGGCCACAATCGTGCACGGGCGAGGCGCACGCCGGTCTCGCGCTCGTCGGCGCCGACGCAGAAGCGGATGGCGGCGGAGAGGTTCTCGTCGTTCGCGTCGAACCACGCCAGGCCCTCGCGAAGGCCGGGGCCGCGCAGACGCGCGTCGTGCGCGAGGGCGAGGTCGGCGAGAGCGTCGGCGGCGGCATGAGAGACCTCCGCCTGCTCGCCGGAGACCCGGAGGCGCTCGCGCCCGTACTCCCGCACTGTCTCGAGCATCCGGAAGCGCCCGTCCCGGCGCGTGAGCAGGGAGCGGTCGACGAGGGCGTCGTACGCGCCGGGGTCGACCCCGACCCGTGCTGCGATGACGGCGACGTCGTCGGCGGCGAAGCCGTCGGGGAAGACGGCGGCTGTCATCAGGGCGCGCCGTTCGCCCGTGCCGAGGGTGTCCCAGCTCCAGTCGATGAGCGCGCGGAGCGTCTGGTGACGCGCCTGTGCGGCGCGCGGCCCCGCGGACAGGAGCGCGAAGCGATCGTCCAGGCCCTGATCGACCTCCCGCAGGGTGAGTGTGCGGGTCTTCGCCGCCGCCAGCTCCAGCGCGAGAGGCAGTCCGTCCAGGCGGCGGACGATGCTGTCGACCACCGCCGCATCCGCCTCGGCAGGGACCGATCCGGATGCCGCGCGCACGCGCTGCGCGAAGAGCTCGGCGCCGTCGGCGGAGGGGAGGGGGCCGACCTCCACGAACGCCTCCCCTGGCACCCCCAGCGGCTCGCGGCTGGTGGCGAGCACCCGCGTGCCCGGAGCGCCTCGCAGCAGGTCGGTGACGACGGCGGCCGCCTCGTCGGAGACGTGCTCGCAGTTGTCGAGCACGAGCAGGACGCTGCGTCCGGCCAGCGCGTCGTGCACGCGCTCGCGCGGACTTCTCGACCCGGCGCTCGCGTCGCTGAGGCGGACGCTCCGACCGACGACGCCTTCGAGGGCCGTCCACACCTCGCCGCGCGAAGCGGGCGCGAGCTCGGCGAAGATGGCGTCACCGAGGGCGCGGGCGGTCTCCAGGGCGAGGGTCGTCTTCCCTGCCCCTCCCGGGCCGAGAACGGTGACCAGGCGCGAGGCGCCGAGCTGCTCCTGGATGAGGCGCAGCTCCGGAGTCCGTCCGACGAGGGGCGTCACGGCGGCCGGCAGTGCGCCCGAGGAGGCGGCACCGGCGCGCGGAGCCGATCGGACGATCCGCTCCGCGCGGGCGCGGTCTTCGAGCAGGTCGCGCGTCACCCAGTCGAACGCGCCGGTGGAGGGTGTCCAGGGCTCGCCGTGCCACAGGGCGAGCGCGTCGGAGGCGAGTGCACCGGCGGCGGACGGGTCGGCGCTGTCGGCGGCGGCGACGAGGTCGGCGAAGCGCGTCACGTCGACGTCGTCGCGGGTGACGTTCAGGCGATAGCCGCCGGGCGCCGCCTCCAGGGCGCCGGCGGGGAGAGCGCGCCGCAGCCGCGAGACGAGCGACTGCAGCGCGCCCCGCGGATCCTCCGGTGCGTCCCATCCCCACAGATCCTCCGCGAGCGCCCGGTAGCCGATGGTGGTGCCGGGGTCGAGGGCGAGCCGGAACAGCAGCGCCTGCTGCCCGCGTCCGGGCACGGCGATGTCACCATCCTCACCGGAGACGGTGAGGCCGCCGAAGAACCCGATCCGCACCTCAGCCGTGCTCGCCGTCTCGTGCGGGTGCGGTGACCTCGCGGTAGGACGCCCCGATCACGTCGGCGAGCAGGTCGAGATCGATCTGCTCGGCGTCCTTGATGTACAGGCACCCGACGCCCGTGGTGTGCGGTCCGAGCCGCTCCAGCGCAGCGGCGTGCGCGCCGATGCCGTCGACGAGGTAGATCGTCGTCGCGGCCTTGCGGGGCGCGAACGACACCGCAGCAGTGTCACCTTCGCGGCCGCTCTCGTACCGGTAGTGGTAGGAGCCGAAGCCGATGATCGACCCCCACAGTGTCGGCGTCTGGCCGGTCGCGTGTCCGAAGAGGTCGAGCAGGGTCTGAGCGTCGCGGCGGCGGCGAGCCGGCTCGACGCGATCGACGAACGCCTGCACCTCGGGGGGAACGTCCATGTCACTTCTCCTTCGCGGCGGCCTTCATCGCCCGCTTGTGTTCGCGCACCTTCGTGAGGGATTCCGCACTGGTGATGTCGGCGACGGAGCGGAACGAGCCGTCCTCCCCGTACGGGGCGGATGCTTCGCGCCATCCCGCTCCGTCGAATCCGCGCTGCTTGCCCAGCAGCGCGAGGAAGATCTTCGCCTTCTGCTCGCCGAATCCCGGGAGAGCCCTGAGGCGCCTGAGCACCTCCCGGCCGTCGGGTGCGTCCCGTGTCCAGATGGCGGCGGCGTCGCCGGCCCACTCCTGCTCGATCGCCGCGCACAGCGCCTGCACCCGGGCCGCCATCGACCCCGGGTACCGGTGCACCGCGGGCGGCGTCTTGAACGCCTCGGCGAACGCGTCCGGGTCGTAGTGAGCCAATCGGCCGGCATCGAGCGCGCCGATGCGCTCGCGGATCTTCAGCGGGCCCGTGAAGGCGGTCTCCATGGCGATCTGCTGATCGAGCAGCATCCCGATCAGCAGCGCCAGCGGGTCGTCGCTGAGCAACGCGTCGGCCTCGGGATCGGCGGTGATGTGCAGCGTCGTCATACCGACATCCTGGCACCGCGGCCGCGCCGCCGCGGATCCCGGCCGGCGGTGGACAACATTCCGGACGGATCGGGTCATCGCCGCCGGGGATCGGCCGGAGGGGCGGCATCGGCGGGTCCATCCGGAATGCTGACCGCGTCCGGCGGACGCCGCGCCGCGGCTCAGGCCGACGGCGGGGAAACGGCCGGCGGGGGGTTCTGGTGCACGACGAGGCCGCCGGATGCCGCGGCGTCCAGGATCGCCGTCCCCACCAGTCCTCCCTGATGCCACGGCGTGTACGCCTCGGCCCACCACTGCGCATCCGGCGGTGCGGTGATCCCCGGAAGGACACGCGCGAACTCGGCCGGCGTCGGAAGAAGGCGAGGGCGCAGGACCGAGAGCACCACGGTGTCGTCGAAGAGCACCTGGAGCACGGCACCGCCGTCGAGCACCCGCAGCTCGAACTCCGCGGCGTCCTCGCCGGCCTGAGCGTGGACGGATGACGCGCCGCGGGAGATCGCGTCGGCATCCAGGGGAGACGGGGTCAGGGCGATGCTGCTACGAGGCATCCGTCCTCCTCATCGCTCGGCGGGTCGGCGGCACGGTCTCCGGAGTCGGCGCCTCCTCCGGCGGGGACGGGACCGCGGGGGCGTCGCCCGGCCCGGTCGCGAAGTGGGCGACCTGCACCAGCGTGGGGCGCTCGCCACGGCGGGCCAGGCGCCCTCGACCGGCGATCATCGGTTCTGCGTAGAGCTTGGGCAGCAGCTGCCCCTCCGCGCGGTCTCCCGACATGATGAGCGCCGTTCCGCCGGTGTCGCGGATGCCCTGCAGCGCCAGGTCGAACATCGCCCGCGCGGCTCCCGCGACGGGTCTGCTCACGACGACGTTGAGGCGCATGTCGCGCGCGGACGCGAGATACGGCAGCAGCGGACGGAGAGGTTCGGTGCCGCCCGCGGCGAGGATGTCGAAGTCGTCGGCGACCACGAGGATGCGCGGACCTCCGGCGCCGCGGTCGGCGGCCCGCTTCTCGAGCTCGGCCGCGATCGACTCCGCCAGCTGCCGCGCCTGCCGCCCCGAGGTGGCGTGCCCGCCGAGGTAGGCGTCGGGGATGTCGTCGGCGAGCTCGCCGCGCGAGTCCATCAGCGCGATGACGAGCTCCTCGGGGGAGTGGCGGTCGATCGCCCCCTGCACGATGCCGCGGAGGGTCGTCGTCTTGCCGCACCGGCTGTCGCCGAGGACGAGCAGGTGCGGGTCGCGGGAGGCGAGGTCGAGCGCGACCGGCTGCATCGTGTCCTGCCGGATGCCGACGGGGATCTCGTCCGGTTCGTCCAGCGCGTCGGGTAGCTCCGCGACCGAGAGCACCTCGGGCAGGAGGCGGATGGGGGCCGCTTCAGGGCCTTCCCAGCGCGCGGCGGTCTCGCGCGCGATCCGCTCGAGGGCGGCGCCGATGTCGTCGTCCTCCGCTTCCTCCAGAAGCGGCAGCGCGATCTGCGCGAACAGCTTGTCGCCGGTGAGCACACGGCCCGGCTCGTCGGCGCGCAGGGTGGTGGAGAGCTTGCGGGCGATCTGCGAGTCGGCGGGGTCGTTGAGCTTCAGCTCCAGCCGGGTCCCGACGAGGTTCTGCAGGTTCATCCGCAGCTCGCTCCAGCGGGAGAGGGTCATCACGACGTGGATCCCGAAGCTGCCGCCACGCTCGAGCAGCTGCGCCAGCGGCGTCTCGAGGTCTTCGAAGTCGGTGCGCACGGCGCCGAGTCCGTCCACGAGCAGCACGACGTCGGCGCTCGGAAGCTGCGGCAGGCGCCCCGCGGCGTGCTGGCGGCGCATGTCGGCGAGGGAGTCGAGGTTCGCCTCGCGGAAGACGCGCTCGCGCACGGCCAGCATGCCGGTGAGCTCCTCCAGCAGGCGGGAGAGTCGCTCGCGGTGGCCGCGCGTGGCGACCCCGCCGACATGCGGGAACGGCTCGATGCGGGACAGGCCCCCACCGGTGAGGTCCATTCCGTAGACGCTCACCTCGCGCGGTGAGTGCGTGAACGCCAGCGATACGGCGAGCGTGCGGAGGAACGTCGATCGGCCCGACTGCGGTGCGCCCGTGATCGAGACGTGACCGCCGGAGCGCGTGAGGTCGAGAAGCCACGGCGCCTGCTGCTGGCGGCTCGGGTCGTCGAGCAGTCCGATGGGCGCGCGCAGGCCCCCGCCCCCGGGGGACTCGGCGCTGGGCAGCACGCCGCCAAGGGTGAGGACGGGTGGCAGCGGCGGCAGCCACACCGGTCGCGTGCGGGCGACACCGCGCGTGAGGGCGGATGTCGCGGCCTGCACGAGGGTGCGCCCGGTCGCGGGGGCCTCGGGCTCCGCGCTGTCGGCGAGGGCGTCATCCGGCGTCTCGTCCTCCGGAAGGTCGTACGGCGGCAGAGGCAGCACCGGCGGCGCGTCGTCGCGCTGCGGTCCGCGCTCGGCGCGCTCGGGGACGGGCCCGGACACGTACCCGGCGCGGAAGCGCGTGTACACCGAGGTGTCGACCTTGAGGTATCCGAACCCGGGGATGGCGGGCAGGTGGAACGCATCCGGGCTGTCGAGCACGACAGCCGACTCGGCCTCCGAGAAGGTCCGCAGACCGATGCGGTACGACAGGTACGTGTCGAGCCCCCGGAGGCGACCCGCCTCGATGCGCTGGCTCGACAGCAGCAGGTGCACGCCGATCGAGCGGCCGATGCGGCCGATCGTGAGGAGCAGCTCGACGAAGTCGGGCTCGGCGGTGAGGAGCTCGCCGAACTCGTCGATCACGAGGAAGAGGTGCGGGAGGGCAGGCAGGTCGTCGCGCTCGCGCCGCAGCTGGCGGTAGTGGCCGATGGATGCGGCGTTGCCGGCCTCCTTCAGCAGGCGCTGGCGGCGCACGACCTCCCCCTGGATGCTCGCCCGCGCGCGCTCGGTGAGCTGCGGGTCGTCGGCGAGGTTGTCGATGATGCCGGCGACGTGGGGGAGTCCCGCGAACGGCGCGAATGCCGCGCCACCCTTGTAGTCGACGAGGATCATGCTGAGGTCATCCGGCGAGTGCGTGAGCGCGAGGCCGAGCACGAGGGTGCGGAGGAGCTCGCTCTTTCCCGAGCCGGTCGCCCCGATGCAGATGCCGTGCGGCCCCATGCCGAGCTGGGCCGACTCCTTGAGGTCGAGCAGCACGGGCGCGCCACGGTCGTCGATGCCGATCGGGACGCGCAGGAAGTCGCCCGCCGAGCGGGGACGCCAGGCCGTGCGGACGTCGATGGCCTCGACGTCGGCGACGCCGAGCAGCTCGGTGACGTCCGGAGCGAGCACCGTGCCGCTGTCGGTGGCGCTCGTGCGCGTGAGGCGCAGACCCGTCAGCGGGCGCGCGAGAACCTCCAGGAGCGCTGTGCCGACGCGGTCGTGCCGGATGCCGGTGACCGCGTCGTCGCCCGTCCCCGGTGTCTCGACAGTGAGCGCCCCGTCGGCGATCGTCACACGTGACGACACGGCCGACGGCTCCTTGAGCCGGTCGTCGACGAGGTGTACGACGGTGATCCCGAGGTCGGCCAGGTCGAACGCCGAGTCCAGGCGCGGGAGAGCGGAGGCGGCTTCGCCGTCCTCATCGACGAAGATCACGAGGCGTCCGGGCTTGATGCGGCGCCCGGCTCGGCGGTGCGCCGCGGCGGCGGCGATGCGATCGCGCAGCTCGCCGCGCAACAGCGTCAGCAGCTCGGTGAGCGTCGGGGCGACACGGCGCGCCGCGACGGCGCCGGATGCGACATCCGATGCGCTGACGTGGGGCAGCAGGTCGAAGCCCCGCCACTGTCCGTGGGAGCCCTCCGGGATGACAGCGGCCAGGTGGACGTCGTCGGGGGAGTGCAGCGCCGCGATCTGCGCGGCGAGCGCGCGGCACGTCTCGAGCCCGGCGCTGCGGTCGGCGACGATCGACACGGATCCGCCGCGTTCGAGGTCGACGGTCGCCGGCATCCCCTGCGCGATGCCGGCGAGGTGCACCATGCGCTCGGCGGAGTCCCGCATCACCGGGTCGAACGGCTGCACGGGGTTCTGCTCCGGCGGCAGTGCGACCTCGATGGCGCGGAGGTCGCCGGTGCCCACGCGCACGCGCAGGAAGTCGGCGTCGCCGGGGCGCCGCTCCCACCGCCGGGCGGGACTGGCCGCGATCTCGACGAGCGTGGCGGGCGCGGGGTTCAGGGCGAGCGACGCCTCGCGGTGGGCATCCGCCCGGCGGCGCACGTCTTCGCGGGTCTCCTCGAGGTAGTCGAGGTAGCGCTCACGCTGCACGCGCCGCTGCCGTGCGGCGTTGCCGCGCGACGTGAACGCCATCCCCACACCGCCGACGAGAGCCACGACGAGGATGACCGCGCCCACGACGACCATGATCGGGTTGTTGCGCAGCAGCACGATCATGGTGATCGAGGAGAGGCTCCCCACCACGGGGAGCAATGACTGGATGGGGAATCCCGCGGCGTTGTCGCCGAGGGGCGGCGGCGGCGCGAGCGTGACATCGGCCGGCGGGCTGACCGGCTCGGTGATGCGGGCCGGGCGGTGGACGACGCGGAGGGTCATGCGTGCACCTCCGCACCGGTCACCAGTACGGCGGCAAGGGACAACAGAGCCCGGCGAGCGGCGAGGCTCCGCGGCGCACCCGCGCTCCGCAGTCCGGTATCGGACGGGATCGCGAGGACCGGATGGGGTGTGGCGGAGCGCACCGCGCGCGCCACGGCGGCGCCGTCGCCCGTGGCCGACACGAGCGCGAGCACGGGGCGGGGCGCCTCGGGGAGGTCGGCGATCGCCGGCAGCACGGAGCGGGCCTGCTCGGTCGATGCGCGATCGGCGCTGCTCACGACGCACACGATGTCGCACAGTGCCGCGCACGACCCCAGGTCGGCGAGCGGATGGTGCGCGCCGAAGTCGGTCACGGCGATGTCGAAGAATCGCGTGATCGGCGCTGCTTCGGCCAGCCACATCCCCACCGCCCCGTCATCGAGGGGCGGATGCAGCGTCACGACGCCCTCGCGCTCGACGAGGCCGGTGAGTGCCTCGGCGGTGGTCCGCGCCGCCGCGCGCGCCTCACTCGGCGGCGTCGGTTCGGCGCCCAGCGCTCGCGCGAAGGCGCCGTCGGTCGTCGCGTCCACGGCGAGCACGGGCTCGACGCGACGGGCGGCGATCGTGCGTGTCGCCTGGAGCGCCAGGGCGGTGACGGCGGGCTCGGGGCTGAGTGAGACGAAGCCGATGCGACGAGTGGTCGACAGTGCGGAGCGGATGGCTGCGTCCTGCGCGGCGAACCGGCTCTGGGTCCCGACGGCGCTGCCGAACAGCGCCGAAGGAAGACCGCGGACGTCCAGCGCGGTCACGAGGAGCCGCCGAACATGCTGAGCAGCTCGGTATAGATCCCGAGCGCGCCGAGGAGGAGCGGTACGAGCGCGACGACGGCGAGGGTCTCCAGTGTGTTGCCGAGTCCGCGCAGCCGTGCCCGCACGTGCGGACGCGGCGACACGAGCGCGCCCGCTCCGATCGCGAGGGCCGCGACTGCGGCCACGGCAGCGCCCAGCCATCCGCGCCCGCCGGCGAGGTTCACCACGAGCGCCGCCGTGGCGAGCGCGGCGACGGCCACCCACAGCGCCCAGCCCTGCGCGCGGAGGGGGAACGCGCGGAACCGCAGCGCCGCGACGAGGCCGAACGCGAGCGCGAGAAGCCCCGGCCACAGCTCGGCCGTGAGAACGAGCGCGACGCCGGTGGCCCCGAGGACGGCGGCGACAGCGGCGACGCTCCAGGTGAGGGACGCGTACGCATCGTCGATCGCGGTGAGCGCCTGCGTGCGGGCGACGCCCTCGCCACCCGCCGCCCGGCCGTCGAGCGTCGTGAGCCCCGCGGCCGACAGGGCGATCCACGGGAGCGGCCCGGTGGCGAACGCGGCGACCGTGCCGGTGATGGCGGCGGATGCGGTGGCGTCGACCCCCGTGAGCAGCAGGATCAGCAGCAGCGACCCGAGCACGCCGCCGAGGGCGCCGCCCGCGAGCGCCCCGGGCGAGCGCTGCCCGAGCCCCACCCCGCCGAGCACGACCGTCGACAGAGCCGAGATCGCCACCGCCGCGGCGAGAAGGAGCGAACTGCCGGCATCCGCCGCGGCGGAGCTCGCCGCGACCGCGAGAGACAGGGAGACACCGGCGGCGGCGGCGCTCACGCACGCCGCCACCCGGCGCAGGCCCGCCAGCCCGACGCCCGCCGCCACGGCGACGAGTGCGACGAGCACGCCGAGCTGCGCCCATGCCGCGATCTCCGCGGTGCCGTAGGGAGCGAGGAGGCCGCCGACGGCCGATGCCAGGGCGATGGCGCTGCCGGCGACTCCCATGCGGGCGCGGGCGTCCCACCGGTCGGGGCGGGCGTCGTGCGCGTCGGCCGCAGCATCCGTCACATCGATGACGACCGGGGGCGGGGGTGCCGCCTCGAGCCTCACGAGCCGCAGCATCGTACCGTCGAGCAGCTCGAGCTGCGTCGGCGTCCGCGCGATGTCGAGCTGCTCGCCGTCGGGGGTGACGAGTGCCAGCGGACGCGCCACCGTACCCTCCGTCTCCCCGAGCAGCTCCAGCAGGCGGGGGAGGGCTGCCCCGACGGATTCGTCGCTCGGCACGACGACCTCGCAGCGGCCGGACGCGCCGACGACGGTGACGCGGGTGTAGACGCTCACGGAGCCTCCGATGCGGGGGGAGCGACCGTGCGCACGGTCGAGGTGGCGGATTTCGCGGCGGCCTGATCGGCGAGGATCTGGCCGACGAAGGAGATGCCGGCGCACACCGCGCACGCGACGGCGGCGACGATGATCGAGCCGATCAGCCGCTTCATGTGGTCGTTGATGGTGCGGCGCTCGGGGATGTGGCCGTACAGCAGTGCGGCGCCGAGGCGCATCCGCTGGATCTTCGCCTGCTCGACGAGGACCGTGTCGCGCTGATCGGGCATCAGCTGCCCCCCTCTCGTTCGAGAAGGGCGGAGGCGAGGAACGGCGCGAGCCCCAGCATCCGCCACACACGTTCGCGGTCGAGCGGTGCGAGGACCTCGGCGAGGCGCTGCCATCCACCGCCGTCGACCGAGCCGAGCGGGATGAGCACTCCGGGCAGGCGCGGGCTTCCGACTGTCGCACCGCCGACGTCTCCGGTCCACTTCACGGCGTCGACGCCGAGGGCGCGGATACCGGGTGGTCCCACCAGCAGCGCGAGCGGCTCGGGTGGTGGCGACGCCGTCGGGCGCCGGGCGAGATCGGGGGAACCGATCGCGGCGAAGGCCACCCCCATGAGCGGCATGCCGATCGTGGCGGCCGCGGCCAGCAGCTGCCGTCCTCGCTCCCCCACCGTTCCGCGCGCGTCGTCGGCGTCGACCCAGACGCGCGTGGTCTCCTCGAGCCCCTCGCTCGTGCGCGCGACGGCGAGCGTCGCGACCAGCGGATGCGCGCCGCTGGACACCGCGGCCCATCGGCTGTCGGTCGGCATCCGTCGCCGCGACCGCTCGGTGAGGTCGTCGCGGTCCCAGCCGGCCAGCATCGGCTCGAGCGCGCCCCAGTGCTCGGGCGGTGCTCCCGTCGTCTCCTGGGCGATCGACTCGAGAACGCCGCCCAGTCGCACCGGGCGACTCACGCGGTGGCGGGTCGACGCCGTCACGACGAGGTGGAGGCGGTTGCTGATCGTCGCCCGGAGGAACGCCGGGTGCACGCCGTCACGCGACGGATGCGGCGGCAGGTCGAGCACATCGGGGGGAGAGTCGAGGGCGGCGCCGGTGCGCGTGTCGTAGCACCCGTCGGCCGTCGTGCGAACGACCCAGTGGCCGTGAACCGCCGACAGGGCTTCGGCGAGCGGCTGCGTCATGCGCGCGTACTCGCCGGAGACGACCAGGGGCCGGCGACCCTCGGCGGCGGTGCGGCCGAGGAGGTCGCTCATGCCCTGAGTGAGGGCGAGCACGTCGGCGCGGGTCTCGGTGAGGACCCAGTGCTCGCCGGCACCGTCGACGAGGGGGTGATCGGCGCTCATCAGGAGGCCTCCTGCCAGGACGCGTCGTGCACGGTGACGGCCCGGTCGCCGAGTTCGAGCGAGGCGGGCGAGGGCAGCGGCGTCCGCTGGTGCGGAAGCAGCGGCTGGGAGGTGGTGCCGGTGCGCACGAAGGTGCCGTTGGTCGAGCCGAGGTCGGTCACCCACACGCGCGTTCCGTCCCACTCCAGCCGCGCGTGCGATTTCGACAGGGTCCGCGACAGGTCGGGCCACTGGAAGACCTCTGCCGGAGCATCCGCCGGGGCGGAGGGATTGCGCCCCAGGATGAGGGCCGATTCGAGGACGAGCCGCTGCCCGGAGTCCAGCTGGACCAGCGGTGCCCCGGCGCGCGCGGGGCGGCGCGGAAGCGGTGGCTGGGCGAGCCGCTCCGGAAACTGGAACGGTGCCAGGGCGGGGGCGAACGGATCGCGTCCGCGCCGCAGGTCGAAGGTCGCAAGGCCCCGGGAGAACGCGGCCGCGAGGAAGCCGCCGCCCGCGGCGGCGCCGGTCGAGCGCTTGACGGTGCGGACGCCGACGGCGCGGCCCCCGATCGACTGCCCGGTGTGGGCGACCTGGACAAGCGTCGCTGCTCCCAGCGCCGCGGCGACCGCGAGAAGCGCGACGGCGAGTCCGATGTAGCCGGTGACGATCGCGACGACGCCGGATGCCACGAGGGCGAGCGGGATCACGCCGTCGATGAGCGTCGCGCCGGCGATCTGGCCCGCACGGGCGCGAGTGGTGAGCACGAGGGGATCGACGTCGGCCAGACGCAGCGATTCCTGTGTGGTCATCGGTCATCCCCTCCCGGTGAACCTCTCGATCCTAGACGGGCTCGGCGCCGGCGCGGGAGACGGCGGGTGGGGAGTGCGGCCGATCCCGCCGACGCGCTATTGTTCGCGCTTCGATGCGCGCGATGCGCCGGTGCCCCGCTACCGCGAGAAGGGCCGGTAGGTTCGGCGCGCGACCATCTCCTGGAACTCGGCAGCCTGCTCCGGGGTGACCTCCTCCAGCGGCGACTCGAGCCGGTTGACGATGGCCTGCTGGACGCTGCCGTGGACGTCCGGCTTCCAGGAGTCGACATCGCGGAGGACCTGGTCCTCGTGTCCTTCGGGCGTGTAATGGCGGCGAAGGAGCCCGTTGGGCGTGCGATCGGGTCCGAACTGGGCGAAATACCTGTCGAGCTCGCGCGAGAGCGGCCCGGTCGGCTCCAGCGGCACGTCGGCCCGGACCTCTTCGATCGACAGATCCGGGTCATCCGGAAGGACTTCCCGCTCCCACCACGCCTTGTCGACGCGCGGCAGCTCGAGGGCGTCCGCGACGTCGGCGCGCTCGGTGCCCACCAGCACCCTGCCGCGGGCGTTCACCGCGACGGCGACGGACCGGCCGCGGTAGGTGCCCTCGTGCGCGACACGGAACAGACCGTCCAGCTCGGCAGGCGTGACGATCTTGGTGAAGGTTCCGACGCCGTAACGGTCGACGAAGCCTCGGCGGGTGGACTCGGGATCGGTCGAGGTGACGACGAGCCGACCGTGCGTGTCGCGGTTCGCGGCGTAGACCCGATCCTCGACGCGGGCGTACAGGCCGTCCCTCGTCAGGGCGATCGTCACTGCGCACCTCCGATGCGATGGAACTCGCCGTTCGAGAAGACGGCCACCGGCGTCTTGACTCCATTGTCCACCACGGAGATCAGTGCGCCTTCCGGAGGGGTGAATCGGTGGGAGGCGACGAACTCCGGGACCATGATGTCGCCGGGGGCGGCGGTGAACCCGTTCCCGGTGAAGGGCGGCGGCCAGTCGTGCGACCCGCCGAGGCGCGGGGCGTAGGGCACGTCGAAGGTCGCGCCATCCCCGGCCTGGAAGTCGATCACGGCGAAGCTGTCCGCATCCGGCCGCACGAAGGGGCTGTCGGCGTAGTCGAGCCGAAGCTCCTCGACGACGTCGGCCAGCGCGCGTGTGCCGCCGTCGTAGTCGGCGGCGCGCGTCATGAACCCGCCCAGCTGGGAGTACTCCCCGCTGATGTACTTCTCGATGTCTCCGACCGGGATCACCTTCGACATCGCCGTGTCCGGGGTGACCGGCGGCACGGCGTCGCGCAGGTCGCGGATCGCCTCGGCCTGAAGGTCGTCGAGATCCTCGAGCGGTGTCCGGCGGACCTCGTTCGCCTCCGCGGCAGACCAGTGGTGATCGGCGAGCGCGTCGGTGAAGAACGCCTGGTCGTCCACGCCGGCGCCGGCGGGCGCGGGTGACGTGTCGTGGGGAGCGGGGTCCGTGAGGGGGGTGTCGGCCGCGCCGCCGGTCTGCGCATCACCCGGCCAGTCGATGTCGGCGGCGCCGTCGGGCTGATCCACCCGGCCGAAGATCTCGCTCTGCTCCGCCTCGAGGCGGGCCACGGTTTCGCCGTCGAGGCCGGGAAGCCGGGACTGCTCGTAGAGCCCGTGGGCTTCCATCTTCGCGGCGAGGCTCGAGTCGGTGTGGAACTGCACCTCGATGATGCGCCCGCTCTGCGGATCCACCCAGTTGCTGTTGATGCCCTGGTAGCCGTCGGAGCCCCACGTGTTCTTGAGAGCGCCCGTGGGCTCGTAGCCGCGTTCGGTCAGATCGCGGATGATGCCGTTCACCCCGGAGGCGTACGCGTCGTCGGCGACCACGAAGGTGTAGCGGATGCTGTCCTTCATGCCGCTGACGACCGGGCCGGCCGGCGCGCCCGGCGCCATCTGGTCGAGCTCCGTCGCGACCTTGCGGTACATCGACTCGTCGCCCTTGAGCCGGTACTCGAGCCCCTCCAGCCGGGCGCCGGGGTGCGCGGACTGCACGGACTGGATGTCGGCGGTGATGCGCGACTCCGCGGCGCGAGAGCCGTCGAGGTACTCGTCGACCGCGGCCTTCTGCTCGGGCGACAGCGACAGGTCGGCCCCCTCGGAACTGGTCCAGCCGTCGTCGCCGGCGCCGTTCCCCTCGGCTGCGCTCGCGCCGCCGGTCGGGCCGTCGCCGTCGCCGGTCGACCCGGCACCGGAGTCGCCCGGTGCCGACGAGGCGTCGGTGGCGTCAGCTGCGCCCGACCCGCCGTCGCCGTCCCCGCTCGGGCCGCCGTCTCCCGCGTCGCCGTGCGTGGCACCCGACCCGCCATGACCCCCGGTCGCGTTGCCGTCGCCGGTCCCGCCCGTGGTGGTCTCGGGGTCGCGGATGACGGCGGAGTCGCCGCCGGTGCCGCCGGTCTCGGTGCGCACCGGCGCGTCGTCGACGAGGGAGTCGACCGCGCCGGCGCCGGTCTCGCCGCGGACACCGCCGGCGTTGACCAGCTCGGGTTCGCGCACGGGCGCCGTCACCCCGGCATCCGCGCCGCCGTCGCCTGCGCGGATGCCGCCGTTGAACGCTCCGTCGGGAAGCTCGATGACGCCGCCGGGGAACTCCAGTACGGAGGTGCCGTTCGCGTCGACTCGCGCGTAGACGTCGTTGGTGTTCACTCCCCACTCGTCGAGCGCGCGCAACGCCGAGTCCACGTCCATCGCGGTGTACACCTCGGGATGACCGAGGTTCACGTCGGCAGGCTTGATGTCGAGCTTGCCGATGAGGTTGTCGAGGCTCCCGAGGGCGGCGCCGCCGAGCTTGAGGGTGCCGTTGAGAGCCCACGACGCGGGGTCGACCATGTCGGTGAAGCGGGCGATCTTCGACAGGACGGATGCGGCAGTTCCGGCGGTCTTCACGCCGGCGATGGCCGCGCCCCCGGGGATGAGGGCGGTGCCGATGTTGAACACCGATTCGCCGAGCGCCGTGCCGGGGTCGTCCTGCCACTTGTCCCACGCGATGAGCGCCTTGCCGGCGTTGATCGCGGTCTCATCGGCCTGCGCCTTGAAGTCGCGCACCTCCTGCGGGAGGAACCCGCCGCCGCCGAACTGCTCCATCATCGAGTCAGCCTGGAACAGCGGCGCCAGGACGCCGGTGTTCATCGCGCCCGCCGCGACGATCATGCCGAGGCCGGTCCACGCGCCGCCCCACACCTCGCCGTCGAAGAAGCCCCCCGTCTCGGGGTTGTAGCCGAGGACCAGCGTGCCGAGGCCCTCGACGGTACCCCAGATGCCGTTCACGACGATGCCTTCCCACAGGAAGTCCTTGAAGACGAAGTTCGCCGTCGCCTCACCGCATCCCTCGGTGCGTTCGACCTCTGCGCCCCAGGGCATCTCGGTGCCCTCGGGGATCTCGTCCAGGCCGTACGCGAGCGGGTCGTCCTCGGACTGCGCCGAGCGCAGCGGATCGGCGCCGTAGAGGGCGCGGATCTTGTTCGCGCAGTCGCGCTCGGCCTCCCACAGCAGCACCTGCTGCGCGTTGACGTCGCGGATGAGATCGTTGTTGCGGTCGACGTACTCCTGGACCTCGTGCCACTCCTTCGTGACCGTGCGGTACTGCTCGACATCCGAGTCCGTCGTCGCGCCGTAGGCGTTCCACGAGCCGGAGTACTGCGCCGACTGCCAGGCGGGGTTGACCTCCCGCACGCTCACCCCGCCGGCGATCTCGGCGCGGAACGCCTCGGCGTCCAGTCGCAACTGGTCCAGGGCGGTCTTGATCGGCCGTACCGCTTCGGCGAAGTCCGCCAGCGCCGAGGACACCGTGGTGAGGTTGTCGCCCACGAGCGTGGCCTGCGAGTTCACCGGCGACATCAGGTCCAGGACGGTGCCCGACTCGGGCGCGACGTACACCGCGGCCATGCCCTGCCACTTGCGGTGCACCGCGGCGCCGTGATCGCGCACCTGCGTCGCGATGGTCGACACGGTGCCGGCGTTGGTGGCGATCGCGTCGGGGTCGATGTCCTTGCCCGGGATCGCGGAGGGGTCGATTGCAGAAGGCATCAGATGGCTCCGCGGGGGAGGTCGGGAGGGAAGACGGTGGCGTGGGCGGCCGTCTGCGCGTTGGCCGCCATCTCGAGGTCGCCGTTCACGTACGCCTGCGTCGCCTCGACGACGCCGGATGCCGCGGCACCGATGCGCGTGCTCATGCCTTGGATGCGCGGGCCTTCCAGCTGCTGGAAGTACGACTGCACAGCGTCAGCGATCGCGGCGGACTGCGTGGCGGTGACGCCGCCCTCCAGGGCGGGCGTCAGACCGTTCAACGCGGTGCCGAGGGCCTCGGCATCCACGTTGACGTCTTGCAGTACGGCGACGACCCCGGACGGCTGGATGCTCCAACTCGTCATGGGTCCCTACGATCAGCCGATGGATTCGACGGCGGCGCGTGCCTTGCTCAGAGCGGTCTGGGCCGACTCGTCGTTGCGCTCGAGAGAGGAACGCAGCGTCTGGATGATTCCGCGCACCTCGGCGGCGGCGTTCTTCCAGCGCAGTTCCTTCGCACGGTAGTCCTCGGACACGCCTTCGGCCGCGTAGTCCGACATCGCGGCATTCACGTCGCGGTCGTGCTGGTCGATCAGTGTCTCGAGCTGAGACGCGACGCGGTTGAAGTTGTCCTGAGCATTCTGCGATGCCGCGATGTTGTAGTCGCGGCGGTCACCCTGGTTGGCCATGTCTGATGTCCTTCCGGTCAGCGGGCGCCGAAGCGCGCGGCGTCGAACGAAGATCCGGATTCGAGGCTGGTGGTCGAGTCGACCATGTCGGACTCGCCCTCCTGGAACGAGCGGTCCATGCCGCCGATACCACCGAGCACGCCGTCCAGGGCGAGCTTGAGCTCACCCGAGATGGCGTCGGTGCGTGACTTGAAGCGATCGAAGGCGGCACGGCCTGCGCCCTGGAACTGGCCTTCGAGCGGCTCGGCCGCCTCGAGCAGCTGGCGCACCAGCAGCGCGAGTTCGTCACTCGAACCCGAAGTGGCCTTGCCGAGCACTCCGAGCGTGTCGGATCCCATCGCGAACTTCATGTCGTCCCCATTCCTTTGCCCTCGTCGATCAGACGTCGCCGTCCCAGGGTATGCAACGATGCCCGCGGCAAACAGACAGATGAGAAAGATTTCCTGTTGTGCTAAAAGCGCGACGCCTGTGCGGGGGCCCTCAGGCGACCCCGGCGTCCCCGGATGCCGCCTCGTCCACGTCGTCGGCGACGTCGATGCCGAACACCGTCGACAGGGCGGCGAGATACTCGTCGCCGCGCCCCTGCTCGGCCAACGCGTGAGCGCGCGCGGTCGGCGTGTGAAGCAGCACGCCGACGAGGTGGCGCAGCGCCTGCTCGGTGCGGCCGTCGTCGTCGCCGCGTGCCTGGGCGCGCGCGATCTCGGCGTCGAGGGCCGCGAACGCGCTCGTGCGGAGGGCGACCACTCCCGGCGTGACGCTGCGGCGCTCACCGGCGACCGCGAACCGGCGGGCGGCCGAGCGCACCACTTCGCGTGCCGCATCCGTCGCCTGCAGCTCCTCGAGCGGGGCGTGGAGGCGGATCGTCTCGAGGTCGAGCACGTCCGTGCCGGCGACCGTCGCGACATCGGGGTCGACGTTGCGGGGAAGGCCGAGATCGATGACGATGCGGCGCGACGGCGGCGTCGGCGCGTGCCCGGTGGCGGCCGGCGCACCGGCCAGAGCGGTCTCGAACCCGCCGACCCCCGCCGCGAGCGTCGCGGCGCTGAGCACCGGATGCTCGGCCGAGGTGCACGTGATGATGAGATCGGCGTGCGCCGTTGCGGAGGGGTAGCGCTCGGCGGCCACGACGGAGAGGCCGTGCTTGGCGGCGAACTTCGCACCGCGTCCGGACGGGGAGTAGACGGAGATGTCTTCGGCGCCGTGGTCCCGCAGCGCTGCGACCGTCGCCGCGGCGTACGAGCCGGTGCCGACGAGGAGGACGCGCAGCCTCGCCCAGTCGGCGATGCGGCTGTCGGCCAGTTCGAGAGCCAGGCGCACGAGCGAGCGACCGGCGCGGCCGAGCGCGGTGGAGTTCTTCACGCCGCGCTGCGCCTCGGAGGCGCGCTGGAACAGACGCTCGAGCTCCGCGGACGTCGCCCCGAGCCGACGCGACTCGCTCAGCGACCGGCGCACCTGGCCGGCGATCTCGCCCTCCCCGACGACGACGGATTCGAGCCCGGATGCCACCGCGAACAGGTGCTCGGCGACGTCGTCTCCGCCGAGCACCTCGTACGATCCGGCAAGCTCCTCGGCGGGTACACCGGTCGCCTGCTCGATCGCGGCGAAGGTGGCCTCCAGCCCCACGGCGGATGCGGCGGTCACCGGCTCGTCCATGTCGACGTAGGCCTCGAAGCGGTTGCACGTCGCGACCACGACGGCGCCCTGCACGCATTCGGAGTGCGCCGCGATCAGAGGCGCGATCGGGGTCGCGGGGACGCTGAGGCGCTCGAGCAGCTCGAAGGACGCGGTCTTGTGACTCGCGGAGACGCACAACAGCACGAGACGAGATTCTACCCGCGCCCCCCGGCAGCGGATCGGCCGGTCGCTCGACGGCGAGGCATCCGCCCGCCGTTCCTACACTGGTCGCGTGCATTGGTCTGCCGCCGGATCCCTCTCACCCGTCCCCGCGCTCGAGCGTCGCGACCTCCTGCCGCTGCGGGTGGCCGCCGCCGTCCTCGCGCTCAACCCCGATGCCGCGACCTCCGTCGGCGTGGCGGAGATCGATCCGCAGCTGGCCGACACGGCGGCGTTCTGCGAGCGCTACGGCTCGCCCCTGGACCGCAGCGCCAACTGCGTCGTCATCAAGGGCAAACGCGGCGGGGACGTGCGATTCGCCGCGTGCGTCGTGCTCGCCACCACGCGCGCCGACGTCAACGGCCTCGTCCGCCGCCGCCTCGACGTGCGGAGCGCCTCGTTCGCCCCGACCGAGGAAGCGGTCACTCTCACCGGCATGGAGTTCGGCGGGATCACCCCGCTCGGCCTGCCCGCGGAGTGGCCGATCCTCATCGACGCCGCGGTCGCGGCATCCGACGGCGTCGTCGTAGGAGCAGGCGTCCGCGGCGCGAAACTCTTCCTCCCCGGACCGGTGCTCGCGGCACTCCCCGGCGCCGAGGTGATCGAGAACCTCGGCCGCTGACCCGGGCCCCGCTCGGCGCGCAGGGAGCGGATGGGAGGATGGGGCCATGGCCGCTGCCGACGCCCCGCTCCTCCGCGCCCTGCGCGGCGACCGCCCCGAACGAACGCCCGTGTGGTTCATGCGGCAGGCCGGGCGCTCGCTCCCGGAGTACCGCGAGCTCCGCGTCGGCACGCGGATGCTGGACGCCTGCCTCACGCCGGACCTCGCAGCCGAGATCACGCTCCAGCCGGTGCGCCGCCACGGCGTCGATGCCGGCATCTTCTTCAGCGACATCGTGATTCCGCTCCGCCTCGCCGGGATCGAGGTGGAGATCCAGCCTGGGCGCGGGCCGGTGTTCGCCGATCCCGTGCGCAGCGCCGCCGATGTCGCGCGGGTGACCGCGATCGACCCGGAGCGGGTCGCCGAGGCGGCCGGGCCCGTGCGCGAGGCGGTGCGCCTGGTCACCGCAGAGCTCGGCGACACCCCGCTCATCGGCTTCGCGGGCGCGCCCTTCACTCTCGCCGCGTACCTCGTGGAAGGCGGGCCCTCGAAGGAGCACCTCCGCGCCCGGGCGATGATGCACGCCGACCCCCGCGCGTGGCACCGGCTCGCGGAGTGGCTCGCGGCGGTGTCGGCCGCGTTCCTGCGCGCGCAGATCGAGGGCGGCGCATCCGCGGTGCAGCTGTTCGACTCGTGGGCGGGGTCGCTGTCCACCGCCGACTACCGCGCCTTCGCCGCGCCGCACTCCCGGGCGGCCCTCGAGGACGTGACGGTCCCGCGCATCCACTTCGGCGTCGGCACCGGCCCGTTCCTGGATGCCATGCGGCTGGACGGCGTCGCCGACGCGGTGGGCGCCGACTGGCGGATGCCGTTGAACGAGGCCGCCGCGCTCCTCGGCCGAGACGTCACGGTGCAGGGGAACCTCGACCCGGCACTGCTGACCGCCCCCGCCGATGTGCTCTTCGCCGCGGTCGACGACGTGCTCGCGCGCGGACGGGCAGCTCGCGCGCACATCTTCAACCTCGGTCACGGGGTGCCGCCCGAGACCGATCCCGATGTCCTCAGCCGCATCGTCGCACGCGTTCACGGGGAGGCGGTGTGAGCGACGACGGCAGCGCCGACCCCGCCGTGCTGCGGCGCCTCGCCGGGGCGGCGCAGGGCCGCTCGGTCGTGGTCGTCGGAGGCGGGATCGCGGGCCTCGTCGCCGCGCACGAGTGCGTCAAAGTGGGACTAACTGTCACGCTGCTCGAGCGCGGTGCGCACCTGGGCGGCGTGGTGCGCGCCGCCGAGGTCGACGGGCTCCTTCTCGACGTCGGCGCCGAGAGCTACGCCACGCGCGGCGGCGTCGTGCGAGCGCTCATCGACGACCTCGGCCTCGCCGACGCGGTCACGACGCCGCGCCCCGGCGGTGCGTGGGTCGCCGGGCTTCCCGGTGGCGCGGCGGCGCCGCTTCCGCGCGGCGGAGTACTCGGCATCCCGGAGAACCCCTGGGCGCCCGACGTCCGCCGGATCATCGGGTGGAACGGCGCGTGGCGCGCGTACCTCGACCGCCTGCGCCCGCCGCTCACGATCGGGCACCAGCACTCCCTCGGCACGCTCGTGCGGTCACGGATGGGCGCGCGCGTGCTCGACCGCCTGGTCGCGCCGGTGACGGGCGGGGTGTACTCCGCTCGCCCCGACGACATCGACGTCGACCTCGCCGCGCCCGGTCTGAACGCGGCGCTCACCCGCGCGGGCTCGTTGGGCGGCGCGGTCGCAGAGCTGCGCGAGGGGCGCACTGCCGCGCCCGGCGCGGCGGTCGAGGGGCTCGTCGGCGGGATGTCGCGGCTGGTGACAGCGCTCGCCGATCGCGCGAGCGAGCTCGGCGCGCACCTGCGCACCGGCGTCGAGACCACCTCCATCCGCCGCGACGACGACGGCTGGATCGTGGTCACCGCCGACGCCGAGACGCCCGAGATCCGCGCCGATGCCGTCATCGTGTCGGTCGACGAACCCGCCGCCCGGCGCCTGCTGGCCCCCGTCGCGCCCGGCCTGGACGCCGAGTCGGGGCCTGCGCCCGTGGTGGAGGTCGTCACGCTCGTCGTCGACAGCGCCGATCTCGACCCCGCTCCGCGCGGGTCGGGCGTCCTGGTCGTGCCGGGCGCCCGTGCCGCGAAGGCGCTCACGCATTCCACGGCGAAGTGGGACTGGGTCGCGGCGGCCGCCGGTCCCGCACGCCACGTCGTTCGCGTGTCGTTCGGCGCCCAGGGCGAAGAACCCGCGACCGCCGGCCTCGACGACGATGCCGCAGCCGCGCTGGCCCTCGCCGAGGCGTCGGCTCTGCTCGGCGTCGCCCTCCCTGCGACGACGCTGCGCGGGGCCCGTCGGGAGCGGTATGCGCAGGCCCAGCCGGCCGCGACCATCGGCCGGGCGGCCGCCACATCCGCGGCCCGCGTCGCCATCTCGGCGGTCCCCGGCCTCGGGGCGGCGGGAGCGTGGCTCTCGGGCACCGGACTCGCGCAGGTCGTGCCCGACGCGCGGGCCGAAGCCGACCGCATCCGCTCGGCTCTGCTGTGGCGCCCGGAGACCCTCGGCGCGTGACCCTGCCTCCGTGGTGGAGGGATGTCAAGGGCGAATGCCGCGCGCGGCATACAGCGATACTGTGAGACGCGACCGCACCTCCATCCATGATCGTGAGGAGAGCTTCATGAAGGGCAAGGTAGGACTCGTCATCGGCCTGGCCGCCGGGTATGTGCTCGGCAGCCGCGCAGGGCGCGAACGGTACGAGCAGATCAAGACGCAGGCGGAGAAGATCTGGCACACCGACCCGGTTCAGAAGCAGGTCGACAAGGCGAAGGCGTTCGGCGCTTCCGCTGCCAAGGTCGTTCCCGGGGCGCTGTGGGACGGCGCCAAGCGCGTCACGAGCGCCGCCAGCGGCTCGGGCTCCGTGCAGGAGAAGGCCCAGCGCGCCGGCTCGGCCGCCAAGTCGGCGGCGAAGGACGTCGCGAACGCCGTGGACGACTCGCTCGACGAGGCGGAGAAGGCAGCCGGCGAGAGCTCGTCCGGATCGTCCGGCAGCAAGAGCTCGTCGAGCTCATCTTCCGCCAACAGCTGAGATGACGACACCACGCGGCTTCCGCGATCGCGCGGACGAGAGCCTGTTCACGCTGCTCGGGGACATCCCCGAGCTCGTGCGCAACCTCGTCGTCGCCGAGATCAACGCGGCGAAGAACTGGCTCGCCAAGACGGCGAAGGACGCCGGGATCGGCGCCGGATGGTTCGTCGGCGCGCTCTTCGTGCTGTTCTGGTCGCTGCCGGTGTTCTTCGCCTTCGTCATCGCCGGACTCTCGTCGTGGTGGCCGGTCTGGCTGTCGGCGCTCGTCGTCTTCGGCGGGATGCTGGTGATCGTGGCGATCCTGGCGCTCCTCGGTATCCTGCGGTTCAAGAAGCTCGGCAAGCGCGACAATCCGGGCCAGGCAGTGGCCGCAGACATCCGCATCGTGAAGGAGGCCGGCGATGAGCGTTGATCGCCCCCTGCCCGTACCGCGGACGGCGGTGCCGCTGGGCATCTCCGACCCGGTCGAGAAGGCCCGCGCGGAGCTGAAGGCGACGCTCGCCGCCATCGAGGTCAAGGGCAACCTGCCTCGGCGCATGGGACGTGCCGTCGACAAGGGCGTGGCGCGCGTGCGGGAGTTCCGCCGCACCAATCCCGCCGGAGCGGCGGCCGCCGTCGTCGGCGCGGCGGCGGCGACGGGCCTCGTCGTCTGGGCACTGGTCCGCGCGTACACGCGCTGAGCCCGGCCGCGCGTTCCCGCGAGCGTTTCCGCTCGCTCGTCCGCCATGGCGACGCGCCGCGGCGTGTCGCGGGCATCTGAAACGAGCGAACGGGCGGGATGCCGCGGTTTGGCGGCGCGAGACGAGCGGGGGAGACTGGGAAGATGTCCGAAGAATCTTCCGCATCCGTCTTCACGCTCTGGGCCGTCCTGCGGCGAGACCCGGCGACCCCGGTAGCCGAGCCGGATGCGACCGAGCTCGCGGACATCGTCGAGCTCATCGAGGCTGGCGGAGTGACGGTGCGCGGCTTCTACGACGTCAGCGGACTGCGCGCCGACGCCGACCTGATGATCTGGCTGCACGGCGCAGACCCCCAGGCGCTGCAGCGCGACCTCCGGCGCCTTCGCCGCACCGAGCTGCTGCGACCGCTGCTGCCGGTGTGGAACGCGATGGGCGTGCATCGAGACGCCGAGTTCAACCGCGCTCACGTGCCCGGCTTCCTCCGCGGCGAGCGGGCGCGCGACTGGCTGTGTGTGTATCCGTTCGTGCGCAGTTACGAGTGGTACCTGCTTCCCGAGGACGAGCGGCGCACGATGCTCGCGGAGCACGGTCGCAAGGGCGCGAGATTCACCGGGGTCGTCGCCAACACCGTCGCCGCGTTCGCCCTCGGCGACTACGAGTGGCTGCTCCCCATGGAGGCCGACGTGCTCACGGACCTCGTCGACATGATGCGCGACCTGCGCTACACCGACGCGCGCCGTCACGTGCGCGAGGAAGTGCCGTTCTACACCGGGCGTCGCATCGAACCGCACGAGGTGCCCGAGGTGCTGCAGTGAGCACGTTATGACGCTCCGGCTCGGCACACGCCGCAGCGCCCTGGCCCTCGCGCAGTCGCAGCAGGTCGCCGATGCGCTCACCGCGGCGACGGGCACCGACGTCGAGCTCGTCCCCATCGTCAGTGAGGGCGACGTCAACCGCGCCTCGCTGTCGCAGCTCGGCGGACGCGGCGTCTTCGCGACGACGCTGCGTGAGGCTCTGCTGGCCGGCCGCTGCGACTTCCTCGTCCACTCGCTGAAGGATCTGCCGACCGCGCAGCCCGCCGAGCTCGTCCTCGCCGCGCATCCGGCGCGCGAAGACGCCCGCGACGTCGCGATCACCCGCGACGGCACGCCGCTAGGCGATCTGCAGCCGGGAGCCTCCGTCGGCACCGGGTCGCCTCGGCGCATCGCCCAGGTGCACCGGCGGAACTCCCGCGTCCGGGTGCTCGACATCCGGGGCAACGTCGACTCGCGTCTGGGTCGTGTGCGCGACGGCGAGCTGGATGCCGTGATCCTCGCCGCGGCGGGCCTCACGCGCCTGGGCGGCGACCTCGGGGGGCTCGAGGCCGAATACCTCGGGCTCTCGGAATGGCCGACGGCGCCCGGCCAGGGGGCCCTCGCGGTGGAGGCCCGGGCCGACGCCGATGCGCGGCTTCTGGACGCCCTGGCCGGCCTGGACGATCTCGACACGCGCGTCGCGGTGACCGCCGAGCGCACCGTCCTCGCGGGGCTCGACGCGGGGTGCTCCGCCCCGGTCGGGGCGCACGCGGAGGTCGTCGACGGCGACCTGCGCCTGCGCGCGATCGTGTACGCACTGGATGGCGCGCACCGCGTGGGGCTCGACCGCACCGTGCGCATTGCGCCCCTTCTGCCGCCGGACCGGGGGTATGGTGGGTACTCAGGCAGCGGCGATGGTGCGGATGCTGCCGACGGCGCGGACCCGATCGCGCGTGCTGCGCGCACCGGGGACGATGTTGCACGTCGGCTGCTCGAACGCGGGGCGGCCGGCCTGGTACCACGAGAGTCGACCCCATGAACCACACTCCTCGGCATACGCCGACACCCGGCAAGCCCCTCGCGGGCTGGCGCGTGCTCGTGCCTCGAGGAGGCCCGTGGGGCGACGGCGTCGCCGCGACGCTCCGTCAGCAGGGCGCCGTTCCCGTCATCGCTCCGCTGATCAACTTCGCCCCGACCAACGACCAGGCCACTCTCGAGCAGGCGCTGGCCGACCTGGCGTCGGGGGCGTTCGACTGGCTCACGGTCACGAGCGCCACGACCGTCGACGTGCTCTACGCGTACCGGGCGACGATCCCCACCCACACCAAGGTGGCCGCCGTCGGTGAGACGACCGCTGCCGCGCTGCAGGCCGTGGGCTACCGCGTCGACCTGGTGCCCGAGCGTGACAACTCCGCCGCGGGCCTGGCCGAGGAGATGATCGCGCTGGAGTCCGAGCCCCGCGACGTGCTCACCCTCCGCAGCGAGATCGCCAAGCCCGTGCTCACGCGGCTGCTCAGCGAGTCGGGTCACCGCGTGCGCAGCGTCGTCGCCTATCGCACGGTGGGCGTCCCGGTGACCGAGCGCATCGCCCAAGACGTCGCATCCGGTCGCATCAACGCGATCCTCGTCACGAGCGGGTCGGTGGCCGAGCAGGTGCACGCGCAGTTCCCCGACATCCCGCCGTCGACGGTGATCGCCGCGATCGGCCCGCGCACCGCGAAGGACGCCAAGCGCTCGGGGCTCCCCGTCGACGTCGTCGCCGACCAGCAGACCGTCGACGCGCTCATCACGGCGGTGTCGCGCTTCCCGCTTCCGCACGCCGCCGACGAGCTGCAGCCGTGAGCTTTCCGCAGCACCGGCCGAGGCGCCTTCGCCAGACGCCGGCGATCCGCCGTCTCGTCCGGGAGACGCACCTCGCCCCGTCGCAGCTGGTCCTCCCGCTCTTCGTCCGCGAAGGCCTGAGCGAGCCGGTGCCCATCTCCTCGATGCCGGGCGTCGTGCAGCACAGCCTGCCGTCGCTTCGCCAGGCGGTGGCCGAGGCCGCCGAAGCGGGCGTCGGCGGTGTCATGCTCTTCGGCGTCCCCGCCGTGCGGGACGCGACAGGGTCCGGCGCGGACGATCCGGCCGGCATCCTCAACGTCGCGACCGAGGCGGTCGTCGCCGAGGTCGGCGACGCGGTCGTCGTGCAGACCGACCTGTGCCTAGACGAGTTCACCGATCACGGCCACTGCGGCGTCCTCGATGCGCGCGGCCGCGTCGACAACGACGCCACGCTGGAGCGGTACGCCGCGATGGCGCTCGCGCAGGCGCGCGCAGGCTCGGCGATGCTCGGGCTGTCGGGGATGATGGACGGCCAGACCGCGCACGTGCGCGCGGCGCTGGATGCCGAGGGCTTTGCCGGCACGATGATCCTGGCCTATTCGGCGAAGTACGCGGGGGCCTTCTACGGGCCGTTCCGCGAGGCGGTGGACTCGCAGCTGACCGGCGACCGCCGCACCTATCAGCTGGATCCCGGCAACGGCCGTGAAGGCGTGCGCGAGGCCCTCCTCGATGTCGAGGAGGGCGCGGACGTCGTTATGGTCAAGCCCGCTCTGCCCTACCTCGACGTGCTCGCCGAGGTGCGCGCATCCGTCGACGTCCCTGTGTGGGCGTATCAGGTGTCGGGGGAGTACGCGATGGTCGAGGCCGCCGCCGCGCACGGCTGGATCGACCGCCGCCGCGCGATCGAGGAGAGCCTGCTGTCGATCCGTCGCGCCGGCGCCGACGCGATCCTGACGTACTGGGCCGTCGAGGCCGCGGGCTGGCTGGGCTCCCCTCGTCTTGCGTGAATCGGCTGCTAAACCCGCGGGTTTAGCAGCCGATTCACGCAAGACGAGGGACCGGAGAGGACGACGATGAGCGATCGGAACGACGAGTGGTTCGCGCGGGCGCGCGCCGTCATCCCGGGCGGCGTGAACTCGCCCGTGCGCGCGTACGGCTCGGTGGGCGGCGCGCCCCGCTTCCTCGCCTCCGCCGCCGGCGCGACGGTGACGGATGCGGCGGGCCGCATCTACGTCGACCTCGTCGCGTCGTGGGGGCCGGCTCTCCTCGGGCACGCGCATCCGGAGGTCGTCGCGGCCGTGCAGGACGCGGCGTCCCGCGGGCTGTCGTTCGGGGCGCCGACGGAGGGAGAGGTCGAGCTCGCCGAGCTCATCGCCGCGCGTGTCGGCCCCGTCGAGAAGGTGCGCCTCGTCTCCACCGGCACCGAGGCCACGATGACCGCCATCCGCCTCGCCCGCGGCGTGACCGGGCGCGACCTGCTGGTGAAGTTCGCCGGCCATTACCACGGTCATTCCGACGGCCTCCTCGCCGCCGCAGGCTCCGGCGTGGCGACCCTCGCCCTCCCGGGTTCGGCGGGCGTCCCGGCGCCCATCGCCGCGCAGACGCTCGTGCTCCCGTACAACGACCTCGACGCCGTCCGCGAGGCGTTCGACGCCCACGGCGAGCGCATCGCGGCGATCATCGTCGAGGCCTCGGCGGCGAACATGGGGGTCGTCGCACCGCTGCCCGGCTACAACGCCGCGCTCTCGGACATCGCGCACTCCTCCGGCGCACTCCTCATCCTCGACGAGGTTCTCACGGGCTTCCGGGTGCATCCCGCCGGGTACTGGGGGTTGCAGGCGGCATCGGGGGAGCACTACTCACCCGACATCGTCACCTTCGGCAAGGTCGTCGGAGGAGGGATGCCGCTGGCAGCCCTGGGGGGTCGGGCGGACGTGATGGACGC
The DNA here is from genome assembly GCF_052220165.1 of Microbacterium sp. RD1. Classification (NCBI taxonomy): domain Bacteria; kingdom Bacillati; phylum Actinomycetota; class Actinomycetes; order Micrococcales; family Microbacteriaceae; genus Microbacterium; species Microbacterium sp. RD1. The sequence continues at coordinate 720,310 of NZ_JBQPOL010000001.1, forward strand.
CCTCGCCCCGGTCGGCCCGGTGTACCAGGCGGGCACGCTCTCGGGCAATCCCCTCTCCGTCGCCGCCGGGCTCGCGACGCTCCGGCTCGCCACGCCAGAGGTCTACGCCCGCGTGGATGCGGCGGCATCCGCCGTCGCCGACGCACTCTCGACCGCGCTTACGGCGGAGGGCGTGATCCACGCCGTGCCGCGCGCGGGGTCGCTCTTCGGCGTCGCGTTCCTCCCGGCCGCGCCCCACGACTACGCCACGGCGCTCACGCAGGACGCGTGGCGCTACCCGCCGTTCTTCCATGCGATGCTCGACGCCGGCGTCTCGCTGCCCCCGAGCGTGTTCGAGGCCTGGTTCCTCACCGCCGCGCACGACGACGACGCCGTGGGGCGCGTACACGAGGCGCTGCCGGCCGCCGCCCGCGCCGCCGCATCCGCCCCGATGCCACCGATCTCGGCATGACCGGTCTTCCGCCTCGCGCGTGCCGTACTCAGTCTGAGCGCTCCACGCCGCCGAGCGTGCCCGCGTCTTTCCGCGCCGATCGACCGGCCGCAGCTGCTACCAGACTGAGTACGGCTCGGTGGGCGGGGGTCGCGGCATGAGCGGTCCGCGCGTGGTCGTGCTCGCCGGAGGCGTCGGCGGGGCGAAGTTCACCCTGGGCGTGCGGGAGGCGCTGCGTCGCCGCGACGCGCCGCCCGCCACGGTCGTCGTCAACACCGGCGACGACCTGTGGCTCTCGGGCGTGCGCCTGCAGCCCGACATCGACTCCGTCACGTACGCGCTCGCCGGCGTCAACGACACCGGCCGCGGATGGGGGCGCGCCGGCGACAGCGAGCGCGTGAACGCCGAGCTGCAGGCGTGGGGTGCGGGCTGGCCGTGGTTCACGCTCGGCGACCTGGACCTCGGCACCCACCTCGCCCGCACCGGATGGCTGCGCGAGGGCTCGACGCCCACGCAGGTGCTCGAGCGGATGGCCGGGCGGTGGGAGCTGGGCGCGCGCCTTCTCCCGATGACGGATGCCGAGGTCGACACCATCGTGCACGTGCGGGACGGCGACGGCGAGCGCGCGATGCACTTTCAGGAGTGGTGGACGCGGCATCGCGCAGGGCTCGAGCCGATCCGCTTCGAGAACCCGGGCATCGCGGATGCGGCGCCCGCCCCGGGCGTCGCCGAGGCGATCGCGGCGGCCGACGTCGTCCTTCTCGCGCCGTCGAACCCGGTCGTGTCGATCGGGCCGATCCTCGCGGTGCCGGGGGTGCGCGAGGCGCTCGCCGCCGCATCCGCCGTCGTCGGCGTGTCGCCCATCATCGGCGGCCGGGTCGTCCGCGGGATGGCCGATGTCTGCCTCGCCGCGATCGGGGTCGAGACGAACACGGCAGCCGTCGCGGCGCACTACGGCGCGCGGGCGTCCGGCGGACTGCTCGACGCGTGGGTTCTCGCCGAGGAGGACGCGTCCGCGGCGGATGCTGTCGCCGCGGCGGGCGTGCACCCGATCGTCGCGCCGCTGTGGATGAGCGACGTCGCGGCGTCGGCGGCGCTCGCCGAAGCCGCGCTCGCCGGCGCCTGATCCGCGAACCCACCCGTTCCCACCGAACCCACACGAATCGTGCGGCAAACGTGGTGGGTTCGGGCAGGACGTGTGGGTTCGAGCGGGAGCCTCGCGTCAGGGGACGAGCACGATCCGCCCGAAGACCTCCCCGGCGTCCATGCGCTCGTGGGCCTGCGCGGCATCCTTCAGCGGCAGGACGTCGTGGACGACCGGCGTCAGCTCGCCGCGCGCCGCGGCGGTGAGCAGCTCCGCGCGGGCCTGCGCCTTCTCGGCCGACGGGACGATGTCGAGGCTGAAAGACGAGAACGACAGCGAGCGCGGGAACGCGCTCAGCAGTCGCGACCCGAAATCGGCGGGAGGCATGCCCGCGACCACTCCCACGACGACCATCCGCCCGCCGACGTCGAGCCGGTCGAGGAAGTCGGGAAGAGCGGGTCCGCCGACGACGTCGAGGACGACGTCGTACGACTCCGGCGCGACCTCGCCGTCGGAGCGCCCCGCGCGATCGAGCACGTGCGTGGCGCCGAGTGCCCGCAGGCGGCGGCCCCGATCCGCGGATGACGTCGTCACGGCGATCGCCGATGCCCCGTCCCGAGCGGCCAGCTCGACCATGGCGATGCCCAGGCTCCCCGCGGCCCCCCGCACGAGCACGCTCTCGCCCCGCCGGAAGTGCGCGTGCCGGAGCGCGAAATGCGCCACCGGGGCGGCGCTGCCGACGGTGACCGCCTCCGCCGGCGCGAGGTCGGCCGGCAGGACGGTGATGTCCGTCGCGAGGGCGAGGGCGAACTCCGCGTAGGCGCCCGACCTCCCCGTGAACGCCCACACGCGCTTGCCCACCCAGGAGGCATCCGCGCCGGCGCCGACCTCGACGACGGTCCCCGCGACCTCGCTTCCCGGGATCATCCCGGCGGCGAATCCGTAGCTTCCCAGCGTTCCCCGCCGGATGACGGCATCCACCCCCGCCACGCCGATCGCCTCGGTCCGGATGAGGACCTGCTCCGGACCGGGCGAGGGGCGGGGGAGGTCGACGACCGCGATCCCGCCGGAGTCGCCGAATCGGTTGATCTGTGCTGCACGCACGCTGTCTCCTTCTGATGGGCGTATCGTGGTCGACCGTAACGGACGCCCCCGTCCACTTCGTCGAAATGAGATCCATGGCCGAGCAGGTGCCTCACATGTTGCGGGCCGATGCCCGCGAGAACCGCGAGCGGCTCCTCGAGGCGGCACGACGCACGCTCTCGGAGAAGGGCCTCGACGTGACGATGCGCGAGGTGGCGCGGCAGGCCGGGGTCGGACCGGCGACCCTGTACCGCCGCTTCCCCAGCAAGAGCGACCTCGTCTCGGCGGCATTCGCCGATGAGATGCGGGTGTGCGAGACGCTGGTCGAGCGCGCCTCGGCGGATCCCGACGCGTGGCGCGGATTCCGGGCACTCGTGACCGAGCTCTGCATCCTCCAGGCCACGCATCGCGGCTTCACCGAGGTGTTCCTGGAGACGGTGCCGGGCGAAGCTGATGCGTTCGCCGAGCACCGGTCGAGTCTTCTGCGCCGAGTGTCGGCACTGGCGAGGCGAGCACGGGCGCAGGGGGCCATGCGGGCCGATTTCGTTCTGGACGACCTGCTGCTCGTGCTGCTGGCCGGTCGTGCGCTGTCCACCACGCCCGCTGACCGCCGGGAGGCCGCAGCCCGGCGGCTCGCCGCCCTCGCTCTGGAGGCGTTCCGCGCGTCGGATGACAACGGCACGCTGCCGCCTCGACCGCGTCTGGCCGCGGCGCTTCTCTCCGCTCCCTGACCCGGAGCATCCGCCAGAGCACATGTTCTCAGCGAGATCACACGTTGTCGGGTCCCACAGCATGTGCGCTCGCCGAACGGATGTGCTTTCGGCGCAGCTCGAAGGCGGGCTCAGCGCGACAGGACGCGAGAGGGGAGGGCGGCGACGACGGCGACGACCCCGACCGCGGCGAGCAGCGCCGGCCACCCGAGCCACCCCGTGGCGGCAGACCCCAGCACAGCCCCCGAGACCAGCGAAGTCCACAGCAGCAGCGGGCGACGCCACGCCGTGCGGGAGCGTCCGGTGATCATGCCGGCGATGCCGAGCCCGAACGACACGAGGCTGCCGGTGGCGTAGGTCACCGCCACGCGCGCCCGCGTCTCGTCGGCGAAGATCACGTTGAGCGCGCCCATCCCCGCGGCGACCGCGGTGTACGCCCAGACGCCGCCGAGGGCCGCGGCGAGCATCCCGGCCGCGGCGAGGAGGCACGCCGCCGTCGCGCCCAGGATGAGCCGGGTCCGCCGTGCATCGTCGGACTGCTGGGCCGCCCGGTGGCCGAGCAGTGCCGCGCCCGCCACTCCCACGACGAACGATCCGACGAGGGCCGCGCCCACCCCCGCCACCTCCCACCGCCCGGTCTCCACGCCGACAGCGGCCTGCGTGGAGTTGCCGCTCATGAACGACACGAACATCCCGCCCGTTCCGAGGAATCCGATCGCATCCACGTACCCTGCGACTCCCGCGAGCACGGCGGCGATGGCGAGAGCGCGCCGCGGATGCTGCTGCATTTCAGACGCGCGTCGCCGAGAGCACCGCGGACGTGTGCACCCCCAACCCGAGCGACCGCGCCTCCTCGAGGTGCTCCGCGGTGTCGACGTCGCGCCGCAGCGTCGACTGCTCGGGGATGTCGAGGTCGGTGCAGCCGAGCAGGCGGTGGCGGGCGGCCGAGTCGTTCCCGAAGGCGGTCGTCCAGACGGCGCCCGCCCGCGCCGTGACGAGGGTCGAACCGGTGCCCTCGGCGTCGGCGACGAGGCCGCGTTCGACCGCGGCCGCCGCGGCGAGGGCGGCATCGAGGTCGCTCGGCCGGAGCGCCGGCAGGTCGCCGAGGAGTGCGGCGCGGGGCGAGTCGGCCCCGGCCGCGTCGGCACCCAGCGCGACCGCCGCATCCAGGCCGGCTGCCTCGTTCTCGGCGACCACCTCGACGTTCTCGGCCGCGGCGAACTCCGCTGCCACATCGGCGTCATCGGTCACCACGATCACGCGGGCGACCTCCTCCGCCGCCGCGGCCGCCGCGATCGTATCGAGCGCGATCGCGCGGGCGATCCTCGTGCGGTCGACGCCGACATCGGTGAGGCGCGACTTACCGACGACGGCCGGTTTGACGGGGATGACGACGACCCAGTGTCCGGTCGCCGCGCTCACGCGAACCGTTCCCGCAGGCGCGGGAGGATCTCCGCGCCGTACATCCGCAGGAACTCCTCCTGGTTCTCGCCGGGATCGTGGAAGACGAGATGGCGGAACCCGAGCTCGACGTAGTGCGCGATGCGCTCGACGTGCTCGTCGGGGTCGGTCGACACGATGAATCGCGACGCGGCCCGCTCGATCGGCAGTTCGTTCGCGCGTCGCTGCATCTCGATCGGGTCGTGGATGCCCATCTTCTCGTCGGCCGAGAGGGCCAGCGGCGCCCAGAACCGCGTCTTCTGCAGCGCGGTGTCGTGATCGGGGTGGTACGACACCTTCACCTCGATGAGCGTGTCGATGGCGTCATCCGCCCGCCCGGCCTTGCTCAGGCCCTCCCGCAGAGCGGGGAGAAGGGTCTCGGTATACAGCTCGGGCGCCTTGCCGCTGGTGGTGATGTAGCCGTCGGCGATGCGTCCGGCCAGGCGCGTGGCGGCCGGCCCCGACGCGCCGATGTAGATCGGCACCTTCGCGTCCGGCGCCGGGCGGTCGTAGATCGTCGCGTCCTTCACCGAGTAGTAGGTGCCGTCGAACGTGACCCGCTCGTCGTCCCACAGCTTCTCGATGAGCGTGATCGCCTCTTTCAGGCGCTGAAAGCGCTCGGGCGGATCGGGCCAGTCGAGTCCGAGCGTCACCTCGTTGAGCGCCTCGCCGGTGCCGACGCCGAGGATCACGCGCCCGGGATACATCACGCCGAGGGTCGCGAACGCCTGCGCGATCACGCCGGGGTGATACCGGAAGGTCGGCGTGAGCACGGATGTCCCCATCAGGATCCGCTCGGTGCGCTGGCCGAGAGCTCCCAGCCACGGCAGTGCCGCCGGAGCGTGTCCGCCGTCGTGCATCCACGGCTGCAGGTGATCGGAGAGGAAGACGGAGTCGAACCCCATCTCCTCCGCCAGCACGCCGAAGTGCAGCAGCTCGTTCGGCCCGAACTGTTCGCTGGATGCCTTGTAGCCGAAACGCAGCGGCACCGTCATGACTCTCCCCTCTCCTTCCCGCGCACCGCGGAGTGCACGGGCTCGAACTCCGACCCGTCCGAGGCCGCGAGCCGCTCCCGGAACGCCTGCACGGTCCCCGGCCACAGTAGCGTGAGCCGGCCCGACCGCTCGTCGACGTACCAGTTCGAGCATCCCCCGGTGAGCCACGGTGTGGATGCGGCGGCGGCGGCGATCTCGTCGGTATAGGCAGCCTCCGCTTCCGGTCGCACCCGCAGCACGCGGTCCGGGCGGCGGTCGCGTTCGGCGAGGGCTCGGACGATGTAGGCCGACTGCTCCTCGATCATGAGCACCGAGGAGTTGTGGCCCAGGCTCGCGTTCGGACCGTTCATCACGAAGAGGTTGGGGAATTCCGGCACGACCGTCGACGCGAACGAGGTCATGCCGTGCGACCAATGCTCGGCGAGGGTGCGGCCGTGCTCGCCCCGCACCAGTTCGGCGTACGGCTGCCGGGTCGAGGCGAAACCGGTCGCCAGGACGAGGATGTCGGCCGTGTGGCGAGCGCCGCTCCCGGCGACGAGCGTGCCGTCGTCGACGGCGGCGAGCGCGGAGGGCTCCAGCGTCACCGCATCCGAGGCGACGGCGGGGTAGAACGTGTCCGAGAGCAGCACCCGCTTGCAGCCGAAGGCGTAGTCGGGTGTGAGATGCGCTCGAAGAGCCGGGTCGATGACCTGTGCGGTGAGATGCTCGAGCGCCGAGTTCTGCGCGCGGGCGGATGCCGTCGCATCCCCCGATCGCGAGGCGAAGCGCCCCTCACCCTCCCCGTACAGCTTGGCTCGCACCCGCGCGAGCGTGCCGGGCTGAGCGAAGCGTGCTCGGTCGTCCTCGGTATAAGTCACACCGCCACGCGGAACGATCCATGCGGCGGACCGCTGGAACAGCGTCACGTGGGCGGCACGCTTCACGAGTTCGGGTACGAGCTGCACGGCGCTCGCACCCGTTCCCACGACGGCGACGTGGGCGCCGGAGAGGTCTGCTCCGTGGTCCCAGCGCGCCGTGTGGAAGATGGGTCCGGCGAAGCTCTCCAGGCCCGCGACGGCGGGGACGTTCGGCTCGCTGAGGCGCCCGGCGGCGATCACGAGGGCATCGGCGACGACCGGCTCGGCGCCCGTGTCGATGCGCCAGACGCGCGCCGGCTCGTCCCACTCCGCGCCGAGCATCGGGGTGCGCAGGCGAAGCCGATCGCCGAGGTTCTCGCGCTCGGCGACGTCGTCGAGGTAGCGGCGGATCTCCGGGCCGGGGGCGAAGGTCGCCGACCAGTTCGGGTTGGGATGGGCCGCGAATCCGTACAGGTGCGAGGGGACGTCGCACGCGACCCCGGGGTAGGTGTTGTCGCGCCAGGTGCCGCCGACGGATGCCGCACGCTCGAGGATCACGAAATCGTCGCGTCCGGCGCGGCGCAGCGCCATCGCCATGCCGAGCCCGGCGAAGCCGGACCCGACGATCGCGATCGAGGTGCGCGTCATGCCGCCGGCCCCCGCGCCGCGACCGACCGGCGGCCGGCATCCGGTTCCTGAGCCTGTCGAAGGGTCCGGTAGTCGGTGGTGCGCTGACGGAAGGGGCGGAAAAGACGCTGCGCGATGCGAGCGGCCTCGCCCAGCGGCAGCTCGAGACCCTGCTCTATGCCCGCCTCCGGCAGCACGCGGCCGTCCAGGAGCGTGCCGCCGAGGTCGTCGCCGCCGGACTGCAGCAGCACGGCGGCCGTCTCACGGCCGACCCGGGTCCACGGGACCTGGATGTGCGGAATGCTCCCCGACAGCAGGAGACGCGAGACGGCGACCATCGCGCGATGCTCGTCCCGCGCGGAGCGTCCCGGCACGGCGGGGGTGCCGTGACCGGGCAGTGGGATGGGGACGAATTCGGTGAATCCGCCCGTGCGTCCTTGTATCGTCCGGAGCATCCGCAGGTGGGCGATCCGCTCCGCCGGCGTCTCGACGTGTCCGTAGAACAGCACCGAGGTGGAGCGGAATCCGGCGCGATGCGCGGCCGTGATCCCCTCGATCCAGCGGTCGATCTCCAGGTCGCCGGGCGCGACGATCGCGCGGACACGCTCGCTGAGCACCTTCACGCCGGTGCCGGGGACGGTGTCGACACCGGCGTCGCGAAGGGCCGCAAGTGCGCCGTCGAGGCCGAGACCGCCGCGGTCGGCGAGGTCCCACACGTCCTGCGGGCGGTAGGCGTGCAGGTGGAGGCTCGGCGCGGCGGCTTTGATCGCGCGGGCGATGTCGAGGTAGGCGCCCGCGTCCTCGGTCGGGTCGAGCCGGCCCTGCACGCACAGCTCGGTCGCGCCGAGATCGGCGGCATCTGTGGCGATCGCGGCGGCGTCGGCGATGCCGAACGTTCCCGCCGCATCCCGGCCCGCCGTGCGGAAGCCGCTGGAGGTGAGATTGCGGTTGACGACGATGCTCACTGCCTCGCCGACGGTGTAGCGGCGGACGTCGTCGGCCGTCGCGGCGAGAGCGTCGAGGTCGTCGCCGGTGGCCTCGAGGAGCGCGACCCACTCGGCGTCGTCGAGGGCCAGAGGGTCCGCCGCAGCGCGTTCGGCCAGGCCCCGGACGTCGGCCGGCCGTCCGCTCCGGACCGTACTCAGTCTCGCTGCACCGCCGCCGTGCGCGGCCCGCGGATTTTCCGGTCGCTCGGTGGTGCCGGTCGCAGCTGAGCCTGAATACGGTACGGCGTCGGAGGCGTCGTGCGGCGCCGGCCCCGCGACGGCCGCAAGCCCCTCGGCATCTGCGAGGGCAGAGACCGCGCCGTGAAGGGCCGGGTCGATCCACTCCGCGGCGTCCCGGACGAACTCCGGATGCGCCGTCAACCGCTCGCGCAGCGTGAAGCCGGCCTCGCTCGTGAGCCGGGCGAGCTCGTCGATCTGCGGCCACGGCCGCTCGGGGTTGACGTGGTCGGCGGTGAGCGGGGACACCCCGCCCCAGTCGTCCGCCCCCGCGCGGACGAGCAGAGCGAACTCCGTCGCGTCGGAGAGGTTCGGCGGCACCTGGATGCGCATGCGCGCGCCGAACACGAGCCGGGCGACCGCGACCGTCGCGACGTACTCGCGCAGATCGGCATCGGGCGCCCCCTGCATCGCGGTGCGGGGCTTCGCGCGGAAGTTCTGCACGATCACCTCCTGCACGTGCCCGTATCGCTCGTGCAGGTCGCGCATCGCGATGAGCGACTCGGCGCGGTCCCTCACCGTCTCGCCGATGCCGACGAGGATGCCGGTGGTGAACGGGATGCGGCGGCGGCCGGCGTCCTCGATCACGGCAAGCCGCAGGGCCGGGTCCTTATCCGGGGAGCCGAAGTGCACCTGCCCCGGCTCCTCGAACAGCCGCCGCGACGTGGTCTCGAGCATCATGCCCATCGACGGGCTCACGACCCGCAGGCGGCCGAGCTCGTCGTGCGTCATGACGCCGGGGTTGGCGTGCACGAGCATGCCGGTCTCGGCGGTGATCAGCCGGGCCGTCGCGGCGACGTAGTCGATGGTGGAGGCGTAGCCGTGCTCATCGAGCCACGCGCGCGCCTCGGGCCAGCGGTCCTCGGGGCGGTCGCCGAGGGTGAGGAGCGCCTCTTTGCAGCCCAGCGCCTGCCCTTGGCGGACGACGGCGAGCGCCTGCTCCGGCGACATGTAGGCCGGCTTGTGCTTCTTCAGAAGCTGCCCGGGGGTGTCGACGAACACGCAGTAGTGGCAGCGGTCGCGGCAGAGGGTCGTCAGCGGCACGAACACTTTGCGCGAGTACGTCAGGATGCCGGGGCGGCCGGCGTGCGACAGACCCTCGTCGCGCAGCGCGCTCGCGGCATCCAGGAGCGCGTCGAGGTCGTCGGCCGCCAGCAGCGCCTCTGCCTCGTCGACGTCGATCGCCTCGCCGGATCCGGCGCGCGCGAGCGCGTCGCGCCAGGCGCGAACCGCCGGATGGTGCACGGACGGCACCATCGGAGCGACGCGGGCCGAGCTCATCCTCACAGGCTAGCCCCGCGGGGGAGGGGTCGAGGTCGGGGGATCGTTGCCGACCTGTGAGGATCGCCCCGCATGTCGTGCGCGCGGCGCTGGCAGACTAAGAGCATGGTGACCCTGCTGCTCGACTCGACGCAGCTGGAGGTCGTGCTGTCACCGGTCGAGCGGGCGCTGTCGTTCCGCCGCCGGAACCTCATCCTGCGCCGCGAGCAGATCGTCAAGGTGCAGCGCACCGACGACGCCTGGACGTGGCTGCGCGGGGTCCCGAACCCCGGCACCTATCTTCCGGTCGCCGTCGCGATGGGCACCTGGAAGTCGGCCTTCGGCGACGATTTCGTCGTCATCCGGCGCCGGCGCCCGAGCGTCGTGATCGACCTGTCGGGTCACGACGAGTTCGAGCGCCTCATCCTCACGACGCAGCACGGAGTGGCGCTGCTGCAGGCGCTGCAGCTCGACGACGTCGCGGACGAGCCCGAGGATGTCGCGGTGCTGGCCGCCCCACGGCCCAAGAAGCCGCGCCTCAAGCGGCCCGTCATCGCCCCGGCCTGAGACTCACCCTCCGCCTGAGGCGAGGAGCGTCGGGTCAGTTGACGTCGCGGCGCCAGCTGGTGAACAGGCCCAGGACGAGGAAGACGACGGCGTACGCCAGGAGCACGAGCCCGCCGGCCCACCACTCCAGCGGGTCGCCCGACGACGTGGGCGTGCTGATCGAGAACGCGCTCGCGCCGACGAGGGCATCGCTCGCCGCGCCCGGGAGGACGTTGACGACCGGACGCAGCCCCTCCACGAAACCTCCCGCCAGGCGGGCGATCGGCTCCACGAACTGCGTGAACGCCAGCACCACGACGACGGCGACGACCTGGTTGCGCACGACGGAGCCGACGCCGATGCCGATGAGCGTCCACAGCACGAACGCTCCCAGCATCCGCCCGACGAGAGCCCAGGTGTCGGACGAGTCGAAGCCGGTCGACAGGTTCGAGGCGCTGAGGACGATCGCGCCGGGGACGACGGTGGCGGCGAGCCCGAGCACCCCGAAGATCAGGCCCATCACGACGCCGGCCGCCGACTTCGCCCCCAGGACGACGCCGCGTCGTGGCGTGGCGAGGAAGGTCGGTGTGAGGGTCTTGTGGCGGAACTCGCTCGTGACCATCAGCGTCCCGATCAGCAGCGGAAAGACATAGCCGAACGACGTGGCGATGCTGTAGATCACCGGCGGGAGGGCATCCGCGGGCACGGCCGGACCCGTGTCGGCGCCGAGCGCACCGGTGGCGACGGCGGCGAGGAGGAACCCGAAGCCGGTCGCCGTCGCGCCGATGTAGAGGAGGAGGACGAGACCCAGGATCCACCAGATCGACGTGGTGAACTGCTTGGTGAGCTCGGAACGGCTCGCGGCGACGAGGCTCATCGCTGGTCTCCTTCCTCGCCGGCGGAGGCATCCGGGGCGGGCTCGGGGATCTCGTCGGCGGAGGCCGGCGGCGGGACGATGTCGATGACACCGGTGCTCGCGACGGCGAACGACGCGGTGACGACGGGCGGTTCGGCCGGCGGGGCGGACTCATCCGTCGTGCCGGCCTCCTCGCCGTCTCCCGCCGGGAGGTCGGTGGCCTCATCCGCCGGATCGGGGTCGGGGATCGCGACCGCGGCACCCAGGACGGGCGAGTCCCCCCGCACGGGCGAGTCCGCGTCGGATCGTTCGGCGTCGGCCGGGACCCCGGCGTCGGGCGAACCCTCGGCGTCGGCCGGGACCCCGGCGTCGGCCGCGACCCCGGGCTCGGGCTCGGGCGAACCCTCGGCGTCGGGCGAACCCTCGGCGTCGGCCGGGACCTCGGCGTCGGGACGCCCCGCAGCCACCGCAGCCTCCGTGCCGCTCGATGCACTGACGTGGACCCGCGCACCGCTGACGAGCTCGAGGAAGACGTCTTCCAGCGTCGCGCCGCGCCGTTGGAGACTCGAGAGGGCGATGCCGGCCTCCGCCGCCAACGCGCCCACCTCGGGCGGCTCGGCCGAGCGCACCGTCAGGCCGTTGCGCAGCACCTCGTACGAGTGGCCGGCGCGATCCAGCGCGGCCTCGAGAGCGGCGCGGTCGGGCGCGTCGACGACGGTGGCGTAGTCGGAGGCCTCGGCGAGGTCTTCGATGCCGCCCTGGAAGACCAGCCGCCCCTGGGCGATGATGAGCAGCGCGTCGACGGTCTGCTGCACCTCGGCGAGCAGGTGCGACGACACCAGCACGGTGCGGCCCTCCTCGGCGAGGGTGCGGAGCAGCCCGCGCATCCACCGGATGCCCTCGGGATCGAGGCCGTTCGACGGCTCATCGAGCACGAGCACACCCGGGTCGCCGAGGAGCGCGTAGGCGAGCCCGAGCCGCTGACGCATGCCGAGGGAGAAGCCACCGACCTTCCGGCCCGCCGCATCCGCCAGGCCCACCAGCCCCAGCACCTCGTCGACCCGTGATCGCGCGATGCCGGCGGCCTGCGCGTACACCGTGAGGTGGTTCGCGGCGGTACGTCCGGGGTGGAAGCTCGACGCCTCGAGCACCGCGCCCACCGTCTGCAGCGGCCGGCGGAGCTTCGCGTACGGCTCGCCGCCGATCGTCGCCGCCCCCGCGGAGGGGCGGACGAGCCCCAGGAGGATGCGCAGCGTCGTGGTCTTTCCGGCGCCGTTGGGCCCGAGGAACCCGGTCACGAGCCCCGGTTCCACGCGGGCAGTCAGGCCTGACACCGCCGTGACGGTGCCGAAGCTCTTGGTGACGCCGGAGAATTCCAGCACCTGTCCTTCGGGCATGCCGAAACCTCTCGTCATCGATGCGATTGCCCCTATCTTCCCGGATTCCGCGAGATTCCGCGGGACATCCGGGCGTTGGCCCCCCGCGACGGTAACGTGGCGATGTGGCTCAGGGGACCGAAGCGACCGATTCAGCCGTGCTCGTACGCCGCGAGGGGAGCCTCGGGCGCCTGACTTTGAACCGTCCACGCGCCCTCAACGCCCTCTCCTACGACATGATCGGGGACCTCGCCGCCCCGCTGTCGGCATGGCAGACCGGGGGCCAGGTCGACGTGATCGTGCTCGACGGTGCGGGGGAGCGCGGGCTGTGCGCGGGCGGCGACATCCGCCAGCTCGCAGAACAGCTCCGCGCCGGACGCACCGAGGACGCGGCCCGCTTCTTCGTCGACGAGTACCACCTCGACGCCGCGATCGCCGAGTCGCGTGTGCCCGTCGTGGCCTTCGCCGACGGCATCACGATGGGCGGCGGCATCGGGCTGGCCGGGCACGCCGCCATCCGCATCGTCACCGAGCGCTCGCGTCTCGCGATGCCCGAGACGCGCATCGGTTTCACGCCCGATGTCGGTGGTTCCTGGCTCCTCTCCCGCGCGCCCGGGCGCCTCGGGGAGTACCTCGCCCTGACGGGGGAGTCGATGGATGCCGCCGACGCGCTGCACGCCGGCTTCGCGGACCACCTCGTGCCCAGTGACCGGCTCGACGCGCTGCGCGAAGCGCTCGCCACTCGCGCCGATCCGACGCTCCCTGAGCTCGTGCTGCTCTTCGACGAGACGCCCGGGCCGTCGAAGCTCGCCGCAGCACGCCCGTGGATCGACGACGCCTTCTCGGCCGGCAGCGTGGCCGCGATCGTCGATCGCCTGCGCGCGCGCCCGGAGCCGGCGGCATCCGTCACGGCCGACGCCCTCGCCGAGCTCTCGCCCACCGCGCTCGCCGTCACCCTCGAGGCGGTTCGCCGCGCGCGGGCGCTGCCCGATCTCCGCGCCGCGCTCGCCCAGGAGTACGCCCTGGTGATGTGGTTCGCGCAGACGCAGCCCGATCTTCTCGAAGGCATCCGCGCACAGGTGATCGACAAGGACCGCTCGCCGCGGTGGCGCCCCGCGGATGCCGCCGATCTGCCCGACGACCTGCTGACGAGCGCGTTCGGCTACCGCCCCCCGCTGCCGCTGTGGGAAGGGTGAGATGTCGGAACCCGCACCTCGACGACGACGGCGCTGGTCGATCGGTGTCGCGCTGGACTGGTTCTTCTTCGTCTTCGCCGGCGCCGCGGCGCTGTGGCTGTCCTACCTGAGCTTCACCGAGACGTTCCACCTCGGCTGGGCCGGGATCGTCATGGCGGTGCTGTTCTGGCTGCTGCTGGCCTATCTCGTCCTCCCGCGGCTTCACCGCATCCTCACCGCCGTCTACGTGCCCGACTACTTCATCGGGCGCACCCGCACGAGTGACGGACTCCTCGGCGACCCGGTGAATCTCGCACTGATGGGAGAGGCCGACGACATCCACCGCGCCCTCGAGAGAGCGGGGTGGACGAGGGCCGATCCGGTGACGTTCGCCTCGTCGTGGCGCATCGTCACCTCCACCCTCCGCCGGCGCAGCTACGCCACCGCGCCCGTCAGCCCCCTCTTCCTCTTCGGGCGTCAGCAGGACTTCGCGTACCAGCAGGAGGTCGACGGGAGCCCGTCCCAGCGCCACCACGTGCGGTTCTGGCGGTGCCCCGACGGATGGCTGCTCCCCGGCGGACGCCGGGTCGACTGGCTCGCCGCCGGCACGTTCGACACCGCGGTGGGGCTGTCGCTGTTCACGCTGCAGATCACGCACCGCATCGACGCCGACACCGACATCGAACGCGATCACATCGTGACGTCGGTCACGCAGGCCGACGCTCGCGTGCAGCTCGACGTCATCCGCGACTTCGCGACCGGCTATCACGCCCGAAACGGCGGCGGCGACAGCATCCGCACCGACGGCGACCTGCCGATCCTCGACGTGCGGGCGCTCGCGGAGGTGGCGGCATGAGCCAGGGCCGCACGCCTCGCAAACGCCCGGCCTTCGAGCCCCCCGTCGCGCTGATCCGTCCGATCGAGACCGATCCGGCGATGCGCCGTCCCGCGAGCACGATCGCCGGCGCGGCGCTCGTGCTGCTGCGCGCGATCGCCGGCGCGGTATGGCTGCTCGGATTCGGGCTCGGATGGTCCGGCTGGGTGCGGGATTTCGCCGCCGCGTTCAGTGGCGACGCGACCGACTCCGCCGTGCCGCCGACCACCTCGGCGACGATCGTCACGGTCGTGCTCCTCTTCGTCGGCGGCGGCGCGCTGATCGAGGCGGTGCTCGGGATCCTGATCCTCCGCGGCGCGAACGCGGCGCGAGTCGTCGTGATGGTCATCTCGACGATCTCGATCGTGACGGCGTTCGTCGGATGGTGGGTGCACGGCCAGGAGATCCGGATCCAGACCACCTACGTGACGCTGGCGCTGGACATCCTCATCCTCCTCGCCCTGTCCAGCCGCGCGTCGGCCGCGTATGCACGGCGCCGGGAACGCCGAAGCTAGGCGGTCGCCGCGGCGGCCTCGCGCCGCGCATCCGCCCGCGGCGTCGCGGCGCGGATGAGAGTGAGGAATGCCGCGTACGACGCCTCCAGGGCGCGGGCGGCGGCAGGGATACGCGGCACCATCTGCTGGAACCCGTGGATGAGGCCGGGCTGCGGAAGGTAGGTCACGGGAACGTCGGCGGCGACCAGCCGGCCCGCCAGCTCGCGGGCCTCGTCGCGGAGGGGATCGTAATCGGCGCTGACGACGACGGTGGCGGGCAGGCCGTCGAGGTCGGCGAAGCGGGGCGCCGCCACGGGATCCTCCCGCGATTCGGGGGTGGGCGCGTAAAGGCTCCAGTAGGCGCGCATCGCGTCGGCGGTGAGGAGGTAGTCGCTGCCGTTCTCGGTGTAGGACCGATTGGCGAAGGCCGTCGGGTCGAGCACGGGGTACAGCAGCAACAGGGCGGTGAGAAGGCTCTCCTCGCTGAGGGCGACCGCCGTTCCCAGCGCCAGGTTGCCGCCGGCGCTGTCGCCCACGATGGAGAGGGTGCGGTGAGGCCGGCCGCCCAGCGCACGCACGACGGCCACGCAGTCGTCGATCGCGGCGGGGAAGACATGCTCGGGAGTGCGGCGGTACTCCACCGACACCACGGGCTCCCCGGAACGCGCTGCGAGGCGGCGGGCGTCGTTGTCGTAGGAGTCGACGTCCCCGGCGAGCCACCCGCCGCCGTGGACGAAAATCAGCACGTCGGATGCCGCGGTCGGCTCCTTCCCGTACCAGCGCACCCGCACGCCCGACAGCACCTCGTCGCGGGCGGGCAGCGCCGCGAGCTCGGTCTCCACGGGCCCGCGCATCCACGCGTGAAGCTTCACGGCCTCCGTGCGGATCCGTCCGATCGGAGCCTCGGGATCGACGGCCGGACGAGCACGGACCTCGTCGATGAGAGCGGCGATGTCGGCGTCGACGGGGGCGCGAGAGGTCATGGGGGTCCTTCCGGGATCATCGGGTCGACGTCGACCCGACGGGCACGACGATAGGAGCGCCGGACCCGCTCCGGTCGAGCCGAATGGCGGGGAAGGGATCGCGGTGCGCGCCGAGTGGCGTTCAGCTGCGAAATGCCCACCGCAGCGCCGCGATCTGGTCGCTGAGCGCTCGCTGTCCGACCGAGGTCATGCGGTAGCCGTCGAAGCCGTGGATCGTCCCGGGATACTGCGCGATCCCCACCGACACCCCCGCCGCCATGAGGCGGGCCGCGTACGCGTAGCACTCGTCGCGCAGCGGATCGTATTCGGCGATCCACAGCGAGGCGGCGGGGGCGCCTGCGACGTCCGTCGCCAGAGCGGGGGCGGCGCGCTCATCCACCTCGGCCGTGCTCCCGGTCAGGTAGAGATCCCACATCTGCGTGTTCTGGGCGCGATTCCACCCCGGCGTATCGGTGAACTCCGCCATCGACCCGGAGCTGCTGCGGCAGTCCAGCACAGGGTTGATCAGCAGCTGATGCATGAGGGAGGGCACGTCGCCTCCGCGGGAGGCCAGGGACACGGATGCGGCGAGGGCCCCTCCCGCGCTGTTGCCTCCGACGGCGATGCGTCGGGTGTCGATCCGCAGCTCCGCCGCTTCGGCGTGCAACCAGACGAGCGCGTCGACGCAGTCCTCGAATGCGGTGGGGTACGGGTGTTCAGGCGCGAGCCGGTAGTCCACGGAGATGACCACGCACTCGGCGCCGCGGGCGTAGAACGCGCATCGGTCGTCCTCGGTGGCGAGATCGCCGAGCACGAACGCTCCGCCGTGGATGTACAGCAGGGCCGGCAGGCTCCCCGGCGCGTTCGGTCGGTAGACCCGCACGCCGAGCTCGCCGCCGTCACGACGCGGGATGCGCAGGTCCTCCGTGACGACGCCGGCGTGAGGCTGTCGTCCTTGCGCGGCCAGCCGCTTCTCGAGCTCGCGCGATCCGGCGACGTCCGCCAGGTCGAAGGTGGGGATCAGCACGCTGATGGCAGCCAGTTCCGGGTCCAACCTGAGGGTGGACCGGGGTCGTGCGACGCTCACTCGGCCATTGTGGCGCCTGGGAAGCGCGGACCGCACCGCCGAATGGCGCCGACGGCGCCGATTTCGCGCCATCCGGCGTTCCGTCCCGAGAGAACGGGGCCTACGATGTGACCGTGCAGGGCCTCATGGTGAAGCTGCTCAACGTCGACACGCCCGGCGAACGGGCACTCCGCGTCGTGGCGTACTTCGACCAGCTCGCCGCGAACAATCCCGATCTCGACGTGGTGGTCCGTGCGACGGCCATCATCGCCGACTGTCCCGCCGGCTTGGAGCTGACCTCCCGCGGTGTGCTCTCCCGGTACTCGGCCGAGGGGATCGCATTGCCGGGGCCTGCCGCATCCGTGTCCCAGCGCGGTACCGTCGTGGTCGACGCGAACGAGCAGGGCACGGTCTGGCTCGAGCGGGCGGGCGAGACGCTCGAGCTCGACGAGTTCATCGTCGAGCGCTTCGGGCTGACCGTGGCCGGCGTCGTCGCCAAGCAGCGCCCGCCCAGCGACGCCGACCTCGCCTTCGGATTCTCCGACCCCGCCCTCGCGCAGCTGATGGTCAACGGCCGTGCCAGCGAGGCGGAGCGGTCACGGGCGGCGCGGCTCATCGGCCTGCACCCCACGAGCCCCGTGCAGCTGATCGCGCTGGAGCCTCGTGTCGGCGAGCAGCCCGACGCCCTCATCGCCGCCATGCGCGCGGCCTGGCGGCGGCCGGTGTACCTCGCGGCGCTCTCTCGCCAGCTGTCGCTGGTCATCGCGGTGGGAAGCGACCCCGTCGAATGGAACGTCGAAGGCCTGGCGGGCCGGGCAGCGAGCGGCCCGGTGGTCGACCTGCTCGATGCGCCCTCCTCCTGGGCTGTCGCGCGAGACGCGCTGCGCTTCGCGGGGGCGGCCTCGCCGTGGCCGCGCGTGCTCGACGCCGAGCAGTTGGGCGTCGTGCGGCTCCTCGGCCTCCTCGACCCGTCGGTGGTGGCCGCCCATCCCGACGTCGCGCGTCTCGAGCAGTTGGCCGCTGCACCGCATGGTGCGGAGGCCATCGCGATCCTCGACCACTATCTGCACGCCGACTCGCTGCGCTCCGCCGCCCGTGCGGCCAACTTCCACCACAGCAGCCTGCAGAGCCGCATCGTGCGGATCGGGGAGGCGCTGCAGGTCGACCTGCGCACCCCCGCCGGTCGGCAGCGTGTGGCGCTCGCCCTGATCCTGTGGCGGATCACGCGGCGCGATCAGTCCTGACGGGAGAAGACCCTGCCGCGCGACCCCATGGGCGCGCGGCAGGGTCTTCGTCGTCAGCGCCGGCGATAGAGACGCTGGCGTCGCAGGTAGTCGAACGCGACAGCCGCGATCAGGATCGCGCCGGTGATGAGGCTCGTGTTCGCCGGCGGGACGTGCGTGAGCACGAGGGCGTTGTTGATCAGCGACAGCAGCACCGCGCCGATCGCCACGCCCTGGATGCTTCCGAGACCGCCGGCGAGGCTCACGCCGCCGATGAGCACGGCGGTGATGACCGTGAGCGTCGACGTGGCGCCGCCTGCGGCGACCTGGCCCGAGCCCACGCGGGAGGCGTACAGGATGCCCGCGAACCCGGCCGTGAGCGCCGCGATCATGTAGATCGACAGATCGAGCCGTTTGACGGGGAGGCCGTTGCCGATCGCCGCCCCCCGGTTGCCGCCGAGGGCGCGGATGTTCACGCCGAAGGCGGTGTGCTCCAGCACGAACCAGGTCGCCACGCCGATGATCACGGCGCAGACGATCGTCATCGGGATCCCCGCGAGCTTGGACTGCGCCAGCAGCTCGAACTCGTAGGGCAGCGGCAGGACGTCCAGGCCCCGCGTGATCTGGGTGGTGAGCCCGACCAGCATGAAGAACGTCCCCAGTGTCGCGATGATGGGCGGCACGTGCCAGTAGGTGATGACGACGTAGTTGAACAGGCCCACCACAGCGCACCCGGCAAGCCCCAGCACGATCGCGATGATCGGGTTCACGCCGGCCGTGAGGAGCATCGCCGTCAGCAGGCCGCCCAGCGTGAAGACGGTGCCGACGGAGAAGTCCAGCCCGCCGCCGATCACCAGGAGCGCGCTGCCGCAGGCGATCACGAAGTAGATGACGCTGCCCTCGAGGATCTGCAGGATGTTGCTGCCCGTCAGGAACTGGGGCGAACCGATCGAGGCGAGCGTGCCGATGAGAAGGATGACCAGCAGCAGCGTCACCTCCTGCCGGGCCAGCGCCCCGCGCACCCAGGAGCGGCGCTCGGCGTCGCCCTCCGAGCGCGCGGAGGCGCGCGGGGCGGTCTCGACGGCGCTCATGCGGCCTCCTCGATGTCGGCGCGACCGATCGCGCCGGTGATCATCCCGACGACCTCGGAGCGCGAGGTCTCACTGACCAGACGGGTACCGACGGTTCGTCCGAGCCGCAGCACCGTGATGCGGTCGGCGTGACGGAACACGAAGTCGAGGTCGTGGCTGATGCACACGATCGCCTCGCCGCTCCTCTTCAGCTCGTCGATGATCTCGCCGACGTGGGCGGTCTCCTGCACACCCAGGGCCGCGGTCGGCTCATCCAGCAGCACCAGCGGGCGCTTCTGGCGCACCGCGCGCGCGATCGCGATGATCTGCCGCTGGCCTCCCGAGAGCAGTCCCACCGGCGTGGTCACGTCGGTGACCCGCACCTTGAGGCTGCGCAGCACCTCCGACGCGTCCCGCCGCATCCGCTTGCGATCGAGGACGCCGAAGCGCCGCGGGAGCTGGCCGAGCGAGAGGTTGGTGGCGATGTCGAGACACTCCACGAGCGCGAGATCCTGGTACACCACCGCGATGCCCTGGTCGCCGAGACCGCCCGCCCCGGGGCGGGAGACCGGCTCGCCCTGGAGTCGGATCTCACCGCCGTCGAGAGTGTGGATGCCCGTGATGATCTTCACCGCCGTGGACTTGCCCGCCCCGTTGTCGCCGACGATCGCGTGGACCTCCCCGGCGTACGCCGCGAACGACACGTCCGACAGGGCCACGACGGAGCCGAACGACTTGGTCAGGCCGGAGACCTCGAGGACGGGCTCCGCCAT
The DNA here is from genome assembly GCF_052220165.1 of Microbacterium sp. RD1. Classification (NCBI taxonomy): domain Bacteria; kingdom Bacillati; phylum Actinomycetota; class Actinomycetes; order Micrococcales; family Microbacteriaceae; genus Microbacterium; species Microbacterium sp. RD1. Next base: position 740,413 of record NZ_JBQPOL010000001.1, read on the forward strand.
CAGCCCCATCCCTTGTCGAGGTACTCGTCGAGGTCGTCCTGCGTGGCGATGACGGCCTTCACGGGAATGAGCGGGACATCCGCACCCGTGGCCGCTTCGACCAGACCGCCCACGGTGCGTGCTCCCAGGTCGCACGTGTCCTGCAGGAACAGCCCGATCGCGGCGCCGTCGCGGATGGCCTCCGGGCCGCCGTTGGCGTTGTTGATGGCGACGAGCTTCACCTTGTCCTGCAGTCCGAGCGACTCGATCGCGGCCACGCCGCCGGCGGTCATGATGCCGGTGTTGGACGCCACGATGTCGATGTCGGGATTGGCCGTGAGAAGCGCCGTGACCTGCGGCAGCGCCTGCGATGCGTCGGCGCCGACGTAGACGGTGTCGCTGATGGTGACGTTGTCGGTCTTCTCGGCGGCAGCGGTCACGCCGTCGATCCACGACTTGCCGACGCCGGTCGGGGCCTCGGCGACGAGCCCGACCACGTGGTCGCCCGGCACCGCGGAGATCGCCTCGACGTACTGCTCGCCGATGAGCGACCAGTCCGCGCCGGCGTTCACGGTCGCGCCGCTCTCGGGCTTGCCGTCGCCGTAGAGGGTCGCGGTGAGCACGCCGGCCTCCTGTGCCTGCTGCAGCACCGGGCCGAAGGCGTCGGATGCGGGGAAGGTGATGATCGCGTCGGTGCCGGCGGCGACGGCGTCCTGCACGAGCTGGATCATGACTGTCGGGTCGCCCGGCGACGACGCCGGCGGTCCCGCCTCGGTGAACTCGATGCCGTTGGCCTCGGCTTCTTCCTGAATGCACTTCGAGATCTCCTGCCACACGGGGGCGGCAGGCAGCGGGTTGACGAAGGTCAGCGTCTCGACCTCTTTGGCCTCGCCGCCGCTCGTGGCGGCGGGCTGATCGCGGGCGGGCGCCGAACAACCGGCGACGACCACGGCGAGTGCGGCAGCGCTGACGGCGATGGTGACCGCCCTGCGGGTGCTGTGAAACATCGTTGTTCCCCCTTGGAACCTCGGTAGCCGACGGAGCTGTCGACGGGATCATTCAAGATCGGATGAGGCCTTCCCCCGCCCCGACAACTGGCGGGCAGTCGCGGCGACGCGCGGCCAATTGGCGACGCGGCATCCGCACCGCCCAGAGCGAACGCGCCGCCGCCGCGCCCTGCGCACCGATTACCCTGAATCCGTGTTCGATAGCCCGGTGTCCGCGTCGGCGTACGAGGTGCTGGGAGTCGCCGCCGACGCGGATGACGAGGTCCTCCGCCGCGCGTACCGCCTCCGCCTCCGCCAAGCCCACCCCGACACCGGCGGTGACGCCGCGGTGTTCGTGCAGGTGCAGCAAGCGTGGGAGCTGGTGGGCACGCCGGAGGCCCGCGCGTCGTACGACCGCGGCCGCGGCGCATCCGCACCCGAGTGGGCGGGTCCGCGCGCGGCGTCTCCGCGTGCCGACACCCGGCCGCGCGCCCGCACCTACGGGCAGCCCGGCGGGTGGCGTCGGGAGCGGTACCTGACCCTCGTGCGCGAGTGGGCAGGGCGCGGCGTCGACCTTCCCGACCCGTACGATCCCGCCCTCGTGCGCCGCGCCCCGCACGAGCTGCGGCGGCTGCTGGCCGATGCGCTCGCCGAGGAGGCCACGGCGCGCGTGGTCGCCGATCTCGGCATGGGGTACACGGTGTGGCACGATGTCGACGCCTCCCGGGACGCCGACGCCGACGAGAAGATCGACCACGTCGTCCTCGGTCCGAGCGGGCTGTATGCGGTCCTGTCCGAGGACTTCGGCGGCCCCGTCGGGTTCCGCCGGGGCGAGATCGTCGGCCCGCACGTCGAGGGTGCCCCGGTGACCCAGCTGGTGAACCGGATGCGGCTGCTCGCCCGCGCGGCGGGCGTGCGGTTCAGCGGTGCGCTCGTCGTGCTCCCCGACGGCGACATCCTCGACGCCATCACGCAGCTCGGCAAGGTGCGCGGCACCCCGGTGGCCGTGGTCTCACGCAGCGCCCTGGGCACCGTCCTGCGGCAGGGCGTCGCCGGGGCGCGCGAGATCGGCGGAACGGAGCTGTTCGATGTGCGCACGCGCTTGCAGCAGCGCGTCCGCCACGTGTAGCAGCGCGTTCACGCTTCGTCTCGCTGTGCTCTCTCACCGTCCGGTGGGAGCGACTCCGGACCCTGAGCGAGGAGCGAAGCGACGAGACGAAGGGCCGCCGCGCAGCGGACGGTCAGCCGTTGAGGCCGAGCACGTCGAGCGGGTGGGTCAGGCGCCACCACGGGCTCGGGCCCTCGAGGTCGTCGGCCAGCTCGAGGTCGACGGATGTGCTGTCGAGTGGCCCGGTGACGGCGAGAGTGCCGACGATGTCGCCCTCCGCCGTGCGGTCGCCGAGATCGAACTCGGATGCGGGCGTCGCCGTTCCGCCGTTCCACAGGATGACCGAGGCATCCGCCGTCGTCACGACCTCGACGCTCTCACCCCAGCGCGTGACGACCTGCCCCGCGACGGTGCCGGCGGTCACGGACGGGCGAAGCTGCAGCTCGCTTTCGAGCTGAGCGAACAGCGCCCGCGTCGCGGCGTCACGCGTCTCGCTGTTGGGCTGGTCGAGCGTGGCCGCGTACAGGCGCACCGTGGTGTCGCCGATCGCGACGTCCTTGGCCGCGAGCAGGTTCGAGCGCGCGAGGGTGCCGGTCTTGATGCCGACGACGCCCGGATCGACCATGAGCGGGTTGGTGTTCGTCACCGTGCCGGCGCCGGGGAGGTCGATCGTCTGCTTGCCGACGATCTCGGCGATCACCGGGCTCGCCATGGCACGGGCGGCGAGGGCGAGGAGAGCGTCGGGCGTGGCCGTGTTCCCCGGGCTGATCCCGGAGGGGTCGACGATGGAGATTCCCGGCAGGCTGTGCGACGAGAGCCACGCCCGTGCGGCCTGCGCGTAGACGGCATCGGAGGGCCACACGTTGCCGACGAGGCGGTCGGCGTAGTTGTTCGCCGATCCGACGAGCATCCCTTCGAGGAGCTGGTACTCGGTGAGCGTGCCCCCCACCGGGACATCGAGCGACGATTCGCCGTCGGCGCGGTACTGCCAGTAGCGCGCGCGGTCGGCGGCGGTGAAGCGATACTCGGGTCCTGTCTGACCGACCTCCAGCGGCTGCGCGTCGAGCACGAGGAGCGCCGTGACGAGCTTCGTGATGCTCGCGATGGGGACGGCATCGGGGGAGGATGCGAGGGAGCCGGTGACCCCCGCCACCGAGACGGCGGCGCTTCCCTCCGCCGGCCACGCGGGCGCGCCGGCGGGTGCGGGGATCGTCTGGACCGTCGCCGCCTCGATCCGGGGCGGGATCGCGTGCAGCGGCCACAGCAGGGTCAGGGCGGCGTAGAGTGCGATCGCGCCGAGGAGCAGGCCGCTCGGGACCAGGACACCTGCCCGCCAGGGGGAGCGGCGCCGCACCCCGGCCAGGAGATCGGCGTCGGGTTCGCGGGGATCCGACGAGACGTCCGCAGCGGGGACCGAGATGCGCGTCTCATCGACCCACGCCAGCGCGACGGGCCCGGCCAGCTCCACCGGGGCGTCTGCCGGATGCTGCACGACGAGCGTGCCGTCGGCATCCGGCGCCGTGTCGGCTGGTGGCGGTTCGCCGGTGACCGCGACCGAGCCGGTCGACTCCGCGCGAACGACGCGCCGGGTCGGGGGCGGGGCGTCGGTGGTCACCGATCTACGGTACCGCCCTGCAGCGCTATACTCAGGCGCGACAACCACGGGAGTCCGGTGAGCCGGGCTGAGAGGAAGCGATCCACGCTTCGACCGTCGAACCTGATCTGGGTCATGCCAGCGCAGGGAGGAGAGATGATGCACACATCCACGTCCACGTCCGCCCCCGTCTCGACCGGGACGCACCGCCTTCGATGGCGCGTGGTCGATATCGTCGTCGCAAGCGTTCTCGGCGTCGCCGCCGGCCTGATCTTCCTGCTGTGGAACATCGGCTACCTCGGCCCCAAGGCGCTTCTGGAGCCGCTGCTCCCCGGCGTCCAGGGGCTCCTCGACGGCCCCTGGCTGTTCGCCGGCGTGCTCGGCGCGCTGATCATCCGCAAGCCCGGTGCCGCCGTCTACACCGAGACGCTGGCCGCCGTCGTCTCCGCCCTGGTGGGGAATCAGTGGGGCGGCTTCCTGACGCTCGAGGCCGGACTCGTGCAGGGGCTCGGTGCGGAGCTGGTCTTCCTGCTCTTCTTCTACCGGCGCTGGAACGTCGGGGTCGCCGTCCTCGCGGGAGTGGGCGCGGCGCTGGCCGGGGGTGTCAACAATCTGGTCCTCTGGTACGCCGGCGCCGACACCGGCTTCACCGTCGTCTACCTGGTCAGCACCGCCCTCTCCGGCGCGGTCCTCGCCGGTCTGCTGTCGTGGCTGCTCGCCCGGGGGCTCGCCGCCACCGGCGCGCTCGACCGCTTCGCCTCCGGGCGAGCGGCGCGCGCGCGCGTCTGACGCGTGCATCCGGCTGCCGTCTCCTCGCGCGGCTGGGGGTGGCGTCATGCCTCGCGGCAGGCCTGGGCGCTGCGCGACGTGTCGCTCGACATCTCCCCCGGCGAGCGGGTGCTCCTCCTCGGCGCATCCGGGTCGGGCAAGTCGACGTTCCTCGCCGGCCTGGCGGGAGTGCTCGGCGGCGAGGAGGAGGGGGAGTCCGTCGGTGAGCTGGTGGTCGACGGCGCCCCCGCCGCCGCCGCGCGCGGGCGCGCCGGTCTGGTGCTGCAGGACCCCGACTCGCAGGTGATCCTGGCGCGCGTCGGCGACGACGTGGCCTTCGGATGCGAGAACCTCGGCGTCCCGCGCGACGAGATCTGGCGTCGCGTCGACGAAGCCCTGGACGCGGTCGGTCTCGAGGTGCCCCGCGAGCGCCCGACCAAGGCGCTCTCGGGCGGCCAGAAGCAGCGACTGGCCCTGGCCGGGGCGCTCGCGATGCGACCGGGCCTGCTGCTGCTGGACGAACCCACCGCGAACCTCGACACCGGCGGGGTCGCCGAGGTGCGCGCGGCCGTGCTCCGAAGCCTCGAGCGCCATCCGGCGACACTCGTCGTCGTCGAGCACCGGGTGGAGGTGTGGCTCCCGGTCATCGATCGCGTGATCGTGCTGGGCGAGGGAGGGGTGATCGCCGACGGCCCGCCCGAGCGGGTGCTGACGGACGAGGGCGAGCGGCTCGCCGCCGCCGGCGTGTGGGTCCCCGGCATCCCCCCGCTGCGGCCGCCGGCTCCGGCGACGGCCCCCGGCGCCGTGCTCCTGCGGGCGGAAGGCCTCGCGGTCGAGCGGGTCCGCGACGCACCCGTCGCCGCGGACATCGACCTGTCGGTGCGGGCGGGCGCGGCGCTGGCGATCACCGGACCGAACGGCGCCGGCAAGTCCACCCTCGGGCTGACTCTCGCCGGGCTCCTCCCGCCGTCCGGCGGCGACCTCCTCGCGACCGGGCCGCTGGCGGGCCCTGCGGGTCCGTCGCCCATCCGCTGGTCCTCGCGCGAGCTCCTGACGCGGATCGGCACGGTCTTCCAGGAGCCCGAGCACCAGTTGCTCACGCGCACCGTGCGCGACGAGCTCGAGGTCGGTCCGCGCGCCCTGGGAGCGGTCGATTCGCTGCGCATCGACGAACTGCTCGAGCGGCTGCGGCTGGACCGGCTCGCCGCTGCCAACCCCTACACGCTCTCGGGCGGCGAGAAGCGGCGTCTCACCGTCGCGGCGGCGCTCGCGACGCGCCCGCGCGTCCTCGTGCTGGACGAACCGACCTTCGGGCAGGACTCACGGACGTGGGCAGAGCTCGTCGCGCTCCTGGCCGACGTCCGCGACGACGGGGTAGCTCTCCTGACGATCACGCACGACGAGGACGTCGTCGCCGCCCTGTGCGCCGAGCGCTTCGTCCTGGGTGCGCCGCTATGACGCTCCTGGACGCGCACGCTCGCACCGGACGGGTCGCGCGCCTCAATCCGCTGTCGAAGCTCGCCGCCAGCGCGCTCATCGCGCTGCCCCTCATCCTCACGCTCGACGCCGTATCCGCCGGTGTGGCGCTCGTGCTGGAGTGTCTGCTTCTCCCCTTCGCGGGGTTGACCTGGCGCGAGTTCTGGATGCGCACGTGGCCGGTGTGGATCGCCGCGCCCCTCACCGCGGTGACGATCGCGCTCTACGGCGAAGAATCCGGTCGGGTGTATGTCGAATGGCTGCTGCTGCGCATCAGCGACGGATCGATAGAGCTCGCCGTGGCGACGCTGCTGCGGGTGCTCGCGATCGCCCTGCCCTCGGTCGTGCTGTTCGTGACGGTCGACCCGACCGACCTCGCCGACGCCCTCGCGCAGATCCTGCGTCTTCCCGCGCGGTTCGTCCTCGGGGCGCTGGCGGGGCTGCGGATGATCGGGCTCTTCCTGGACGACTGGCGTGCGCTCGAGCTCGCGCGACGCGCGCGCGGCGTCGCGGATCGGGGCCGCATCCGCCGCTTCCTCGGGATGGCCTTCGCGCTGCTGGTGCTCTCCATCCGGCGCGGCTCGAAGCTCGCCACCGCGATGGAGGCGCGCGGATTCGGCGCGCCCGGGCGACGGACGTGGGCGCGACAGTCCCGGCTGGGCGCGGGGGACGTCGCGCTCGTGATCGTCGGCGCGCTGATCTCGGCGCTCGCCGTTGCCGCCGCGATTATCACGGGTGCATGGAACTTCATCCTCGGGCCCTCCTGACCCCGTCGCGCAATTACTACGTCCGCCCGCTTCGATCTGGATCGAGGCCGGAGCCGCGTTGACCGTGCTGACGGATGAGCGGCGTCGATGACGACCACACTTTCGAGTAGGCGACCCCACCCGCGTCTACGGTCAGGAACGCGCGAGGGCGGCGAGCTCGGCGCGAGAACCCGCGCCCGACTTGCGCAGCAGGCTCGACACGTGGAACTTCACCGTGTTCTCGCTGATGTTCAGCGTCTCGGCGATGTCTCGATTGCGCCGCCCCGCACACACCAGGCGGAGCACGTCGCGCTCGCGGGGGCTCGCCACGATCGTCTCCGGGAGCCGCTCGACTGTCGGAGGGGGGTCGAGCGGGAGCCGGATGTCCAGCTGCGAGCCCCAGCCGGGCGTCGACGACACGCTCACGTGGCCCATGAGTGCCGACACCTGCTCGGCGACCGGGCGCAGGTCGTCGTCGGAGGCGGTGAGCTCGCCGGGGCCGTCGTCGCGGATGGCGATCAAGAGGTGCAGACCGTCGCAGTCCCATTGCACGCGCACGCGGCTCGTCTCGCCGCGGTTCACGATCGCCAGGACGGTGCTCCGCACGATCGACCGTGCGGCATGCGCGATGTCGCCGGGCAGAGCGCGGCCATTGGCCGGCGGCTCGACGAACTGCACCTCGAGCTCGCTGTAGCGCACGAGTGGGCGCAGGTCGGTGCGCAGGCGCTCGAATGCGCCCACGACCGGTTCCAGCTCGGAGCTGCGCTCGTCGCTTTGGACCCGCAGCGACACCAGCGCGCCGGCGGCGACGTCGATCGCCATCGCGCGGGCCGCGCGATCGTCCAGCTTCGACGAGCGCAGGGTCGCCAGCAGCGACTCGAGCGTGAGCGCGGAGCGGTCGTGTTGCTCGGCCAGCGCGCGCGTGTAGTCGGCCGCCAGGCGGCGCACTGCTGTGCTCGCGGCGGCGTTCTCCGATGTCACCCGCCCACTCTAACCGGACTCATTATTTCGAGTAGGCGCAACCGTTCCGGTGAAGAGGTGTCGCCCTGCGGTCGAGCCGAGAGGCTGGCGCTCATGCCTGCCACCGACACCTCTCACGCCACCATCTCGATCGGCGCCGCCACCTCGCTGGTGGCGAACGAGGTCCTGCGAGCCGCGGAGCGCGCCGCCGTCGCCAGCGGAACGCGGCTGGAGGCCCTGGCCGGCCTGATCGCTCGGTCGGACCGCGTGTTCGTCACGGGCGCCGGCCGCTCGGGCCTCGCACTGCAGATGACCGCCATGCGCCTCATGCACCTCGGCTTGCAGGTGCACGTCGTCGGGGAGACGACCGCGCCGGCGATCCGCGAGAACGACCTCCTTCTCACTGCGAGCGGCTCGGGGACGACCGAGTCGATCGTGCGCACCGCGGCGAAGGCGGCCTCCGTCGGCGCGCGCGTGGGCGCGATCACGACCGCCGCCACCTCGCCGCTCGCCGACATCGCCGACGTGTGTGTGGTCGTTCCGGCCGTGCAGAAGCTCGACCGCAGCGCCGTCGAGTCGGACCAGTACGCGGGCAGTCTCTTCGAGCAGGTCGTCGTGATCCTCGGCGACGGTCTCTTCCACTGGCTGTGGCGCCGACAAGGCCCCAGCGCCGACGAACTCTGGCTGCGCCACGCGAATCTCGAATGATGCGCGCACGCAGCCTCCGCCAGCCTCCGCTGGCATCCCCGCAACAAGAGAGATTGGAACACCCGTGAAGTTGCAATTCGCGATCGACGCGCTCAGCCTCGAAATCGCCCTGGAGCTGGCATCCGCCGCCAGCGAGAGCGTCGACATCCTGGAGCTGGGCACCCCCCTCATCAAGAGCGAAGGGCTCGCCGCCATCACCGCGATGAAGTCGGCGCACCCCGACAAGGTGATCTTCGCCGACCTGAAGACCATGGACGCCGGCGAGCTCGAGGCGGACATCGCGTTCGCCGCCGGCGCGGACCTCGTGACGGTGCTCGGCTGTGCCGACGACAGCACCATCGCCGGTGCGGTCAAGGCCGCGAACAAGCACGGAAAGGGCATCGTCGTCGACCTGATCGGTGTCGAGGACAAGCCGAGCCGGGCGAAGGAGGTCGTCGCGCTGGGCGCTCAGTTCGTCGAGATGCACGCCGGCCTCGACGAGCAGGCCAAGGACGGCTACTCGCTGGAGAGCCTGCTGCGTGACGGCGAGGCCTCGGGCGTGCCGTTCTCGGTGGCGGGCGGGGTCAGCCAGTCCTCCATCGCCGCCGTTCGCGACTCCGGTGCACAGGTCGCCGTCGCCGGCGGTGCCATCTACAACGCCCCGGATGTCTCGTCGGCGGCCGCGGGCTTGCGAGCAGCGATCTCCTGAGCCCTCGCGCGGGTGCCGCGCCGCTGCGGTTCGGCGCCCGCGCCACCGGACGAGCGAACGGACGGGCAGCGATCAGGTGGCGTTCCAGAGCGCGCGATAGAAGGCATCGCGCACGGGATCGGGGTCGATGCCGTAGGCGTCGTACACCGCGCCTTCCCACTGGGCGCCGTAGTTCCATCCGGCGCTCATCGCCGCGACGGCCAGATCCGCCCAGCGGTCGGCGACGCCGAGCGCGCCGAGGTCGACATGCCCCATCCACTCGCCGTCGTCGCCGAGGAGCGTGTTGGGGGAACACGCGTCGCCGTGGCAGACGACGAGCCGATCGATCGGCGGAGCGTTCCGAAGCGCCGCCGGCACGTCGACTCCCCGCCGGGCGGCGTTGGCGACGCGCGCCGGCACGCTCCACTCGAAGGGGCACTCCTCGACGGGGAGCGCGTCGTGGAACGCGCGCAGGCCGCGGCCGATGGCGCGGACGGCGACCGCCGGACCCGCGAGCCACCGCGGATCGACGGCGGAGCGGCCCGGGAGGGCACGGGTCACGAGCCACTCGTGCGTGGCGTCGGCGCCCTGCACGAGCACGACGGGAACCGGTGTACGCCCCGCCGCCCAGCTCAGACGCTCGGCCTCTCCGGCCATCGAGGTCTCCAGGTTGCGGGGGCCGTACTTGAGGTACCGCTCCGAGCCGTCGGCGTCCACGGCGCGAAACGTGAGGCCGCCGATCTCGTTGCGCCACACCGGCTGGAGCACGGCGTCGCCCGCCACGTCGCGTACTCGCGAGGGGACGGACGCGCCGGCGTCGGGCACGGCGGAGCGCTGCCACGCCTCGCGGGCGGCGTCGCTCACGACAGCATCCGCTCGAAGCACAACGACTGCGGCATGGTCGCGACATAGGGCTCGTAGACCGGGATCGGCGTGAAGCCGAGCGAGGTGTACAGCGCGACGGATTCCGGCTGCGGTGCGCCGGTCTGCAGGATCACGCGCGGGGCGCCGGATGCTCGCGCCCGCTCGAGGACCTCCGAGGTCAGCGCGCGCCCGACCCCGCGCCGCCGGCCGGTGGGTGCGACGATGAGCCGCTTGAGTTCCCAATCCTCGCCCAGCCGGCGCACCATGACCTGGCCGAGAGGACGAGCCTCCTCACCGAGCGCCAGCAGCGTCGCGAGAACCTCGTCGGGGTGCACGCGCAGGGCCGCCGTCCGTGCGGCCGTCACCCCGGGCGGCTCGCCGGCGACGAGGGCGCCGTACCTGTGTCCCAGATCGTCGTCGAGCATCGCGCGCAGCGCGACCGCCCGCGCGTCATCGACGGCGACCTCTTCGATGCGCAGTGTCATCCGTCTATCCTGCCTCCGCCGGACGCTGCGGGACTCAGTGTCGACGTGGATGAGACTCGGTTTCTGGTAGGGTGGCACTCGATTTCTGGTTCGACGTCGAACGGAGTGCGGATGGACATCGCGGGAGCAAGCGCCCTCGTCACGGGAGGCGCCAGCGGGCTGGGCCAGGCGACCGCACGGCGGCTCGCCGCATCCGGGGCGCACGTCACGATCATCGACCTGCCGTCATCGCCGGGGGAGCAGAGCGCCGCCGAGATCGGTGGCTCGTTCGCGCTCGCCGATGTCACCGATCCCGAGCAGGTCGCGGCAGCGGTCGCCCGTGCCGCGGAGGCCGGGCCGCTGCGCGTCGTGGTGAACTGCGCCGGGATCGCGCCGCCCGGAAAGGTCCTCGACCGCGCGGGTGCGCCCACGCCGCTCGCCGACTTCGAGCGGATCATCCGCGTGAACCTCGTCGGGACCTTCAACGTCATCGCCCAGGCCGCAGCCGTGATCGCCCAGACGGATCCGGATGCCGCCAGCGGCGATCGCGGCGTGATCGTCAACACCGCCAGCGTCGCCGCCTTCGACGGACAGATCGGGCAGCCCGCGTATTCGGCGAGCAAGGGCGGCGTGCACGCGATGACCCTGCCGATCGCCCGTGAGCTCGCCCGCTCCGCGATCCGGGTGGTGACGATCGCGCCGGGCATCATGGAGACCCCGATGCTGCGTGGTCTCCCGCAGGCGGCGCAGGACTCGCTCGGCCAGCAGGTGCCCTACCCGTCGCGGCTCGGAACGGCGGATGAGTACGCGAAGCTCGTGCTCTCCATCGTCGACAACGGCTACCTCAACGGCGAGACGATCCGCCTGGACGGCGCCATCCGGATGGCGCCGAAGTGAGCGAGAGCGTTCTCCTCTCCATCGACGGAGGCCTTGCCAGGGTGACGCTGAATCGCCCCGCGTCGCTCAACGCCTTCGACTTCGAGATGGCCGAACAGTGGCGCGACGTCGCAGTCACGGTCACCGGCGACCCGTCGATCGGCGCGGTGATCCTCGATGCCGCCGGCCCGGCGTTCTGCGCCGGCGGCGACGTGCTCGCCATGGCCGCGAGCGGGGCCGCCGGCGCCGACCTCACGGCCACGGCGCTGGTCATCAACGACGGCATCCGCGCGTTCGTCGAGGCGCCCGTTCCCGTCGTGGCGGCCGTACAGGGCACGGTGGCCGGAGGAGGGCTCGGCATCATGCTCAGCGCCGACTATGTCGTCGCCGCGGAGCCGACCCGCTTCGGCAGCAAGTACGCCAACATCGGCCTCACCCCCGATCTCGGGGTCACGACCCTCCTTCCCGCTGCGATCGGACAGCGCCGGGCGCTGCAGCTGTTCCTGCAGGACCGGATGCTGACCGCGGCCGAGGCGCTGGACTGGGGGCTCGTCGCCGAGGTCGTTCCCGGCGATGCGCTGGCGACCCGCGCGGAGGAGATCGCGCGGTCCTGGCGTGACGGTGCGACCGCGGCCTTCGGGCAGGCCAAGCGCCTCGTGCGCGCCGGTGCGTACCGCACCTTCGCGGAGAGCCTCGCCGACGAGGCCGAGACGATCGGCGCAGCCGTGGACACCGCCGATGCGCAGGCCCGGGTCGCGGCGTTCGCGGCGTCATCGGCCAAGGGCCGCGCGAAGGGAACCTCATGAGCGAGAACACGCTGGCCGGCCGGACCATCCTCATGTCGGGCGGCAGCCGCGGCATCGGGCTCGCCATCGCCCTGCGCGCGGCACGGGACGGAGCGAACATCGCGTTGCTCGCCAAGACCGATACGCCGCATCCGAAGCTCGAGGGCACGGTGCACACGGCGGCCGCGGCGATCCGGGAGGCCGGAGGCCAAGCGCTGCCTCTCGTCGGCGACGTGCGCAACGAGGACGACATCACCGAGGCCGTGCTGAAGACGCAGGGGGAGTTCGGCGGCATCGACGTCGTCCTCAACAACGCCAGCGTCATCGACCTGTCGGGCTCGCTCGACCTGGCGACGAAGAAGTACGACCTGATGCAGGACGTCAACGTGCGCGGTACGTTCCTGCTCTCGCGGGCGGCGATCCCGATCCTGCGGGAATCGGGCAATCCCCACATCCTGTCGCTGTCGCCGCCGCTGAATCCGACGCCCCGGTGGCTGGGGGCGCACACCGGCTACACGCTGGCGAAGTTCGGCATGACGATGGTCACGCTCGGCCTCGCCGCGGAGTTCGCCGACGCGGGCATCGCTGCCAACACGCTCTGGCCGCGCACGACGATCGCGACCGCCGCGGTGAAGTTCGCCCTCGGCGGCGACCGGATGATGGCGGTCAGCCGCACACCGGAGATCTACGCGGATGCCGCATATGAAGTGCTGACGACCTCGGCGTCGGCACGCACCGGCCAGACCCTGATCGTGGAAGACGTGCTCGAGGCGGCCGGGGTGACCGACTTCTCGGCATACGCGGCAGTGCCCGGCACGCCCGACTCCGCGCTCTTCCCCGACATCTTCCTGGGCTGACGCGCCCCTTTCCTCGGCTGGCTCGCTCCACTGGCGCGGTCCGCTGGCTCGCTCCACTGGCGCGGTCCGCTGGCGCGGTCCGCTGGCGCTCGCGGCTGCTCCTCCTCCAGCGAGACTGCACGGTGGGCCACGAGACTGCACGGTGGCCACGAGACTGCTGACGCCGGACGCAGTCTCGTGGCGCGGATGCAGTCTCGCGGCGGGAGGTGCCGGGCTCAGTGCCGCGGGCCGGAGAGCAGCAGCACGCCGCCGAGGCCGATCATCATTCCGCCGCCGACCCCCGAGACCGTCTCCAGGCGCCGCGGCGACCGGGCGAACCACGACCGGGCCGCGCTCGCCGCGAGCGCCCAGATGCTGTCGCACAGCAGCGCCAGCACCACGAAAAGCGCGCCGAGCTCGAGGATCTGCAACGGCACCGCGCCCGCCTCGAGCGCCACGAACTGCGGCAGCACGGCAACGAAGAACGCGATCGTCTTCGGGTTGGTCACTCCTACCACGAACGCCTCGGCCAGGAGGCGCCACGGGCTGCGCGGCGTGACGGCGGCCGCACCCGCCGCAGTCCGTTTGCGGTGGCGGATGGCCTGCACCCCGAGGTAGACCAGGTACGCCGCGCCGACGATCTTGAGCGCGGTGAACAGCACGACAGACGACGCCACGACCGCGCCCACGCCGAAGGCGACCGCGACGACGATCGGCAGCATCCCGAGCGCGTTGCCCACCACGCTGAGCAGCCCGCCGATGCGCCCGAGGGCGAGTGCGCGACCGATCGTGAAGAGCACGCTGGGCCCTGGCATCACGACGAGCACGACGGCGGCGGCGAGAAACGCCAGCAGGCTGTCGATCGGAACCATTCCCACACCCTAGAGTCCCATCGATCCGGCGCGTACCGTGGCGCCATGGCGGTGCGCTCGCTCTTCCCCATCCTCAGCACGACGGATCTGCCTCGACTCGTGGATTTCTACCGCTCCGCGCTCGGCGCCGAGATCGTCTACCGCTTTGCGGATGGCGCCGGCGGCGACGCGTACGTCTCGCTCGACCTCGGCGGCGCCTCGCTGGGGGTCGGTGCGGATCCTGCTGTGCCGCCCCGTTCGGGCGACCGGATGGCGCTGTGGTTCTACGTCGACGACGTCGATGATGCGCACGCGGCGGCGCTGGCGGCAGGGGCATCCGCGGAGCGGGCGCCGGAAGTCATGCCCTGGGGTGAGCGTGTCTCGCAGGTGCGCGATCCCGATGGCAACCTTGTGAACCTGGCGACACCGCCGGCCGTCTGAGGCGCGGCCAGGCTCCGCCCAGCGGGGCGCCGGTAGCCTGGGACCATGACCGATCAGCCCCCCGTGCGCACCACCAGACCCCGCCAGGTGCGCCCGGCGACCGAAGGCTGGTCGCAGGCGAAGGACGACGAGGGTCGTCCGCTGCTGCAGTTCGCCAGCCCCAAGCGCGGCAAACCGCCGGTGCACCTCGCCGACCTCACCCCCGAGCAGCGCGTCGAGAAGACGAAAGAGCTCGGACTGCCGGGATTCCGGGCGAGGCAGCTCGAGACGCACTACTTCACGCACTACACCTCGGATGCGGCGCACATGACCGACCTGCCGGCATCCGGCCGGGACGAGCTCGTCGCCGGACTCCTGCCGCCGCTTCTCACGGAGGTGCGGCGACTGGAGACCGACCGCGGCGACACGATCAAGTTCCTGTGGAAGCTGCACGATGGCGCGCTGGTCGAATCCGTTCTGATGCGCTACACCGGCCGCATCACGCTGTGCGTGTCGAGCCAGGCCGGATGCGGCATGAACTGCCCGTTCTGCGCCACCGGCCAGGCCGGACTCACCCGCAACATGTCGGCCGCCGAGATCGTCGAGCAGGTCGTGCGCGCCAACCGGCTCATCGCCGAGGGCGGGCTGGGCGACCCGAGAAAGGTGGGTCACCCGGACGAGCGCGTCACGAACATCGTCTTCATGGGGATGGGGGAGCCCCTCGCCAACTACGCCCGCGTGATGCAGGCGCTGCGGGTCATGGTCGACAAGAAGCACGGCCTCGGAATGAGCGCGCGCGGCATCACGGTGTCGACGGTGGGCCTCGTCCCGGCCATCCGCAAGCTCGCGGACGAGGAGATCCCCGTCACGTTCGCGCTTTCGCTGCACGCCCCCGACGACCTCCTCCGCGACGAGCTCATCCCGGTGAACTCCCGCTGGAAGGTCGACGAGGCGCTCGACGCCGCCCGCGCGTACTTCGACAAGACCGGACGACGCGTCTCGATCGAATACGCGCTCATCAAGGACATGAACGACCACGCATGGCGCGCGGACCTCCTCGCCGAGAAGCTCAACGCCCGCGGGCGCGGCTGGGTGCACGTGAACCCGATCCCCCTCAACCCGACGCCGGGGTCGATCTGGACGGCCTCCGACGACGACGTCCAGAACGAGTTCGTCCGGCGCCTCAACGCCGCCGGCATCCCGACGACGCTGCGCGACACGCGCGGCAAGGAGATCGATGGCGCGTGCGGTCAGCTCGTGGCCACCGAAGACGACGAGGTCGCGGCAGCGGGGGTCACCCCGGTCTCCTGACCACTTGCGTGAATCGGCTGCTAAACCGCGCCGTTTAGCAGCCGATTCACGCAAGTGTGGGCGGGTTGCACCTTTCGGATGCATCGCGCGAGTGCAGTCCGAGGTCCGTAGAGGCCATGCGGCGCCCTTCCTAGCGTGGAGGGCATGACCAGTACTCCCCTTCCCCCCGCCGACGTCGCGCGGACTTCGGAGCGGCCCCCCGCCGCCACCGGGGGCCTCCGCGGCGTCATCCGCTCCCACCCGCTCGTCGCGTTCTTCGTCCTGGCGAACGTGCTGAGCTGGGCTGCCTGGCTGCCCTACGTCCTGTCGCAGAACGGCCTGGGCGTTCTGCCGTTCGCCTTCCCCGCGGTGCTCGGCAGCAGCCAGATCCTCGGCGTCCTGCCGGGGGCCTACCTGGGGCCCATCACTGCCGCGTTCCTCATCACGGCGCTCGTCGACGGCCGCCGCGGCCTGAAGGCGTGGGGCCGCCGGCTCTGGCACTGGAAGGTCGCCCCTCGCTGGTACGCGATCACCCTCCTCGGCGTCCCCGCCGGGATGATCCTCATCGGACTCCTCTTCTCCGGCGGTCAGATCCAGGCCCCGTCGATCGCGGCGCTGACCGCCTTCGTTCCGGTCCTGCTGTTCCAGATGGTCACGACAGGCCTCGCCGAAGAGCCCGGATGGCGCGACTTCGCCCTCCCCCGCCTGCAGAACCGCTTCACGCCCCTGCGCGCCGCGTTCGTCCTCGGACCCCTGTGGGCGCTGTGGCACTTCCCGCTGTTCCTCACCGAGTGGGGCGGCTTCCCCGAGGCATCCTGGACCCGCCCGATCGTGTTCACGGTGTTCTGCATCGCGTTCAACATCGTGATGTCGTGGGTGTTCAACCGCACCGGCCAGAGCCTGCCGCTGTCGATGCTCATGCACGTCGGCGTGAACACGTTCGCGTCGGTGATGTGGCTGGAGATGTTCCCCGGACTCGGTGGCGAGATGTCGCTGATCGCGATGGCCACCGGTGCCGTGATCGCGGCAGTGATCATCGCGATCGCCACGCGAGGTCGCCTCGGCTTCACCCGCCCCGCGGCCGACAACCTCGCCCCGCAGGGGGCGGCGACGAGCGCGACCGCACCGTCGACGCGCCCCGCCCGCGACGCGTGACCCTCCCGTCCTCCACAACCGGTCGCTCCGCCGGCGCCGCACACTACGATCAGGGTGTGGCACCGGCGGAGCGACCTGTGCGCGCTGTCGTGATCGCGACGGCGCTGGGGACCGCGGTCGGCGCCATCGCCATCCTCAGCATCGTGTCGACGCTCACCGACGGATCGTCCGCGGCGTGGGGCGGAGCATCCGAGACCGCCGTGTGGGGGATCACGGCAGCGGTCGTGGTGCTGCAGTCGCTCGCCCAGCTGTGGCGGCGGCGGATCGCGGATGCCGCGTGGCTGGTAGCCGCGGCCCTCCCGCTCGTCCCCGCGCTGACTGTGCCGGGCGAGCTGTTCAGCGTCACCGCGTTCCCCGTGCTGGTGGCCTCGTTCCTCGCGGGCGTACATGCCCCGCTGCAGCGCGTGCGCTGGTGGGGCCTCGCCGCGGGAGCGTTCATCGCCATCGGGCAGTTCGTCAACGCGCTGGGCGTCGGGCGCACCGACCTCGGCGGCGTCGCCTTCGAATCGCTGGCACAGGCGGCGCTCGTCGTGGGCGTTCCGCTGCTGCCGGCGACGGTGATCCAGGCGCAGCGCGCCGCCCGGGTGGCTCAGCAGGGCACCCTCGACGCCCTCACCCGCGAGCGCGATGCGCAGATCGGCGAGGCGCTCGCCCTGGAGAGGGCGGCCATGGCGCGCGAGCTGCACGACATCGCCGCGCACCATCTTTCGGGCATCTCGCTGATGGCCTCGGCCATCGAGGGACAGGTGCGCTCCGACCCGGATGCCGCGCGCGCGGGAGCGCGGCAGATCCGCCAGCAGAGCAGAGCGATCCTCGACGACCTCCGCCGTCTCGTCGGCCTGCTGCGAGAGGCCGGCGACGGCGACCAGGCGGTCAAGACGCTCGCGACGATCTCCGAGGTCGTCCGCACCGCCGAGGCCGCCGGCGCCACCGTCCGCCTGGACGTGCGCCCCGGTCCCTCCCGCGAGCTCGGCGAGGGCATCTCACCGCTCGGCCAGCTCGCCGCGTATCGCATGGTGCAGGAATCGCTGACCAACGCCTTGCGATACGCCCCCGGCGCGGCGTGCGTCATCGTCATCGACGACTCCGACCCCCGACGCCTTCGCGTGAACGTGCGGAACGACCCGCCGCCCCCCGGTGCGCAGCGCGCCGGCAGCGGCAGCGGTTTCGGCGTTCTCGGTATGAAGGAACGTGCCACGCTCATCGGGGGGTACTTCGAAGCCGGACCCACCGGCGACGACGGCTGGGAGGCTCGCATGAGCATCCCCCGCGAAGATGAACGATCCCTCGCACAGGAGAAGGCGCCATGATCCGAGTCCTCCTCGCCGACGACCAGCCGCTCGTCCGCGCCGGCCTGACGACACTTCTGAACGCCGAGGACGACATCGAGGTGGTGGGTGTCGCCACCGACGGCGACGAGGCCGTGCGGCTGGCCGACGAGCTGCATCCGGATGTCGCGTGCCTGGACATCCGGATGCCGGGGATGAGCGGCATCGATGTCGCGGACAGGATCGGCGGACCGGGCGCCGACCCCCGCATTCCTGTCCTGATCCTCACCACGTTCGACATCGACGACTACCTCTTCCGTGCTCTCGAGATCGGCGTCGCCGGTTTCATGCTCAAGGACTCCGACCCGGACGAGATCATCCGCGCGATCCGCAGCATCGCCGACGGCCACGGCACCCTCGACCGCACCCTCACGCGGCGCATCGTCGACGAGTACGTCCAGCGCCGGCGGCTGCAGCCGGTGACCGCCGAGAAGGCGCTCGACATCCTCACCGCGCGCGAGCGGGACATCCTGCTGCTCCTCGCCCAGGGAATGTCGAACGAGGACATCGCGGCGGAGCTGGTCGTCGAGGTGGCCACCGTGAAGTCGCACCTGGCGCGCATGCTCCCCAAGCTCGGCGTGCACTCGCGCCTGCAGGCGGCGGTCTGGGCGTATCAGAACCACGTCGTGTCGGTCGGCGACGCGTCGGCGTAGCATCCGCCGCGCCCGCTTGCATCGAAAGATGCAGGCCGCAACGTGCGTCATTTCGCGGCTAGAGCCCGTCGCGCGGCCTTCCTAGCGTGGGAGCCATGACAACGCTCGATCCGCACTCGCCTCCCCCGCTCCCCCCTGCCCCGCCCGCGACCCGGACGGCCGTTCGCTTCACCGATGTCCGCAAGAGCTACCCCGACGGTGACCACACCATCGAGGTGCTCAGCGGCGTGAACGTCGCGATCGAGGAGGGTTCGTTCACCGCGGTGATGGGCCCGTCGGGGTCGGGGAAATCCACGTTCCTCAACATCGCGGCCGGGCTCGACGCCCCGTCGTCGGGCTCGGTCGAGGTCGGCGGCCAAGACCTCGGGGGCCTCCGCGGCGACGCGGTCACCGTCTTCCGACGCGATCGACTCGGCTTCGTGTTCCAGGCTTATAACCTTCTCCCGCACCTCACGGTGGCGGAGAACGTCGAACTCCCCGCCCTGCTGGGCGCGCCGGCCATCGATCCGGCGTGGCGGCAGCAGGTGCTGGGGCTCGTCGGGCTGGCCGATAAAGCCGGCCGGCTCCCCGGACAGCTGTCGGGCGGGCAGGCGCAGCGGGTCGCCATCGCACGGGCCCTCGCCACGAAGCCGGCCGTCGTGTTCGCCGACGAGCCCACCGGCGCGCTCGACCCGCACACCGCGACGCAGGTGCTCGACGTGCTGCAGCGCACCGCCGCGCACCTGCGCCAGACCCTCGTCCTCGTCACGCACGACCCCGCCGTCGCGTCGGCCGCCGACCGCGTGCTCTTCCTCGGAGGCGGCGTCATCGCCGCCGACCTCCGCCGCCCGACGATCGCCCAGATCACCGGACAGCTGACCGCGCTGAACGAGGCCCGCTGATGTGGCAGCTCATCCGTCGCAGCGTCGGCGTCAACCGGGCCCAGTTCATCGGCTCGACCGTGGCGATCACTGCCGCGATCGCGTTGCTGCTCGCCGCCGGGCTGTGGCTGCAGGCCGGACTGAGCGACCCGGCGCTGAGCGAGTCCGGAGCGCAGCTCACCACGATCGCCGGCTCTTTCATCGGCATCGCCGCGCTCATCGCGGGCATGACGGTCGCCTCATCCATCGCGACCGGCCTGCGTGAGCGCCGTCGCCAGTTCGCGCTGCTGGCCGCCGTCGGCGCGACGCATACGCGTGTGCGCCGCATCATCTTCGGCGAGACCCTGTTGCTTCTCGTCCCGGCGATCCCCGTCGGCGTGATCGCCGGGTGGGGGATGGCGTGGCTGTCGACGCCGCTCCTGCAGTCCACGGGCCTCGTGCCGGTTGGCTACGGCGTGCCGTTCGACGCGACCGCCGCCGCCGCGGCCGTCGGGATCATGCTCGCCGTCTCCCTCATCGCGGCGTGGTGGGCCTCACGACAGAGCCTGCGCGTGAGCGCCGCCGAAGCGGTGCGCGAATCGCAGGTGGAGTCCTCCGCCCTGGGTGCCGGACGGCGCATCACCGCGCTGGTGGTGTTCGCGGCGGGGCTGGTCTCGGCGGCGATGCCGTTGGTGCTCCCGGGACTCATGGGCGTCGCGTTCGCCACGGTGTCGACGTTCCTCTTCATCACCGCGCTCGCTCTGGTGGGTCCTGTCATCGCGTCGGCCGTCGCCACGGTCCTCGGCCGCGTGCTCCCTGCGCGGTCGGGGCTGACTCTCGCGCTGGCGAACATCCGCGGCTTCTCCCGCCGGCTGACGGCCGTCGTCGTGCCGTTCGCGCTGGTCGCCGCCCTCGGTGCCGTGCAGCTGAGCACCAACGCCATCGTCGCCTCGGCGGCCCGGGAGCAGCTCTCGAGCGGGCTCCGGTCCGATCTCGTGGGTGTCGCCGCCGAGCCCGCGGGGGTCGAGGCCCTGGCAGCGCTTCCGGGCGTGACCGGCGTCGCCTCTCTCGGCGCGGTGAACGGTGAGGTGATGATCGACCCCGACAGCGAGTTCCCGATCTGGGAGGCCACCGCCCTCGCCGCCCTGGGCGGAGACGGTGTCGCCAGTCTGGTCGACGTCGACGTCTCCCGCGGGTCGCTCGACGACCTCACCGGCGACGACACGATCGCGGTGTCCGAGGACGCGCTCCTGGCGAGCGAGACCGGCGTCGGCGACGCCGTCCGCGTGCGCATCGACGGCCGGACCGTCGACCGCACGGTGGTCGCGGTGTACCGCAGCTCGCTCGGATTCGGCGATTACCTCGTGTCCGACGGGGAGGCGACAGCCGGCACGGTGCTCGTGTCCACGGATGCGGATGCGGCATCCGTGGCCCGGTCAGCCGCCGACGAGGGGATCGCGCTGGAAACGCCGGCGGAATTCGCGGAGGCGGCGCCGGCGAGCTCGGATTCGACGGTGTCGAGCGTGCTGCTGTTCGCACTCTTGGGATTCGGTCTCCTCGCCGCGATCAATACCCTCCTCACCCTGATCCGCTCCCGGCGCGGCGAGTTCGAGCTGCTGACCCGGATCGGCGCACCGCGCGGAACGATCGCGCGCACCGTGCTGGTGGAGACGGGGATCGCCGCGATCCTCGCGATCGTGCTGGGCACGGTGGCGGCCATCCCGGCCGCGGTGGGTGCCGGGATCGCTCTGCTCACCCAGTGGCCCGCGCTCCCCTGGGTTGCCCTGACAGCGGTCCCCGCCGTGCTCCTCGCGTTCGCGCTGGTCACCGCCGCCGTCGGCGCGGCAGTGACGGCCACCGGGAAGGCGCTCGCCCCGGCCGACGCCTGACGCGGCGCCTCCGAGTGTCGATCGCGCACCGTCCGCTGAGCGGAGGCGGTGCGCGATCGAGCGGGGCGGCGCGGTTCGGTCGCGCCGCCGGTTACGGGGTCGGTCGTGCGGCGGCCGCGCGCGCCACCGCGGCGATCCGGCGAGCCTGGTACGCCGCCGTGCGCTCGCGGTAGTCCTCGACGACCTCGGCGGGGGCTGTCGCGGGCGATCCCGCCGCGAACGGCGGGGCCGGGTTGTATTCGATCCGCAGCTGGATCGCCTCTGCGGTCGCGCGATCCACCAGTTCGGCCACGAGCGTCAGCGCGAAATCGACCCCCGCGGTCACTCCGCCGCCGGTGACGCGATTGCCGTCGATCACGACCCGCTCGTCCGTCGGGACCGCCCCGAAGGCGTCGAGCATGCCCATCGCCGCCCAGTGTGTCGCGGCGCGGTATCCATCGAGGAGCCCGGCGGCGCCCAGCACGAGCGCGCCCGTGCAGACCGATGTGACCCATCGCGCTCCCGACCCCTGGGAGCGCACGAAGTCGATCACCTCGGAGTCTCCCAGCAGGGCGTCCACGCCCGGACCGCCCGGCACGCAGATCACGTCGAGCGGAGGGCTCTGCGCGAACGTCTTCGTCGGGGTGATCGTCATGATCGCGTCGGTGGACACCGGCTCGAGGTCCTTCCACAGCAGGTGCACCTCCGCACCGGGATCGGGGGCGAAGAAGGGGATCCCGGCGAAGACCTGCAGAGGTCCGGTCGCGTCGAGTTGGGTCATCTCCGGGAAGACGACCAGGCCGATCTGGAGGGGCTGGGTCATGGCGGGCTCGTTTCTCGATCTGTGAGGGAAAGGGATGTGCGAACGGGTCCCGGTCAGACCCACCCGTCGAGTGCGCGTGAGGTCGCCTCGAGGTTCAAAATGTGGAGGTCGTGCCGACCCCTGGGCACCACACGCACCTCGTACCCGCCGGCCCACGCGCGCCTCTGCAGTGCGGGCGTCACCGCCACCGCGGGGTCGGCGAGGACGAGGAGCGAGGGCACGGCCGGGGGCGTCGGGGGCTCGATGTCGGGCACCACCGGGTTCGGCGCCGCCACCCATGCGGGGTCGACGAGCTGCAGAGCGCGATGGGCGTTCTCCACGTGCGTGCGGCTGTAGCCAGGGAGGATGGCGGCGAGCTCGTCGACGTCCGGGATCCGTCCGGACTCGTCGGACGGCAGGGCGAAGACGAAGTCGCGCGGCACGGTCCATCCCGGATCGAGGTACACGGCGCGTCGGGGACCGAGTCGTTCCACCGCGTCCAGGACGGCGCGCCCTCCGAGGGAGTGCCCCACGAGGAGGTCCATCCCGGCGGGCAGCGTGTCGACGAGATCGTCGGCCAGGTCCTCCGTCAGGTAGCTCGACGCCCGGTCGCTCGCGCCGTGGCCCCGCAGGTCGACGAGGGTGACGGTGTAGCCGTGCGCGGCGAGCCAGGGAACGAACTCGAACCACACACCGCCGTCTCCGAAGATGCCGTGCACGAGCGCGGCGCGCTTCGGCCCGTCTCCGACGCTTCTCGTCGCCAGTCTCATGCGACCCCCTCTCGCCTCGGCCGGACTCTATCCCGAACTCGGGCGAATTTCACTCTTTGCGGAGAAAACTAGGAATTTCAGCGTCTCTTGAAATAGTCTGCCCGCATGTCAGTGGAGCAGTGGGTGCGGGACCTGGAAGCACGAGGGACGACGCCGGCGGGTCGGCAGCTCCTTTCTGCGCTCCTCTCCCAGCCCGAACGAGCGTCGTACTCCAGCGCGGCGCAGGTCGCCGCGCTCGCCGGGACCGAGGCCTCCAACGTCACGCGGATCGCGCAGGGGCTGGGTTTTTCCGGATGGCCGGCCCTGCAGGAAGAACTGCGCGCCCGGTACCTCCGCAGCCTGAGTCTCGTCGAGATCGCCGCTCGGCACACCGGGGACACGGCGTCCAGCCACGTGCAGCGATCGATCGAGGCGGATCAGCGCGCCCTCGGACTCCTCGAGGCCGACGATGCGCTGTATACGGATATCGCTGCGCGCCTCGCATCTGCGACGACGCGGATCGCCCTCGGTGGGGGAAGCTTCGGCGCCGTCGCCCACATCTTCGGCAGCAACTGCTCCCTCGCGGGCTACCCCACCACCCACCTGTCGGAGCCCGGTGGAGTCTCCAACGCGATCGCCCGGGTGACCGAGGAAGACGTCGTCGTGATCTTCGACTTCTGGCGCCTCTACAGCGGCATGAAGCGCGCATCGAAGGCTGCACGAGCGCGCGGAGCCACCGTCGTCGTGGTGACCGACCACCCCAACACCGGGCTCACCCGCCCCGCGACCCACCTCGTCACCGTCCCCTCCGAGGGAGGCGCCTATTTCCCGACCCTCGCGCCGGCGATCGTCGCCGCCAACGCCATCTGCTCGGAGCTGGCCCTCATCGACCCCGACCGCACCCGCGAGGCGATCCGGCGCTCGGAGCGCATGTGGACCGAGATGGGGGTGATGGGATGACGCACCCGGCGTCGCCCTCGTCGCTTCCGCTCCTGGCCTGGCCCGACGTGCGGTTGGCGATCACTGCAGGACGCCGATCCGCGCTGATCGCCGTGGGTGCCATCGAGCAGCACGGCCCGCATCTGCCGCTCGCGACGGACACCCTCATCGCCAGCGAGACGGCACGTCGGGTCGCCGAGCGGATGCCGGGCGTCCTCCTCGGCCCGACCCTCCCGGTCGGCGTCTCCACCCACCACGCCTCGTTCCCCGGAACCCTGTCGCTTCCGGAGCGGGTCTTCCAGGACCAGGTGAGCGCGTGCGTCGCGAGTCTGGGCGCTCATGGCATCGAGCGGGTCTTCGTCCTGTCAGGACACGGCGGGAACTTCGGCCCCCTGGCCCGGCTCGAGACCGAGTCCGGCGGCCGCATCGGTGGGGCGACGTTCGTCCCGTTCGCCGACCTCGACGCCTTCGTGGGCGTCTTCCACTCGGTTTCGGCGCAGGACGGCATCTCGGCACCGGACAGCGGCGCGCACGCGGGCGAATGGGAGACGTCGATCATGCTCGCCCTCCACCCCGAGCTCGTGCGGATGGAACGCGCCGAAGTCGGCTTCCTCGGCGCGTTCGACCCGGAGATCGCCGACCGTCTCTTCGCGGAGGGGACGGCGAGCCTCGCGGCCAACGGCGTGCTCGGTGACCCGACCTCTGCCACCGCCGAGCGGGGAGAGCGACACCTGACCGCCTGGGTCGACACGCTGACCAACTACTTCACAGAGAGAAGCTGACGATGCGCTGGAGTGCAGAGGGCTCGTCGGAACCGGTCCACGACGTCGTCGAACGACGTGGAGTGCTCGTCCCGATGCGGGATGGAACGCGGCTCTCGCTCGACATCTTCCTGCCGCGGGGCGTCGCCGAGGCCCCGACCATCCTCACGGTTACGCCGTACGACAACAACAACGAGCGGGCGACAGCCAAGTGGTGGGCGGCACGAGGCTACGCGTTCGTCGCGGCCGACCTCCGCGGCCGCTACGACTCCGAAGGGGAGTACGACACCTTCGACGCCCGCCACAAGACCGACGGCTACGACCTCGTCGAGTGGATCGCCGAGCAACCGTGGTCCACCGGTCGGGTCGGCATGGTCGGCGCCTCCTACGGCGCGTGGATGCAGTGGTGGACGGCGAGCCTCGCACCGCCGCATCTCGTGGCCATCGCCCCCATGGTCGGCCAGCCCGACCAGTTCGAGAACATCCCGTATCAGAACGGCGTGATCGCCGGGTGGCTCGCCGACTGGTCGGCCGGGATGTCGGGGCGGACGTTCCAGGTCACTGAACGCAGCTGGGCCGACCCTGATGACGTCGCCCCGCCCTCGCCGTTTCTCGACGTCAACCGCCGACGCGGATTCGAGAGCGCGCCGTGGGTGGAACGGATGTACTCGCACCACCTCAGCACCGACGCCTACTGGGAGGAGATCTCGTACCAGGGCCGGGAGGGATTCGCTCGCATCAGCGTTCCCGCGCTCTGCGGGACCGGCTGGTTCGACTGCGCACACGCCGGATCGCCGCTGAACTACGCCGGGATGCGGGCGCACGGCGGCACCGAGGCCGCGCGCCATCCGATGCTCGTGATCGGAGCGTGGAATCACCTCTACAACCAGCCGATCGCCGGCGAAGACTACGGGCCCGACGCGGTGGTCGACCTCGACGGGCTCGTGCTGCGGTGGTACGACCACCATCTCAAGGGCATCGACACCGGGATCCCGGATGAGGATCCGGTGCGGGTGTTCGTGATGGGCTCGAACACCTGGCGGTCGGCGGGCAACTGGCCGCTGCCGGGTACGGAGTTCACCCCGCTGTACCTCACCGCGGATTCCGGCGCCAACTCCTCCCGCGGCGACGGCGCACTCGTCGGGGAGCCGATCCGCGACGGCAGCGACTCCTACGAGTACGACCCGCGCACCCCCACCGTCGACGGCTACGATCCGCAGCGCGAGCGGATCGGTCAGATGGCCGGTGCCGGCGACACGCGCCCCTCCGCCGCGGGGAACGAGGTTCTCGTCTACCGCACGCCGCCGCTCGACGAGGCCGTGGAGGTCATCGGTCCTCTCGAGGCCGTCCTCTATGCGTCCACATCGGCGCGCGACACGGACTGGTACGTCCGTCTCGTCGACATCCACCCCGACGGGCGATCCGCCCTCCTCGCCGACGGCGCGCTCCGCGCCCGCAGCAGCGACCCCGCGGACGACGGTCGCTTCTCCTCGTCCCAGCTGTTCGAGGTCGTCCCGGATGAGATCCGCCGCTACACCGTCCGGTTCTGGCGCGGCACCGCCAACCGCTTCGAAGACGGGCATCGGATCGGCATCGAGATCTCGTCGAGCTGGTACCCGTACTTCTACCCGAACTTCAACACCGGCGCCGACAACCTCGCGACGGTGGAGCTGGGAGAGGCCGTGACCGCCCACCAGACCGTGCATCACGGCCCGTCCCATCCGTCGCACATCCTGCTCCCGGTCGTCCGGGCCGAGAGAAGCGGAGCCGTGTCATGAGGGGCGAGCCGCTCGTGCGTGTGCCGGGGCAATCCCCGCTTCTGCCCGGTGCCGTGCGGG
This sequence comes from Microbacterium sp. RD1, assembly GCF_052220165.1. Taxonomy (NCBI): domain Bacteria; kingdom Bacillati; phylum Actinomycetota; class Actinomycetes; order Micrococcales; family Microbacteriaceae; genus Microbacterium; species Microbacterium sp. RD1. The sequence goes on from NZ_JBQPOL010000001.1 coordinate 766,723, forward strand.
CGGGAGGGCTCGTCTACACGTCGGGCCTCGTCTCACCGAGCGCCTTCGACCGGTTCGGCTCCGAGGCGACCACGACTCCGATCCCGTTCGATGTGCAGGCCCGGGAGGCGCTCGATGTGCTGCTGGACGTGTTGGAACAGAGCGGGGCGAGTCCTGCGACGGTGATCCGGCTGGAGTGCTTCCTCTCCGACGCGCGTCACTTCACCGCCTGGAACGCAGCGTTCCAGCGCATCTGGCCCGAGCCCGGACCCGCTCGAACGACGCTGATCGTCGGATTCGCGACCGACGCGATCGACATCGAGGTGCAGGCGATCGCCGTGGTGTGAGCCTTCCCCGCCCGTTCCTCCCCCCCGCCCGCACGCAGATGTGCGGGCTCCGAGAAAGGACCATCCCATGACCGTCTCTCCCGTGACAGCCACCCCCACCCAGCTGCGCGCCGCGCGCAAGGCCGTGATCTCCAGCTCCATCGGCGCCACCCTGGAGTGGTTCGACATCATCGTGTACGCCACCTTCGCGACCACGATCGCGGCGGTGTTCTACCCCGACTCCGATCCGCTGTTCGCTCTCATCCTCACGTTCGCGACGTTCACGACCACGTATCTCATCCGCCCGCTCGGGGGACTCATCCTCGGCGGGTACGCCGACCGACGCGGTCGCAAGCACGCGCTCACCCTCACTCTGCTGCTGATGATGGTCGGAACGCTCATCATGGCGGTCGCTCCCGCCGTGCCCTTCTGGGGGCGATCGTGATCCTGCTGTCGCGCCTGATCCAGGGGTTCTCCGCGGGTGGCGAGTTCGGCACGTCCACCACCTTCCTGGTCGAGACCGCACCGCACCGGAAGAACTTCTACGGCTCCTGGCAGATCGCGAGCCAGGGAGCCGCGATCCTCCTCGCCTCTGCTATCGGATTCGGCCTGACCAACGGACTGAGCGAACAGGACCTGCAGGCGTGGGGTTGGCGGGTGCCGTTCTTCATCGGACTGCTCGTGGGCCCCGTGGGCCTGTGGATCCGTGCCCGCATGAGCGAGACCGAGGAGTTCCTCACGCGCGGCGCGGAGGACCGCTCCCCGGTCAAGACGATGGCCACCCGGCACTACGGTCGTGTGCTCGCGGGCGCAGCATCCGTCGGTGTCGCCACCCTGTCGGTCTACCTCATCCTCTACATGCCGACCTTCGCGGTGACCAACCTCGGGCTGTCGCCCCTCGCAGCCCTGCTCGGTGGCGTCGTCGCGGGCGCCATCGCACTGGTCGGCTCGCCGCTGGTCGGGCGGCTCGCCGACCGCGTGGGGCCCGCGCGGGTGATGACATGGACGGCGATCGCGGCCCTCGTCCTCGCGTGGCCGTTGTTCCAGCTCGTGATTAACGTCCCGACCATGCCGGTGCTCGTTGCGGTGATCGGCGTCCTGGGCCTCATCATGACCTTCTACTTCGCACCGCTTCCGGGGCTGATGAGCTCCCTCTTCCCTGTCGAGGTGCGCGGGTCGGGCATGTCCATGGCGTACAACCTGGGAGTCACCCTCCTCGGCAGCATCGCCCCCTCGTCCTCACATGGCTGCTGGGTCTCACCGGGCAGCTGGCGGCGCCGAGCTACTACTACATCGTCGTGTCGCTGATCTCCCTCCTCGGGCTCTTCTTCGTCCGGACGCGGTACGGGCAGCGCTGAACCGGCCGGGATAGCGTGGAGCCATGGTTTCTTATCGTTATCTCGGCAACAGCGGTCTCAAGGTCTCGGAGATCACCTACGGCAACTGGGTGACGCACGCGTCGCAGGTCGAGGACGACGCGGCGGTCAAGACGGTCCACGCCGCCCTCGACGCGGGCATCACGACATTCGACACCGCCGACACCTACGCCAACACCGCCGCCGAGGTCGTGCTGGGGAAGGCGCTGCAGGGGCAGCGGCGGGAGTCGCTCGAGATCTTCACGAAGGTGTACTTCCCGACCGGCCCGAAGGGTCCGAATGACACCGGCCTCAGCCGCAAGCACATCTTCGAGTCGATTCACGGGTCGCTCACGCGCCTCGGAACGGACTACGTCGACCTGTATCAGGCGCATCGCTTCGACTACGAGACTCCCCTCGAAGAGACGTTCCAGGCATTCGCCGATCTCGTGCGGCAGGGCAAGGTGCTCTACATCGGGGTGTCGGAGTGGACCGCCGAGCAACTGCGGGAGGGGCACGCGCTGGCGAAGCAGCTCGGCGTCCAGCTGATCTCCAACCAGCCGCAGTACTCGATGCTGTGGCGCGTGATCGAGGGCAAGGTCGTTCCCGCGAGCGAGGAGCTCGGCATCTCCCAGATCGTCTGGTCGCCGATGGCGCAGGGCGTCCTCAGCGGGAAGTATCTCCCCGGGCAACCGGTGCCGGAGGGATCGCGCGCAACGGACGAGAAGAGCGGGGCGATGTTCATCCAGCGCTTCCTGCAGGACGACGTGCTCGAGGCGGTGCAACGGCTGAAGCCGGTCGCCGCCGAGGCCGGGCTCACGATGCCGCAGCTGGCGATCGCCTGGGTGCTGCAGAACCCCAACGTCGCGGCGGCGCTGGTCGGGGCATCCCGGCCGGAGCAGCTGGCGGACACGGTGAAGGCGTCCGGGGTGACCCTCGACGCCGACACCCTCGCCGCCATCGACGCCGCGCTCGGCGATGCCGTGCACCGCGACCCGGAGGACACGTACTCGGTCTCGCCGAAGCGCCGGATGAGCTGACTCGACGCCGCATCCGTCGGCGAGCACAGGCCGTCCTCGCAGGGAGGACACACCGGGCGCACAGATTCGGCCGCCTAGAGTGCGGGGATGTCGTTCTCCGTTCACCGCCCGGGTCGCCTCGGCTCCGACGGCCGCATCGTGTTCGACGGACCCGCCGAACCGGACGCCGATCCGATGTACCTCGACGACCTCGAGCTCGAGCCGGCCGAGCGGATCGACGACGCCCCTGCGGCCGATCCCGACGCACCCGCGCCGGAGAACGCGGATGCTGCGCCGGTGAGCCGCACCGCACGCGGCCGGCGACGTCGCGGTGCCGGCTGGCGGCGCCTGGCCGTCCTCGGCGGGGCCGACGCCGTGGTGCTCGACGAGGTCCCGATCGAGACCCCGCGCTTCGTGCAGATGTTCTTCGTCCTCGCCGGAACCGCCCTCATCTCGGCGGTGTCGATGTTCTTCGCCCTCACCACCGGTGTGCGCGTCGCCGCGTGGGTGGCCGTGCCCCTCGCGCTCGTCTGGGCGCTCGTCATCTTCAACCTCGATCGGTTCCTGACCTCGACGATGCGCTCCTCGCACAGCATCGGCAAGCTGATCGGGTTGGCCCTCCCGCGTGTGCTGATGGCGGCGGTCATCGGCATCGTGGTCGCGGAGCCGCTCGTCCTTCAGGTGTTCTCCAACGACATCGCCCGCGAGGTCACCGCGACGAACCTCGTCCAGGCCCAGTCCGATCAGGAGGCGGTGACGGCAGGCCCTGAGAAGCAGGCGCTGGATGCGGCCGCCGCGCGGGTCGCGGCGCTGGAGAGCCAGGCCGCATCCGGCGTGGTGGAAGGCGCCGCCACCACCACGGCCACCGTCGGCGCGGCGCAGCAGACCGTGGACGACCTCACCGCGAAGCTGGCCGCCCAGCAGGGTGTCATCGACCAGGCCCGCGCCATCTACCAGTGCGAGATCACCGGTCAGGGCGCCGGCGACGTGCCCGGGTGCTCGGGGGTTGCCGGCGAAGGAGCCAGTTCCGGCGCCGCGCAGGCACAGCTCGCGCAGGCGCAGGCCGGGTACGACGACCTCGCGGCGCAGTTGCGCACCGCGGAAGCCGATCTGGCCGCCGCGCAGTCGTCGGCCACCGCGGCGACGGGGGTCACGGAAGAGCAGAACAAGGAGCAGGCGCAGGCAGAGCTGCCGGCAGCGAGACAGCAGTATCAGGCCGCGCTCGACGCGTACGACGCGCGCGCCGCGGAGGTGGCCGGCGGCAACGCGGGTGCCGTGGGGCTTCTCAGTCAGATGAGCGGGCTGGAGCGCCTTTCGGCGCGCGAGCCCATCCTGGCCTGGGCGCACTGGCTGATCGCGGGGCTGTTCTTCCTCATCGAACTGATGCCGGTCCTTGCGAAGGTGCTCACGAGCTACGGGTCGCCCTCGCTGTACGAGCAGGCCGACGCCCTCCGTCGCAAGGTCGCCCTCGACCGGGTCACCGCCCGCAGTTGGCGCGAGCGCGCCGACATCGTGCAGACGCCATAGTCTCGCCGTATGGTCTCCAGCGCCGGCATCCTGCTCTACCGTTTATCCGGCGGCCGAGCGTTCGAGGTGCTCGTCGCGCACATGGGCGGCCCGTACTGGGCGTCGAAAGACGCCGGTGCCTGGTCGATCCCGAAGGGCGAGTACGACCCGGATGCCGAGGGCGCGCTGGATGCCGCGAAGCGGGAGTTCCGCGAGGAACTCGGCGTCGATCCGCCGGAGGGGGAGTACGCCGAGCTCGGCACCTTTCCATACGCGTCGGGCAAACGGGTGACGGTCTTCGTCGCCGACGGTGCGGATTTCGATCCGGGCGCCGACGACCTCGAGTTCGGAGAGTTCGAGATGCCGTGGCCGCCGCGCTCGGGAAGGACTGCACGCTTCCCGGAGGTCGACCGTATTGAGTGGTGCCCCCCGGACGAGGCGCGTGAGCGGCTCGTGAAGGGTCAGCGCCCCGCGCTCGACGCCCTCCTCACGCATCTCGCCGCCGTCTAACCCGTCGACTCGCCAACATACGTCGGGTTTCGCGCGAAAACACGACGGAAGGTGGCGAGTCGACGGGCTAGCGGCCGTTGCGCGGGGCCGCGGAGACGTCGAGGGGCGGATGCGACCCGAGGCTCGACCACGCGCTCTCGACGCCGCTCGCGGCGTGCTCCGACGCCCGGACGGCACGCTCGTCGGCCCAGGCGTTGAGCACGTGCCCGGAGTGGCCGCGCACGTGCTCCAGCACGACGTCGGGGAGCCCCGCCGCCCGCCGCGCATCCCGGGCGCGGATCAGCTGCTCGAGCAGTTCGCGATTCTTCGTCGGAGCGCCGGTCGAGGTCTTCCAGCCCCGCCGGCGATGCGCGTCCATCCACTTCGTGTACGTGTCGATGGCGTACTTCGAGTCGGCCTGCACGACGAGGTTCTCGACGTCGGCGTGGTCCTCGATCGCCCGCAGCAGCCCGAGCAGCTCGCCGATGTTGTTCGTGCCGAGGGGCACCGATCCGGCGGCCCACTGACCGTCCTCGCCGACCCACGCCCACCCCGCGGGACCGGGGTTGCCCTTGCACGCGCCGTCGGTGGCCACGACATACCGGTGCGCATCCATCCGTCCCAGGCTACCCACCGTGCACCCCCGTTCACTCGTCGTCTCTGCGCTGCGCCCCCGGCGCGCCGCGGCGCTCATACGACGAGTGAACGGAGGGCCGCCGCTACACCGGCGCGGCGGTGCGGGCCAACCGGGTCCAGGTCTCCACGACCGAGTCGGGGTTGAGCGACATCGATTCGATGCCCTTCTCCAGCAGCCACTCCGCGAGGTCGGGATGGTCGGAGGGACCCTGACCGCAGATCCCGACGTACTTGCCGCGGCGCTGGCACGCCTCGATCGCCATCTCCAGCATCGCCAGCACGGCGGGGTCTCGCTCGTCGAAGGTCTGGGCGACCAGGCCCGAGTCGCGGTCGAGGCCGAGCGTCAACTGCGTCATGTCGTTCGAGCCGATCGAGAAGCCGTCGAAGTAGTCGAGGAACCGGTCGGCGAGCACGGCGTTGGAGGGCAGCTCGCACATCATGATGACCTTGAGGTCGTTCTCGCCGCGGCGGAGACCGTTCTCCGCGAGAAGCTCGACGACGGCCTCGGCCTCGCCCAAGGTCCGGACGAAGGGCACCATGAGTTGCACGTTGGTGAGGCCCATGTCATCGCGGACGCGTCGCATCGCCTCGCACTCGAGGTCGAAGCATGCGCGGAACTCGGGGGAGATGTACCGGGATGCTCCGCGGTAGCCGAGCATCGGGTTCTCCTCGACCGGTTCGTACAGCGGGCCGCCCAGCAGATTGGCGTACTCGTTGGACTTGAAGTCGCTCAGGCGCACGATGACGGGCTCGGGCGCGAACGCGGCGGCGATGGTCGAGACCCCCTCCGCGACACGCTGCACGAAGTACTCCCGCGGGCTCGGGTAGGCCTGCACGCGCTCGCGGATCTCGTCGCCGAGCTCGCCGGGAAGCTCGTCGACGGCGAGGAGGGCACGGGGATGGATGCCGATCTGCCGGTTGATGATGAACTCCAGGCGCGCCAGCCCCACGCCGCGGTTGGGGAGCTTGGCGAAGCTGAACGCCTGGTCGGGCGTGCCGACGTTCATCATGATCTTCACCGGGACCTCCGGCATCCGGTCGAGCTCGGTCTCCTCCTCGTCGAACGCGAGCGCGCCGTCGTAGACGTAGCCCTCGTCGCCCTCGGCGCACGAGACGGTGACCTCCTGGCCGTCCAGCAGCACGCGGGTCGCCGCGCCCGTACCGACGACGGCGGGGATCCCGAGCTCGCGCGCGATGATCGCGGCGTGGCACGTGCGCCCGCCACGATTCGTGATGATCGCCGATGCCCGCTTCATGATCGGCTCCCAGTCGGGGTCGGTCATATCGGCCACCAGCACGTTGCCGGGCTGGAACTCGTGCATCTGGTCGATCGAGGTCAGAACGCTCACCGGGCCTGCGCCGATGCGCTGCCCGATCGCTCGTCCTTCCAGCAGTACGGGACCGCGCTCGCGCAGCACGAAGCGCCGCATGATGTTGCCCGACTCCCGCGAGACGACCGTCTCGGGCCGCGCCTGCAGGACGTAGAGCTGTCCGTCGAGTCCGTCCTTGCCCCACTCGATGTCCATCGGCCGGCCGTAGTGGTCCTCGATGACGAGCGCGATGCGGCCGAGCTCTTCGATCTCGGCGTCGGTGAGGGAGAAGCGCGCGCGATCGGCCGCGGGGACGTCGGCGAAGACCGTGCTTCCGCCGACCTCGCGGCTCTCGGCGTAGCGCATCGCGACCGCCTTCTCGCCGACCGATCGCTTGAGGATCGCGGAGCGCCCCGCACGGAGGGCGGGCTTGTAGACGTAGAACTCGTCGGGGTTGACCGCCCCCTGCACGACCGCCTCACCGAGCCCGTACGAGCTCGTGACGAAGACGGCGTCGTCGAAGCCCGATTCGGTGTCGACGGTGAACATCACCCCGGACGAGCCGAGGTCGGAGCGCACCATCCGCTGCACCCCCGCCGACAGCGCGACCTCGGCGTGATCGAATCCGTGGTGCACGCGGTAGGCGATGGCGCGATCGTTGTAGAGCGAGGCGAAGACACTGCGAATGGCCTGCAGGACGTTCTCGATGCCGCCGATGTTGAGGAAGGTCTCCTGCTGCCCCGCGAACGATGCATCGGGAAGGTCTTCGGCGGTGGCACTGGAGCGCACCGCCCACGTCACCTCATCCGGGTCGTCGTCGCGTGCCACCAGCTGCGCGTAGGCGTCGCGGATGTCCCGCTCGAGGTCGTCGGGGAAGGGCTGCTCCTCGATCCAGCTGCGCACCGCCGCCCCCACGCGAGCGAGCTCGGTGACGTCGTCGGTGTCGAGGCTCGTCACCACGTCGCGGATGCGGGCGTCCAGCCCGCTCTCGGTGAGGAACCGCCGGTACGCATCGGCGGTTGTCGCAAAGCCCCCCGGGACGCGCACGCCCGCGCTGGCCAGATGCGAGACCATCTCGCCCAGCGAAGAATTCTTCCCTCCGACGCGGGCGAGGTCGCCCATGCCGATCTCGTCGAACCACAGGATGTTGCTCATCGGTGTCCCTCTCGTGGATGGATGGTGCAGGTCGAGCCCGATCGGACTCAGTCGCGCAGCTTCATGGACTGCAAGATGACGGCGGACATCTCCTCGACGCTCTTGGTCGAGGAGTTGAGGAACGGCACACGGTTGCGCCGGTAGAGGTCTTCGGCGCGGCGGAGCTCGAGGGTGCACTGCGCGAGGCTGGAATACGTCGAGTCCGGTCGGCGCTCGTGCCGCACCTGACTCAGGCGCAGCGGCGTCGTGGTCAGCCCGAAGCAGCGGTCGCGGTAGGCCGAGACGGCGCGCGGCAGCCCGTCACTGGGGAAGTCGTCGTCCGTGAGCGGATAGTTCGCCACCAGCAGCCCGTACTGCAGGGCGAGGTACATCGTCGTCGGGGTCTTGCCGCAGCGAGAGGGCGCAATGATGACCACGTCGGCCAGATCGAGCGCGCGGTTGCTCTGTCCGTCATCGTGCTCGATGGCGTATTCGACGGCGCGCATGCGCGCGAAATACCGCTCGAGATCGCCGACGCCGTGGTACTGACCGAGCTGCTCGCTCGCGGTCGTGCCGAGCGCCTGCTCGAGCTGCTCGAGGTGGCCGGCCAGCAGGTCGATGAACACCGCGCTCGCCCCTTCCAGCGCGGCGCGGACGCTCATCGCCTTGACGGTCGTGAACACGATCGGGTCGTCTCCGCGTGCGGCGGAGGCATCGATGTCGCGGACGACCGAGCGGGCGCCGGACACCGTGTCGACGAAGGGGATGGTGTGGCGGCGGAAATCGATGGACGGAAAGTTCGCAAGCAGGGCGCTGCCGAGCGTCTCCGCGGTGATGCCCGTGCTGTCGGACACGAAGAACGCCGCGCGCACCGTGCGTGCAGCGCGGGGAACAGAGGGCAGCAGAGTCGGATCGATCACGATTCCTCGACGGGTAGAAGGTCTGATTTGACCCTAGAAGCGCCTGCCGCCCTTCTTCCCTTCGCTGGCCTCCTAAAGATTCGCGGATCTTGTCGTGACGATAGGAAGCTGCATGCCGTTCCACGATGACGGCCATCGCGCATCCGTCTGTGTATACCTAAAAGCCTTGAGGAGTTGGAAACGGCGGTAGCAAAGCGTATTGTGTATACAAATCGGGGAAGGAGGCGTCGTGAAAGCCAGCGATTCCGCATACGCCGCCCTGCTGACCGAGATCCAGAACGGGGTCCTCGCGCCGGGGGCGGTGCTCGCGGAGGTCGAGCAGGCGACGCGGCTCGGCGTCTCACGGACGCCGCTGCGCGAAGCGCTCCGTCGCCTCGCGGCAGACGGCTTGGTCGCGCAGCTCTCTCCGCGGGTCACCGTCGTGGCCGCCCTCGACGCCGACGACGTGCGGCAGCTCTTCGAGCTGCGTCGCGCGCTCGAGGAGAGCGCGGCCCGCATCGCCGCCACCCGCGGCGACGCCGCCGTGTTCGCCGCGCTCGCGGCGGAGTTCGCCCGGACCGACCCGGATGCGGGACCCGACGCCTATTACGAGCTGATCGCGCGCTTCGACGCGGCCATCGACGCTGCCGCCTCGAACGAGTACCTCCGATCGGCCCTGCGTACCGTCCGCACCCACCTCGTGCGGGTGCGGCGCATGGCACGGGACAATCCGCCGCGCCTGGCGGAGTCCGTTCGCGAGCACCATCTCATCGCCTCGGCGATCGCCGCACGCGACGCCGACCTCGCCGCCCATGCCACCCACGTGCATCTGCACAACGCCCTCACGACCGCTCTCGAATCCCTCTTGGAGGAGACCGCATGACCACCATCCACTCCGTCCGCGTGCACCGCAGCGAAGAGAACCTCCCCCGAGAGGGGCAGCTGGCCTGGGCCATCGCTCGGGTCGCGACGGACGCTGTAGCCATCGACGCCGACGTCGCCGACATGATCATCAACCGCGTGATCGACAACGCCGCCGTGGCCGCCGCATCCCTCACCCGTCGCCCGGTCAGCGCCGCGCGTCAGCAGGCGCTGGATCACCCCGTCTCGGTCGGTGGCGTCGGCAGCACGATCTTCGGATGCCCGCTCGAGCGGCGGTCGAGCCCGGAATGGGCCGCCTGGGCCAACGGCGTGGCCGTGCGCGAGCTCGACTACCACGACACCTTCCTCGCGGCCGAGTACTCCCACCCGGGCGACAACATCCCGCCGATCCTGGCAGTCGCCCAGCACACCGGCAGCGACGGCGCGGCGCTGCTGCGGGGCCTCGCCACCGGCTACGAGATCCAGATCGACCTCGTGCGCGCGATCTCGCTGCACAAGCACAAGATCGACCATGTCGCCCACCTCGGCCCGTCGGCTGCCGCCGGCATCGGCACCCTGCTGGGTCTGGACACCGAGACCATCTACCAGGCGGTCGGTCAGGCCCTCCACACCACCACCGCGACACGGCAGTCGCGCAAGGGCGAGATCTCGACGTGGAAGGCGCACGCGCCGGCGTTCGCGGGCAAGATGGCCGTCGAGGCGGTCGACCGCGCGATGCGCGGTGAGACGAGCCCCTCACCCATCTACGAGGGCGAGGACGGCGTCATCGCGTGGATGCTCGACGGCAAGGACGCATCCTACGATGTGCCTCTTCCCGCCGAGGGCGAGTCCAAGCGGGCGATCCTCGACTCGTATACGAAGGAGCACTCGGCCGAGTACCAGGCGCAGGCGTGGATCGACCTCGCCCGCCGACTCGGCAATGAGCGGCCGGAGCTGCGCGATCCGGCGAACGTCGCATCCGTGGTCCTGCACACGAGCAACCACACGCACGTCGTGATCGGTTCCGGATCGGGCGATCCGCAGAAGTACGACCCGACAGCCTCGCGCGAGACGCTCGACCACTCGATCCCGTACATCTTCACCGTGGCGCTGCAGGACGGCGCGTGGCACCACGTCGACTCCTACGCCCCCGAGCGTGCGGGGCGGGCCGACACCGTCGAGCTGTGGCGCAAGGTCACCACCGCCGAAGACGCCGAGTGGACGCGTCGCTACCACTCGGAGGACCCGAACGAAAAGGCCTTCGGCGGGCGCGTGGTGATCACCCTCACCGACGGCTCGACGATCGAGGAGGAGATCGCCGTGGCCGACGCCCACCCGCTGGGTGCCCGGCCGTTCGCCCGCGCCGACTACGTGCGCAAGTTCCGCCTCCTCGCCGAGCCGGTGCTCTCGCCGGAGGAGATCGAGCGCTTCCTCGCCCTGGCAGAGCGTCTTCCCGAGCTCACCGCGGCGGAGGTGCAGCAGCTGTCGATCGCCGCGAAGCCGGGCGTCCTCGCGTTGGCGCCCGCCCCGAAGGGACTGTTCTGATGCTGTACTCCCAGACCACGGCCGCCGAGAAGCGGCGGGTGTTCCGCGAGCGCCTCGCCTCGGGTGAGCTGCTCCGCCTGCCGGGCGCGTTCAACCCGCTGTCGGCGCGGCTCATCGAGCGCAAGGGCTTCGAGGGCGTCTACATCTCCGGCGCCGTGCTCGCCGCCGACCTCGGCCTCCCCGACATCGGTCTCACCACGCTCACCGAGGTGGCCACACGCGGCCAGCAGATCGCGCGGATGACCGAGTTGCCGGCGATCATCGACGCCGACACCGGGTTCGGCGAGCCGATGAACGTCGCCCGCACCATCCAGACCCTCGAAGACGCAGGCCTTGCCGGAACGCACATCGAGGATCAGGTGAACCCCAAGCGCTGCGGCCACCTGGACGGCAAGAGCGTCGTCGACTCCGACACGGCCATCAAGCGGATCCGTGCCGCCGTCGATGCGCGCCGCGACCCCAACTTCCTGATCATGGCGCGCACCGACATCCGCGCCGTCGACGGACTGGACGCCGCGATCGACCGCGCCAAGCAGCTGGTGGATGCCGGTGCGGATGCGATCTTCCCCGAGGCGATGCGTGACCTCGCCGAGTTCGAGGCCATGCGCAACGCCTTGGACGTGCCGATCCTGGCGAACATGACCGAGTTCGGCAAGAGCGAGCTCTTCTCGACCGATCAGCTCCGCGACGTGGGCGTCAACATCGTCATCTGGCCGGTGTCGCTGCTGCGTATCGCGATGGGCGCTGCCGGCCGCGGCCTCGACGACCTCGGCACGAAGGGGCACCTGCGCGACCGGCTCGACGAGATGCAGCATCGTGCCGACCTCTACGATCTGGTGGACTACGAGGGGTACAACCACTTCGACACCAGCGTGTTCAACTTCCAGATCGCCCGCTAAACCATTGACCGGTCGCTGAGCGAGGCCGCGAAGCGACCGAGACGAAGCACGAGGAAGAGAAAGACATGACCGACATCGACATCAAGAAGGGCCTTGCCGGCGTCGTGGTGGACTACACCGCGGTGAGCAAGGTGAACCCCGACACCAACAGCCTGCTCTACCGCGGGTACCCCGTGCAGGAGCTCGCAGCCACGCAGCCCTTCGAGGCGGTCGCCTTCCTCCTGTGGCACGGCGAGCTGCCCACCGACGAGCAGCTGGCGCAACTGCGCGCCACCGAGCGCGCGCATCGCGCCCTCCTCCCCGAGGTGCGGGCCGCCATCGATCTGCTCCCCACGAGTGCGCACCCGATGGACGAGGTGCGGACGGCTGTCAGCGTCATCGGCGCGATCGAGACCGCCGGCATCACCAACGTGCTCGACGCCGTCGGCACGCCCGAGGAGAATCTGGAACGCAGCATCCGCCTGTTCGCGCAGCTGCCGGCGATCGTCTCCTACGGCCAGCGTCGGCGGCGCGGCCTCGAGCCGGTGGAGTCGCGGGACGACCTCGACTACGCCGCCAACTTCCTGTGGCTGACGTTCGGCGAAGAGGCGGACGACGTGGTCATCGACGCCTTCAACCGCTCGATGATCCTGTACGCCGAGCACTCCTTCAACGCGTCCACCTTCACCGCCCGCGTCATCACGTCCACGCTCAGCGACATCTACTCCGCCGTCGTGGGGGCGATCGGAGCGCTGAAGGGTCCGCTGCACGGCGGCGCGAACGAGGCGGTGCTCCACATCCTCGACGAGATCGGCACGGCGGAGAACGTCCTTCCCTGGCTCGACAAGGCCCTCGCAGAAAAGCGCAAGATCATGGGCTTCGGGCACCGCGTCTACAAGCGCGGCGACTCGCGCGTGCCGACGATGAAGGCGGCGCTCGACACGCTCGTCGCCCACTACGACCGGCCGGATGTCGCGGAGCTCTACGACGCTCTGGAGAGCGAGTTCGTCGCCCGCAAGGGCATCTACCCGAACCTCGACTACCCGTCAGGCCCGGCGTATAACCTCATCGGATTCGACACCCTCACCTTCACGCCGCTGTTCGTCGCGTCGCGCGTGACCGGGTGGACCGCGCACATCGTCGAGCAGCAGGCCTCCAACGCGCTCATCCGCCCCCTGTCGGCCTACAACGGCGTCGACGAGCGCCACATCGACGGGTACGTGCCCGACACCGCGGCCGTCGAGGTGCTGGAGCGGCCGGAGGAAGCGGCCAGCTGAGGGGTGCTCCTCGCCGCCGCGCAGTCGGGCCGTGCTCCGGGAGACCGGTGACGCAACTCCTCAAGATCGCGCTCGGCGAACGGTGCGATCGGCGGTTTTCCGCGGCGCCCGTGGGTGACGTGCCCTGATCTTGAGGAGTTGCGCACGCGGGCGATGGCGTTCGGCCGCCGACGCTCGTCGGTTTTCGGGGCCGCGTACGGGAGGCCCGAGGGCGTCGAGGCGGCGGAGGTGCCCGGCCGACGGGTGACGCAACTCCTCAAGATCGCGCTCGGCGAGCGGTGCGATCCGCGGTTTTCCGCGGCGCCGGTGGGTGGCGCGCCCTGTTCTTGAGGAGTTGCGCACCCGAGGGCAATTTGTTGGAACCCCTTCTATTTCGTAGGAAGACCTAGTAATCTCAGTCGGGCGGCACGATCGCGCCGCCCGAAGGAGAGCCATGGACGCCACCGCCGTCTCCCCGCCCGTCTCGTCCGCCATCAGCGACGACGAACGAGCCGCCATCCTCGAGGTCGTGCGGGAGTTCGCCACGACCGAACTCGCTCCCTTCGCCGTGCAGCGCGACGTCGACGAGGAGTTCCCCCGCGACACGCTGCGCCGGGCCGGGGACCTCGGGCTCGGCGCGCTCTTCGTCCGCGCTGACCAGGGAGGTCTTGGCCTGCCGCGGGCGGATGCGGTCGCGATCTTCGAAGAGCTCGCCGCCGGCGACCCGGCGATCGCGTCGTACATCTCCATCCACAACATGGTCGCGACGATGATCGACCGGCACGGCAGCGCCTCCCAACGCGAGCACTGGCTTCCGCGCCTGGCGGATATGACCGACCTCGGCGCCTACTGCCTCACCGAGCCCGGCGCGGGCTCCGACGCCGCAGCGCTCACGACCTCTGCGATCGCGTCGGGCGACGAGTATGTGCTGACCGGCGTCAAGCAGTTCATCTCCGGAGCGGGTGAGGCGTCCGTGTACGTCGTCATGGCGCGGACGGGAGAGCCCGGCCCGCGCGGCATCACCGCCTTCCTCGTCCCCGCCGACGCGGCGGGGCTGTCGTTCGGCGTGCCGGAGCAGAAGATGGGGTGGCGGGCTCAGCCCACGCGGCAGGTGATCCTCGACGAGGTGCGCGTGCCGGCATCCGCCGTCCTCGGCGAGATCGGCCGCGGATTCGCCCTGGCCATGGGAGCTCTCGACGGCGGTCGTCTCAACATCGCCGCGTGCTCGCTCGGTGGTGCCCGCGACGCGCTGGATCGCACCGTCCGCTACGTGCACGAGCGGTTCACGTTCGGGGAGGCGCTCGCGGCCAAGCAGGCCGTCGTCTTCGCGCTCGCCGATATGGCGACCGAACTGGCGGCGGCGCGGCTGCTCGTGCAGGATGCGGCCGGTGCGGTCGACGCGGGAGCCCCGGATGCATCGGCTCGGTGCGCGATGGCGAAGCGTTTCGCCACGGACGTCGGTTTCCGCGTCGCCAACGAGGCGCTGCAGCTGCACGGGGGTTACGGGTACCTCCGCGACTACGGCATCGAGAAGATCGTGCGCGACCTGCGCGTGCACCAGATCCTCGAGGGCACCAACGAGATCATGCGGATCGTCGTGGCTCGAAGCGTGCTCGGAACCGCGGCCTAGATCGGGTCGGGCACGGGCGAGGGCTCCTCGAAGTCGCCGGAGCGCTTGCGGAACCGCGCGATGATGCGCGCGAGCTCGATCTCGTCGTCCGAATCCATGCCGAGTGCGGAGAACACCTCGTTCAGTGCGGTCGTCGCCTCCTCCGCGCGCGCCCGTCCGGCATCGGTGAGCAGGAGCAGCGCCGCGCGCCGGTCCGTGGGGTGCGGCGCGCGCACGAGCAGATCGTCCCGCACGAGCCGATCGACGGTGTTGGTGACGCTCGTGGCGTGCACCTGCAGGCGCGCGACGGCACTGGACAGCGGCATCCGACCCTCCGCCGTGAACGCCAGCATGCGCAGCAGCTCGTAGCGGGCGAACGTGAGATCGAGCGGTCGCAGGGCGGCGTCGATGCGCGCCATGAGGAGCTGCTGCGCCCGGTTGACGGAGATGACGGCGGTCATCCCGTCGGCGGCAGCGTCCCACCCGTGCGCGAGCCATTGCCGGCGCGCCTCGGCGATGGGGTCGATGCGCAGTGTCTTGGCCATGATCTCCTCGCGTCCACGGTATCGTCGCCGGCTCCTCTCCCGCGAAAGGCGCCCGCGCGCCCTCGAGGACGCCGGCGGTCCGTCAGGAACGCGGCGAGGCGCTCAGGAAGACCGAGACGTGCTCCGGCACCCCGGAGCGATGCTCGTCGAGCAAGGCGATGAGGCGCTCGAGATCGTGCGCCTCGAGGGCGTCGATGATCGCCCAGTGCTCGCTCACCATCCGCTGCTGCGCATCCGGCGTGTACAGGTAGATCGACCGGTAGGCGGCGGTGAGGTTCCACATGCGGGTCAGCTCCTCCACGAGGAGCGTCTTGCGCGAGGCGTCGTAGATCCGGAAGTGCAGTTCGCGGTTGAGTTCGGACAGCAGGACGACGTCGTTGCGCGCCGTCGCCTCCTCGAGCCGGGTGTTGATCGCCCGCAACTCGGCGATCTCGTCCGCCGAGAGGGCCGGGATCGCGGGGACGAGCTCCCTCTCGATCACCCGACGGATGAGGTAGGCCTGGTCGAGCTCGTCACGCGTGAGGCGCTTTACCGAGTAGCCGGCGTTCTGACGATGGTCGAGTACGCCCTCGTTCGCCAGCATCCCCAGCGCCTGGCGGACCGGAACCCGGCTCATGCCCAGCTGCTCCGCGAGTGCCTCCTGGCGGATGATCTGGCCCGGAAGCAGTTCAGAAGAGATCAGCATCGACCGCAGCTTGTCGACGGCGGCGGCCACCGCGTCGGCATGCGCGCGCGGACGCGACGCCGTGTTCGCCGCCGATCCGCCGTTCTGCTTCTGTCTCGCGACCATGTTTGCATCTTGCCATACATAATTGAATTCAATATTGTGTGAGATGTCGGAACCACTATTGAAAGAAGTTCGTATGCGAGGACAGCGTGGCCCTCAATCCGGAAAGCGGCCAGGCGCGCTCGACGGCATTCGTGTCGTCGACGTCAGTTCGACCTTCATGGGTCCGTACTGCACGTCGCTCCTGGCGCAGTGGGGCGCGGACGTGGTCAAGGTGGAGCCTCCTCACGGCGACGTCATGCGGCTGGTCGGCGACAGCAAGAACGAGGGCATGGGCCCGGTCTTCATCAACGCGAACCGCGGAAAGCGCAGCCTGGGACTCGATCTCAAGAGCCCCGCTGCGCGCGAGGTGCTCGACCGGCTGGTCCGCACCGCCGACATCTTCGTGCACAACGTGCGGGCCTCGGGAGAGCGACGTCTCGGAATCGATGCGCCGAGGATGCTCGAGGTCAATCCCACGCTCGTGCATTGCAGCTTTCGCGGATTCGGCTCCGACGGCCCCTACGCGTCCCGCCCCGCGTATGACGACGTGATTCAGGCGGCCTCCGGTGTCGCCGTCATCCAGGGCAACGGCGGTGCTCCCGAGTACGTCCGGCAGGCGCTGGCGGACAAGCTCGTCGGCGTCGTCGGGGCTTCCGCGATCCTCGCGGCCCTACGGCGTCGCGACGCCACCGGCATCGGGCAGTCGCTGGAGGTCCCGATGTTCGAGACGATGGCGGCATTCACGCTCGTCGAGCAGCAGGGCGGGTGGGTCTTCGATCCCCCGACCGGGAAATCCGGCTACAGCCGCACCGAGTCGCCGTCGCGGCGGCCGTATCGCACCGCTGACGGCTTCATCTCCGTCATGGTCTACACCGACGCGCAGTGGGGCGCGTTCTTCGGGGCGATCGGACGCGACGACCTGGCGCACGAGCCGCGCTTCCGCACGATCCGCGACCGCACCGTGCACATCGACGAGCTGTACGGCCACGTGGATGCTGTCATGTCCCAGCGGACCACTGCCGACTGGCTGCGCATCTTCGATGACGCGGACGTGCCGAGCGGACCGGTCAACACCATCCCGGACCTGTTCGAGGATCCGCACCTGGAGGAGGTCGGATTCTTCGAGCGCGTCGACGTCGGACCGGTGGGAGGGACCCGGCTCGCCCGGCCGAGCGTCGATCTGGGCGAACCGGGACCGTACTGGAACCAGGTGCCCGCCTTCGCCGAGCACAGCCGGCAGATCATGGCGGAGCTCGACTTCGACGCCGACGAAACAGACCGCCTGATCTCCGATGGCGCGGTGATCGCTCCCGAGCATCCCCGTGCGCGTCCACCCCTGCTGTCGCCAGAGGAAGGACGTGTGCCGTGAGCGCGCTGCTCGTCGAGCGCGAGGGGCGCGTCGCCACCATCGTGCTGAACCGGCCCGATCGCAAGAACGCGTTCACCATCGCGATGGTCGACGCCTGGGCCGACGCGCTGGAATCCTGCGCGGCGGACGCGGGGGTGGGTGTCATCGTCGTCACCGGATCGGGCGGGAACTTCTGCTCCGGCGTCGACCTCGCGGAGTTCACCGCGTCGGAGCGCACTCCCCTCGAGAACAAGGACCTCCTCGCCGCTCACGTGCACCGCGTTGCGCGCGCGCTCCAGAACATCGACAAGCCGGTTCTCGCCGCCATCGAGGGCGTTGCCGTCGGAGCAGGTCTGGACATGGCGCTGATGTGCGACGTGCGCTTCGCCGCGCCGGACGTGCAGCTGGCCGAGGGGTACATCCGTGCGGGTCTGGTGCCCGGCGACGGGGGTGCCTGGCTGCTGCCGCGAATCGTCGGGGAGGCCATGGCGCTTCACCTGCTGTGGACGGGCGACGTGATCGGCGCCGACGAGGCCGTGCGGCTGGGGATCGTTCAGCGGGTCGTCGCAGACGAGCCGCTGGGGGAGTTCGTCGCCAGGTACGCTGCCACACTCGCCGACAAGCCGCCCTTCGTGGTGCGGGCGATCAAGCGGGGCGTGCGCCAGAGTCCCGGTCAAGACCTCCCGGCGGCGTTGGATCTGATGTCCTCCCACATGGCCGTGGCACTGAGCACGCCCGAGTCCCAGCAGATGCTCGCGCGGGCCGCCGCCCGGCGTCGCCCCGCCCCCGCCGGAGAGGAAAAGCAATGACCGAGCCCGCAACCGTGACCGAGCTTCGCGAGCGCACGCGAGCGGTCCTGGCCGAATGGCGCGCAGCGGGGCGCTTCGTGCCGCGAGCGGACTCCTGGCTGCGCTCCTTCGACCTCGACTTCACGCGCCGCCTCGCCGAGGAAGGGCTCATCGGGATCACGATGCCGAAGGCGTACGGCGGTCAGCAGCGCACGTTCGTCGACCGGCTCGCCGTGACCGAGGAGCTCTTGCGCGCGGGTGCGCCGGTCGCGGCGCACTGGATCGCAGACCGTCAGATCGCGCCGGCGGTGCTGCGACACGGTTCGGAGGAGCTGCGCCGGGAGATCATCCCGCCGATCGCACGAGGCGAGGCCGTGTTCTGTCTGGGGATGAGCGAGCCCGCCGCCGGCTCGGACCTCGCCCGCGTGAGCACTCGCGCCCAGCCTGTGGCGGGTGGCTGGATGCTGACCGGTCACAAGATCTGGACGAGTCACGCCCACCGGGCGACGCATGCCTACGTCCTGGCGCGCACGTCCGACGCCGAACGCAAGCACCAGGGACTGAGCGAGTTCATCGTCGACATGGGTTCGCCGGGGGTGACGGTCGACCCCATCGTCGACCTCGCCGGCGAGCACCACTTCAACGAGGTGCGGTTCGAGGGCGTGTTCGTCCCCGCGTATCGTCTCCTCGGCGAGGAGGGACGGGGCTGGTCGCAGATCGTCGAGCAGCTCGCGTTCGAGCGTGGCGGGCCCGAGCGCGTGCTCTCGAGCTACCTCGTGCTGGAGGCCCTGGTGACCGAGTCCCGACGTCGCGCAGACGCCTCGCTCGACGAGACAGTCGGCGAGCTGGTCGCACGGCTGGCCGCTCTCCGGCGGATGTGCGTCGATGTCGCCCGCGCCGTCGACGACGGCGGAGCGCCCGTACAGGAGGCGGCGAGCCTCAAATACCTCGGCAACGCGTTCGAGATGGATGTCATCGAGGCCGGTCGCCGGCTCGGGCTGGGGGTGGTGCCCGCGGCGAGCCTGCTCGGCGACGCGGAGCTGGCTTCCCCGGCGTTCGGACTGCGCGGCGGAGC
Organism: Microbacterium sp. RD1; assembly: GCF_052220165.1. Classification (NCBI taxonomy): domain Bacteria; kingdom Bacillati; phylum Actinomycetota; class Actinomycetes; order Micrococcales; family Microbacteriaceae; genus Microbacterium; species Microbacterium sp. RD1. The sequence goes on from NZ_JBQPOL010000001.1 coordinate 786,050, forward strand.
CTCCGACATCCTCCTGTCCATCGTCGCGAAGCAAGAGGCGCGCGCGTGAGCGTCGAGTCTGCGAAAGCAGAAGGGAGTCACGGATGAACGACAACGAGGAGGAGCTGCGCGCTCTGGTCGAGGACATCGTCGGCTCGCATCCTGCGTCGGGGGACGAGCCCGGGCGCCGGCTCGCGATCTGGGCGGACCTGCGGGAGGCCGGTCTCCACCGCGTCGGGATCGACGAGTCCGCCGGCGGCAGCGGTGGGTCCTTCGACGATCTCACCGTCGTGGTCCACGCCCTGTCGTCCTCCGGGGCTCGCACCCCCATCGTGGAGGCGGCGGTGGCCGACCGGATCCGAAGCGCCGCCGGTGCCCTGGACGACCGGTGGGGGAGCGCAGCGTACGGCGGTGACCCGCTCGTCCCCTGGGGTACGGAGGCGGAGTTCGCCGTCGTGCTGCGCGGTGACGGCGCGGTGCTGGTGGACGGGCCGCTCCCGCTCGAGGGGCGCGACGTCTCGGCCGTCCCCCTCGGCCGCGCCACGGGCGGCGCAGAAACGGCGTCGCTGAGTGTGCCGGAGGACACGACGCGCGCGTGGGACCTGCTGCTGACGGCTGCGCTCGCCGGCAGCGCCGAGGGGATCTACCGACGTACGCGCGAGTACGTCCGAGAGCGGATGCAGTTCGACCGTCCGTTGATCGACCTGCCCGCCGTGCAGGGCCGGCTCGGGGAGATGAAGATGCGGTTGGTGCAGTCGCGTGCAGTGCTGGATCGTGCCCGCGAGCGCGGCGACGACGCGGCTGTGGCCTCGGCGCGCAGCGTCGTCAGCGCGGCGGCGTCCGCGCTGGCCGCGCACGCCCACCAGCTGCACGGGGCGATCGGGATCACGCGCGAGTTCGGTCTGTGGCCTTTCACGACCACCGTGTGGGCAGTGCGCGATCAGGTCCGGTCGGCGTCGGAGGCGGCGGCATCGCTCGGTCGGGAAGCGGTCGGCGAATCCGTCGTGTGGGACGACCTGACAGCCTGGTGAATCCCCCCGCACAGACGAAGATGCCGGTCACCCTCGGGTGACCGGCATCTTCGTCGGTGTCAGCGTGCGGGACGCGTGAGGTCTTCGAGAGTGATGCCGGGCACCACCTGCAGCAGCTCGACAGTGATCCCGTCGGGGTCGCGCAGGTACGCGAAGCGCGAGCCCGCTCCCTCCACGGGAGGGCTCGGCGGGGCCATGAACGAGACGCCGCCCGCCGTGAGCCGTTCGTAGACCTCATCGATGTCCTCGACCGTGATGCAGATGTGCGCCGCGCCGACATCGTTGTTCGACAGCGGCTGCGTCCGACCGGGCGACTCCAGGTACTGGATGAGTTCGAGGACGGTGTTCTGCGCCGAGAGCATCACGAGCAGGATGCGGGCGCCGGGCACCGCGACGGCGGCCTCGAAGTGGTCGCCCGACATCTCGATGCGCAGGCACTCCTCGAAGCCGAAGTGCTCGCTGTAGAACGCCACGGAGCGGGCGGAGTCGGAGACCACGAAACCGGCGTGGTGGATCTGGGGAGTCATGTCATTGCCTTCCTGATTATGAGTGGACGGGGGCCGGCGTCGTCGCCGGCCCCCTCGAGGGCGCTCAGCCCGTCGCCGCGATCCCGCCGTCGACGGTGAGCGCCGCTCCGCTGACGAAGCGGGCGTCGTCGGAGAGGAGGAAGCACACCGCATCCGCCACCTCGGCCGGGCTTCCGACGCGTCCCATCGGCGTCACGCGCGACATGAACGCATCGAAGTCGTCCATGCCGGCCTTCACCTGATCGCCCATCGCGGTGTCGATGAGCCCCGGGCACACCGCGTTCACCCGGATGTTGTCGGGGCCGCCTTCGGCCGCGGCCTCGCGCGTGAGACCCAGCACAGCGTGCTTGCTCGCTATGTACCCGCTGAGGTTCGCGTAACCGCGGAGGCCGGCGATCGAGGAGGTGTTCACGATGGCACCGCCGCGCGCGGCCATGACGGGCATGACGGCCCGCATGCCCAGCCACACCCCGACCACGTTGACGGACAGGATCCGCTCGAACAGCTCGACGGGATACTCCGGGAGCGGATGAGGGGCGCCGTAGATCCCGGCGTTGTTGAAGAAGGCGTCGATGCCGCCGAAGCGCTCCACCGCTCGCGCCACGTAGCCGTTCACCTCCTCCTCCGAGGAGACGTCCGCGCGCACCGCGTCCACCTGCGCACCCTGCGCGGCGATCTCCTCGGCGACGCGGTGGATGCTCTCCGAGGCGTCGACGAGCAGGAGCGCGGCCCCCTCCCGAGCGAGTTGCTCGGCCGTCGCACGCCCGATGCCGCCGGCGGCCCCGGTGACGATCGCGACCTTGTCGCGGAAGCGGTCACTCATGCGATCCCTCTTTTCCCTTCTGGATCAACGCCTGCACGTTGAGGTCGGTCCCGCCCTGGAGCAGTTCCATACGGATCTGGTCGGGACCGATGAAATAGGTGAACCGCGTCCCATCGGGGAACGGCTCGCTCGGGGGCGCGGTGAAGACGACCCCCGCCGCGCTCATCCGCTCGTACGCGGCCTGCAGGTCATCGACCTGGAAGCACGGATGGCCCGCTCCGATGTCGTAGTTGCGCGAGCTGTTGGCCCGTCCCTCGACGCCGGCGTAGTGCACCAGCTCGACGAGCGTGTTCTCACCGGCGAGCATGACGGTCGTCACGGTGGCGCCGGGAGCCTCCAGCGCCCGGTGCGTGAAGTCATCGTCGAGCACCGCGCGGTTCACCTCCACGAGGCCGAAGTGCTCTCCGAAGAAGGCGATCGACTCGTCGAGGTCGCTGACGGTGAAACCGGCATGGTGAAGAAGCGTGCTCATCGTCACACCGCCGTGTATCCGCCGTCGACGCTGATGTTCGCGCCGGTGATGAACGTCGAGGCATCCGACCCCAGCCACAGTGCCAGCGCCGCCACTTCCTCCGGCTCTCCCAGGCGGCCGATCGGATGCAGCGCTTCGAGCTCGGCGCGCGCCTGCTGCTTGTCGTCCTGCTTGGACATGTAGTCCTGCACCATGGCCGTGTCGCAATAGCCGGGGCTCACGACGTTGACGCGGATGGCGCGGGGCGCGTACTCGACGGCCATCGCGCGCGTGAGGGAGAGCACGCCGCCCTTCGAGGCGTGGTACGCACTCACGCCGCCCTGGCCGGCGAGGGCGAGGATGCTGGCGATGTTGATGATGGAGCCGCCGCGCGTCATCGCGGGGATGATCGCACGCGACGCGTAGAAGGTCCCGGTGAGGTTGACCCCCACCGTCTTGTCCCACACCCAGTCGGGGGTCTCGTCCAGCAGGAGGGGCCCGTCCGCGACGGTGCCGACCCCCGCCGAGTTGAAGAGGACGTCGACGGCGTCGAAGCGCTCTCGCGCCTGCGCCGCGAAACGGGCCACCTGATCGGCGTCGGTGACGTCGACGACCTCCAGAAGAGCGTCCGGGTACTCCTCCTTGAGGGAGGCGATGCCGCGTTCGGACAGGTCGAAGCCGCAGACCTCGGCGCCGGCATCGGAGAACATGCTGAAGGCCTTGCGTCCGATGCCGTTGCCGACGCCGGTGATCACGGCCGTCTTGCCGCCGAGCAGCGGTACCCGGCCGACGGCGACGTCGATGTTGAAAGTGGGGGTCATGGTTTCTCCTTCGGTTGTCAGGAAAGGGGGACGGACCGGTCGGCTGCCACGGCGCGGACGACGTCCTCGACGATGGCGTCCAGGTCCGGCTGTGTCGCCTCCTGAAGCGGCACAGCGGATGCCATCGGCGTGAACTCCGCTCCGTAGCGGGCGACGGGTGCGCGCAGGTGAGCGGCATGATCGGCGTGCAGCGTCGCGGCGATCTCGCCACCGAGCCCGCCCTCGCGGATCGCCTCGTGGACGATGACCGCGCGGCCGGTCTTCGCGACCGAGCGCGCGATCGTGTCGTAATCGATCGGGGACAGCGACCGCAGATCGATGACCTCGGCGCTGACGCCCCGCTCGTCCAGGCGCTGAGCGATGGACTCGATCCACTCGACGCTGCGCAGCCACCCGAGAAGAGTCACGTCGGTCCCCTCGCGCCGCACCCGCGCCGAGGTGAGCGGCTCGAGATGCTCGTTCTCGGGCATCTCCCCGCGGGTGCCGTACAGCATCCGGTGCTCGAGGAACAGCACCGGGTCGTCGCTGCGGATCGCGGCTTTCAGCATGCCGTAGGCGTCCCACGGCGTGGCCGCGGCGACGACGCGCAGGCCCGGGATGCCGGTGAAGAGGTGCTCGAAACTCTGCGTGTGCTGTGCGCTCGAGCCCGGCGACACACCCTGCTGGGCGCGGATGACGAGGGGAGCGGCGTAGCCGCCCTGCGACATGTAGCGCACCTTCGCGGCGTGATTGATGATCTGGTCGGCCGCAACGAGGCTGAAGTCCATGAACATGAGTTCGACGACCGGGCGCAGCCCCGTCATGGCTGCGCCGATCGCCGCTCCGGTGAACGCGCTCTCGGAGATCGGCATGTCGAACACGCGCCGCTCGCCATGCTTCTCGCGCAGGCGCCGGGTGACGCCGAACACGCCGCCCGGGAGGGCGACATCCTCTCCGAACAGCACCACGCGGGGGTCGCGGGTCAGCTCCTCGTCCAGGGCGCGGTTCACCGCTTGCCAGTAGAACGCTGTGGACATGGTCATCGCTCCTCTGCGTAGACGTGCTCGGTCCGGGTCGCCGGATCCGGGCTGGGTGCGGCCAGGGCGGCGGCGATCGCATCGGCGACCTCCTGCTCGACCGCGGCGTCGACCGCGTCGAGATCTGCCGCGCCCGCCGATGCGACGAGCTGCGCGCGTGCGGCGGCGAGCGGATCGGCGGCGAGGCGCTGCTCCCATTCGCCGTCGGGGCGGTACTTCGCCTGTTCGGTGGAGTAATGCCCGGTCAGTCGGTAGGTGCTCGCCTCGATCAGCACGGGACCGCGCCGGGCACGTGCCCAGCTGAGTGCGGCGCGCGTGGCGGCCCGCATCGACACGACGTCGTTTCCGTCCGCGTGAAGCGCCGGGACGCCGTGACCGAGGGCGCGCCACGACAGGTCGCGCAATGCGGTCGTGAGAGCCGTCGGCGTCATCTCGGAGTAGCCGTTGTTCTCCAGCACGAAGATGATCGGCAGGCGCATGACCCCCGCGAGGTTGAGGGCCTCGTGGACGACGCCCTGCGCCGTCGCTCCGTCGCCGAAGATCGTCATCGCCACGGCGCCGGTCCCCAGTCGCTCGGCGCTGAGCGCCGCGCCCACGGCGATCGGGGCGGCAGCCCCGACGATGGCGCTCTCGAACAGCAGATTGCTCTCCGGATGGATCATGTGCATCGGGCCGGTCCGTCCGCGCGACAGGCCGGTCTCCCGCCCCAGGACCTCGGCGACGATGCCGGCCAGCGGTGCGCCCTTGGCCAGCGCGTGAGCCCGGCCGCGGTAGGTGCTCGTGAGGATGTCGTGGCGGGCGAGCGTGGCCACGCCGCCTGCCGATACCGCCTCCTGGCCGATCGAGTTATGGATGTTGGGTGCGATCTGCCCGGCCACCTTCAAGGCGTGAAGCTCCTCCTCCATCCGCCGGCTCCGCCGCATGAGCGTGTAGTCGGCCAGCGTGACGGCGTCGCCGGCGGCCGCGGCTGTCGCTTCTTCCGCGAGCTGCGCACACGCGTGCAGGAGCTCCTCCATGGCGTCGCTGTCCGCTGCACTGCGGAAGACAGGTGGTTGAGGATGGGTCACGTCGTCGCCTTTCGTTTCGGGTAGGAGGTCTGCGCAGGCGCAGGGATCAGAAGTAGGCCCACAGCTCTGCGGCGGCGGGGATCTCGGTCTTCGGCCAGTCGGCCACGATCGTCCCCGATCTCAGGATGACGCCACGGTCGGCGATCTTCAGTGCCGATCGCACATCCTGCTCGACGACGACGACCGTCATCCCCGCGTCCGCGGCGACGTCGCCGACGACGCCGAAGATGCGGTCGACCATGATGGGGGACAGCCCGGTGGAGGGCTCGTCCAGGAGAAGAAGGGACGGGGCCCGGACGAGGGCGATGGTCAACGCCAGCATCTGCCGTTGCCCGCCGCTCATCGTGCCGGCGACCTGGTCGGCCTTGTCGACGAGCACCTCGCGGAACGAGTCGCGCAGCACGCGCTCGATGTCCTCGTTGACGCCGGCGTGACGCACGGCGTCGAGGTTCTGCGCCACCGTCAGATCGGGGAAGAGCCCCGCGACGCCCTCCGGGACGAGCGCCATTCCGCCTCGCGCACGGCTGACGACCGACCGGCCGGCGAGGGACCGCCCGTTCACGAGGACTGTTCCGCTCGTGGGCGCCTTGATCCCCGCGATGACCCGCAGCAGAGTCGTCTTGCCGGCGCCGTTGTGGCCGAACAGCCCGAGCACCTCGCCGCTGCGCACCGAGAGGGAGACGTCTTCGAGGACCGCGCGGGCGCCGTAGCGCGCGTTCAGCCCTTCGATCTGGAGGGCGATGTCAGTCGAAACCAAGGTAGGACTCCGCAAGCTGAGGGTTGGAGAAGACGTCGTCGGGCGTGCCGTCTGCCAGGACGCGCCCCTGACTGAGGAAGACCACTCGCGTGGACAGTTCGCGCACGAGGTGCGTGTTGTGCTCCACGAAGCAGATGGGATAGCCGTCGTCGACCAGCAGTCGCATCGTGTCGGCCAGGGTCCCCCGGCCTTCCTCATCGAGCCCCGAGGCGGGTTCGTCGAGGAAGATGAACCGGGGGTTCAGCGCGAGCAGCCGGGCGATCGCGATGAGCTTCTGCTGAGCGAAGCTCAGGTCCCCGGCACGCACGTCCGCGAAGCGCTCCAGACCGAGGTAGGTCAGGACGCGGTCGGCCTCCGCATTCGCGCGCCGACGCTCTCGGAAGGCCCGTGGCGCGAGGGCGATCGTGCCCAGGATGGACGCCGACCAGGACTGCTGGGCGTAGACGGCGACGTTGTCGCGCACGCTCATACTGGCGAACAGCCGGACTTCCTGGAAGCTCCGGCCCATGCCCAGGCGCGCCATCTCGCTCGGGCTCTTGGCGGTGACATCCTCGCCGTCGACGGTGATCCGCCCCGAGCTGGCGCGAAGCTGGCCGGTGATGAGATTGAACAGGGTCGTCTTGCCGGCTCCGTTCGGCCCGATGAGGGCGGTGATGCCGGGGTTGCCCAGGCTCAGGGAGACGTCATCGACCGCGGGCGAGCTGGCGAAGACCTTCGACACGTGCTCGAGCTGGATAGGCGATCGGGTGGCGGAGGAATCACTCATGGGCTGCACCCACTTTCGGGTCGGAGCCGCGGGGGACTGCGTCGACGGCGGCTCCGCGGCGGGTGACACGACGCCAGAGGTCGGCGATGCCACCGGTGATGCCCGAAGGCAGGAACAGCACGATGCCGAGGAGCAGGGCCCCGAAGATGGCCTGCTTGACCGGCCCGCTCGACGAGCTCGGCAGGCCGATCTGATCCAGGGCGAAGGGGATGAGCACCATCAGCAGCGCGCCGATGATGCCGCCCGCGAGCCGGCCGCCGCCGCCGATGACCACCATCGCGAGGAAGGTGATGGACAGATCCAGCGAGAAGTCGTTCACCTGGGCGACGCCGGTGTACCCCGCGTACAGCACGCCGGCCGCCGCGGCCATACCGCCGCTCAGCGAGAAGGTGCTCACCTTGAGCGACAGGGCGCTGAAGCCGGCAGCTCCCAGCGCGACCTCGTCCTGACCGAGAGAGCGGATCAGTCGTCCGTACGGGGAGAGGAGCAGCCAGACGACGATCAGGTAGACGATCGCCACGACGATCCCGACCAGGACGAGATACTCGACGGGGCTCGAGGGGGACCAGCCGAAGACATCGGGATAGGGCAGTCCGAACATGCCGGAGGAGCCGCCGCTGACCTCGGTCCAGTTGTAGATGACCTGGATGCCGATGAGCTGCAGGCCAAAGGAGACCACGATGAAGTAGTCCCCGACCACCCGCAACGAGACGATGGCGGTCAGCGCGCTCAGCAGGGCGGCGACGGGGATCGCGATCACCAGGGCCAGCAGCACGTTGTCGAACCCGAACAACGAGAACAGCCCGGAGTACGCGAAGGCGCCGATCCCGAACAGTAGCGCGTGGCTGACGGAGAAGATGCGGGCGTAGCCGACGATCAGGTCGAGCCCGACCGTGACGACGCTGAACAGGAGGATCTGGATCAGCAGATCCGCGACGACGACGTTCATGCGCGTGCCTTCAAACGGTTGCGAGCGATCCCGCCCGGCTTGGCCAGAACGAGCGCCACGACGATCACGAAGACGACGGTCAGTGACCACTCGCCCGGGAGGACGCTCGCCGCGAGCGCGGAGAGCATGCCGATCGCGAATCCGACGAGGGAGGTGCCCCACACGCTCTTCGCGCCGCCGGCGAGCACGGCGAGCACAGCGAGCAGGGTGAGCTGCGTGCCGCCGCTGGCGATCACGCTGCTCTGGACGCCGACGAACCAGAATGCGATGACCGAGACCGCCGCGGCGGCTGCGCATGCCGCGATCTCGACCCAGCGCCCGCGGATGCCGACGATCTCAGCCTGCTCGGCACTCGAGGACACCGCCACGTACTGGTGGCCGGCGCGTGTGCGCGTGATCGCGAGAGCGATCAGCGCGGTGACGATCAGCGCCACGGCCACCACGGAGACGTACGACCAGGAGATCCCGAACGGGCCGACGCGTTGTTGGCGCACGAACCACTCGAGGGGGAACGACCGGTTCCCGGGGCCGAACGCCAGCAGCACGCCGGACTGCAGGATGAACGACAGTGCGAGGGACGCGACGAAGGTGATCCCCGCGTCCGCGCCCCTGCGCACCATCGGCTGATACACCAGGGCCACCACGAGGGCGGTGACCACGCCCGCGACGACCATTCCGAGCAGCAGGCCGCCCAGGACGGAGCCGATCGAGCCGTCGGAGCTCATCGACACGGCGACGTAGGCGCCGAGGGTCCCGATGGCACCGAAGGCGAGGTGGAAGACCTTCGTGACGCGGTAGATGACGCCGAAGGTCACCCCCGCGATCGCGTAGATGGCACCGAAGGCGAGGCCTCCGATGAGCGCCTGGAGTATCAGATTCATCGCATTCAGACCGCGGGTGCCTCGACCACGCCGACCGACGTGGGCTTGCCGTCTTCGACCTTCATGATCTCGATCTCACCGCTGGCGCCGTGACTCTCGGTGAAGGTGAACTGACCGGCCGCGGTCTCGAACGTCGGGAAGGTGTTCAGCACCTGCTCGATGCCGTCCCCGTTGGCGGGCAGGCCCTCGTCGGCGGCGGTCTTCAGCGCCTGCGCGATGATCTGCGCGATGCTGTAGTAGTTCATGAAGTACATGTTCGGCGGCTGCTGATCGGCGTAGTCGTCGAGGGTCGCGTAGGCCGCGGAGAACTCCTCGGTCGGGTTCGAGACCTGGCTGGTGCCGTACAGCTGGAGGGAGGGGCTGTCCAGCGCCTCGGGGACTCCCAGGCCGGCCGCGGAGGTCAGGATGGGGATGTCGACATTGCGCTGCACCAGCTCTTTGAGAGCGATCGATGCCGTCGTGCCATCGACCTGCAGGTAGATCGCATCCGGATCGGCCGCGATGAGGCGGTCCAGCTGAGGCCCGACCGTGGTGGCAGTGTGGTCGGCCTTCTCGAGTGTTGCGGGCGTTCCGAACACGCGCTCGGCCGCCTCCTGCACGCGCTCACCGGCGTTCGCGGTGAAGCTCGTTTGGAAGAGGATGCCGACGTCGGCGACGTCGAGCTCGTCCTTGGCCCAGCCCATCAGCGCCTCGGCCTCCTGCGTGATCATCATCACGTTGCCCCAGAGGTAGTCCATCTCCAGCTGAACGGGGTCGCTGCCGCCGCCGTTGAAGACGGGGACCTTGTCCCGTGCGGCGACAGGCGTCTGCGCGAGCGGCGGAGCGGTGTAGGCCGTGACGATCGCCACCGCGCCCTCGCTGATCAGCTCGCGCGTCTGCGAGACGGCGAGGTTCGCCTCCGCCTGGCTGTCGCGGGCGTCGATGCTGAAGGTGGTGCCCTCGATGTAACCGGACTCGTTGAGGGTGTCCACGCCCAACTGCAGACCGTCGAGCATCAGCTTGCCGTAGGCCGCCCCTGCTCCCGTCAGGGGGAGGGTGGCGCCGATCAGCACCTCCGCCGGCACCTCGCCGGACCCCTCCGCATCCGCGGCCGCGGTGCTCCCACCGCATCCGGCCAGTGCCAGTGAGGCGGCGGCGAGGATGGCGACCCCGGCCGCTCGTCCGCCGTATTTACGCTCTCGCACGATTGCTCCCTTGCTCATCATGAGTGCTTGCTCAGCACGCGAAGCTTCTTCGCTCCGTAATGGATACCATAATTGAATTCGATATTGCCGTCAGCATCGACTATTACGATTAGATCACATCGCGGCGGCGCTTGCGAGGTCGGATTCTGAAGGGAGGTGCCGTGTGAAGACATCCGGCGGCCGGCTGGCCATGACCGACGCGGAGCGGGATCGGTACCTGCTGAGTGCGCGCACGTGCCGGCTGGCCACGATCGGCTCCGACGGAGCGCCGCGCATCGCGCCCCTCTGGTTCGTCTGGCACGGCGAGTGCCTCTGGCTGCACTCCCTCGTGCGCAGTGCGCGCTCCGGCCACATCAGACGGGACCCCCGCGTCGCCGTGACAGTGGACGACGGCGAGGAGTTCGCCGAACTCCGAGGCGTCACCATCCGCGGTCTGGCGACGATCGAGGACCCGGCTCCTCCCGAGCGCGGCCACATCGAGTCCGCCTACGCCGCGAAGTATCTGGGTGCGGACGCGTATCGCTCCGACGGGCGGCACGAGTGGATACGCGTGACGCCCGCGCTGCTCTTCTCGTGGGACCGCCGCACGGCCAGGCCCCGCTGAAGCGCGACGACCCGCTGCCCGGGTCGCGGTCGGGCGGCGTCAGTGCCCGGCCAGGCGCGCGGTGAGAGCCGCAGCGGACTGGCGAACGGCGGCGCCGAGCGAAGCGACAGCCGCCGCGTCGGGGAGCGTGCGGAAGGTCAGACCGATGGATGCCACGGGGTAGCCGTTGCGGTCGGCGGATGCCGCGGCCACCGATGCGTAGCCGGGCGTGATGTCGCCGTCCTCGGTCGCCCAGCCGCGGCTGCGCGCCTGGCGGAGGAGCTCATCGAGCTCGCCGAGCGTCGTGGGCCCCGGCCCGACGCGGCGATAGAGAGAGTCGCGGTGCGGATAGAGCGCGCGCACCTGGTCGCGCGCCAGCGCGGCGAGCGCTGCGCGCCCGGTCGCGGTCAGATGTGCGGGGAGGCGCACCCCGACGTTCGACACCGTCGTCGGCGCGCGGGGGGCCGACACCCGGTCGACGTAGGTGACCTCGGCGCCGCTGAGGACTGCCAGGTGCCCCACGACGGGCACCGGCGCCGCCGCGACGAGGCGCTCCAGAAGCGGATGCGTCATGCGCCGGAGGCGGTCGGTCTGCAGCGACCCCGCGCCGATCTCGGACACGAGGGCGGACAGTCCGTAGGCGCGCTCCTCGGGGTAGTGCACGAGGAAGCCCTCGTCCATCATCGCCCGGGCGAGCTGGTACAGCGACGAGCGCGGGACGCCGAGCTCCCGCGCGAGCGTTGACGCCGGCACGGGCGCGCTGCGCTCCGCGAGCAGTCGGAGCATCCGCAGCGCGCTGCGTGCGGCGGGCACCTGGGTCATGCGAGCTCCGATGTGTCTGAGATTTCAGACATCATATCGTCCGGCGTCGATGCGCGCCGGGAGGTGCGCCGCTTCACTGGGAGCATGTCCGCCGTTCTGGTCGGGGCAGCGCCCCTCCGCATCGCCGACGTCGTCGCCGTCGCCCGGCACGACGCCACCGTCGAGCTCGCCCCCGCCGCCCTCGAGCGGATGGCGCACACCCGCGCCGTCATCGAGCGGCTCGCCGACGACGCCCAGCCGCACTACGGCGTCTCGACGGGATTCGGCGCCCTCGCCACGACGTCCATCCCGCCGTCCGACCGGCGGCAGCTGCAGCGCTCCCTCGTGCGCAGTCACGCCGCCAGCGCCGGCCCCGCGGTGGAGCGCGAGGTCGTCCGCGGCACGATGCTGCTGCGCCTGGCCACGCTCGCGACCGGGCGGACCGGAGTGCGCCCGATCGTTGCCGAGACCTACGCGGCGCTGCTGAACGCCGGTATCACTCCCGTCGTCGGCGAGTACGGCTCGCTCGGCTGCTCGGGCGACCTCGCGCCGCTCGCGCACTGCGCGCTCGCGGCGATGGGTGAAGGGGAGGTCGACGATGCCTCCGGCGCACGTGTTCCCGCGGCCACCGCCCTCGAGGCCGCCGCCATCGCCCCCCTCGTGCTCGAGGAGAAGGAGGGCCTGGCTCTCCTCAACGGCACCGACGGGATGCTGGGAATGCTCGCGCTCGCCCTGCACGACCTCGACGCGCTGCTGCTCACCGCCGACATCGCGGCCGCTCTCAGCGTGGAGGGTCTCGCCGGTACGGACGGCGTGTTCGCGTCCGACCTGCAGGCCCTGCGCCCGCACCCCGGTCAGGCCGAGTCGGCGCGCGTGATGCGCGGGATGCTGCAGGACTCGCCGGTGATCGCCGGCCACCGGACGACCGGCTTCACCCGTGTGCAGGATGCGTACTCGCTCCGATGCGCGCCGCAGGTGCACGGCGCCGCGCGCGACACCGCCGCGTATGCGCGCCAGGTCGCCGATCGCGAGCTCGCCAGCGCGATCGACAACCCGGTCGTGACGCTGGATGACCGCGTCGAATCCAACGGCAACTTCCACGGCGCCCCGATCGGGTACGTCCTGGACTTCCTCGCGATCGCCGCGGCCGACGTCGCCAGCATGAGCGAGCGCCGCACCGACCGCTTCCTCGACCGTTCGCGCAGCTCCGGCCTGCCGCCGTTCCTCGCCGGCGATCCCGGCGTGGACAGCGGCCTCATGATCGCGCAGTACACCCAGGCCGGGATCGTCACCGAGCTGAAGCGGCTCGCCGCCCCCGCATCCGTCGACTCCATTCCCACCAGCGCGATGCAGGAGGACCATGTGTCGATGGGGTGGACCGCCGCGCGCAAGCTCCGTCGCGCGATCGACGGCCTCTCCCGCGTGCTCGCCATCGAGATCCTCGCCGCCGCACGCGGCATCGAGATGCGCGCGGAAGGCGCGGCCCCGGCCACGGCTCGCGTGGTCGAGGCGTTGCGCGAGCGCGTGCCCGGTGCAGGCCCCGACCGCTACCTCGCGCCCGAGATCCAGGCCGCGACCGACCTCGTCGTCTCGGGTGCACTGCTGCGCGCCGCCGACGCGACCCGTTTCGAGAAGGAGACCTCATGACCGGCGCCTACCGCGGGACCGCACTGCACACGCTCGGATGGCCGCAGGAGGCCGCCCTGCGGATGCTGCAGAACAACCTCGACCCCGAGGTCGCCGAGCACCCCGAAGAGCTCGTCGTCTACGGCGGCACCGGGAAGGCGGCCCGTGATCACGCCAGCCTCCGCGCGATCTACCGCACGCTCGAGACGCTCCGCGGTGACGAGACGCTGCTCGTGCAGTCGGGGAAGCCTGTCGGCGTGCTGCAGACCCACGAGTGGGCGCCGCGTGTTCTCCTTGCCAACTCCAACCTCGTCGGGGACTGGGCGAACTGGGACGAGTTCCGGCGTCTGGAGGCTCTCGGGCTCACGATGTACGGGCAGATGACCGCGGGCTCCTGGATCTACATCGGCACGCAAGGAATCCTCCAGGGCACCTACGAGACCTTCGCCGCGGTCGCTGCCAAGCGCTTCGGCGGGAGCCTCGCCGGCACGATCACCCTGACGGCGGGACTCGGCGGCATGGGGGGCGCGCAGCCCCTCGCCGTGACGATGAACGACGGCGTCGCGATCTGCATCGATGTGGATCCGTCGCGGATCGCGCGTCGGATCGAGCACGGCTACCTCGACGTCGAAGCCGGATCGCTCGAGGAGGCCCTCGCCCTCGCGTACGAAGCGAGGGATGCGCGGCGTGCGCTGTCGATCGGTGTCCTCGGCAACGCCGCCGCGCTCGTGCCGGAACTTCTCGCGCGCGGCGCGGAGATCGACATCGTCACGGATCAGACGAGCGCCCACGACCCGCTCGCCTACCTTCCGCTCGGCGTCGCGTTCGAGGACTGGGCCGAGGCACGTCAGGACCCCGGCTTCGCCCAGCGTGCGCGGGAGTCGATGGCGCTCCACGTCGAGGCGATGGTCGGATTCCAGCGGGCCGGCGCCGAGGTGTTCGACTACGGCAACAACCTGCGCACCGAGGCGAAGGCGGCCGGGTACGCCGACGCGTTCGCTTTCCCCGGGTTCGTCCCCGCGTACATCCGCCCACTCTTCGCCGAGGGCAAGGGGCCGTTCCGGTGGGCGGCGCTGTCGGGCGAGGCATCCGACATCGCTCGCACTGACCGCGCCGTACTGGAGCTGTTTCCCGAGAACCAGTCCCTCGCGCGCTGGATCCGCCTCGCCGGCGAGCGGGTGCACTTCCAGGGGCTCCCGGCGCGCATCTGCTGGCTCGGCTACGGCGAACGCGACCGCGCGGGAGAGCGGTTCAACGACATGGTGGCCTCGGGCGAGCTCGCTGCTCCGCTCGCGATCGGCCGCGATCACCTCGACGCCGGGTCGGTCGCGAGCCCGTATCGCGAGACCGAGGCGATGAAGGACGGCTCCGACGCCATCGCCGACTGGCCGCTCCTGAACGCGCTCGTGAACACCGCGTCGGGGGCGAGCTGGGTCTCGATCCACCACGGCGGCGGTGTCGGCATCGGCCGCAGCATCCATGCCGGTCAGGTCACCGTCGCCGACGGCACGGCACTGGCCGGGGAGAAGATCTCCCGTGTGCTGCGCAACGACCCGGGCATGGGCGTGCTCCGGCACGTGGACGCCGGGTACGACGAGGCGGTCACCGCCGCCGATGAGCGGGGCCTTCGCATCCCGATGCGCGAGGGCGAGTGACGTGCTGTTGCACGAGCTGGCCGGGATCGGCCGCGACCCCGACGGCGGGGTGACCCGCTTCGCCTGGACGCGCGACGACGCGGAGCTTCGCGAATGGTTCAGCGCGCGGGCGCGCGCCGCGGGGCTCGACGTGGAGGTCGACGGCAACGGCAACCTCTGGGCGTGGGCCGGCGGCGACCTGCCGGGCCGCGCGTTCGTCGTCGGCTCGCACCTGGACAGCGTCGCCTCGGGCGGCGAGTGGGACGGACCGTTGGGGGTGGCCGGGGCGCTCGCCGCGGTCGAACAGCTGCGGGCGAGCGGATGGCAGCCGCAGCAGCCGTTCGCTCTCGCGGTGTTCGCCGACGAGGAGGGCGGCCGCTTCGGAGTGGCCTGCCTCGGATCGCGCCTGCTCACCGGCGCGATGACGCCGGACCGGGCGTTGAGCCTGCGGGACGACGACGGCACGACCCTCGCGGAGGCGATGACCTCCGCCGGGTTCGATCCGGCCCGGGTCGGCGCGGATCCGCGCCGCCTCGCGGGCATCCGGGCGTTCGTCGAGCTGCACGTCGAGCAGGGGCGGATGCTCCTTCCCGGAGGCGCGCGAGGGCTCGCCGGTGCCGGCGCGCCGCTCGGAGTGGCCAGCGAGATCTGGCCGCACGGCCGGTGGCGGCTGGACCTCACCGGCCGCGCCGATCACGCCGGCACGACGGCGCTCGCCGACCGCGACGACCCCGTGCTCTCCCTCGCACGCGCGATCGTGGCTGTTCGCGAGACCGCCGAGGAGCTCGACGTGCTCGCGACGGTCGGGCGGGTGCGGGTGCACCCCGGGGCCGTCAACGCGATCGCGTCGCGCGCCTCGCTGTGGATCGACGCGCGCGGCGCCGAGCCGGAGCGCGTGCGCGCCCTTGTTGCGCGGATCGAGGAACGCAGCGCCGCCGCGGCGGTGGAGGAGAGCTGGACGGCCGTCACCCGGTTCGACCGCGCTCTCACCGCCGACGTGTCGGCGGTCATCGATGGTGACGTCCCGGTTCTCCCGTCCGGTGCCGGCCATGACGCCGGCGTGCTCGCCCTCGCGGGTGTGCCGACGGCGATGATGTTCGTGCGCAACCCCACCGGCGTCTCGCACGCCCCCGACGAGCGCGCCGAGGAGTCCGATGCCGCCGCCGGCGTGCGCGCACTCGCCGAACTCATCCGGCGGCAGACGGCATGAGCGCCTACTGGCTCGAGCACGCCGTCGTCGGCGGGGAGGTGCGAAGCGGGGTGCGGGTCGAGGAGGAGCGCGGCCGCATCCGCTCCGTCGCGGCGGGTCCGGCCGAACCGGGCGACACGCGCCTGGCGGGCCTCACCCTGCCGGGCATCGCGAACGCGCACTCCCACGCTTTCCACCGGGCGCTGCGAGGACGGACCCACGACGACGGCGGCGACTTCTGGACGTGGCGTCAGCGCATGTACGCCGCGGCATCCGCGCTCGATCCGGAGCGGTACCACGCGCTGGCGAGCGCCTTCTACGCCGAACTGCTCGAGGCCGGGTACACCGCCGTGGGCGAGTTCCATTACGTCCACCGCGATCCGACGACGGTTATGGCGGATGCTGTGGCGCAGGCCGCGCGGGATTCCGGTATCCGGCTGACGCTCCTCGACACGCTCTACCGGTACGGCGGACGGAACGGGAGCGGGCGACCTCTGGCGCTGAGCGACGCGCAGACGCTCTTCGGCGGCGGCGATGTAGACGTATGGCTGGGGCGGCATGAATCGCTTGCGAGCGGCGGGACCGTGCGACGAGGGGCCGCCGTGCACTCGCTGCGAGCGGCCGACCCCGATGACGTGCAGCGCGTCGTCGAGGCCACCGCCGGCGAGCCGCTCCACGCGCACGTGTCGGAGCAGCCGGCGGAGAACGCGCAAGTGCGTGCGGCTTTCGGGCAGACGCCGGTGCGCCTGCTCCGCGAGGCGGGCGCCCTCGGCGCGCGCTTCACGGCCGTGCACGCGACGCACGTCACCGCCGACGACGTCGCCGACCTGTCGGGGAGCTTCGTCTGCATGTGCCCCACGACCGAGCGCGACCTCGCCGACGGACTCGGGCCGGCGCGTGCGTTCGCCGATGCCGGAGCGCGAATCGTGATCGGCAGCGACCAGCACGCCGTGGTCGACCCGTTCGACGAGCTGCGCGCGCTCGAGGGCCACGAGCGGTTGCGTTCGGGAAGGCGCGGCGTGTTCTCCCCGGCCGAGCTTGTACGGGCGGCGACGGTAGACGGCTACGCCAGCCTCGGGTGGCGGGGTGGACTGGAGCCGGGTGCCGAGTGCGATCTCGTCACGCTGCGTCTGAACACCCCTCGCACCGCCGGCGCAGAGCCCGGTCAGCTGTGGCTGGCCGCATCCGCCGCCGACGTCGCCCAGGTCGTGGTGGGAGGCGTTCGGGTCGTGCGCGAGGGGCGCGCGCGCGTGGACGTGGGTGCACGCTTGGCCGAAGCGATCGGGGAGGTGTGGGGATGAGCGCGATCGTCGTCCGCGGGATCGGCGAGCTGACCACCTGGGAGGACGAGCGGCCGGTCCGTCACGACGCGGCGGTCGTGATCGACGGCGGCGCGGTCGCGTGGGTGGGGGACGATCGCGACGCGCCGGATGCCGACGACATCGTCGATGTCGGTGGAGCGGCGGTCGTGCCCGGTTTCGTCGACAGCCACAGCCACCTCGTCTTCGCGGGTGACCGCGCCGATGAGTTCGAAGCGCGGATGGCGGGGGAGCGGTATGCCGCCGGGGGCATACGCCGTACGGTGCGCCTCACCCGCGCCGCCGACGACGATGCGCTCCTCGCGAGGGCGCGGGCTCTCGTCGCCGAGATGCGACGCCAGGGGACGACGACGGTCGAGATCAAGAGCGGGTACGGGCTCACGATCGAGGACGAGGAGCGGGCGCTCCGCCTGGCCCGTACGCTCACCCCGGAGACGACGTTCCTCGGCGCGCACGTCGTGCCGGAGGAGTACGCCGAAGACCGCGGCGCCTATGTCGACCTCGTGGCCGGGCCGATGCTCGACGCCTGCGCGCCGCACGCGCGGTGGATCGACGTCTTCTGCGATGACGGGGCATTCACCGAGGACGAGGCGCGCCGCATCCTCACGGCGGGGGCCGCGCGCGGACTCGGCCTGCGGATGCACGCGGGACAGCTCGGACCCTCCGGCGCCGCGCAGCTCGCGGCGGAACTGGGAGCGGCGAGCGTCGACCACGCCACGCACCTCACCGACGCGGACGTCGCCGCGCTGGCGGCATCCGACACCGTCGTCACACTCCTGCCCGGCGTGGAGTTCTCCACGCGCCAGCCGTATCCCTCGGGCCGGCGGCTGCGGGAGGCCGGCGCCGCGGTGGCGATCGCGACCGACTGCAACCCGGGCTCGTCGTTCACGTCGTCGATGCCGTTCTGCATCGCCGTGGCCGTTCGCGACATGGGCTTCACGCCGCGGGAGGCGCTCTTCGCCGCGACGGCCGGCGGCGCGCGCGCTCTGCGCCGCGACGACGTCGGGCATCTGCGGGTCGGCGCGACCGGCGGGCTCGTGGTGCTCGACGCGCCGACGGCGACCCACCTCGCCTACCGTCCGGGCGTCCCTCTCGTCGCCCGCGTCGTGACCTGAGCCCGCCACTTGCGTGAATCGGCTGCTAAAACCCGGGTCTTAGCAGCCGATTCACGCAAGACGAGGGGGTTACGAGGAGGAGCGGCCCGCGGCGAAGCCCTCGGCGTACGCCTCGTCCGCCCCGAGACGGAACATGTCGCGCTCGAGAGGCCGCACGATCGAGCGAGCGCCGGGGAGGTCGAGCGAGCCCACCAGGTCGGCGCGACCCCGCACCACGGCCACGGGGCGTCGCGCGGCCTTGCCTTTCACGAGATCCGCCGCCGAGGCGATCTCGTCGGCCACGCACGGCATCGTGACCACCAAGGGGCGCCCCTCGGCGTCGGTCCGACCGCGAAGGTCTTCGAAGACCAGCACGCCGGCCGCCCCGATGGCGGCGTCGGTCTGCCCCTCGCGCCAGGCGCGGCCCAGCGTGTCGGACACGATCACCCCGATCGCGGCGCCCGTGCGTT
This sequence comes from Microbacterium sp. RD1, assembly GCF_052220165.1. NCBI lineage: Bacteria > Bacillati > Actinomycetota > Actinomycetes > Micrococcales > Microbacteriaceae > Microbacterium > Microbacterium sp. RD1. Next base: position 805,018 of record NZ_JBQPOL010000001.1, read on the forward strand.
CGCGCAGACCCTCGGCGAGCGCGCGAGCCGAGGCATCCGGGTCTTCCGGAAGCAGCAGCACCGTGCCCTCCGGGGTGTTGCTGGCGTCGACGCCCGCCGCGGCCGACACCATGCCGAGGCGGTTCTGCACGATACGGGTCACGTGCCCGGTGGACGTCGGCCGCGAGGCGACCACCCGCACGGTCTCCGCGGTGATCGCGTCCTCGCGGTCGGCCGCCTCGATGATGCGGCCCTCGGCCTTCGACACGATCTTCGAGGTCACGACGAGGATGTCGCCGTCGGCGAGCGTTCCGCCGGCGGCATCCGCGATGGTGGCGACCAGATCGGTGCCCGGCGTCACCTCGCCGATGCCGTCGAGCGCCCAGACCGAGAGCACGTCAGCGGACGAAGCGCACTTCGGTCAGCGTCTCGCCCAGGAACGGCTCGGTATGGGTCGAGCCGTCGAGCGTGAAGCCGTTGCGCGCATAGAAGCGGTGGGCGCGCGGGTTGTCGTCGGCGACCCAGAGGTACAGCTCCTCGCCCTTGCCGACGACGGCGTCGAACAACTGCTGGCCGATGCCGGTGCCGTGCCACGCGTCGAGGAGGTAAATGAAGTAGAGCTCCCGGCCGCGCGGCGCGTCCCGGTCGCGCGCGGGACCCGACCCGGCGAACCCGACGATCTCGCCGCCGACGAGGGCGGCGCGCATGGTGAACTCGGGCCCCTGCACAGCCCAGTGCGTCCACAGCTCGGCCATCCGCTTCGGAGAGATCTTCTCCAGCGCGGCCTTGCTGATGAGGTGGTCGTAGGTCTCGTGCCAGCATGTGGCGTGCACCCGCCCGAGGGCTTCGGCATCCACGTCGCGCACGGGCCGGACGACGATGTCGGTTCGGATTTCGGCGGGGATCTCGGCGCTCATGGCCAGACTCTACGCGGGCGGATGCGGGCGGGGGAAATCCTCACGAGGCCGGTGACGCGAGACCTATCCTGAACAGATGCGCACGCCCCGGGCGACCGTCAAAGACGTCGCGTCGCTCGCCGCCGTCTCGCCCAAGACCGTGTCGAACGTCCTGACCGGATCGGTCCGCGTGCGGCCTGAGACGCGCTCGCGGGTCGAAGCCGCGATGCGCGCCCTCGACTTCGTGCCGAATCTCAGCGCGCGGCGCTTGCGCAGCGGACGCTCGGGGACGATCGGTGTCGCCCTCCCCGAGCTGGCGACGGAGTTCTCCGCCGACCTGCTCCACTATCTCGTCGAGGAGGCTCACGAGCGGGGTTTCGCGGTGCAGGTCGACGAGACCGCGAGGAGCCCTCAGCGCGAGCAGGGATTGCTCTCCCGCGCCAGGGCACACCTCCTCGACGGCCTCATCCTCAACCCCGTGCGCCTGGAGGACAGCGTCATCGATCGTGTTGATGACCTTCCGCCCGTCGTGCTCATCGGGGAGGTCGAACAGCACCGCACCGATCGCGTGCTCATCGACAGCAGGCGGGCGGCCGCCGACGTGACAGCGCATCTCCTCGCGCGCGGATGCCGCCGGATCGCCGTCGTCGGAGGCGACGAGCGGCCCGAGCTCGCCACTGCGACCAGCCGCCTCCGCCTCGCCGGCTTCCACGACGCGCTCGCCCGTGCGGGGCTGCAGCCGCATCCCGCCCGCGAGATCAACGTCCCGTGGAGCATGGCGGGCGGCGCGGCCGCGCTGCGGGAGCTGACCGCGCGGGGCGTCGAGATCGACGCCGTCGTGGCCTTCACCGACTCCCTCGCGGTGGGCGTCATGCACGAACTGGCGCGCGCGGGGCGGCGCGTTCCGCAGGACGTGCGCCTGAGCGGATTCGACGACGTCGAGATCGCCCGATTCACCACACCCGCTCTCACCACCGTGGGCTTCGATCGTCGCCGGTTCGCGGCGGAGGCGGTGCGCCTCCTCGCGGAGCGGATCGAGACCGGTGATCTCGCCCCCCGCCAAGTGACGATCCCGCACCGCCTCGTCGAGCGCGACAGCACCCTCCCCGCCGGCTAGTTCTTCCTTGCCTTCTGGATTACATCGATGTAATGATCGCGACCACCGCCTTCGCCGGCCAGTGACGCCATCGCATCCGAAATCCGACAGGAGAACCATGCCCCGCGCCCGCATCGTCATCGACCGCGACTTCACGATCGGAGACGTGCCCCGGCGCCTCTTCGGCTCGTTCGTCGAGCACATGGGCCGCTGCGTCTACACCGGCATCTTCGAGCCCGGCCATCCGGAGGCGGATGAGCGCGGCTTCCGTCGAGATGTGCTCGCGCTGGTGAAAGAGCTCGGCCCGACGGTCGTGCGATACCCGGGCGGCAACTTCGTCTCCGGATACCGGTGGGAAGACGGTGTGGGCCCCGCCGAAGACCGCCCCCGCCGGCTCGACGGCGCGTGGCACACGATCGAGACGAACGCCTTCGGACTGCACGAGTTCGTGGACTGGGCCCGGGAGGCGGACGTCGAGGTGATGGAGGCGGTCAATCTGGGCACGCGCGGCGTGGAGGAGGCGCGTGCCCTGGTCGAGTACGCCAACCACCCGGGGGGCACGTACTGGTCGGACCTGCGCCGGCGAAACGGCGCCGCCGACCCCTTCGACATCCGGCTGTGGTGCCTCGGCAACGAGCTGGACGGGCCGTGGCAGATCGGGCACAAGACCGCGCACGAGTACGGGCGACTCGCGCAGGAGACCGCCAAGGCGATGAGATTCGTCGATCCGGACCTCGAGCTCGTGGCGGTCGGCTCGTCGGGCCGGTCGATGCCCACCTTCGGCACGTGGGAGCACACGGTCCTCACCCACGCGTACGACGAGGTCGACTACCTCTCGATGCACGCGTACTACCAGGAGCGCGACGGCGACGCCGCGTCGTTCCTGGCTGAGGCGGTCGACATGGACGCGTTCATCGACGGCGTCGTCGCCACCATCGACGCGGTCAAGGCGGCCGGCAACCATCGCAAGCAGGTGGACATCTCGTTCGACGAGTGGAACGTCTGGTACATGGAGGGCCTGGACACCGATGATCAGCCCGGTCGCGTGGCGAAGGGGTGGCGGGAGCATCCGCGACTCATCGAGGACACCTACTCCGTCACCGACGCGGTCGTGGTCGGCACCTTCCTCCACAGCCTGCTGCGCCACGGCGACCGCGTGCGCATCGCGAATCAGGCGCAGCTGGTCAACGTCATCGCGCCCATCCGAGCCGAGGAGAACGGCCCGGCGTGGCGGCAGAGCATCTTCTGGCCGTTCGCGCGCATGGCCGAGCACGCGCGCGGACAGATCCTTCGGCTCGCGGTCGACGCCTCGCAGGTGCCCACGGCGAAGTTCGGCGACGTCGACGTCGTGGACGCGGCCGCGACGTGGGACGAGGAGAACGGCCGGATCGCGCTCTTCGTCGCGAACCGGTCGCTGCGGGAGCACTCCGAGGTGGCGGTGGAGTTGCGCGGCCTCGATGTGACGGGGGTGCGGGCCGCGGAGGTGCTCACGGTGCCCGAGGGGGCCGACCGCAACGCCGCCAACACTCAGGAGGCGCCGGATGCCGTCGGCCTGGTGCCGCTTCGTGGTGTCGCGGTGGAGGACGGCGTGCTGCGCGCGACCCTGCCGCCGCTGTCGTGGGCGGTGGTGCAGTTCGACGTCGCGCGCGCCTGATCCGCCGGCGCGCGGGCGCGCGCACGCTGTGGAGGATCGACAACGGAATGCTCCCGCAGTCCGCGGATGGCTACGATCGCGGATCGTGAACATGCTCTGGCGCACCCTCCTCGTCCTCGCTCGCGCGCGTCGTGCCGCCCGCCGTCCGGGAGGACGCGTCGAGCCGACCGCGGTCGGCCGTATCCGCGTCACCACGCTCCCGACCGACATCGACGTGCTGCGGCACATGAACAACGGGCGGTATCTCTCGGTGTTCGACCTGGGTCGCTGGGACCTGCTCGTGCGCACCGGCCTTCTCGACACGATGCGCGAGCGCGGGTGGTACCCCGTGGTCTCGAGTGAGACGATCACCTTCCGCAAGTCGCTCCAGCTGTGGCAGCGGTTCACGATCGAGACGCGGTTCCTCGGCCACGACGACCGCGCGCTCTACCTCGAGCACCGGGCGGTCGTGCGCGGGGAGATCTACGCGCGGGCGCTCATCCGCGCGCGCGTGCTGAAGCGCGCGGGCGGGACGCTCGGTCACGAAGAGCTCTTCGCGGCCGTCGGCTATCCCGAGGGCCTCCCCGACGTGGAGCCGTGGGTGCACGAGTGGGCCGCGGCATCCGCCCTGCCGTCGACGCGGCGCCCCGCTCCGAGCATCTGGGACTGACTCGCTCGCTAGGGTGAGGAGCGTGCGCGAGGTGCTCACCACGATCGGGCGACTGCTGCTGGCTCATTGGCCCGCGCTCGTCGCTTGGTTTCTCGCCGGCGCGCTCGCACGCTATCTCGCGATAGAGCTGGCCGGCTTCGTCGGGGCGTACACGGCGATCGGCGGCTTCCTTCTGCTGCCGCTGGCTGCGCTGTCGCGCCTGATCGGTTTCGTCGCCATGTTCCTGGTGCTCCGCGACGGGATGCGGCGGCTCGGCGCCATCGCGCCGCTGCCGGTCGACGGCGCATCGCGCCGCCGCGCGTTCCGCGACGCCCTCCTCTCCGCGATCCTGCCGTTCTTCGCGGTGTACGCCGCGTGGGGCTTCCTCCGCCAGGACGTGCAGGCCTACACCGCTCGCGCGCTGGAGGTGCAGACCGATCGGCTATGGGTGGGCGCCGCCGCCGGCGTGGAGATCGACACCTCCGGCACCGTCGACAAACTCGGCTTCGAGCCGTGGACGCTGGCCGTCATCGCGGTGGCCTTCGCCGGGCGCTGGGCGTGGAAGCGCTGGTCGGCTCGACTGCCGAAGTGGCTCTCGCTGGGAGCGGTGTACCTCGAGGCGGTGTGGGTCTTCCTCAGCCTCTATGTCATCTCGGAGGCGATCGGGCAGATCACCGGATGGGTCGACTCGAGGCAGGCGATGGTCTGGCTCGCCGACCTCCGCGGCTGGCTCGCCGACGCCGCCGCGCCCATCGCGTGGGTGTGGTCGGCGGTGGAATGGCTTCTCGGCGAGCTCGGTGGCATCATCCTGCTGCCGCTGGCCTGGCTCGCGATCGCCGGAGTTATCTACGGGCAGGCCGTCGAACCCCAGCAGGTGCGCATCCGCGCCGCCGCCCTCGATCGGGTGCGCGGAAGGTACGGGAGCCTGCCGGCGCGGCTTCGCCGTCGCCTGTCCGACATCGGGGCCGGGATGGGGGCGCGATTCCGGCCGATCTGGCGCGCGATCGTGCTCATGTGGCGGGGCGGCCCGATCCTCATCGGCGGATACGTCCTGCTCTACACCGTGCTGATCCTCGGCGAGCGGATGCTGGGGATCGCGATCACGCGGCTCGTCGGGCCCCACGACCTCGCGTCGTTCTGGATGGTCGCCGACACTCTGGTGTTCCTCGCCGTGCCCTTGATCATCGAACCGGTGCGCACGGTTCTCGTCGCCAGTGCGTACGACGCCACGGTCGGCGCGCTCATCGGTGCCCCTGTCGTGCCGTCAGGGCACGTCCACGACGAGTCGCAGGAAGCGCGGCAACTCGTCGCCGACAGTGACGTCGACACCGAGGGGCCCGGACAGATCGTCGGGGACGAGGAAGGGCGCGGTCATGACATAGCGCCCGGCGAGGTCGGACGGGCATAGCGCGGGGTCATCGGAGCGCCAGCTGCCCGTCGTGGAGGTGGGGCGCCACTGTCGCCCCGTTCCGGACAACTCCCGCAGCTCGGGAGAGCCGCATAGCAGCGGGGCGTTCCCGGTGTCGACAGGCACCGTCACGACCAGGAGCTTCGTTCCTTCCGGGAGCTCCGCCTCAGGGTCGGCGGCGGCTTCCCGGATCTCGGCGGGTCCGAATTGCGCTCCTGCGAACGACGTCGCCCCGTCGGCGTCGACGGTGATCGGCAGGGCGGCATGTCCCGAGTTGTATGTCCACCATTCGCTGCCCCCGATGACGAGCGCTGTCGCCGGCACCAGCACGGCGACGGCGCCCAGGGCGAGCGCGTTCCGCCGCCACCAGCCGCGCGTCATCCGCGACTCCAGTCCGTGTCCGCGAGCTCTGTCTCGCCCACGCGCGGCAGATCGCCCAGGTCGAGGGGCATCTCGATGAGTTCGTCGAGGCGGGTGTCGGAATTCGTGGCCAGGCGCAGCACGGCCGCCGGCTCGTCCATGGCGTCGGAAGGAAGCTCGAACGCGAGGCTCCCGGACTGGGGGATGCCGACGGCCAGGCCCTCGCCGTAGATGCTCTGCGGTCGTTCGCTCGCCTCGAAGAATCGCTCGCCGATCTGCAGTGTCGCCGCCCCCACCCTGCTCCGGTCCTCCTCGCGTGTGGCCTCCAGCTCCGCGTCGACGACGAGCCACGTCCCGTCGGCCGACCATCCGCCCGCCGCCACCCGCTCGGCGATCCGAGGGTTGCTGACCGTTGCCGTGAGAGTGCGGGAGACCACCTGCTCGTCGAGCGAGGCGGTGACGGCGAACGGCGCGAGCGCGGCGTCTTCGCCGGGGGTGAGGAGGGCGACGAGCCATGCCGCCGCGACAAGCGCGACCCCCGTCATCCAGGCGATCCAGGGTTTCATCCGTCGCCGCCGTCCTCGGCGTCCGCACCGGCGCCCACGTCTTCGATGCGCACGGTGACGAGGGCCGCCGGTGCGGCGTCCGACCACGTCTGGCCGTCCGTGACGAAAGAGCCGGTGTACAGCTGCGCGTCGCGGACCTCGACGCGCAGCCGATCACCCTCGCTGAGGGCATCCGCCTCCACCGCCCAGGTGGCGACGAGCTGGGCGGGGACGCCCGGTTGCAGCCGCGGATCCGTCGTGGCGTCGTCGAAGCGGGCGACGGACACCGGCCCTTCACCGCTGATCGACGGCAGGCGCAGCGTCTGCGAGACGGCGCCGCTCGATCCGGTGGTGGCCAACGGCTTCGTCCAGCGATTCTCGGCCGTGACGAGAAGAGCGAGCACGCGCTGACCGGGCTCGACGGTGATGCCGGCCTCGGGGAACTCGTCGATGAGCACGGCCCGCTCCACGGTGAGGGCCACCTGCTCGCTGTCGTGGCGCGCGCCCGCCTCCAGTTCGGGAAGTGCGGCGACCGGCACGTCCGACAACCCGCCGAACGCCGCGGTGGCGGCGAGGAACAGCGCGGTGGCGATCCCCGCGAACCAGGTGGTCGGAACGCGGTCGCTCGCTGCGCGCACCCACGCCAGGCGACCGGACCGGGGAGGTTGCTCGGCCGCGGCGGGGGTCTCGGGCGCGGGGGTGCGCGGGCCGCCGCCTTCTCCACCGCTCACGGCGACAGCCTAGGGCGCGCAGCGGACGCGGTCACGCGTGGCCCGGTCGCCCGGCGTGCGAGACCGGATGCGACGACCCGTCGCACCTACGCTGAAGTCATGCTCTCCGACCCTGCCCCCGATCTGGCCGACCGGGCCGTCGAGCTCGCACGCCGCTGGGTCGCCGAGGCCGCCGCTGAGCCGGTCGACGCGTCGGCCGCGCGCCTGGCCGGGGTGCTCCGCGACCCGCAGGGACTGCCGTTCACCATCGGCTTCGTCGACGGCGTGATGCGTCCCGAGAGCCTGGCCGCGGCAGCGTCGCAACTGCACCGGATCGCACCGCTCGTGCCCGACTTCCTGCCGTGGTACCTGAAGGGTGCCGTGCAGGTCGGCGGGGCGGTCGCCCCCGCCCTCCCGGCTCCGGTCGTGCCGCTGGCGCGCCGGGCGCTGCGTGACATGGTGGGCCACCTCGTCGTCGATGCGCGCCCCGACAAGCTCGGGCCCGCCCTGACGAAGCTTCGCGAGAGCGGCGCGCGGCTGAACCTCAACCTGCTGGGGGAGGCCGTCCTCGGCGAGCGGGAGGCCACCCGTCGGCTGAACGGCATCCACGATCTCGTGCAACGGCCCGACGTGGACTATGTCTCGGTGAAGGTCTCGGCGATCGCTTCGCACGTGTCGTTGTGGGCGTTCGACGATCTCGTCGAGCGCGTCAGCGAGCGCCTCCTGCCGCTCTATCTCAGTGCCGCGTCCGACGGCACGTTCATCAACCTCGACATGGAGGAGTACCGCGACCTCGACCTGACCATCGCGGTCTTCACGCGGCTGCTGGAAGATCCGCGACTGTCGAGCCTCGAGGCCGGGATCGTGCTGCAGACCTACCTCCCCGACGCCCTCCCGGCCCTGCGCGAGCTGACCGCGTGGGCGCGGCAGCGGGTCGCGGAGGGCGGTGCGCGCATCAAGATCCGGCTCGTGAAGGGCGCGAACCTGGCGATGGAGCGCGTGGACGCGATCCTTCACGGCTGGCCTCTTGCCACCTATGACCGCAAGGTCGACACCGATGCGAACTACCTCCGCTGCCTCGACGAGGCGCTGCGGCCGGAATCGGCCGCCGCCGTCCGCGTCGGGGTGGCCGGCCACAATCTCTTCGACGTCGCCCACGCGTGGCTCCTCGCCGGGGAGCGCGACGTGCGGGACGCGGTGGAGTTCGAGATGCTCCTCGGGATGGCGCAGGGGCAGGTGGCCGCCGTCGCCCGCGAGGTCGGCCACGTGCTGCTGTACGTGCCGGTGGTGCGTCCCGACGAGTTCGACGTCGCGATCGGCTACCTGGTCCGCCGGCTCGAGGAGAACGCGTCGGGGGAGAACTTCCTCTCGGCCGCGTTCGACCTCGCCGGGGACCCGGACCTGTTCGACCGGGAGCGCGATCGGTACCTGGCATCCGTGGGACGCTCGAGCGACCCCGACCTGGCCGTCGGTCCGAACCGCGGCCAGGATCGGGCGGCATCCGTGGACCTCGATGCGCCGCGCCTCACACGCGCTCCCGCGGGCGCGGAAGAGGGCATGACGCAGGCCGTGCTCGGGATCGCCCGCGGATCGTCGCCCGAGGAGGATCCGGCACGAGTGCTCTTCGGCGGCGAGGCGTTCGTCGAGACGGCGGTCTTCTCCGAGCGGGAGTCGGAGGTGGCTCCGGATGCCGCGGGCGCGCCCGGGTTCCGAAACGCCGCCGACTCCGACCCGGCGCTCGCCGGCAACCGGGCATGGGCGGCCGAGGTGCTGGCCCGCGTCGCGGTGTCCACCGCCGGCGACGCCGCGATAGCCGACGCCCGGGTGGCGGATGCAGCCGCCCTCGACTCGGTCGTCACGAGCGTGCGCGACGCCGCATCGTCCTGGGGTTCGCGACCGGCCGCCGACCGCGCGGGCGTCCTGGAGCGCGCCGCGCGGATCCTCGCCGCCCGTCGGGGAACTCTCATCGAGGTGGCCGCATCCGAGACCGGCAAGGTCTTCGCCGAGGCCGACGTCGAGGTGAGCGAGGCCGTGGACTTCGCGGACTATTACGCCGCCACCGCGCGCGAGCTCGACCGCGTCCCCGGCGCGGTGTTCGAGCCGGCTCGCGTGACCGTGGTCGCGCCGCCGTGGAACTTCCCCCTCGCCATCCCCGCCGGCGGGGCGCTCGCGGCGCTCGCCGCCGGGTCGGGCGTCGTCTTCAAGCCCGCACCTCAGGCGCGGCGCTGTGCTGCGGTGATCGCCGAGGCGCTGTGGGCGGCGGGCGTGCCGCGCGAGCTGCTCGCCCTGGTCGACATCGACGAGGAGACGCTCGGCCGCACGCTCATCGAGCATCCGGCCGTGGACCGTGTCATCCTCACCGGCTCGTGGGACACCGCACGGCTCTTCCGCACGTGGCGGCCCGACCTGCCGCTCCTCGCCGAGACCAGCGGCAAGAACGCGATCGTCGTGATGCCCTCGGCCGACCTCGACCTCGCCGCATCCGATGTCGTCCGCAGCGCCTTCGGTCACGCGGGGCAGAAATGCTCCGCCGCGTCGCTCGCGATCCTCGTCGGCCCGGTGGCGCGCTCGCGCCGTTTCGCCCAGCAGCTCGTCGACGCGACGACGTCACTGCGGGTGGGGCCGTCGTCCGACCCGCTCAGCGAGGTGGGCCCGCTGATCGAGGAGCCCACGGGCAAGCTCCGCTGGGCGCTGACCACGCTCGGCGACGGCGAACGGTGGCTCGTGCAGCCGCGCGAGCTCGACTTCGGCGTCGAGGAGGCCGGTCGGTACTGGACCCCCGGCATCCGCACCGGCGTCGCCCCGGGCTCGCGCTTCCACCGCGAAGAGTTCTTCGGGCCGGTGCTCGGCATCCTGCACGCATCGTCGCTCGCGCACGCGATCGAGATGCAGAACGCCGTCGCGTACGGGCTGACGGCGGGCCTGCACACCCAGCATCCGGATGACCTCGCGCTGTGGCTGGATCGCGTGGAGGCCGGGAACCTCTACGTCAATCGCGGCATCACCGGGGCGATCGTGCAACGGCAGCCGTTCGGCGGGTGGAAGCGCTCGTCGGTGGGCCCGGGCGCCAAAGCGGGCGGCCCCAACTACCTGATCGGTCTCGGCTCGTGGCGGGCGAGCGCGGGCGGCCCGACGTCGTCGACGCTGCATCTGCGGGGCCTCGACTCACGCATCACGAGCCTCATCGAGTCGGCGCAGTCCTCCCTCGGCTTCGAGGCGTTCGAATGGCTCCGTCGGGGAGCGCTGTCGGACGCTCTCGCCTGGGACCGTGAGTTCGGCCGCGTGAAGGACGTCTCGCGCCTCGGCGTCGAACGGAACCTGTTGCGCTACCGGCCCGTCGAGGTCGCCGTGCGGGCCACGGCGGATGCGTCGTGGCAGGCCGTGCTGCGCGTGGTCGTCGCCGGGGTGCGAGCCGGCGGGGCGTTCGGCCTCAGCGCCCCGGTCGGGCTCCCCGCGGGGGTCCGCCGATCGCTGGGTGAACTGGGCGTCGCCGTCTCGGTCGAGAGCGACGAGGAGTGGCTCGAGCGGATCGGCGGGGCCGGCGACATCCTGGCGGCGGTGGCCGATGAGGCATCCGGCCCTCGCCCCGCCCGCGTGCGTCTCGTGGGCGCCGCCGAGACCGTCGCTAAGCTCTCCCGCGCCCTCGCGACTGCCCTCGACGGCGACCCGGATGTCGCGGTGTACGCCGACGAGGTGACGACGGCGGGCCGCATCGAGTTGCTGCCGTTCCTGCGCGAGCAGTCGATATCGATCACGGCGCACCGCTACGGCAACCGCGATCCGTGGAGCACCGCCGTCATCTGACCCGAGGGAGCCCGCCCAGCGGTCGACCCGGCGTGGCCGGCCCAGCCGTCGACACAACTCCTCGACATCGGGCCCCGCGGGTGCCGGCTCGGGGCGCGCGGCGGGGAGTTTGAGGAGTTCAGTCGTCGACGCGGCGGCGCAGGGTTACGAGGCCGACGAGCCCGGCGGCGAGGTAGAGCGCGCCCTGAAGCTGCAGAAGGGGCCACAGCCCGACCGTGCTCTCGGCCAGCCCGCCGAGGAGAAGCCCGGCGCCCTGCCCGACCGCGAACAGCACGCCCATCGCCGCGAAGACGGGGCCGCGCTCGCTCGGAGTGGTCTCCCCCTGAAGGCGGCTGACGAACGCCGTCACCATCACCACGCCGGGGGCTCCGACGACGGCGAACAGCACCACATAGGGCCAGAGCTCCGTCGTGATCAGCGGCAGATTCCACACGGCAAGCGACAGGAGGCCGAACGCCAGCGTGCTGCCCGCGGCCAGAGCCGTGGCATCCGCGCGCCGGGAGAGGATGCCCAGCGCAAGCCCGGCGGCGATGGCGCCGACGGCCTGGATGCCGCGAAGGAGCCCGACGTCGGCCTCACCGCCGCCGAGCGGACCGACGACGAACAGCACGAACAGCACCTGGAACATGCCCTGGGCGACGCTCGCCAGGACGATCATGCCGAACACGGCGCGAAGGCGGGGCAGGAGCAGGGCCGCCCAGACGCCGCCCGCGTCGTGGGCTGCGGCGAGCGACGCGTTCGCCGGCCGGACCGTCGCGATGAGCGCCGCCGAGACGAGGTAGGTCGCGACGTCGACGAGGACGACGACGCCCAGGCCCCCGAAGGCGAGCAGCAGGCCGCCCACGGGCCCGCCCGCCAAACGCCCGAGGTTCTGGTTCAACCCGATGAGCGCATTCGCCGAGACCAGCTGGTGCGGACCGACGAGGTCGGGGAGAAGCGAGTTCTTGGCGGGCTCGAAGAGCGCCGCAAGGGAGGCGTGCGCGGCGATCACCGCGAACAGCAGCGGGACGTCGTCGACGGCGTCCACGAGGAGGAGCGGCAGCAGGGCGACCGCCTGCCCCACGTTGACGAGCACCATGACCCGGCGCCGGTCGTACCGCTGCGCAAGGCGGGCGGCGAGGGGAGCGAGCACGACGGCGGGTGCGAGCTCCAGCAGGAAGGCGACCGCTGTGCCGAGGGCGGAGCTTGTCAGCTGCAGAACCACGAGCGGCAGCGCGACGAAGAGCAGCCAGTCGCCGGCGTCGGAGACGAGCCCGGCCGCCCACAGCCGCCGGAAGGAGACGACGGTGAACGCGCTGCGCGTCGGGGATTCAGTGCTCACGGTGGTCGAACGTGGGTCGAGGATAGGCCAGCGTCGACACCGAGACGACGGCCGAGCCATCGGGCGCATCGGTGCGCGTGGCGGCGATGAACGGACGCAGCAGCGCGTCGATCTGCCCGACGAGGGCCTGGACCTCCTCGGGCGTGACGCGCAGGCCGTAGGTCATGTGCGCTTCGATGCCCCGCCACTGCGGCGGCAGCGTGTCGCGCGTGCGCAGGTGCTCGCGTGCGCGCTGGAAGTCCAGTCGCAGCTCCGCCGCGGCGACGGCGGCCGCCCCGGCCGCGACATCCGGGTCGGCGGCATCGAGGTCGCTTTCCAGACCCGTGACCGTCGCCCGCCACGGGCGCTCCCGTCCGTCGGTCGACGGCGCCGGCTCGACGAGCCCGTGCCCTGCGAGCACCCGCAGGTGGTAGCTGCAGTTGGAAGGAGTGTCGCCGACCGCACGAGCGCAGGCCGAGGCGGTGGCCGGCCCCGCTGACATCAGGAAGCTGAGTACATCCAGACGCACCGGATGCGCGAGCGCGGCGAGCGTGCTCGCGTCGGCGACGCGGCGGCGGTTCTCGGCCATGATGCTCCAATCTGAAAGAGATTTTCAGACTACGAGGCGACCCCCCGATCTGCAAGGCTCTTTCAGATCTCGTCCGCGCGAGAAGAATCGGCAGAGCGGCTACGCGGAGGCAGCGATCCGGCGGAAGTGATCGGCGACCTCGGCTGTGCTCGACCTGGACTGCAGGCACAGCGTCAAGAGGACGCGCGCTTTCGGACCGTCCAACCGCTGAGCGCTCACGAGGCCCCTCGCGAGCAAGTCCTGCTCGCTTCCCGCGAAGCCATACGTCCGGGACAGGACAGTCCCTGCACCCGTGCGGGATGACAGGACCACGGGGATGCGCGCTGCGGTCTGCTCCAGAAGGGAGACCACGCCCCGGGGCACATGCCCGCCCCCGAAACCCTCCACCACCAGACCCTGATAGCCGAGGTCGGTGACGGTCCCGATGAGCCGCCCGTCGTCACCGAGCGCCATGCGGAGGAGGGCGACGGACGGCGCATCGTCTCGCACCGCGTCGGGAAGCGGCTGAAGCGGTGCGGGCCTCGTGAGGATCACGGGCTGCTGCTCTGAGACCCACCCGAGGGGGCCCACTCCGAACGACTGGAAGGCCCCGGGGTTCGAGGTATGAGACTTGCGAACGCACCGGGCAGCATGGATCTCATCGTTCATCACCACCACGGACCCCAGATTCCGGGCCTCGCAGGATCGGGCGACGCGAATCGCTGCCAGGAGGTTCGCGGGGCCGTCCGCACCGGGGAGAGCGGGATTGCGCATCGCGCCGGTGAACACGATGGGTTTCGGCGATCGAACGAGAAGATCCACCGCGAAGGCGACCTCCTCGATCGTGCTCGTGCCCTGGGTGATCACCACACCGTCGCTGCCCTCGTCCAAACTCGATCGGATCTCGTCAGCGAGCGCGATCACGTCTTTCATCGTGAGGTCGCTCGAGGGCATCTGCCGAAACGAGGTGGCAGAGAGCTCGACGTCGGGCATCGGGGGCAGCGCCTCGAGCAGCGACGCCGCTCCGAGCCGCGGCGAGACGCCGGGCTCCCCTGCGGCGGCGGTCGATGCGATCGTCCCGCCCAGACCGATCACTCGCACCCGCGGCGTGTGGGGCTCGTCCGATACCGACCGGATGCTCACACGACCGTCCTCTCCCGCGCACGGGGCAGGTCGACGTCCCACGTCGCCCGATCGCGGTCGTCCGGGGCGTGGGGAAGGCGCCCCGCGCCGTCGGGAACGGGGATCGCCCGCAACAGGGATTGGGTGTACGGATGCCGCGGATCCCGCCAGATCGTCTCCGTGTCACCCGACTCGACGACGCGACCCCGGTACATCACCACGGTGCGGTGCGCGATCCGGCGAACGACCGAGAGGTCGTGGGAGATGAAGAGCATCCCCGATTCCACTCCTTCGCACAGGCTCCTCATGAGCGCCGCCACGCTCATCTGTGTCGAGGCGTCGAGCGCCGAGATCGGCTCGTCCGCGATCAGCATACGAGGGCGCGCCGCGATGGCCCGAGCGATCGCGAGGCGCTGGCGCTGACCGCCCGAGAACTCATGCGGGTAGCGCCTCGCCGCGGATGACTCGAGCCCCACCTGCCCGAGCCAGTGCTCGACGGAGGACGTCTCATCGCCCCGAGCGACTGCAGCTCGGATGCCGTCGGCGATCTGCTTGCCGACGCGCCGGCGCGGATTGAGTGACGAGTTGGGGTCCTGGAACACCATCTGGATCGATGTCATGGCCGGCGCCCGCGTCCGCAGCCCCAGAACCGGCACCTCCCCGTCGCCGAGCCGCACCGTTCCGGAAGCACGCCGCTCGATACCGACGACGGCGCGGGCGAGACTGGACTTGCCGCATCCGCTCTCTCCGACGAGGGCGACGACCTCACCCGGGGCGACCGTCAGTGAGACGCCGTCGACCGCGCGGAGCGGGTGACGCCCGCCGTACGTGACGACGAGGTCGGACACGATCAGTCCCCTGTTCACGATGCGACTCCCTCCGCGCGCTCTCCGTCATGCAGCAGCTGCTCGACCAGAGACGCGGGATCTTCCTCGAGGGTCGAACCGGGCAGGGCTTCCAGAAGCGACCTGGTGTACTCGTGCTGCGGGTCGGCGAAGATCCGAGCGCGCGGTCCGCTCTCGACCACGACTCCCGAGCGCATGACCGAGACGTGATCGGCGATCGCGCTCATCACGCCGAGGTCGTGGGTGACGAACAGCAGACTGAGGCCCGTCTCGTCGACGAGCCCGCGGAGGAGGCGCAGAACACCCGCCTGCACTGTCACATCCAGCGCCGTGGTCGGCTCGTCCGCCAACAGCACCTCCGGGTCGCACGCGAGCGCCACCGCGATGGCGATCCGCTGGCGCTGGCCGCCGGAGAACTGATGAGGGTACTTCTTCATGGCCGTCTCGGGATCCGGAACGGCCACTCTCTCCAGGAGCGCGACAGCTCTGGCTCCGGCCTCCCGCGAGGAGAGCGATAGATGGTGGCGCACGTGATCCGTGAGCTGACGGCCGATGCTGAGCTGCGGGTGCAAGCTCGTGGAGGGGTCCTGGAAGATCATCGCGACGCGGCGGCCGCGGACGGCGTTGAGCGTCGCCGGCCGCGCGCCGATCAGTTCCACGTTCCCGTGCGGGGAGGACAGCGTGATGCTGCCGGTCGACTTCATGGCCGAGGGCAGGAGACCGAGCACCGCGAGGGCGCTCATCGTCTTTCCGGAGCCCGATTCGCCGGCGATCCCGTGCACCGTTCCCCGGGTCAGGGTGAGGTCCAGTGAGTCGACGATCTTCTGTCCGTTGCGCAGCGCGATCGTCAGCCCGCTGATCGTGAGCGCCGAGGAGCCGGTCACAGTGCGCGCCCGCCGTCCCGATTGATGTGGGATCGCGGATCGAGGCGATCGCGCAACGCGTCGCCGATGAAGTTGAACGCGGCCACGACCGTCAGGATCGCCAATCCGGGAAAGACTCCGAGCCACCAGGAGTTGAAGTTCTGCATTGCATCCGACACCATCGAGCCCCACTCGGCAGTCGGCGGCTTGGCGCCGAGTCCGAGGAAAGACAGGCCCGAAAGCAGCAGGATCGCCGTGCCGATGTCGAGGGTCATGAGGACGACGACCGGCGCCAGGATGTTGGGCGCGATGTCTCGCAAGAGAGATCTGGTCGGCGAGAGGCCGAGGAGCCGCCCGGAGATGGCGTAGTTGGAGGTGCGCAGGCCGAGCACGAGACTGCGGGTCAGACGGGCGTACCCGGGCCACGACACGATGAGCGCGGCGATGGCCGCGTTGACGAGGGTGGCGCCGAGAGACGCGGCGATGACCATTGCGAGGATCACTGTCGGGAAGGCCATGACGAGATCGGTCAGTCGCATCAGCCCCTCGTCGAACCACCGGCCGAAGTAGCCCGCGATCGATCCGATGATCGCGCCGAGGAGGGCGCTGGCGGTGACCAGCAGGAGCGCCAGCGGGATCGTGACGCGGGCGCCATAGACAAGGCGGGAGAAGACGTCCCGACCGAGGGCGTCCGTGCCCATGATCATGTCGGGCCCCGGCGCGTGGAGAACCGGCAGGTTCTGAGCGAGCGGGTCATAGGGCGCGATGAGCGGTGCGAGGATCGCGACGACGATCCATCCGACGGCGATCGCGGCGCCGAGAACGCCGACCGAGCCCGACCAGCCGCCGAGCGACGGCAGCAGTCGCCGTCGGGGGATGAGCGGCGTCGTGCGCTCCATGATGTCCGTCATGCGAGCCTCACTCGGGGATCGAGGACGCCGTAGAGGAGATCGACGGCGAGATTGACCAGCAGGTAGATCAGTCCGATGACGACACCGACGCCCATCACGCCCGGCAGGTCCAGATGCGAGGCTGCCTTGTAGGCGTATGTGCCGATGCCGGGCCATCCGAAGACCGCCTCGACGAGCACCGTGCCGCTGAGAAGGGTGCCGAAGGCGAGACCGACGACGGTGAGGATGGGGACGCTGGCGCCCCGCAGGACGTACGAGACGACCGTGCGGCGGGGGAGCCCTTTGGCCTGCGCAGCCCGGACGTAGTCCTGATCCAGGACCTCCAGCACGGCCGTCCGCACGAAGCGCGTCAACAGCCCGACGGTGTAGAGCGTCAGCACGAGCACGGGGAGTGTGAGATGCCAGGCCGCGTCGAGGAACGTATCGAGCTGGCCGGCGAGGAGTGAGTCGACGGTGTACAGGCCCGTGACATGCGGCGGCGAGGTGAAGTCGCTGCTCAACCGCCCGGAGGAGGGAGCGATGCGCAGTTTGAAGAACAGCAGGTAATAGGCCACGAGGGCCAGCCAGAACGTGGGGACGCTCAGTCCGGCGAGGGAGACCAGCCGAAGGGCCTGGTCGGTCGCTCTTCCTCGGCGGTAAGCGGCGACGGTGCCGAGGGTGACGCCGATGATCACGCTCAGCAGGATCGCGCCGATCGCGATCTCGATCGTCGCGGGCAGTGCCTCGCTCAGGTCGGACGCCACGGCCTTGCGCGTCGTGATCGACACCCCGAGATCCCCCTGCACGAGGTGCAGCATGTAGTTGGCGTACTGCACCGGCAGCGGCTGGTCGAGCCCGTGCTCGACCTTGAACTGCGCGACGGTGGCTTGGTCATCGGCGGCGCGCTCTCCGAGAGCAGCGGCGATGGGATCTCCGGGCACGATGGTCGTGAGCGCGAAGGTCACGAGGGTGACCCCGATCATCAGGAGCAGCGAGGTCACGATCCGCTGCAGGGCGAAGCGGGCGAACCGATGAGGGGAGCGGGTCCCGCCTTCCGGTCGTGCCGGAGACGGGACCCGCGTCGCGGAGTCGACGTGAGACAAGGATTACTTTCCGAGATCGGCGATGTCGATCGTCCACAGCAGGTTGTAGCCCACGTTGGTGATCCCGTCGCGCGCGGCGATGGTCTTGCTGGGCTGGATCAGGGGCACCCAGGGCCCGCTGACGTGAAGCTGCCGCTGCAACTCCTCGAAAGCCGCCTGCCGCTCCTCGTCGCTTCCCCCCTGCGCCGCCACCGCGGCGAGCTCCGACACCGTCGGATCCGCATCCGCAGCCCACCCGGTGCGAAGCCCGATCAGGTCGCCCGGGGTGTAGGCGAAGTAGTACGTCGGGTCGGGATAGGACGGACCGAAGTACCAGAGGCCGAAGGCCTCCTTGCCGTTGCGGTAATTGTCGAGCTCGGTGGCCACCGGCGCCGGGGCGAGCTCGACGTTGATGCCGACCTCCGCGAGCTGGGACTGGATGCGCTGCGCGAGCACCGTGAACTCCACACCGCCCAGGCTGACGTCGCTGGGGAAGCTGAGCGTCACCGTCTCGCCGCTGTACCCGCTTGCGGCAAGGTCCTTCTTCGCCTGGTCGATGTCGGTCTTGGGGGCCTCCTCGGGGTCGAGCGCTCCCAACAGCATGCTGGGGATGACCCCTCCCGCGCGGACGGTGCCCGGCCCGGCGAGCGACAGGAGCTCGTCGTAGTCGATCGCGTTGCGCACGGCCGAGACGAAGTCGGGGTTGCTCGTGATCGTCGAGATCGCCTCGTCCTGGTTGAGCAGGAGGAAGACGACGTCCTCGCCGGGCTCGGAGACCACATTGATCGACGAGTCCAGGCTCTCCGCCTGCGTGGCCGAGAGGTCGAGCGCGATGTCGGCGCTGCCCGCCTCGATGTTGATCGCCTGAGTGGCGCCGTCGGCGTTCTCGATCACGACTCGGTCGTATGTCGGCGCGGTGCCGCCGTAGTTCTCGTTGGCTTCCAGGACGATCTTGGACGAGATGTTGGCCGACTCGAGAACGTATGGTCCCGATCCCGCGGACGTCTCGTTCAGGAACGACTCGGCGCTGTCGGTCGTGTCCGTGGTGCCACCGTTTTCCATCACGACCCTGGAGTTGACGATCCCCAGTGCCGGATTCGTCAGGATCGCGGGCAGTTCGGGCTTCGGGACCTCAGTCGTCAGCTCGACGGTCTTGTCGTCCACCTTCGTGACGGTGACGCCGTCGAGCAGGAAGGACGGATTGCCTTTCATGCCGATCAGACGCTGGAGGCTGAAGACGACGTCGTCCGCCGTCATGGGCGTGCCGTCGGAGAACTCGGGTGAACCCTCCAGCGTCAGGGTGAACGTTCTGTCGTCGGGAGCCTGTTCCAGCGACGCCAGGCCCGGCACGACCTTGCTGACGTCGTTGCCGTCGAACGTGAGCAGGGTCTCGTAGAGCGCGTGAGCGATGAACGAGCCGGTGGGCTCGTACTGACGACCGGGGTCGAGCGTCTTGAGGTCGAAGGACTTGTCGATCGTCAGGCTCGAGACTTCGTCGCCGGTCTCTGTCTTGCCCGAGGAACACGCGGTCAGTGCGACCGCGAGCGCCAGCGCCGCGACGGCGGCCCGGCTAGCAGTGTGGAACTTCATCGTTCTCCAAAAGGTGAGGCGGGTGGCGCGGGCGCCGACCCGAGAGGGGTGGGATTGCGGTGCCGGTTGCTTCACAGAGCGAGTGCCTCTGCGTCGGGAACGGGATCCGGGCCTCGGCTCGGTCCCTGGAACAGACGGTAAGACGCTGGATGTCGAATGTCAACATCAGCAGCGCGAACGGGGATCTGTGTCTTTGTCGCCTCCTTCTACGCCGTGGCGTGAGGGTCGTCTGCGAGCAGGAGGTTCGTCGCAAGAGCGGCGCGATCGACGACCTGTCCGTCCTTGATGACGTCCCGTATCCGCTGATAGTTCTCGGCCGCCGCCAGGGGGTCGCCGTCGAGGACGACCATGTCGGCGACCTTGCCGGGCGTCACCGTGCCGTAGCGGTCTCCCTTGCCGTATGCGTCGGCGATGTGCGAGCTCGCGGACCGCAGGATCTCCATCGGATCCATGCCGCGCTCCCACGCCGCCTCGAGCCACAGAAAGTGCGCCGAGCCGATCTGAGTCGGCATGTCGGGCACGGAGTCCTCGAGAACGCCCGGGCGGAAGCCCGGGTGGCTCTTCACCCGGCGCCCGTAGGCGAACGCATCCGTCGTGAGGAGCACGCGGGCGCCCCGGTTGATGAAGGTGCGGTTGTTCTGGTCGGCGATCCCGAGACGAGCGCCATCCTCCGGTCTCGCCTCGGCGAGCCAGCCCAGGTGCCGCTCGGTGAGGAACAGCGCCATGCACGGCAGCTGCCGGTCGACGACCACGTCCATCAGCGACTCCGGGATGGCTCGGGGGCCGGTGATGTCGGGATGCTGAAGCAGGTCGGCGCCCGCCTCGACCTCCATGCGGAGGGACTCGACAGACGTCGTATGGGCCTGGACCAGCAGCCCCTCGGCGTGCGCGGACTCGACGATCCTTCGCTGCGCCTTCTCGGAGAACAGGAGATAGCGCTCCATGCGGTGGTCGGACGCGGCGTACTTGACGAAGTCCACGCCGGTGTCGCGGATGTACGCGGTCACCGCGTCGCCGATCTCGTCGATCGTCATCGAGATCAGGCCGGCGCCGCACCCCACCTCCCACTGATCGTTGATCCGCTTCTTGGTCTCGGGCTCGAAGGTGAGGCCCGACCTGAAGAAGTCCTCGGACATCGGACCGTTCAGACCGAGGATGTTGCCACCGCAGAAGAACCGCGCCGCCACGCGCTGCCCGCTCGCGACGGCGTCGCGCGCGGCGACCAGCGGTCGCGCCGGTCCCCAGGTGTCGAAGACCGTGGTGAGGCCGTATTTCAGCGCCAGCTCGGCCGCCTCGAGGGCGAGCTGGTCGTACCTGCCCTCGAACTCCAGCAGCGTGTCGGGTGTCCGAGCCGAAACGAGGTGAACGTTGGCATCCATGAGACCCGGAATCAGGTAGCCGCCGGAGTAGTCGTGCACCTCCGCACCGGCGGGCACGTCGACGGACGCCGACGGTCCGGTCGCGGCGACGCGTCCGTCCACGACGACGACGGTCGAGTCGGGAACGGGTGCCCGTCCGGTCCCGTCGATCAGAGCGGCGTGTCGGAATGCGACGATATGGGACATCTTCAACGGATCCTTCGTTCGGGTGGCCGGAGCCGGCGAATCGGTCACTGCCGTGATCGAGGCGGGGGTCAGCGGGAGGCGGATTCTGCCCCCATCAAGGTCGCCAGCGCGGCGACGTCGTCGAGCTCCTCGATCTCGACGAGCATCCGGTGCAGTCGGTCGGCGTCCGCCGGCGTCAGCACCGGTTCGGTCAGAACGAAGAACTTCTCGCGCAGGGCGTCGTCCGAGAGCGGATTGGCGGGGCTGCCCAGCGGGTGAGGCACATCTCGGGTGTGGGTCGAACCGTCCCGCAGCGTCACGGTGGTCACCGAAGCGACGGACTGTCCTTCGGTCGCGGCATCGACGTCGAAAGAGGAGTCCCCCGTGACGAACACCCGCTCGGACAGGCTCTTGACCGCGGAGTCCTCGATGCGCCGATCGGTCATGATGTCGGCGAACGTCACGGCGCCCCGATATGCGGCAACCGCCAACACGTACTGCATGCAGTGCGACCGCAGCGGGTTGTTGTCGACGACGTGGTATGACGATTGCGGCGAGCGCACATCCACTCGATCGATCTGCGAGGGATCGATGCTCTCCTCGCGGAGGATCGCTGTCAGCCCGTCGAGTCCGGCGGGGATGAAGACGCAGCAGCTGTTGCGCTTGAAGAAAAGATGCTCCACTTCGTAACGCTCGCCGATCTGCGCGAGCAGCGCATCCTGGTCCCACTGGCCCGTGAAGGCCAGGCCGAACGGGTATTTGCCGCCCAGGATGTCGTCGGGACCCTTGAAACCGTGCCTGGCGAGGAGGGCCGCCTGAGTGCCGGCCTGGGAGGCGAGCCCGATGTTGAGCGGCCGCGACTGCTCCGACGGGTCGTCGACCCACGAGAGGAGACCGCAGGCGCTGGTCCCCGCGAGTCCGAGTGCGTTGAGGAACTGCTCGTCGTCCAGCTTCAGCAGCAGCCCCGCCGCCACGGCCGCGCCGACCGTGCCCGCGATCGTGCTCGGGTGAAGCCCTCGCGCGTACATCTCGGCCGGCCCGAGCGCGTATGACACGCGCGCCGCCACGTCGATTCCCCCGACGACCGCTGCGAGCAGTTCCTTCCCTGACGAGTGCTCGCTCTCCGCCACGGCCAACGCGGCCGGTGCGACGACGGCGATCGCGTGGACGTTCGCACTCGCGTGGTGGCTCTCGATATCGCAGTAGTAGGCGAGCGTGCCGTTCAACAGCGCGGCCGTCGACGGGTCGGTGCGATCGACGGTTCCGAACACGCTCGAGGCGCGACCCTCGGTCATCCCCACGTAGCTTCGAAGCTGGTCGATGACGGGGTACTCGCTGCTCGTTGCCGCCATCAAGGCCCCGAGCGCATCCGTCAGGGCTCTCTTCGCGCTTGCTCGGGCGCTCTCGGGGACACTGTCGTACCGATAGTGGTGCAGGGCGGAGACCAGTTCAGCAGTCCGGTTGTTCGTCATGGGCGTCGTTCCTCTGTCCGGGTTCGCGGGATGCAGTGGCTCAGCCGCGCGGCAGGCCGAGGGCGTCGGGTACGCCGAGCAGGTTCGGCAGCACGAGCGTCGGGGCCGGATGATCAGGGTGGAGGGCTTGAGAGTTGCGATTGATCCAGATGGTCGGGATGCCCATGGGGACCGACCGGGGCAGATCCACGTATTGCGACTGGGCGACGTGGACGGCCTCGTGCGGCTCCGCGCCTGCGCGGTCGAGGATCAGCTCGAACAGCTCGGCTGCGGGCTTGTACGCACCGACGACCTCGGCCGTGATGGCGTGCGTGAACGGGTCGTTCATGCGTCGGGCGCTCGAGTCGAGGATGTCCTTCTGGCTGTTGGAGATGGTCCCCAGGGGGAAGGCGCGACGGAGGACGTCGAGCACCGGGATCGTGTCGGGAAACGGCGGTGCGTCGGCCATGACGTCACCGAGCCGAGCGGCCTGTTCCTCGGTGATCTCGACTCCCTCCGCCGCGCACGCCGCGAGCATCGTGTCGGCGAGCAGCTCTCGGTAGATCTTGAAGGGTTCGTCCGTCACGGCAGGAAGGGCGTGGCTGTAATACCACCTGGCGTAGAAGCTCTCCACGTCGAACCCGGGGCCGAAGAGCATCACGAGATAGGCCTTGAGCGCACCGTCCCAGTCGATGAGCGTGCCGTAGGTGTCGAACGTGATGACCTTCGGGCGAGCAGGCAGCGGGGCGGCCGGAGGATGCGGCATGCGTTGTTCCGTTCGTGGTGTGAAGAGCTCCGCACGACTGAAGGTGCGGAGGTCACCCATGGAACTAGACGACTTCGTAAGGTGTCAAGAGCAAATTACTAATTACCTCGCGAAGCTTGCGTCCGCACCCGGGACCGGAAGGCCCGCACGTGGGCGCGATTGGCGCAGCCAGCAGGTTCGCAATAGAGCCGCGTACCCGGACGAGACGTGTCCACGAAGACCCGGCTGCAGTCGACGCCCTCGCATGTCCGCATGCGGGGAAGCGCACCGTCGGCGATCGCGGACAACAGAGCCACCGCCGTCGCCGTGGTCACGCGGTCGCGCAGCGGTGCGCCGACCCGCGAGTAATGCCAGTGCCACTCACCGTCGTGGTTGGTCATGCGTGGCTTGGATGCGGCGGCGTCGAGGAACCCGTTCAAGATGTCCACGGCCTGGGTCTCGTCTTCGGTGTCGAAGATCGCGCGCAGCTCGTGTCGCCATCTCCTCAGCCACGCATGATCGAGCGGGGTCAGCGAATCCGTGCCCTCCCACTGCAGCTCGCGCAGGAGGTGAGCCGACTGGGAGATGGTGTCGAGGGCATCCTCACCCGTCACCGGATCGAAGGTGTTGACCAGCGCCACGCCCGTCTGGACCGAGCGCCCCAGGTAGTCCTTCAACATCTGCTGAACCTTCGATCGTCATGCGTTAACGCGATTTTACTCCTTCCCGTCCGAAAGGCCCGCCAAGAGCACGCCGAGTGCGCTGGAGACATGCCGCGCGGCGTAGTCGTCGAGCTCCGTGCTCGCGCCGTCGGCGATCAGGCGCAGCAGCTCGCCGTGTTCGCTGACGATGCGCTTGCGATAGTCATCCACATCCGACAGGACGCGTCGGGTCTGGAAGAACTGGATCTGAGACCGGATCGTCTGCCATGCGTGGAGCAGCCGTCCGTTGTGCGCGGCGACGTAAATGGCATCGTGGAACCGCAGGTCCAGCTCCAACAGCTCCTCGATGCTCGCGTGGGCGTCGACAGCCCGCTCCAGGTCGCGCAACGCCGATGCGATCTTGTCCGTCTGCCCGAATCTTGCGGCGCCACTGGCGGCGAGACGGTCGAGCGCGACGCGGAGTTCGTAGAGTTCGACCGCGTCGGGCGCGCTGATGTCGATGACTCGAGAGGGGCGATGCCATCCCGTCACGACGATGCCCTCCCGCTCGAGCTGCCCGAGTCCTTCGCGTACGGAGCCTCGGCTGACGCCGAGAGAGGCGGCCAGCTCGACCTCTCGGAGCATCTCGCCCGGCTCGAACCTGCCCTCGAAGATCGCCCTCCGGATCAGGGACGCTGCCTCTTCGGCGATGCCGCGGTGAGATACACGGCCAAGGCGCTGCTCGCTCATGGAAGACAGTTTGACATCCCGCCGGATGTTGACATTCAGCATTACGCCCATCAAAGTGGGAGGCGTCCGACGAAGCCTCCGCTACGAGGTAGTCGCGTCGGACGCCATCACACGCATCATCGGAGAAACAGTGACGTCAGCTCCCCTGCGCTTCGCGCATCTGGACCCTTCGCACTCCCCGGGTCAGCAGGAGAGCACCGGAGGGATTGGCGACAGCCGCGCCGTCGACTTCTCGCACGGAGACGTGGACGCGTTTCCCCCGCCAGCGCCCGCGATCACGGCCGTGGCGAGGGCCATCGATGACGGCGGGACGTGGGCGTACTCGCCGTACCGCGGCCACGGCACGGTGCGCGCGGCACTCGCGGGACGGTTGGCCGATCTGACAGGAGCCGACATCGATCCGGCCTCGGAACTGTTGATCAGCGCGGGCACCCAGGCCAGCCTGTACCTCGCGATGTCCTCCATCGTGGAACGCGGCGCCGGGGTCGCGATAGTGACTCCCGACTACTTCGCCTACCGGAAGATCACGGGCTACCTGGAAGCCCGTCCCGTGGAGATCCCCCTCTCCTATCGCGACGCTGGTGAGCCGGGCGTGCTCGACCTGGCTGCTCTGGAGCGAGCCTTCTCGGCGGGCTCGCGACTTCTCGTGTTCTCGAACCCCAACAATCCGACGGGGGTGATCTACGACGCAACCCACCTCAGCGACGTCTACGCCCTCGCGGAGTCGTACGGCGCTCATGTCATCGTCGACCAGTTGTACTGCAGACAGATCTTCGATCAACGGCCGTTCACTCACCTGCGGACGCTACCGGGCGCCTCGACACGCGTCACGACGCTCATGGGGCCGTCGAAGACAGAATCGCTGTCCGGGCTCCGGCTCGGGGTGGCGATCGGCCCCGCGGAGCTGGTGAGCCGGATGGAGAGCCTGCAAGGGATCGTGACGCTCCGCGCTCCCGGCTACTCCCAGGCCGCCTTGATGAGCTGGCTGGCCGAGCCCGCTGGATGGTTGGAGTCGCGAGTCTCAGCGCATCAGAGCATCCGCGATGACATCGCCGGAGTGATTCGAGAGAGCCGGACCGTGTCGGCCCGGCTCACCGAGGGCGGCAGCTACATGTTCCTCCACTCCCTCTCGGTCGAGGGACGGCTCGATGAGTTCGTGGACCGTCTCCGCGTGGAGTGTGGCGTGACGGTGACGCGAGGGTTCGAGTTCGGCGACTACCCGGACGGCTTCCGACTGAACTTCTCCCAGAGCCACGCGGCGGCCGTTGCAGCCGTCGAGCGGCTGGTCGACTTCTCGGACCGGTTCTAGCCGATGGCCGACGTCGCGGCGCAGGGCATCTATCGGACGGCGGTCGTGGCGAACGACCTCGTCGTCACTGCCGGCATCACCCCCCGTGTCGACGGGCGGCTCGTATGGCGGGGGAAGGTCGGCATCGACTGCTCGGTCGAGGAAGCGCGAGCTGCCGCAGCCCTGGCAGCGACCAACGCCCTGTCGGTGGCCGAGGGGGTGGTCCCCGCCGGGCGCCACCTGACGCAATGCCTCTCGCTGACCGTCTACATCAACGCCTCAAACGATTTCGAAGATCACGCCCGCGTCGCCGACGCGGCGTCCGAAGTCATCGAAGACCGCCTCGGCACCCAGGGACGGGGGGCGCGATCGGCGATCGGCGTATCGTCCCTGCCGGGCGGTGCGACGGTGGAGGTCCAGCTCACGGTGAAGATGGCGGATACCGGATAGGACGCTTCTCGGCGGGTGACAGAGAACGGCGTTGCTCCCGAGGGTGTAAATAATTCTTGACACGCCCGACGGGCGATGCCATCCTGGCGATGTCAGAAATTCTTTACATCGGAGGATGTCATGGTCTACGAGGAGCGCAACACCTGGGTGAGTCTGCTCGTGACGATCGTCGCGCTGCCGGTGTACGTGATCGTCGTGCTCACCCAGGCCGGCGGGGGCCCGCTGGCCGAGGTCGACTGGGCCCCCATCATGCTGTGGACGATCGGCATCACGATCGTGACGAGCATCCTCGTCAGCATCCTGTGGGGCATCGTCGCCGGGATGCGGGAGCCCGACGGCGTCGGTCGCTCCGACCAGCGCGATCGTGACATCGCCCGCATGGGGGATCGTGTCGGTCAGGCCTTCCCCGTCATCGCCGGTCTCGGCGCCATCGTGCTGTGCGCCGTCGAGGCGGAGTGGTTCTGGATCGCGAACACGATCTTCTTCGGGTTCGCGCTGTCGGCGGTCGTCGGCGGCATCGCGCGGGTCATCGTGTACCGGCGGGGCCTCGTCTGATGGTCAAGCCCACCCTCGTCACCAACGACATCCGGGGCCTTCGCGCCGCGCACGGCGACATGACGCAGGCCGACCTGGCCGCTCGTGTCGGCGTCACACGCCAGACCCTTCTCGCGATCGAACAGGGCCGGTACTCCCCGACCCTCGAGCTCGCCTTCCGCATCGCCCGCGTCTTCGGCGTTCCGCTCGACGACGTCTTCTCCTACCCCGAGGACTGACATGCTTCCCGAGACCCTGCCGCGCACCAGGACCGTCTGGCGCCAGAACGCGTACGGCTCCGCATCCGCAGTGACGCCCGAGAGCGCGCCGATCCCGCCGCTCCGGCGCGATCAGGTGCTGGTGCGCATGTCTGCGGTGTCGCTGAACTCCGGCGACGTGCATCTCATGACGGGCGAGCCTCGCCTGCTGCGCCTCTTCCTCGGGCTGCGCCGCCCCCGCATCCGGGGGCGAGGGATGGACCTCGCCGGCACCGTCGTCGCGCTCGGCGACGGCGTCGAGGCTTTCGCGGTGGGTGACGCGGTCGTGGGTGCGGGCACCGAGACCCTCGCCGACTACGTGGCCGTCGCCGCCTCGCGGCTGACGAAGATCCCGGATGCGGTCGACCCCCGCCTCGCGGCGACGCTTCCCATCGCCGGCAACACGGCGGTCACCGCGCTCGACGCCGGGCGCGTCGGTGCGGGCTCGCGTGTGCTGGTCGTCGGCGCGGGCGGCGGCGTGGGGACCCTCACCGTGCAGCTCGCGGCCGACCGCGGAGCGGAGGTGTGGGCGACCTGCGGCGCGCGGGCAGAAGGGGTGCTGCGCGAACGCGGCGCGAGCCGCACCTTCGACTACCGGACGACATCGCTCGACGACCTTCCGGCCGGCTCCTTCGACGCCGTCGTCGAGATCGCCGGCGAGCCGCCCCTGGCCGCCCTCGCACGTCTCGCCCGCCCGCACGGGCGGATCGTCGTCGTGGGCGGCGAGGGTCACCCCGTGCTCGGGCCCGTGCCCCGGATGCTGCGGGCGCTGTTCAGCCGCGGTCGCTTCCGCTACATCACCGCCGTCACGAGACCCGCCGTCAACGCCGAACTGCTGCGCCTGGTCGCCGACGGTGGGCTCACGCCCGCTGTCGAACGCACGTGGCCGCTGTCCGAAGCATCCGACGCCCTCGCGTGGGTGGAGGGCGGCCACACGGTCGGCAAGGTCGTGGTGACCGCGAACTGAACCTCCCTCGGCCGGCGGGGGAGCGCCGACCCTGGGCCGCGCGGCCTGTCCGTGGCACAATGGACGCGGCGTGCCCGTGTCGCCGGCTTCGTACAGCTCCGCCGGGCCCCTGGACAGCGTCCGCCGCCCCTTGATCCGAGGAGCAGTATGTCCGCGCAGGAGATCCCCGCAGTCGCCCCGACCGCCGAACGCATCCAGCAGCATCGCCGGTATCTGATGTGCCGGCCCGACCATTTCACGGTCAGCTACAGCATCAACCCGTGGATGGAACCGACGCGGCCCACCGATACGAACAAGGCGCTCCGCCAATGGCAGACGCTCTTCGACACCTATCTCGCGCTCGGGCACGAGGTCGAACTGATCGATCCCATCGACGGTCTCCCCGACATGGTCTACACGGCCAACGGCGGCTTCGTCATCGACGGACGCGCGTACGGGGCGAAGTTCCGCTTCCCCGAGCGCGTCCCGGAGGGGCCGGCGTTCATGGACTGGTTCCGTGCCAACGGTTACGAGGTCGTCGAGCCGGTCGAGGTCAACGAAGGCGAGGGCGACTTCCTTCTGGTCGGTGACACGATCCTCGCCGGCACCGGCTTCCGCTCCACCGGCGACAGCCACCGCGAGGTGGGGGATGTCTTCGGCCGCGACGTCGTGTCGCTCACGCTCACCGACCCGCGGTTCTACCACCTCGACACCGCGATCGCCGTTCTCGACCCGGTCCAGGGCCCCGGCGGCGTCGAGCGCGCGAACATCGCCTACCTCCCCGCCGCGTTCGACGAGCCCAGCCAGGGGATCCTCCGCGAGCGCTACCCCGACGCCATCCAGGTCTCGGATGCCGACGGCGCGGTGTTCGGGCTGAACTCCGCGAGCGACGGGCGCAATGTCATCATCTCGCCGCGGGCCACCGGCTTCGAGGCGCAGCTGCGTGAACGCGGCTACCACCCGGTGCTCGTCGACCTGTCGGAGCTGCTGCTCGGCGGCGGCGGGATCAAGTGCTGCACGCTGGAGCTGCGAGGAGGAAGCCGATGAGCACGTCGTTGGACACCGGCACCGTCCGAATCATCTCGGGCGAGGAGGAGCACGTCGCCTCCAACTACTCGCCGCTTCCCGTGGTCATCTCCCGTGGCGAAGGCGTGTGGGTCACCGACGTGGAGGGCAAGCGCTACCTCGACCTGCTGTCGGCCTACTCGGCGCTCAACTTCGGGCATGGGCACCCGGCGATCCTCGCCGCCGCCCACGAACAGCTCGACCGCCTGACGCTCACCAGCCGCGCCTACCACAACGACCAGTTGGGGCTCTTCGCCGCAGCGCTGGCCGATCTCAGCGGCAAAGACCTCGTGCTGCCGATGAACACCGGCGCCGAGGCCGTCGAGACCGGGATCAAGGTCGCCCGCGCGTGGGGGTACCGCGTCAAGGGCATCGCGCCGGATGCGGCGACCATCATCGTCGCCGACGGCAACTTCCACGGTCGCACCACCACGATCGTCGGGTTCAGCGACGACCCGACGGCGCGCGACGACTTCGGCCCGTACGCTCCGGGGTTCGTCCGGGTGCCCTACGGCGATGCATCCGCCATCGAGGCCGCGATCGACGAGCACACCGCCGCCGTGCTGATCGAGCCCATTCAGGGTGAAGGCGGCGTCATCATTCCGCCGGAGGGGTACCTCCGCGCGGTGCGGGAGATGACGACGAAGAACAACGTGCTGTTTCTCGCCGACGAGATCCAGTCGGGTCTCGGCCGCGTGGGCACGACGTTCGCGTGCGATCGCGAGGGGGTCGTCCCCGACGTGTACCTACTCGGCAAGGCGCTGGGCGGCGGCATCCTGCCGCTGTCGGCCGTCGTCGCCGACCGTGACGTGCTCGGCGTCATCCGCCCGGGCGAGCACGGCTCGACGTTCGGCGGCAACCCGCTCGCTTCGGCGGTGGGGTTGCGCGTCGTGGAGATGCTGGCATCGGGGGAGTTCCAGGAGCGCGCCACCGCGCTGGGCGCGCACCTCGAGGAGAAGCTCCGCGAGCTCGTGGGAAACGGGGTCACCGGCATCCGCGTGGCGGGGCTGTGGGCCGGGGTCGACATCGACCCGGCCGTCGGCACCGGGCGAGAGATCGCCGAGCGCCTGCTCGCGAGGGGCGTGCTCGTCAAGGACACGCACGGGCAGACGATCCGCATCGCACCGCCGCTGGTCATCCGCGCGACCGAGATCGACTGGGCCGTGGAGCAGCTCAAGCACGTCCTCGGCGCCTAGCTGCCCCTCGTCTTGCGTGAATCGGCGACTAAACGCGCTCGTTTAGCCGCCGATTCACGCAAGTCGGACGGAGCCGGCGCGGATGCGGCGGAAACATGGCCGCAATGCGGGGGCGATTAGGCTTCCTGCATGGGTGACCTGTTCGACGGATACGGCTCCACGCTGGCGCCGCGGAAGACCCCGTCGGGCGTTCCCGCGTACGACGAGATGTTCGGTGCGCCCTCGCATCCGGGGGACTCGGCCGAATCGCGCGCGGCCTACCGGGAGCTGTACCGCACGCTCGCGCAGATGACGCAGGACGAGCTGCGCGGTCGCACCGAATCGCTGGCCAGTTCGTACCTCGCGCAGGGGGTCACCTTCGACTTCGCGGGCGAGGAACGCCCCTTCCCCCTCGACGCGGTGCCACGCATCATCGACTTCGACGAGTGGTCGCGCATCGAGGCCGGCGTGAAGCAGCGGGTGAAGGCGCTCGAGGCGTTCCTCGACGACGCGTACGGCAGCCGGCACGTCGTGCGCGACGGCGTGCTTCCGGCGCGGCTGATCGCGTCGTCGCAGTACTTCTACCGTCAGGCCGCGGGCATCCACAGCGCCAACGGGGTGCGCATCCAGGTCGCCGGGATCGACCTCATCCGCGATGAGCACGGCGAGATGCGCGTGCTCGAGGACAACGTGCGGGTGCCCTCGGGCGTCAGCTACGTCATCTCCAACCGGCGCGTCATGGCGCAGACGCTTCCCGAGCTGTTCGTGTCGATGCGGGTGCGGCCGGTCGGCGACTACCCGAATAAGCTCCTCGCCGCCCTCCGCGCCTCCGCGCCCGGCGGGATCGAAGACCCGAACGTCGTCGTGCTGACCCCGGGCGTCTACAACTCCGCCTACTTCGAGCACACGCTGCTCGCCCGCCTCATGGGTGTCGAGCTGGTCGAGGGACGCGACCTCCTGTGCGTCGGGGGCAAGGTCTTCATGCGCACCACCCGGGGTCCCAAGCGCGTCGATGTCATCTACCGCCGCGTCGACGACGACTTCCTCGACCCGCTGCAATTCCGCGCCGATTCGATGCTCGGCGCCCCCGGGATCATGCTCGCCGCGCGTCTGGGCAACGTCACGATCGCCAACGCGGTCGGCAACGGCGTCGCCGACGACAAACTCCTCTACACCTATGTGCCCGACCTCATCCGGTACTACCTGGCGGAGGAGCCGATCCTCAAGAACGTCGACACCTGGCGGCTGGAAGATCCGGGCGCGCTCGAGGAGGTGCTGGACCGCCTCGACGAGCTCGTCGTGAAGCCCGTCGACGGTTCGGGGGGCAAGGGTCTGGTCGTCGGACCGGATGCCTCGCCTTCCGAGCTGGCGGCGCTGCGATCACGTCTGGTCGCGGACCCGCGCGGATGGATCGCCCAGCCGGTCGTCATGCTCTCGACCATCCCCACCCTGGTCGAGGACGGGATGCGGCCGCGTCACGCCGACCTCCGCCCCTTCGCCGTGAACGACGGCGACGACGTGTGGGTGCTCCCGGGCGGGCTCACCCGCGTCGCCCTCCCCGAGGGGGAGCTCGTGGTCAACTCGAGCCAGGGCGGCGGGTCGAAGGACACGTGGATCGTCGGGGGCGCCGCCCCCGCGCACGTCGAATACGGGCAGGGGCAGGGGCTCGCGGGTCTCGTCGCCGACCAGGCCGCCACCGTCACCGAGGCGATCCCGATCATCTACGACGGACAGCCCGAGCCCGCGCACTCCCCGCACGACCGGCCGCGTGGCCGCAGCGAGCAGGCGGAGCAGCAGCAGCAGAGCGACGGCCCGCAGGAGCACGGCCCGCAGGCCGAGCAGCAGCAACAGCAGGGACTCGGGGTCGACGCTTCGTCTCGCTTCGCTCGCTCAGCGCCCGGGGGACCACCTCCGGTCGCTGAGCGGGGGGCGCAGCGACGACAGCCTCCGGTCGCTGAGCGAGGAGCGCAGCGACGAGACGAAGCGTCGGGGACCGGGGGGTCGATCCCATGCTGAGCCGCATCGCCGAGTCGCTCTTCTGGATCGGCCGCTACATCGAGCGCAGCGACGGCACCGCTCGCATCCTCGACGTGCACCTGCAGCTGCTCCTCGAGGACCCGTGGATCGACGAAGACACCGCGTGCCGGTCGCTCCTGAGCGTCATGGGATCCGGGTCGCCCGATCACGGCGACGCCGTCCGCCGCGGCGACGTGCTCCAGCGCCTCGCCGTGGACCGCATGAACCCCGCGAGCATCGCCTATGCCCTCACCGCCGCACGCGAGAACGCCCGCCGCGCGCGGGAGATCGTCTCCACCGAGCTGTGGGAGACCCTCAACACCACGAGCTCCCGGATGCCGCGGCGCCTGCAGACCGACAAGGTGCACGAGTTCTTCCAGTGGGTGCGTGAACGGGCGGCTCTCGCCGTGGGCATCGTCGACTCGTCCACGAGCCGCGACGAGGCGTGGCAGTTCTTCACGCTGGGGCGGAGCATCGAACGCACCGACATGACAGCGCGCCTGCTCGCCACGCGCTCGCTCACCGAGGCATCCGGGCCGTCCTGGACGACAATCCTCCGCTCGTGCGGGGCGTACGAGGCCTACTTGCGCACCTACCGGGGCATGCCGAGTGCGCGCAACGCCGCCGAGTTCCTTCTGCTGGACCGGCTCTTCCCCCGGTCGATCATCTACTCGATCCAGCGCGCAGAGGACTGCATGAGCGCGATCGATCCGCGGGCCGATCGCGTCGGGCACTCCAACACCGTGCTCCGAGCTCTGGGACAGATCCGCAACGACCTGGAGTACCGGCCGATCAGCGAGATCCTCGGTGAACTTCCCGAGCACATGCAGCGCGTGCAGAAGGTGACGCGGGAAGCATCCGAGGCCATCCGCGCGCGATTTTTCCCGACGCAGGCGGAGCCGAGCTGGATCGGAGAGATCTCGTGAAGCGGCTCCGGATCGAGCACCAGACCGGCTTCTCCTACCAGGGGGACGTGTCGGCGTCCTACAACGAGGCGCGGATGCTGCCGAACTCGACCGACAGCCAGTTCGTGCTGAGCTCGTCTCTCGAGATCGATCCGTCCACGACGGTGAACCAGTACGTCGACTACTTCGGCACCCGGGTGAGCGCGTTCGATGTGCTCTCGCCGCACGCCGCGCTGATGATCACCGCCCGCTCGCTCGTCGAGGTGCGCCCGCGTCCGCTCGCCCACGTCGATCTGACGTGGGACGCGCTGACCGCCGAGTCGGCCCGTTCCCTCGGCACCGTCGAGCAGCTCGTGCAGACCGGCCGGACGCGTCCGCATCCGGAGGTCGCCGACATCGCCCGCTCCGTGGCGAGCCAGTACGACCATCCGGGCCGCGCAGCGCACGCGATCGCGGAGGCGATCGGCGACGCCGTGGAGTACATGCACGGGGTGACCGGGGTCAGCTCGACGGCGATGGACGCGTGGGAGGCGCGGAAGGGCGTGTGTCAGGACATCGCGCACATCACTCTCGGTGCGCTGCGCGAGGTCGGCATCCCGGCGCGCTACGTGTCGGGCTACCTGCATCCGCGCCCGAACGCCGAGGTGGGAGAAGCCGTCACCGGCGAGTCCCACGCGTGGGTGGAGTGGTTCGCCGGCGACTGGCAGGGCTTCGACCCGACCAACAACATCGAGATCGGCGACCGGCATGTGCTCGTCGGCCGCGGCCGGGATTACAACGACGTGCCGCCGCTGCGCGGTGTATACGCCGGACCGTTCAAGAGCCAGCTGCGCGTCAAGGTGACGATCACCCGCGAGGCGTGACCCTCACCGCGAGGCCCTCATCGCGAGACTGCACCTCCGCCACGAGACTGCGTCCGACGGATGCAGTCTCGTGGCGCGCGTGCAGTCTCGCGGCGGGCTGCGTGTCGGCGGGCGCGCGCGGCGGCAGGCGTGCGCGTCAGCGCGCGGAGCGCTGCGACGCGGGCCTGCGCCGCAGCGTGGCGTCGCCGACCTCGGGTCCGCGATAGACCATGTCCATGGCGCCGATGCTCTCGCCGGGAGGGACGATCGCATCGATGCGGTCGAGGATCTCGTCCGAGAGCGAGACCTCGGCACCGGCCAGCGTGTCTTCGAGCTGTGCCATCGTCCGCGGGCCGGCGATGGCGGAGGTGACGCCGGGGTGGGCGATCACGAACGCCATCGCCAGGTGCGTGAGGGGGATCCCGACCTCCTCGCTCAGCGCGAGAAGCTGCTCGATGACCGCCAGACGCCGCTCATCCCGGAAGTGCGCCATGCCCGTGCCGGAGCGGAAGGTCTCGTTCGTCCTGCCCGCGCGGTATCTGCCCGTGAGCGCGCCGCCGGCGAGGGGGCTGTAGACGAGCGTTCCCATGCCGTAGCGCTGCGCCACGGGCAGGATCTCGCGCTCGATCTCGCGATCGAGGATCGAGTAGTTCGGCTGCTCGGTCCGGAACCGCTCGAAGCCTCGGCGCTCCGATACCCACTGCGCCTCGACGATCTCGGATCCCCGCATCGATGACGTGCCGATCGCGCGGACCTTGCCCTGGCGGACGAGATCGGTCAGGGCGGAGAGCGTCTCGTCGATGTCCGTGTCGGGATCGGGGCGGTGCAGCTGGTAGAGGTCGATGTGGTCGGTGCGGAGGTTGCGCAGCGAGCGCTCCACCGCCTGCATGATCCAGCGGCGGGACGCGCCGCGGTGATTCACGTCGTCATCGATCGGCCCCCAGAACTTCGTGGCGAGGACGACATCGTCGCGCCGGCCCCGGAGCGCCTCGCCGACGACCTCCTCCGAATCGCCGTAGCGGTCGGCGGTGTCGACGAAGTTGATCCCCGCGTCGAGGGCGCGGTGGATGATGCGCACGCCCTCCGCTCGATCCGGGTTGCCGAGCGAGCCGAGCATCATGGCTCCGAGGGCATAGGGCGTGACCTGGATGCCGGTTCGGCCGAGAGTGCGGTATTCCATGGGGTCCTCCGGTAGAGTCGAATACGGAACAACGTTCCGGTACTCTGAAACTATACGGAACATTGTTCCACTTATGCAAGGAGGAGTCGTGTCCGCACCCGCGTCCCGATCGCCGCGCGCCGATGCGCGGCAGAACATCGACGCGCTTCGGGAGGCGGCGCGCACGGTGTTCGCCCGTGCGGGCGTGGATGCTCCGGTGCGGGAGATCGCCGCCGAGGCGGGTGTCGGGGTGGGGACCCTCTATCGCCACTTCCCGGCGAGGTCCGACCTGGTGGCCGCGGTCTTCACGGCCGAGATCGACGCGACAGCGGCGGAGGCTGCGGCCCTGGCCGCCGTGCATCCGCCGGGGGAGGCGCTGGATCTCTGGGTGACCCGGTTCACCCGCTTCGTCGCGACCAAGCAGGGGCTGTCGGCCGCGTTGCGCTCAGGTGACCCCGCTTTCGACGGGCTGCCGTCTTACCTCAACGACCGTCTCGGCCCGGCGCTGCGGTCGCTGCTGGACGCCGCCGTCGAATCCGGCGAGGTGCGCGCGGGGATCGATCCGCTCGAGCTCCTGCGGGCCATGGGCGATCTGAGTCATCGGGAGCCGTCCGCCGACGGCTCGCCGAACGCGATGGTCCGCCTGCTGCTGGACGGTCTCCGCCTGCGTCCGTGACCCGATTCGCGAGACTGCACCGCCGCCACGAGACCGCGTGCGGCGGATGCAGCCTCGTGGCGCGCGTGCAGTCTCGCGGCCTCGGCGCCGCGGCGCGCGCGGCGGCTCAGCCGTGCTGCGGGTGGGGGCGGGCGTCGCGGGGTGCCGGGCGATCGGACCCGGGCGCGCGGTCGGTTCCGGGGAGGCGGATGGGCGTCGTGCCGGCGACCTCGTCGCTGAACTCCGCGGGGGCCGGCGCGACGACCGAGAGGGGAAGCGTCTCGTCGAGGGTAAGGCGGAACCGACGGGACTCGTGGCGGTGGAGCCGGCCCGAGGCCAGCGTCCACGCCACGCCGATGCCGCACGCCAGCAGCGCGACCACTGCGGCGACGAAGATCGCCACGCGCGTGCCGAAGGCATCCGCCATCCACCCGACGATCGGCGCGCCGACCGGCGTGCCGCCGAGGAGGATCGCCATGTACAGCGCCAGCACGCGGCCCCGCAGCGCGGGATCGGTGGTGGTCTGCACGTAGCCGTTGGCGGTGGTGAGCATCGTCACGACCGCGAATCCGATGAGCACGAGGCTCACGCCGTACAGCTCGTACGTGGGTGCGAGCGAAGAGGCCATCATCGCCAGACCGAAGCCGCCGGCACCGAGGATCACGACGCGCATGCGGGCTCGGTCCCGCCGCGCCGCCAGCAGAGCACCCGAGAGCGACCCGATCGCGAGGATCGAACTGAGCAGCCCGAATCCGTCGGCACCGCGGCCGAACTCCAGCGCCATCGTCGAGGCGAAGATCGGGAAGTTCATCCCGAACGCTCCGAGGAGGAAGACCATCGAGAAGATGACGAGGAGGTCGGGGCGCCCTCCGACGTAGCGGAATCCGTCGGCCAGGCGGGAGCGTCCCGACGTCTTCGCCCGCGGGATGAGCTCGCGGATCCGCATGAGCGCGAGAGCGCCGATCATGGCGGTGAAGGTGAGGGCGTTGACGAGGAAGACCCAGCCGCTCCCGACGATCACGATCATGATCCCGGCCACGGCCGGGCCGATGAGACGCGCAGTGTTGAACGAGGCGGCGTTCAGCGCGACGGCGTTGGAGGCGTTCTCCCGCGTCACGAGGTCGGAGACGAATGCCTGGCGCGCCGGGTTGTCGAAGGCGGTGACGACTCCGAGCGCCAACGCGAACCCGTACATCATCGGCAGGGTCATGGCGCCGCTGAGGATGAGCACGCCGAGGGCGATCGCCAGCAGCAACATGGCCGACTGCGTGAGCATGATGAGCTTTCGCCGGTCGAACCGGTCGGCGACCCAGCCGGTGACGCTCACCAGCAGCAGGGGCGGCGCGAACTGCAGCGCCATCGTGATGCCCATCGCGCCGGCGTCGTTGTTCGTGAGCTCGGTCAGCACCACCCAGTTCTGCGCGGTCGCCTGCATCCACGCGCCGATGTTCGACACCACGGCCCCGATGAACCAGACGCGGTAGTTGAAGACCGCGAAGGAGCGGAACATGTTGCTGCTCACTTCTCCACCAGCTTCCGCATCACTGCGGCGGCGCGCGCGAGTGCCCTGCGCTCCGAGGCGGGCAGGTCGGCCAGGGCCGATTCGAGCCACGCGTCGCGGCGGCGGACGGTCTCGACGACGACGGCGCGCCCCTCGGGCGTGAGATCGATCGTGACCTTGCGCCGATCGTCGTCGGCCTGGCTGCGTGTGAGGTAGCCGGCCTCCTCCAGCGCGCCGACGGTGCGGTTCATCGAGGGCGCGCTGACGCGCTCGCGTTCGGCGAGCTGGCCGAGGGTGTGCGGACCATGCATCTTCAGCACCGCGAGCACCGCGAACTGCGCGTCGCTCATGGTGTCGATCGCTCGTTCGGCGCGCAGACGGCGGGCGAGCTTGAAGGTCGCCATCCGCACGTCGGATGCCTCGGCGCTGAGATCGGTCGAATCGGGGGGTGTGTTCGATGTCGTCATGCCATTACTTAGCCTAGCTCATTAGTTCTGCTAAGTAAAGGGCGGAGGTGCTCACGGAAGGCGCCGTGCGAGGACCACTCCGTCCTCCAGGTGCGCGGGCCTTCCGCCGGGCGCGTCGGCCTCGCGGGGGATTGTCGCGACCGTCACTGCTTCCCAGCCCGCGGGGTCGAGAGCCAACAGCGCCCACTCCTCTTCCGGTGAGCGCAGGAGCGGCGCGTGCCCGCCGTCGTGGTGCTCCCCCGCGGGCGGCGCGATGTGGGAGACCACGAGCAGGTGCCCGCCCACGGCGACGCGGTCGGCGGCTTCTCGGAGCAGCCGGATGCGGGGGAAGTCCTGCTGCTCCGAATGCAGGAAGCTCGCCAGCACGAGGTCGAACTCCCCCTCGACCGCCGCGGCGCCGTCCCCCACGTGGAAATCGACGTCGACGCCGGTCTCGCCGGCACGCTTGCGGGCCCGCTCGACGGCAGTGGCCGACACGTCGACGGCAGAGGTGTCCCACCCGCGCGCGGCGAGCCACACGGCATCCCCGCCCTCGCCGCATCCGACGTCCAAGGCCCGGCCCGGGGTGAGGCCCTCCACGACAGCGGCGACCGTGGCGTTGACGCGCCCCGACCAGAATCGCTCCCGCTCGGCGTATCGACGCTCCCAGTCGGCGTTGCGCTCAGCCGTGCGCGCGGAGACCGCGCGGTCGAAGTCCTCGGCGGCGAGCATCGCGTTCGCCCCGGCGCCCGCCATCGAGCCCGATCCCATTGAGAGCGGCACATTGGCGAAGGGCGCGATGACGTTGCCGGCGGCGAAGACGCGCGGATGGCTGGTCGCCCCGCGCATGTCCGCCGCCACCGGCGAGCCGGGCTGGTCGGCGCGCGCGAGGTCGAGCGTGGCGGCGAATCCGAGGGCGAGGTCGGGGGTGCCGGCGGTGAAGATCGCATCGACGCCGTAGTCGTTCCCCTCCGCCGTCCTCACGGTGAGCCCCACCTCGTCGTGGCGGACCCCTCGAACGGCGGCGGGGACGACCCGGATGCCGCGGGCGGCGAACCGCGCGAGAACGTCGTCGGGGAGGGCGCCCGCCCCCGCGGTGAAGGCCGTCACGTCGTCCGAGAGCTGGCGGACGAGCTCGACCTGGTGAAGGCTCATCGGCGAGGTCGCCAAGACGGCCAGCCGTCCGCCCGCGACCTCCCACCCGTGGCAATACGGGCAGTGGAGCACCGTTCGCCCCCAGCCCTCGCTCAGGCCGGGGAGAGGGGGGAGGTCGTCGCGCACTCCCGTGGTCAGGACGACGACCCGCGCGGCGTCGGACGTGCCGTCGCCCCGGGTGACCCGCATCCTGTCGCCGTCGTCGGTGACGGCCGTGACCGTCCCCGACGCGAACTCCACGCCGTACGCGCGAGCCTCCTCGCGGCCGGTGGCGAGCAGGCGGACGGGATCGACGCCGTCGTGACCCAGGACGCCGTGCATGTGCGCGGCGAAGCGGTTGCGGGGCTCTCCGGCGTCGAGAACGAGCGTGCGACGCCGGGACCGCCCCAGCATCTGTGCAGCACTCAGGCCCGCCACGCCGCCGCCGATGATGATCGCATCCCACGAAGTGTCCATGCGTTCCAGCGTCGGGTAGCTCTGCCCCTCTAGCAACTTCGCTTGCGAAAATGGCAAACTAGGACGATGGACGCCGCCTTGCAACAGATCGGACCACGCCTCCGAGCGGCTCGCCGCGAACGCAACTGGACGCTCGACGATCTCGCTGCGCGCGCCGGCCTGTCGGCCAGTACGCTCTCCCGGCTCGAGTCCGGCAAACGACAGGCATCCCTCGAGCTGCTGCTCCCGCTCACTCGTCAGCTGGGTCTCCGCATCGATGACCTGATCCCGTCGACGCCCGCGGATCCGCGCGTGCGCCGCGCGGTGGAACGTCGCGAGGGAATGGTCGTCGCACCGCTCACGCTCGAGCACTCCGCCGTACGCGCATACAAGGTCACGTTTCCGCCGCAGCGTCATGCGCCGAAGCCCCGCGTGCACGACGGCTACGAATGGCTTTACGTCCTCAGCGGACGGATCCGGCTCGTGCTCGACGGTGCCGAGCACCTCCTCGCCCGCGGCGAGGCGGCGGAGTTCGACACCCGGACGCCGCACAGCCTGAGTGCGACGGCGGATCGTGCGGCGGAGGTGATCAGCATCTTCAGCGCCGACGGGGAGCGCATCCACACCCATGGCGCCTCCTAGACTCTGGCCATGCCCGACTTCCTCGATGCGCACGGGGTCACGATCGTGTACGACGTCATCGAAGCCGAGCGTCCTCGGGCTGTCGTGCAGCTGCTCCACGGCGTGGGCGAGCACGCCGGTCGCTACGGCGCGCTGATCGCCGCGCTCGTCGCCGAGGGGTACACCGTCTACGCCGATGACCACCGCGGGCACGGCCGCACCGGCGTGAAGCAGCACAGTGGCGATCGCTCGAAGCTCGGACGCCTCGGACCGGGTGGGCACCGAGCGGCGGTGGCGGCGGTGTGGATGCTGACGCAGCGCATCCGCTCGGAGCATCCGGACCTCCCCCTCATCCTGATCGGACACTCGTGGGGCTCGTTCCTCGCGCAGATCCTCCTCAATCAGCATCCGGAGGCCTACGACGCCGTGGTGCTCAGCGGATCGGGGCTGCGCGTGCCGGGCGGACTCAACGCCGGCGACCTCAACCGCCCATGGCGGGCCGCCGGCGGCCATCGGATGCAGTGGCTCTCCAGCGACGAGGCGGTCGGAGAGGCCTTCGTCGCCGATCCCCTCGCCGTGACGACGCCCCTCATGCGGCTGTTCGGCCCGATCGAGGCGGCCCGCATGTTCGGTCGTCCGCGCCGCGACCTCGGACGCGGCATCCCCATCCTGCTGATGGTCGGGGAGGACGACACGGTGGGCGGGCCGCGCAGCGTCCGACGGCTGGCCGACGCGTACCGCCTGCGGTCGGGGCTCGACGATGTGACCACTATCGTCTACCCCGGCGCGCGGCACGAGATCTTCAACGAGCTCAATCAGGCCGACGTGCGCGCCGACCTGCTGGCGTGGCTCGACCCCCGCTTCCCGTCGCGCGAGTGACGTGCGCGCGGTCGTAGGCTGAGGGGATGCACGGCGAATACAAGGTGCCCGGCGGGAAACTCGTCGTCGTCGACCTCGAGAACGTCGACGGCAGGATCGCGGGGTTCCATCTCGCCGGCGACTTCTTCCTGGAGCCCGACTCGGCCCTCGACGACATCGACGCGGCCGTGAACGGGCTCCCCGTCGAAGCCGACGTCGCCACCATCGCCGCCGCCATCCGCGGCGCCCTCCCCGACGGGGCGCAGCTGCTCGGCTTCACGCCCGAGGCGGTTGGCACGGCGGTGCGTCGCGCGCTCATCACGGCCCCCGGGTGGCGCGACTTCTCGTGGGAGGTGGTCCACGATCGGCCGGTGTCGCCGCGCATGAACCTCGCCCTGGACGAGGTCCTCACCACGCGGGTGGGCGACGGGCGCCGCAATCCCACGCTGCGGCTGTGGGAGTGGAACGAGAACGCCGTGGTGATCGGGTCGTTCCAGTCGCTGCGCAACGAGGTCGATCCCGACGGCGCCGACAAGTACGGTTTCGACGTCGTGCGCCGCATCTCCGGCGGCGGCGCGATGCTCATGGCGGCGAACTCGATCGTCACATACTCGCTGTACGTCCCGGCGTCGCTCGTGGCCGGGATGACCTTCGCCGACTCGTACGCCTTCCTCGATGACTGGGTGCTGCAGGCGCTGCGTTCGCTCGGCATCGACGCCGTGTATCAGCCGCTCAACGACATCGCCGGTCCCTCCGGCAAGATCGGGGGCGCTGCGCAGAAGCGGCTGGCCAACGGCGGCGTACTCCACCACGCCACCCTCAGCTACGACATGGACGGTCAGATGATGACCGAGGTGCTGCGGATCGGGCGGGAGAAGCTCAGCGACAAGGGCACCGTCTCGGCGGCGAAGCGGGTCGATCCGCTGCGCAGCCAGACGGGCTTGCCGCGCGAGGCCGTGATCGAGCGGTTCATCGACACCTTCACGCAGCTCTACGGTGCTGTCCCCGGCACCATCACCGCGGAGGAGTACGCCGAGGCAGAAGCCCTGGTGTCGTCGAAGTTCGCCACCGAGGCGTGGCTCAACCGCGTGCCGTGACCGTCTCCCCGTCGCCAGGCGGTGCGCCGCCGCATCCGGGATCCGTGACGATCCACGAGGGCGACAACCTCGCCGTCCTCGCCGGCTACCCCGACGCCGCGTTCACGCTCGTGTACCTCGATCCGCCGTTCAACACCGGTCGCTCACAGGCCAAAGCGGTCGAGGTGATGCAGCCCCTGGCCCGTACTCAGTCTGAGAGCGAGCGGGCGGATGCGGGATCCGCGGTTTCCCGCGGGACCGCCCGCGCGGCCCATCCGGCCAGACTGAGTACGGTACGGGCGGCCGAGGCCGGCCGCGAGGAGCGGGCGAGCGTGGGCCGGCGCGTCGGGTTCCGCGGCCGCGAGTACGAGAAGCTGCGCGGCGACCTGCGCGACTACGACGATCGGTTCGACGACTACTGGGGGTTTCTCGAGCCGCGGCTGCTCGAGGCGTGGCGGCTGCTGGCGGCCGACGGCACGCTCTACGTGCACCTGGACTACCGCGAGGCCCACTACGCCAAGGTGCTCCTGGATGCGCTGTTCGGGCGAGAGAGATTCCTCAACGAGATCGTCTGGGCGTACGACTACGGCGCGAAGTCCCGTCGACGCTGGCCGACCAAGCACGACACGATTCTGGTGTACGTGAAGGATCCGCAACGGTACTGGTTCGACTCGGATGCCGTCGACCGAGAGCCGTACATGGCCCCCGGTCTCGTCACGCCCGAGAAGGCGGCGCGCGGGAAGCTTCCGACCGACGTGTGGTGGCACACGATCGTGCCCACGTCCGGCCGGGAGAAGACGGGATATCCGACACAGAAGCCCGAGGGGATCCTCCGCCGGATCATCCAGGCATCCAGTCGCCCCGGCGACCGCGTGCTCGACGCCTTCGCCGGCAGCGGGACGACCGGGGCGGTGGCCTCGGCGCTCGGGCGCGACGCCGTGCTCGTCGACGCCAACCCCGGGGCGATCGCCGTCATGCGCGAGCGCATACCGCACGCCGAGGTGGTCGCGCCCGCCCGTCTAGGGTGAGCATCATGCGATTCGGAATCTTCATCCCCCAAGGCTGGCGCTTCGACCTCGTCGGCATCGACGCCACGGACCACTGGCGCACCATGAGCGAGCTCGCCGCCGCCGCCGACGCCGGCCCGTGGGAGTCGCTGTGGGTCTACGACCACTTCCACACCACCCCCGTCGCGAGCGAGGAGGCCACCCACGAGGCATGGACGCTCATGGCGGCGTTCGCGGCCTCGACCGACCGCATCCGCCTCGGCCAGATGTGCACGTGCATGAGCTACCGCAATCCGGCGTACCTGGCCAAGGTCGCCGCGACCGTCGACATCGTCTCGGGCGGGCGCACCGAGATGGGCATCGGCGGCGGATGGTACGAGCACGAGTGGCGCGCGTACGGCTACGGATTCCCGCCCATCGGCGAGCGTCTCGGGCGTCTTCGTGAGGGTGTCGAGATCATGCACCAGGCGTGGACGACGGGGTCCGCCACGCTCGAGGGCAAGTACTACACCGCCGACGGCGCGATCGTGCGGCCGCTGCCCCTGCAGGACGGCGGGGTGCCGCTGTGGATCGCCGGCGGCGGCGAGAAGGTGACGCTGCGAATCGCCGCACAGTACGCCGCGTACACGAACTTCGCCGGGTCGATCGAGGAGTTCGCGCACAAGTCCGACGTGCTGCGTGCCCACTGCGACGACCTCGGCCGCGACTTCGGCGCCATCACGCGCTCGTCGAATTTCAACACGATCATCGCGCCCACCGAGGCCGAGGTCGAGGAACGGCTCCAGGCTGTGCTCGCGCGGCTCGCCCCCCACGTCGGCGCCGAGCGCGCCGCGGTGATCGAGCGCGACTACCGCGCGTCGATCGCCGTGGGGACGCCGGAACAGGTCGCCGAGCGTCTCGCCGAGCGCCAGGCCAACGGCCTCGGTTATGCCATCCACTACTTCCCCGAGGCCGCATACGACCGCTCGGGCATCGAGCTGTTCGAGCGCGAGGTCGTCGCCGCGCTCTAGGAGTGGTCGCGCCAGGAGTGGCGCGGGGCGTAACCGAGCAGGCGCCGGGCCTTGTCGATGGACAGCAGCGTGTCGTGCTCGCCGAGGTCGCGCGCGGTCGGCACATCCGGGAACACCTCGGCCACCAGCTCCGCGTTGGGGCGTGACATGACCGTGTCGGCCGCGGCGATGATGAACCGGTCGAATCCGGCGGGCGCCGCCTCGAGCGCGCGCTGGATGGCCTGCGCCCCGTCGCGTGCGTCGATGTAGCCCCACAGGTTCCATTTGCGTGCCCGGGCATCGGCGTCGAACGAGGCGAACTCGGCGTAGTCCTCGGGCACCATGACGTTGGAGAACCGCAGCGCGGTGATCGAGAGGTCCGGATGCCACCGCACCAGCTCGATCGCGAGCTGCTCCTCCAGATGCTTGACGAGCGAGTACACCGACTCCGGTCGCGCGGGATACTCCTCGTCGACGGGGATGTACGGCGGCGGCGCG
Source organism: Microbacterium sp. RD1 (assembly GCF_052220165.1). NCBI lineage: Bacteria > Bacillati > Actinomycetota > Actinomycetes > Micrococcales > Microbacteriaceae > Microbacterium > Microbacterium sp. RD1. The sequence continues at coordinate 849,367 of NZ_JBQPOL010000001.1, forward strand.
TCGAACGGCAGGCCCAGCACGGTCTCGCTGGAGGCGTAGACGATCCGCCGCACTCCGGAGCGCACGGCGGCCCAGAAGACGTTGAAGGTGGCCGTCATGTTGTTGTGGAATGTCGCGGCGTCGGGGCGGAGGCCGGGGGCGGGAATCGCCGCGAGGTGCACGACGGCGTCGATCGCACCGCGGTCTTCGCCGGCGCCACCGAGCGCGTCGACCACCTGCCCGTAATCGGTCAGATCGAGCTGGACGAAGCCCGGTCGGCGCGGGCCGACGGCGTCGAGGGCGACGACGTCGACCCCCGCCGCCCGCAGCTCGCGCTCGACGACCGTGCCGAGCTTTCCTGATGAGCCGGTGAGAGCGATGCGCATCTTCCCAGCGTCGCACGCTCCCGGCGGGGTGGAACGGGGTTGCATCGTGCATCAACTCAGCCTGCGACCCGGTCCCCTCGGCGATGATCCGCGGAAATCCGCGGAGGAGGCGTCGCCGCGCGCCAGCGGAGGCTGAGTTCGGCCCGGCCGGCGGGCCGTGGGCCGACTTGGTCCGTCAGTGGAGGGCGCTCACCGAGGCGTAGCCGTCGTGAAGCACCTCGGGAAGGGCGGGCGGACCGCCGAAGAGCCGGGTCGCTCCGGTCCGTGCCGACCACGCCTCCCAGCCCGGCATGCCGTCGCGGATGAACGCGACCGCGCTGGAGTGAAGGGCGTCGGCGAGGCCGCGCGGCGGGGCGTCCCCGGCGATCTCGGTCACGCCCGGCGCGTCGAGGCAATCGAACCAGAACGGGACGTCGAGACAGTGGCAGGCCCATCCGATGACCGGCGACGGCCACGCGAACCGGTATACCCACGTCGGCGCGGAGCCGCGTGCCGTCGCGATCCGCGGGATGTCGGCACGGAAGACCCGGTCGGTGGCGTAGCGCCCCAGGATCGCGGCGTTGCCCTTGCGGCGCTGGGCTCGGTTGGCGCGGAGATAGGCGCGCTGTCGCCGCCCGCTCAGCCCGAGGCGAGCCAGCACGAGACCGATCGGGAGGATGCCGAGCACGCGTCGTGCGCGGTCGGTGGCCATCGTGAACTCGTCGTCGGTCGTGCCGACCACGAGCGGAACGCTGCTGCCGTCACCGTGTTCGATCGCCTCGACGACCGCGCGGGGTACGAGATCGCCGTCGATCTCGGGGCCCCACGGCAGGCCGTCGGCCAGCAGCGACGTCACGACGTCGAGTCGTCCGCCCGTCGCAGGCTCCCCGGCCTTCTCCTGCAGGTCGCGCAAGCGCTCCTCGGGGACGGATGCGAAGCCCTCCCGCGTGGCCGGCACCCCGGCGAGCGAGGCAAGGCGGTGGGAGATCTCCCGCGCGCGGGTGGCGTCGATGTCGGTGAGCACCGGCGAGATGGCCAAGGCGCTGCGGAACAGCCCGCGGGCCGACGGGACCGACAGCAGCGTGAGCACCGCGCCGCCGCCGGCGGACTGGCCCGCGACGGTCACCTTCTCGGGGTCTCCGCCGAATGCGCGGATCTCGTCCTGCACCCACGTGAGGGCGGCGAGCCAGTCGCGAACGGCACGATTGGACGGCGCGCCCTCGATGGCGCCGAAGCCGTCGAAGCCCAGACGGTACGACAGCGTCACGGTCACGACGCCGTCCCGCACGAACGCCGCGCCGTCGTACCAGGGGCTCGCGGGGGAGCCCGAGACATACCCGCCGCCGTGGATGTACACGAGCACCGGCAACGCCGCATCCGGATCGCCCGGACGGGACGTGTACACGTTGATCGTGAGGGTCTCGGTGCCCGGGATGCTCGGCTCGGGGATGAGCGTGATGCCCGAGTCGCCGCGCTGCGGCGTGGGGCCGAAGGCCGTCGCGTCGCGCACCCCCTCCCAGGGCTCCGGCGGGACCGGCGCGGCGAAGCGCAGATCACCGACGGGTGCCTTCGCGTACGGGATCCCGAGGAACGCCGTCGACCCCGGCCGTCGCACTCCGCGCACCGCGCCTCGGCTCGTACGTACGACGGGCGCGACGCCGGCGGTGGTGTCAGCTGCGGTCATTCCCGCATTCTCGCAGTCGCGCCCGCGGATGCTGCGGGGGTTGCCTGGGGATCGCTCGCCGGCGGCGAGCCCGACGTCATAGCACCAGGCTCGGTGCCCTCGGACGCGTCTTGCGTGAATCGGCGGCTATTCCCGCCGGAATAGCCGCCGATTCACGCAAGTGGGGGGCTATGCGGCCGACCAGCCGCCGTCGCTGGCGAGCACGACGCCGTTGATGTTCACGCCGTCGTCGCTGAGGAGGAACGTGATGGACGCCGCGAGGGCCTCGGCCTCCGCGGGGTCGGGCATCACGGCCATCGCCGTCTGCACGCGCTGCGCGCCGAGCGGCGAGCCGAAGCTCGCCTCGATGTTGGTGATCGTCGCGCCCGGCGCGACAGCGTTGACGCGCAGCCCCGACGGGCCGTACATGAACGCCGAGCTCTTCGTCAGCCCGACGACGGCGTGCTTGGACGCCGTGTAGGCGGCCCCGGCCGCCGATCCGCGCAACGCCGCTTCGGACGCGGTGTTGACGATCGATCCGCCGCCTCGCGTCAGCATCCGGGGGATGACCGCGCGCATCAGCTTCATCGTCCCGTCCACGTTCACCCGGAACACGCGCTCCCACACCGCATCGCTCATCTCGGCGACGGGGGTCATGTCGTCCATGATCCCGGCGATGTTGGCCAAGCCGTCGATGCTGTCGCCCGCGGCGGCGACGATGCGTGCGACGGCATCGTCGTCGGAGATGTCAGCGACGAGGGTCTCGACGGGGGCGTCCGGATGCTCCGCCGCGAAGGCGGCCAGCCGCTGCTCCGACACATCCACCGCCACGACGCGCCCTCCCTCGCGGACGATGCGCGAGGCGGTGGCTCGCCCGATGCCGGACCCCGCGCCCGTGACGATCACGGTCTTGCCCGAGAAGCGTCCGGCATCGATGCGCTCGGTCCACTCGCGCACCGCGACCCCGCCGTCCGGCGCGGCGGCCGTGGGAGCCGCCGTCCCCGCGGCCTCCGACGCCGCCGGCTCCGCGGCATCCGCGCCGACATCGCCGGCGTGGGCGCGGCGTACCAGATCGTCGAGCATCTCCTGCGTGAAGGCGCCGCGACTCATCTTCACGAGGCGCTTGATCGCAAGGCGGCGCACCGGTGTGAAGACGTCGGGGGTCTGCCCGCCCTGCGCGAGCATGTCGCGCAGCAGCGCGCCGCCCACGGGGTCGTCCAACCAGGTCGCGATCGATGAGTCGCCGCTCAGCGGGGCTTCGGAGCGTGCCATGAGAGATCTCCCTACCGGACAACCGTGTCCGGTATTAGGCTACCCCGCATGCCCCGGCCGTTGGAAGAGCCCACGAGGAATCGTGGACCCGCGGCGGGACCGGCCAATCGCGAGGCGCTCCTGGCGGCCGCGCGCACGGTGTACGCCGAGCAGGGGCTCGCCGCGCCGTTCAGCGCTGTCGCGCGACGGGCGGGGGTCGGACAGGGGAGTCTCTACCGGCACTTCCCGACCCCGGTCGCCCTCGCCGCCGCGGTGTTCGAAGACAACGTGGCCGATCTCGAGCGTCTCGTCGAACCGCCGTCTGCCACCCTCGCCGACCTCCTCGACGCCGTGGTGGCGCAGGCGACGGTGTCGACGGCGTTCATCGAGCTGACGACGTCGCACCGTGCCGATCCGGCCGTGGTGCACCTCGGTGAGCGGTTCGCCGCGCTCGTCGCCGCGCTCGTCGCCCGTGAGCGCGCGGCGGGGCGCATCGGGCCGCACGTCGAGACGGCCGATGTCCAGCTGGCGATCGGGATGCTGGCGACGGAACTCGCCCGGGCCGACCTCGCCGACCGCGCGGCCGTCGCCGCGCGCGCCCGGGCGATCTTCCATAGGGCGTTCGCGCCCTGACGCGGCCGAGCCGCCCGCGCACTGCCGCACGACATTCCGGACGAAGCGGCTGAGACGTGCCGTTCGCCGGTCGACGCCGCGGGATCCGCCCCCTCGTCCGGAATGTTGTCCGTCGTCGGGTCAGGACCGAAGGAAGGCCAGCAGCGCCTCGTTGATCTCGTCGCCGTGCGTCCACAGCATTCCGTGCGGCGCGCCGTCGATCTCGACGTATCGAGCGTCGGGCAGGAGCTTCGTGAAGCGTCGCGCCGTAGCGTCCGGGGGAAGGATGCGGTCGGACGTGCCGTGGACGATGAGCGCGGGGACGTCGATCTTCTCGATGTCGCTGCGGAAATCGGTCGGCCATGTCAACGGGGCGGCGGCCAGCCCCGCGTTGCTCGCGAGATTGGCGACCTGGATGCTCGCGTCGACAGCCTCCTGCGAGATGCGGGAGCCGAGATTCTCGTCGAGGTTGTAGAAGTCGTCGAAGAATCCGCGGACGAAGGCGTACCGGTCGGCGCGCACCGACGCGGCGACGCCGTCGAAGAAGTCCTGGGGGCCGGCGCCGTCGGGGTTGTCGTCGGTGACGAGCAGGTACGGCTCGAGCGAGCCGAGGAACGCGGCCCGCGCGACCCGCGAGCTGCCGTAGCGGGACAGATAGCGGGCGACCTCTCCCGTCCCCATCGAGAACCCGACGAGCACCGCATTCTCGAGCTCGAGCTGCGTGAGGAGCACGTCGAGGTCGGATGCGAAGGTGTCGTAGTCGTATCCCGACCCCGCCTTGCTCGAGAACCCGAAGCCGCGGCGGTCGTACGCGATGACGCGGTACCCCGCGTCCAGGAGCGCTGCCTGCTGTTTGCCCCACGACTCGCCGTTGAGGGGGAAGCCGTGGATGAGAACGACGGGCTGTCCCGAGCCCTGGTCGGTGTAGTACAGCTGGATCTCGGTGGAGTTCTCCGAGCCCACGGTCACGAACGCCATGATTCATCCTCTTCCGGCCGGTGGTCGAGTCCGGCCGGATCCGACGCTAGCGCGCGAGGGGGCGGCATCCCAGGGCTTGCGAATTCGCGGGCCGGAGATTCCGCGCGGTCGCGCGTCAGGCGTCGCGGCGCGCGCCGACGGACGGGAGAACGGGGAACGTCCGCGGTGCGCGGTAGCGGCCCGCGGCGAAGGCCTCGCCGACCGCGGATGCGACGGCTTCGAGCCGGTCGCCCTGCACCAGCGCGATCGCCGCGCCGCCGAATCCGCCGCCGGTCATCCGCGCGCCGATCGCTCCGTTCGCCAGCGCCGTGTCGACGGCGAGGTCGAGCTCGGGGACGGAGATCTCGAAGTCGTCGCGCATCGAGGCGTGGGATGCCACGAGCAGTTCGCCGATCGCACGCGGACCGGCGTCCCGCAGGGTCGCGACGGTGTCGAGGACGCGCTGGTTCTCGGTCACGATGTGCCGCACCCGGCGGTAGGTGACGTCGTCGAGCAGTTCGCGTGCCCGCGGGAGGTCGCTCTCAGCGAGGTCGCGCAGCGCCAACACTCCCATCGCGCGCGCCCCGGCCTCACAGGCTGCGCGGCGCTCGGCGTAGCCGCCGGTGGAGTGGGCGTGACTCACGAGGGTGTCGATCACCAGGATCTCCAGTCCCTCGCGCGCGAAGCCGAGGTCGACCTCCTGCGTCTGGAGCGTTCTGCAGTCGAGGAACGTGGCAGCGTCGGCGCGCCCGAGCATCGACGCCATCTGGTCCATGATGCCGGTGGGGGCGCCGACCGCCTCGTTCTCGGCGATGCGACCGACGCGCGCGAGCGCCACGCGGTCCAGGCCCGCCCCCCACACGTCGTTGAGGGCGCTCGCCACCGCGCCCTCGATCGCTGCCGAGGACGACAGGCCCGCTCCGACGGGCACGTTCGACGTGATGGCGACGTCGAGTCCGCGGGGCGCAGCATCCGGTGCCGCGCGCCGCAGTGCCCACGCCACCCCGAGCGGATAGGCCGCCCAGTCGAGCCCACCCGCCGAGATCGCGTCGTCGAGGGCGGCGAGGGGCACCTCGACGGCGCCCTCGGAGAACGAGCTCGAGATCCGCAGCACGTCGTCATCGCGAAGCGCGACGGCGGCGGCGGTACGCTCGGCGATCGCGAAGGGGAGCACGAAGCCCTCGTTGTAGTCGGTGTGCTCGCCGATGAGGTTGACGCGACCCGGGGCCGACCACTCGCCCTCGGCGACGCGATCGGTGAGGGTGGCCAGCAGCTCGGATGCGGCGCTCATGCGACGTCCAGCGGAACGGTCTCGAGGGCTTGGCGTAGGCGAGCAGCCTGCGACTCGGGGGTCACGTCCCCGATCCAGGCGCCCATCGCCGCCTCGGAGCCGGCGAGGTACTTCAGCTTGTCGGCGGCCCGTCGCGGCGAGGTCAGTTGCAGATGCAGTCGCACGGTGTCGCGGCCGGCAGCGACCGGCGCCTGATGCCACGCGGCGATGTACGGCGTGGGCGTGGGGTACAGGGCGTCGACGGCGCGGAGGAGCCGAAGATACAGCGGCGCGAGCTCGTCCCGCTCGGCGTCGGTGGTCTCCGCGAAATCGGCCACGTGGCGGGAGGGGAGAAGGTGCACCTCGAGCGGCCACCGCGCCGCGAAGGGCACGAACGCCGTCCAGTGCTCGCCCTCGAGTACCATCCGCTCGGAGGCGCGCTCGAGGTCGAGGATGCGGCCGAAGAGGTCGGGGGAGGTGCGCGACACCGCATCCAGCGTGCGCTGGGTGCGAGGCGTGATGTACGGGTAGGCGTAGATCTGACCGTGCGGATGCGCGAGCGTGACGCCGATCGCCTCCCCGCGGTTCTCGAACGGGAACACTTGCGCGACGCCGGGGAGCGCCGAGAGAGCGGCCGTCCGGTCGGCCCATGCCTCGATGACCGTGCGGGCGCGGATGCGGGTGAGGGTGCCGAACGAGCCGGAGCGCTCCGGGCTGAAGCACACCACCTCGCACCGGCCGACGGCGGTGCGCGTGCGCCCCAGGTCGAGAGTGTCGAGATCGTCCGAGCCGAGCGGGGGATCGGCGGCCGCCGGTGCGTCGCCCTCCGCTGCGGCGAGGGCGGGGCCGAACGACGGCGACCGGTTCTCGAACACGGCCACGTCGTACCGGTCGGGGATCTCCGAGGGATTCGTGGACGTCTGCGGGGCGAGTGGGTCGAGTTCGGCCGGCGGCAGGAAGGCGCGGTTCTGGCGAGCCGCCGCGATGGAGATCCAGTCGCCGGTGAGCACATCCTGGCGCATCGTCGCCGTCTCGGGCCGCGCGTCGAGCGACCGGGCGTCGATCGCTCGCTCGGGCCCCAGAGTGGTGCCCGGGTCGTCGTAGTACAGCAGCTCACGGCCGTCGGCCAGCCGCGTGGAACGCTTGACCACGCCGGCACTCAGCTCGACGGGGGCGGGGAGCGACGTGTTCACGATCACACGGTAACCGCCGCGCGTGTTATCGTCAACACGCTGCCGTCAGAGGTACTGGCGACGACAACGGACGGGGGCGCGATGCCGATCTCGATGGCCGACGTCGCCGCGCACGCGGGCGTGTCGGCGCAGACCGTGTCGCGGGTGGTCAACGGCAGCCCGCGTGTGGATCCGGGCACCCGAGCCCGCGTCGAAGCGGCCATGGCCGCGCTCGGCTACCGGATGCATCGGGCCGCCCGGGCGTTGCGGACCGGCCGTACCCGCACGATCGGCCTGGTCGTGTCGTCGCTGGCTGCCGTCGGGAACTCCCGGATGCTGGAGGCCGTCGCCGAGGTCGCCGCTCAGCGCGATTACGCGCTGGCGGTGGTCACCCTCGCCGGCGCGCGGAGCGTCGGCGACGCGTTCGCGCAGCTGCGTGACCAGGGCGTGGACGGCGCGATCGTGCTGAACGAGGCGACGACGCTGCTGCGCGGATCGGACCCGCGCGCGACCCTCCCTCTCGTCGTCGTCGATTCACCGCCCGATGACCGGTTCGCGATCGTGCAGACCGACCACGCTGCCGGCGCCGCCGTCGCGGTCGGGCATCTGCTGTCGAAGGGTCATGCGACGGTGCACCATGTCGCCGGTCCGTCCGGGTCGTTCGCGGCCCGGGAGCGCGAGCGCGGCTGGCGCGCCGCGCTGGAGGACGCGGCGGCCCGCGTGCCCGCCGTGGTGCGCGGCGACTGGACGTCGCGCTCAGGGTTCGCGGCGGCATCCGGGCTCGCCGGCGCCACGGCGGTCTTCGTCGCGAACGACCAGATGGCCCTCGGGGCACTCCGCGCGTTCGCGGAGGCGGGGCGCCGCATCCCCGAAGACATCGCCGTGGTCGGCTTCGACGACGTGGTCGACGCGGCGCAGTACCGACCGCCGTTGACGACGGTGCGCCAGGCCTTCGACGCTCTCGGCACCCGGGCCGTCGCGACGCTCGTCGCCATGATCGAGGAGGGGGCGGGGCCGTCCTTCACGGCTCTGCCCGGCCAACTGGTCGTCCGCGAGAGCTCCGGCCCCGGCCCGTTGTGATGCAGCGATGGACCGACGCCTCACGCCGGTAGCATCGAGCCCGTGACTCGCGTCGTCCTGGCACCGGACAGCTTCAAGGGCACCGTGCCGGCCGCGACGGCGGCGCAGGTGCTCGCGGAAGGATGGCGCCGCATCCGCCCCGGCGATGACCTGGTGCTGCGGCCCATGGCAGACGGGGGAGAGGGCACCCTCGACGCGGTGGCCGCCGCGGTCCCCCGCGCCGAGCGCATCCCCGTCACCGTCACCGGACCCGGCGGCTCGGCCGTCGTGGCCTCCTGGCTCCTTCTGCCGCCGGCGCCCGGCGCCCCGGTCGGCACCGGCGTCGTCGAGCTGGCGTCGACATCCGGCATCGAACTGCTCGGCGAGCATCTCCGGCCGCAGTCCGCGTCGACCCTCGGCTTCGGGCAGGCGATTGCCGCCGCGCTCGACGCGGGAGTGTCGCGTCTGGTGCTCGGCATCGGCTCGAGCGCGTCGACCGACGGCGGCGTCGGGCTCCTCACCGCTCTGGGCGCCCGGTTCACGGATGCCGCCGGCGGTCCTGTCGCTCCCGGCGCGGCCGGACTCGACGAGCTCGCCGACGTCGATCTCGGCGGGCTGCGGCCGCTTCCGTCCCACGGTGCGATGGTGCTGACCGACGTGACCAACCCGCTCCTCGGTGAGCGCGGCGCCGCCGCCGTATTCGGGCCGCAGAAGGGCCTCGATGCCGCCGGGGTATCGAGAGCCGACGCCGGGCTCGCGCGCCTCGCCGCGCTCGTGCCCACCGCCGATCCGGCACTGCCGGGAGCCGGCGCGGCCGGCGGCGCCGGGTGGGCGCTCGCCGCGTGGGGGGCTACCCTCGCGGCGGGCGCGGCTGAGGTCGCCGCGCTCATCCGGCTCGCGGATGCCGCGGAGTCGGCGAGCGTCGTGATCACGGGGGAAGGCTCGTACGACGCGCAGTCCGCCGCCGGCAAGGTGCCGGCCTTCGTCGCCGGGCTCGCGCCGCACGCGGCGGTGGGGCTCGTCGCCGGCCGCATCACGGCCGACGCCGACCTGTCTCCCTTCGCCGACGCGGTGTCGCTGACCGAGCTCGCCGGCTCGTCGGCGTCGGCGCTGGCCGAGGGGACACGGTGGCTGCGTGAGGCGGGTGCCCGGCTGGCAGGTACGCTCGGCAGTCGACCCTGAGGAGATCATGACGACCGTCCGCGCCTTCGCCGCCCCGTCCGCCAGCGACCCGCTCGAGCCGGTCACGATCGAGCGCCGGGATCTGGGCCCGCGCGATGTGCGCATCGACATCGCCTACGCCGGTGTCTGCCACTCCGACATCCACACGGTGCGAGGCGAGTGGGGCCCGCAGACATACCCGCTGACGGTGGGTCACGAGATCGTCGGAACTATCGCGGCGGTCGGCGCCGAGGTCGCCTCGCACGCCGTCGGCGACCGGGTGGGCGTCGGATGCATGGTGAACTCGTGCCGCGAATGCGAGAACTGCCGCGCCGGGTTCGAGCAGTACTGCCTCGACGGCTTCGTCGACACCTACGGCGCCGTCGATCGCGATGGCACGATCACGCAGGGCGGGTACTCGCAGGCCGTCGTCGTCGACGAGCACTTCGTGCTGCGCGTGCCGGAGGCGATCCCCTTCGACAGGGCTGCGCCGCTGCTGTGCGCGGGGATCACGACCTATTCGCCGCTGGCGCACTGGCGGACCGGCCCCGGAACGCGGGTGGCTGTCGTGGGATTCGGGGGCCTCGGACACATGGGCGTGAAGATCGCCGCCGCGATGGGTGCCGAGGTCACCGTGCTGTCCCAATCGCTGCGCAAGAAGGACGACGCGCTGGCCCTCGGCGCCGACCACTACTTCGCCACGAGCGATCCGGACACCTTCCGGACGCTCCGCAACTCGTTCGACCTGATCCTCAACACCGTGAGCGCGCCGCTGGACGTCGAGGCGTACCTGCGCCTCCTCGCCCTCGACGGCACGATGGTCAATGTCGGTGCGCCGCCCGAGCCCGTCGGCGTGCGCATGTTCACGCTCTTCACCAACCGCCGCTCGTTCTCGGGCTCGACCATCGGCGGCATCCGCGAGACGCAGGAGATGCTCGATTTCTGCGCCGAGCACGGTATCGCCCCGGAGGTGGAGATGATCGCCGCATCCGAGATCAACGAGGCGTACGAGCGCGTGCTGTCCAGTGACGTGCGCTACCGCTTCGTCATCGACATCGCGACCCTCTAACCCGCCATTTGCGTGAATCGGCTGCTAAACCGGCCGGTTTAGCAGCCGATTCACGCAAGGGGGCTAGGCGCCGCCGAGGGCGGCAGACACCACGGCGCGGGCTTCGGCCTGCACCTCGGCGAGGTGCTCGGGGCCGCGGAGACTCTCGGCGTAGAGCTTGTAGACATCCTCGGTGCCCGAGGGACGGGCGGCGAACCACGCGTCGGCGGTCGCGACCTTGAGCCCGCCGATCGGCGCGTCGTTTCCGGGCGCGTGCGAGAGCTTCGCGACGATCGGCTCGCCGGCGAGCTCGGTCGCCGTGACCGCGTCGGGGGAGAGCTTGGCCAGTTCGGCCTTCTGCGCGGGGGTCGCCGGTGCATCCACCCGCTGGTACGCGGAGGATCCGAACTCCGCCTCCAGCTCGGCGTAGCGGACCGACGGCGTCTTCCCGGTCACCGCGAGGATCTCGGACGCGAGCAGGCAGAGCAGGATCCCGTCCTTGTCGGTCGTCCACACCGAACCGTCGGTACGCAGGAACGACGCGCCCGCCGACTCCTCCCCGCCGAACGCGACGGAGCCGTCGAGAAGCCCCGGGACGAACCACTTGAACCCGACCGGAACCTCGTAGAGCGTGCGGCCGAGACCGGCCACGACCTTGTCGATGATCATCGACGATACGAGCGTCTTCCCCACCGCGGCATCCGCCGACCAGCCTGGCCGATGCGAGAAGAGGTAGTCGATCGCCACCGCGAGGTAGTGGTTCGGGTTCATCAGGCCGGCGTCGGGCGTGACGATGCCGTGCCGGTCGGCGTCGGCATCGTTGCCGGTGAGGATGTCGTACTCGTGTCGGCGTGCCACGAGCGCCGCCATGGCGGAGGGCGACGACGGGTCCATCCGGATCTTCTCGTCCCAGTCGAGCGTCATGAACCGCCACGTCGGATCGACGTCGGGGTTCACCACGGTCAGGTCGAGCTCGTACACCTCGGCGATGAGGGCCCAGTATTCGACGGATGCTCCGCCCAGCGGGTCGGCGCCGATGCGCACCCCGGCGCGGCGGATCGCGTCGATGTCGATGATGTTCGCCAGGTCCCGCACGTAGGCGTCGCGGAAGTCGTACTCGCCGAGCGCGTCGGCGTCCAGATCGGCGTAGCGCGTGCGTCGCACGCCCTCGAGGCCGGCCGCGATGAGCTCGTTCGCGCGCGCGGCGATCCACCCCGTCGCATCCGTGTCGGCGGGACCGCCGTTCGGCGGGTTGTACTTGAAGCCGCCGTCCCGCGGCGGGTTGTGGCTCGGGGTCACGACGATGCCGTCGGAGCGGCCCGGGTCGTCGGCGGCCCGGCCGCGGTTGTAGGCGAGGATCGCGTGGCTGAGCGCCGGGGTGGGCACCCATGCGTCGCGGGAGTCCACGCGCACGTCGATGCCGTTGCCCACGAGCACCTCGATCGCGCTGCGTTCGGCCGGCCGCGACAGCCCATGGGTGTCACGACCGAGGAACAGCGGCCCGGTGATCCCCTGGGCGGCGCGATAGTCCACGATCGCCTGTGTGGTGGCCAGGATGTGGTCTTCGTTGAAGCTCGTGGACAACGACGAGCCGCGGTGCCCGCTCGTGCCGAACGCGACCCGCTGCTGCGGGATCGAGGCGTCGGGCTTGCGGTCGTAGTAGGCGGCGATCAGCTCGTCGATGTCGATCAGGTCGGATGCTTCGGCGGGGAGGCCTGCGCGACTGCTCATGTCGACCAGTCTGCCCGCAACCCGCCTCCCACGACACCGGGTTTGACACGAAGTCGCTACGAAAACAGCGACGGGCGCCGCCACGCCGCCGCTCGCGAGCCGTCTGCGGGCAATCGCTGCGATCTTCGATCCTGCCGTCCGCCTACCGGCACGTACTCAGTCTCGATGCGCCCGCACGTCCGCTCCGCCCGCGGGATTTCGCGGCCGAGGCTCGGAGACCATCTGTTCAGGCTGAGTACGGTACAGGGCCGCCTGGACTCCGCGGGTCTAGGCTGATCGCCGTGATGCCCGAGCCCGAGACCGCGCCTGCCCGCCGTACCTACAGCTACCTCGGTCCCGCCGGAACCTTCACGGAGGCGGCCCTGGCCCAGGTGCCCGAGGCCCGGGATCAGACGTGGCGATCGGTGCGCAACGTGGCCGAAGCGCTCGCCGATGTCGTCGAGGGGCGCTCGGATGCCGCGATGATCGCGATCGAGAACTCCGTCGACGGCGGCGTGTCCACCGCACAGGACGCCCTCGCCACGATGCCGGGCGTGCGGATCGTCGGCGAGTACCTCGTTCCGGTGAACTTCGTGATCGTGGCCCGGCCCGGCACGCGCCTGGAGGACGTGTCCCTCGTGGCGGCGCATCCGGTGGCCTACGCCCAGTGCCTGCAGTGGCTCTCCGCCGCGCTCCCGGCCCACGCGCACCTTCCCGCGGCGAGCAACGTCGCCAGCGCCCTCGGGGTGCTCGACGGCACGAGTGACGCCGACGCCGCGATCGCGGCCCCCGGCATCGTCGCTCACCACGAGGTGGAGGTACTGGCCGAGAACATCGGCGACAACCCGGATGCGGTCACCCGATTCGTCCTCGTCTCGCGCACGGTCGCTCCTGCCCCGCCGACCGGGGCGGACAAGACCTCGCTGGTCGTCGAACTCCCCGAGGACCACCCGGGGGCACTGCTGGAACTGCTCGAGCAGTTCGCCACTCGCGGCATCAACCTGTCGCTCCTCGCATCGCGGCCGATCGGCGACGCGCTCGGCCGGTACCGGTTCGTGATCGACGCCGACGGCCACATCGAGGACGAGCGGATGGCCGACGCGCTGCTCGGGCTCCGCCGGTTCAGCCCGAAGGTCATCTATCTCGGGTCCTACGCGCGGGCCGACCGCGCGATCGTGCGCTACCCCGACCGCTACTCCGATGACGTCTTCGTCGAGGCGCGCGATTGGCTGCGGGGCCTGCTGAGCGGGGAACCCGAGCTCTGATGCCCGAGGTGCTCCGCTACGCCGCCTTCGCCGACCGCGACCGGCCCGGCGGCGGCAACCCCGCGGGTGTGGTGCTGGATGCGGCAGGCCTCGACGAACGGCGGATGCAGTCCATCGCTGCCGAGGTCGGCTTCTCCGAGACCGCGTTCGTCGCCGAGGACCTGCGCATCCGGTACTTCTCCCCGGTCGCCGAGGTGCCGTTCTGCGGACACGCCACGATCGCGACGGCCGTCGCGCTGGCCGAGCGCGGCGGCGCCGGTCCGCTCGACTTCACCACGCCGGTGGGGCCGGTGCACCTGGAGACCTGGCGCGACAGCGACGGCGCCGTGCGCGCGGCGTTCACGAGCGTCGATCCGTCGCTGGAGGAGCTCGCACCCGCAACGCTCGACCGGCTGCTCACTCTCCTCGCCCTCGAGGAGAGCGACCTCGACCCGGCCTTCCCGCCGCGAATCGCGTACGCGGGCAATCGGCATCCGGTGCTCGTCCTCGCCGACGCCGGTGTCTTCGACGCGTTCGCCTTCGACCCCGACGCCGTGCGGGCGCTCATGGATGCGGAGGGCTGGGCGGGCACGGTCACCGTGATGCTCCGTCTCGCCGACGGCATCTGGGAGGCGCGGAACCTGTTTCCCGTGGGCGCGATCACCGAGGACCCCGCGACGGGATCGGCCGCGGCGTCGTTCGGCGGCTACCTGCGCGCACTCGGACTGGTCGAGACGCCCGCGCGCGTCGCCATCCGCCAGGGCCGGCACGTGGGGCGCCCGAGCCTGCTCGCCGTGGAGATCCCGGCCGAGGGCGGCATCACGGTCTCCGGGACCGCCGCCGCCCTCGCCTGAGCCGCCCGTCTTGCGTGAATCGGCGGCTAAACCCCGAGGTTTAGCCGCCGATTCACGCAAATGACGGCGCGACGCCCATCAGGCCGCGGGCACGGGCTGGGCGAGAAGCTCCAGCGTGCGGATGCGGCCGGGCGCAGCGTCCCTCGGCTCGCCGTCGTACGCACCGGCGACGGGGGAGATCATGATCTCGTCCACGCCGTACTTCGCCGCGAAAGCGGTGAGCTCGGCGGCCACCTGGTCGCCGGTGCCGACGAACCACTTGGCGCGTGTCGAGTCAATGATCGATGTCGTCATGCCGTCCCACGGATCGGCCTGGGCCTGCTCGACGGTCTCGAGCGCGACGAGCGGCCGGTTGGTGCGCAGCCGTGCCATCATCCGCAGTTGCGGCAGGGCGCGTTCCTCGGCCTCTTCGGCCGTGGGCGCGGCGACCGCATTGGCGGTGAGGAAGGTGCGGGGCTCCGGATGCTGCTCGCTCGGGCGGTACTGCGTGCGGTACAGGCCGAGCGCGCGCTCGAGTCCGTCGCCGGAGAAGTGGTTCGCGAAGACGTACGGCAGGCCGAAGCGGGCGGCCAGCTGCGCGGAGTAGTCGCTCGAACCGAGGAGCCACACCTCCGGTGAGCCGGTGGAGGACGGCGTGGCGTGCACCGCGTACTCGCTGCCCGATGTGAAACGCACGGTCGCCCCCTCAGGAGAGGTCAGCGCCAGTATGTCGGTGATGTGATCGGGGAAACGGTCGACGTCGCTCGTCGTTCCCGAGCGGAACAGCAGTTGCGTGATCACCGGATCGGAACCGGGTGCCCGTCCGATCCCGAGATCGATGCGGCCGGGGGCGATCGCCTCGAGCGCCGCGAACTGCTCCGCCACGACGAGCGGCGAGTGGTTCGGGAGCATCACCCCGCCCGAGCCGACCCGGATGCGCTCGGTCCGGGACGCGGCGGCGGCGACCAGCACCGGCGGGGTCGTCGAAGCCACGGCCGGCATGTTGTGGTGCTCGGCGTACCAGTAGCGGCGGTACCCGAGCCGATCCGCGTGCGTGGCCAGGTCGAGGGAGGCGGCGACGGCCTGTGCGCTGGTCTGGCCCGCCGTGACGGGGACGAGGTCGAGGACGGAGAGGGCGGGAGCGTTCATCCTCCGAAGCAACGCCGCCGCATCCGCCCGCATTCCTCGGATGTCGCGCTCGTCACTCGGGCGAACTCCTCACGTTGTACTGTTTACGTGGCTAACGGGATGGTAGGCTCGCGGCAATTATCCGCTCAGCGACGTGAGGATGACTTCGATCGACAGCATCGACACACAGTCCGGCGGCATCTCCGAGCGCGCGGGCACGGTCCTCGCTGCCGAGGTGCGCCAGGAGGACCTCGTCCGACTTCGGATGGCGCTGGGGCGTCTGGGTCGGATGCTGCGACAGCAGAGCGACGAAGAGCTGCCGCACGCGCTCATCGCCCTGCTGTTCGCGATCCATCGTGCGGAACCCGTCACGGCGAAGGCTCTGGCTGAGAGCGAGGGGGTGACCCCTCCGGCGGTCACACGCTCGCTCAGCCGCCTCGAGGCGCTCCAGCTCATCACGAGAGAAGAAGTGCCCACCGACCGGCGGGTGCAGGAGATCCGTCTGTCGGCGAAGGGCAACAGCGTGCGCGAGAGCACGCTGCATCAGCGGGAGATCTGGCTCACCGAGCACTTGGCGCGGCTGTCGGCGGAGGAGCTGAGCAACCTCGTCGCGGCGCTTCCCGCGTTGGAGCGGCTCACGGGCTTTCCCGCGAGGTCCTGACGACACGAGGTCCGGTCGTCCTACGACCAAATAGTTAAGGTGGTGTAGCGATGGCGCTTCCGCTGTACGAGCGCGTGCTCCGATCAGGGGCCACGGTGACAGGTCACGTCTCGTCGACGAAGGGGCGGGGCGACCTCGCGCGGTACCACCTGAGCGAGGCCGTGCGCATCGGAGACCTGGTCGAGATCTCGGGCCAGTCGGGCGTCGGCCCGGACGGGGGGTTCGCGCAACGCCTCGACGAGCAGGTGCGCCAGGCGTTCGACAACGTCGCTTCCGCCCTGGAGTGCGCCGGAGCATCGTGGAGCGACGTCTACAGCGTCTCCACGTACCACGTTCCGGCGCCCGGCGCCGAGGTGATCGAGTCGGAGGCGCTGGACGCCGTGGCGGCGCACCTGCGTCGCCACCTCGCCCAGAGGCCGCCGATCTGGACCGCCGTCGCGGTCCCCGTGTTGGCGCACGCGGGGATGCGGGTGGAGATCGCCGTGAAGGCCGCGGTGTAAGGGGGAGAGATGTCCGGAGCACTCATTCAGAACGTCATCGGCACGCAGCTGCCCCACGTCGATCACGCCGAGGGGGTGTGGGTCTACGACACCGACGGACGTCGTTACCTCGATGGATGCTCGGGCGCGATGGCGGTGAACCTCGGGCACTCCCATCCGCGGATCGTGGCGGTCATGCGGGAGCAAGCCCGGCGGGTCACGTTCACCCACCGCGGCGCGTTCGCCTCGCGATCGCTGGTGGGTCTCGCAGAGAAGCTCACGGAGGCCACGGGCTTCGCGGGCGTCTGGTTCGTCGACTCCGGCTCGGAGGCGATCGAAGCGGCGATGCAGTTCGCCCTGCAATTCCATCGCGAACGCGGCGATGCCGGGCGGACGCGATTCCTCTCCCACGATCGCAGCTACCACGGCAATACGCTCGGTGCCTCGTCGCTGTCCGGCCACCCGCGACGGGCGGGCTTCGGTGCGCTCGCCCACGACTTCGCCCGGCTGCCGTCGCCCTACGGCGAGGCGCCCGGTGGAGCATCGACGCCGGCCTCGGTGGCCGGGATGCTCCAGCGGGCGGAGTCGGTGATCGCCGAGCAGGCCGAAGAACTCGCCGGCGTCGTCTTCGAGCCCGTCGGCGGGGCGACGCTGGGTGCCACTTCCCCGCCGCCGGGATACCTGCGAGGGCTCCGGACCCTGTGCGATCGCTACGGAGTGCTGCTCATCGCCGACGAGGTGATGACGGGACTCGGTCGCACGGGCCGGATGCTCGCGGTCGAGCACGCGGGCGTGGGCGCCGACCTGATCGCGCTCGGAAAGGGTGTGGCCAGCGGCTACGCGCCGGTCGCGGCCACGCTGGTGAACGAGCGGATCATGTCGACGATCGCGGCGGGTACCGGGCGCGCCCCCGGCGGTCACACCTACGCGGGGAACCCGTTCGGTGCAGCGGTGGCCGACGCCGTCTTCGACGTTCTGATCGACGAGCGACTGGTCGATCGTGCGCAGGTCGCCGGCGACTACCTCGCCGGCGGGCTGGAAAGGCTTCGCGACGCTCATGCCGTCGTCACGGATGCCCGCGGAGCGGGACTCCTGCGCGCGATCGAGTTCGCGCCTCCTGCGGCGGGGCCGGCAGGATCTTTCGCCGCAGACGTCATCGCCGAGGCGATGGCCCGCGGCCTCATCGTCTACCCCGCGACGGGCGGATACAACGACGCGTGCCTGGTCGCCCCACCCCTGATCACCACTGACGGCGAGCTCGACGACCTGCTCGAACGCCTGGACGCGGCGGTCTCGGCCGCCGCGTCCAGGCGGTGATCGGCGGCCGCCGCAGCGGGGTCAGCTCGCGGCGTCGCCCAGATGCAGCGGCATCACCAGGGGGGTGCGCAGCGAACGCCCGCCCCACTCGATGCCGCTCTCGTCGACGAGGCGGACCGCGGGGAACCGCTCCGCCATACGGCGGAAGAGGGTGGCCGCTTCCATCCGCGCGAGCCCCGCGCCCAGGCAGGAGTGGGTGCCCATTCCGAATCCGACGTGCATGCGGGCTTCGCGTCGGCGGATGTCGAGCGAGTCGGGGTGAGCGAAGACCGCGGGGTCGCGGTTCGCCGCCGCGAGCACGCCGATCACCGTGTCGCCTTTGTCGATGACGACCCCGTCGAGCTCGCGCCGCTCGGCGGCGACGTAGGGCAGGAAGTGCGCGGGCGTCACATACCGGGTGAGCTCCTCCACGGCTGCCGGCGCGAGGTCGGGCTCGGCGACGAGGACCTCCCATTGAGCGCGGTCGCTCAGGAGGCTCAGCATGCCGATGCTCAGCAGGTTGCTGGTCGTCTCGTGACCGGCGAAGATCATGAGCGCGACCATGGCCACGCTCTCGTCATGGGTCATGGCGCCGGATGACTCCGACTCCAGGAGCGCGGCGATGAGGCCGGTGCCGGCACCGGCCGCGCGCGCCGCGGCGAGCAGTTCCTCGATGTACGCCAGCAGCCCCGCGTACGCATCGGCGGCCTCGATCGCCGCGGTCTCGGAATCGGCGTTGAACTTGTTCTCGGCGATCCGCTTCGCCCAGCCGTGGATCTGGTCGAGATCGTCGAACGGGATCCCGAGGAGGTCGCCGAGCACCGTGAGAGGGAGGCTGAAGGCGAAGTGCTTGAAGTCGACGGGGGAATCCGCGGCTGCGAGGGCGTCCAGTCCGGAGTCCACGCGTCGACGAACCCGGTCCTCCATCTCCGCCTTCAGGTTGCGGATGGAGAAGGGAGCTTGCACGAGCTTCTTCACGCGCGGGTGGTCGGGCGGGTCCAGGCGCACGAGCTGCTGGAACTCCTGGTCCAGCACGGCGTCGAAGGCCTCGCGTCCCGTGGGGGAGAACGAGCTGCGCGCCCGCTCGTATCGCTCCGAGTGACGCGTCGCCGCGCGCGAGTACAGCACGTTGTTGTCGCCGAGGAGCTCGCGCACGTCGGCGTACCTGGTGAGGACCACCGCGTCGTCGATGCGCGTGACGGGCCGGGTGTCGCGCAGCTCGTTCCAGGTGGGGAACGGATCACGGAGCAGGCCGGAGTCTCCGGCGAGCAGCCCTCGGACCCGGTCCTCGAGGGGGGCGTGGGCGAGGGCGGTCATCTCGCCTCGCTCCCGGCCAGTTCGAACGGCGACACGTAGGGGACGCCCGCCGCTTCGGCGGCCAGGCGCAGGTTCTCTCCCAGCTGCGCGGCGATCTCGTGCGACACGAGCTCGATCCACATCCCCGGGGCCTCGTCGTTGTAGTGGAAGCTCGCCCGCGCGATACCGCCGTCCTCCTCGTCGACGCCCGAGAGCTCCATCCGGTACCCCCGCGACTCCAGGTCGGCCGCGGCCGACCGCAGGTCGTCGGTGAAGTAGCCGAGGTGGTGGACATATCGCCCACCGGTCACGTTGAGGTACGGCGACGGGTCGATCTGCTCCAGTAGCTCGATGTGGTGCGGGCCCTGCAGAGAGTAGGTGAACCGGACCTCACGGCCGACGACGCCGTCGGGGCATCGCAGGGGCACGGTGGAGGTCAGCGGCGGACACCATTGCAATCCGAGCGCATCACCCATGGCGGCCATGGCTCGGTCCAGATCGTTCACGATGATTCCGGTGTGGTACAGCCGGAGCAGGGGGGTCTGGGTCAACGTCGACTCCTTCGATGCGTCTCTGCACGTCTCTCCGCAGATACTACACGTGGCTAACTGATTCGGATAGGGTGAGCGCAACGCACTGGGGCGCAACGGAAGGACGGTCGACATGCCGGAAACGGTCCTCGTAGTCGGGGCAAGCGGATTGATCGGCACCGCCGTGGTGGAGGAGTACGCCGAGGCGGGATGGGACGTGGTCGCGCTCGCGCGCCGGGCTCCGGAGACGACCACGGCTGCGCCCTACCGGCACCTCGCGGTCGATCTCCTCGACGCCGCGGCTCTCAGGCGGGCGATGGGAGCACTGCCCTGGATCGAGCGGGTGGTCTATGCCGCGGCCTTCGAGAAGCCCGGCCTCGTCGCCGGCTGGTCGGATCGCGAGCAGATGCAGACCAATCTGCGGATGCTGCAGAACGTCTTGGACGCCCTGCGCGCTGCGCCGGCACACGTCGTGATCATGCAAGGCACCAAGGCGTACGGCGTGCATCTGCACTCCATCCCGCTGCCCGCGCGAGAGCGTCACCCGCGCGACCCGCACGAGAACTTCTATTGGCTGCAGGAGGATCACCTCGGCCGGTGGGCGAGCGAGACAGGCGCGGCCTGGACGATCCTGCGGCCCGTGCAAGTCGTCGGACCGGTCTACGGCGTGGCCTACAGCACGCCGCCGGTCATCGGCGCGTACGCCGCCATCGCGCGGGAGACGGGTCTTCCGTTCGCCTTTCCCGGCGGCCGCTTCGCGCCCGTACAGGCCGCAGACGTGGCGCTGGTCGCGCGCGCGATCCGGTGGGCGGCGGAGACGCCGGCGGCGTGGGGAGAGCATTTCAACCTGACCAACGGCGAGGTGTTCTCCTGGGCGGAGCTGTGGCCGGCGTTCGCCGACGTGTTCGGCATCGAGGCGGCCCCGCCGATTCGCCTGCGTCTCGCGGAGTTCCTCCCCGAGCACGAGCGGACGTGGGAGCGCATCGTGGCACGGCACGGCCTCCGGCCGCTCTCGCTGGCCGAGGTGATCGGAAAGTCGCACCAGTACGCGGACTACACGTTCGGCGTCGACATCGACGGCCCGGCGGTTCCGGCGCTGGTGAGCACGGTCAAGGTGAAGGCGGCCGGCTTCTGCGAGGTGCGCGACACGGAGTACATGTTCCGCGACGCGCTGCACGCGCTCATCGCCCGGGGAGTCCTTCCGCGCTGAGCAGGATGTCGACCACGCGGTCGGGGGCGTCCAGCATGAGCTCGTGGCCGGCGTCCACCGAGGTGACGCTCCAGGCGGGGTCCGAGCGCAGCCGGTCGAACTGCCCTCGATAGGGGGTGGCCGCCCACCCCGTCGCGAACACGAACTGCCGGTGCGGGATGCGATCGATTCCCCCGGTCAACCGCAGTCGCTGTACGAAGGGTGCGAGCGGCATCCTGGTCAGTCGCGCCTGCACCGCCTCGCGGTCCGAGGGTCGCCGTACCTCCACCATCTCGACCGGCATCGGCGGCACGCTCCAGCCGTCGTCGCCGGCTCGAGCCAGCCAGCTCTGCGCCGTGGCCGCGGAGTCCCCCACCGCAGACTGACCGTCGACGGGAACGGCGGCGTCGAGATAGACCAGCCGCGCTATCCGTTCGGGCTCCCGGTCGGCCGCCGCGCTGATGGGGTACCCGCCGAAGGAGTGCCCGACGAGCACGACGTCGCGCAGATCGTGTCGGTGCAGCAGGTCGAGGATGTCGGAGGCGTATGTGTCGAGGTTCTGATCCGCTGACAATTCCGAGGCGCGTTCTCCGAGACCCGGAAGGGTCGGCGCGTGCACGTCGTGACCTTCGGCGCGAAGACGCTCGGCGACGCGACCCCACCACCAGGCACCACGGAAGGCCCCGTGGACGAGGAGGAAGGAGGTCACGGCGCCGGCACCCGGGCGGAGACCGCGTCGAGGGCTGCTTTCTCGTCCGCACTCAGGGCGAGATCGTCCGCGGCCAGAAGCGCCGTCAGCTGGTCCGGCGTGCGTGCGCTGGCGATGGGTGCGATCACCTCCGGCTGAGCGAGGAGCCATGCCAGCGCGACGGTCGCCGGATGCGCCCCGCGCGCCGTCGCGATGCGCTGGACCTCGTCGACGACGGCCAGGCCCGCCGCCGAGTAGTACGGCGATGTGAAGCGCTCGCGCGCGGATGCGGCGATCGTCGCCGACGAACGGTGCTTCCCGGTGAGGAATCCACTCGCCAGCGCGAAGTACGGGATGACCGCGAGGCCGGAGGCGCGGGCGACCGGCGCGATATCCGTCTCGTAGGCGTGTCGGCGGACGAGGTTGTAGTGCGGCTGCAGTGCCGCCGGGCGCGGCCAGCCGTGCGCATCCGCGAGCGCGACCCACTCGGCGATGCGGGCGCCGGAGTAGTTCGACAGCCCGATGTGCTCGATCTTCCCCGCCACCTGCAGCTCCCGGAACGCGCTCACCGTCTCCTCGAGGGAGACCGAGGGGTCGTCGTAGTGCGCGAAGTACACGGCGATCCGCTCCACTCCCAGCCGCCCCAGCGACGCATCCGCTGCGGCGAGGATGTTGGATCGGGAGAGCCCGGGGAAATCCGGGTGCCTGCTGACCTTGGTGGCGATGCGTAGCGGGACGTGTGGGCGGCGGGCCCGCAACCAGGCGCCGATCGTCGTCTCCGACTCGCCGCCTCCGTGGCCCTCCACCCACGCCGAGTAGACGTCGGCCGTGTCAATCATCGTCCCGCCACCGTCCACGAAGGCGTCGAGGACGACCCGGGACTCCGCCTCGTCGGAGGTCCAGCCGAAGGTGTTGCCACCGAGGACCAGGCGCGCCCCACCCGCCAGCAGATCGATCATCGTCCTCTTCCTTCTGTCCGCAGCGCGTCGAGATGCGCGTCCACCTGGATCAGAGCCGAGAACCGCCGCACGCCGTCCAGCGCATCCCACCCGCCCGACCAGGGCAGCCGCCGGGCGACGTCCCACACCGTCGCGGCGCCGTCGGCGCTCGCACGCCCGACGTCCTCACGCCGCCGGGCGTGGTGTCGGCGAAGCGCCCCGATGCGCCCGGCGGGCTCGTTGATCGTGTCGCCGTGACCGGGATGCAGCACACGCGGCGACAGTGCGGCGAGGCGCTCGAGCGATTGCAGATAGTCCGAGACGGGGTTCGAGGCGACCGGCCCACCGAGGCCGGGCGCCGGGTTCTGCCCGGCGAGGACATGGTCGCCGACGAAGGCGATTCCGCGGTCGACATCGGTCACGCAGAGGGAGCCCGGAGTATGGCCGGGGGTCGCCAACACCCGCAGGCTCCACCCGGGGATCTCGAGGTCGTCCCCGTCCCGCAGGTCGCGGTCGATGCGGGGCAGCTCGCCCGGAGCCACGCGTCGCCCGGCGGCGGGCCTCAGCGTGCCGTGCTGATCTCCGGGCACACCCCACCGGTCGAGCAGGTCATCGAGATCCGCTCCGGCGTAGGTCCGGTGCTCGCGCATGACGTCGGCGTCGGCTGCACCGACGTGGAGTCGTGCGGACGAAGCGGCTTGGATGCGAAGCGCCATCCCGGCGTGGTCGAAGTGCGCGTGGGTGACCGTGACGGTGGCGATGTCGGCGACCGATCGCCCGCGGTCGCGCACCGCGTTCTCGAGCGTCTGCGCGTTCGCATCGGTGTCCGCACCGCAGTCGATGAGATGGAGTCCTCCGGCGGCGTCCTCGAGCAGATACGCCCAGGAGCTGCGGGGCCGCGCGCCGGGGATCTCCATGGCCAGAGCGAGGGCCGTGAGCCCGCGCGCGTCCTCGTCGGTCATGCGTGACCACCTTCCACCGGAAGTATTACTGTACTATGTTAACGATTTCGCCGCGCAGAGAAGACGAGCGAGGTTCGCATGCGGATTCTGATCACCGGAGCGGCCAGCGGCATCGGCCGCGCGACCGCGCTCGCCGCCGCCTCGCAGGGCGCACATCTTCTTCTCGTCGATCGCGACGCCGACGGGCTCCGCGCGGCCGTCGCCGAGGCGCAGGCGGCGGGTGGCCGCGCATACGCCGCGACGGCGGACCTCACCGATCCCGAGGCCTGTGACCGGGCCGTCGCCGAGGCGGGGAGACTTCTCGGCGGCTTGGACGGGCTGGTCTCCAATGCCGGGGCCATTCGGGCGGCCGCCCTCCGTGACCTCAGTGTCGAGGGGTTCGACACCCAGTTCGCCCTCAACACGCGGCCCACGTGGTTGCTGGGCCGTGCCGCGCACGGGATGCTGGCCGTCGCCGGCGGCGCCATCGTGGCGACGGCATCCATGTCGGGCAGTCATCCGACGCCCCCGCTCGGCGGGTACTCCCCGAGCAAGGCCGCGCTCATCATGCTCGTCAAGCAGATGGCGTTGGAATGGGGGCCGGACGGCATCCGGTGCAACACCGTCTCGCCCGGCCCGACTCTGACGGCGCAGACGGCCGGCGCGTTCGGCGTCGATCCCGACCCCGGCCAGCGTCGTGCGCGAGCGGAGCGCGCCGCGCACATCCCGACTCGCCGTCTCGGTGCGCCGGAGGATGTCGCCGCCGCGATCCTCTTCCTGCTGAGCTCTGCCGCCCGGCAGATCACCGGCGTCGATCTCGCCGTGGACGGGGGGATGTCGCTGGCGCTCATGCCCGCCACGGGTAGCGGAGCCGGCCACCGGGCTCAGGGCGACTGATCCTGGCTCAGCGGGCGATCCGCAGGGCGAAGGTCGGGCAGGCCGCGACGGCCTCTTCGACCGCCGCGATATCGGTGTCCTCGAGCTCGGGGGAGACGATGGTCATCGTGCTGTCCGCGCCCACCCGGAAGACCCGGGGGGCGAGGGACTCGCACACCCCCAGTCCGGCACACACGTCATAGTCCACTTCGACTCTCATGCGATTAGTTTACAACCTTAATTGCTTTGTCGTCGAGGGGGCCCCGGCCGCCGAGCTGCGAGGCGAGCACACCGGCGAGGATGATCGCGCCGCCGACCGGCTCATACCAGTGGATGGTCTCGCCCAGCAGGACGATGCCGAGGATGACGCCGACGATCGGCATGAGGTAGGTGACGGTCGCCGCGCGCGACGCTCCCCAGCGACGGATGATCCCGGTGTTCCAGACATACGCGAATCCGGTCCCCAGGCACCCGAGGATGAGCATCGCGCACACGACCTCCCACGACAGCGCCATGCGCAACGGCAGAGCGAACGGAACGATCGCCGCCAGGGGGACGACCGCGAGCAGCACCTGCATGGTCGACAGCGTCACCGGGTCGTACGGTGTCGCGGCGACGAACCGGCGCAGATACACCAGGCCGAAGGCGTACACCCCCGCCGACGCCAGCATCCCGAGCTGCGCAGGAAGCGTCTCGCCGAGCGGGATCTCTCCGGCGTAGCGCCACGGCGCCAGGAGCACCGCCACGCCGACGACGCCGACGAGGATGCCGACGACCTGGAGGCGCGTGAGGCGCTCGTTCCGCAGCAGCACCGGCGTGAGCACGAGAGTGAGAGTGGGGGTGACGGCGTTGTAGATCGCCGAGAGGCTGGAGGGGATGAGCTGACCCACGATCGAGGTGAGCGTGAACGGGATCGCGCACTGGGTGAGGGCGACGACGCTCATGTGGAACCACAGTCGCCCATCGCGGGGCAGGCGACGGCGCGTCGCGAGAAGGACGACGACCAGAGTGGCCGCTCCCAGTGCTGCTCTGATGAACGCGACCTCAGCGGGCGCGAGCCCCTGCAGTGCGATCTTGATGAGCAGGAAGCTCGACCCCCACACGAGGACGAGCGCGCCGAACATGACCCAGAGGGCGGCGTCGGCTCGCCTTCCCACCGGAGAGCCGCCCACGAGCCCTCGTCACAGTTCCAGGCGGAGGGGACACCCCTTCACCGAGCGGGACACGCAGATGAACATGGTGCGGTTCGCGGCGCGCTCGGCGTCGGTGAGGATGGCGTCGCGATGATCGGGCTGCCCACCCAGCACGACGGTCTCGCACGTGCCGCACGTGCCCTCCGAGCATGACGAGATGACCGGGATGTCATGCTCCTCGGCGACGGCGAGGATCGACCTTCCGGCGGGCACGACGGCCGTCACGCCGCTCTCCACGAACTCCACTTCGAAGTCGACGTCGCCCGACTCGTCGATCTCCCGCGGCACGAAGCGCTCCACGTGCAGTGCGCCGGAGGGCCATTCGGCGGTAGCCGCCTCCAGCTCGGCGAGCAGCGCCTCCGGGCCGCATGCGTAGACCAGAGTGTCCTGCTGCGGCTCCGCGAAATAGCCGCGGAAGTCTACGCGCGGCTGGTCGGAGGTGGTCACGACCCGGGCGCGCTCGCCGTGGCGGACGAGCTCGTCGACGAACGCCATCCGCGATCGGTCGCGTCCCGAGTAGACCAGGGTCCACTCTGCGCCGGAGCGCTCCGCCGCCTCGATCATCGGTACGAGGGGCGTGATCCCAATGCCCCCGGCCACGAAGATGTACCGCGGTGAAGCCTCCAGCACGAAGTTGTTCCTCGGCAGACTCACTTCCACGGACGACCCGACCTTCGCGGTCTCGTGCAGCAGTCGCGACACGGCGCCGTCGTCCTCTCGCAGGATGGTGACGCGCCAGCGCTCGCGGTCCGTCGTCAGTGAAGACAGCGAGTACTGGCGCACCAGGCCGTCGCCCGCGTGGATGTCGATGTGAGATCCCGGGGACCACTCCGGGAGCGGGGCACCGTCGGGGTGGGCCAGGCTGAGCGAGACGACGCCCTCGGCCTCCTCGGCCCGGTCGGCGATCACCAGGGACAGTCGCATGGTCGGGTCCGATGTCACTCGGGAGGGCAGATGCGTGTCAGCCTCCGGGCCGGCCGGCTCGGGCGCGATCGAGAAGGACAGCGGATCCATCGGCTCTCCCGCCGAGTACTGCCCGCCGAAGATGCCCATCGCCTCGGGGGCGAGCGTCGCCGTGACGTCGATCGCCTCCATGATCGCGGCGCCCGGCGCGGGGCGATAGTCGACCTCTGCGATCCGCACGCGATGACCGGGATCGCGGTCCGGATCCGCAACGGTGAGCGCGGTGCCCGCGGCGGTGAACTCGAGCCACGGCTCGTCGATCGCCACCGACATCATCCCGAAGTGCCCCGTGACCCTCGCGCAGCCGGCGAGCCGGATCACTCCCAGACCCGTGGCTGGATCCCACTCCGATACGTCGTCGACGGGGAAGGAGAACCGCCCGTCGTCCTCGCGGACAGCCGGAGCCGTCACCACGATCTCGCCGTCGTCGAGCGCGCCGACGTATCGCAGAAGACTGTCCTTGATTCCCCATCGAAGTCCGTGCGCTGTGTTCGTCATCGTGCACCTCCTGTGACCAGCGCCACCCGGCGACCGTCCCGCCGCTCGAACGCCGCGAACGCGGCCGCCGCCTCCTCCAACGCGAACACGCGCGGCGGCGACAACGGGATGACGCCGTCCGCGACGAGAGCCAGGAGTCGCGAGAGTCCCGCCCCGGACTGCGAAGCCCGCACCACGGTCGGCGCGGAGCCGTCGGGGAGGGAGGAGGGCTCGGTGGCGGGGACGAGTGCGATGTACCGGCCGCCGGGACGCACCGCGGCGCCGTTGTCCACGCCGGCGGCGTCCACGACGATGTCCGCCGAGGAGGGGCGGATCTCGTCGCCTCTCACGGCCGAGCGTGGAGCAACCCCCCTGGCCTCGAGCATCCTCACCACGAGTGAACCGACCGCCCCGCGTGCGCCCACGACGAGGACGTCGTCGCCGGGCTCCGGTGCCAGGACATCGACGGCCTGCAGAGCGGTGAGCCCGACCAGCGGCAGCGGGGCCAGCACCGACGCCTCGAGGTGCTCGGGCGCCGGCGCCAGGGCGGTTGCGGGGAGCGCGACCAGCTCCGCCCACGTGCCGCGGCCGGTGGAGGCCATGGTTGACATCCCCAGGACGCGTGCGCCCGGATGGAAGCCTGCGCCGGAGTGGACCCGACCGACCAGATCCCAGCCGAGCGTCCACGGCGCCTCGCCGCCGCGCGGACGGATGAGTCCGTTGCGGATCTTCAGGTCGGCGGGATTGAGCGCGGACGCCTCGAGGCGGACGAGAACCTCGCCCTCGCCAGGGGAGGGTTCGGAGATCTCGTCGACGAAGACCTCGCCGGGGTGGGAATCATGGAAGCGGATCGCGATCATGCTGTTCTCCATTCGGCAGCGACGGCAGCGGGTGTGGTGGCGCGCGGAGCGGGTGTGGGGGTGGCGCCCCACCCCTCAGCGCGCGCGACGGTGCGGGGCACCGGGTAGGTCCCCACGCCGTCGTGGGTGACGACGTCGAAGACGGGGCTCCGTGCCACGAGGCCGTCGGGGTGGCCCGCCATCTCCCCGATCGAGCGGTACAGGCCCCAGGGGACGAGCGCGGCGTCGAGGACGGCCGCTACCTCGGCGCGGGGGCGAGAGGCGAACCACGGCTCGAGGATGCCCGTGATCGCCGAGCGCTGCGACCAGCGGCCGGCTTCGGCGGAGAAGTCCGAGCCGGTGTGCCTCTCGAGGGCGGCCAACGGCTCAGCCGTCCCCGTCGCCGTCACCAGGTTGGCCCAGTGTCGTCGCGTGAGCGCGGTCACCATGACGCGGCACCCGTCGGCCAGGGCGAAATCCTGGCTGTAGCTGCCGTAGAGCGCGTTGCCGTCGCGGGTGCGCACGGTCGAGTTGACGACGGCGTCCGCGACGTAGCCCAGATGCGCGAGGGTCGCCGCGGCGACATCGGCGAGGCTGATCCGGATCTCCCCGCCGGTGCCGGTCGCGTCGCGCCGCCGCAGCGCAGCGAGCACGGCGACGGCCGCCTGCTGTCCCGCGAGAAGGTCCCAGGCGGGCAGCAGGCTGCCGACGGGGCTCTGAAGGATTGCGGGACCGGTGATGTCGGGCAGGCCGGTCTCCGGCTGGATCGTGTAGTCGACCGCGCTGCCGCCGTCCGCACGCCCTTCGATACGCACCAGGATGAGATCGGGGCGCACCGCGGCGAGGCTGTCGTACGACAGCCATTCCTGACCGACGGCATTCGTGACGACGATTCCGCCGCCGGGACCGCTCGCACGCAGGAGCTCGTGGACGAGTCCCCGGCCGGCGTCGGAACGAAGATCTGCGCGCGCGACGCGCTTGCCTCTGTTCAGGCCGGTCCAGTAGAGGCTCGCGCCATCGGGCCCGATCGGGTAGCGCGCACCATCGACCGGGCCGGCCTCGGGGTCGACTCGCACGACATCGGCGCCCAGGTGCGCCAGCGTCAAGGTGGCGGACGGTCCCGCCACGAAGGACGACAGATCCACCACGCGAACGCCGTCCAGCGGTCCGGATGCTGTGGCCATCACCACTCCTTCGTGGGTTGCGAAAAATTCGTGTACTAGGTTAACTGTAACCGCAGCGAGCCGAATTGCCAGCGTTCCTGCACCGCCACCTGCTTACGAGGAAGTGAGTACGACTCGATGATCGTTTATGCCGTGACAGCGCTGTCACTGGCTGCAGTTCTCGTCCCCCTGGTCGCGTCTGTGAGCCTGGTGTACCGGGTGAGCGGCGTCGTCAACTTCGGGGCCGGCTACTTCGCCATCTTCGCCGCCTCCGCGTGCGCGGCGTGGAGCTCCCTGACCAACTCGGCCATCGGTGTCACGCTGACACTCCTCGCCGGGGCGGTGCTGGGGCTGCTCACGTACTTCATCGCGATCCTTCCGGCGCAGCGGCGCGGGGTCTCGGCGATCGGGTTGACCCTCGCCTCGCTCGGAGTGGGGCTGCTGCTCAACTTCGTCACCCGTTCGGTTTTCGGCGGCGATCCCACCGTCATTCAGCCCTGGATCAAGGGCACCGTGACGATCGGAGACTTCCAGACCGCCTCGCAGCGGTTCGTCGTCATCGGCGGGGCGATCGTCCTCCTTCTCGTCTTGTGGCTGATCTTCGACCGCACGCTCATGGGGCGGATGCTGACAGCGGTCGCCCACGATCGCGAGCTCGCCGCGATGTATGGCATCCGCGGTCGTCGTTTCGATCTCGTCGCCTGGATCGCGTCGGGCGTCTGCCTCGCGATCGGCGGCATGTTCCAGGCATCCCTGGCGACCGTGTCGGTGGAGGTCGCGCCGACGCTTCTGGTGTTCTCACTCGTCGGTGCGGTGATCGGCGGGCTGGACAACCTGTTCACCGCGGTAGGAGGCGCCCTGGTGCTGGGTCTTGCGGTGACGATCACGGATCAGTTCATCTCGGTCGGGTATCAGCTGGTCACGCTGTTCATCGTGCTGTCGCTGGTGCTGGCGTTCCGCCCTCACGGGTTGTTCGCCTTCCGCGGCACGGCGGAGCGCGTCTGATGGCCGGCCTCGCCGGCGGTTCGATCCCGCCCCTCTCCCCGCCTCGCCGTACCCTCCTCGACCGGATGGGGAACCTCACCGGGGCCCGCATCGCGGCGCCGATCGTCCTGCTCGTCCTGGGTCTCCTGGCCTCGCAGAACGCCTACATGACGCACCTCGCAACGGCGGCGCTCATCGCCTTCATGCTCGCCGCGTCGTTCAACGTGATCTACGGGTACGCCGGCAGCTTCAACATGGCGCACGTCATGCAGTACGGACTCGGCGCGTTCACGTGCGTCTATCTCGAGACCCACACGCCCATCGGATTCTGGGCGAGCCTGGTGGCAGCCGTCGTGGTGACGGCCGTCTGCTCCGTGCTGGTGGCGTTGCCCTCCCGTCGGCTCAGCGAGATCTTCCTCGCCATCCAGACGCTGGCGTTCGCCCTCGCGCTCGCCGAGCTCCTCATCAACTGGCCGGAATTCAGCGGCGGTACGAACGGTCTCTACTTCATCCCGTCGCCTGAGGTCTTCGGCGTGCTGCTGCTGGGGGGTGAGATCGAGTACTTCATCCTGGTGGCGGTGTTCGCCTGGCTCGTCTTCGAGCTGATGACGAGGATCCACCGCTCCGCCATGCGCCGCCGTTTCACGGCGCTGCGAGAATCCCCCCGCATCCTCGAGTCGGTCGGGCTCTCGGAGTCACGCACACGGCTGGTCGCCTTCGCGATATCCGGCGGGGTCGCCGGCCTGGCGGGGGCCCTGTTCGCGCACTTCCAGCTCGTGATCGACCTCGACACGTTCAGCTTCGGACGCCTCATCGCCCTGCTGCTCGCGGTGATCCTCGGTGGTGCAGGGTACTTCTGGGGCCCGGTGTTCGGTGTCATGGCGCTGCTGCTGATGGATGAGATCTCTCTCCTCACGAGCGGTGCTCAGGACCTCATCTACGGGATCGGGATCCTCGTCCTCGTGATCGGGACGCGCGGGGGCATCGCCGGCGCGCTGGCTTCCCTGCGGCACCGGCTCGGCGCCCGCAGACGTGCCCGCACCGGGACCACCGCATCCGGAGTTCCCTCCCGGACGGCGGAGGGCCGCGTGACCTCCCCACCGGAAAGCGAGACCGAGGTCTCGCCGATCCTCGTCGCGGATGCCGCCACGCCCGCCGCGGCGGCGGCGGTGGTCGACCGTCCCGAGGTCGAACGCACGCTCCAGTTCACCGACGTGGTCGTCGCGTTCGGCGGCAACATCGCGGTCGATCACGCCGACGTGAGCGTGTCGACGGGCGAGGTGGTCGGCCTGATCGGACCCAACGGTGCAGGGAAGACCACGCTGCTGAACACCGCGACGCGGGACATTCCCGTCGCCGGCGGCGACGTGCTGCTGGACGGCGAGAGCATTCTGCGCAAACGCAAGCACGACATCGTGAACCTGGGCGTGGGGCGCACCTTCCAGAGCCCGAAGGTCATCCCCGACCTGACGGTGGTGGAGAACGTCATGCTCGGCGGTGACGGGCGCGCCAAGGCCACCGCGCTCGGGCAGACGCTCTACCTCCCGCGCGCCAAGGCCGACGATCGTGCGTCACGGGCCAAGGCCATGGCGCTCCTCGCCGACTTCTCCATCGCTCACCTCGCCGACGAGCGCGCAGGCTCCCTCCCGTACGGCGTGCTGCGCATGATCGAGATCGCGCGGAACCTGATGCTCGACCCGGCCTTCCTGCTCTTCGACGAACCAGGAGCAGGTCTGACCGAGTTCGAACGGGACGAGGTCGCTCAGATCATCCGATCGCTGTCCGCCCGCGGCCTGGGGATCGTTCTCGTCGATCACAACCTGCCCCTCATCTCGGCCGCCTGCGACCGCATCTACGTGCTGCAGGCGGGTAAGGTCATCGCCTCCGGTCCGCCTGCCGAGGTGTTCGCGCAAGAGAACGTGATCGCTGCCTACCTGGGGGTGTCGCAATGAGCGCGCTGCTGAACGTCCGTGACATCACGGTCGCCTACGGGCAGCACAGCCCCGTCCTCCACGACGTCGACTTCAGCGTCGACAGGGGCGAGGTCGTCGGGCTGGTCGGCATGAACGGCGCCGGCAAGTCGACGCTGCTGAAGGCGATCAGCGGCGGGCTGAAGCTCCGGGCGGGGGCGGTCGAGTTCGACGGCGCCGACGTCACCAAGACGGAGACGCCCGAGCTCGTGCGCCGCGGACTGATCGTGCTGGCCGAGGGCCACCGGGTCATCCGACCGCTCACGGTGCGGGAGAACCTCGAAGTGGCGGCGATGTCGCTGAGCCCGGCCAAGGTTCGCCAGCGCCTGGCCGAGGTCGAGGATCTCATCCACGCCCTCTTCCCCGTGCTGACGGAGCGGCGCAAGCAGCTCGCGGGGCTGCTGTCCGGCGGGGAGCAGCAGATGCTCTCGGTGGCCAGGGCCATCGTGCAGAACCCCAAGCTGCTCCTTCTGGACGAGCCTTCGCTGGGCCTGGCCCCCCTCGTCATCGACCGCATCTACGAGTCTTTGGACGCCTTCCGCGATCGTGGCGTGTCGATGCTCATCGTGGAGCAGAACAGCGATCGGGTGGCGAAGGCCTGCTCGCGTCTGGTCGTCCTGCGCGAGGGACGCATCGTCGCGCAGGGGTCGCCGACGGAGCTCTCGGGCGCTGCGCTCAACAGCGCGTACTTCGGCTGACAGGTCGCCCGCGGAGCGTGCGGGTGATCTTGTCCCAACAAATAAACCATGTAAACTAATTCCCCAGGAGGAACGATGACGGCCACCGGACTCATGTCGAGGAGAGAGCTCGTGACCCCGGAGCGGATCCGGGATCTGTTCTCGCCCCGCAGTCTGGCCGTGGTCGGAGCATCCGAGACCTCCAGCTGGGCGATCAATCTGCAGCGCAGCGTCGAGCTCGGCGGCGGCCTCGCCCGCCTGGAGTACGTCCACCCGAAGTAC
Organism: Microbacterium sp. RD1; assembly: GCF_052220165.1. Taxonomy (NCBI): domain Bacteria; kingdom Bacillati; phylum Actinomycetota; class Actinomycetes; order Micrococcales; family Microbacteriaceae; genus Microbacterium; species Microbacterium sp. RD1. The sequence continues at coordinate 882,261 of NZ_JBQPOL010000001.1, forward strand.
CCCGAGCTCTTCGGGCGCTCCACCGTGCCGTCGCTGCGCGATCTCGACGAGCCCGTCGACCTCGCGTTCGTGATGGTGGGTCCGGCCCGCGTCGCGCAGATCCTCGAGGACGCCGCGGCTGCGGGCGTGCGCAACGCCGTCGTGCTCGCCGCCGGCTACGGCGAGGCGGGCGAGGAGGGGCGGCGCATGCAGGAGGAGCTCCTGCTGCAGGCCCAGCATCTCGGCATCACCGTCATGGGACCGAACACCATCGGCTTCATCAACGGCACTCTCGGCATCGCCCCATGGGCCGTCGCTTCGCATCGTCGGCCGCTTGCCGGGCCGGTGAGCGCCGTGTTCGAGAGCGGCTCGATGTGCCGTGCCACCTACGAGTACGCCCAAGCTCACGCCGTGGGGATCAGCCACTGGGTGTCGCTGGGAAACTCCGCGGTTCTCAATACGCTCGACGTCCTCGAATACCTCATCGAGGATGAATCGACCAAGGCCATCGCCCTCTTCCTGGAGACGGTGCGCGAGCCCGAGCGCTTCATCCCCCTCGCCCGACGCGCACTGGAAGCCGACAAGCCGATCGTGGTCTACAAGGCCGGGCGCAGCGAAGAGGGGATGCGCGCGGCGATGGCGCACACCGGCGCGATGGCCACCAACGACGTCGTCGTCGACCGCGCATTCCGGCAGGCGGGCATCGTCCGCGTCGAGAGTCTCGAGGAGCTCGTGTCGACAGTCGGCCTGTTCGGGTACTCCGACCGCCGTCCCCAGGGCAGGCGGATGGGAGTGGTCACGTCCTCCGGCGGTGGATGCAACGTGGTGGCCGACCTCGCGCATGTGCACGACCTGGCCCTTCCGGCCTGGAGCGAAGAGATCTCCGGCAAGCTCAGCGAGCACCTGCCGCCCTTCGCGCAGACGCTCAACCCGCTCGACACCACCGGGTTCGGCCACGCGCGAGCGCGTCCTCGTCCCACCAAGGCGGAGGACGATCTCATGGAGATCGCCGTCGAGGATCCGAACATCGACTTCATGTTCACGATGATGACTCCTCTCCCGCCCACCCGACCCGAGGACCCGACGTTCATCGAGAGCCGGATGCGGATCATCGGCGAGATGGTGCGTGCGTCGCCCGTGCCGATCCTCTTCTCCTCGAACACCAACCTGGACATCACCGACTACGCGCGCTCCCTGCTGCACGACAACGGCGTGCACCTCATGCCGGGCGTCGACCTGGCGATGTCGTCGATCGGCTACATGATGGACTGGATCGACCAGCGCGAACGCATCCTCGCCCGAGAGCCGGTTCCCGCGGTCGACGGCATCGCCGTCCAGGGCGCGCGGTCCGGGATGTGGGACGAGTTCGAGGGTCGGCTGCTGCTGGAAAGGTTCGGCGTGCCGATGGCGCCCGCGCGGTTGGCGGCGACGGCGGATGAGGCGGTGGTGGCCGCGCGCGAGTTCGACGGCCCTGTGGCGCTCAAGGTCTGCTCGCGCGACATTCCGCACAAGTCCGACGTCGGAGGGATCGCGCTGGGGCTGAGCTCCGACGACGACGTGCGTGCGGCGTTCGAGCGGGTGGTTGCGGCCTCATCCGCGGGCGTTCCCGGCGCGGACATCCGCGGGGTCCTCGTGTCGCCCATGATCGAACCCGGCCTGGAACTGCTCATCGGCATCACCACGGATCCGACGTTCGGTCCCGTGCTGACCGTCGGGCTCGGCGGGATCTGGGTCGAGGTGCTCCACGACAGCAGCCTCCGCGTGCTGCCGGTGGCGAAGTCCGAGATCGTCGAGATGCTGGACGAGCTGAAGGGCGCCGCGCTCCTCAAGGGCGTCCGGGGCACCACTCCCGTGGACATCGACGCACTGGCCGAGGTCGTGCTGGCGGTTGCGCGCGCGGCGCTGGCCCTGGGGCCCGCCCTCGACGCCCTCGAGGTGAACCCGCTGCGGATCACCGGGGCCGGCATCCACGGCCTGGATGTGCTCATCGCCACGAGCGAGGCGCAATCGTGAGCGCGCCCGGTCCCCTCGCGGGGGTGCGCGTCCTCGACTTCACGCGCTTCATGCAGGGGCCCTACGCCACGCGCATCTTCGCCGACCTCGGTGCCGAAGTGATCAAGGTGGAGCGACCCGGCGGCGAGTGGGATCGGCGCCTGCGGGTTTCGCCGAGCGGGTTCGCGGGGTTCTTCCACGGACTCAACCGCGGCAAGAAGTCCATGGCGGTCGACATCACCACTCCCGAGGGACGCGACGGCGTTCTCCGGGTGGCCGCCGAGGTCGACATCGTGATCGAGAACTTCCGGCCGGGCGTGATGGACCGTCTCGGCCTGGGATACGACCACGTCCGCGCCGTCAACCCGCGCGTGATCTTCGCCGCCGCATCCGGATACGGGCCGCACGGGCCTCGCGCCCCCGAGCCGATGTTCGACATGGTGGCGCAGGCGATCACGGGGATCTCCGATTTCAACCGCTCTCCGTCAGGAGAGCCGCGCCTGGCGACGAGGGGGCTCGCAGACACCGCGGGAGGCATGTTCCTCGCGATGGCGGTGCTGGCCGCGCTGTACTCGCGCGAGCGAACCGGCGAGGGGCAGCGCGTCGACGCGTCGCTCGTGGGGGCCGGCATCGGCATCCACATGGCGGAGATCACGATCGCACTCGAGGAGGGGCGGGTGAACCGCCTCGGCGGCGGCCGGGTCACGTCGACCTCCGGCGCGTTCGAGGCCGGTGACGGCAGGTGGCTCGTGATCGCGGCGACGGATCAGAAGCTGTGGGGCGGCCTTTCGAGGGCGCTCGGCCTGGAGCATCTCTCCGAGGACGAGCGCTTCAGTAAGAGCCGGATCCGCGAACGCAACCGCGATGTGCTGGAGCCCCTGATCGAGGAGGCGTTCCGCGCACGCGGGCGGGACGAGTGGATCGAGATCCTCCAGCGCAACGACGTGCCGGTGGCCGCCGTCGATTCGTTCCTCGATCTGCCGGGGAACCCCGACGTCAGGGCGAACGGCTATCTCGTGGAGCAGGTGGACCGTTTCCACGGCCCCATCCAGATCGTCGGCACTCCCTTCCACCTGGAGGGCACGCCGGCTCGGGTCGGAGAGACCACCCCCGAGCTCGGCGAGCACACCGCCGATCAGCTTTCGCGCGTCGGTATCGCCCCCGATGAGCTGGAGCGGCTGATCGCCGCGGGCATCGTGCAGGTGTGGCATCCCGATGCCGAGAGGGAGGGGCAGGACACATGAGATACGGCACACCGGAGAGCATCTCCGCAGCCGCGCAGCAGGTGCTGTGGGAGCTCGACGAGCAGACCGGCATCGCGACGCTCACGCTCAATCGGCCGGAGAAGCACAACGCCATGAGCGTTCCGATGCGAGATCGCATCAGCGACCTGATGGCGGCGGCGGATGCGGATGACCGTGTCAAGGTGATCGTGATCCGCGGCAACGGTAAGTCGTTCTGCAGCGGGAACGAGATCAACGAGGAGTGGGGGCAGCGTCGTCCCCATGAGCGCCGGCGCACCCTCAACGTCGGCTACCGATATGGGGCGGACATGGCGTGGGGGCGCCTGGGGTTCAGCCAGGCGGTGTCCCGGTCGTCGAAGGTGACGATCGCGCAGGTGCACGGATACTGCGCTGCTGCGGCCTACTTCATGATCGCGTGCAAGGTCGACATCCTCGTCGCCGCGGAGGATGCGCGGATCGGCGCGCTCGAGGCGCGCTTCCTCGGGCCGGCGGGCGCGGTCGCGAGCGTTCACATCAACCGCATCCTGGGAATGAAGGCCGCCCGTCGCACGGGGTTCACCGCGATGCCGATGAGCGGTCGCGAAGCGCAGCGGCTCGGACTCGCGGTCGAAGCGGTGCCCGCCGACGAGCTGGGCGACCGGACGCGCGAGATCGCCGCCGAGGTCGCGGGCAGGCCGGCGGAGGAGTTGCTGTACCTCAAGGCGCGGATTCGTGCGGCGGAGGGGTTGATGGACACGAGCGTCCCGTCAATCACCGGACTGCTCGTCTCGCACTTCCTGCAGACCGCCCCCGACGAGATGGACTTCTGGAAGACGGCGCGGGAGGCCGGCGTCGGCGGCGCCTTGGACAAGGACAAGCAGCGCAAGGGCGCAGCGGACCCACGAACGGGGAAGCGGACATGACGATCGACACGAGCATCGCTGACTGGACCGGCCTCATCGAAGTCGACGACTTCTCCCCCCTCTCGCGCGGGGATCGCGCGTTCACTCTCGCTCTTCGCGACGCCGTCGTCGATCTCGCCGATGACGACTTCGTCAAGGCGATCGTCTTGCGTGCGCGCGACGACTTCGCTCCGGACGCCGAACCGCCCGTCCTCGACCGGCGCGAGATCTTCTCCCGCTGGCAGCGCGAGGTCCCCGGGGCCCCGGCGCTGTATCAGTCGATCACGTTCGCGAAGAAGGTGGTGATCACCGAGGTCGCCGGTGTATGCGCGGGCGCGGGCACCCTCCTCGTCCTGGCATCCGATCTCACGGTCGCCTCCGAAGACGCCACGTTCGGGTCACCCTTCCGCGGCAGGCCGGAGGCGAACTTCGTGCAGGCAGCGCTCACCATCCGTCTGAATCGCGCGAAAGCCTGGACGGTGCGCGGGACGACGTTCGACGCGGCGACCGCAGACGAGTACGGGCTGGTCAACGAGGTGGTGCCGCGCGCGCAGCTGTCGTCGGCTTCGCAGCGGATGGCGCGGGAGGTGGCTCGTATGCCGCTGGATGGCGTCGTGATGTCGAAGATGCTGCTGCAGCCGGTGCTCGACGTATCCGGTGTGGGGCGGGAGTACGACCTCGCCGGGTTCTATGCGACCGGCCTGAGCGCGACCGAAGGGGCGACACGATGAGCGATCCGCGCGTACATGTGGACATCGACCGGGCCGCGCACCTCGCCCGCATCACCGTCGACAGGCCGGAGCGATCCAACATGATCGATCCGGCGATGGTCGCGGCGATCGTGGCGGCGATCGACCGCGTGGAGGATGACGACGAGCTGAAGGCCGTGGTCATCCGCGGCGCCGGCGACCATCTCTCAGCCGGCTGGGACCCCGAGCACGCCTGGTCGATGTACACCGACGCGCCCGGCGGCTCGGTCAAGAAGCATCCCAGTCAGCGTGCGCGTCTGACGGCACTCGCCGACCTGTGGTGGGGGCCGCGGGGCATGTACACGCGCGTGCTCAAGTGCCGCAAGGTCACGATCGTCGAGGCGACCGGAGACTGCTTCGACACCGGCCTTTACCTGACGCTGTGCGCGGATCTCGTCGTGGCCTCGGACGATGCCCGCTTCGCGGGGCCGAGATGGCGCAACGTGGGCGCCGACGGCGACATGTCGTTGCTGATCGCGGAGGTCGGCCTGAAGCGGGCGAAGGATCTGCTCTTCCTCGGTCGGTCATGGAGCGCCCAGCAGGCGCTGGACTACGGACTGGTGGACGTCGTGGGCAGCCGGAGCGAGGTGGCGGAGCGCTCCGCCGATCTCGCGCAGATGTGCGCGTCGATCATGCGCGACGGCATCGTCTCCGAGAAGTACGCGGTGTTCGCCTCGCTCGCGAAGATGGGCGTCGACCTCTCGTTCGCGGCCACGACCGTGGTGGCCGCTTCGCTGAGCAACATCCACTTCCAGCCGGGCGAGTTCAACTTCCTGCGCGAAGTGGGAGTCGCCGGTGCCGACAAGGCTCTGGAGGTCTCGCGCGCCGACTTGTGACCAACTAGTTTACCTCGTAATCTAATTCAAGACTCGGGACGGAGCCGTCCCCTGTGAAAGGAAGAATCCGACGATGAAGTTCGACGCTTCGCTCACCTATACCAGCTACGAGCCGCACATGCACAAGGCGCAGAACGACCGCCAGCGCCGGCAGCTCGCCAAAGTCGTGGCCCACGCCAAGGGTGAGGTCCAAGCCGATCTCGGCCCCGTGATGGACTCGCTGGCTCCAGACCCGCAGTACCACGAGTACGGCGTGTTCGCGGATGTTCCGGGTGACACCGGACCCAAGGGCTGGGACGAGGTCCTGGCCAATTACAACGAGATGGTCGAGACCGGCTCGTATGTGATCGAGTCGATCAAGGATCGCCTGATGATCGACGACCACGAGATCGTCACCGACGGCCGCTACCGCCAGATCCTCCCGGCAAAGGTGGCGAAGGCGATGGGCTACGTGGCCGAGGACGACGACTCCGCACGCCACTACCTGCTGTCCGGCATCACGGTGGTGTTCTGGCGCTTCGACGAGAACGAGCAGGCCCTCGGCGAGGACCGCTACGTCCTGGACAAGACGATCGAGCCTCTCGCGCCCGAGGACCTGCCGGACGACTACCCCGAGCGCCTGCGCTAGGCCGCCGGCGACCAAGGAGTTCCCGAGATGACCAACCCTGCTGTCACGGCCACGCTCGAACAGCGCATCGCCGAAATCGAGAGCCGCACGCGGATCGGCGACCTGGTCGCGAACTACTGTCGCGGTGTCGACCAGCGCGAGGAGGAGCTCTTCCTCGCGCTGTGGCACCCCGATGCGTCGTACTTGATCCCCGGAGGGCGCGGCGACTTCCATCACACCGACGGCATCCGTCAGTCGCTGGTGGTCATCGGCAAAGCGTGGAAGAGCACGAAGCACTGGACCACGAATCACGTCATCACGTTCGAGAGCGACGACGTCGCGACCGGACGGTCTGACTGCTTCGCCATCTGCGAGCACCACGACGGCCGGGTCAGCCTCGTGTCCGCGACGTACGACGACCGCTATGAGCGCCGCGAGGACGGCGTCTGGCGCTTCGCGACGCGCCTCGTCACGCGCTGGTTCGTCAGCGCCGGCGAGGAGATCTCCCTCCTGCCCGCCTTCTGATCGATCGAGCCATCATGGTCACCACCGTCAGCGTCCCTCCGCTCCTGTCCCCCGAGGGCTCTGCCGACCCGTACGCGGTCTACCGGGTCCTTCGCGAGGAGGCTCCCGTCTACTTCGACGAGAGCACTCAGTCGTATCTGATCACCCGTCATGCCGACGTGCTCGCGGGATATCGTCATCCCGCCTTCACGTCCCGCAACTACGAGTGGCAGCTGGAGCCGGTGTTCGGTCGCAGCCTGCTGCAGCTGCACGGCCGGGAGCACGCCCGCAAGCGCGCCCTGGTGAGCCCGAATTTCCGCGGTGAGGGCCTCGAGTCGTGGATCCCCCTGGTGAAGCGGAATGTGAGGGCGATCCTCGACGGCGGCGTGCAGGAGGAGGTCGACGGTCTCCTTGAGCCGCTCGAGCCGGGCATGGAGGTCGACATGCTCCCGCGGTTCGCCCACCATCTGCCGGTGTCGGTGATGATGGCGATGCTCGAGCTCCCCCGGGAGGACGAGGCGATGTTCCTCGGGTGGTACAACCGGATGATCGCCTTCCTGGCGAATCTCGAGAACGACCCGGACGTGCACTCATCGGGGATCCAAGCGCGCGTGGAACTGCGAGAGTACCTCGCCCCGATCATCCAGGAGAGGCGCGCGAATCCGGGGACCGACCTCATCTCGACCCTGGCGGCGGCAGAGTTCGAAGGGGAGCGGCTCTCCGACGAGGAGGTCGCGACGCACACCACGCAACTCCTGAACGCCGGCTCGGAGACGACGGACAAGACATTCGGAAGCGTGCTGCGGCATCTCCTGAGCGACCGCAGTCGGTGGGAGGCGGTCCGCGACGACCGCTCGCTCGTTCTTCCGGTGCTCGCCGAAACACTCCGTGTCACTCCGCCGTCGCAGATGAACGGCCGGGTGCTGTCGGAGGATGTCGAGGTGGCGGGGGTTCCGATCCCCGCCGGGTCGCTCGTCCATCTGGTCATGGCGTCGGCGAACCGGGACGAGCGCCGGTTCGCCGATGCCGAAACGTTCGACCCGTGGCGCACGGACTTCTCGTTCGGCAAGGCGTTCATGGGCTCCGGCGAGCACTTCGCCTTCGGGTTCGGGATCCATGGCTGCGCCGGAGCGCAACTGGCGAAAGCCGAGCTGGAGATCGGGCTCAACGCGATGCTCGACCGCTTCCCCGACATGCGGCTGGCCGACGGATTCGAGCCGACGGAGGAGGGCGTCAAGTTCCGCGCGCCGCGCGAGATGCGCGTCGTGCTGTGACCGCAGCCTCCGTCGAGGGGCGCATCGACCCCGCTCAGGCGGAGCGCGTCGCGGGGATTCTGGGGGTGGATCCTCCTGCCGATGTGCTCCCTCCCATGTGGCATCTCGCACAGCTGGTGGAGCGCTGGCCCCGCGCCGCGCTCGGCCTCGACGGCCATCCGCTGGGCGGAGTCCCGATCCCTCCTGCGGAGCCGCATCGCCGCATGTTCGCGGGCGGTCGGGCTACGCACGTCGGCCTCCTGCAGATCGGAGAGCCGGCGCGCCGCCGATCGACCGTGGTCTCCACCACGACGAAGGACGGTCGGAGCGGCCGCTTGACGTTCGTCACCGTGCGCCATGAGTTCGAGCAGCGCGGGGAGATCGTCGTGTCCGACGAGCACGACCTCGTCTACCGTCCCTGGGACGCCGCAGCGGGCGGTTCCCCCTCAGCGGCCGCCGCCCCGGCGGCGGGGGAGGAGCTCGACGACGCCCGAGAGTTCGAAGTGGATCCCGTCACCCTTTTCTTGTTCTCCGCCGTCACCGCGAACGCGCACCGCATCCATTACGACGCGGCGTACGCGCGCACGGAGGGTCATCCCGATCTCGTCGTGCACGGCCCGCTGCATGTGATCCTCATGGCAGAGGCTCTCCATGCTCGAGGAGACGACCTGCGCGGGAAGCAGTTCGCCTACCGGCTGCTTCGCCCCGCCTACGGCGCCCAGCGTCTGCGCGTCGGTGTGCCCTCCGACGCGGACGTCGCCGTGCTGGACGGGGCGGGGCACCGGGTCGCGCGCGGAGATCTGTCCTGATGACGCGTTGCCTGTCCGCTGTCGCGCGTGCGCGAACGTTCCTCTTCGTCCCCGGAAACCGCCCCGATCGTTTCGGAAAGGCCGCGGCGGCCGGTGCGGATGTCGTCATCGTCGATCTCGAAGACGCCGTCGCCGCCGGCGACAAGGACTCGGCCCGTGCGGAGGCTGCCGCATGGTTGTCGGGGGACGGCCTCGCGGCCGTCAGAATCGGGAGCGGCCCCGGGGAGGCCGGTTCCGATCTTGCCGCCGTTGCCGGCGCGCCCGGTCTGAGCGGGGTCATCGTTCCGAAGGCCGAGTCCGCCGCGCAGCTTCGCGCGGTCAGGGAGGCCGTGCCGGCAGGGACCGCCGTTCTCGCCCTCGTGGAGACCGCTGCGGGCATCGCCGCGGCGCGAGAGATCGCGCTCTCCGCGGATCGTCTCGCACTCGGGACCGTCGATCTCGCGCTCGATCTCGACCTCGCTCCGGGCTCGCCCGCGCTGGACATCGCGGCGTTCGAGGTCGTCCTCGCGTCTCGTCTCGCGGCCCTTCCCGCCCCCGTGGCGAGCGTCACCACCGGGATCGGCGACGGCGCGGCGGCAGGACGGGATGCCGCTCGTGCTCGCGCGCACGGATACGGCGCGAAGCTCTGCATCCATCCCGCGCAAGTGGGACCGGTGTCTGCGGCGTTCCTGCCCGATGACGAAGAGCGAGCCTGGGCGCGGCGTGTGGTCGCCGCGGCGGGGGACGGCGCGGCGGCGCAGGTAGACGGGGCCATGGTCGATCGGCCCGTGCTGGAGCGCGCGCTTCGCGTGCTGGAAGACGACGGGGACCGCCCGATCGTCCGTTGAGGGAGCGCGATTGCTCGCGTCGACCTCGGATCAAGGAGATGCCATGAGCGTGGACGAACTGCTGGCGAAGGCGGAGATCATGGAGGTGCTGACGAAGTACTTCCGGGCGATGGATCGGGTCGACGACGAGATCGGCTTCGAGATCTTCCATGATGACGCCACCGGCGATTACGGCCCCGACATCTTCCAAGGGTCTGGCCGCGACCTCATCGTGTGGCTCAACGACTACAACCGCACCCTGGTCACCAGCCATCACCAGATGTCCAACGTCACGATTCACCTCGCGGGGAACCGGGCGACGAGCGAGACGTACGTCGAGGCCAACCTCATTCGGCGCGACGACACGGGGTACGTCGTGCGCCACGTGCATGGACGCTATCTCGACCGGCTCTCGACGCGGGACGGACGCTGGGCGATCGACCACCGTCACTACCGGCGCGACTTCGTCTGGGAGGAGCGTCAGCCCGACGTCGTGATCGGGGAGTCCTACATCCGCTCGCGCGAGGACCGCTCGTATCAGGACGCGGCCTGGCTCCTCGGCTGACGCGATCCGCGCAACACGGATTCAGTCGGCGGGCGCGTTGCGCAGTCGTTCCAGGCCATCGAGGATGAGGGCGAGGCCGGCCAAGAAGTCGTCGGCCGAGACCATCGCGAGCATCACGTTCTCCTGCTCGATGAGCTGGGCGAGGCGCGGCATGGTCTCGGGTACGATGAGGCGGCTCTGTCGCTCGTCGAGGATGGGCGAGTTGTTCAGGCGCTGAGCGCGCTCGCCGATCACCATCCCGCGGGTGAAGGCGTAGGGCGTTCCGAACGCGGTCCACGCCCCTTTCAGACCGAACCCTGCCCGCACGAGCATCTCGATGATGGCCTCGTGCTTCTGGTAGAGGTAGTGCGTCGAGTGCAGGGAGTACGAGTCGATCCGCACCAGGGAGAGGTCGATGAGGACATCGTCGGAGCGGTAGAGCTCTCGCATGCGGCTGAAATAGTCGTGAAGAAAGGCCCTCCAGCCCTCCGGCCCGCGCGGTTCGGGCAGCGACTCATGCAGCGTGTGGACCGCTCGGTCGTTCATTGCGCGCAGCAGGTCGTCTTTCTTGCGGAAGTACCAGTAGAGGCTCGTCACGCCGACACCCAGGTGAGCGGCGAGGCCGGGCATGCTCAGGCCGTCCAGCCCCGTCGTGGCAGCCACGGCGAAAGCGCCGTCGAGGATCTCCTCGGCGCTCAGCGAACCTCGCTGGCGTCGCACGCGGGTCTTCTCGCTCGACATCTGCATCTCCTCGCCCGCCGGGTCGCCTGCATCCGCGTCGGCAGGTGTCCCATTTTGGCACGAAAGGGATATAGTAAGGTTTACAGTAGTACTCACGAGAACGGCGAAGAGGTCGATGATGACAGTCGGTGAGGTTTCCCGCCCGGTCCGGATGGACCTCGAAGAGGGCAAGATCCGTGAGTTCGCGCGCGCCGTGCAGGCAGATGTCGGCGATCTCATCACGTCGGAGGGCGCCGTGCGGATCCCCGCGACGTTCCTCACCACGCTGCTCTTCCACGAGGATCCCGCCACCGTCGTCGCCGCGATGGGCATGGACGCGACCCGCGTCCTGCACGCCGAGCAGGAGTACGAGTTCCACGGCCCTCCGCCGGTGGCGGGGACGACGCTGTTCGCGACGTCGCGCGTCGCGAACAGCTACGAGAAGCAGGGGTCGCGCGGTGGTCTCCTGCGGTTCGCGATCCGGGAGACGGAGTTCCACGACAGCGAGGGCCGTCTCGTCGCGACAGCGCGCATGACCTCCGTCGAGCCGGCGACTCCCGCGGCGGCATCGGCATGAGCGCCGTCTCGATCGCCGTCGGCGACGCCACCGACTGGACGTTCGGCCCGGTGACGCGCACCGATATCGTGCGGTACCAGGGCGCATCGGGCGACTTCAACGCCATCCACCACGACGACGAGGCAGCGCGCGCCGTCGGGTACGACACGGCGTTCGCGCCGGGCATGTTCCACGCGGGGCTGTTGGCGACCTTCGCCACACGGTGGCTCGGAGCGGCAGCGCTCCGGCGATTCGCCGTCCGCTTCCGCGAGCCGGTCTGGCCGGGCGACATCCTCGGCTTCTCCGGCACCGTGACGAATGTCGACCCTCAGGACGACGGCGAGGTCGTGACGGTGGATCTGGTCTGTCGCCGTCCGAGCGGAGCGCCTGCGGCGACGGGGGTCGCCGTCTTCCACCGGCAAGGACCGAGGGGCGGTGGGCAATGAACGCACGGCTATCCCGCGAGCACGCCGAAGAGCTCTACGCGACGCGCGGCGACTGGACCGAAGAGCGACTCGGCGACCTCCTCGACCTCAACGCCAGACGCACGCCCGATCGCGAGTACGTCGCCTTCGGCGACGAGCGTCTCACCTTCGCGCGCATGAAGAACTGGGTCGAGGCCGTCGCACACGATCTCGTCGGCCACGGCGTCGGGCGGGGAGACCGCATCCTCATCCAGGTACCCAATCGGCTGGAGGCTCTCGTCCTACAGCTCGCCGCGTTCCGCATCGGGGCCGTCGATGTGCCTCTCATCCCCATCTACCGCACGCATGAGCTGCTCGACATCGTCCCCGACGCCGCGCCCGCCGCGATCGCGGTGGCAGCGAACCTCAACGGGAGGATCCCGACCGAGGAGATCGACGCCGTCCTGAGCGAGACCGGTCACGCCCCCCGGGTGAAGTACGCGATCGGCGGGGCGGCGGCGGGGTGGGCACAGCTCCCCGGCGCGAACAGCGATGTGCCCGCCGGTCGGCTGCCCGACCCGGCGCCCGCTTCCGAGCCGGCATTGGTGTTGTACACGTCGGGCACGACGGCGAAGTCGAAGGGCGCGGTGCTGACGTCCCGGGAGTGCGTCGCGCACGCCCGCAATTGGGTCGACCGGTTCGGCGTCCATTCCGAAGACGTCTACCTCGTCGGCACGCCGTTGTCGCACCTGGGCGGATTCAACGCCGCCATCCTGCTGCCCCTGTTCACCGGCGCCCGCGTCGTCGTGCTCCCGGGATGGAAGGCCATCGACGCGGCCGAGGTGGCCGAGCGGGAGAAGGCCACTGTCATGCTCGGGGCCGCGCTGTTCCTGACCGAGATGGTCGACGTGTACGAATCCGGGCGTTTCGCCCGGAACCCCATCCGCCTGTACGCCAGCGCCGGCGCCATGACGCCGCCCGACGTGATCCGCCGCGCAGCCCGCTTCGGCGTGGTCGCCGGCAGTTGTTACGGCATGACCGAGGCGGGCACCCTCAGCGGCTTCGGTCCGGAGGATCCGCTGGACAAGCGCGCGGAACTGGACGGGCGGATCTTCTCGGGCATGCAGATCGAGGCGGTGGACGAGGATCGCAACCCGCTCCCCTTCGGCCGACAGGGGGAGCTCCGCGTGCGTGGGCCGCAGGTCATGGAGCGGTACACCGACCCCGACGCCACCGCGCGCCAGATGGACGCCGACGGCTGGTTCTACACCGGGGACGTGGGCTACACCACGGCCGACGGCTGGGTGAAGATGACCGGGCGTCTCAAGGACATCATCAATCGGGGCGGGGAGAAGTTCTCCGCGCAGGACATCGAGCTCGCGCTGCTCGCGCACCCCGCAATCGCGGAGGCCGCCGTCCTGGGACTCCCCGACGCGCGCTTCGGCGAATGCGTGGGTGCCTTCATCCGTCCCGCCGAGGGGCGCGACTGGCAGGGCCCGCAGGACGTGCTCGCCTTCCTCGACCAGTCCGGCCTGGCGAAGCAGAAGCTCCCCGTGGTGTGGCACATCCTCCCCGGCGGACTTCCCCGAACGCCCAGCGGCAAGGTGAAGAAGAACGACCTCGCCGCGTTCCACGCGAGCCACTCGCAGACCGAGGAGAACGATGACTGATCGTCGCCCTGTGATCGTCGGAGCCGCCGCATCCGACGCCCCCCGAACGCCGCACCTGAACGTCATCGGACACCATGGACAGGCCTTCGCCCGCGCCCTGGCCGACAGCGGCGTCGCCAAGTCCGAGATCGACGGATTCTTCATGGCGGATGCCGACATCCCCGGGATGACGCCGTATGCGGTGACGGATGTCGCGGAGTATCTGGGGATCCGGTACCGCTACGCCGACAGCACCTACACGGGCGGATCGTCGTTCGAGCACCTCGTGCAGCACGCCGCACTGGCCATCGAGCACGGTCTGTGCGAGACCGCGGCGATCACCTACGGATCGGACCTCTATTCTTCGGTGGGACGTTCGCTGGGAACCGGCGGAGGAGACCTCAGACCGTACGGGGCGCGGCAGTTCGAAAGCCCATACGGCAACTCCGTCGTCGGGTCGTACGCACTCTTCGCCCGCCGGCACATGCACGAATACGGCACGACCGAGGAGCAGCTCGCCGAGGTCGCGGTGTCCACCCGGGAGTACGCCCAGCACAACCCGGACGCGATGTACCGTGAGCCGATCACGGTCGACGATGTCATGAGTTCGCGCTACATCGCCGACCCGTTGAAGAAGCTCGACTCCTGCGTCGTCTCCGACGGAGGGGGCGCGCTCATCCTCACCACCGCCGAGCGGGCCAGGGACCTGCCCCATCGGCCCGTGCACATCCTGGGCTCCGGCGTCGGACAGACGCACTGGGCCGTCCATCAGTCGCCGACGTTCGACACCACCGCAGCCCCCGCAGCCGCGGCGGCCGCCTATGCGCAAGCGGGCCTCGGGCCGGGCGATGTGGACGCTCTGATGGCGTACGACAGCTTCACCATCACCGTCCTCTTGCTCATCGAGGGTCTCGGCTTCTGCGAGAAGGGGGAGGGCGGGCGCTTCATCGCCGACGGCAACCTGCGTCTGGACGGTCGGCTTCCCACGAACACCGACGGCGGCGGGCTCTCGGCCTGCCACCCCGGTATGCGCGGAATGCACCTTCTGCTCGAGGCCGTACGACAGCTGCGCGGTGAGGCCGGGCCGGTGCAGGTGGCGGACTGCGACGTGGTGATGGCCGCCGGATCTGGAGGGTGGGCGTCCGCGATCGGCGCGGTCCTGCTGGGAACGGAGGCGGCGGCATCATGATCGACCCCGAGGTGGAGCGTCCGCTCCCGTGGATCACCGACGAGTTCTCGCGCGAGTACTTCACGGCGTGGACCGAGCAGCGGCTCGTCGTGCAGCATTGCCCTCGGTGCGGAGGCTGGCAGCACTTCCCTCGCCCGATCTGCATCGAGTGCGGCACGGTGCCCGTGTTCGAGGAGGTGCCGGCGATCGGAACGGTCTACACCTTCACGATCATCCGGCAGATGGGCATGAAGCCCTTCCGAGACGAAGTGCCGTACGCGGTCGTCATGGTCGAACTGGACAACGGCGTCAAGATCATGGGCAATCTCACCGACTGTCCGATCGAGGATGTGCGGATCGGGATGGCCGTCGAGGGCTACGGCGTCACGCACGGCGACATCGGCATCCCTTATTGGCGTCCGCGCTCGGCGGACACCCGGCACGCACGCACGGAAGAAGGAGGAATCGCATGACTCAGGGCGCTCTCGACGGAAAGGTCGTCGCGGTCACCGGTGCCGGTCGCGGGATCGGGCTCAGTCACGCGTTGCTGCTCGCCGCGGAGGGAGCATCCGTCGTCGTCAACGACCTCGGCGGCCCCGATGAGGCTGTCGAGAAGATCCGTGCTCGCGGAGGATCCGCGACCGCGAGCTCGCACGATATCGCGACATGGGACGGCGGGCAGGGGCTCGTCGACGCTGCCCTGGCCGAGTACGGTCGCCTCGACGGACTCGTGCTGAACGCGGGCATCATCCGCGACCGGATGCTGGTGAACATGTCCGAGCCGGAATGGGACGCGGTGCTGCGCGTGCATCTCAACGGGCACTTCGCGCCGCTGCGGGCCGCCGCTGCGCACTGGCGCGAGCTCGCGAAGAGCACCGGTGCCCCGGCGAACGGGCACGTCGTCATGACGAGTTCGGAGGCCGGGCTGTTCGGGAACGTCGGTCAGGCGAACTACTCCGCCGCCAAGGCCGGCATCGTCGGCCTCGGGATGGTCGCCGCCCGCGAGCTGGAGCGATACGGCGTCGCGGTGAACGTGATCTGCCCGCGCAGCCGCACGCCCATGACCGAGCACCTCGGCCTCTTCGACGCCACCCCCGGTTTCGACCGCTGGGATCCGGACAACATCGCTCCCTGGGTCGCCTACCTGTGCTCCGACGACGCGTCCCGGATCACGGGTCAGACATTCGTCGTCCACGGCGGGACGGTGTCGCTGCTGGAGCCCTGGCGGGAGGCCTCGGCGATCACCAAACAGGCACGATGGGATGTCTCCGAGCTCGCGGACGCGTCGCGCGAGCTGTTCGCCGGTCGTGACACAACGATCGTGCCGTTTCCCGACCCGGTGGCCGAGCGATGAGCGCGACCGTCGAAGACGAGGGCATCGAGCCCGAGCTGGAGGCCGACTTCCGCGAGTCCGTGCGGGACTTCGTCGACCACGTCATGCCGCTGGCCGCGACGCGTGCCATGGTCGACGAGGGACGCGGTTACGACCGGAGCGCGTGGCGGCGGGCGGTGAGCGAGCTGCAGGTCGTCTCCATCGGAGTGCCGGAGTCACTGGGCGGCGAGGGCGGCGGCCTGCCCTTCGCCGGCGTGGTGTTCGAGGAGTTCGGCCGCTCCCTCGTCCCGGGTCCGCTCTTCGCCACCGCCGGACTGGCGGCGTCGGTGCTGACGCGCCTGGGCGCACAGGAGCATCTGACGCCGCTCCTGGACGGCACGGCCACGGCGACCGTCGCGTGGGTCGGGGCATCCGGCTCCTGGGATCCCGTCGACACACCGGCCCGCGTCCGCATCAGCGGCGACCGCGCGGTCGTGAACGGCGAGCTGCGTCACGTCGTCGACGGGCACACGGCCGACACGATCTTCGTCGTCGCGCGCGACGAGGACGAGCGGGTCGTCCTCGTCGCGCTGCCGGCGGACGCGCCCGGCGTACGGGCTGTCGCTGTGGAGACCCTCGATCTCACGCGACCGCTTGCGCGCGTCGATGTCGTCGAGGCGCAGGCGACGGTGGTCGGCGCCGGAGCGGAGGCCATCGCCGCCGGGCTCGCGGATGCGACAGTGCTCCTCTGCCTGGAATCGGCCGGCGCCGCTCGACGTGCGCTGGAGCTCACGGTGGAGTACGCGAAGATCCGTCATCAGTTCGGGCGCCCGATCGGGAGCTTCCAGGCGATCAAGCACAAGTGCGCGGACATGCTCGCGCGCGTGGAGCTGATGGCGGCGGTCGCGCGGGAAGCCGCTTCCCGCCGCGAAGACCTCCCGCATGTCGCGAAGGCGTACGTGTCCGACGCGTTCTTCGCCGTCGCGAGTGAGGCGGTCCAGGTGCACGGCGGCATCGGATTCACCTGGGAGCACGACTCCCATCTGTTCTTCCGGCGGGCCAAGTCGTCGCAGCTGCTGCTCGGCGATGCGGTGATGCATCGCGCGGCGCTCGCGCGGGCAGAGGGGTGGGGCGCGTGACGAATCCCGATGAGTTCCGTGGACGTGTGCGCGAGTGGCTGGCGGCGTCGGCGCCTCGCCGCATCGCCGGCGATCTCCCCCCTGCTCCGAGCGTGAAAGACCTCTCCGATGAGGAGTTCGAGACGGCGCGCGCGCGTCAGCGGGCGCTGGCGGATGCCGGATTGGCCGGTCTGACGTGGCCCGCCGTCTACGGCGGCGCTGGGCTGGACGATGGCGCTCAGCGCATCTTCGACGAGGAGGCGGCGGAGTACGACCTCGGCCTGGAAGCGTTCAACGTCGCCATCGACCTGGTCGGCCCGACCCTCCTCACCCATGGAACCGAGGAGCAGAAGCGGCGGTATCTCCCCGCGATCCTGCGCGGCGAGGAGCTGTGGTGTCAGTTGTTCAGCGAGCCGGGGGCGGGCAGCGACCTCGCCTCGCTCTCCACACGGGCCGAGCACGACTCCGACGGGTGGCGGATCAGCGGTCAGAAGGTATGGACCTCCGGCGGCCAGCACGCCGATCTCGCGATCCTCGTGGCACGCAGCGACTTCTCGGTCCCCAAGCATCGGGGTCTGTCCTACTTCGTGCTCGACATGCATTCACCGGGCGTGAGCGTCCGACCGCTGCGGCAGATGACCGGGGATGCTCATTTCGCCGAGGTCTTCCTCGACGATGTGCCCATTCCCCCGGAGAACATCGTCGCCCGGCCGGGCGACGGGTGGAGCGTGGTCCGGACCACGCTGGGAAACGAGCGCGTCGCGATCGGCGGCGACCCCGGCATCGAGGCGCGGCAGCTGATCACCCTCGCTCGCTCGCAGCGCGAGCGCACCGGTAGGGTACAGGCGGATGCCGCGCTGCTCGACGAGGTCGCGACGCTGGAGGTGCGCAACCGCGCGCTCGCCGCGCTCGCGCGACGCAGTGCCCGCGCTGTCGCGTCGGGCGCAGGGCCGGGACCGGAGGCCTCGATCTTCAAGCTCGAGTTCGCCGACCTGCAACGGATCGGCAATGACCTGGCCTTGCGAATACTGGGGGCCGACGGGCTGTCGGCGGGTGCAGACGCGCCCGCCGGGGGAGCCTGGCAGACGAGTCTGCTCACCGCACCGTACCTACGGATCGCGGGGGGAACGGACGAGATCCAGCGCAACATCATCGCCGAGCGGATCCTGGGACTGCCCGCCGATCGTAACGACGGTCGAGACGTGCCGTTCAGCGATCTCGCGCGCGGATGAGATCTCGCCGGACCGATCACGAGTGGGTCACAAACCCTTCACAGAGGGAGCTGCGACGTGTAGCGTAAAAACAGTTAACAACCTGAATTAACAGGGTCAACGATCTGAGCTGACGATGAAGTCACCCGGAACTTGCATCGTCATCTCTCACCGGTCGGCCCACGCGTACCGGGCCTGCCGGCCCGGTACGTGAGACCAGAACCCCATCCAGAAGAGAGAAGGAACGAATGCGAATCAGAGTTGCATCAATGGCGATCGCAGCCGCCGCCGCACTCGTGCTCGCGGGCTGTGCCGCGGGCGGCGACAACGCCGGAAGCGAGGGCGAAGGGGCAGGAGAGGCCACTGGCGAGCCGCTGGTCGTCGCGATGCCGTTGCCGTTGACGAGCGGGAATGCCACGACCGCGGAGCAGATCGTCAACTCCGCCGAGCTCGCGATCCAGGAGATCAACGCGAACGGCGGAGCCGGCGGGAGGCCGCTGGAGTTGAAGGTCTACGACGACCTCCTCACCGCCGACGAGTCGGCGAAGGTGACCCAGCGTGCCCTCACCGTGGACGGCGCGGAGATCGTCGTGGGGGCGTATACGACGATCGAGGGTCTTGCGATCCGTCAGTTGACCGACCCCCGCGAGATCATCTTCATGTCGCCGTCGACCATCTCGCCGGCGCTGACGGACGGTTCCGAGTACGTCTTCCGTACCACCCACATCCAGGACGATTACCCCGAGCTCATGGCACAGGCGGCGTCAGACCTCGGACTGGAGAAGGTCGTCGTCCTGCATGACGACTCACCCACCGGCTCGACGCTCTGGCAGCCGACGAACGATGCGCTGGAGGCCGCCGGCATCGAAGCCGGGACCGAGGTTGGGTACGCCATCAACTCGACCGATGTGTCCACGGCGATCGCCGCGGTGAAGGCGCAAGATCCCGACGGCGTGATCCTGATCGGGTCATCCGCGGCCGATGCCGGCCTGGACATCAAGACGATGTACGAACAGGGCCTCGTCGTGCCGGTCATCGGGTTCTCGTCGCCGGTCGCCGCGGACGCCATCCGCATCGGCGGCGAGGCATATGAGAACGTGCCGGTGTACAGCATCCAGAACAAGCAGCCCGACAAGGCGCTCTACACCGAGTTCGCGGAGAAGTACGCCGAGGAGTACGGCGGGACGGCCGAGGAGTGGGCCGGCACGCTGCCCGAACCCGCCGCCGCGACGTACGACGCGTTCATGATCCTGAAGAACGCTCTCGACGCGACCGAGGGCGACACCGACGGCGACAAGCTGCGCGACTGGCTGGTCGCGATGGAGCCGTACGAGTCCGTCGCCGGCAAGGACGGGGCCACCATCTCCTGGGAGAACGGCCCCGAGGGCTTCTCGGGTCAGATGGCGACCCTGAAGTACGACCCGGAGACGGGCTACCTCGTCACATTGGAGAAGTAGGCGTCGAATCCTCATCGACCGGGCCCGCCGTTTCGCGGGCCCGGTCGATGTCCGTTTCCGCCGTCAGCGCGAACGCTGCACGACGTCGTACGCGTCGAGGGCGCGGCGACCGGTCTCGGCCAGGTCGACGAGTGGCGGGGCGGCACCGCCGTCAAGGTGCTCCGGCGCCCAGCGGCGGATGTACTCGTCATGCGGATCGAACCTGTCTCGCTGGCGCTCGGGGTTGAACACGCGGAAGTAGGGCGCCGCGTCCGCTCCTGAGCCTGCGATCCACTGCCAGTTGAACGGATTGTTCGCCGCATCGGCGTCCACGAGCGTGTCCCAGAACCACTGCTCTCCGCGGCGCCAATCGACGAGCAGGTTCTTGACGAGGTAGGACGCGGTCACCATCCGCACCCGGTTGTGCATGTAGCCGGTGCGCCACAGCTCACGCATCCCGGCGTCCACCAGGGCGACGCCCGTGCTGCCTTGCTGCCATGCCTCCAGGTGCGCCTCGTTCAGCGGCGGCCACGGGAACGCGTCGAACTCGCCGCGCCAGTTCTTCGTGGCCAAGTCGGGGAAGTGAAAGAGGGTGTGCCACGCGAACTCCCGCCAGCCGAGCTCGGAGAGGAAGCGGGAGGCGGATGCGGCGTGCTGCCCGGTGCCGCGATGCTCGACGACCGCGTGCCACACCTGGTGCGGGCTGACCTCGCCCCACCGCAGCCGCGGCGAGAGCTGCGACGTCGCCTCGCCGGACGGCTCGTCGCGCGAGCGGTCGTAGTCGCCGAGGTCGTCGCTGAGGAACGCGCGCAGGCGTGCGCGGGCGGCGGGTTCCCCCGGCTCCCACCGCTCCCGGAGGCCCCCGGCCCAGTCCGGATGCGCCGGGAGCAGCTCCCAGGTGTCGAGGTCGTCGCCGGCCGGGTGAATGCCCCCGCCCGGCACCTCCCGCGGTTCGGGAAGCGGGGCGCGCGGCGCGGGCGCGTTCTGGCACGCGCGCCAGAACGGGGTGAAGACGGCATAGGGGGTGTCGGCGCCGGTGCGGATCGTCCACGGCTCGAACAGGACGGAGGCCGCGAACGAGGCCACCTCGATGCCTCGGTCTCGCAGCGCGGTCTTGATCCCCGCGTCGATCCCGCGCTCTGCGGCGCCGTAACGGCGGTTCCAGAACACCGCGCCCGCGCCGACCTCCGCGACGAGCGCGGGCACGATCTCCGCCGCGCGTCCGCGTCGCAGCACCAGGGCGGAGCCGCGCTCGCGCAGGCGCTCGCCGAGAGAGGCCAGCGAACCGTGGAGCCACCATCTGGCGGCGCCGCCGAGCTCGCGGATGTCGTCGCCCTCCTCCAGGACGTACACCCCGACGACCGGCTCGCCGCGGTCCAGGGCCGCCCGCAGCGCCGGATGATCGGCGAGTCGCAGGTCGTCGCGGAACCACACGATCGAGGGGCTGGCCATCCCGTCACGCTAGGGGGCGCCGCGCCGACGCGGGTGGGATTGACAGCGCGCTGCCTTCCCGCTCACCCGCACCGTCTTGCTGCCCCGAGCGGGTGAGAGCGGCAACACGGTGCGGGCGAGGCGGGCAGGGGCGGGGCGGGGCGGGCGGGGCGTCAGAGACTCGCGGTCTTGTGACCGGAGGGCACCACGATCTGCAGCCCGCCCTCGACGATGCGGCAGTGGATGCGGGTCGCTTCGCCGAACTCGTCGCCGTCGAGCTCCACGGGCTGAGCGGGGGCGGTCGCCGTCTCGATCTGCCGGCCCTGCCGGTAGTGCACCGACGAATCCCGACCGCGGCGCTCGAGGACGCGCCGACCGGCGTGGAAGCGGCGGAGGAACGAGTTGTCCCACCAGATCTTGCGCCACACGCCGAACCATCCGAAGGGTCCCGCAGGCTGGATGATCGCGACATCCAGCTGCCCGTCGGTGATCGAGGCATCCGGGATGAGGGCGACGCCCGCCGGAAGCGCACCGCAGTTGGCGAACAGGATGCTCTGCACTCGCGCCGCGTGGAGGCGGTGCTCGTCGAGCTGGTAGACGATGCGGAACGGTTTCGCGGTGACCAGCGACCGCGCGGCGCCGTCGACGTAGGCGACCCACCCCACGGTCTTCTTCAGCTGCGGGTTGGTGTTCGCGATCATCGCGGCGTCCAGCCCCATGCCCGCCATGACGACGAAACCATGCTCCTCGGTGGAGCCGTCTTCTCGCCGCAGCCGCGCCACGCCGACGTCGACGGGGATCGTGTCGCCCTCGAACGTCGCACGGATCATCGCGTCGCCATCGTCGAGCGGCAGCGCGAGATTCCGCGCAAGGAGATTCCCGGTGCCGCTCGGGACGATCGTGAGCGGCACGCCGGTGTCGGTGAGCGCCTCGGCGACGGCCCGCACGGTGCCGTCGCCGCCGGCGACGAGGATCGCGTCGGCGCCCTCGTGCAAGGCGGCGCGCGTGGCGTCGTCGCCGAGATCATCGACCGTGGTCTCCCAGAACAGGGGTTCGGCCCACTCCGCCTGGGCCGCCAGCTCGGCCACGCGGGCGCGCAGGCGCGCGGCGTCGACCTTGATCGGGTTGTAGACCAGGGCAGCGCGTCTGCGGTCGGTCGGCGGTGCCGACATCGACGTCTGTTCGCCGTCCGCGGTGACCTGCCGAGCCTCGCCGGTCTCGCCATCGGCCGTGTCGGACGGAACGTCCTCGGGCTCGCGGATCACGCCATCGGGGGCGGCCGCCTCCGCCGGGCGCGGCGCATCGACATCTGCGCCTCGCGGGCCGGGTGCTTCCACGCCATCGGGCGCGGCATCCGGCTCACCGTCGGCGGGCGCCTCCTCACGGAGGGATTCGGACTCGAATTGCTCGCGCTCGTCGCGCCCGGGAGTCGCCTCGGAGGGGAGCGGGCCGTCTTCGGGGGAAGAGTCGTCCTCGCGGGAATCGTCAGCCGCCGCCATGGGTCAACCCTAGGCCCTGCCCGAACCGGCCCGGACCGTGCCCCGCCTAGGATAGGGGCGTGATCGACCTGACCCTGCTGCGCGACGACCCCGAGCGGGTGAAGAGCTCTCAGCTGGCCCGCGGCGAGTCCGCCGAGACGGTCGACGAGGCGCTCGCCGCCGACCGCGATCGCCGCGCGGCGATCACCCGCTTCGAAGAGCTCCGCGCGGCGCAGAACGCCCACGGCAAGCGGGTGGCCTCTGCGCCGAAGGACGAGAAGGCCGCTCTCGTCGCCGAGGCGAAAGAGCTGAGCGCCCAGGTGAAGGCCGCCCAGCACGCCGTCACCGAGGCCGAGGCTGCGGCGGATGCCGCGCTGTCGAAGATCGAGAACATCGTGCTGGACGGGGTACCCGCCGGTGGCGAGGCGGACTTCGTCACCCTTCGCACCTCCGGGGACGTGCCGACATTCGACTTCGAGCCGCTGGATCACCTCGCGCTGGGCGAGAAGCTCGGCGCGATCGACATGGAGCGGGGCACGAAGGTGTCAGGCAGCCGCTTCTACTTCCTCACCGGAGTCGGTGCGCGTCTGGAGATCGCCCTCATGAACCTCGGGCTCGACCGTGCCCTGTCGGCCGGTTTCACCCCGATCATCCCGCCGACGCTCGTGCGCCCCGAGGTGATGCGCGGCACCGGCTTCCTGGGTCAGCACGCCGACGAGGTCTACCACCTCGACGACGACGATCTGTACCTCGTCGGCACCAGCGAGGTGCCGCTCGCCGGTTATCACATGGACGAGATCCTGGACCTCGACCGCGGCGCCAAGAGGTACGCGGGCTGGTCGACGTGCTATCGCCGCGAGGCGGGGTCGTACGGCAAGGACACCCGTGGCATCATCCGCGTGCACCAGTTCAACAAGCTGGAGATGTTCGTCTACACGACGCCGGAAGACGCCGAGGCCGAGCATCTGCGTCTCGTGGCGATGCAGGAGCAGATGCTGCGAGACCTGGGCCTTGCCTACCGCGTCATCGATGTCGCCGCCGGCGACCTCGGGTCCAGCGCCGCGCGCAAGTACGACATCGAGGCCTGGGTTCCCACGCAGGGCGCCTATCGGGAGCTCACCAGCACGTCGAACTGCACCACATACCAGGCGCGCCGCCTCAACATCCGGCACCGACCGGAAGGCGGCAAGACCCAGCCGGTCGCGACCTTGAACGGCACCCTGGCGACGACCCGGTGGATCGTGGCGCTGCTGGAGACCCACCAGCGCCCCGACGGCACCGTGAGCGTCCCCGAGGCGCTGCGCCCGTACCTCGGCGGCCTCGAGGTGCTGGAGCCTGTCGGGTGACGGACGGCGAGAACCTTCCCGACAGCGGCAGCATCGAGGCACGCACCGAGGCCGACGCCGCCCGAGCGGTGGATGACGTCGCGACGGCCGCATCCGCCGGCCGCCTCCTCATCGCGCTCGACATCGACGGCACCGTCATCCTCGAGGACGAGACGCTCAGCCCAGGGGTCGTCGAGGCCGTCGCGCACGCGCAGGGCCGCGGCCACGAGGTGATGCTGGCGACCGGCCGCAGCTGGGACAGCACCGAACGCATCATGCACGCGCTGGCGATCGAGCCCGAGTTCGCCGTCTGCTCCAACGGTGCGATCGTGATGGGGCGCGCCGGCGACGGATACGAACGCGTCCATGTCGAGACGTTCGACCCGGCCGAGGTGCTGGCGCTGCTGCGCGGCCACCTCTCCGACGCGCGGTACATGGTGGAGCTGCCTGACGGGACGCGGCTGTACACCGAGTACCTCGAGGACTGGAATCTGCGCGGCGCCGGGCACGTGTCGTTCGAGCAGCTCTCGCATCAACCAGTCTGCCGCGTCGTCGTCGTGTCGCCGGATCAGACCGACGAGGACTTCCTCGAGTTGGTCTCGCGCATCGGTCTCACCCAGGTGTCGTATGCGATCGGCTGGACCGCGTGGCTCGACATCGCCCCGCAGGGTGTCAACAAGGCCACCGGCCTCGAGATCGTGCGCGAGCGCCTCGGCATCGACCCCTCCCGCGTGCTCGTGATGGGCGACGGACGCAACGACATAGAGATGTTCGAGTGGGCACTGCGCAACGGCGGACGCGCGATCGCGATGGGCCAAGGCCCCGCCGAGGTCCACGCGGCCGCGGGCGAGGTCGGGCTCAGCGTGACGGAGGGCGGCGTGGCCGCCATCCTCCGCAACGTCTAGCTGGCCGGGTCGCCCGCGATCCTGCACAACATTCCGGATGGAGGCGGCCGAGAGGCCACTTCCCGGGGCAGGGATGGGCGGCGGGCCGGATGTAACCGGAATGTTGTCCGCTCCGTCCGCCACCACCGCCCGTGAGAGGCGCTTCGACCTCGGATAGAGTGGGCGCGGCCGGCGGATGCTTCGACGGTGCCCAGCACGAGTGGTCGCATCCGCCCCGGGAGGGTTGTCCGAGCGGCCGATGGACCTGGTCTTGAAAACCAGTGGGCAGCAATGTCCCGTGGGTTCGAATCCCACACCCTCCGCAGGCGTGACGACGGCCCCCGCAGGGGTCGGCGGCACGCCTTCTGGTGGAGCGGGTTCGAACCTCGGTTGGGCCCACGCCGCCAGAGGCTCCGCGAAGCGCGGAGCGATTCGTGGAGGGGCGGTGGGGAGAATCCCACACCCTCCGCCGCGTGGGAGGAATTCCACACGCTGCGCGTTCTCACCGCGGAGCGCGGTTCACCATGGATGGGGGCAACCATGACCGGCTACGCAGAAAGTGCGCTCGTCGCCGAGGCGAAGGATGTGCTGGGCTCGGATGAGCAGATCCTTGCCGCGGGAATCTTCGGGCTCACCGAATTGACGCACGCCCAGGCGAAAGGCGGCGTGCTCGGCGGCCTTCTCGGGGCGCTCGCTCCCGGCGGCCTGGACGTTCTCGCGGGTACCTTGATCGGCGGGATCATCGGTCGGCACGACGCCGCCGCGAGGTCGGGCGCGAGCGTGCAGCTCCTCGTTGCCATCACCCCCGACACGATCCACGTGCTCAATCGCGACGCGAGCGGCTCTCTCGACACCGAGTACGCCTCGTTCCCGAGAGCGACGACGACCGTCTCCGTGCGTCCCGTCGGTCTCAGCCGGCGCCTGACGCTCACCGAGCCAGGGCACGACGCAACGGTGGAACTGCACGGTACCGTCAGCGGGGTCTCGGATCTGACCGAGGGCGACAGGCTCGTTCTCGAGCTGCTGGATCCGTCCGGACGGCCGTAGGGCTGCGCACGCGCGTCACGCAACCCCCACGATCGGCCCTCCTCCGTCCGGTGGAGTAGGGGAGTGACCTCGGATGACATCGCCCGCGTCGCGCGGGACCACTTCGGACTGCCCGACCTCCGCCCGCAGCAGCGCGAGGCGATCGAGGCGGCCATCGCCGGCCGCGATGTGCTCGTGGTGTGGGCGACGGGGGCGGGTAAGTCGGCGGTCTATCAGATCGCCGCAGCCCTGCGCCCGGGCCTGGCCGCGGTCGTCTCGCCGCTCATAGCGCTGCAAGAGGATCAGCTGGCCCGCCTGGAAGAGGCGCCCGACGCGCCCGTCGGCGTCGCCATCAACTCCGCACGCGGTGCCCGCGCCCAGCGGGAGGCGTGGGACCGGATCGACGCCGGTGAGGTGGAGTACGTGCTGCTGGCTCCCGAACAGCTCGTCAAAGACGACGTCGTCGACCGCCTGGCCGCGCAGGGCGTGTCACTCCTCGTCGTCGACGAGGCGCACTGCATCGCCGCGTGGGGGCACGACTTCCGCCCCGACTACCTCCTCCTCGGCTCGGTGGCCGATCGCCTCGGACGCCCCCCGGTCATGGCGCTGACGGCGACGGCGTCCACACCGGTGCGGGAGGAGATCATCGCCCGACTCGGCCTGCGTGATCCGCTCGTTCTCGTCGGCGACGTCGATCGGGCGAACATCTCCCTCGAGGTGCATCGCTATCCCGAGGCCACCGACAAGCGTGCCGCCGTCCTCGACGAGGTGGCGAGCCTTCCTCGACCCGGCCTGCTCTACGCCGCGACCCGCCGTGGTGCCGAGGAGTACGCCGACCAGCTGGCGGAGCGCGGCCTCCGCGCCGTGGCCTACCACGCCGGCCTCCCGGCGCGCGAGCGAGAGCGCGTCCACGAGCGCTTCCTCGACGACCAGTTCGACGTCGTCGTCGCCACCTCGGCGTTCGGGATGGGCATCGACAAGCCGAACGTGCGCTTCGTGGTCCACGCCGATGCGCCCGACTCCGTCGATGCGTACTACCAAGAGCTCGGCCGCGCCGGCCGCGATGGCGAGCCCGCGCATGCCAGCCTGCACTATCGGCCGGAAGACCTGGCCCTGCGGCGCTACTTCGCGACGAAGCATCCGGATGCCGCAGAGATGCGAACCCTCGTGCACGCACTCGAGCGCGGTGTCATCGGCCGCGCCGACCTGGCGCAGCAGACGGGCCTCTCGCCGCGGCGAGTCACGGCATTGCTCACGCTCCTCGCCGATGTCGCCGCCGTGCGGCTGACGCGGACGGGTGCGAAGCTGCGGCCCCGCCAGGACGCGGAGGTCGCGGTGCGTGCGGCTCTCGAGCGCGTCGAGGAACGAGAGCGCATCGACCGGTCGCGCATCGAGATGCTCCGCGCGTACGCCGAGACGCGCCGGTGTCGCCGTCGCGTGCTTCTCGGGTACTTCGGTCAGGAGCCGGATGAGCCGTGCGGCAATTGCGACACGTGCGCCGGTGGGTCCGCCTTCGAGGACGATGACGCCGGCGACGACCGCGACGGGCGTTTCGCCGTCGACGAGCGGGTTGTGCATCCGGAGTGGGGCGAGGGCACGGTCATGGCCGTCGAAGACGACCGGCTCACCGTGTTCTTCGACAGCCGGGGATACAAGACGCTCTCGCTGCAGCTGATCGCCGAAAACGACCTTCTCGCGCCGGTCCTCACCGCGTTCTCAGGTGCGCGACCCTAGGATGGGGCGCTGCCCGACTGTCCCGGAAGGTCCCGAGTGAGTTCGATCAAGCCCGTCAAGCGCGGCCGCCGCACGGTGGCGCGGCACGGTCGCCTCACCTCGCCGCACCCGCTCGCCCTGCTCGGCAAGGTCCTCGCGGTCGCGATCGCCGTCGTCCTGGTGGCCGGACTGGGGGTGGGCGGCTATGTGCTGTACGACCTGTCGTCGAGCTTCACCGCCGACGCCGTCGAGCTGGAGGGGCAGGACGCCGTGCCGCCGGACATCGGCGCGATCGAGGGTGGCGTCAATCTCTTCATCGCCGGAACCGACGAGTGCGAAGAAGAGCTCAAGGCCGCTTTCGGGGACCGCTGCAAGGGCCCGGATGCCGAGGGCCAGCTCAACGACGTCAACATGCTCGTGCACATCTCCGACAACCCGCGCCGGGTGACGGTGATCTCCTTCCCCCGCGACCTCATGATCCCCATCCCGTCGTGCACCGACGACGACGGCAACGTCACGTCGGCGATGAGCAAGCAGCCCATCAACAGCGCCTTCAGTTACGGCGGACTGTCGTGCGTCGTCAACACCGTCTCCGAGCTCAGCGGGCAGAACATCCCGTTCGCGGCCAAGACGAGCTTCGGCGGCGTCATCAACATCACCGACGCCATCGGCGGGGTGGAGGTGTGCATCGCCAACGGCATCCGCGACCGGTACACCGGCATCGATTGGCCGGCGGGAAACCGCAACATCCAGGGAATGGAAGCGCTGCAGTTCCTCCGCACCCGCCACGGCGTGGGGGACGGCGGCGACCTCGGCCGCATCAGCAACCAGCAGCAGTACATGTCCAAGCTCGCGCGCAAGCTCGTGAGTGAGGAGGTGATGACCAACCCCGGCACGCTGTACAAGCTCGCATCGACCGCGCTGAAGAACGTCGATCCCTCGACGAGCCTCACCAACCCGATGACCCTCGTGCAGATCGCGCTCGCCGTCAAGAACGTGCCATTCGACGAGATCGTGTTCGTGCAGTACCCGACGCTCACCGACCCGGCCGACCCGAACAAGGTCGTGCCGAACGAGCCCGCCGCCGATGCGCTGTGGGCGGCGATCGAGGCCAACCAGCCGCTGGAGTTGACCGGCGACGTCAGCCAGGGCGACGGCGTGATCGTCGCGGATGGCGGCGAGCAGCCGGTGACCGAGGAGCCGGTGGCGCCGCCGCCCACCGAGGGTGCAACGGAGGCGCCTGCTCCCGAGGAGACGGCCGTCGCGCTGCCCTCGACGATCGCGGGGCAGACCGCCGCGCAGAACACCTGCTCGAACGGCAACCTCCGCTGACCCCACGTTCGAG
The DNA here is from genome assembly GCF_052220165.1 of Microbacterium sp. RD1. NCBI lineage: Bacteria > Bacillati > Actinomycetota > Actinomycetes > Micrococcales > Microbacteriaceae > Microbacterium > Microbacterium sp. RD1. Next base: position 911,241 of record NZ_JBQPOL010000001.1, read on the forward strand.
GACCTGCCCGCGGGCGGTTAGTATGGACGCGGCTGTTCGCGTTTCCGCGCGGATGCCTGGAGACGTCGCATAGTCAGGCCTAGTGCACCACCCTGCTAAGGTGGAGTCCCCTCACGGGGACCGAGGGTTCAAATCCCTCCGTCTCCGCACAGAAAAGCCCCGGTCATCCGGGTCTTTCGTGTTTCTGACGACGGACGTTTGCAACGTCAGATCTGCCTCCCGAAGCTGCTCAGGTGACCCCCAGGTGACCCCCGCCGCTTTTCCGCCTCTGCCTCTGCGTCGATGAGGCGCCGCAGGTGGTCGAGCCGTTGCCCTTCGCCGAGGATGTGAGCGTACACCGCGAGGACTGTCCGGGGGTCGTCGCCCAAGTACTCGGCGACCTCGTTCGGCGGTGTGCCGAGACGAAGCCAGGTCGAAGCGGCGTAGTGGCGGAGTGCGTGGCGGCGGAAGCCGAGTGGGTACTTCTTGACGGTCAGCAAAGCACACGGTGACGAGCAGCGGATCGCGGACGTCCATGAGAAGCAGCTCATCGGTCTTGAGATCGACGACGTCCTTTACGCTGCCTGCTCGAACATGTTCTTGCACGGTGACGGCCGGTCCAACCTGCTGTTTCAAGGGTCGCTCATAACCAGCGCTCGGACGTTCACCGTCAAAGAGCAGGACCAGGGACTTCGCGACTACATCAAGGCCAAGAAGCCCACGAAGTGCATCAAACTGGGCTCGATAGCAGGTTGATTTCCGACTCTGGCGGGGATCTGGCGGCTGCGGTCACATGCGCGTCGCCGCCTCCGCGCCTCACGACCTCGGCTGCGACCAGCGGTGGCAGGATGCGTCCACGGCCTGTCGTCAGGTGATCCGCGCTCATCCACCGCGCCTTCGGATCGCTCTCGTTCTCAAGGGTGATGAAGATGCAGCGCGGAGCCGCGGCCTGGACGATCGCCTGCATAACCGGCCCTCGCGACGGTGGGGTAGCTGAGTTCTACATCGCCACGGGTGGCGGTGTTCTCCACGACCTTTATGACGTACCGACCCTCGTATCGTCGCGCCGCGGGGGCGATCGTGGACGAGACATTCGACCCGAGCAAGTCGGAGAGCGCGGTTCGGCGCACTCCGACGCTCATGGCGCGGTCGGGATGCCCCGGATCGGGTAGAGGACGGAGCCGAGGCGGTGCTGCCGTCGCGGCACCATCAGATCGACGGGGCCGTCGGCGTCGCGGGCCACGATCTCGCGATCGTCGCCCGCGTCGGTCAGAGTTGCGCGCACGAGCTCGTCGAAGTAGAAGCGCTCGGGACCGGCAAAGTCGATCTCGGTGTCCGTCGGTTCCGCCGTCAGTGCGGCATCGGCGAGGAGGCTCACGGCCTCGTTGAGTTCGACCGGCTGGATGAGGGTGCGCTCCACCCTGACTTGCCCGTCGACGGTGTGCTGATCGGCAAGCGTCGGCACCCATGAGTGGAACTGCGTGGTGCGGACGATCGTCGCGGGCGCGGCCGCCGAGCGTACCACGCTCTCCTGCGCGATCTTGCCCCGCCAGTAGCCGTTGTCCGGTCCGTCGTCCTCGCTCACGCCGACGATCGACAGCAGGACATGATGCCCCACGCTCGCGCGCTCACCGGCCTCGACGAGATTGCGCGCGGTCGTCTCGAAGAAGTCCGCGGCGACGTCGTCGAAGCGCCCGATGTTCAGCACGTTCACGACGACATCGACGCCGGTCAGGGCGACGTCGAGTCCCTCACCGGTCATGTGGTCTACACCGCTCGCGCGGCTGCCGACGACGACATTCGCACCGCGCGCGGTGAGGGCGTCTGCGAGCTTCGCGCCTACCTGACCGCGGCCACCCGCGATGAAAACCTTCATACTGTCGTTCTCTTCCTTCTCGTGTTCCGTGTCCCCGCCGCCCGTGTGGGGGGGTGGGCGACGGGGACAGGCTGGGGATCAGTGGGTCGTCGGCGCGAGCGGGATGCCGCGGACCGGGTACAGGACCGTTCCGGCACGATATGCACCGTGGGGGACAAGGGCGTCGGGGTCGCCGGCGCTGTCGACGGTGACGACCTCGCGCGGGTCATCGGCCGCGGCGAGCGTCGCCCGGAACAGATCGTCCATGTAGAAGCGCTCGGGGCCGGCGATCTCGATCTCACCCTGGGGCGTGCCGGACAGGGCGACCTCGGCCAGAAGGGCGACCAGCTCGTCGAGTTCTACCGGCTGGATGAGGTCGCGCGGCGCCTGCACGACGCCGTCAACGGTGTGCTGATCGGCCAGCACGGGGATGTATCCCTGGAACTGAGTCGAGCGCACGATCGTGTAAGGGATCGAGCCGGCCTTGAGGGCCTTCTCCTGCGCCACCTTCCCGAGGTAGTAGCCGATGTCGGAACCGTCCTCGTCTCCGACGCCGACGATGGAGAGGAGGATGTGATGCTTCACGCCCGCGCGCTCGCCCGCTTCGGTCAGGGAGTGCGTGGTTCCCTCGAAGAAGCGCACGGCGGCCTCTTCGTCGAAGCTTCCGGTGTTGAGGACGTTGATGATGGTGTCGACGCCCTTCAGCACCTCGGCGACCTTGGTCCCGGCGATGTAGTCCACGCCGTCATCCAGACCGCCCGAGACGACCTCGGCGCCGTGCGCCTCGAGGACGTCTGCGACCTTGGAGCCGACGCGTCCGCGTCCGCCCGCGATGAGAACCTTCATTTCTTCCTCCTTCCGGGGCGGTGGCCGCCCCTGTTCACCATGGATTCGTGTACGTCGTCCGCGCACCGCCAGCGGGTCAGTCGTCAGCGTGGGCGTGCCACCACTGCTCGAGCGTGACGTCGCTGATGCGTGCGTCGCCGACGGGGACGATCGCATCGCCGGTGGTGGGAACGCCGAAGTATCCGACACTCGCGTCCACGCGCAGAGGCAGGCTCGAGCCGTCGTGCTGGGCGAGGCGCTCGACGAAGCTCGCCAGGGATGCACGCTCCGGGCCCGCGGTCTCCACCACGCCCAGCGGAGCGCCGACGGCGACGTCCGCGAGAACCCGCGCGACCTCCTCGGGCGCCATAGGCTGCAGGTCGTGGTCGCCGACCGTGACCACGCCGTCGGAGGTCGACATCTGCGCGATGAGGGGGAGGAAATCGAAGAACTGCGTCGCGCGCACGATCGTGGAAGGCACGCCGCTCTCGCGGATCGCTTGCTCCTGGGCGACCTTGCCGGCAAGGTATCCGCTGGCGTCCAGCCGGTCGGCGCCGACGATCGACAGGGCGATGTGATGCTTCACGCGCGCCTCCTCCTCGGCGCGGAGGATCGTCTCAGACGTCCCGCCGAAGAAGGCGACAGCCGACTCGGTGTCGAAGGCCATGGCGTTCAGCGTGTCGACCACGACATCGACGCCGGCGAGGAGGTCGGCCAGGCCCGCGCCGGTGGTGAGGTCGACGCCCGTCTCGCGCGAGACGGCCGTGACCGAATGGCCGGCGGCGCGAAGCCGCTCCGCGACGCGCCCGCCGATGTTTCCCGTCCCGCCGAAGACCACAACGTTCATCAGAACTCCTAACTTGGATAAGCCTTGTCCGGTTTAGCTTACTCGGACACCAGATGTCTGCGTCAAGTAGAATGAGGTCGTGCGGATGTCGGGTGCGGTCGAGTGGGCGCTGCACTGCTGCGTCGCCCTCGCCGATGTCATCGACCCGGTCCCGGTAGCCAAGCTCGCGCGTCTGCACGATGTATCCGGCACCTATCTGGCCAAGCAGATGCAGACGATGGCGCGCGCGGGGCTCGTGCGATCGGTGCAGGGAAAAGCGGGCGGATATGTGCTGACGCGCGCACCCGAGGACATCTCGGTACTTGACGTCGTGCTCGCCATCGACGGTCCTGCCCCCGCTTTCGAGTGCACCGAGATCCGCCAGCGAGGTCCTCTGGGGACGCCGCCCGAGGACTGCGCGCGCGCGTGCCCGGTCGCTCGCGCGATGCTCGCCGGCGAGGCGGCGTGGCGTGGCACCCTGAAGGAGATCAGCATCCGAAGCCTGCGCGACACTGTGAGCGCCGAGGGGGGCGGGCCGACTCTGACGGCGATCCATCGGTGGTTCGCGCAGCCTCTCACTCAGTCGACGTAGCTCGCGAGTACGTCGGCCTCCCGCACGGCGTCGGCAAAGGCCTGCGAGGGGCTCGGTCGGCAGATTGTGGCCTGCCTGCTCGACCTTGCGGTGCACCCGTGGGCCGGTGAAATGGGGCGCGGTGGAGGTGTCGTCGGTCGCGGGGAGTTGCCGTCCGCCAGCCTGTCCAGAGTCACCGTCACGACCGCGATGTCGGGCTGGTCGGCGAGGCGGTGCTCGAGCGCCTCGTACGGCGCCGCCCGGGAGCGAGGCCGAGCCGGTGGCGGTAGGAGTGGATCACGACGTCGACGTAGTCCGGGTTGTCGAAGGCCTCTCCCGAGCGCTCAAGGACGGCGTTGTCGTACCGCCAGTCCGGAGAGTTGCGCGTCCAGATGACTCGCGCGACCTCGGCGCGGTTGGCGTCGAGGCCCGCGCGCCCGCGGTCGGTACTGAAGTACCAGAGTTCCGCTTCGAGGTCGGGCCGGATCGGCATCCCGGCTGACGCTGCTCATCCTCGTGATGCTCCCCGGGTACTGGCAGAAAATGAGGGCCTCGACACTGCGGCATCCGCCCTCGACGACGTCGGAACGGTTCTGGAACTCGACCACGCCGGCCGCAGAGCTCGGGTAGCACCTCTCGAGGGTGAGCCGTACAGCCTGGCCTACGACATCGTGGTGGTGAGCGCCGGTGCGGTCAGCCGCACGTTTTCGATTCCCGGTGTGCTCGAGGCGGGCCGATATGGTTTAGCCGTCGCGCCGGCCGCGGGCGAGAAGCGCCATCCGGCAGTGCGTGCGGCTCTCGCTGCGCTGCGGGGAGATCCACTCCGGGCAGCGAGTTGGCCTCGTGCAGCCAGATGCTCCCGCTGCGCACCTGAGGGCGTAGATGCGACGGGCAGGGCGCGTGAGGAAGGCGTCGTCGATTACGCCTGGTGGTCCGTCAACAGCCACTCCTCGAAGGTCGTGCGCGCGAACAGACTCGGCAGCCCGCCTCGCAGGTCGCCTGAGCCGAGGCCCCGTCCGTAATGCCCGGGGAAGGGAACCTCCAGCACCTTCTTCGAGACCCCATCGTGGGCGTACATCCGACGCACCATGTCGGCCAGCGACTCCTCCTGGGGTCCCAGCAGATCCTCGGCACGCCCTGCGGGGGAGCTCTCCGCAACCGTGACGAGATGCTTGGCCACTTCGACCGCAGCCACCGGGCGGGATAGTGTCTTGGGCACGAGCGTCAGCGGGCCCATGGTCGTCTGAGCTGCGATCTGCTCGGCGAACTCGTGGAACTGTCCTGTGCGCGCGATGGTGTGCGGCACTTCGGATGCGCTGACCAGGCGCTCCTGCGCAAGCTTGCCGGCGTAGTACGAGGTGTCGATGCGGTCGATCCCGACGATGGAGAGAGCTACGTGGTGCGGTGTGCTGACGCGTCGCTCGGCCGCGAGAAGGTTCCGCGAGACCGTCTCGAAGTAGGCGACGGCCTTCTTGGTGGACAGCGTCGTTGTGTTCAGCACGTCGATGACCGCGTCTGCGCCGTCGATCGCGGCGTCCACGTTCGTCCCCCGCAGCACATCGACGCCCTCGGAGCGAGTGAGCACGACCACGGCGTGACCGCGCTCGCGCGCTGCCCTCACCACGTAACGCCCCACGGTTCCGGTGCCACCAGCCACGGCGATTTTCATGTCACTCCTTCTGTCGCTGCAGCGCAGCCGTTCGTCGGGAACCCTTGCGGCCCCCGTACACGTTCGACGAGATAGCAGGCTTGAACGTGAGGCGAGGTGTCAAGAGACGTCCCATTCCTGCAGTTTGCCCGGGTCGAGGACGAGCCACAGGTCGGTGATGCCCTCGTGGGTCACCTGGAAGCTCGCGATGCCGAAGAGGTGGTCGTCGAGGACCATCGCCAATCCCAGTCCGTCTGCCGTCCGCCGCTCCTGGAGCTGCATGCGGGGCTGCTTCTTCCGGACTCCAAGCAGGAACCGCGCGACTCGATCGGGTCCCACCACGGCGTTGGGGGCGACGCGCACCACGCCTCCGCCGTCGGCGCGCAGCGTCACGCCGTGAGCGAGGGTGCGTACCAGATCCGCGATGTTCCCTCCTTCGGTCGCCGTGCGGAAGGCGCGGACGACGTCGTCGTGCTCCTGTCGCGACACCGCGGAGGTGCGGTGCGTGCGGACGTGGCGGCGCGCCGAACTCGCGAGCTGGCGTGCGGCGTCCGTGCTGCGTCCGACGAGTTCTCCGATCTCGTCGAAGGGCACCGCGAAGACGTCGTGGAGGACGAACGCGACGCGCTCCGCGGGCGTCAGCGACTCCAGAACGACGAGGAGCGCAGTGCTGACGGCGTCGTCGATCGTCACCCGGTCGAGCGGATCGGCCGTGTCGCGCGCGGAGCTGTCGGAGCCCGTGCCGACGAATAGATCCTCGGGCACCGGTTCGGGGAGCCATTGTCCGGCCAGACGCTCCCGACGCACCCGAGCCGACTTCAAAACGTCGAGCGAGATGCGGCTCGCGACCCCGGGTCAGCCAGGCGGCCGGGTTGACGATGGCAGCGCGTTGCGACTCTGACATCCGGTACCAGCGGACGTACGTCTCCTGCACGACGTCCTCGGCCTCGGTCAGGGTTCCGGTCATCCGATACGCGAGCGAGACGAGCCGTCTACGCTCCGCCATGACTTCATGCAGCTGCGGGCCGGCGGCGTCGGTGCCCCCCTCGTCCGATAGCATTGCGACACTCCTTCCGGCGCGGTTTCTCGTGCGGTTGTCCTGCTCGCGAACCGCACTCATGAACTCGACGATGGAGGCGTCTCGAATGTGAGCAAAGCCGATCGACATAATCAAGTCATTCGACGATGCATGCCGCCTGCCGGGACTGACATCATGGGCACCATGGAGCATTCTGGACCCACGTCGTCCGCCACCGAGCGAAGCGCAGCGCGCGTCGGAGAGCACGACCGGCGGGTCAGCGTCATCCAGTACATCGCCGCGGCCCGGAGTCTGCGAGGGGAGTCGCAGCCGCTCGCAGCCGTGTAGAGCCCGCGCGGATCAGAGCGCCAGTGGCGGCGCTCTCGTCGCGGTTTTCTCTTCGAGGCGGATGGCGATTTCCTGAAAGATCGCGCGCGGAGGAGTGTCTTCGCGTCCTATCACGGGCTGGCGACCTCGGGGGAACGAGGCGCGCTGAACACCTCCCTTGCCCCGCCGCTCTGAGATGACGAGGTTGTGCCGACGCAGTACGGCGCGGTGCCGGGATAGGTGGGAGTGTACGCACACCGCTCCGGGGTCATCGTGCACCGGAATCGCGTGCGCCGCCGATGAGCTGACGACAGCGGCGGGGTCGAGCACGATGCCTTCTCCGTGACCCGGTGAAGGCGTCCGGGCGGCCCGTGATCAGCGCGTGAAGTACAGATCGTGGTGCAGACGGCACCCGGGATTGAAGCCCGCGCTGCACGTGGGGCATGCCTTCACCGCGAGGTACTCATCGATCGTGAACTGGGTGCGGCACACCCCGCAGAGCACTGCATGCTCGCCGAACGCGTCGCGTGGCCAGGGCGTGCCAGGGTGCGACTCTGATGCGGCGTGGCACGCGTGGCACGGATACCAGCGGTCGCAGCACGCGAAGCGGATGGCGATGACGTCGAGCTCGGTCGCGTAGTGGACGCAGCGGGTCTGATCGTCCACCGTCTGCCCGTGGACGATCATGTCGCCCCCCGTGCCACGAGTGCCTCGCCCAGCTGGTCGGCGTGCCGCATCGACGCGATCAGCAGCGGCATCACGAAGCGGTGCGGCCACGGCGTGATCCCTCGCGCACGCTGGGCGTCGCGGATGCCGTGCGCGAGCTGCACGATCGTGGGGATGGTGGTGATCGTCAGGGTGAGCACGAAGCCGATGCGCGTCGGGTCCACCCCGAACCGCCGGAGCGGGCCGAGCGCCCGCTCCGTGGTGGCCAGGAGATCGGGCACTCGTGTCGTCATCGACAAAAGGGCGCAGGCGAGCACCGCCAGAAGGACGCGGCAAGTGTTGATGGCTGCTGTCTCGAGCGGCAGGAAGATGACCTGAGGAATGAAGGTGGCCACCAAGACCCACCGCAGAGCGAACACCTGACGGGCCAGCACGCGCGCGCCGTGACCTGCGAGGGCGAACAGCGCCACCACGACGACGAGGCATACGGCCACGGCCGGCCACGTCTTGCCGGCCAGGCCGATGGCGAGCACGATGGTCGCCAGAAGCAGCACTTTCGGTCCTGCCGGCAGGCGGTGCAGCGGGCTCGTGCCAGGGCGATAGAGCGAGATCATGCATACTCCCGCTCGTACGCGTCGATGACCGCATCCGGTTCCCCCGCTTCGACGAGTCGTCCTCCGCTGAAGCGGAGGACCACGTCGCAGCGCGCGGCCAGCCGCAGATCGTGCGTCACGAGGACGACTTGGTGGGCGGGGTCATCGAGGAGGTGCCCGGAGATGATCCGGCTGTTCACCGCATCCAGGAGTGCAGTGGGCTCGTCCGCGATCACGAGCGAGGGTCGCGACACCAGCACCGCTGCCAGGGCGAGGAGCTGCTTCTGCCCCCCGGACAGCGTGAAGGCTGATACCTCGCGCAACGACGCGAGCCCCAGCTGATCGAGGGCCTCCGTTACTCGGGCGGCGATCTCCTCGCGGGTGAGTCCCTGCCCGCGAAGCGTGAACGCGACGTCCTCGCCGACGGTCGGCATGACGATCTGGACGTCGGGATTGCTGAAGACGAATCCGACCCTGCGCCGGAGCTCCTTGCCCTGGCGCACGGGGTCGAGGCCGTGCACGCGCACCGTGCCGCTGTCGGCGGCGACCAGCCCGTTCAGCAGACGTGCGAAGGTCGACTTGCCCGAGCCGTTCGATCCGATGACGCCGATCCGGCGCTGGTCGAGCGCGACGGTGACGGCCTCGAGCGCCCGTCGCCCGTCGAAGGCGACGCCGGCGGCCTCGAGCCGGATGACCGCGTCGTCGCTGTTCACTCGGCGGGGATCTCCTCGCGGGCGGGCGCGCCGGTGGTGCCGTCGGACCGTGCCGCGCGGCGTTCATGCGTGCGCGCGGGGAACGCTCGCGGATAGGCACGCCACAGCGCCATCGTGACGACCGTGGTGAGGACCACCTTGATGAGGTCGCCGGGGATGAACACCAGGCTCGACAGGGCCGAGCCGCCCAGCGGGAGACCGGTGACGAGACTTACGACGGGGATCCCGATCGCATAGATGACGACGATTCCGCCGACGATGCTTCCCAACGCGGTGCGCCACCAGAGCGGGCGGCCACCGCCGGCGTGAGCGATGAGGCCGATCACCAGCGCTCCCGGGATCCAGCCCACGAGGTAGCCGGCTGTCGGGCCTACGAAGGCGGCGGCCCCGCCGTGACCGCCGGCCAGGAGCGGAAGGCCCAGCGCGACGAGCACTTCGAGCACCACGACCGCCGCGGCGCCGGCCCACGGCCCGAGCACCGCTCCGGCGAGCATGACGCCGAGGGTCTGCGCGGTGATCGGCACGATACCGCCGATCGGGGGGACGAGACCGAGCCCGGCGATGAGAGCGGCGAAGACCGCGACGCGTGCGACGGCGCCGATGTCGGATCCGATCCGAGTGTCCATGGATGTCCTTCCCCCGTCGGCGTTCGCTCTTGAACACCGTTCACTTGAACAGCGTTCACCGTACTATGATCGGGAGATGACGCGCTACTCACGCAACGACATCGTGACTGCGGCCGTTGCGCTCCTGGACAAGGTGGGTCTTCCCGACCTCACCATGCGACGCCTGGCGCTGTCCCTCGAGATCCAGCCGAGCGCCTTGTACTGGCACGTCGCCGACAAGCAGACGCTTCTCGGAGCGGTCGCCGACCGCATCCTGGACCGCGTCGCACCAGTGGCGGAAGGTCTCGCGTGGCCGGAGGCGGTCACGGCGCACATGCACGCGCTGCGCGACGCGCTCCTCACCTACCGCGACGCGGCCGAGGTGGTCGCAAGCTCGCTGGCGTTGGGGCAGGGGGGAGCGGGCGCGGTGACCACGCTTGAAGAAGCGGTCGCGGCCGGCGGGTTTCCCAGGACCACCTCCCGGGCCGGAGCATCCGCTCTCATGCACTTCGTCCTGGGCTCGGTATGGCACGAGCAGCAGCGGGCCTTCGCCGACAGCGTAGGCGCCACCGCGCCGGAGGTCGCTGCCTCGCCGGCGGATGTGACGCTCGCGCGGAAATCGGCAGCCACCGACTTCGCCTTCGGCGTCGACCTGCTCGTGTCGGGGTTCCTCGCGCGCCGCGACGCGGATGCGGCCGGCGTCGATGGCGCCTCGACGACGTAGCTCTCAGAACGACGGCGCTGATCTCGGTCCAGCCCTGCGGATGCAGCCGCTAGCCGGCCACCGCGAGCAGCGCGCCGTCTCGCCGAATGCCCACGTACCGGCTCAGTTCGTGGGTGAGGGGATGGAACGGTCTGGGCGGGTTCCGCTCGTCGGTCGTGAGCACCTCGAGACGTCGTTGGCACTCAGGTCGATCGCCGCGGGGTCGGGGCGTACGGGGTCGTCGCCTCCGGAGACGACGGAGCATCCGATGCAACGCACAGCAGGCCGGGTCCGCACAAACTCGGTCCTGTTGGGGTCTAGCGCAAACGAACAAACGCTCGCTATTGTGACTTCCACACAGACGGATACCATCGGGGGACCAATGACGATCGCCGAACTGACCATTCCCGACAGCAAGCTCGCACGGGAGGCAGAGGACCTCGTCCGATCCGTCTCGGACGAGGTCCTGTACAACCACGTCATGCGTTGTTACTTCTTCGGACAGATGGTCGCGCACGCGCAGGGCACGGTGGTCGATAGGGAACTCATGTTCCTGTCGTCTGTTCTTCACGACCTCGGTCTCACCGACCAAGCGAAGGGCACTCATCGCTTCGAGATCGAGGGAGCATGTGCCGCGCGCAGCTTTCTGGTCGAGCGGGGGGTGCCGGCCCCCCGAGCGCAGGAGGTGTGGGACAACATCGCGATGCACAACTTCGACTTCAACCTCTACCGGAGCGACACCAGCCGATGCCTGCAGCTGGGCATCCTCTACGACGTCGTCGGGGTTGCGGGCATGACTCTGGATGCTATCGACGTCTCTGCAGTCGTGCGGCAGTACCCGCGGCGCGACTTCAAGCGGGCGTTCTACAAGATCTTGGAGAGCGAGGTGGCGGCGAAGCAGCCGTACCAGCACTTCTTCCACATCTGCAGCATGATCGAGTCGCTGTCGGGGCCGGTATCCATCCCCGATCCGATGGTCCTGCTCGACAACGCGCCCTTCGACGAGTAGCCGCGCTAGAAACGAAGAACGGGTCGGGCGCAAGAGCGCGCTCGACCCGTTCTTGCACGTGGGTGGTGTCAGTCCCCCCGCTGCGCCTCGAGGAGGCTCAGCTCGATGGGGTCGCCAGACTCCCCGCCCAGGTTCACCTGGTCGAAGTAGTCGTACCAACTGGCGCCGACCACGGCGTTCTCGAACTCCCGCGCCGCTTCACGGTTCGGGCACTCCCAGATCGCGAAGTACTGGTAGTCAGCGCGGCGATCGACATCGGAGTCGTTAACGCCCCAGTGTGCGAGGCGGATGCCCTTCTCCAGCAGTGCGGCGTTTCCCGCGGGCACGACGGCCATGTAGTCGCCGCGCTCTTGCTCGGAGAGCGCGCGCCAGGCGTCGTTGCCGTTCCACAGTTCGATCAAGATGTACACAGGGTGTCCTTTCGGGCGTTGAATCAGCGGGAGGAGGAGGAGAACGCGGGGTGGGTGCTACGGATCCGGTCCACAACCTCCATCTGGTGCGGGAGCAGGCCCGGATCGCCGGCGAGAAGGGCATCGAGAAAGGGATCCTCGATGTCGGACGCGATGCCCGAGAGAGCCTCCAGCATCGCCAGTCCGCAGAACGGGGCATAGGGGGCGGAGTAGCCGCCCTCGTGGCACATCACGAGGCGGCCCTGCGCGGAGTCGGCGGCCAGCTGCATAGTGAGCTCCGTCATCGCCCGGAACGACGCGCTGGTGAGCATCATGCGGCCATTCGGATCGAGCTGGCTGCCATCGACTCCGGATGCTACGAGGATCAGCTCCGGACGATGCCGCGTGACCGCGGGCACGACCAGCTGCTCAAAGGCGTACAGGTACGCTCCGCCGCTCGATCCGGGTGGCAGCGGGACATTGATGTTCGCCCCAAGGCCCTCCCCGATACCGGCGTCCTCGATACGACCGCGCCCGGGCGGGTACGCGTTGTCCTGGTGCAGTGAGATCGTGAGCACATCGGGGTCGTCGTAGAACGCGTCCTCGGTGCCGTTGCCGTGATGCACGTCCCAGTCGATGACCGCGATGCGGCGGACTCCGTGGACCGCGCGCGCGTGGAGCGCGGCGCAAGCGATGTTGGCAAGGATGCCGTGCCCGCGCCCGCGCGACGGCTCGACATGGTGCCCGTTGGGGCGGACCAAGGCGTAGGCGTTGTCCGTCTCTCCACGCAGGACGGCGTCGACGGCGACGAGGCATCCGCCGGTGGCGAGCCGGGCGATCTCGTAGCCGCCGGCTCCGAACGAGCTGAGTTCGCCTGCCTCCCCGCCTCCGGATCGGCTCATCTCGGCGAGCCGATCGAGGTACTCGGGCTCGTGGTAGCGGAGCAGCTCCTCGTCGGTCGCCGGTCGTGGCTTCAAGGCGGTGAGCTGATCGAGGAGATTCGACACCTCGAGAAGGCTCCTGATGCGTCGCCGCGTCTCAGGTGAGTCCACATGGGTCATGGGCTCTATGACGAGGCTCGGGTGCATCCACGCGGCGCCCGTCCCGAGGTCGTACCACGCGAACAGCTCGTGCCACGCAAATCCGGTTCGCCGTGGGGACATCGTCATCCTCCGCATGTCGACAGCTGCGCGGCCTCCAGATGCGGACGCTTGGCTATCTTGACGTACGAACGCTCGCTTGTCTAGGCGCATATCTGATTGCTTACCTTTCATGATGGGAATGAAGGCGTAGACAAACTAACGCTCGTTTGCTAAGCATGGGGTGAACAGCAGACGTGCCCCGAAGTCACGTCCCGGAACGAGGGAGTTCACCCGAAATGCAATCACCACGACGATTGATGGCCGTCGCCGCGTTCGCGGCGGCGGTGACCCTGCTACTGAGCGGATGTGCTGACACGACGGCAGTCTCTCCGGACGCCTCCGACGACACCGTCTCCCGCGAGGGAACGGAGGAGTTCGGTACGGGCGACATCACGGAGTTCTGCCCGGAGGAGCCGACCAAGGTTGCCTACGCCAAGGGAAGCAACAACACCTGGACGCGCATCACGCTGGCCGAGATCGAGGATGAGGCCGCCAAGTGCGACACCATCACCGAGGTCATCTTCGCCGACGCGCAGAACGATCAACAGAAGGCCGTCTCCGACATCAACAGCCTTGTCGCCCAGGGCGTCGGGGCGATCGTCGTGCAACCGGAGTTCGGCGCCGCGCAGATCCCGTCGATCGCCGCGGCCAACGCCGCCGGCGTCGGCACCGTCCCCCTTGTCTCCGACCCCGGCGGCGATGTGCCCGGCGACTACCCCGACTTCGTCTTCAACGATTACGACTACGTCGGCCAGGTGCAGGCCGACTGGCTGAACAAGGTCGTCGGCAAGGGCAAGGTCGCGTTCCTCGGCGGCATCCCCGGCGCAGCCTCGTCCATCTCCTTCATGGACGGGCTGAAGAAGGGTCTGGAGAAGTACCCCGACCTCGAGCTCATCAGCGACACCCCCATCGACACGAACTGGGATGCGGGACAGAAGAAGCGTGTAGTGGCGGGGCTCCTAGCCCAGCACGGCCGCATCGACGCCATCGTCAGTGACTACACCCTCACCGACACCGGTGTGATCGACGCCTACAAGGAAGCCGGCGTCGAGCTCCCCGCCCTGGTCGGCAACGCCTCGGGAAACATCAATGGCTGCCAGTGGGTGGAGGAGAACTTCCCCTTCTTGACGCTCGACGGCACCACCGGCCTCGGTCGCATCGCGCTGCGCAAGGCTCTCGCCGCCTCGCAGGGCAAGGAGAGCGACGAGCCGTCCGTGGCGCGCATCCCGGTGTTCATCGACACCGAGGCCGGTAAGAACCCGGTCTGCGAGCCGGACCTGCCCGCCGACGCCGACCTGTCGTCGGCGCTCACTGTCGATCAGTTGAAGGAACTGCTCGGCTGACAACCCCGCCAGCATCGCCGGGTCCGACAGGAGAGCGCCCTCCCGTCGGGCCCTGCGATCGCCCTCGGAGAAAGCAGGACCATGAAAGCCCTCGTGCTCACGGAGTTCGGCCGGGACCTCGAGATACTCGACGTCAACGAGCCCGAACTCACTTCAAGCGGCGCGATCATCCGCGTCGAGGCAAACGGCATCTGCCGTAGCGACTGGCACCTGTGGCAGGGGGACTGGTCGTGGGTGGGACTGACTCTGCCCCTTCCGCACGTCATGGGGCATGAGTTCTCCGGCGTGATCGAGGGCGTCGGCGACGCCGTCACGCGCTTCCGCCCCGGTGATCGGGTGATCGTGCCCCACGCGCACGGCGACGGCGTCTGCGACTATTGCCGCAGCGGGTACAGCAACGTCTGCGACGATGTCGCTTTCGCCGGGACGAACTACTGGGGCGGATACGGCAAGCTCGTGCACATCCCCGACGCCGACCGCAACCTCGTTGTGCTGCCCGCCGGGGTAAGTTTTGAAGCCGCGGCGGGCCTCGGATGCCGCTTCATGACGGCGTGGCATGGCGTCGTGGACCAGGCCGTCGTGCGACCGGGCGAGTGGGTCGCCGTGCACGGCAGCGGGGGGCTCGGTCTGTCGGCCATCCATATCGCCTCGCGCATCGGCGCGCCGGTGATCGCGGTGGACATTAGCGAGAGCGCCCTGGAGCTTGCGAGGGAGAGCGGCGCATACGCCACCATCAATTCCCGCGACGGCGACGCCGCCGAGCAGATCCGCGAACTCACCGGCGGCGGCGCCCACGTCGCCGTGGACGCGCTCGGCGTCGAGGCAACCTGCCTCGCGGCCATCGCCAGCCTGCGCAAGCGGGGACGCCTCCTTCAGGCCGGCCTCACCTCACAGGCCGAGCAGGGTCGCATCTCCCTGCCGATCGATCAGATCGTCCTCACCGAGCTCCAGGTCATCGGAACCGCGAACATGCCGATCTCGCGCTTCCCCGACATGATGCGGATGGTGGAAACCGGCGTGCTCGATCCCGAACTCATGGTCAACCGCACCGTCGGGCTGGAAGAAGCCCGCACCGTCCTGCAGGGGATGGGCAGCTTCTCCTCGCCCGGCATTAGCGTGCTCAACGACTGGACGTAGGACCCAAGAAAGCGAGAAAACTCATGACCATCACATCCCATATTGCATCGGCGACGGACGCCATCAGCCCCAACCTGCGCGATCATGCCACAAAGTTCTACATCGACGGCGCGTGGGTGGAACCGAAGGGTCGCGGGTCGGCGTACGTCCTCAACCCAGCCACCGAGGAGATCGTCGCCGAGATCGGTCTCGGCACGCCCGAGGATGTGAACGACGCGGTTCAGGCCGCGCGCCGCGCTTTCGCGGAGTTCAGCACCACCACCGTCGAACAGCGGATCTCGTGGCTCGAGGAGCTGCTCGCGGCGTACGAGCGGCGCGGCGGCGACTTCGCGCGCGTCCTCACGACCGAGATCGGCGCGCCGATCGGCCTCAGCAGCACCGGGCAATTCGGTCTCGGCGCCGCGCATCTGCGCCACACGATCGACGCGATGAGCGACTTCCCGTTCGAGGAGCAGCGCGGCACCTCGCTGATCCGACGGGAAGCGGCGGGCGTTGCAGGACTCATCACCCCGTGGAACTGGCCGATGAACCAGATCTTCACAAAGTTCGCCTCCGCGTTCGCGGCCGGTTGCACGATGGTGCTTAAGCCCAGCGAGGTGGCGCCGCTGAACGCGATCCTGTTCGCCGAGATCGTCGACGAGGTGGGGATCCCTGCCGGCGTCTTTAACCTCGTCAACGGCGAGGGTCCGGTCGCCGGCACCGCCCTCGTGACCCACCCCGATATCGACGTGGTGTCATTCACCGGATCGACGCGCGCGGGCATCCAGATATCCAAGGCGGCCGCGGAGTCGGTGAAGGTGGTGCATCTCGAGCTTGGCGGAAAGTCGCCGAACGTGATCCTCGACGACGCCGACCTCGAGACGGCCGTCGCCCGCGGCGTGCATGCGTGCTTCTCCAACGCAGGGCAGTCATGCAGTGTGGCGACGCGGATGCTTGTTCCCGCCGATCGGCTGGCCGAGGCCGCCGCGATCGCCGGACGTGTCGCCGACGGCTACGTGATCGGGGCGCCCCAGGACGAGTCGACGACGCTGGGACCGGTGGTCAACCACACGCAGTTCGCGCACATCCAGCGGCTGATCCAGTCCGGCATCGATGAGGGCGCGACAGTCGTGACCGGCGGTATCGGAAAGCCTGAGGGTTTCGACCGCGGTTACTACGTCAAGCCGACGGTGTTCTCCGATGCGAACAACGCCATGACGATCGCGCAGACGGAGATCTTCGGTCCCGTTCTCACGATCATCCCCTACGCCACGGAGGACGAGGCGGTGTCCATCGCCAATGACAGCGAGTACGGACTCGCCGCCGTCGTGCAGAGCGAAGACCTCGCCCGTGCGCGCCGCATCGCCGCGCGCCTGCGTGCCGGTCACGTATACATCAACCACGAGTTCGCCGACTACGCCGCAGTCCCCTTCGGCGGTCAGAAGAAGTCGGGCGTGGGATACGAGCACGGCGAGTGGGGCATTCACGGGTTCGTCAGTGTGAAGTCCGTTCTCGGCGCCGTCTGAGGCCACGCGAAGGGGCCGGAGAAACGTCCTCCGGCCCCTTCTTTGCGCGGTCCACCGCGGGTGCGGGTGGCACGTGGTCTCAGCTGGTCCTGACGGCCTCGCAGAAGGCGGCGATGCGGTCGCTGAGGAAGTCGGGACGCTCCAGCGGTATGAAGTGGCCCGAGTCCGGCACGATCTCCAGCGTCGCGGTCGCGATGTTCGCCACGATCTGGGAGCGCAGGGTCTCCGCCGGCTCCACTTCATCCTGCTGCCCGCTGAGCACCAGCACCGGAACATCAATGTTTTCCAGGTTTTCGGACACGTCCTCGACGATGGTGTAGTCCGGCCAAGCCTGCTTTGCCCCGGGTGAGCCCCCCAGACTGTCCTCGACCACCTGTTCGCGGATGGCGTCGCTCAGCTGCTGGTGGATGACACCATCCATGCCGGCGATCACGGACTCGCGGGTCGCGTAGGCGCCGCGCAGCTGCTCGCGGAAGTCCTCGGAGACGGGCAGGGGGCGCGCCGGTGCGGGGGCGACGAGGACGAGTCCGCGCAGTCCGTCCGGTCGGCGGCTGGCGATCAGCTGGGCGACTTTTCCGCCCATGCTGTGTCCGACGATGACGTATTCCTCAAGCTTGAGTGCCGCAATGACGGCCTGTGCGTCGTCCGCGAAGTCGGCCGTGGCGTAGGTGCCCTCGTCTGTTCGGGACCGTCCCCACCCGCGCTGGTCGAGTGCGACGCACCGCGCGCTGTGGTGGAGACGGCTGATCACCAGGTGCCACGTCCGTGCGGAACCACCCCAGTAATGGAGGAAGACAATCGCGGGCAGGCCTGAGCCGGCCTGCTCCACGTGGATCGTTGCCTCGCCCGTGTCGATGGTCGAGTCAGATACCGCGAGATCGGTCATGGGCAGTTCCTCTCGGGGAACGATCGTTTGTCAGTTTACCCAGGTCCACTTGGGCGCGGGGATGCGTGCGATGTTACAAGTGCGTGACGGCGGCGCCCAGATCTCGACAAACGAGCGCTTGTACGCTAAAACGATGAAGAAAGAACTGCGCAATGAGCGCGGCCCGGACAAAGGAGTTCTACGTGCGATCACAGACCCGAACACTCGCACTTCTCGCCGCCGCAGCGAGCGCGGTATTGGTCCTTGCAGGATGTGCCGACACCTCGGCGACAACGTCGCAAGGGAGCGGCCAGGCGGCGGAGCAGGAGGGGACCGCCGAATACGGTGATGGCGACATCGCCGAGTTCTGCCCCGATGAGGACACAAAGGTCGCCTACGCGAAGGGCAGCAACAACACCTGGACTCGCATCACCCTGGCGGAGATCGAGGCGGAAGCGGCACTATGCGACACCATCAGCGAGGTGATCTTCACCGACGCGCAGGGCGACCAGCAGAAGGCGGTGTCCGACCTCAACAGCCTCGTTGCGCAGGGGGTGGGCGCCATCGTCGTCCAGCCCGAGTTCGGCGCCGCGCAGATCCCGTCCATCGCGGCGGCCAACCAGGCCGGTATCGGCACGGTGCCGCTCGTGTCCGACCCTGGCGGGCAGGTCCCTACCGACTACCCCGACCGCGTTCTGCAGGACTACGACTACATGGGCGAGCAGTGGGCCGAGTGGTTGCACGAGAACGTGGGCGAAGGAACCGTCGCGTTCCTCGGCGGAACGCCGGGCGCCGCATCGTCTCAGTCGATCTTCGCTGGCTTCCAGGAGGCTCTCGCGAAGTACCCCGAACTCACGCTGGTGCAGCCGAACGTCATCGACACGAACTGGGACGCCGGTCAGAAGAAGCGCGTCGTCGCCGGTCTGCTCGCGCAGCACGGTCGTATCGATGCCTTCGTCAGCGACTACATCCTCACCGACACCGGCGTGATCGACGCCTACAAGGAAGCCGGAGTCGAGCTTCCCGCAATCCTGGGTCTTGCCTCGGGCAACGTGAACGGCTGCCAGTGGGAAGAGGAGAACTTCCCGATGTTCTCGTTCGACGGAACGACCCAGCTGGGCCGTATCGCCTTGCGCAAGGCGCTCGCCGCCAGCCAGGGGACTGAAGACCCGGAGCCGTCCATCGTGCAACTTCCCGTCTTCATCGACACCGCCGACGGCAAGAACCCGCTGTGCGAGCCCGACCTTCCGGCGGACGCCGACCTGTCGTCCACCCTGTCGGTCGACGAGTTGAAGGAACTGCTGGGCTGATGACAACTGAGTTTTCCCCGCCGGTTTCGGCGCACCGCGCGATCACTCGGGCGATGACCATCGAGAACATCACCAAGACGTACCCCGGGGTGCGAGCGCTGAGCGATGTGAGCATGATGCTCGATGCCGGGCAGGTGCACGGGGTCGTGGGAGAGAACGGAGCCGGCAAGTCCACGCTCATGGGCGTGATCTCCGGCGCCGTCGTCCCCGATTCGGGCACCGTCCAGCTGGACGGTGAGCCGATGCCGGCGGGGAATCCGAAGGCGTCACGCAGCGCGGGAGTCGCGATCGTCCGGCAGGAGCCTGCGCTCCTGCCGGACCTCACGATCGCCGAGAACATATACCTCGGCATTCCCGAGGGTGTTCGCCCCTCTCCCCTGACGATGAATCGCGCCGCAGCCGAGATGCTCGCTCAGTGGAGTGCGGACCTGCGCCTGGACCCCACCACGCGTGTGGACGAGCTCGCGCCCGAGCATCGCTTCATCGTCGAGATCACGCGAGCCATCGCATCCCGTCCGCGCGTGCTCATCCTCGACGAGCCGACTGAGCACCTGGCCGGTGAGGACGTCGACCGCCTCTTCGAGCAGATCCGTCGCCTCACCGGCACCGGCGTCGCGGTGGTGTACATCTCGCATCGCATCGCCGAGGTCAAGCAGATCGCCGATCGCCTCACGGTCCTGCGCAACGGCGCGGCCGTCGGAACGTACGATGCCGCCGACCTCGAAGAACGCGACGTCATCAACCTCATCGTGGGCCGCGAGCTCGATGAGACCTTCCCGCCCAAGCGTGGAACACGCGCCGAGACCGAGCCTCGCCTACGCGTGAGCGAGCTGAGCGGCGGCCGCTTCCGCAACGTCACCTTCGACGTCGCGCCCGGCGAGATCATCGGCTTCGCCGGCATCGACGGCAACGGGCAGCGTGAGACGCTGCGAGCACTGGCGGGGCTTCTCCCCAGCAGTGGGACCGTCGAATTGGGTGGGCGACGCGTGTCCACGCAGTCCACGTCGCAGACCGGTCGGGACAAGATCGCCTACATCGCCTCGGACCGCCACCGAGAAGGGATCTTCTCGGGGCTCAGCGTCCGCGAGAACATCGCTGTGCGAAACCTCTCGCAGTTCGTTCGCGGCGGCTTCCTCTCCAGCCGTAGCGAGTCGCGCACGACCGCGGGACTGTCGTCGCAGTTCAACGTGCGCACCAGCTCGCTGGAGAATCCCATCGACTCCCTATCCGGAGGCAACCAGCAGAAAGCTGTCCTGGCGGGAGCGCTCGGGGCGAACCCCGACTTGCTCCTTCTGGACGAGCCGACGCAGGGCGTGGACGTCGGAGCACGAAGCGAGATCTACGGCATCATCCGCGAGCGCGCAGAGCGAACGGGCATGTCGGTCGTCCTGCACTCCACCGACGCGCGCGAGCTCGCCGGTATCGCCGACCGTGTGCTCGTCTTCTCGCGCGGCAAGGTGGTCGCCCAGCTCTCCGGCGACGAGGTGAGCGAGGACAGCATCACCTCGGCCGCGCTCAGCTCGACCGAGACCCGGGAGAAAGCGCGCACGGGTTCGCACCCGGCGCTGCGATGGTTCTCCGGCGATGTGGCACCCCCGGTCATCGTCGGCGTGGCGATCGTCGCGCTGTCGTTGATCACGCAGCTGTCCAACCCGTTCTTCCTCGGCGGCCCGAGCGTCGCGAGCATCCTCACCCTCGCGACGACCCTCGCGATCGCGGCGATGGCGCAGACCATCGTGATGCTCGTCGGCGGAATCGATCTGTCGATCGGGCCCCTCATGGGACTCCTCGTGGTCGTCCAGTCCTTCTTCCTGGTGGATGGCACCAGTTCAAGTTCCCAGCTGCTCGGGTGGGTGCTGTGGATCGTGATCCCGTTGGCTGTGGGCCTGGTCAACTGGGCTCTCATCGACCTGGTGAAGGTGCATCCGATGATCGCCACGCTGGTGACGTTCACCGCGCTGCAAGCGATCTCCCTCATGCTCCGCCCGACCCCCGGCGGTGCGATCAGCCGGCGCGTCACCAGTGCGATCTCCGCGAGCGTGGGTCCTCTGCCGATCGCGTTCCTGCTCGTCGTGGTCGCCGCTGTCGTGCTCACCTGGGTGCTCATGCGCACTCGAGTCGGGGTCGTCCTTCGGGGCACCGGATCGGATGACGGCACCGCACGCCTGAACGCCATCAAGCCAGCCACCGTCCGCCTTCTCGCCTACGTCGCAGCCAGTTTGATGGCCGCCATCGGCTCGTTGCCCCTCATGGCCCAGCTCGGCTCAGGAGACCCTGCCGGCGGCACCAGCTACACCCTCGCCAGCATCGCCGCCGCCGTCATCGGCGGAGCCGCGCTGGCCGGCGGACGCGGAACGTTCGTCGGCGCCCTCCTCGGCGCGCTCCTCCTGCAGATCGCCAACTCCGTGACCACGTTCCTCGGCCTCAACACGGCATGGCAGTCGTTCCTCGTGGGCGGCCTGACCATCGTGGCGGTGGCGGGCTATTCCCGCAGCCGCCACCTCGTCTCGATTGGAGCACGTTCATGACGACCGTATCCATCCCGGTGCCCAACCGCTCGCGGTTCCGGATGCCGGCGTTCGGGCCGGTGCTCATCGCCACGGTCGCGCTCTTCGTCGTCTGCGCATTCCTCGTGCCGCAGACTGTCAGCGCGCTATCACTGCAGACGATGGTTCCGTATGCGGCGGTCCTGGCCATCGCTGCGGCGGGTCAGACACTCGTCGTACAACAGCGAGGTATCGACCTGTCCGTCGGCGGGATGATCAGCGTCGCGGCCATCGGTGTTCCCATCCTGGACTCCCGCGTGGGGATCCCGCCGTTCCTCGCGATCGTCATCGTGCTCGTCTTCTGCGGACTGGTCGGCGCTCTCAACGGGCTTCTCGTCTCGCGCTTGTCGATCACGCCGCTGGTGGCGACCCTCGCCGTCAACGCCCTCTTAGTGGGTGTGGTCGCGCTCATCACGGGGGGCTCCACCGTCACCGTCGCGCCCGAACAGGTGCGCCTGGCCACCACACGTATCCTCGGCCTGCCGGCCCTGGTGTGGATCGCGGTCGTCGTCGTGATCGTGATGGCGGTGCTGATGGCGAGGACGGCACCTGGTCGCCGGTTCGTGGCCGCGGGGGCGAACCCGGCCGCGGCGCGTGTTTCCACGGTGAACGTCACTCGTCACCTCCTCCTGGCGTACGTCTTCGCCGGCCTGAGCTACGCCGTCGCCGGCGTGCTCCTCGCCGGTTACCTCCGCAACCCTGGGAACACCGTGGGCGCGCCTTACCTCCTGACCGCGATCGCCACGGTGATCGTGGGTGGAACGGCCCTGCGGGGAGGGAAGGGCACGATCCTCGGGTCGGCGATCGCGGCGGTCTTCCTCAGCCAGCTCGTCCAGACCGTCCTGACCCTCGGGGCGCCCTCGTCCACCCAGATGCTCATCCAGGCCGGCGCGATCGCGGTGGCGGCTCTGCTGCAGGGGGCCACGCAGTTCACGCGCCGCTCGCGTCGTGGCTCGCCCGAGCCCGTGCAACCAGCCGGCCACGAGAAGGGGGAGTCCTCCTCCCTCGAGGCGACCCGTACGTAACGACCTGCGAACGGAAGGGGCCGGGGCGATTCGCCCCGGCCCCTTCCGTTCGCCCTGGGGTCAGTCGACGTAGGCGATGTCGATGTCCGCCACGTCCTGGTCGTCCAGGTTCACCACGATGTTGTCGGGGTTGCGTGTGGTCATCCAGATCAGCTCTTCGGTGTGGCTGAGGTTGCCCTCGATGTGCGGCACGAAGGGCGGAACGTAGACGAAGTCGCCCTCCGTCATGTAAAGGATCTCTTCGTAGCGCTCGCCGAAGCGGATGTAAGCGTCCCCCTTGAGGACGTATCCACCGGTCTCGGCTTCGCCGTGGTGGTGGGGGTCGGATGCCTCGGCCGGTCCGGTGTAGACCTTCCCGAACCAGAGGTCGGTGACCTCGGTGTTCTCCTTGCTCACTCCGGAGATGCGACGGGCGTTCTTGGTCTGGCCCGGTGCGGTGGGCAACTCCGCCCCCCGCTGCACGGAGAGTCGCTTCAGCGTTCGCTGCTGCTCCTGCGTCATCGTTCTTCCTTTCTTCTCGTGTCCGTCACAGCTCTTCTGCGACCGGATTGGTCAGGATGCCCAGGCCAGCGACCTCGACGGTGACGACGTCTCCCGGGAAGAGGTACAGCGGCGGCGTTCGTCCGTCTCCCACGCCTCCCGGCGTCCCCGTGGCGATGATGTCGCCGGGGACGAGCTCGGTCCACTCTGAGATGTAGGAGATCAGGGCCGGCACGCCGAAGACCAGCTGGTCGAGGGTGGATGACTGCACGACGACATCGTTCAGCCGCGTGGTGATGACCTGATCGGCCACCGCGCCGAATTCGTCCGCGGTGACGACCCACGGGCCCAGCCCACCGCTTCGCGGAAAATTCTTCCCGGGAGTGAACTGCGTGGTGTGCCGCTGATAGTCGCGGAGAGAGCCGTCGTTCATCAGCGTATAGCCGAAGACGTGAGCGTGCGCGTCGTCCTCGGAAATGTGACGCCCGCCGCGCCCGATGACCACCGCGAACTCGCCCTCGAAGTCGAAGGTCGTGCTGTTTCGCGGGGCGATGAGGGCCTCGCCGTCGCCGACGAGGGTGTCGTTGAAACGGGTGAAGACCGTCGGCTTCTCGGGGGTGGCTCGGTCCATCTCGGCGATGTGGTCGGCGTAGTTGAGGCCGACGCACAGGATCTTCGACGCATCCGGGATCGGCGGCAGCAGCGTCACGGAGGACAGGGGGCGTGCTATGCCCCCCGCACCGGCGACGGTCTCACCCGCGATGGACGCGGCGATGGCGGTCCGGAGGGACGGGTGCGGCGTGGCGTCGGTCAGGTCGAGGACCTGATCGTCGATGATCGCGCCCCATCCGGCTCGGCCGTCGGCGGTGAACGAAGCGAATCTCATCGGGGCTCCAAGTGGTCGGCGGGTGGTAGTGCCATGCTCTTCGCGCCGCCCGCTGCTGCTCTACGGCCGGGGCTCGTTTGTCCCACCAGCGATGACAAACGAGCGAACGACCGTTATTCTCGTGTCCATGGAGCACGCGCCCGAGGGACGGATCGCCGCGGCGATGAAGGTCCTCGAGCTTCTGAGTGGGACCGACCGTGTGACGGTGCGCGCGGCGGCCGAGTATGCCAACATCGGACGCTCGGCCGCGCACCGGATCCTGGCGGAGCTGGAGCGCTCCGGCCATGTGATCCGGGGGGAGGGGGGGAGGGGCTACTTTCCCGGCCCGGCCGTGGTCTTGCGCGAGCGCCTGCCTATCCAGAGCAGCAGTCGCCACCGCATCCGCCCTGTGCTGCAGGATCTCCACGTCCGCACCGAGGAATCCGTGCATGCGGCGCTGCTGATCGGAGATCACGTGCTCGTGCTGGACGGCCGACCCTCCTGTCACCGCCCCGACATCGGCCTGCGGGTGGGGATGACCGCCCCGGCGCATGCCATGGCCGCCGGCAAGCTCCTGCTGGCCACCCTTCCCGACCGCACCGTCGCGGCCCTTTTTCCGACGGACCCGCTCCCGAGGCGTTCCCGGTTCACCGTGGGCACGCGAGTGGAGCTGCTGGATGCGCTGCGCGAGGTGCGTCGCCGCGGCGTCGCGCGCGCCGAGCAGGAGTCCGAGCCCGGGGTGAACTCGGTCGCGGTCCCCCTGGACGGGCAGAGCTGGCGTACGCGCATGGCCATGGTGGTCTCCGTGCCCGTCCGGCGTGGAGCGGCGGCGCGAATGGACGAGCTCGAGCGGATCGCGCGAGATGTGGTGCGCCACCACGCGCTCACAGGTCGAATCTCCCCGTGGAGCCTCCGCCAGCGCTAGGGTTAAAGAACGGGCGTTCGCTCGTTTGCAACGAGGCAGTGGAGGTCTCCGTGGGCACATCCCGCCCCCGTCTGTTCGAGCCGATCGCGCTGCGACGTCTGGAACTTCCTAATCGGCTCTGGGTCGCGCCCATGTGCCAGTACTCCTCAGTGGACGGGATGCCGACGGACTGGCATATGGTGCACCTCGGCTCCTTCGCCATCGGACGAGCGGGACTGGTGATGACCGAGGCGACCGCCGTGAGCCCGGAAGGACGCATCACGGCGGTGGACGCCGGCATCTGGAATGCCGAGCAGGCGGAGGCGTGGGCGCGCGTCGTCGATTTCGTCCACTCCCAGGGCGTCGCCATCGGAGTGCAGCTCGCCCACGCGGGCCGCAAGGCGTCCACGGTCCCGCCCGGGCGCGGCTACGTCGATCCGGCCGACGGCGGATGGGTGACGGTCGGGCCGTCCCCTGTGCCCTACGGGAAGCTCCCCGCGCCGCAGGAACTCAGCAGCGACGGCATCCGTCAGGTGATCTCCGACTTCGCCGCGGCTGCGGAGCGCGCTGTGGCGGCGGGCTTCGATCTGATCGAGATCCACGCGGCGCACGGATACCTCCTCAACCAGTTCCTCTCGCCGCTGTCGAATGTGCGCGACGACGAGTACGGCGGGAGCGAAGAGGGGCGCCGTCGGCTGCTCATCGAGGTCGTCGATGCGGTGCGCGCCGTGATCCCCGAGGATATGCCGGTCGTGGTGCGCCTGTCCGCCACCGAGTGGGTGGACGGGGGAGTCACCGTGCACGCGACGGCCGAGATCGTGGCCGCGCTGTCGGCGCGCGGGGTCGATCTCGTCAGCATCTCGTCCGGCGGCAACGATGACCGGCAGGAGATCCCCGTCGGACCCGGCTATCAGGTGCCGCTCGCGCGGCATGTGCGCGGCGGTGCGCCCGTCCCGATCGGGGTGGCGGGTCTCATCACGTCGTCGCATCAGGCGGAGTCGGTGCTCGTTGATGGCGGCGCCGACGCGGTGTACTTCGCCCGGCAGTTCCTGCGCGAGCCCACCTTCCCCCTGCGCGCGGCCATGGAGCTCGGCGGCGAGCTGGAATGGCCGTCGCAGTACCGCATGGCCAAGTTCCCGGGAAGCATTCCGTGACACGGTGCGCACCTCCCCCGCGCCGCACCGGTTCGGTACGGTGTCATAGGCGCGTTTAGGGACGCAGGGAAGCGAGTGAGATGTGATGGTCGGTACCACCCTGGCAGGTCGCGAAACAGCCGAGTCGATTCGCCGGGAGGCAGCAAGCCTGTTCGCCCAGCACGGTTACGAGGCCACGAGCCTCCGCGAGATCGCCAGCGCCGTCGGCATCAAGGTCGGCAGCCTTTACAATCACATCGACAGTAAAGAGGACCTGCTGCTCACCGTCATGGGCGGCACGATGGACGATCTGGCGGATCTCGTCGACGACGCCCTCGAGGCGCCCGTCGACCCCGTCGAGCGGCTCATCGCATTCATGGCAGTGCACGTGCGCTTCCACGCTGAACGTGCGCAGGAGGTGTTCATCGGCAACTCCGAGCTGCGTTCCCTGCCACCGGATGCGCGCGCGACCATCACCGAGAAACGCAAGGCGTACCGCGAGCTCATCGAGCGCCTCATCGAGGCGGCGCGGATGGACAGCAGCGAGGAGCCCCTCAATGTGCGACTGCACGCGTTCAGCGTCGTCGCCATCGGGACGCACGTCGCGGGCTGGTATCGCGAGGGCGGCGGCCTGGATCTCGGCACGATCGTCAACACGTACGCCAAGATCGTGCTGCGCAGCCTCGGGATCCCCGAAGCCGACCGTCGCGTTGACGAACTCCTCCCCGTCGAGGGCTGACGACCGGCCGCCAGGCCGAACTTGTGGCCGCTCCGATCTCGCGTTACCCTCAGACTAACGAGCGTACGCTCGTAGCAATGAGGCTCTGGAGATCATGCGCACACTCGGAGACTGGGTCAGGCTCAACGCGAGCCGTCACGCCGGCCGCGAGGCCTTCGTCGGCATCGACGGTCGCATCACGTTCGGCGAGGTGGCGCCTCGCGCGGCGCGGCTCGCCCGCGGCCTGCGGGAGCTAGGGGTCGAGGACGGCTCCACCGTGGGCGTCCTGGCCGGCAACACCGTGTTCAACGCCGAGGTGTTCCTCGCCGTGGCAGTCTCCGGCGGCATCTACGCCGCGATGAACTGGCGCTGGTCGGCGCCCGAGCTCGCAGCCGGCCTCCTCGAGAGCGACTGCCGGATCCTCATCGTGGAGGAGCGCTTCCGCACGCTCGCCGAGGCCGCCGTCGCCCACCTGGCCACGCACCCGGACGCGGGGGAGCCTCCTCGCATCATCGTCGAGGACGCGGTGGAATCCGTGCGCCGGGGCTCGGCGGTCATCGAATCGACCGTCTCGCCCACCGACGGGCTGTGCCTCATCTACACCGGTGGCAGCACGGGGACGCCCAAGGCGGTGCTCCTGTCCCATCAGGCCGCCCTCGCCAACGCGCTCAACGAGCGCATCGACTGCCGTCTGGGCGACCTCCCGGACGAGCGCGGCCTCGTGTCGACGCCGATGTTCCACTCAGCGGGGCTCCTCTCCTGGCTCGTGACCCACTTCGTCGCGGGCAAGACGACGGTGCTGCTGGACCGCTTCGACGAGGCGTCCTTCGTCGAGTGGGTGGGGCGTGAGCGGATCACCAACACCTTCGTCATCCCCAACATGCTCCGACGTCTGCTCGAGGCCGGCGCGCTCTCCGATCCCGGTGTGCGCGCGTCCTTCCGCGCGATGCACACCGGGGCGGGACTCCTGCGGATGCCTGACAAGGAGCGGTACTTCGAAGCCCTCCCGGATGCTCGCCTGTACTTCCGCTACGGCCTGTCGGAGGCGGGGCCCCAGGTCACCCGGCTCCTTCACGAGGACATCCTCGACCCCTCCGTCGACGGCTCGATCGGCCAGGAGTACACCCTCGCCGAGACGCAGCTGCGCAAGGTCGACGACCCCGGCCGGCTCGCCGAGGTGGGCGAGCTGGGGGAGATCGTGGTGCGCGGTCCCAGCCTCATGACCGAGTACTTCCGCCGTCCCGAGGCCACCGCCGACGTCATCCTCGACGGATGGCTGCGCACCGGCGACCTCGCCACCAAGGACGAGCGCGGCTACTACTTCTTCCGCGACCGGCTCAAGGAGATGATCAAGAGCGGCGGCGAGAACGTGTACTGCGCCGAGATCGAGCAGGTCTTGTACCTCCACCCCGCCGTGCTCGAGGCGGCCGTCGTCGGTGTCCCCGACTCGACGTGGGGCGAGGAAGTGCGCGCGGTGGTGTCGTTCCGCAACGGAGCCACCGCCACCGAGGCCGACCTGTCGAACTTCCTGCGGGGGCATATCGCCGGCTACAAGGTCCCCAAGCGGTGGGCGTTCCTCCCCGCCGAGGAGATGCCCCGCTCCGGCGCAGGAAAGCTCGTCAAATCTGAACTACGCAAGAAGGTCGGCTGGGACTGACCCGGCCGCACGGAAACGAGGCGCCTCCATGTTCTCCAAGATCCTCATCGCCAACCGCGGCGAGATCGCGGTCCGCATCATCCGCACCGCCCGCCGGCTCGGCATCACCTCCGTGGCGGTGTACTCGGCCGCCGATGCCGACGCGCTGCATGTGCGCGAGGCCGACGAGTCGGTGAACCTCGGCGGCGGGCCGGCCAGCAGCAACTACCTGAACGTGGAGGCGATCGTCGCCGCGGCGGTGCAGTCAGGCGCCGAGGCGGTGCACCCGGGCTACGGGTTCCTCGCCGAGAACGCCGGGTTCGCGCAGGCCGTGGTCGATGCCGGGCTCGTCTTCGTCGGACCCTCCCCCGAGGCGATCACGACGATGGGGGAGAAGGTCGCCGCGCGGAACGTCGCGATCGCCGCGGAGGTGCCCCTCGCGCCGGGAACGCCCGACGCCGTGCCCGACGCCAAGACTGTCCTGGCGTTCGGCGAGGAGCACGGTTACCCCCTCCTCATCAAGGCGGCCTTCGGCGGCGGTGGGCGCGGGATGCGCCAGGTGTACTCCAGCGACGAGGTGGAGGCGGCCTTCGACGCCGCGGTCCGTGAGGCCACCGCCGCGTTCGGGAACGGATCGGTCTACGTCGAGCGCTACCTCGCCCAGGCGCGTCACGTCGAGCTGCAGGTGATCGGCGACTCGTTCGGCACGATCGCCACCCTCGGAGACCGCGACTGCTCCGTGCAGCGTCGTCATCAGAAGCTCATCGAGGAGGCCCCGGCACCGGGGATCTCCGACCGCACGCGGGCGGCCATGGCGGATGCGGCCACCCGCCTCGCGCAACACGTCTCCTACACCGGGGCGGGCACCGTGGAGTTCCTCCTCGACGGCGACAAGTTCTACTTCCTCGAGATGAACACCCGTGTGCAGGTGGAGCATCCGGTCACGGAGATGGTGACCGGCGTGGACATCATCGAGCAGCAGTTGCGCGTGGCGGCCGGGCTCGCCCTCGAGCTCCCCTCGCCCGTCCCGCTGCGGGGCGCGGCCATCGAGGCGCGCATCAACGCCGAGGCCGTGGAGGGCGGTGTGTTCCGTCCGGCCCCTGGCCCGATCGACCTCCTCGAAGTGCCCGAGCAGGCGGACCTGCGCTGGGACGGCGGATACGTCAGCGGCGATACCGTACAGGCGAACTACGACAGCCTCGTCGGAAAGCTCATCGCGTGGGGATCCGACCGTGACGCCGCCATCGATCGGCTCCACCGCGCGCTCGGCGCCCTCAAGGTCGAGGGGATCTCCACCACGGCCCACGCCATCCGCTATCTCATCGACACCGATGACTTCCGTTCCCTTCGCGCACACACGACGTGGCTCGAGACGGAGGTCACCATCCCCGACGAGGAGCCGCCGATGGACCGCTCCGAGGTCTTCGTCGGTGGCCGGTACTACCGCATCCCGGTGTTCCCCGAGGGGGCCGTCGCAGCCGTCGCCGGCGGCGTGGCCGTCGCCGCGGCGACCGCGACCGGCGCCAGCCGTTCCGGCGGCGGCCGGCGGAGCAAGAAGGCGGCCTTCGACGGGCGGCTGGTGGCCCCGATGCAGGGAACCATCGTCAAGGTCGCCGTGCAGCCGGGGGAGAGCGTCGAGGCCGGGCAAGTGCTGTTCGTCCTGGAGGCGATGAAGATGGAGAACCCCATCGCCGCCCCGGTGGCCGGGACGGTGGCCGAGGTCACGGCGGCAGCCGGGGACTCCGTTCCCGCCGGCACCGTGCTGGCGCAGTTCGAGGCGGAGGGGAGCTGACATGCGACCGCTTCGCTCCCTCCTGTTCGTCCCCGGGCACAAGAAGGACTGGATTCCCAAGGCTCTGGCATCCGGCGCCGACGCGGTCATCATCGACCTGGAGGATTCCGTCCCCGAGCCCGACAAGGAGCTCGCGCGCGACAACGCCCGCGAGGCGCTGCTGACCGGCGGCGGGGACACTGCCATCGTCGTGCGGGTGAACGGATACGCCACCGACCACTTCGCCCGCGACCTGGCCGCGACGACTCTGCCCTCCCTGGCGGCATTCCTGCTTCCCATGCTCGATGACGCCGTCGACGTGACACGGTTCGACGGGGCGATCACCGCCGCGGAGCAGCTCGCCGGGGTCGAGCGCGGCACGACGAACGTGCTCGCCTCGTTCGAGACGGCCCGCTCGATCGAGAACGCCGCCGCCATCGCCCACGCTCCACGTGTGCGCGGCATCATGGCCGCCGCAGCCAAGGGCGCTGACATCGCGCGCAGCGTCGGGTTCCGGTGGACAGCGGAAGGGAGCGAGACCCTCTACCTGCGCAGCCGCCTCCTCCTGGCCGCGCGCGCAGCCGACCTCGACGTCATCGTCGTGGGTCTGTGGCAGGACGTGCACGACCTCGGCGGGCTTCGCGCGTTCGCGAGCGAGAACGCGGGCATCGGGTACACCGGGCAGGTGCTCATCCACCCCTCGCACGCCGCCGTCGTCAACGACGTGTATGGGCTGAGCGACGAGCGCGCCGACTACTATCGCCGACTCATCGCCGCCTTCGAGCAGGGCTCGGCGGCCGGTTCCGGCGCCGTGGACTTCGAGGGCGAGCACATCGACCTGGCGCACGCCGAGAACGCACGCGCCCAGCTGGCCGCGGCCGGTCTCGACCACCCCTGACAAGGAGCATCCGACCATGAGCATGTACTACGAAGACTTCGAGATCGGTGTCGTCATCCGTCACGCCGTGACGCGCACGGTGACGGAGGCCGACAATCTCCTCTTCACGACACTGACGATGAACGTGCAGCCCCTCCACCTCGACTCCGAGTTCGCCGCCGAGAGCATCTACGGGCAGCGGATCGTTAACAGCATCTTCACCCTCGGGGTGGCCACGGGTATCCCCGTGCAGGAGACGACGCTCGGTACGACGCTCGGGAACCTCGGCTTCCGCGAGATCCTGTTCCCCAAGCCGGTCTTCATCGGCGACACCCTCCGCGTCGAGACCGAGACGCTCGACAAGCGTGAGTCCTCGTCCCGCCCCACGACCGGGATCGTCGGAATCGAGCACCGCGCCTTCAACCAGCGCGACGAGAACGTCTGCACGGTCCGCCGTACGGCGCTCATGATGCGCCGCCCCGAGTGAGTGCGTCCGGCCGGACTGTCCTCATCACGGGTGCCGGCGGCGGGATGGCCCGGGGTATTCATGCGCGCCTGGTCGCGGCCGGTTACACGATCGTCTGCGTGGATCAAAGGCTCGACGCCGCAGAGCGCGCAGCCGTTTCGATCAGGGACTCGGGTGGCACCGCGTACGCCTACGCCGCCGATGTGACCAACCCGGACGCGGTGCGCGGGCTGCGAGAGAGCGCCGAGCGCGACGCGGGCCCGATCTCGGCGCTTGTGAACGCCGTGGGGATCCTCGATCGCAAGAGCCTCGGCGACCACGACGACGAGTCGTTCGCCCGGACGATCGACGTGAACCTCGTCGGGCCGTTCCGCATCATCCGCGAGTTCGCCCCCAGCATGGTGGAACGCGGCTGGGGTCGCATCGTCAACGTCTCCTCCATCGCCGCGGTGACGGGGTACCCGTATCCCGCCTATGCGGCGTCCAAGGCGGGGCTGTCCAACCTCACCCGGTCGCTCGTGGTGGATCTGTGGGGGTCGGGAGTCACTGCCAACGCGATCTGCCCCGGCATCACCGATACGCCCATGGTCACCGACGTCGTGCGCGAGCGGGTCGCGGCGACGGTTCCGACCGGAAGGATGGTCGAGCCGGAAGAGATCGGCGCGCTGGTCGCCTTCCTGCTCTCGGATGATGCGCGGAGCATCAACGGCGCCGAAATCCTCGTCGACGGTGGCGCGACCCGGTACTTCCGACTCCTGGAGTGACCCCGTGCCCGGCGCGGTTATCAGTCCCGGTCGCCAGGGTCACGGGCGACGAGGAATCCCGACGTGAACGTCATGACCGTCTCGTCGCGCTGGTTGAGTACCTCGTACTCGAACGACCACACCCCGGTGCCCGGCTTGCTCGTCGGTCGGGTCTCGGCGAGGGTCGCGCGGGCGCGGATGGTGTCGCCGATGAGCACCGGCTTCTTCGCGCGGAGCGTGTCGAAGCCCAGCCAGGCAACGACCTTGCGGACGTATCCCGTCTGGGTGAGCAGGCCGAGGGCGACCGACGCGGTGAAGGGGCCGTGCGCGATGCGCTCACCGAACGGTGTTCCGGCGGCGTACTCGGCGTTCAGATGGAACTCCACGATGTCCCCGGTCAGTCCCGCCCACGAGACGAGGTGAGCGTCGGTGACGGTGAGACCCGACGATTCGATCGTGTCGCCGGTGCGGATGTCCTCCCAGAAGTACTCGGGGGCCTGCAGGCGTCGCCCGGTCGCGGTAGAGGTCCGGTGCGAATCGATGAATGACATGAACGTCTCGTCTTTCCCGGTGGAGATCCGGCGGTGGCTCTCTCCGATGCTTACGTGTAGACTAACGTACACTTGTTAGTGAGTCTACCTCACCGTACCGAGTTCACTCAGGAGGTCACCGATGACGACTACCGTGCAGGCCGATCCGGCGGCGGATTCGGCCGATGCTCTGGCGCCCCGCTCCGTTCACGAGCGCCTCACCGAGACGCTCGCCGAGGCCCGCCTGGGCGGGCCGGCCAAGACGCGGGAGAAGATCGTCGCATCCGGCAAGCTCCTCGTCCGCGACCGTCTGGAGCTGCTGTTCGACAACGGCGACTACATCGAGGACGGGTTGCTCGCCCGACATGAGTCGGGGCTCCACGGCGACGCGGTCGTCTGCGCGTACGGCGACGTCGACGGCCGCCGAGTGTGCGTGATCGCGAACGACTACAGCGTCAAGGCCGGCACGTGGGGCAACCGCACCTTCGAGAAGATCACCTTCGCGCAGGAGACGGCGTCCGCCGCCGGCATCCCCATCGTGTATCTCTTCGACTCGGCGGGCGCGCGCATCGACGAGCAGTTCGAGAGCTTCGCCGGCCGGCACGCGTGGGGCAACATCTTCTATAACCAGGTGCAGATCTCGGGGCGGGTCCCGCAGGTGTGCGCTCTTTTCGGCCCGTCGCCGGCCGGATCTGCGTACGTTCCTGCGCTGTGCGACCTCACGATCATGGTCCGCGGTCACGCCACCGCGTACCTCGGCTCCCCGCGACTGGCCGAGATGGTCACCGGTGAGAAGGTGACGCTCGAGGAGATGGGCGGCGCCGAGATGCACTGCACCGTCTCGGGCCTCGGCGACGTGCTCGTCGAGGACGACCCGGAGGCCATCGCCGCCATCCGCGTGTGGCTGTCGTACCTGCCGCCCAACTGGGAGCAGGCCGCCCCGGTGGCCGAGCCGGTCGCCCCGCGCGAGGGGCGCTTGCTGAGCGAGATCGTGCCGCTGCGCGAGGCCGAGGTCTTCGACATGGAGGAGGCGGTGGCCGCCCTGGTCGACGAGGACACGTTCTTCCCCTACAAAGAGCTGTTCGCCCCCGAGATGCTCACCGGGTTCGCCCGCATCGACGGGCAGCCCGTCGGCATCGTCGCGAACCAGCCCACCCACATGGGCGGGTCGATCTTCCCTGACTCCTCCGACAAAGCCGCGCGGTTCATCTGGATCTGCAACGCCTACAACGTTCCCATCCTGTTCCTCGTCGACATCGCCGGGTACATGATCGGCTCGGCCGTCGAGCGCCAGGGCATCATCCGCCACGGCGCGAAGATGATCTTCGCGGTGTCGGAGTGCCGGGTGCCGCGGATCACCGTGCTGGTGCGCAAGGCCTACGGCGGTGGGTACCTCGCGATGTCGGGGGCGCCGATGCATCCGGATGCGGTGCTCGCGCTGCCGACCGCGAGACCGGCCCTGATGGGCCCCGATGCGGCCGTGAACGGCGTGTATTACAACCAGATCCACGCGATCGAGGATCCCGAGGAGCGCCGCGCCTTCGTGGCCGAGAAGCACACCGAGTACGCCGAGGGAATCGACGTGTTCAAGATCGCCGACGCCAACGCCGTGGAAGCGGTCGTGCCGACCGACGAGCTGCGCGGAGAGCTTTCGCGCCGCCTCAACCTGTACCTTCGCCGTCCGAAGACACCGGTGACCCGTCGCCAGGCGGTCACTCCGGTCTGAGCCGGGGAGGAGGAGCCGATGGCGATCGAGTCGCCCGCGCACGGGCACGCCCCCGTCCACCCCGACGACCGTGAACTCGTCGACGACCTTCGTCGCGGACTCGTCGCGGCGGGGGAGCGGTTGAGACGGGCGACGCCCTCCGACCCCGCGCTGCGCCCTGCCACGCTCCTCGGAGAGCCCGTCACGGGGACGCGATGACCGTGCGCGACGTGTCATCCGTCGTCGCAGCGGTGCACCGCCGGGAGGTCTCCGTCCGCGACCTCGTCGAGGAGTCACTGGCGAGAATCGACCAGGTCGAGCCCGCCGTGAACGCTCTCATCACCATCACCGACGCGCAGGCGCGCGCCCAGGCGGGCCTGCTTGATCGGAGCACGTCCGACCAACTGCGGGCCATGCCGCTGGCGGGGATCACCGTCGCGGTGAAGGACAACATCGACACCGCCGACGCGCCCACCACCTCGGGATCGGGCTCCCTGAGAGGGAATCGTCCTCCCCAAGACGCCACCACCGTCCGCCGCCTGCGGGAAGCGGGTGCCGTCGTCGTCGGCAAGGCGAACCTGCACGAGTTCGGTTGGGGTGGATCGACGGAGAACCCTCACTACGGGCCCACCCGCAATCCGTGGGACCTTTCGCGCAATGCGGGCGGGTCCAGCGGGGGGTCAGCCGCCGCCGTTGCGGCGGGGGAGTGCGTCGTGGCCCTCGGGACCGACACCGGGGGGTCGATCCGCCTCCCCTCGGCGATGACCGGCATGACCGGCTTGCGCCCCTCCGTCGGTCGTGTCAGTCTGCACGGCGTCTTCCCCCTCGCCTGGACGATGGACACCGTCGGGCCGATCGCGCGGACCGCGGAGGACGTCGCCGCGGTGCATCGCGTCATCGCCGGGTACGACCCCAAGGACCCGGGCAGCTCCCGCCGGCCCGTGCCTCCGTCTCGGGGCGACGACGATCTGCGGGGAAAGCGCGTCGGCGTCATCCGGGGCATCACGTTCGAGCGTGCCGAGCCCGGCATCGCGGCGGCCTTGCGACGGGCGGTCGACGACTTGGCCAACGCCGGAGCCGTGATCGTCGAACTCGAGGTCCCCGGCCTCGACGCCTACTACGACGCGTGGCTCATCATCCATGTAGCCGAGCCCAGTGCCGTCCACCGGAGCCTGCTTTCCGAGCGCCGGGACGCGTACGGCCCGGATGTGCGTGCGCTGCTGCTCGCCGGCGAGTCGGTGACGGCATCCGACTACCTCCTGGCCCAGCGCTACCGCCGCTATCTCCGTCAGCGCTTCGAGGAGATCTTCGCGCGGGTGGACGGTTTCCTCCTGCCGGGATTCGCCACGACGGCTGCCACGATCGGTGCCGACCCGGCCGACGTCGTCCGCGCATTCGTCCTGCCGGAGGGCCCCCAGCGCTTCTTCACCGGCCTTGCCAGCGTCCTCGGGAGCCCCGCGCTGGCCCTTCCGATCGGGTTCGTCGACAGGCTTCCCGCGGGGATGCAGATCGTGGGTCGACCGTTCGACGAGGAGGGCATTCTGTCCCTCGGTATCGCGTATCAGCAGATCACCGCATGGCACGCCGCGGTCGCCCCCGTGCAGCCGCGCTGAGAATCGCTCCGACACCGAGAACCGGCCCCGCGACGACGTGTCACGGGGCCGGTTTGTGAGCGGGGGACTCAGCGTCCGGAGTCGAGCACCCGCGTCTCGAGGTATTCCAGCTCGGGCGTGTGCGCGTCGTCGCCGTCGATGTCGACGATGAGGTCGCGATAGGGCGTCGTGGGGATGCCGTTGAGCTGGTGCACTCCGCCGCGCTCGGCCGGAGCCGAATGCGTCCAGTACTCCACCACATGACGTGCCGGCGTGCGGTTCACGTGCAGCTGGAAGATGTCCGGCCGCGAGTAGTGCCCCACCGCGTCGGCGCCGCCGCGGGCGCCCTCGATCTCGGCGAAGTCGAGGTCGCCGATGAGGAGACCCTCCTCGTGCTCGTCCAGCGGCGTCGCTACCGAGTTGCCGTTCGGGCCCCAGATGCGCGAATACCCGCCGCCGGCCAGCAGGTGCTGGGCCGACAACTCGTCGTAGGCGTAGAGGTCGACGCCCGCCTGGCTGATGGTGTTGTGCGCCTCGAGCACGAAGGACTGGCCCTCCACCGCGTAGCTGAGATTGATCGCGTGGGTCACTTCAGGACCGAACGAGTGCGCGAGCGAGGTGTAGTTCGTCATGTTCGGCCAGGAGGCGACGTGGATCTGCTCGCCCATGCTGTACATCGTGTACTTCGTGAGTGGCTGAAAATGCTCCCAGCAGTTGAGGGCACCGACACGAGCGAACGACAGCTGGTGCACCTGCAGATCCACGCCCATGCCGTCGCCGTAGACCGAGCGCTCCACGTGCGTCGGCTTGAGCTTCCGGCGCACCGACACGAGCTCTCCGAACTCGTTGATCGTCGCCTGCGACATGTACAAGCTGCCGCGGTCGTACTCCGAGAAGCCCATTACGATCGCGATGCGGTGTTCGCGCGCTGCGCGTGCGAGGCGCTTGAGCTCGGGGCCGTTTCGTTCGATCGAGTTCTCGTGGTACGGGGCGACGAACTTCGACTGGTAGCCGAGCGGACCGTGCCAGATCCACCACGGGTAGCCCGGGATGAAGACCTCAGGGAACGCGAGCAGCTGCACGCCTTCGCGAGACGCCTTCTCCATCCATTCGATCGACTTGTCGATGGTGGCGTTGGCATCGAACCACACGGGCTCGAGCTGCGCGACGGCGGCGCGGATGATCGGGAATGCCATAGGTTGCCTCCTTACAACAACGGCGCCGTGCGTGTGTGGCGCTAGGTTCCCGACATTAATTCGGCGCTCCCCGCGCGGAACCACGCGGGGGTGCCACCGGACTGCGGACCAGTGCCACTCCGGTGGTCGACGCCGTAACCTCGCCGCGGCGACGGACGCAAGGTCGATTATCATTACTTCACGGGGTGATCCATGGTCCGCCCCCGCCCGCCTCTGTGAGGACGAGATGAGCGCGAACGCCTCGGGTTCGGCGCCGGCGCGTAGCCGGATGCTGTCGTCGCTTTCGCCTGCGACCCGGTCGCACACAGCCGGGAACATCGGCCGGTGGCGTGAGATCATGTTCGAGTCCTTCGCCGAGCTGGATTTCGAGACCGCCGAGGCGTCCCGTTTCTCCGGGAGGCTGTGGAACTCTATGATCGGGCCGACGGGCGTTATCGCCCTGCACGGATCGTCGCTGACGGCATACCGGCGTCAGGAGCACGTCCGCGCCGATCCTTCGCCGCTCACCACGGTCATCTGGCAGCTCTCGGGGGTCTCCTCAGCCCGGCAGGATGAGGAGGAGGTCGTCTTCCGCGCGGGAGACGTCGTCTTCCTCGACCGAGCGGTCGAGTACGTCGTAGAGTGCGTGACCCCTTTCGAGCAGCTGGTCTTCAGCGTGCCGACCGAATCGCTGACGGCACACCTGCCCGAGGCGGCGCGCGAGACGCCGCTGCACGCGGCCGTGCGGCGGCCCGATGTCCTGTCCCGGCCGTGGCGGACCTATCTGTGGGACCTGAGCCTCGCCGCCCTGCATAACCCGACGGTCGACTTCCGCACTCACTCTCAGGGGCTGACGGATGCGCTCGGCGCCATCGCGGCATCCGAAGGACCGACCGCGGCGACCGGGGGCAAGGAGCGCGTGGTCGAGAGTACCGAGATCGTCGCGCATATCGCCTCGACCGCGCACGACCCGGACCTCACCGCCGAGCAGACCGCGCGGCGGCTGCTCATTTCGCGCCGGACACTGTTCCGCACTCTCCGTGCCGCGGGACTCAACTATCGCGACGTACTCCTGGAGGCTCGCTTCGAGCGTGCGCGCACTCTCCTGGCCGACGGCGGTCGCTCGCGCAGCATCGCGACCATCGCGATCGAGAGCGGCTTTGGGTCGGTGTCGCACTTCCACACCGTGTTCCGCGAACGTTTCGGTTGCACACCCGCGCAGTTCCGCGATGGCGCGACGTCCCCAAACGCGAGCACGGCGCGCCCGTGAGGTGACGAATCACTCATCGAAGGGCGCGCCCTCGATGAGTGCGGACCCCGCCGGCAGCGTGAGCGGGGCGCCAGCGTGCTCGATGTACGTACAAATGTGGAAGAAATGCGGGTACGGTGACGTGCTCTCCAGCTCGTTGCGCAGAACCTCGTGGAAGGCGCGCTTGAAGTCGAGGCGCGGATAATGCCGGAGAACCTCCGCTACGTCGCGTTCGTCGAGTTCCGCTCCCGGAACGCCGACCACATCGTGGACCAGGCCCAACTCCATGGCTTTGCTGCTGTCATCGCGGAACAAATTCACATCCCAGACGTGCAGCGCGATGTCGTTCCACACATGCCATGCGCGCTCGTCGCTGATCCCCTGCTGCAACAGGAAGGTCCGCGCGGCATCAGCCCCCTCGATCTCGAAGCGATTCGCACCGCGTGCGTGGTCGGTCAGTCCGAGGTCGTGCAGCACCGACGAGAGGAAGACCAGCTCGCGGTCAATCTGCAGACCCTGTTGCCGGGCGAACAGCTCGCTGAACCAGTAGCACCGCATCACGTGATTGAACAGCATGTCGTCGGAGACCGACCGAGCTAGCTCCTCCGCTTCCCGAGCGAGACGGCTGTCGGGAGCCTGGATGTCAGCGATCATGGGACCTCTCCTTTGAGTTGCCGGTGGTACACAAGGCGTCGTGAGACGGTCTCAGCCGAGGACCATCGAACCCGGTAGTCCGACCGTCTCTCCGCCGTCGGCGACGAACTCGGCGCCGGTCGAGAACGAGCTCTCGTCGGAAGCGAGGAAGACGACGAGGTCGCTGATCTCGGACGGCTGCCCCGCCCGCCCCTGCAGGACGTGGTCGAAATTGGCGTAGAGCCCATCGATCATCGGGGTCTGGACGTTCCCCGGGTGGATCGAGTTGACCCGGATGCCGAAGGGGGCCAGGTCGATCGCAGCATCCTTGGTGAGCCCGCGAAGCCCCCACTTCGAGGCGCCGTAAGCGACGGCTCCGGCGAAACCCTTCAGGCCCGCCGTTGAGGAGATGTTGACGATGGACGAGGGCCGAGCACGCGTCAGGGCCGGTGTGGCTGCGCGGATGCCGCGCAGGGCCCCCGTGAGATTGATCCCCAGCACCAGCTCCCATTGCTCGTCCGTGCAGTCGGCGACCGAGCCCCCGCGGAAGATTCCGGCGTTGTTCACCAGGACGTTCAGTTGGCCGAACTCCTCCTCCGCCATGCTGACCGCAGAGGCCCAGTCGTCGTTGTCGCGCACGTCGAGACGGACGAAGCGCGCGGCATCGCCGAGAGAATCGGCGAGAGCGGAACCAGTCGAAGCGTCGATGTCGCCTATCACGACAGAGGCGCCTTCGTCCACGAGCGCCCGCGCGTGACGAGCGCCCATGCCTCCCGCCCCGCCGCTGATCAACGCGACTTTGCCTGGCAGTCTCATCGCTGCTCCCCGTGGAAGGGCGATGTCCCGAGATCTGGGGGGCGACGGATCACGAACGGGCCCGAGAGCTTGCAACCCGAGCGCGCGTGCACCGCCGCTGCGACAGGAACGCGTCCTCGGTCTCTCTGCGACGATTCGCCACGGCGCTCCCTGCCAATCTGTCCGTCAAATTACTAACGAGTGTACGTTAGAAATTGATGATCCGGCAAGCGACCATACGGACTGGATAGCTCGTCGCGTGAAGTACTGTCGACCGCGGCTGGGGCACTGCATCGCCTGGCAGCGGCATCGCCGTGGACAATTGGTCGCTCCGGTTGACGGGTCTCGTCACATTCCCCACCGCAGGCACATACACCTTCGTCACCAACAGCGACGACGGCGCCCGCGTCTGGGTGAACGACGTCTTGATCGTCGACAAGTGGTCGCCCGGCCTGCTGCAGCGCGCGGGCACGCCCATCATCGTCAGCGCGGGAGAGACGCGGCGCATTCGGGTGGAGATGAACGAGGGAGTAGGTGACGCGCTCCTGCAGCTGAAGTGGATCGCTCCCGGGTCCTCCTCGGCGGTCATCGTGCCTGGGGCGCAGCTGCGGCCCGACTTCGGGCTCGTCACAAAGAGCAAAGTCTTCGACTCCACGACCGTTGCCGGAGCATCTGCGCCGTCTGTCACGACCACGATGAAGTATCAGCATCCGTGGCTCGGTCAAGCGACAGAATCTGCGGTGGACCCCGTGAATCTCAACCTGCGCACCGAGGTCGCGTACGAACAACCCGGGGCCGCCGGATGGCTGCGCCGAACCACGCGCACTCTTCCGGCCGGGAACGCGACCGGTGCCCACAGCACCGCGGCAACGACGACCGCGTACTACGGCGACCTGGAGGATGCGCCCGCCGTGTGTGGCATACCGGCCGGCACTCGACAGTACGGGATGGCGAGGTCAACGACGGGGCCGACGTCTTCCAGCGGCACCACCGTGAGGACGCAGTACGCCTACGACGTCTGGGGGCGCACGGTGGGAACGAAGCGCACCGGCGACGCGAGCTGGTCGTGCACGAGCTTCGATGTGCGCGGCCGCGTCACGTCGCAGTCCGCGGTCGGGCCGTCGGGTGCGGCGACGCTCACGACGCTCACGACATACTCCGCGACCGCAGCTGGGCTCAAGGTGACCGTCGCAAACGGCGCCGTGACTGGTTCACCGAACGGGTCGACTATCACGACTGAGTCTGACCTGCTCGGACGGACGATTTCGTCCACGGATGTGTGGGGCACGGTAACGACGACCTCATGTGACCCCATCACCGGTCGGGCTGTGAGCAGCGCCACAACGCCTGCTGGCGGATCCGCCGTAGTGACGGCGTTCGAGTACGACCTCGACGGGAAGGTTTGGAGGGTCACCCATGCTGGGCAGCTCGCGGCGACGGTGGCATACGACTCCCTTCAGCGACTCGAGGGCGTCTCGTATGAGGGCGGTGCAGAACTTGGTTCGCTGGTGCGAGACCTCGCAGGGCGCCTCACCGCGCAGACGTGGACGTTCCCCACCACGGACCCGATCACGGATTCGGTGGCGCGGTCGCAGTCGGGACGAGTGGTTCAGCAGACGCAGGCGCGTGGGTCCACGACGCATATCTCCACCTATGGGTATGACTCAGCGGGACGGCTGGTATCTGCCGCTATCCCGTCGCACACCCTGACATATGGGTACGCGGCGGTCGGCGGATGCGGTGCAAACACTGCTGCGGGAGCATCCGGCAATCGGACCACCGCGACAGACGTCTACACCGCACCCGGGGCTGGAACGTCCGTCACGACGACGTCCACATATTGCTACGACTGGGCGGACCGCCTCCTCTCTAGCGCGGTGACGAATCCTGTTCCCGGCGCGCACCAGGTCGCTGACGGCCTGACGACCAGTGAGATCAGCTACGACGCGCGCGGCAACATCACCGAGCTCGCGGACGCCACCCTCACGTACGACGCGGCCAACCGTCACATAAAGACGCAGTGGGCTGACGGAACCGTCATGACCCTGCTCCGCGACGCAACGGGAAGAATCGTAAAGCGAACGGTCACGCCGTCCGGCGGGAGTGCGGTGGCCACCACTTACCTCCACGCCGGGGGTGGTGACTCGCCGTGGGCGACCAAGACCGGGTCCACGATCACAAGGCACCTCTCGCTCCCGGGCGGAGCCAGTGCCACCGTCACCGGATCAGCGAAGCAGTGGTCGTACCCATCGCTGCTGGGACACACGCTGGCGACGGGCGACGGCGAATCATCGGGCGACGTGCTGTTGTGCGACCCGTTCGGACAGCCGCTCGACCCCGTCAGCCGTGCACTGGGCACCGCAACGGCCGATGACACCGGGACGACCAGCGACCGTACCGGGTGGCATCAGGCCGGTCTGAAGCTCGCGCACACGTCGGGCACGTTTACGATCGTCGAGATGGGCGCGCGCATATACGTCCCCGCGCTCGGTCGGTTCTTGTCCGTCGACCCGATCGAAGGCGGCGTCGACAACGACTACGTCTGGCCCACCGACCCGATCAACAAACACGATCTGAGTGGCGAGTTCACGGCCGACTCCGCGGAGCGCTGGATCAAGGCGGGACGTTCGGTCACCAAGCTGGACAACGGTCTATCCCGCCACGCGAGAGACACCCACCGAGTTCAGTCGACTGCGAGGAATGCGGGCACGATCGCCAGGTACTCGTCATATGGACTGACGGCTCTCTCTCTTACGCTGCTTGTAGCAGCCAGGTTCGTTCCGGTGCCTCCAGTCGCTGCCACCGTGACGGCCGCCTCAACCGTGGTGGGCGGAGTAGCTTGGGGAATAGGCGTTACCGGTCTGGTGAGCTCATGCATTGGATACGCTTTGGACGCGCAATGCTGGGGGAGTGTTCCCGTTGCCCTTTTCTCCCGCGTCTTTGCTGCCGTCGGTGCAGGCCCTATCGCGGCGACCATTTTTGACGCTCATATGATCGCGGTAGATGAGCTACCGACGGTCCTCGGCCTTCTTGGGGTCGCGACGACGAAACGGCCCACGCCATGGACACCGTGAATACGATGGACATCTTTGTGAAGGCCGACTCAAGCTGGCGGCCTGCCACAGTGCTGTTCGGGCTGACGATGATGGAGGTCTTGGCGGTGGGCGGGGCCGTGTCATGGGGGAACCGCCCATTTGGCGTGCCGCAGGCGGGCGCCTGGCTTGCCTTCGGCCTCATCGCTCTAATCGTCATGCCGGGGGTTGTCCACTTCCGCTATGTCGCAATTTCGCGGCTCCCGGCGATTCCTAGCGCGGCGAGGGCTCACCGTTCTCGTGAGCTTCTCCAACGGCGCATTCGTTCGGGCAGGAATGACCCCCGTCTCCGTTGACGGTGGTCATTTGGTCGCGGGTTCGGAGGGGTTGGAAGT
Source organism: Microbacterium sp. RD1 (assembly GCF_052220165.1). Taxonomy (NCBI): domain Bacteria; kingdom Bacillati; phylum Actinomycetota; class Actinomycetes; order Micrococcales; family Microbacteriaceae; genus Microbacterium; species Microbacterium sp. RD1. Next base: position 954,540 of record NZ_JBQPOL010000001.1, read on the forward strand.
TTGGAACAGTTCTTCGGGCCCTGCGCGGCTGTACTCTTACCCCGGGCGCGAGCTGACAAAGGTGCTGCGAGTTCGCGTGCTCTGGGGTCTTCTCCAGATGCCGCTGGTGCGACTCATCTTTGCGAACGGCGACGTATTCGAGTGCCAACCCGTCTTCGCCAACATTCGTGACCTCTTCGGTTTTTGGAGCGGATCAATCCGGCGCGTCGCAGATCTCCTGATGTCCGCCTACGGCACGGGCAGAGGGTCTTCGTAAACGAGCTCGTGACTGCATGATCGGGTGTAACGCGGTTTGACGGACACTCCTGATTTCCGGTCAGAACGAGACTCTGCAACGCCGCCTTAGTAGGTGAACTCTAGAACGTGGCAGCTGTTGTCGTAGGCTCGCTCTAGGTTGGTGCACTAGGCGGTTGGGCGTGCGCGCGACGATCGTCAATATCGCGGACATTCCCGCTCAGGGACCCGGCTTGGTAACCTTCCTCCGGTCGGTTGAGGAATCGAGATCGTGCGCGCAGTCCGTGTGAATGACCTGACCACGGCGCTCCCTGTCCCTTCTGGTGGGAGACGGTCGCCGCAGCGAGGGACGACGCGATGCTAGCTTCGCGACTCGCGGCGGACGCAAAGTAAGGGGCGACGCGAGATTCCAGCAGCTCTTCGATTACCAGCATGGCCAAGTCGTTGACGTGCTTTCGGACGACAACTTTTCCTCAGGAACTCGGACCAAGTAGCGCACCACCAGCTGAGAAGCCCTGCGAACCTCTGGGACCCCAGGATCGCGGGGTTGTCATCTTGGGTCGTGCGGCCCGCCGGGGAAGATGTGCACAAGGACGACTTCGCGGACTGCCGTGCGCGGAACCGACCCTCGCAGACCGCATACCGGTTCGCCGGGGAGCCGGCGAAGGCATTGGAAGCATTGCTGCTGACGACATGTCGGCGATCCCGCGTTTCGCGTCCCGTCAGCTCATGTAGAGCACGCTGGCGAAGCTATTGCGTGGTGCGTACGTCTACGGGCTCGCGACGTCTAGCTCGATGGACATCTGGTCGAGTTGCGAGCCGCGCTCATACGCATTGTTGAACAGTGATGCACCTTCCGAAGACAGACTCACCGATTCGCTGCTGGCGTGCGTCGATGCCAAGCGGTTCCACCGGACCTCCGCCACAGGTATGCGGGGAAGAGAACCGTCGACGGACCACGGGTGGTCGATCGTGAGGCGATGCCCGCCGGCCGTCCGCTCGAGGCGAAGTTCGCTGAAAAGAATGGCGAGACGCCCGCCGTGGCCTTCGAACTGCACGTCGCCGGCGAATCGGATCTCGGACGGCAGTGGCTCGCCTGGGGTCAGGGGCGTTTCGAGCGGGAAGTGGATGGTCGTGGCGAGCAACCGCGCGCCGGAGTCAACGCTCACAACGCCGTCAGGCATGGCCTCGACGTAACGTCGAAAGCTCGTCTTTATCGGCCAGGACAAATGACCGGTCATCGACTCATCTCCGTCATCATGGCCAGGGCCGAACCACCACTACAGATCGAGGAGCAGACGTTTCCCGCGCGCGCGAGACACGCAGATGTACATGATGTCGTTCGCCGCGCGCTCCTCCGCGGTCAGGATGGAGTCTCGGTGCGCGACCTCGCCTTCCAGCACGACCGTCTCGCACGTTCCACACGTGCCCTCGGAGCAGGAGGAGAGGACGCTCACCCCCGCGGACCGCACAACCTCCAGCACGCTCCGGTCTTCGGGGACGTGCAGGGTCAGGCCGCTTCGCTCCAACTCGACGTCGAATGAGCCCGCGGGCGCGAGGTCCACATCCTCGCGGGGGGTGAACCGTTCAGAATGCACGACCTCCTCGCCCCACTGCGCCTCGAGAGCAGTGAGAAGGGGCCCCGGCCCGCACGCATAGATATGTGCACCGGCGCGGTCGGATGTGATGAGAGCGGCGAGATCCATGCGCTCGACTTCATCCCTAGGGTGCACGCGCACGCGATCGCCGTAACGCTCCTGCAGTTCGCTCACGAAGGCCATGGACGATCGCGAGCGTCCGGCATAGTGCAGCTGCCAGTCCACTCCGGCCGCGTCGGCCTCGCGCAACATCGGAAGGAGCGGGGTGATGCCGATGCCACCTGCGACGAAGGCGAGGGGGCCGTCGGCGTGCAGACGGAAGTGGTTGCGCGGTCCGCGCACCCGCAGCGGGCTCCCCTCGGAGACAGAGCGGTGGAGGTACGAAGAGCCGCCGCGGCTCGGCGTCTCCAGGAGGACGGCGATCTCCCACGCCGACCGGTCCTCGGGGTCGCCGCACAACGAGTACTGCCGCGTGACCCCCGTGTCGAGGATCACGTCGATGTGCGCGCCCGGTTCCCACGCGGGCAGATCCTCACCGTCGGGATGGGTCAGGGTGAGCCCGATGACCCCGTCCGCCAGCTCCCGGCGGCGGTGCACGTGCAGAGTGAGTTCCACCTCGTCAGCCGGCGTGCTCGATGGTGCCTCACGCACCTGCGTAGCCACCCCCGTCATGCCGCATGCATCCTCACCGGCATCGAGACGAACCCGCGGAGCCAGTTGTGCTCCAACGGCTCGGCCGAAAAGCACTCGAAGCTGTCCACGCGAGCGGCGAGCGCCGTCAGCAGCGCCCGCAGTTCGAGGCGTGCCAGGGGCTGCCCGGCGCAACTGTGCGCTCCGTGCCCGAATGCCAGGTGGTCACCGGCCTTGCGCGTGATGTCGAACCGATCTGGGTCCGAGTATTTGCGCTCGTCGCGGTTCGCCGACCCGTACATCACCATGACGCGATCTCCGGCAGGGATCATCTGCCCGTCGATCTCGCGATCGCGCGTCGCGACGCGCGTGAAGTAGGAGATCGGCGAGACGAGGCGGAGGGTTTCGTCGATGGCCCCGATCACGAGAGTGGGGTCCTCGCGCAGCAACTGCCACTGATCCGGGTTCTGAGAGAAGAACCAGATCGCACTCGCGGTCGCACTGATCGTCGTGTCGAGGCTCGGGCCCCAGTAGTCGGTGACCATGAGGGGGCACTGCTCGGGAGCGAGTTCTCCGTTCGCGGCGGCCTCCCAGAGGGCCGCAGCCCAGCCGCCAGGCTTCAGCTGGCTCTCGAGATCGGCTCCGTGACCCCAGGCGTAGGCCTCGGTGAGCGTGTCGGCGGCAGCAATGGTGCGCGGCGCGTCGGCGGGGCCGAAGCTGTTGAAGGCCGCGAGCCCCCACTCGAGCATGCGGTCCTTCACGTCGTCGGGGAGGCCCACGCGCTCGGCGACGATCGTCACGGGGAGGTGCTGAGCCAAGTCGGTGACGGCGTCGAACGTTCCTCGCTCCAGAAGCCGCTCCACGAGCGTCTCGGCCTCCGTCTGCACGTCGGGGGCGAGCTTGCGCAACTCCCTCGGGGACATCGGGCGGCGCAGGATGCCGCGGAGGTGCTCGTGGAAAGGACCGTCGCTGGCGATGGTCGTTCCGGCCATCGCCTCATTGAGCATGGGGTTCAGCCCCACGCCCTGCGACGACGAGAAGGATTCGTCGTCGCCCAGCACCTCGCGCACGCCGTCGTAGCGCGGGATCGCCCAGACGTCGCGCCCGCGCAGCCAAACGGCCGATCCGGTCTCACGCAGTTCCCGCCACGCCTCCAGAGGGTTGTGAACGGCGGCTTCCTCCCAGAGGTCGACGTCGCTTTCGGGTCGGGTCGGCGACAGTACTTCTGAAGTCATCAGGACACCCTCCTTCGGGTCTCGGTATCGGTCGCTTCTCTGCGGACACGGCCGTGGCTTGCTGGTTCCGGAGTATTCCACATTCCGGAACTGGAAACAATATCTGAATAGTCTGACAGGCCTTGGTGGAGTTCAACTATTTGACACGCATTTCGAATAGTCGATTAGGATGGGGCTATCGCCGCTGATCATCCAAAGGAGGATGTGGTGCCCGGAACGCTACAGGACGCAAATCGCTCGACGCCCCCGGAGGGAGCCGCACGGCCTTCCCGAGGCAGCTCTGCCGCCGTGGAGGGAATCAGATGAGCACGCGCGCGCGAAGCGCGCTCACGCCCTCGCTCGATGAGCCCTTCCACTTCATCGACGTCGACATCGACGACCCGGGCCCCGGCGAGATCCTCGTGCAGATCCTCGCCTCCGGCGTCTGTCACACGGATGCAGCGGCCCGCCACGGTGACCTGCCTTTCTCGTTCCCCGGCGTGCTGGGCCATGAGGGCTCGGGCATTGTGGCGGCCGTCGGCTCCGGCGTGACCACCCCCGCGGTCGGCGACCACGTCGTCCTCGGCTGGCCCTTCTGCGGGGAGTGCCGACGTTGCCTCGACGGGGAGCCGCGCTACTGCGACGTGGTCGAGTACGAGCTGCTCGCCGGGACCCGACTCCGCGGAGATAAGGCAGGCCGCAGCGCCTACTCAGGCACTGACGGTGAGACGGTGTCGGGTCACTTCTTCGGGCAGTCCTCCTTCGCGACATACTCGCTGGCGACCGCGCGACAGGCCGTCGTCATCCCACAGGACGTGCCCCTGGAACTCGCCGCGACACTCGCGTGCGGCATCCAGACAGGAGCCGGGGCGGTGTTCAACACTGCCAAACCCACGGCGGGACAAAGTCTCGTGGTGTTCGGGGCGGGAGCGGTCGGTCTGTCCGTCGTCATGGCAGCGACGAACACCCCGGCCACGCGCATCGTCGCGGTCGACATGCACGCATCTCGACTCGAGCTCGCCCGGCGCTTCGGCGCCACGGACGTCATCGACGCCTCCGCGTCCGGGGATGTCGTGGCAGACCTGCAGGTGATCCTCGGAGGACCTGCGGACTTCGCCTTCGAGTGCACCGGCTCCATCCGGGTGACGGAACAGGCCACGCGCTCGGTCGGCAAACTCGGCACGACGATCCTCATCGGAGGGGCACCCCTCGGGGCGACCTTCGAGGTCGACCACGGTCGCGCACTCAACGGCGCCCGTATCGTCGGCACGCTGGGGGGCAGCGGACGGGCCCACGTGCTGATCCCCGCTCTCCTGCAGCTGTGGAAACAGGGCCGGTTCCCGTTCGACCAGCTCGTGCAGACGTTCCCCTTCGACGACATCGCCGACGCCTTCGAGGCCAGTCGCACCGGTGCCGTCATCAAACCTGTCCTGACGATGAGCGCTGCGCAGCGCTGACCGACGACAACGAGTGGAGCAATCATGAGCATCACAGCCGAGCCCATCTGGCACGAGCGTCTGTTCTCCGGAGGGTGGACCCGTGGATCGGGTGACATCCTCGAAATCCGCGCGCCGGGAACCGGCGACCTCGTCGGACGCATCTCATCGGCGACGGCGGCCGACCTCGACGAAGCCGTGCGCTCGGCCACCGCGGCCCAGCGCGCGTGGGCATCGGCACCGTACACACAGCGCTCGGCGGTGATGCTGACCGCCGCCGATCGGCTGGAGAAGAATGCGGCGGCGCTGACTCCGATGCTCGCGGCCGAGTCGGGGTCGAGCCAGTTCAAGGCCGGCATCGAGATCGCCGTCGCGGTCGCGGAGCTTCGCGAAGCCGCAGCGCTCGCCTCGCACCCCGACGGCGAGCTGCTCCGCTCGGCGAAGCCGCGCCTGTCGTTCGCCCGTCGCATTCCCATCGGCGTGGTGGGGGTCATCGCACCGTTCAACATGCCGCTCGTCCTGGCTATGCGATCGGTCGCGCCCGCTCTGGCTCTCGGCAATGCCGTCGTGCTCAAGCCCGACGCTCGCACCTCCATCGGAGGCGGCCTCCTCATCGCCGATGTGCTGTCGGAGGCGGGTCTGCCGGAGGGTGTCCTTCACGTGCTTCCTGGTGACGGCGCGTTGGGTGCGGCACTGGTCACCCACCCGGGTGTGCCGTGCATCTCCTTCACCGGCTCGACGGCGGCCGGACGCAACATCGCGGCGGCGGCCGCGCCGCTTCTGAAGCGGCTCCATCTCGAGCTGGGCGGCAACAACGCCCTCCTCGTTCTCCCCGACGCCGACGTCGAGGCGGCGGCATCGGTGGCGGCATGGGGAACCTACTTCCACCAGGGCCAGGTGTGCATGACGAGCGGTCGGCACCTCGTCCACCGCTCGGTCGCCGAGCAGTACGTGCAAGCGCTGGTGCGTCGCGCCCAGGCCATACCGCTGGGTGAGAGCTCGGACCCCGCCAACATGATCGGACCCCTGATCGACGAGCGGCAGCGCGATCGCGTGCACGGCCTGGTCACCCAGGCGGTGGAGCACGGTGCCGCCGTCGCGACCGGGGGAGCCTTCGAGGGCCTGTACTACCAGCCGACCGTTCTCACCGAGGTGGCCGGGGACAACCCCGCGTGGACGGAGGAGATCTTCGGTCCGGTGGCGCCGGTCTACATCTACGACGACATCGACGAGGCGATCGACCTCATCAACGACAGCGAGTACGGGCTGTCGGTGTCGATTCTCACAGCCGACGCGCTCGCCGCATACGAGCTGTCCTCGCGCCTGGAGGTGGGCGCCGTGCACATCAACGACTCGACCATCGACGACGAGCCGAACATACCCTTCGGCGGTATCAAAGCCTCCGGTGTGGGCGGCCGCTTCGGCGGACCTCACGCCAATCTCGAGACCTTCACCGAGCTGCAATGGGTGACCATGCAGAGCCAGACCGAACGGTACCCGTTCTGAGACCCGACCCGCCCGAAGAATCGAGAGCCATCATGTCCCCGACACCGTCGCCGTCCGCAGAGCCGGGCCTGATCGACGTCCACGCGCACTTCGTTACCGACCAGTACGTGACCGCCGCACTGGAGAGGGGGCTGAACCGCCCCGACGGGATGCCGGGGTGGCCCAGCTGGGATGTCGACGACAACCTCCGGCTCATGGATGCCACGGGTGTCGAGCGGTCCATCCTGTCGATCTCGTCTCCCGGGGTGCACTTCGGCGACGACGCGCAGGCGCGCGCACTGGCTCTGCACGTGAACCAGTTCGCCAGCGAGATCTCGCGGCTGCATCCGGATCGCTTCGGCTTCTTCGCGGCGCTCCCGGTTCCCGACATCGCGGGCGCTCTCGAACAGGTCGCCCTGGCGACGGAGATGGGGGCCAGCGGCTTCGTCGTGGAGAGTTCTCCGCGGGGGGTGTATCTGTCCCACCCGCGCTACGACCCGCTGTGGGCGGCGCTGGACGAGCAGAGGGCGGTCGTGTTCGTCCATCCGACCTCGCCGCCGGGGACCGAGCTTGTCGACCAGGGCTTGCCGCGGCCGATGCTGGAGTTCCTCTTCGACACCACGCGCACCTTCGCCGGACTCATCGCGGCGGGAGTCCTCGATCGGTTCCCCGGCATCCGGTGGATCGTCCCCCATTCGGGGGCGGTCCTTCCGCTGCTCGCCGACCGGATGCAGTTCATCTTCGGCATCATGGAGCAGACTCAGCTCGAGTTCACCGCACCCGACGTGCGCGGGAGCCTTCGCAAGCTGTGGTTTGATGTCGCAGGCTTCCCCGTCCCGGGGCAGCTACCGCTTCTGACCGACATCGTCGGCACCGAGCAGATCGTCTACGGCAGCGACTCGGGTGCCACCGGACTGGCCGTCGTGCAGCGGCATGTGGAACTGCTGGGGGAGTTCGCCGACCTCAGTGTCCCCGACTGGCGAGGCGCCTTCGCCCGCAATGCGGCGCGTCTGCTCTCGGCACCCGCGCGCGTCTGACCGCCCGGAGACGGCTCTCAGTCGCCCCGACCGAATAGGCGGGTGGCCTCGTTGGCCGCGGCCACGACTTTGTCCGTCAGATCGTCGAGGAGGGCGCGGCCGCGTTCGGCCGGAGCCCAGATTCCCACGGCGCCGAGGATCGAGGCGTCGGCGGAGAAATAGGGCGCGGCGATTCCGAGCACTCCGGGGTTGAACTCGCCGTCGTCGATCGCCCAGCCTCGTTCGGCGATTCGCGGGAGCTCCTGATCGAGCATGGCTCGTACTGACTTGCGGTCGGCCTTCGGGAGCGACTCTAGGAGCTTGGCGATCATCGCCTCACGCAGCTCGTCGTCGGCGAACGCGAGCACCGCGCGCCCCGAGGACCGCCGATGGGTCTGGCCGCTGAGGCCGACGTACAGGCCCGCGGCGCGCACGGCCTGCGGACCGTCCGAGAACGCGGTCAGCACCACATCGAGTCCGACCACGTTCGATATCCAGGCGGTCTCGGCGGTGTCCGCGGCGAGGTGCTGGACGAAATCTGCCATGAGCCGCTGTGTGGACAAGCTTCGACGGTATCCGTCGTAGAGGAGGCCGGCGCGATGACCGATCCGCAGCGTGAGGTCGGGCTGGCGCACGACATACTCGCGGAACACCAGCGTGTTGTAGAGGTGGTAGCACGTGGTGATGTTCAGTCCCAGGCGCTCGGCGACCTCTTTCACTGTGACCGGGGTCGGAGACTCCGCGACCACCTCGAGGAAGGACAGCGCCCGCTCGACGGTCTGCAGCGTGCTCGGAGTCGACGCCTCGGCGCCCGCTGCCTGCCTCATCGCTCCACGCACCTTCCCTCGCATGCCGTGCGCATTCCACCTTATGACATGCATGTCAAAAGGTGCAGTAACGCGCAGGTCAGATGCGGCTGAGGAAGGCGGCGAACCGCCGCAGCACCTCCTCGGATTCCGGCAGCGACGGGAAGAGGACGAAGGAGTGCACCGAGTCGGGCACGAAGTACGTGTCGTGTTCGACCCCGCTGCCTGCGAGTGAGCGCGCCAGCGCGCGGGCATCGGATGCGAGGGACTCGTCGTCGGCGGCGGCGACGAACGTGGGCGGTAACCCGGCCGTCGAGCCCCGCAGGGGGGAGACTCCCGGGGAGCGCGGATCGGCGGTCTGCGCGTATGCGGCGGCCAGGGCCGTTGCGAACTCCTTCGGAAGCCACGGGTCGGCCGGTCCGGTCGGAGAGCTTCCCACATCGGCAACCGTGAGGTCGGCGAAGGGGGAAACGAGCAGAAGCGCGTCGGGGATCGCGCGGCCCTCGTCGCGGAGAGAGGCGGTCAGGGCCAGGGCAAGACCAGCGCCGGCATCCTCGCCGGCGACGACGATCATCGCATCCGGGTGATCCGCTCGCACCTGGTCGTACGCCGCGCGCACATCCTCCAGTGCCGCGGGGTACGGGTGCTCCGGCGCCAATCGGTAGTCCGGCATGAAGACCGTCGCCGTGCACGCCGCGCCCACCCGAGCGCCCCAGCCGGTGGCCGCCTCCGCGGAGCCGAACTGGTAGCCGCCGCCGTGCAGGAGGACGACGATGCGTTCGCCGGGTGAACCGTCGCCCACGCGGTAGGCAGGGACTCCGCCCAGCTCGACCGACCGGCGGGAGGGGGCAGGGGCCTCCAGTGAACGAACGAAGCGCTCGTACCCCTGTCGCCGCCCGCGCCAGGCGGTCGAATGATCGGCGAACGTGAGCGCGGTGCGCCACTGGTCGGCAGCCGCGGCGGACTCGGGTCTGCTCCGCTCCAACGCCCGGACGTCGGGTCCTGCCTCGGCTGCCGCGACGGGGTCATGGCCGTACAGCCATCCGTATTCGGCCTCGCTGAAGGGGTCGATCTGCATCGTGCCCGCCCAGATCCCGGCGCGGATCCGGGGTGTCTGAAGGTCGGGATCGCTGAGGGTGTACATGCGTGCCCGGGCGTCGGTCTGCAGTTTGGTGGCGCGAGGCCGTCGCAGTGCCTCGTACTCGCGGAGGGCGCGTGCGGCACTCGCGGCGTCGCTCACGCCGCGAAGGCGGATGGCGAGGGTGACCGCATCTTCCAGGGCGAGACCTCCGCCGTTGCCCGAGAACGGACCCATGGAGTGCGCGGCGTCGCCGATGAGAGCGGTGCGCTCGGTGACCCAGGTCGGAAGCGGGTCGCGGACGTAGATGCCCGTGAGGAGCGGATTGCTCATGGCGTCGAGTGCCTTTTCGACCTCTCCGCACGCCTCGGCGAAGTGCTCACGGAGCTCGGAGATGTCACCGGCTGCGGTCCACGACTCACGGGCGGCTTCGTCAGCGGGCACATAGGCCGACACATTCACGAGGTCGTCACGGATGGGATACAGCACGAAGAACTTCTGGCTGGCTGACCACAGCCGCAGCTGCTGGCGCTCTGCCGTCTCCGGCGCGGCGGAGGCCGGAAGGGCCGCACGCCATGTGACAAATTTCGCGAACGTCGAGTCGTCGGCGCCGAACAGCCGGTCGCGTACGACGGACTTGACGCCGTCGGCGCCCACGAGCAGGTCGCCGGTGACGGTCGCGCCGTCGGCCAGAACGACCTCGACTCCGTTCTCATCGGTGCGGAAGTCCGCCACGCGGCTGTTCAACCGGAGGTCGGCGGGGTCGAGCCGGGCGACCAGAGCGTCGAGGAGGTCGGCGCGGTGCGTCGACAGGTACCACTCGTCGCCGTACCGGTTCCCGATGGGGATCTCCAGCTGGACGGCTCCTGACTCGAGGTCGTGGTAAGCCCACCCGCTCGTACGGACCGCCCGCTGGGCGACAGCATCCGCGGCTCCCAGGTATCGGAGCGCCTTGACGGCGTTGGCCCCGAGGTTGATGCCCTGGCCGACGAACCCCAGCTTCGGCGCCTGCTCGAGGACGAGTGGATCGTGTCCTTCGTGCCGCAGGGCGATGGCCAGGGCCATGCCCCCGATGCCGCCGCCGGCGATGAGTACCTTCATGTTATCCGTCCTCGTTGACTGTCAGGTCATTATAGACAGACTATAACGCCCATAGCGAAGGAGATCCGGAGATAACTCGCTATTCAGACTGACCGTAATGCCACGCTGTGGCGCTAGAGTGGCACGCGAGCGGTTTACGGCCGCGGAACGAGTCGGAGGGGTCTGCGTGCCGAAGCGTCCGGACAGCGAGGGGGCCTCCGCCACGGCGGGGGTGCGGGACAGGCCGGCCTACGCCGAGCTGGCAGAGGCGATCCGCGACCGCATCGACCGCGGCGAACTGCGGATCGGCCAGCGCATCCCCTCTGAGCAGGCACTTGCCGAGCGGGAGCGCGTGAGCCGTCCGACGGTGCGCGAGGCGCTGCGGATGCTGCAGGAGGCCGGACATCTCGAGCGGGTCAGCCCGCGCATCCTCGTCGTGGCTCGCACGAGCGAGCAACAGGCCGAGCGGGCCCTGCGCCGCGCCTTCCGCCAGCAGCAGGTCTCCCTCGAGCAGGTGTGTGAGGCGCTGCTCGCCCTCGACCCCGAGATCCATCGCCTCGCGACGCTCCGGGCGACCGACGAAGAGCTCGCCACCCTTCGCGGCATCGTCGAGGCACAGGATCGGGCGGTGGGCGACCCGGGGGAGTGGAATCGACTGTCGCGCGCCATGCATCTGCGCGTGGCGGAGCTCGCGCACAACCCCGTCCTCGAGATCGCGCGGGGATCGATGAGTGAGCTGATCTACCCGTTCGCGCTGGCGATCTACGACCGCACTGAGCGGATCGAGCGCGTGCAACGGTTCAACCGGCTGACGGTCGCCGATATGGTGGCCCGAGACGCCGACAGCGCGGCCTTCTCGTCGCGTCGCGCCATCCTCGACTTCCAACGCGAGGGGGCGCTGCTCGAGGTCTCGCCCGGATCCGGAATGTCATAGTCTGCAACTGGTTTCACATAAAGAAAACTGTTAGCCTCGCCGGATGAGAGCGATGCGGTTCACCGGTGTCGGGCGAGCGCTGGCGGAGGCCGAGGTCGCAGCGCCGGTGCCAGGTCGGGGGGAAGCCCTCATACGCGTTCGGGCCGTGGGCCTGTGCGGCTCCGACCTCCACATCCTGGAGGGGCATACCCCCACGGCATCGACGCCGCTCACACTCGGACATGAGATCGCCGGCTCCCTCGAGCGGCTGACGGGCGATGCGCCGCGGGCGAACGAGGGAGACCGCGTGTTCGTCAACCCGATGGTCGGGTGCGGGACATGCCGCCTCTGCCGGGTGGGGGATCGAGCACTGTGTCCTCGCAAGCGCATCCTCGGGATTCACCTGGACGGCGGTCTCGCAGAGTACGTGGTCGCACCCCTGGGAAACCTGTGGGCGCTTCCGGCGAGCATGGATTTCGCCGCGATCGCCATGATCGAGTCGGCCAGCACGGCCCATCGAGCTCTCCGGACCGCCGGGGTGAGCGCGGGGGAGGCGGTGATGGTCATCGGTGCCGGCGGACTCGGCATCCAGGCGGTCCGCATGGCGAAGGCCGCGGGCGCACGCGTGATCGCGGTCGACACTGATGAGCGAAAGCGCGCCCTCAGCGTGGCGGCGGGGGCGGATGCAGCGCTGGCTCCCGCCGACGGCGACATCGCCGAGCGAGCGCGTGCCGCGGGGATCGAGGGGGACGGCATGGACGCCGTGCTCGACTGCGTCGGCATCCCTCAGACGTTTGCTCTTGCTCTGGAGGTCCTCGCCCCCGGTGGCCGGGCAGCCGTCGTCGGCATCGGCGAGCAGCCGCTGCCCCTGACCCCGCCCGCTCACTTCGTACGACGGGGGCTGCAGGTCGGTGCGGTGTACGGCTACACCGACGAGGACATCGAGGGCGTGATCGCGCTCGCCGTCTCCGGCCGTCTCGATCTCTCCGCGTCCGTCAGCGCGACAGTGCCGCTCGGTGAGGTCAACCGCGGACTGGACATGTTCGCATCGCGGACCTCTCCCCTCACGCGTGTCGTCGTCGAGGTGTGATGCCCCGGGAGGGCGCCCCTCAGACGAGCGCGGGGCGGGCTCTGTCGACTGGCTCCTCGTCGTCGTCGCCGGCCACCGCGTAGACGTCATCGCGATTGAGCGCCGACATGAGGTGCTGGTAGCGGTCGTCGGTGCTGGTGCGCGCAACGATCAGTGACACTCCTGAGCGCTCACGTGCGCCGCGGAGGGCGTCCCGTACGGCATCCAGGTCGGACACCGTCGCCACATGAGCGCCCATGGCCTCCGCGATCGCCGCGTAGTCGAACCGCTGCAGTTCTGACGCGATGACCCGCCCGCGTTGCCCGCTGAATACCCAGCCCAGCACGCCGTTGTCGAGCACGAGCACGGTGAGGTCGAGCTTCAGCTCGATCGCCGACATCAGCGCCGTCAGCGTCATGGAGAACCCGCCGTCGCCGCACACGGCGATAGCCGACTGGTGCGGCCGCGTCACCGCGGCCGCCATGGCCGCGGGCACGGCGTACCCCATACCTCCACCGCCATTGGGCTGCAGGACCGTTCCGCCCTCCCTGGACTGGAACTCCCGCAGGACGAAGAGGCGGTTCTCGCCGGCGTCGCACGTGATGATCGCGGTGCGCGGCGCCTCCTGCGACAGCACTGCGACGACATCCCGTCCGCTCAGCGCTCCGGGCGACGAGCGGAGCTCGCGGTCGAACACCGGCGCGGTGCTTCGGGCCTCGGCGACGCGGGCCACTCCATCCGAGGAGAACCCGGGAAGGGCGCGCGCCAGCGCAGGGATCACGTCGCGCGCGTCGCCGAGGACGTCGACATCCGAGGGGAGCGTCCAGGAGAGGTTGAGCGATTCCACGTCGACGTGGATGAGGCTCTGGCGACCCACATCGATCAGCGCCGGGTGGGCGTTCGCGGTGTCCGAGGCGCCGAGCTTGGTGCCGATCGCGAGGAGGAGGTCGGCGTCCCCGACCAGCGCGTTCGCGCAGTCGTGCCCGAACGACCCGATCACGCCGGCCGCGAGCGGGTCGTCCTCGGGAAAAGTGCCCTTGCCCGCCGGCGTCGTGGCCACCGGTATGCCCGTGCGTCGCACGAACTCCCGCAGCTCACGCTCCGCCGCTGCGAGGCGGATGCCGTTGCCGGCGATGATGACGGGACGCTGCGCCGACCCGATCAGAGCGGCCGCACGCGAGATCGCGGTGGCGGAGGGAGTGGGGCGCTCGATCGGCGGAGCCGCCGAGAGGTAGGAAGGGGGCTGCGCGCTCCGATCGATCCGGCCGAACAGCGCGCGACTGTGGAAGACGACCGCGACCGGTCCCGGCTCGCCGGTGGTCGCGTGCTTGATGGCCAGTTGCGTCATCTGCAGTGCCTGCGTCGCGTCTGTGGCGACGAACGTGCGCTTGGTGATGGCGCTGAGAGCTGCCGGCAGATCGTATGCCCCGTATCCGCCGTAGCCGGCCTGGTAGGGGCCATGGTGAGAGAAGCCGCCCCCGTCGGTCGCGTCGATGAGGAGCACCATCGGCGAGGCGCCCAGATGTGCCTCCATGATGCCGATGCTGGCATTGCCGAGGACCCATGCCCCTTGCCCGATCACGAAGGTGGGCGTGCCGGTGAGGCGTCCACGGGCTTCGGCCATGACCGTCGCGACCGACTCCTGGCGCACCAGGAGGGTGCGGACCCGGTCTTGCTGCGAGTACAGCGCGTCGTAGATCTGCATCGTATGCCCGCCCGGCATGCCGATGACGGTCGCATCCTCCTGGCAGGCGATCACCTCGGCGACGGCGCGTGCGCCGGTGAGAGGACGGCTGATCTCCTGAGGGCGCATGCCAGGTGCGCGCAGTTCTTCGACGCGTGTCATGAACGCTGGGCCTTTCCGTTACGGGTGGTGACCGCCGCGGATGCGAGCGGCGATCGGATCTCGTTGCGCAGGGTTCCGACGCCGGAGACGTCCACCTCGACGACGTCGCCTGCCCGGAGGAACACCGGGGGATCGGCCACAACTCCCACGCCGCCGGGGGTGCCGGTGACGATGACGTCGCCAGGGCTCAGCGGGGTGAAACCAGCGAGGTACCGCAGAATCGCGGACAGGTCGAAGATGAGGTCGGCCAGCGTCGCGGACTGCACCACCGTGCCGTTCACCCGTGTCTGCAGGCGCGTCGCGTCGAGGTCGTCGAACGCCTCCATCGTGGTGATCCACGGACCGAAGGATCCGACGCCGGCGAAGTTCTTTCCCGGCGTCCACTGCGAGTTGTGCACCTGCCAGTCACGGATGCTGGCGTCGTTGTAGCAGCTGAAACCCGCGATGGCGCCCATGAGGGCGTCCGCGTCCTCTTCGTACTGGGCGATCGAGTGCCCGAGGACCACGGCGACCTCGCCCTCGTAGTCGAGCTCTGTGGAATTTCGAGGGAGGTAGATCGGGTGGTCGTGAGCGACGTGGGTGTCGGCGAACCGGGTGAAGACCGTCGGATGCTGTGGCGCGATCGAGAGACCCGACTCCTCGCGATGGTCGCGGTAGTTCACCCCGATGCACAGGATCTTCCCCGGGTCGGGAACGGGAGGGAGGAGAGTGACGTCGGCGAGCGGGTACACGGTACGCCGCGCGTCGACGGCTTGTCGCACGTGCTCGAGGTCGTTGGCCAACGCCAAGCGGAGGGTGGGGCGATCCGGATCGGCAGAGCCGATGTCGATCACCTCATCGTCGGCGACGACCCCGTAAGACGAGCGGCCGTCCGCGACGTACGATGCGAGCTTCATGTGCGATCCTTCCGCCAGACGGTCATCGGCGTCATCCGGAGTGGTGGACGCCGGTGAAGCGGAAGTCCACACCCCGGTCCCACGGCGCATCGGGGAGCGGTGCCGGCGCCAGGAGTGCGAGGTGGACCTCCACGACGTCCCCGCCGTTCCACTGACGGTGGGGCACCCCGGCGGGCAGGAGCACGGCGCTTCCGGCCGGCGCCGAGTGCCGCTGGAGCGCGACTTCCACCTCGAGCACTCCCTCGAGAACGAAGTAGTACTGGTCGAACTCGTGGATATGGGTACCCGGCCCCTCCCCGCCCGGTGCCATGCGGAAGGCGTTGACCACCGAGTTGTCGTTGTGCAGGATCTGCCGGTAAGCCAGACCGGGGAGGCCAGGAGGCTCCGTGAAGTCGCCGTGGAGCACCGTCGTGACGAAACCGCTGTGCGCAGATCCGGGTGCGTCCTCGGGGCGCGCGACCGGATGAAGCAATGGGGAACCGGGTGTGGGCGCCGGAACGATCAGTTCAATGTGGAACTCTGCGCTGTCCGAATCATTCCAGTTTCGGTGCGCCACTCCGGCGGGGATGTGCACGAAGGATCCCGCAGGCACCGCGTGCGTGTCATGCCCGATCTGCACGGTCATGTCGCCGGCGACGAGATAGTACGACTGGTCGCTGTCGTGGTAGTGAAGGCTCGGTCCGCATCCGCCCGCCTCGATCCAGCTGCCGATGACCAGCGCACTCTCCAGATGTGACACGAACTGCGCGGAGTACCCCGGGTGCCCGGTCGGGGACGCCTCGGCAGAGTCGAAAGTGCGGACGAACTTCATGATGCGCTCCCCGCCCGAGCCGTCGCCGGCTCGGATGCTGTGGCCCGGATCGCGGCCAGATAGGCTCGTCCGTAGTCGTTCCCGTTCGGCACACGAACGATGTTGTGGATGTGGAAGGGCTCCGCCTCATCGTTGGCGATGAAGATGCCCGCATGAGCATCGAGCTCGATGAAGATGACGGGGCTGTGCACCTTGTAATAGAACGGTCGGTCCACGTCGACGTCGCCGACCCAGGCGAACCAGGTGTCATCCAGATGCTCGAGCACCTGCGCGAGCCGCCGCTCTGCGTGACCCTCGGGAAGACGACCGACATACCACGACAGCAGAGCGACCAGCCGCTCGCGCGAGGCCTCATCCATCTCGCCACCGCTGACCCCTTCGTACGGGATCACGGCGTTGTCCTTCGTGGCGGATCCGCGCATCCGCCCCTCGGTGGGATGGGCCAACTCGGGCGGAAGCTCGGCTCTAATCATCGAGGCCGCCAGGAGGGCACGCTCCTGCAGGGGCGCGGCAAGCCCCGCCATGAGGTCCACCCCCAGGGCCAGCTCCTCGTCGAAGGCCCGGATGCCCGCCCAAGGGCCGTCGAGCACCACACGCGGCTCGGCGCCGAGGAACTGGGGTCCGATCGTGATGTGGCCGTCGTACACGAAGATCTGCAGGCACGAGTGATGGCCGAACATCTGCACGCCCCACGGCGAACCGGGTTCGGGGTCGCCGAAGATCGCGAACCAGTAGAGGTACTCCCGCAGGGTGTCGTCGTAGCCGCCGGCGACATCGGCGAGGGCGGCATTGATGCGCATCATGTCGCGAACCTGCTGGAAGCCCCGGTCTGACAGAAGCGCGCCGAGCACGTCCATCGCGCCCGCGCGCTGCTCGGGGTCCAGGTCTTCCAGGAGCACGCCGTGCGGCTGCTCCGGAGGGAAAGCGTTGATCCAGGCGCGGAACTGCTCCGAGTCGATAGGAAGGCGGGCACGCTGGTGCTGGTCGGGCGAGAGAGTGGTCAAGAACGCCCGCGCGGCGTCCGCGGCATCCGTCGTGTCCAGCTCCGACGGTTCCAGCGGATACAGCTCCGGCCGTGGCCGGCCGTCGCTGGTGAGGCCGACGAAAGGATCCGCGATGTTGCGGGCCAGCTCTTCGAGCAACTCCTCGTGGCGCTCGGGGACGCCGGAGAAGTCGACGATTCCGCGTTGGATCGGGTAGAGATCCGCGGGCCGAGCCGGGTAGCCGCCATATCCGCTCATGGTGTTGTCCTCTTCGACGCGAGCTGGTCCAATTTCACTATATGGGGTGAATCCACATAATGAAACCATGTCAGACTAAAATGGACAAATCGCGCTCGATCTTGCGCGCGATACCATTATAGTCTTACTCAAACTGGCGCAGTACGCGCTTCGTCGCAACGGCGCACGGAGAGGGGAGCGGTCCGAAATGGACATCATCATCATCGGGGGCGGAGTCGGGGGCCTAGCCGCCGCCATCGCGCTGCATCGCGGGGGCGCGAGGGTCACGGTCCTGGAGCAGGCTCCCGAGCTCTCATCCGTGGGGGCCGGAATCAACATCTCCGCAAACGGCATGAAGGCGTTGCGCTGGCTGGGCGCGGATGCAGACATCCGCGCCTCGAGCGTCTACAGCCAGGGCGCGACGTTCCGATCCCTGGGCACCGGCGAGCAGATTTCCTCTCTCGAGTTCGGAGCGAGGGGGGAGTCGCTGTGGGGAGAGTCGTTCTACCACGCGATGCGCGCCGACATCATCGACGCGCTCCTGCGCCAACTGCCGCCCGGCGCGCTCCGGCTCAACGCCCGGGTCGTCGCCGTGACGGATCGGGGCGATACCGTGGACGTCCGATTGGACAGCGGAGACGTCCTCACCGCGGACGCCGTCGTGGGGGCAGACGGGCTTCGCTCCGGCGTCCGGGCGGCTCTGTTCGGCGAGAGCGACGCCGAGCCGACGGGATATGTGGCCTGGCGGGCGCTCATCGACCTGGAACGTGCGCCCGACCTGGGGGTCACCCCCGCGTCGCGCAACTGGGTCGGACCCTCCCGACACATCATCACGTACCCCGTGGCCAACGCGCGGTACCTGAACTTCGTGGGCTTCGTCCCGGACGACGAGCTCGGCACGCGCGAGTCGTGGATGGCATCGGGTGACACCGCCGATCTGCGGCGGTCGTTCTCGGATGCATGTGCCGATGTGACCGCCATCATCGATGCGATCGACACCGCGTTCATCACGGCAATCCACTACCGTGCGCCGTTACCGACGTGGAGCCGAGGGAACCTGGCTCTCCTGGGCGATGCCGCTCACCCCGTGCCCCCGTCCGCAGCGCAAGGGGCGTGCATGGCGCTCGAGGACGCCGTCGTGCTGGGGCTGTCGTACGCGCGCCACGCCGAGGAGGGCTTCGCTGCTGTCGTCTCCGCATACGAGGCGCGTCGACAGCCTCGCACCAACCGCCTCTTCGGCACGGCCATGCAGAACTTCCGCACCTTCAATCAGGGCGACCCCGCCGAGGTTCACGGCCGGAACGGTCGACTTCGCGGCCTGCAGACACTGGACCCGGAGAGCACCTCGACCTGGGGCTGGATCTACGGCTACGACGTCGCCGCAGACCTCGACGGCTTCGAACGGCTGGACGGCCTCATGGCGACCTCACAGGTGAACACACGCGAGCGGCCAGCGGCGCGGGCAGCATTCGAATCCTGGGCCCACGCGCTGTCGCCTGCCGACTTCATCGAGGGAGACACCGGCCTGCGCGCCGGGTACCGCCGCTTCCTCGCGGCGGTCGATGCGCTGCCGGGAGCGCTCGACCGGGTTGTGCTGGCCGGCCCCGACAGCGAGATGCCGGCGGAGATTCTGGCATCGGGCGACCCCGTGCTGGTGCACCTGCACGGCGGGCTGTTCTCCCTCGGTTCGGCGGCCAGCAGCGCCGCACATGCTCAGCGCCTGGCCGAGGCGGTCGGGGGCGTCGCGGTCGTGGCGGAGTACCGGCTGGCGCCGGAGAACCCTTTCCCTGCCGCATCGGACGACGTGCTGGCGGTCTACCGCCGCGTGCGCGCCCATGCCACGGGGCCCGTTCTCCTCAGCGGCGTCGACGCGGGAGCCGGCCTCGCGCTCGGTCTCGCCGTCGCGGCCCGGGACGAAGGTCTCGCGATGCCCGACGGTATCCTCGCAGTGTCGCCGTTCGTCGACCTCTCGCTTTCATCGCCTTCCATCGACGCGAATGCCGGGTACGACCCGTGGGTGAGCCGTCAGTTCCTGGCGCTGCAGGCGGCGGGTTATCTGCACGCGCATGACCCGCGCGATCCCCGCATCAGTCCCCTGTTCGCCGACCTGCACGCCCTTCCGCCGTTGGTGATCCTGGCAGCCGACGATGAGGCACTCGCCGATGACGCCCGACGCCTGGCCGCCGCCGCGCAGGAGGCGGGAGTCGACGTCCGGTTGACCCTCGTCGCCGACAGCGTGCACGCCCTCTCTCATTTCCCGGCACTGCCCGAGAGTGCAGCGGCACTCGACGCGGTGCGCCAACTGACTGCGAGGAAGGGGGTCGCCGCGCGCCCATAGCGCGATGTCTCCCGTCGGGACTCACCCGACGGTCCGAAACGACGTCCGGAGTTCGACCGACGCTGCATCCGCGCTCCGACGTCACCTGCTCAGATAAGGGAATCTCAATGGAGAGAAATTCATCGTTGCCGACCGCGCAACCCGCGGTCGTGTCCGACAGGCGTCCGGTGTCCGCATCCGAGGTGCGGCGAGTCACGCTTTCGTCGTACCTGGGCAACACCGTCGAGATGTACGACTTCATCCTCTACGGCGCAGCCGCAGCCATCTTCTTCGGGCCGTTGTTCTTCTCCGATCTCGACCCGGCACTGGCCACGATCGCTTCGTTCGCGACGTTCGCGGCGGGGTTCATCGCGCGCCCGCTCGGCGGTCTGGTGTTCGGAAGGCTCGGCGACCGTGTCGGCCGCAAGCCTGTTCTGCTGACCACCCTGCTGATCATGTGCCTTTCCAGCGGCGCGATCGGGCTGCTTCCCACGGGTGAGGCGGTGGGCGGCTGGGCAGCCCTCATCCTGGTCACCCTCCGGGTTCTCCAGGGGCTCGCCGTGGGAGGCGAATGGGGTGGCGCCTCGCTTATGACGGCCGAGTTCGCGCCGCCCAAGTGGCGCGGGCTCGTCACCTCGATCGGGCAGGCGGGCCTCGCGAGCGGGGGTGCGCTGTCATCGGCGGCTCTCGCGCTGGTGGCGCTTCTTCCGGTTGAAGCGCAGATGGCTTGGGGGTGGCGTATCCCGTTCCTCGCAAGCTTCGTGCTGCTCCTCCTCGCGCTGTATGTGCGACTGCGTATCAACGAGAGCCCCTTGTTTCAGCAAATGGAGGAGGAATCGCGCCGACGTCGGGAGCAGCGCACGCCCGTGCGTGACGTACTGCGTTCTCACAAGCGCGCGGTCCTGATCGCGATTGCCATCGCCTTACCGCCGCCGGTGATCACGGCTATCGTCGGGTCATTCGCCGTGGCATATGCGACCGGAGCCGGGCAGGATCGCGGCACGGTGCTGGGCGCGCTGACGACCTCGTACTTCTTCGCCATCGTCCTGGCGCCGGTCTACGGATACCTCTCCGACAGATTCGGCCGCAAGCTGATCTACCTGGTCGGCTCGATCGCCTTCGCTCTGTTCGTCTTCCCGCTGTTCTGGATGGTCACGGCTGGGCCTGCCGTGCTGGTGTACCTGGCCTTCATCCTCGCCTTCGGGCTGATGTCGCAGGCCATGTCGGCGCCGTTGGCGGCGATCCTGAGCGAGATCTTCCCCACCGCCGTGCGCTACACCGGAATCTCGCTCGGTTTCCAGTTCGCGTCGGTTCTCGCGGGAGTCTTCCCGCTGATCGCGGCCACTCTCGTCGCCGCGGGGAGCGGCTCGACCTTCTGGGTCAGCGTGGCCATGCTCCCCGTCGCCCTGCTGGCGACCGTCGTCATGTTCCTCGCCCGCAGCAACCGCGGGGTGGACCTTGCGCGCGTCGGCGTGCGTGGAGACGTGGACATGACAGCATCGTGAGACTTTGAGCTCTCCTCACCAACACAGCGACGCCAGCCCGAGCGGGCTGGCGTCGCTGTGTTGGTGACGCGATGCTCACGCGAGTTCGCGCAGGCTTCCGCGGAGCTGGTCGGCGAATGCCGTGGGGCTGCTGTAGTACGGTGCGTGTCCGTCGACGACCTCCCGGTATGGCGCCCCCAGGGCATCGGCAAGCCACTGCGAGCCCTCCACGAGGTAGGCGCGGTGCAGAGCGGTGGGCTCCTCAACGCCGGCCATGACGATCGCAGGAACGGTCACCCGGCGGAGCTCGTCGGGGTCGGGCCGCCAGGCGAAGGCGGGGGATTCGATGGTGAGGAAGACCTCGGCGTTCTGGCGGAATCGCGAGTAGTGCTCTTCAGGGATGGCCGCGAATCCCGCTTCGCCCATCGCGAAGGGGAAAAAGTTGTTCAGCGCCCCGTCCGGACCGCCTGCAGCGAATCCTTCGCCGATCATCTGGCCGATGTGTGCGAGCACCGCTTCAGACTCAGGTGAGGTCCAAAACAGCGGCGGCTCGTGGAGGATCGCACCTCGCAGCACGTCCGGGCGGGTAAGCATCAGATTACCGACAATGATGGCGCCCGCGCTCGTCCCCACGGCGATCCCCGGTGCGCTCCCGGTCGCTTCGAGGAGGGAAGCCACATCGTCGGATTGCTCGTCGAGGCTCGTAGCGGTCCAGTCGTCCGGCCGGGGGCTCCGAGAATTGCCGCGGCGGTCGTAGACGATGGTCGTGAACTCGTCGGAGAGCAACTCGGCCACTTCTGCGAAGTGCGAGGCGTCGCCGGTCGCACCTGCGACGAAGACCACCGACGGTCCGTTCCCCCGCTTCTCGTAATAGAGCTGTGTGTCGTTCGCGTCGATGAGAGTCATGGCGGCGCGCCTTTCGTTGTCGTGTCGGGCTGAGACGCAGAGCCAACCGAATCTCGCGACGATGGGCCTGCGGTGGTGGGCTCCAGCGTCCATGCTGAATCCACGTTCATTGAGCATAGCGCGCGTCCGTTATATGGAACAGATTTCTATAGTTGGAAGACCTCCGTCGATTGCGGGCCGATGCGCGTCGACAGAGTCTCTTGGGCGATGAATCCGAACGACTAGACCGAAGAATCCTCACTGCCATCCGGCGTGCGCTGACGGCACCTGTGTGCGTTCCCATGCTTCATCCCCGTGGCGCTCGCCAGCTTCGCGGTCGGGCCGCTCTCGCGTGCTCACAGCACGCAGCCAGGTAATCTGGGATCACTCGTAACGGTGGGGCCGGCGACGTTGTCAGCCCTGTTCCACTCTGAGGTGTGGCCACTCATCTTGGCCGCCATTGTCTTCGGTTCGGCGTCGGTCTGGTACTGGCCGCGCTCACGACTGTCGTCGTACAGAATGTCCCGCCCACTCAGACGGCTGTGATGACCGGCGTGAACCCGAACATCCGTGCCATCGGCAGCGGCAGTGGCGTGGCCCTCATGACCGCCATCATCACGCGCGTGGGTGAGAGCGGCTCAATCGACAGTCCGGCGACGATGCAGAGCTACATCGTGGGCTTCCTGGTCATGGCCTGCATCGGCTTGGCAGCGACCGTCGTCATGATGGCGGGCCGCCGCCAGGTCTCTCACGTCGCCGAGAGTGCGAACGCCGTTGAGCCTATTCCTCGGGAAGCGATCACTGACTGACTTGCTGCCCTGGGCGGGGGCGTCCTCCCCACGGGTGAGAACACCCCCGCTTCGCAGCGCGCAGATTCCGTCATAATCCCCGGCACCGCGTCCTCGATCATCTCCGTCGCCCCGACCCTAACCGGCTGTGAGCACCTGTGAGCCCTCGCGACGGAGGTCTCCACTCGGAACGAATCCCAGGGCCCCGCGGAGTCACGGTCGCGGAATCAGCAGCCCATCAGCGATGACGGCGAGAATCGGCTCGAGGTCGGCGTTCCCGCGGGCCATGCCGAAGCCGGTGGCGCGGAGGGTGCGCGTGCCCTGCTGATCCATCGCGAGTGTGAACAGCTCGGGATAGGGGCGTGTGCCCAGCAGGTCCACGACCACCTGGCCCGCGCTGCGTAACGGCGCCAGCGCTGTAGCGGCGTCGGCGGGGTTGCCGCAATGGCACACGTGCGCGGTGATGATTGGCTTCCCGTGTCGCTCCGGCGGGAGGAAGGGTGCCGGGGGGGCCTTCATGAGGTTGATCATCACCGTCACCTCGTCCGGCGCCGTGCGGGCGGCCTCGAACAGCGCCTCGACGGTGGCCGGGTCGGGCTCGAAGGCGATGAACCCGCCCGTGATGCGGGCGACCTCGACGAGCCGCATCCGCGCCTGGACGACCACCCCGAAGTTGCCGCCGCCGCCGCGGAGGGCCCAGAAGAGCTCAGGATGCTGCGCCTCGGAGGCTGTCACGACCGCGCCGTCGGCGAGGACGACGCGCGCGTCGAGGAGGTTGTCGATGGTCAGCCCGTCGCGGCGGCTCAGATAGCCGAAGCCGCCGCCGAGCACGAGCCCGGGAATGCCGACGTCGGGGTGGTCCCCGAAGCCCGTAGCGAGGCCGAAGGCGCTGGCCGCGGTTGTGTAGGCGCCCGTCGTGGTGCTTGCAGAGGAAGTGCCCACGCGTGCGAGCGGGTCAATGTGGCAGGCGCCCATGAGCCGGAGATCGATTACGAGACCATCGTCGATGATGCCGTGGCGGGCGAAGCTGTGGCCGCGGCCTCGCACCGCGAACGGCACGTCGGCATCGACCGCCACGGCGACGATGCGGGCGACCTCGCTCTCCCTGGTCGGGCGGGCAAGCAGCCGTGGTATGTGAAGGTCACCCGTGTACACGACTTCGGCGAACCTCTCGAACCCCGCGTCTGCCGGTAAGAGCAGGCGCTCGCCGAGCAGACCGTGAAGCTGCTGGGCGAGCCGGCCGGCGGCGCTCATCGGACGGCGCTCGAGTCCGCGGTCAGCGCCGCGAGAAATCGGCGGTCGACGGCGGTATCCGCCCGCTCCGCCTCGGCGGCGGAGAGGAGCCCCGCGCGGGTCATGAGCAATGCGGAGGTGGCCAGCGCGGCGGCCGGGATCTCCAGCTCCGCCGCGAACGCCCGCTTGCCGCGCAGGTAGTCCACCGCCAGGCGCGCGTACTCCTCGGTGGCTTCGCCGAGCTCCACGAGGATCGTCGCGAGCAGGCTGTCGGCCGCGCCCGCGTAGATGTCGACGGTCGCCAGGCGCACCGCGCGCAAGAATGTGGTGATCGTCTGATCGCGACCCTCGATCCTGGCGAGGTTCGCGATCACCGAGGTGAACAGGATGGCGCGGACGTAGTCCGAGACCTCGCCGAGGTCGTGGTAGCCAGCATCGATCGCCACGAAGCTCAGCGGGGGAGGCTGCACCGCGGCATCGATGTCGCCGGCCTGCAGCGCGGCCCAGCGCGCGGGGTGCACCCCCACCACCGCGAACTCGTAGTCGCCGGGGTACTCCAGGCCGTGCGCTCTCAGCATCTCCATGGTGTACAGGGCCGTGCCCTCCGTCAGTGAGGAGGTGCCGAGTCGCGCGCCGCGCAGCGACGCAATGCTCGGACGCTCAGGGCGCGACACGAGCGTCAGCGGCAGCGTGTCGGTGTTGCCGGCGACGATCCGCAGTGGGCCGCCGTCCAGCGCATTGCGGATCGCGCCCTCGGGCGGAGTGATCGCCAGATCGATCCTACCCTCGAGCACTGCGCGCGTGGCCTTGTCGACCGCTCCGGTGCGCACCACCTCCAGGTCGATACCGGCTTCGGCCAGGTAGCCGAGGCGTTCGGCCGCGAACACCGGAAGCCAATTGAACCGCGCCGCGCCGGCGCCGACCTTCAGGACCTCATTCGACACGACCGCCCGCTCCTCCCGGGATCAGTACGCCAGGTTCAGGTGCTCGCGGCGGCGCTCACCCTGCTCGATGAGGTCGACGAACCCGAGCGCGTAGTCGGCACCGGATATCGCCCCGCCACCGGCGGGGGTGAGAGCGACGTCGCCGCCCACGCGGTACTGGCCGAGACGCTCTCCGGGGGCGAACGAGCCGAAGCGGCCGGCGGGGCTCACGAAGACCCAGGCCAAGGAGTCGGGTGTGGCGGGAAGGTCGTCCGTGATGACCGCGGAGACCGTCACCACCTCCTCGTGGAACTCGACGGGGGCATGGCTGAGGTCCTCGACGAAGCGCGGTGCCCCTTCGGCGGGTCGCAGCGACGAGAACCCGCCGACGACGTATAGGGGCACCCCCGCCTCATCCGCGAGGCGGGCGATGGTGCGGTAGGTATCGCGATATACCTCGGCGATGGGGCCACGCGGGGAGAGGGCGCCGACGACGACGTCGGCGCCGGAGACGACCTCGGCCAAGGTGGCCTCGTCGGTGGCGTTGCCCTGCACGTACGTCACACCCGGGAGGGGGGCGGGGGGCGAGGTGCGGCTGAGCGCGACGACCTCGTGACCGCGGCCGGCGGCCTCGGCCACGATCGCGGAGCCGGCGTAGCCCGTTCCTCCGATGACAGCAATGCGCGACATGGGAACTCCTTCTGGTTAGCGAAACCCTGGTCGATTCGGTCGACCGTGATTACCATAGGAGAGCAGCCCTCCATCGGGAAGAAGGCACTTCATGGTAACCACTGCACTGTCAGAGACCACGGATACCCGGGGGAACCCGTATGCGGCGGACTGCGCCACGCGACGCATCCTCGATCGCGTCGGCGATCGGTGGACCATGCTCGTCGTCGGCATCCTCAGCGAGGGCGACGCGCGGTTCTCGGCGCTGCGGCGTCGCATCGAGGGTGTCTCCCAGAAGATGCTCACGCAGACACTGCGCGGGCTGGAGCGCGACGGCCTCGTGCGGCGCACTGTCTACCCGGAGGTGCCGGTGCGCGTCGAGTACGCGCTTACCGACCTCGGGCTCACCCTGTGCGCGCCGCTGCGCGCCCTGCAGCTGTGGTCGATCGAGCACGAGGATGATATCGCGGCGGCGCAGGAGGCCTACGACGCCGTGGAATAACGCGTTAGCCGACGGATGTGCCCCGGCGGCTGGGCCGTAGCATGAGAAGCGTGGCACCTACCTGGCGGGCGATCCAGAAGGCGAATCGCCGGGAATCGATCCTTCGCGCCGCAGCACGGCTATTCGCCGCGCGCGGCTTCGCCGCGGTCTCCACTGTCGAGATCGGTGAAGCGGTGGGGATGAGCGGCCCGGCGCTGTACAACTACTTCCCCAGCAAGGAGGCCCTGCTAGCCGCCGTGCTCGTCGAGGCGAGCACGCGGCTGCTGGACGGGTGCCGCGAGATCGTGGCGCCTGGGCGGCCGGCGGGGGAGACGCTGGACGACTTGATCTCGTTCCACCTGGACTTTGCAACGTCCGACCCCGACATCATCCGGATCCAGGACCGCGAACTTGCCCAGCTTCCCGTCGACGTCAATCATCAGGTGCGCGAGCTCCAGCGCCGATATGTGCAGGAGTGGGATCACATCTTCGCGCAGGTGCGCGCGGACATGCCCGAGTCCGAGCGCCAGACGCGCCTGCTGGCTGTGTTCGGCCTGCTCAACTCGACGCCGTACAGCGCCGTCCCGACCGGCCACGGCGCGCGCGCCATCCTGCAGGCGATGGCCGTGGACGCGCTTCTGGGTGCAGCCGACGTGCGGGTCAGCTGAGGTAGGCGCGAGCCTGCCGCAGCACGGGCTCGTCGATCATCTGGCCGCGGAAGCGGAACACGCCGCCCTGCTGCCCCGCCTCCGCCAGCACAGCGCGGGCCCACTCCATCTGCTTCGGGGTCGGCGCGTAGGCCTCGCGGATCGCGCGGACCTGCGACGGGTGTATGCAGGCGGTCGCCGAGAACCCGGATGTGGCGGCATCCTCCGCTTCCGCGCGGAGCCCGTTCAGGTCGGGGATGTCCAGGTGCACCCCGTCGATCGCGGCGACGCCCGCCGCACCCGCGGCCAGCAGGACGTTCGCGCGGGCTGTGCGCGCCACGTCGCGATAGGTTCCGTCCGCGGCTCTGCTAGAGCGACCGCCGAGACTCGCGAGCAGATCCTCCGCCCCCCACATGAGCGCCACGGTCGCCGAATGCGCGGCGATCGTGCCGGCGTGCGCTACCCCGCGCGCCGTCTCGCACAGGGCGATCACCCGATACCCGGCGAGCGCGTCGAGCTGTCGCGGATCCTCCGCCTTGGCCAGTATCACGGTGCGATACGGCGTATCAGCCAGGGCGGCGAGATCCTGCTCTTGATCAGGCGAACCGGCCGGGTTGATCCGCACGATGGTGCGGTCGGGGTCCAAGGGGTTCTCGACGAACGCGCGGCGCGCACCGGCCTTGTCGGCGGGGGCGACGGCGTCTTCGAGATCCAGGATCACCGAGTCCGCCATATCGGCGGCCTTGCGGTAGCGTTCGGGTCGATCACCCGGGCAAAACAGAAGGGACGGTCCGTGGATCATCAGGCCTCCGTGTGGCCGTCGCGGGCCTCGGGCGAGACCAGCATCAGGGCTTGACGCGTCGCCTCGGCCACAACGCTGCCGGTCGCGTTGCGCATGGTGTGGGCGAACTCGACGACTCCTTGCCCCGGGCGGGAGGAGGACAGTCGCTTGGAGAGGACGAGCGTCTCGGCGTATAGGGTGTCGCCGAGCCGCACTGGCGCCGGGAATCGCACGGCGCTGAATCCGAGGTTCGCCACGATCGTGCCTTGCGTGAGTTGGGCGACGGACAGACCGACGAGGGTGGACAGTGTGAACATGCTGTTCACCAGCCGCTCGCCGAACTCCGTGTCTGCCGCCCACGCGGCATCAAGATGGAGCGACTGCGTGTTCATGGTGAGCGTCGTGAACAGGACGTTGTCGGCCTCTGTCACCGTCCGGCCCGGGCTGTGCGCGTATATCGCACCCTCGACGAGCTCGTCGAAGTACAGCCCGCGCTGAACGAACCGTTGTCCACTCATGCCGGCACGTCCTCCGGCGCCTCGGCGTGCGTATCGATCACGGCGAGGGCCTGGCCGCGGGCGACCCGATCGCCGACCACGGCCCGCATCCGCACCGTGCCGGCCACCGGGGAGGTGAGAACGTGTTCCATCTTCATTGCCTCCACGACGAGCACCGGATCGCCGGCATCCACGTGGGCGCCGTCAGCGGCCCGCAGGAGCACGACTGTCCCGGGCATGGGGGACGCGATCACCGGATCGCTCGCCGTCTCCGACTCGGCGCGGTGGCTCTGCGCCTCCTCCACAAAGACGAAGCGAGCGCCGTCAACGGTCAGCTCCACGCCGGGGCCGGACACCCACGCCGCCACACGCCGCACCCAGCCGTCGATGCCGATCGTGAACGAGCTCCCGTCGCCGGGTGTCAGACGGGCTGGCAGCGTGGTGCCATCGCGGACGACGGCGGTCCCGCCGTCGTCCTGCGTGACGAGTTCGACGATGTGCGTTCCGGTGGAGGTGGCGAGCCGGTACCGGCGGACGGCGCGCAGGCCTCCCATCCGCCAACCGTCCCGGCGGCTCCACGCCGCGGCGTCCCGGCGCGAGTGCGCGTCGAGCACGAGCGCGGCTTCGAGTAGCTCCCGCTCGGATGCCTCGGCAAAGGAGAGCTGCCCGACGGTGCGAGCGATGAGCCCCGTGTCCAGATCCCCCGCGCGGACCTCGGGGATCTCCAGCAGCAACCGGAGGAACTCGAGGTTGGTCGCGAACCCGAAGACGGCGGTGTCGCGCAGCGCCTGCACGAGGCGCTGGAGCGCGACCTCCCGCGTCGGCCCCGTCGCGATGATCTTGGCGAGCATCGGGTCGTAGTCGATGGAGACCTGCAACCCCGCGTAAAGCGAGGTGTCCACCCGGACCCCGGTGCCCGCCGGATGCCGGACGGCGCCGACGCGTCCGCCGGTGGGCAGGAAGCCTTCCTGCGGATCCTCGGCGTATACGCGGGCTTCGATCGAGTGCCCCTCGATCCGGACATCCGACTGCGTCCATCTCAGAGGCTCGCCGGCCGCGATGCGCACCTGCTCCTCGACGAGGTCGATGCCGGTGACCTCCTCGGTCACGGGGTGCTCGACCTGCAGGCGGGTGTTCATTTCCATGAAGAAGAACTCGTCCGGGTGCTCCGCGGACACGATGAACTCGACGGTGCCGGCGCCCTCGTAGGCGACGCTGCGCGCGGTCTCGCATGCGGCCTGTCCGATCCGCTCCCGAGTTGCGGCGTCCAGCAGCGGCGACGGTGCCTCTTCGATGACCTTCTGGTGCCGGCGCTGCAGCGAGCACTCCCGCTCGCCCAGGTGGATGACGTTGCCGTGCTGGTCGGCGAGGACCTGTACCTCGATGTGGCGCGGGTTGCTGACGTACCGCTCGAGAAACAGCGTGTCGTCGCCGAAGCTCGCCGCGGCCTCACGGCGGGCGGCCTGCAGCCCCGGAACGAGCTCGGCCGGCTGCTCGACGACGTGCATGCCCTTGCCGCCGCCGCCGGCTGACGGCTTGATGAGGAGCGGGTAACCGACGGACTCCGCGGCCTCGAGCAGTTCGGCGTCGCTCATTCCGGGGCGCGCGACGCCCGGCACGGTGGGGACGTCGCGCTGCTGCACCGCGAGCTTGGCGGCGATCTTGTCGCCCATGGTCCGGATGGCTTCCACTCCCGGGC
This sequence comes from Microbacterium sp. RD1, assembly GCF_052220165.1. Taxonomy (NCBI): domain Bacteria; kingdom Bacillati; phylum Actinomycetota; class Actinomycetes; order Micrococcales; family Microbacteriaceae; genus Microbacterium; species Microbacterium sp. RD1. Next base: position 984,276 of record NZ_JBQPOL010000001.1, read on the forward strand.
CGACGAAGACGATCCCCGCCTCGGCGCAGGCTTCGGCGAAGGCGGCGCTCTCGGCGAGGAAGCCGTAACCCGGATGGATGGCTTGCGCGCCGGTCGCGCGCGCCGCCGCGATGATCGCCGCCATGTCGAGGTAGCTCTCGGCGGCGGGGGCCGGACCGAGGCGCACAGCGGCGTCGGCGAGCCGCACGTGCAGCGCGTCGGCGTCGGCGTCGCTGAAGACGGCGACGGCCCGGATGCCGAGGGAGTGGAGGGTGCGGATGACCCGGCACGCGATCTCGCCTCGGTTGGCAACGAGGACGGTGGCGAACGAAATGCTGTCGGAGGAACTGTTCATGGCACTCACATCCGGAACACGCCGTACCCGGAACGTTCCACGGGCGTGCGCGCGCAGACGTCCAGAGCCAGGGCGAGGACCTGTCTCGTCTCGTCGGGTTCGATGATCCCGTCGTCCCACAGTCGGGCGGTGGAGTAGTACGGGTTGCCCTGCGTTTCGTACTGAGCGCGGATCGGGGCTTCGAACTCGGCCTGCTCCTCCGCGCTCCAGATGCCCCCGGCGGCTTCGATCTGATCGCGTCGGACGGTGGACAGCACGGAGGCGGCTTGCGGGCCGCCCATGACGGACACACGCGCGCCGGGCCAGATCCAGAGGAACCGGGGAGAGTAGGCGCGACCGCACATCGAGTACGTCCCGGCGCCGAAGGAGCCGCCGACGACAACGGTGAGCTTGGGCACGGAGGCGCACGCGACGGCGTTGACCATCTTCGCGCCGTGCTTGGCGATCCCACCGCGCTCGTACTCCTCACCCACCATGAAGCCGGTGATGTTCTGCAGGAACACCAACGGCACTGCACGCTGGTCGCACAGTTCGATGAAATGCGCGCCCTTCAACGCCGATTCTCCGAAGAGCACGCCGTTGTTCGCCACAATCCCGACGCGGTGGCCCTCGATGCGCGCGAAGCCGGTGATGAGGGTCGTGCCGTAGTCGGGCTTGAACTCGTGGAAGGATCCCTCGTCCACGATCCGGTCGATGATCTGGTGGGCGTCGTACGGGACGGTGAGCTCGACCGGGACGACCTCGCGCAGCGGCGGGTCCACAACCGCCGGTGGCCGGGACTGCGCCGGCGCCTCGCGAGGATCGGGGCTCTCGGGAAGCGTCGCGACGATTTCCCGCACGATCTGCAGCGCGTGCTCGTCGTTCTCGGCGAGGTGATCGGCGACGCCGGAGACCCGCGTGTGGACGAGACCTCCGCCGAGATCTTCCGCCGACACGACCTCTCCCGTGGCCGCCTTCACCAGCGGCGGGCCGCCGAGGAAGATCGTCCCTTGGTTGCGCACGATGACGGTCTCGTCACTCATCGCCGGCACGTATGCGCCGCCCGCCGTGCTGGAGCCGAGAACCGCGGCGATCTGAGGGATCCCGTCCCGCGACATCCGCGCCTGGTTGTAGAAGATGCGTCCGAAGTGATCCCGGTCGGGGAACACCTCGTCTTGCAGCGGGAGGAAGGCGCCGCCGGAGTCCACCAGGTACACGCACGGCAGTCGGTTCTCCGCCGCGATCTCCTGCGCGCGCAGGTGCTTCTTCACGGTGATCGGATAGTAGGTGCCACCCTTGACAGTGGCGTCGTTGGCGACCACCATCACCTGGCGCCCGTGGACGAGACCGATCCCCGCGATGACGCCGCCGGCCGGCGCGTCACCGCCGTACATGCCGAATGCGGCGAGCGGCGCCACCTCGAGGAAGGGGCTGCCCCGGTCCAGCAGCACATCGACCCGTTCGCGTGCGAGGAGCTTGCCGCGCGCGCCGTGCCGGTGCCGGGCCGCCTCGGGTCCGCCGGCTGCGATCTGAGCGCGCCGCTCGCGCAGTTCGCGGATCAGACCGTCGTAGGTTGCGACCGTCTCGGGCATTGTGCCCCCTCGGGTATCCATGAGATGCAGTTCGGTTACTGGTCAGTAATCAACGCAAGGTTACTGATCAGTAATCCAAATGACAAGACGGCATGACCCCCGCCCTGAAGCGCGGCTCAATCGAGGGAGGAGAGGAAGTCGAGCAGGGTCGCGGTGAACTCCTCAGACTTTTCCTGGGCGATCCAGTGCCCGCAGTCGCTCATGATGCGGATGCCGCGCAACTGCGGCACGTTGACGGGGAGATCGGCGATGGCCTTCCGGGCCCACATCGTGGGCGCGTCGCGGTCGGCGCCGACGAAGAAGGCGGGGACACTGACCGGTGTACCCGCATAGGGCCCGAGCAGCTCCCAGTCGAGGTCGAGCGCGCGGTAGTAGCCGTACGCCCCGCTCATCCCGGAGTGCTCGAACTCCGCGACGTAATGATCGAGATCCTCGGCGGTCAGCCAGGCAGGCAGGCGCTCCGGGGTCTCGCAGCGATCGCGCAGCCTCTCGCCGGGCTGAAGGCACAGCCCCGTCGTACGCAGGAGCGGGACGATGGACTCCGGATGGCGGTCGAAAAAGCTGAGGTCGGGGGGTGGCGTACCGTGGTCGAGGCCGCGAGTGCCGGAGAAGCCGTAGTACACGTCCGTCAGGAAGCCTCGCGGGTCCTCGTCGAACTCTCGCTCGGCCACCCCGGGCTCCTGGAAGTACTCGGCGTACCACACCAGGTCGTCTCCGGCGATCGCGCGCCCCACCTCGCTGGGCCGCCGCTCGCCGAGAGTGTTTCCCGGAAGGGCGAAGATTCCCCTGCCCCCGAAAGGATTGCCCACCGCCATCACCGCGCGGAATACTTCCGGTCTCGTCCAGGCGCAGGTCCATGCGATGGGTGCGCCCCAGTCGTGACCGACCACGACGGCGTTCTCCGCGCCGAGCGCGGTGACGAGCCCGGCCAGCGCGTCGACGATCTCCGTGATCGCGTACCCGGTCACCTCCTCCGGGATGTAGGAATGTCCATATCCGGGGAGGTCCGGAGCGACCGCGCGATAGCCGGCGTCCGCAAGCGGCGTCAGTTGCCGGCGCCAGGAATACCCGACCTCGGGAAATCCGTGCAGAAGGAGCACGAGTGGTCCGCTCCCCTTCTCGTAGACGTGAATCGGGCCCTGGCGGACGGTCAGAGTTCGGGTGAATATCATCGGGGCGACACCTCCATCGGTTGAGGCCATCCTCCGCATCCGCGGTCGTCCACTCAATGTGCAACTTCCTATGGCGGCCACTGAAATTATGGTGGAAGACACATGGTGCCCGGCGGGGACTGGGCACACCATGGAGTCACTGAAGGGCCGATTAAAGACGATCGGCCATGCGTGAGGCCACTTGCACCAGTCCGCAACGCAATCAGTGACCTGCAGTTAGACGGGAGAGAAACAATGACGTTCTTCATAGCACGACGCTCGAGGGCGGTCGTCGCGGCCGGGGGAGCGCTCGCGCTCGCCGCGCTCCTGCTCGCTGGGTGTTCGGGGGGATCGAGCTCGGCCAGCCCGTCCACGGGCGGCACGATCACCGCGGCCGACCCCGACAAGGAGTACGCACCTGGGGTCCCGACTCTGAACGAGCTGTACGCCTCGACCGAGGGCGAGCCGCCCACCAGCGGCCCCCCGCTCGCGGAGGCGAAGAAGGTGGTGTTCGTCTCGTGCGGCCAGGCTTCTCCGGGTTGCGCGGGTCCGCCGAACGAGATGGCGAACATCGCCGAGCAGATCGGCTGGGACTACCAGATCGTGGACGGCGCGCTCAACGCGAACAACGGGTGGGCCAACGGCATCCGGCAGGCGATCGCCCTGAAACCGGACGCGATCGTCAGCCACGGTGTGGACTGCGCCTCGATCCTGCAGCCGCTGGAGGAGGCCAAGGCTGCGGGCATCCCGGTTTTCAACATCCAGGCCGCGGACTGCGACGACCCGAAGAACACCGATGGGCCGGGCGAGCCGCTCTTCGTGAACCTGCAGTTCAACGAGGACGCCAAGACTGCTGGCGCGTTCTTCTATCAGTGGGGGCAGATGCAGGCCGCCTACGTCATCAACGCGACGCAGGGCGACGCCAAGATCATTCAGACCAAGCACACCGGACTCTTCGGGCAGTACCAGTACGAAGGGCAGATGGACATGCTCGAGAAGTGCCGCGGATGCGAGGTCGTAGCCGTCGTGGAGACTACCGGCGCCGACTCGGCCGCCGGCGGCGCGTTCGAGCAGCGCTTCCGCACGACTCTCGCTCAGCACCCTGAGGCCAACGCCGCGATCCTCAATTTCGACAGCTCTGCAACGCAGTCCGGGCTCTCGAAGGCGATCGTCGACGCCGGTCGTCAGGACTCGATGGTCGTCGTCGCCGGTGAGGGGTACGCCCCCGCGCTGCAGCTCATCCGCGAGAACGGGGGTCTGACCGCCGACCCCGCCTCCAGCGCGCGGTGGCTCGCCTGGGGAACCGTTGACACGATCAACCGCTTCTTCAACGGTGAGGACCCGGTCCCCCAGGGCATCGGGTTTCGCATGGTCGACAAGGACCACAACATGATGCCGGACGGCGAGGACTACGACCCGCCGATCGACTTCCAGGAGGTCTACCTCAAGAGCTGGGGCGTGCAGTAGGCCCCACCGACGAACGGAGGGCCGGGTCCGTCATGGACCCGGCCCTTTGCGGTTCTGTGCCAGTGAGAGCGTTGGTGTCAGGGTCGATCGTCGCGGAGCATCGAGTTGCGCGCGAGGCGCAGGCCTGCGGTGATCTCCTCGCGGTCGATCCCGACGAGCCGCTTCCGCTCCTTGACGATCTTCCCGTCGACGAGAACCGCGTTGACGTTCGACCCGTGAGCGGTGGACACGATCCACGGGATCACCTCGTCGGGCAGCAGGTCGTCGTCGGGGAGCTGCACCAGGATGACGTCCGCTCGCATCCCGACCCGGAGCTGACCCACCTCCTCCGAGAGCCCCGCAGCCGCGGCGCCGCGCGAGGTGATGCTCGCCAGCGCGTCGTACGTGCTCATAGGGATGTCAGCAGCGACGCCTGCTGGTCGTCCGGTGGCGTTGACCTCCTGAATAGAAACGAGCCGCGAGGCCAGCAGGCCCGCCCGCGCCTCCTCGAACAGGTCTCCGCTCGAGCTGCATACGGCATCCGCGCCGACCGACGGCGCCAGGCCGGCGTTCTGCATGCGTCGTATCGGCGGGACGGCGATTCCTAGCCAGGACTCCGCCATCGGCGAGACGGTGACGCTCGTCCCCGCCTCCCGCATCAGCTCCAACTCGGTCGTCGTCGACGCGCAGCAGTGCGAGAAGTGGAGGTCCGCCCCGAGCAGACCCCACTCGTGGATCTGCTGCACCTCCCGCTCCGGCTTGCCGCCGCCGCGAGAGGCGATGTGGGTGATCACGGGGATGCCCCATTCGCGCGCGGTGTGCACGTCGGTCTCGAAGCGAGACCGCGTGGATGCAGCAGGGTTCTGGATCGCGAGGGCGAAGGAGATCCGGTCGGGCATTGTTCCGCGCGCGGAGGCGATGAGGTCGGCGGCGTGCGACCAGTCCGAGGGGCGGGCCGGATCGGCGAACTTCTCGGTGATGGCCGGTCCGTAGCCGAACAGGGCGCGTCCCGGCAGTTCCGCGTGCGCACGCACGGCAGCGATCGCATGGTCCGGAGTGTTCACGGCATGGCAGTAGTCGACGACGGTGGTGATGCCGTGGTCGAGCGCGTCCAGGATGCCGGCCCGGGTCGCCGCGTACATGTCGGTGGCCGTGATGCGCGGCCCGACCTGCTCCCACAGGATCTCGGACAGATCGAGGATGCCGTGGTCCATCGCGGTCGCCCGCAGCGGCGTGTACCAGAGGTGCCGATGACCGTCGACGAGGCCGGGGAGGACTGCGGTGCCCGTTGCGTCTATGACGCGCTGATCGCCCCCGACCGGAAGGTCCGGGGCGATCTGCGCGATGCGGCCGTCGACGACGAGGATGTCGGCGACGGCCGGGACGTCGTCCGGCGACGTCATGGGGACGACGACGCCCCCACGGATGAGGACGGTGCCCATCATTCGCCGTTCTTCGGCGGGATCTTCGGCAGAATGACACGCGAGGGATGCTCCGACCCGCCGTACACGGTCACGTGGTTGTCATACTTGTCCCCGCGATCGGGGTGTAGGAAGAACGCGCTGCCCCGCATCCGGGGACCGATGTGGGAGCCGACCGGCTCTTTGCCGTTGTCGTAGTCGCGACCGAGCACCGAGAAGCCGATGCTGTAGCCCGGCGGCACCACGATCGACGTGGGCCAGATCTCCACCTCGAGCTCGTAGATCTCACCCGGCGTGAGCGGCTCCTCCTCCAGGTGGGGGTGGAATGGCTGCCACGGCAGCGACTTATCCGGGTCGACCCGGCGATGCGATGCGCGCAGCCACCCCTGACCGATCGGAGCGTTCGGCTCGTTGGCGCCCTGGAAATGCACCTCGGCCCCTGACGGATCGAACAGGTGCAGCACCGCGAAGATATCGGCATCCGTCGTGTCCGACGAGATGAAAAGAGTCGCCGTCACCGGTCCGGTGAACTCCAGCTCCTGCGTGAACGGCTCCGAACGCAACGTGAGGCCCTCGCCTAGCGCTTCGTAGGTGGCGCTGGTCTCCTCGCCCGGCGCACTCCATTGCAGCTGCCGTGTTCCGGGCACGAGATACAGCGGCGTCCACTCGGTGCGGGCGATCGGCCACTCGCTCTCGGCGCGCTTGACGAACTTCTCGCCCGGGTGACGGACCTGCAGCTGCACCGGGGGCTGCGTGCTGTCGAAGTCGCCTTCGCCCTTCAGGTAGAAGTCGAAGAAGCGCTTCTGGATGTCTAGGCCGTAGTCGGAGTAGTAGAGGGTCCAGTGATCGCCGCCGTGCATCTCGAGGTACTTGGACTCGGATGCGGCGAGCGCGAACCCCCGCGGATTACTGCGTCCATGCAGACCGGCGCCGCCCCAGTTGCCGGCTGAGAGGAGGGGCGTGTGCACGAGGGAGTGGTCAGTCGAACGCAGCCGCCAGAACTCGCCGTCGAAGGGATGACTGCGGATCGACTCGGCGACCTCCATGCGGTTCGCGGCGAGCTCCTCGTCCGTGAGTTCCACGTCGCCGGCGATGTTCATCCCGTTGTAAGGGTTGCGCGGTCCGCGCGAGCCGAGACCGTGCTGCACGATGCGCGCCTGAGCCGAGAACCAGTTGCCGAGGAAATCCGTGGGGATCCCTCCGTGGTAGTTGGTCTCTCGGTACCAGTCGGAAGCTCCCTCCCAGATGCACAGCGCCGCCAGGCCCTCCGGCTGCATCGTCGAGACCAGCCATTGGTTCACCGCGAAGTAGGAGATTCCGGATAGCCCGACCTTGCCGTTGCTCCACGGCTGGCGCGCGGCCCACTCGATCCACTCCTTGTAGTCGACGGACTCCTGGTGCGAGTGGGTGTTCATGAACCCTTCGGACCAGCCGGCTCCACGGGAGTCGATGCGCAGCACGGCGTAGCCGAACTGCACCCAGCGCTCGGGGTCGGGCACCTCCCACGACATGTGGCGGCCCGTGGACGAAGCGAGCACCTCCGGGTATTTCTCGATCAGCTGGTTCCACAGCTCGGTGTACGGCGGGTCCTGGAACGGATGGTTCTTGCCGTAGGCGCCCAGGCTCGCGATCACGGGATAGCGGCCGTCCTCGATGGGCAAGTACAGGTCGGCGCGTTGCACCGCGCCGTCGGCCATGGCCAACGACACGTTGTAGATGATGCGCATCCCGTCCTCGACCACCGTCTTGGGCCAGGCGCTGTCGCGGGCTTCCGTCATGAAAAGAGTCCTTTCCTCGCCGTCTCGATCCACATCGCTCGAACGCGGGAGCCGCCAGCGACACCGCTGCCGGCTCATCCCTTCCATACTTGGGGGGATCAGGGAAGATATCCATGTGCATTTCTCCAATGCGCGCAGCTCAATCGAAGGTGATTCTCCATGGCAGCGGAAACGTCAGTCTTCTCCGTCGCGAGCTTGATCGCGCGGATCGTCGCGGCGGCATCCGAAGACCGGTGGTCTGGTGACCTCGTCGCGGACCTGGATCAACTCGCGCGTCTCCTCTCGCTCGACGAGCTGGGGCGGACGGAGATCGAGGGGGCGATGCGGCGGTCCTATCAGGCAGTGCGCCGCCTGCGCACGCACGAGCGCCAGCTGGCTGCGCTGTTCGCCACTGCGAGCGAGATTGCGCTCCAATCCGACCTCGACGAAGCGCTCGTGGCGATCGTGCATCGCGCGCGTCAGTTACTAGGCAGCGACGTGACGTACCTGATGATGCTCAATGCCGAGGCGGGCGAAACATATATGCGCGCCACTGAGGGTGCGGTGACCGCCGACTTCCGCTCGATCCGTCTCCCGGTCGGGTTCGGCCTCGGCGGAGTCGTCGTCGCGGAGGGAGCCCCCCACTGGACCGCCGACTACGCCGCCGACGATCGCTTCCTGCACCCGATCGACGAGGTCGTGCGGGCCGAGAACATCGTCGCCATCCTCGGCGTCCCGCTCCGCGTGGGAAGCCGGGTGATCGGCGTGCTGTTCGCCGCGGACCGCTACGTTCGCGAGTTCACGCCGGATGAGGTCTCGCTGCTGTGCTCGCTCGCCGATCATGCCGCCATCGCGATCGAGGCGAAGTCCTATCTCGCCGAGAAGGAGGAGGCGGTGAACGAACTCGCTGATGCGCAGCAGGAGCTTCGCGAGTACGCGCACGCGATCGCCCGCTCGGCCGACGTGCACGAGCAGCTGGTGCGTCTGGTCACTGTCGGCGGGAGCGCGACGGAGGTTCTGGACCTGCTCGCAGAGAAGCTCGATCGCACCGTGATCCTGTGCGACCGAGCGGGAGAGATTCGCGAGAGCGGCTCCGCGCTGGCATCCGAGTCCGCCGCACCTGAGCTGCGTCCGATCCTCGACGAGGTGGCCACGACGATGAGGCCCGTGACGGTCGAGATCTCGCGCGAATCTCGGATCGAGGCCTTCCCCGTGGCCGTCCACGGGGAGCTGCAGGCCTTCCTCGTGGTGCTGGGGGAGCCGCTGCCCGACCTCGACCGACGAACCGCTGAGCGGGCGGCGCTTGTGGTGGCCTTCCTCGAGATGTTCGATGAAGCCCACCGCGCCGCCGAGGAGCGTGTGAAGAGCTCGTTCCTGCTGGATCTCATCGCGTCTGGAGTGCCGGAGGCCGATCTGGAGACGCGGGCACGATTGCTCGGGCTGACCGAGGACAAACCCTACCGGATCGTCGTGGCCGATGTCGGCACGGACCTCGTGCTGGGCGACGGCGGATGGGCGTTCGCCTCGGTGCGCCCGCTGATCATGTCGCGCTGGCACGGCCGGATCGTCATGCTGGTGGACGGCGGGCCCGAGGGTGGGGACATCCGCGCCCTCCACGGGAGCCTGCAACGGATGGCGACCTGCCGAGTCACGATGGGGTACTCCCGGGACTGCCGGACGGTCAAAGAACTGCGCGCCGCGTACGAACAGGCGGTGCGGTGCGTCGATGCCCTCCTCGCCTTCGGCCGTGTCGGCGATGTCAGCGCCGCCGACGACCTGGGCGCCCTCGGATTCCTCCTGCGTGCGGCCAGCCCCGGTGCTATCGGCGAGTTCGTGAATGAGCGGCTCGAACCGCTCATTGCGCACGACGACAAGCGTGGGACCAATCTCCTGGCCACCGCGCAGACCTACCTCGAACTCGCTTCGAGCCCGGGCGAGGCCGCTCGCCGACTCGGGATCCACGTCAACACGCTCTATCAGCGCCTCGATCGCGTATCCCAGCTCCTGGGCGAGGACTGGCGAGTGGGAGATCGTGCGCTGGAACTGCAGCTCGCGCTCACGCTGCGCCGGTCGCTCGTGGGCGAGGCGTCTGCCCTGCCGACTCCGTGACGCGCGCTCGGTACGGAGAGATCTCTCGCAATCGGGCTGCAAGTGTAGGAGATCACACATGGTGTGAGGCATCCGCACGCCTCACGATGGACCCATGCAGAACGCGGTCAATGCTGACCTGGACGGGTACTCGCCCCTCTGGCGGTCGTTCGCGGAGTTCTTCTACGCGCAGGACGATGCCGACACGGTCTTCCTCATGGCGCCCGCGTCGGATCGGCGGGTGACCTGGACCCGTGCACAGTGGAAAGCCACTGTGGCGCACAACGCCCGGCTGCTGCGCGACGAGGGCGTCGGCGCCGGAGATGCGGTCGCGACGGCCCTGGGGAACTCGGCCGAGGCGTTGATCGTGGCCTACTCCGCCTGGACGATCGGCGCCTGCCTGGTGCCCCTCAACCCGGCGGACGCCCCGCAGCGCAAGGCCGACATCCTCGCGGACTCCGCCGTGAAACTGCTGGTGTGCGACGACGAATCCTTCCCCGACGCCCGCGCGATCATCGCCGGGTTCGGCGGGCGCGTCTGGCTGAGGCGTCAGGTGGCGGTGGACGTCCCCGACCTCGCCTGCGACGCGCCCGTGGAGATCGAGCCTCGCCTGGACCAACCCGCCCTGCTGGTCTACACCAGCGGTACGACCGGAGAACCCAAGGGTGTGCAGATCACGGCGCGCAGCATGCTCATCGACTGCGACGCGATCGCCGAGCGGCTGCAGTGGGATGCGGACACCCGCATCATCACCGTGCTCCCGATCCACCACGTCAACGGCCTCATAATCAGCAGTCTGCTGCCCTGGTTCCAGCGGTGGTCGACCGTCCTGCAGCCGCGCTTCGATGCGCAGGGGTTCTGGCAGAACGTGCGGGAGACCGAGGCCACCGCGTGCAGTGTGGTCCCGACAGTCATGGAGTTGCTCCTGCGAGCCGAGGTCGAGCCCACGCTGCGCCTGCGCGAGGTGCTGTGCGGCGCGGGGCCGTTGCTGCCGGCGACCGTCAGCGCCTTCGAGGACCGGTTCGGCATTCCGGTGCGTCACCTCTACGGCCTGTCGGAGACGACCGCGGTCGCGACCATGATGCCCCGGGTGACGGATGCCGAGCGACGCTCCTGGTACACCCGCTACGGCTTCCCCAGCATCGGTTCCGCCGTGGCCCACGTGGAGGTGCGGGTCGCCGATGGCGAGGGTCGCCCGGTGGCGGCCGGAGAGCGCGGCGAGATCGAGGTCCGCGGCGCCACCGTCATGCAGGGCTACGCCGGCAAGCCGGCCGCCACGGCCGCGGTGTTCCGCGGCCGGTGGTTCCGCACCGGCGACGAGGGCTTCTGGCACGCTGGCCCGGGCGGTGAGAGGTTCTTCTTCGTGGCCGGCAGGATCAAGGAGGTCATCATCAGAGGTGGAGCGAATATCTCCCCGGTGGAGGTGGACGCGGCGCTGGCCGGCTTCCCCGGGCTCGAGCACGCGCTGACGTTCGGGTTCGCACACTCGGTGTTCGGGGAGGAGGTGGCGGCGTACGTCGTGGCGGACGCCGGCATCGACCCCGTCGAGCTCGCGCGCCACGCTCGCTCGATCCTCCCCTATGAGCGCGCACCCAAGGTGCTCGTCTTCGGCGACTCGGTGCCCTTCACGGCCACCGGCAAGCCCAAGCGCAAGCAATTGGAAGCGGAGATGGCCTCCGCACTCAGCGCCTACCGGGAATACCGATTCTCCACCGACCCGGAGGAGACTGTCATCCTCCAACTGCGCACCGGTTCCCAGGCGGAGCCGGCATCCAGCGATCGCAACGACAAGGAGGTCGATGCGCCATGACCGAACTCGTAGAGACGACGGGCGATCCGAACCGCTCGATGCGGCTCGGAGTCGAGCACCTCACCAAGACGTTCCCGGGCAACCGCGCGTTGGACGACGTCAGCCTGTCGGTCCGGTCGGGCGAGATTCACGCGCTGGTCGGTGGGAACGGCTCGGGGAAGTCTACGCTCATCAAGGTGCTCTCCGGGGTGTATCAGGGAGACAGTGGCCGGTTGGACTTCGCCGGGAGATCGGTCGACACGCAGACCATCACGCCAGAGATCTCCCGCGCCCACGGCGTGCGCGTCGTCCACCAGGATCTCGGCGTCTTCCTCGGGATGTCCGTCGCGGAGAACCTCGCGCTCGGTTCGGTCTACGAGCGCCACCCCCTCGGCGGCATCCGGTGGCGAGCGCTCAAGCGCCGCGCCCGCGAGCTCATCGAGCGGTTCGAGATCGACGCCGACCCCGACACCCAGCTGGGCGCCCTCGGCAAGGCGACCCACACGCAGGTCGCGATCGCCCGGGCGATGCAGGACCAGGACGACGCGAGCTCGGGGCTGCTCATTCTCGACGAGGCCACCGCCGCGCTGCCCGCCCATGAGGTCGAGATGCTCCTGAACCAGCTGCGGCGGTATGCCGCGGCCGGGCAGTCGATCCTGTACGTGAGCCACCGGCTGGATGAGATCCTCTCGATCGCCGACCGGGTGACGGCGCTGCGCGACGGGAAGTTCATCGGCACCTACCCGCGGGAGGAGCTGGACGAGAAGAAGCTCGTCGACCTCATCCTGGGCCGCCAGGTCGAATCGGCGCTGGCACTGCCTCCGGCGGCCGCGCGGACCGACACCCTCTTGGAGATGCAGGGCGTGTCCTCCGGGCCCCTCCGCGACGTCGACCTGCAGGTGTCGCGCGGAGAGATCGTCGGCCTGGCCGGGCTGCTCGGCAGCGGTCACACCCAACTGCTCCGGGTGGCGTTCGGAGATCTCCGCCTCTCCTCCGGGAGGATGACGCTGAACGGCCATGACTATCAGCCCCAGTCGCCCGCAGACGCCATCCGGGCAGGTGTGGCCTACGTCCCGGAGGACCGCTTTCACGAATCGGTCTTCCTGGATGCGACCGTCGGAGCGAACATCGCCATGCCGGCCCTCGCCGGCTACTTCCGGGGTGGGCGGGTCTCGGACCGCAGCATCGGCAAGGATGCCGCCGAAGACATGCAAGCGTTCTCGGTTCGTGCCAAGAGCCCCAGCGCCCTGCTGTCATCGCTGTCCGGAGGCAATCAGCAGAAGGTCGTCATGGCGAGGTGGCTGCGGCTGCATCCGGACCTGCTTCTGCTCGACGAGCCCACGCACGGTGTCGACGTCGGGGCGCGCGCCGACATCTACCGCATCATCCGCGACGCCACCGACCGCGGTGCTGGAGCGATCGTCATCGCCTCGGACTTCGAGGAGCTCGCCGCGGTTTCGGACCGCGTGATCGTCTTCCACTCGGGCCGCGTCGTGGCAGAGCTTCGAGGAGACGAAGTGACCGTGCATGCCGTCACCCAGGCTGCGCACCAGTTGAAAGCGAAGGAACAGTGATGAACACCTCTGTCGCGCAGAAGGCGCGAGACGACCGCGAAGCGCGTGGACGGGCGGGCAGCCGGACCATGCAGCTCCTGGAGCAGCTCGGTCTGCCGCTGCTCATGCTGATCATGATCCTGTTGTTCTCTCTGAACCCCCTCACGGGGCCGGTGTTCACCAGCTCGGCGAACATCAACAACATCCTCGCCAACCAGGCCGTGACCGCGCTCGTGGCGCTGGCGATGGTGGTACCCCTGACGGGGAACTACTTCGACCTGTCCGTGGGCGCGGTCACGGGTGTCAGCAACATCGTCGTCGCTGCCGCCATCGGCCCGTACGGGCTGCCCGTCTGGGTGGGTATCCTGCTCGGACTCGGAGCGGGGGCCGTCATCGGGTTCATCAACGGGTTCCTCGTCGCCGGACTCCGGCTCAACGGGTTCGTGGTCACCCTCGGCACGTACACCGCGCTGCTCGGTCTCATCATCTGGTACACCAACGGACAGTTGATCACGCAGGGGATTCCGCGGGAGTTCGGGCAGTGGAGCTCGGAGAGCTGGCTCGGGATCCCCCGCCCGTTCTACATCCTGATCGTCGTCGGCCTGGTGGTCTGGTACTTCCTCACGCAGATCCCGTTCGGACGTCGCCTGGAGGCGATCGGCATCAATGAGAACGCCGCCCGGCTCGTCGGCATCAACACGCGTCGCACGATCTGGATCAGCTTCGTGATCTCCGCGACCCTCGCCGCTGCCGCCGGGGCGCTGCAGACGTCCCGCGGCGGCGCCGGGGACCCGACCATCGGCACCGCCTTCCTGTTTCCGGCGCTGGCGGCCGTCTTCCTCGGCGCCACGACCATCCGGCCCGGTAAGTACAACGTCTGGGGCACCATCATCGGCGTCTTCTTCGTCGCCATCAGCGTGAGCGGTTTCACCCTCCTCGGCGCGGACGTGTGGGTGCAGCCGGTCTTCAACGGTATTTCGCTGGTCGTGGCGGTGATGCTGTCGACGCTCATCGCCCGGCGGCGGGACCTCTCGGCAGCCCGGGCGGCGGAGGGCGCGATCGTCGCACCGCCCCGAACCGGGAAGGACGCGGAGCAGCGCTCCGAGCCGGACGCGGCGGGCGAGAGAGGGATGAGCATCCGATGAAGGCGGTCGTCTACGACGAGGAGCATTCCGTCTCGGTGCGCGAGATCCCCACACCGTCGCCCGGCGACGGCGAGGTGCTCGTCAAAGTGGGGGCCGGCGGGATCTGCGGGACCGACCTGCACGCATCGGTATTGCCGGACGTCTTCACGCCCGGGGTCGTCATGGGGCACGAGTTCGCCGGTACCGTCGTCGCGCTCGGTCCGGGCGTCGACGGGGTGGGCGTGGGGACGCGTGTGTCGGTCAACCCGGTGAGCATCTCCTGCGGCACCTGCTCCGCCTGTCTGCGCGGGCACTTCAACCAGTGCCTGTGGGCCAGCACGGCCGGCGGGGTGGGACTCGGCGTCGACGGCGGACTGGCGGAGTACGTCGCCGTCGACGTGAGGCGGGTATGGGCCCTCCCCGAGACGGTGTCCACGCGCGAGGGTGCCCTGGTCGAGCCGCTCGCTGTCGCCGTGCGCGGCGTGCGGCGGGCAGGAGTGACGGCGGGGTCGACCGTGGCCATCCTGGGGGCCGGGCCCGTGGGCCTGCTCGTCGGCGCCGTATCGCGCGTACGCGCAGCGGCACGGATCGCGATCGTCGAGCCCTCCGCGGGTCGCCGTGCGCTAGCGGCGCAGCAGGGGTTCGGCGAAGTGCTCGACCCGTCCGAGGTCCCTGAGCATCGAGACGCGTTCGACATCGTCATCGACTGCGCCGGCGCTCCGGCCGCTGTGGACTCCGCGGTGCAACTGGCCGCTCCCGGCGGCACGGTCATGACGGTGGGGTGGCACACGGAGCCCATCGTCATCTCCGACCCCGCCACCGCGCATTCCAAGGAGCTCACCCTCGGGTTCAGCCTGGCGCACGAGCCGGAGGTCGATTTCGCCGGTGCGATCGAGCTTCTGCGCACCGGCGCGGTGGACGTTCGCCCGCTCATCAGCGACGTCGTTCCCCTCGAGCGCGCATTGGACGCCTTCGACCGCATGCGCGGCGCGAACGACGTCGCCAAGATCTTGATCGACTGCTCATAGGAATCGGGAGGAAGAGACGATGAACGCAGGGCATTCCGCGTCGGCCGTCTGGTTCGCGCAGCCGCGCCGCGCAGAGCTGCGACCCGAGCGCATCGCCGCGCCCCTGCCCGACGAGGTGCAGGTGCAGGCGGAGGTCTCGCTCGTCAGCGCCGGAACCGAGATGACCGTGTACCGGGGTCAGACGGTGAGCCCGGGCGAGGTCGAGCTGGAGACCATGGCGGGAACGCACCCGTTCCCGGTGAAGTACGGCTACCAGGTGGTCGGTCGTGTCGTGGCGACCGGGGACCGCTCCGGCTTCGGCATCGGGGATCGGGTGTTCTGCTATCACCCGCATCAGAACCTGTTCAACTGCTGGATCCGGACCCGGGGCGTCGACTTCATGGTGGGGTCGGCACCGCTGGTGTTCCCCATCCCCGACACGGTGAGCTTCGACCAGGCGGCCTTCGCGAACCTCTTCGCCGTCGCGTTCAATGCGACGCTCGATGCGCCGGTGCGCTACGGGGACGTCGTCGTCGTCTCAGGCCTCGGGGTCATCGGCCACTTCCTCGCCGGCCTTGTGCGTCCGATCGTCGGCAAGCTCGTGCTCATCGACCCACTCGAGTCGCGCCGGGAGCGCGCACGCTATCTCGGCGCGGATGCGGTGGTTCCTCCGCAGGACGCGGCCGCCGCGGTCGCTGAGCTGTCCTCCGGCCGTGGTGCCGATCAGTCCTACGAGGTGAGCGGCGCGGCCGCGGCACTTCAGACCATGATCGACGTGACCGGCCAGGAAGGCACCATCGTCGTGGTGTCGTACTACGGTTCCCGGGAGGTGAGGCTGCGCCTGGCCCCCGAGTTCCACTTCCGGCGCCACCGCGTGATCAGCTCCTTCGTTGGCGCGATCGGATCCGGCCTGCAGGCGCGCTGGGACGACGAGCGGCGGATGAGCGCAGTCATGGACTTGCTCGCCGGCGTCGACGTCTCCCGTCTCCTCAGCCATCGCGAGCCGTTCGCGAACGCGCCCGCGGCCTACGAGCGGATCGATCAGCACCCGGAGGAGACGCTGGCGATCCTTCTGGACTACCGCGGAGGGGATCTCCGATGACGGTCGCGTATGACGCCTCCGCCGGCGACGTGGCGGTCCTCACGCTCGATCGGCCCCAGGCGCGCAACGCCATCGACTCCCGGACCGCGAGCGAACTGTCGGACGCGATCGACCGGGCGCTGGCCGACGACGAAGTCGGCGTACTCGTTCTGACCGGCCGGGGCGATGCGTTCTGCGCGGGGATGGATCTGAAGGAGTTCGCTGGCGTGTCGGCTCCCACCGTGGTTGGCGCACCGCAGCATCCGGAGTGGGGCTTCGCGGGGATCGCCCGTCGCTACGTCGACAAGCCGGTGATCGCGGCCGTCCGCGGCCCCGCCATGGGCGGCGGAGCCGAGATCGCCCTCGCCTGCGACCTGATCGTGGCGGATGACAGCGCCTCGTTCGGGTTTCCGGAGGTGACCCGCGGGATCATCGCCGCCGGCGGCGGGACGCTGCGCGCACCCACCGCCATCCCGCAGAAGATCGCGATGGAGCTGCTCCTCACCGGCAGGCCGGTTCGCGCGCGTGAGGCCTACGAGTGGGGCCTGGTCAATGCGGTCGTCCCCGAGGGCACGCATCTGGATCGGGCCATCGCCCTGGCCAGACGGATATGTGCGAACTCGCCCGCCGCGGTGCGCGCCACGAAGCGGCTGGTCCACACCGTGTGGGGCATGCCCGCTCGCGACGAGCATGCCTGGGCGCACATCGCCGATGCGTGGGATGAAGTGATCGCGTCCCGCGATCTCGACGAGGGCGTCGAAGCCTTCGTACAGAAGCGGTCGCCGGTGTGGCGGCCGGCCCCCCGAAAGGACGTCCTGTGATCCGCCATATCGTCGTGTTCAAGCTCGAAGGGGAATCCGCCGACGTCCGCGCCGGTCGGGTCGCCACCCTCAAGTCGACTCTCGAGCCGCTGGTGGCACTGCCCGGCGTGCGCTCCCTGCGCGTCGACGCGGACACGACGGGTATCGACAGCCATTGGGATGCCGTCCTGCTCTCCGAGCACGACGACTGGGACGCCCTCGCGGCCTACCAGACACACTCCGACCACAAGAAGGCGCTCGACGTCGTCGCCGCCATCGCCTCGGCCAAGGCCGTCGCCGACTACGTCGTCTGATCAGGAAGAGCTCACCGTGTCACACCCTCGCATCGCCGTGCTCGGCGCGGGCGCGAACGGCGCCTCCATCGGCGCAGACCTCACCCGTGCCGGTCACGACGTCACGCTCATCGAGCAGTGGCCCGAACATGTGCGCGTCATGGCCCGCGACGGCGCCACCATCGTCATGCCCACCGAGACGCTCACCGTGCCGGTGACCGTGTACGACCTGTGCAATGTCGCCACGTTCACCGAGCCGTTCGACATCGTCCTGCTGCTCATGAAGGCGTACGACACCCGGTGGGCCGCTGAACTGATCAAGCCGCATCTGACCGAAGACGGTCTCGTCGTCGGCGTACAGAACGGAATGACGGTGGCCGACGTCGCGGCCGTCGTCGGAGAGTCGCGAACCATGGGCTGCGTCATCGAGATCACCTCGATGATGTTCGATCCCGGCATCATCGAACGGCATTCGCCCAGCGACCGATCCTGGTTCGCCGTCGGCAGCGCCTACCCGCAGACGCGGGGACGGGAGGAGGAGGTCGCAGAGCTGCTGCGCGCAGTCGGAACCGTCGAGGTGGTCGACGACATCCTGTCGGCCAAATGGATGAAGCTCGTCAGCAACGCCACGACTCTCGTCACCACCGCCCTGCTGGGGCTCCCGATGACCGAGGCGGCGGCGATCCCCGAGATGCGTGAGCTCATGCTGCGCTCGGGGAACGAAGCTCTGGCGGCGGGTCGAGCACAGGGATACCGCATCCTCCCGATCTTCGGGCTGCGCCCGGAGGACGTCGCCGATCCTGACACGGTCGTCGAGGTGCTGCTGGAGACCCTGCTCGGCGGCTTCGTCCTGCCTTCGTCGAAGACGACGATCCTCCAGGACTGGATCAAAGGGCGCCACAGCGAGGTCGACGATCTCAACGGACGGGTCGTGGATCTTTCGCTGAGGCACGGACTGTCCGCCCCCGTCAACGCGGCGGTGGTGGAAATCGCACGGCGGATCGAGCGCCACGAGCTCGAACCCGGTATCGACAATCTCGCCTTGCTCAGGCAGCTGGCGGCAGAACCCTCTCGATAGAAGGCAGGCAGAACAACAATGAGCGAGACAATCGCGTGGATCGGGCTCGGACGGATGGGCACGGCGATGGTGGAGCGGCTCCTGGCCGCCGGCAGGGACGTCGGAGTCTGGAACCGGACCGCCAGCAAGGCCGATGTGCTTGTGGCGGCGGGTGCGACGCGGCTGGATGCCGTCGCCGACGCCGCCCGGTACGACGTGATCGTCACCATGGTCTCCGACGACGCGGCGCTGCGCACGATCCACTCCGAGTCGGGCCTGCTGAACGGGCCGGTTGCCGGGCGTGTCTGGATCGACTGCTCCACGGTCTCGGTGGAGGCCGCGCTGGCCGCGGCGGCGGCCGCCCGCGCGGCCGGTGCCGCGTACGTGTCGGCGCCGGTGAGCGGCAATCCGGGTGTCGTGCACACCGGCAACGCCATCTTCGCGATCTCCGGGGATGATGAGGCGGCGGTGGACGCCGCCGAACGGGTGATGTCGGACATCGGCCGCAAGGTGTACCGCGTCGGCCCGGGCGCATCCGCCAACGTCGTCAAGCTGTGCACGAACGCCGTCCTGTCGGTCATCATGCAGTCCCTCGCCGAGGTGGCTGTGCTCGCCGACGGGCTCGGGGTGCGTCGGGCGCAACTGATGGAATTCATCAACGACAGCGCGGTGGGATCGCCGCTCACGCGCTACAAGACGCCGAACATCGTCGAACTGGAGTTCCCGCAGACCTTCTCGCCGTTCGGGCAGCGCAAGGACATCCGTCTGGCCCTCGCAGCGGCGTCCGACAAGGAGATCCCGATGCCGGTGCTCTCGGCGACCGAGGTGGAGTATTCGCGGTTGGTGGCCTCGGGACTCGGGGAAGGGCTCGACTACGCTGCCCTCGTACTTCAGGTGGCACGAGATGCCGGCATGCAGCTGCGCCCGGAGCGCGCGGCATGAGCGCGGCGATCACCGCGGCGGTGTACCACGGCATCCGCGACGTGCGTGTCGAGGAGCACCCGATGCCCCGCGTGCGACCCGGTGAGCTGCTTCTCAAGGTGGGGACAGTCGGCGTCTGCGGGTCCGATTCCAACGAGTGGGCTTACGGGCCGCACCAGTACCCGTTCGAGGTGCCTCACCCCGCCACAGGCCATGTCGGACCGATCGTCCCCGGTCACGAGTTCTCCGGCACGGTAGTCGAGATCGGGGACGGGGTCGATTCGGCGTGGCTCGGCCGGCGAGTTGCATCCTGCGGCTCTGTCGCCTGTGGGGAATGCGCTGCGTGCCTGCGCGGGGAGACCAATATGTGCGCGCGCTACGCCGGGGTGGGATTGCATCGGGACGGCGCTCTGGCGCACTACGTCACGACGCCGGTCGAGAGCTGCGTGTCCATCGACGGCCGCGGGATCTCTCTGGACGAGGCCGCGCTCTGCCAGCCGATGGCGATCGCCGTGCACTGCGTCGCCCGCGCCGGGGACGTGGCCGGCCAGACGGTGCTCGTCCAGGGCGTGGGAGGGATCGGGGCGTTCCTTACCTACGCGCTGGCGAGTGCCGGCGCGGATGTGGTCGCCGCCGACGTAGACGAGGAGCGCCTCGACATCGCCGCGGAGTTGGGCGCCGCGCGCACCGTGCGGGTGGCGGGCTCGCCCGAGGACGGAGCCCGCATCCTCGAGGCCACCCACGGCAGCGAGATCCGGGTGATCTTCGAGGTCAGTGGTTCTGCTGGCGGCATGAAGACCGCATTGCAGATCGCGCCAAAGGGCGCACGGATCGTCGTCGTCGGGATGCAGAAGGGCCCGATCGACATCGATCTGCGCCCCGTCACGCTCTACGAGCGGTCCCTCATCGGTACGAATGCGCAGATCCGGGAGCGCGACTTCCCGCGTGCGGTCGACCTCATCGCGAGCCGACCGGGCGGATGGTCGCGCATTGCGCCTCGCGTGATCCCGCTGCAGGACATCGTGGGGTCGGCCCTGCAGCCCATGAGCGAAGGACGTGCCCCGGCCATCAAGATGCTCATCGACCCCTGGGCCGAGAAAGCGCGACCCACGCGGGTGGGCGAGTCCCCCTGACTCGCTGCGGGTTGCCCAGTCTGGTTGTAACTGTTATGGTTACAGTCAGATAGGGAGGATGGGTGACATGAGCGCGAACAGCCGGCTCACGATCGCTGCGCACGCGCTGACGTGGATCGGACTGTACCAGCGCCGCGGACACTCCGTCGCCACGTCCGAACAGGTGGCCAAGAGCGTCAACACCAACCCCGTCGTCATCCGCCGCCTGCTCACCGAGATGCGCACGGCGGGCCTCGCTGAGTCGCGGCGTGGTGCCGGTGCGGGATGGACCCTCTCGAGAGACATGGCCGACATCACGCTGCTCGATGTCTATCGGGCGATCGAACCGGGGCCGCTGTTCGCGCTCCACCGCTCCACGCCCGACCCGGACTGCGTCGTGGGCTCGGGCATCGGCTCGGCAATGACGGCGGTGTACTCCCAGGTCGAGGACGTGCTCCATCAGCAGCTCGGCAAGGTGACGCTCGAGGATGTCCTCCGCGACGTTCTGAACGCCGCCTGACCGGGGCCTCCCGGGTCGGGATTTTCCAGGCCACAGTCGTAACAGCAATGGTTACAACAGAAAGGAAACGTGAGCGTCATGAAAGCTGTCATCCAGCGTGAAGCAGGCGACGCGGCCACCGTCGCGCACGTCGAGGACGTTGCTGACGCACCATCTCCGCGGACCCGCGATGTGCAGGTGCGGATCTCGGTCGCCCCCATGCACCGCGGCGACCTCGTGGGCACCCAGGCCCCGCTCGGTGAGGGTGTTCCCATCCGGCGGCTGGGCACCGAGGGTGCCGGCACCGTGGTCGCGGTGGGCGAGGCGGTGCACAACCTGAGCGTGGGTGATCGCGTCGCGGTCTTCCCCGCGGCCGGGACGTGGTCCGAGCGCGTGAACGTGCGCGCCGAGTTCGCGGTGCCGATCCCCGATGGCGTCTCCGACGAGACAGCGAGTATCGTGCTCGTGAACACCATCACCTCACGCGAGGTGCTGCGAGCGGTAGAAGAGGCCCGCGCCGAAGCCGGGGCAGCCGACGACGTGCCGCTCATCGTCTCGGCGGCCGCGTCCGCGGTGGGCAAGCTGATCGTCAAGCAGGCCCTGGACCGTCATTGGCCCGTGGTCGCTGTCGTGCGCAGCGAGCGGTCGGCACGCACCGTGCGCGAGGTCTTTCCTGAAGTCGCGGTGGTGATCACCGAGCGCGATTCCTGGCGAGCAGACCTGCGGGACGCGGTCGGCGGGCGCGTACCGGCGATCACGGATGCGCACGGCGGCACCTTCGTCCAGGAGATCCTGCCCTTCCTCCGCGACGCCGGCACGCTCGTGGTGTGGGGCGACCTCGCGGCCCAGCCATGGACCCTCACCACCTCGGACCTGCTCGTGCGCGAGCTGCAGATCCGGGCCGTGAGCATCTCCCGCTGGACGACTCGTCCCGAAGCGGTCCGCATCGCCGATCAGAAGGTCGCCGTCGAGATTGCGCTGCAGCATCCTGAACTGCTCGCGGTGCAGCACCCCGCCGCGCTCGACGACCTCGCCGAGGCGGTGGCCGCGACACGAGCGAACGCGGCGGGGATGACCCTGTTGCGGTTCGGAAAGGAGTAGGACGATGGAATTCACCACGATCGGAACGATCGGCGCCGGCGCCCCGGCGCGCGCCGTGGCCGCGCACGCCGCCAAGGCGGGCTACCCGGTGCTGCTCAGCAACAGCCGCGGCCCTCAGACACTCGAGGCGGCCGTGACGGCGGTCGGTCCGGGTGCGACCGCCGCCACGTTCGAGCAGGCCGCTGCGGCAGACCTGGTGCTGGTCGCGGTCCCCTTCATCAACGTGCCCGCGGTGGGCGAGCGCCTCGACGACTGGTCGGGACGCGTCGTGGTCGACATGACGAACCAGTTCGCCGAGGCCAACCCCTATCGCGGATTCGCGGACGTGTCGCCACTGACCGGCACTGAGTGGGTGGCCCAGCACTTCCCCGGCGCCACCGTCATCAAGGCCTTCAACGCCATGTTCTCCACCTTCATCGCGCCCGACCCGCGGCACGAGGAAGGTTCACAGGTCGTGTTCTTCGCCGGCGACGACACGGAGGCGAAGGCCGCTTTCGCCCGCTGGGGAGAGGGCCTCGGATTCGCTCCCGTCGACCTCGGGTCGCTGCGCGATGGCGGCGCCCTAATGCAGCTGGGCGGCGCCCTGAACGGCAAGCACTTCATCCAGCAAGGCTGACCCTGCGCATCTCGCACGGAATCGACCCGCACCACCTAGGAAAGGATCCCTCATGACCACCGACACCACCACCACCCGCACCGTCGCCGGGAAGTTCCTCGACGCCCTCGGACGCCAGGATCAGGACGCCATCCAGGACCTCTTCGCGGAGAGCATCGACTGGTACGTCCCCGGGAGCGGGACGCTGCCGTGGACGGGGCGGCGCAGCCGCCGAGACGAGGTGGCCGCCTACTTCTCCTTGATGTGGCCGCGCTACGTCCACGGCAAGAGCGAGGTCTCCCTGGAAAAGACCCTCATCGACAACGGGGACGTGGTCTTCCTCGGCACCTTCGGCCACACCATCGCGGCATCTGGCCGGCAGTTCACCACGCCGGTGGCGATGCATCTGGTCGTCGAGGACGGCGAGATCACGGTGCTCCACCTGTACGAGGACACGCTGACCGTCGCAGAGGCGTTCGAGCTCGCGTGAGGCACACGCAGCACCACGTGTGCGATCGGGGCCGGCGTCGGACGACGCCGGCCCCATCCGCTGGTAGGCGATCTCCTATGGATGCCTGTCCAACTGTGGTCGAAGCCACATGGTGTGCGGAACGGAATGCGCTCACGATGGTTCGGTAGCTATTGCTGTCCCGCACTGGAGGGCGACTCATGGATGAGACAACACCGGCTCGACCGCTCCTCACCCCGGGCCAGATGGCGGTGGATTACGAGGTGCGCGTCGACTTCGATCGACTCCGGCGGTACCGTATCGAGCGCGCGCAGGCGGCGCTGGATGCCAGCGAGTGCGGAGCGTTCCTGCTCTTCGACTTCTACAACATCCGCTACACGACCCAGTCGTGGGTCGGTGGAGCCCTCGGCGACAAGATGATCCGTTACGCGCTGCTGACACGCCGCGACGACCCGCACCTGTGGGACTTCGGTTCGGCAGTTCGCCACCATCAGCTGTACTCTCCCTGGCTGAAGCATGACCATAACCACCCCGGCTTTCTGGGCTTCCGGGGTGCGGTCTCACCGGGCGCCGGGTTGATGGCGGATGCCGTCACGCAGATAAAGGGCATCCTGACCGATCTGGGTCTGGCCGACGCACCCGTCGGGATCGACATCGTGGAGCCGCCGTTGCTGTTCGAGTTGCAGCGGCAGGGTGTCCGCGTCGTGGACGCCCAGCAGCACATGCTCGATGCGCGCGAGATCAAGAGCGCGGACGAGATCATGCTGCTCAATCAGGCGGCGGCGATGGTCGACGGCGTATATCAGGACATCGTCGAGGCGCTGAAGCCTGGGGTGCGGGAGAACGAGATCGTCGCCCTCGCTGCCAAGAAGCTTTACGAGTACGGCTCCGACCAGGTCGAGGCGGTCAACGCGATCTCGGGTGAGCGGTGCAACCCGCATCCGCACAACTTCACCGACCGCATCATCCGGCCCGGCGATCAGGCGTTCTTCGACATCATCCACTCGTTCAACGGCTACCGGACCTGCTACTACCGCACGTTCTCGGTCGGTCGCGCCACCGGGCCGCAGCGCTCGGCGTACTCCCGCGCACGCGAGTGGATGGACAACGCGATCGGCGCCATCCGGCCCGGAGTGGGTTCGGACGAGATCGCGTCACTTTTCCCGACCGCCGAGTCGCTGGGCTTCGACGACGAGCTGTCCGCATTCGGGCTGCAGTTCTGCCACGGCTTGGGGCTGGGCCTGCATGAGCGGCCGATCATCTCGCGACTGAACAGCTACCGGGAGCCGGTCGAGTTGCGGGCTGGCATGGTGTTCGCAGTGGAGACATACTGCCCGGCGAGTGACGGCTACTCCGCCGCGCGCATCGAGGAGGAGGTCGTGGTGACCGAGGACGGCCCGGTGATCCTCACCAAGTACCCCGCAGAAGACCTCGTCGTCGCCAACCCCTACTGATCGCCGCAGGAGGTGAACGGTGCACAGGAGCCGGATTGCGATCCTCGGGTCGGGCGCGCAGGGGTCGGGCATCGCCGCCGACCTGATCTCGGCGGATCTGAACGTGACGCTCATTGAGCAGTGGCCCGCGCACGTGGAGGCGATGCGCTCCAGAGGCCTCGTGGTGCACGAGCCGACCGGAGTCAAGCACGTCGCGCCGCGCGTGCATCACCTGTGCGAGGTGGCAGAGCTGCGCACGCGGTTCGACATCGTCTTCCTCGTGGTGAAAGCGTACGACACCCGTTGGAGCACCGAGCTGATCGCTCCGTTGCTCTCGGAGGAGGGGGTCGTCGTCGGCGTGCAGAACGGTATGACCTACGACGCCATCGCCGACATCGTTGGCGCCGACCGTGCGGTCGGCGCGGTCATCGAGATGGCCTCGAACATGTTCGATCCCGGCATTGTGATCCGCCAGAACGCGGCGGACAGCGCCTGGTTCGCCATCGGCGGCGATGTCGACCCCGGACAGCTGGAGTCCGTCCGATCGGCCCTCGCGCACGCCGGCACTGTCGAGGTGCGTGAAGACATCCGCTCGGCGAAGTGGATGAAGCTCGTCGCCAACGCGGGCGAGCTCGTGCCGTCGGCGATCCTGGACCTGCCGCTCGCCGAGGCTGCAGCATTGCCTGGCGTGCACGAGTTCATGGTCGCGTGCGGGCGCGAGGCGGCGCAGGCGGCGGTCGCGGACGGCGCTAGGCTCGTTCCGATCTTCGGTCTGCCCTCCGAGGACCAGGATCCAGGCCGTTACGCCCGAGTCCTCCTCGGCGAGGTGCTGCAGCGGTTCTCACGTCCCGACACCCTCACGACGGTGCTGCAGGACTGGGCGAAGGGCCGGCGCTCCGAGTACCGGGAACTTAACGGCCACGTCGCGGAGGTCCTCCTCAGAGCCGGCCACAGGGCTCCATTCAACGCACGGGTGGCTGAGATCGCGGCGCGCGTCGAAAGCGGCGATCTGCAGCGCGGCGTGCACAACATTGACCACTTGCTCCGCGGGCAGCGTCGCCGTGCGGTGGGTGCAGAGCCGTAATCGTGGCGGTCACATGGCATTCGACGAACGTCGGCAGGCACAACCACGCCGCAGCACAGGAATTGCTGGCAGGCGGCAAATGGGTCGAGCCGTCCATCAGAGGAGGTCTGGGACTCGGCCTGAACCGGCTCGGCACGATGCTGAGCTGTTGCGCCCCATCCGGGCGCTCAAGAAGTCGATGACCTGGGCCGATCATGGCCCTTTCGGCAGCCAGTGTGAACAGCTTCGCCTCCGGGTAATCGCCTGTGGATCGATTGAGGCGCCTCGCACGCCAATCGCCAGAGCGACGCCCCGCTGGCTTGCTACCTGAGCGGCTGGGTTACGACATCTATAAGCACCGGGAACCCCTGGAAACAGTGAGATACCGGTGCTCTCGACTTGGGTCGTTCGCGCGGGGAGAGATCTGGAAGCCGCATCAAGGGCGCGTTGTGTGAGGAGTCGGCGTCACCGCCGTTGATCGACGCGCCCACTGAGCCCTTCCAGTTCGGCACAATGGTGAGATGCCTCGTTACGCGCGCCCGGCGGCCACGACGGGTTTGCAGGACCCGATCGCGGCACTCGGGTCGATGCTTCACGCGGGTGTGATCGGGTATCTCAGGACGAATGGTCCGGCTGGGCGGGCGGAGATCGCGCGTGCACTGGACCTTCCCGTAATGACGGTGGCTAACGCGCTCAGCTCGTTATATGCCGGGGGCCTGCTACTTTCGGACCCGCCCCTGAACGAAGCGCGTCAGGGGCAGCGGGTTGTGTACCGGGTGAACAATCCCGCGGTTTCAGAGATGTACCTTCAACTCGGACAGGCCATCGCCGAGCTCTAGGCAGTGCTCATTCCGGCCCCCACGTGCCCGCGCCTTGTCGCGTGTCGTGCCACGTTTCTGCCACGAATCGAGCGGGTCTGGTGGTGCCCGAGGAGTGCTCCTGACCACGCCGGGAGGCGGAATGACGCGGTTGATTCCGGTTCGATCCACCCCGACGCTAGTTCAAATCCCTCCGTCTCCGCCGAATCGCCCCGGTATCCGGGAGATGAGTTCCTCGGCATCGGCTACCGAGCCGCCGCTCGGCTGACCGACGTTGCCGCAGCAGGCGCCAATACGGCCGAACCAAAATAGGCCCGAAGCCGTGCAGCTGGCCCTCATCGCTAGTCGGATTAGGCGCGTGAGACGGCTGGATCGTCGACCTGTCGCTGGTCCAGGGAACGCATGGCGACGAGCTCCTTCTCACGCAGGAGCAGCACGGCGATGAAGCTGATCACAGCGACCACTGTCATATAGCCAGAGACGGCGAACACGGTGCCGCTGTCAGCGAGCAGTGCTGTCGCGATGACGGGCGCGAAGGCACCGCCGAGGATCGATCCGATCGCGGTCGCCAACGACGCACCGCTGTAACGGAAGGCGGCGGGGAAGAGCTCGGCGAACAGAGCGCACTGCGGGCCGTAGGTGAGTCCGAGGCCGGTGCACAGAATCACCACTGATAGCCCCATGAGCCATATGTCGCCGGTGTTGATAAGGAGGAAGAAGGGGAACGCCCACGCGATGAAGAGTGCGTATCCGACGAGGTACGTGTTGCGTCGTCCGAACCGGTCGGCGCACACACCGCCGACGAGATTCGATACGCACCATGTCGCGGCGCCTACCAGAGACAGGGTCAGCATCACTCCTCGGTCCAGTCCAAGACTTCCCGTCCCGTATGCGAGGAGGAAGGAGAGGAACACGTACCCGATCGCATTGCAGCCGACGAAAGTGAGGGCGGCGAGGATCAGCTGGCGGGGTGTTTCGCGGAAGACGCGAACGAGCGGCGCACGCTCCTGCCGTCGTTGGGTCGCGTTGATGAAGATCGGACTCTCGGAGACGCGAACGCGGATGTACATGGCGATGCCGAGAAGGATGATGCTCAGCACGAACGGAATCCGCCATCCCCACGCCGCGAAGGCGGTCGGTCCCACCGTGAGTTGTACCGCGAGGAAGACGCCGCTCGCCAGAATCAGGCCGGCCGGGGTTCCCGACTGCACCACAGATCCCCAGAAGCCCCGCCGACCGGTCGGTGCGTGCTCGACGGCCATCAGCGCCGCGCCGGCCCACTCCCCGCCCGCGCTGAATCCCTGCAGCAGTCGCAGCGCGACCAGCAGGATCGGAGCGAGGAGCCCCACCTGGTCGTACGTGGGGAGCAGGCCGATCGCCGCCGTCGCAGCGCCCATCATCGAAAGAGTCAGAACGAGGGTGGCTTTGCGGCCGATCCGATCGCCGAGGTGACCCGAGACTGCGGCGCCCAGAGGACGCGCCAGAAAGCCGATACCCAGGGTTGCGAAGGCGAGGAGTGTCTGGGTCGTGCCATCGCCCGTCGGGAAGAACGCCGCACCGAAAACCAGCGCCGATGCGGTACTGAAGATGAAGAAGTCGTACCACTCGATCATCGTGCCCAGGAAGCTGGACATGACTGCCCGCCGCAAGCCCCGGGATACGCGTGCACCACTCTGTGCCGTCATTTCTGCTCCTCATTGAATCTGTCTGATGGCGATACCGCCTCGACGTGGCGCGAAGCGCGAACTCGAGACCATTCGCACGAATCTCGGCTTCACCTTAGACAAACCAGTCTGACAAGTAAACCGCTACATGCGAATGACGCATATTGAGCGCCCCACAACGCGGTGCTGACGCAGGGGTACTTGTCCTTCGGCTGGACCAGCACGCCGTCGCTTCAGTCCGCGAGCAGTGCTACTCTCATGCGAATCTCGTCGAATGTTCGGCGCACCGCGGTCGTTGCGCTGCCGGGGTCCTTCGCGACGATGGCTCGCGCCAGCTCGTCGTGGACGTCGGCCACATGCATGGCGGGTTGCATGCCGAGCAGGACGATCGTGCCCTCCTCGAAGAGGGGTTGGTGCTGGCGGTAGGCCTCTGTCAGAAATCGGTTTCCTGAAGCCGCGGCGACGCTCTGATGAAACGACCAGATCGCCCCGACGGCCTGGTCGCGGTCTTCGCCTTCCGCCGCCAGATGGATCTGCTCGAGCCGGAAGAGGATTTCGGCGAGCTGGCCTGTCGAGCGGTGTTCGGCGGCCATAGCCGCGATCCTCGACTCGAGGATGAAGCGGAACTCAAAGAGCTCCTGCAGCTCGTCACTCGACAAAGTCGAAGGGGGGTGCCCTGGCAGCTGCCCCGTCACGTAGCTGCCGGATCCCGCGCGGGTCTTCACGAGCCCGAGATGGTTAAGCATCCTCAGCGCCTCGCGGATGGTCGAGCGGCCGACCCCGAACTCCCGGGCAAGCGTCGCCTCCGGTGGCAGGCGTTCGCCCGGTGCTACGGCTCCCTGCGCGATCAAGGCACGTAGGCGGCCGACCACTTGATCTGCGAGCTGCGGCCGGCGGATGTCGTCCAGGGCATCCGGTGCGGAGATGCGAGCTGCGCGGCCCGCCGCGGGAGATTGGGTCTCATCCATGCGTACTCCTCTACTCGCGCGCGGCAGACGGACCGCGTCAAGGTCTAGCAAGTCTGACAGCAGGACGGGATGGTCGCCGTACGACAGAAGGGGGCTGTTGCCGACCTGGTGCTCGGCGTGCATAATCAGTCTGACAACATAACCTGTTTGCCTATGACAGATCCCTTACTCAATGAGGAGACAAGATGCCCTATCTCGACGGCCCCCGCGGCGCGAGCATTTACTTCGAAGAGTTCGGGAGTGGCCCTGCCGTCCTCTTCGTTAATGCGGGCTTGGCTACGCACGCCGAGTGGGAGCACCAGGTCGCTGCGCTTGCCGCAGATCATCGCACGGTGACCTTCGACTGGATCGGTACAGGCCTCTCTTCGAAGCCAAACGCGGCCTACACCACTCAGCTGCTGGTCGACACCATCGTCGCGGTGATCAGCGGCCTCGATCTGCAGGATGTCACCGTCGTGGCGCAGGGCATCGGTGCGCACGGAGCGATCCTCCTGGCGGAGCAGCACCCGGAGCTCGTCGGTCGCCTGGTGCTGGTCAGCGGTGCCCCGTGGTACGGCGGCGACCGTGACGGTCAGCTGGGGGGCTTCTCTGAGGAATTCAGTGCGTGGTGGCTGGAGAAGGTGTCGAGCGCGTCGACCAGCAGCGTCGAGGCGTACGACGCGCTGGGGCGCACTTACCTCTTTCGCAAGCCCAATGATGCGGTGGTGGGGTGGTTCGTCGCCGGGGCGGTGGCGTGGCCGCTTTTCGTCTTCAACGCCTACTGCGCTGATATGGCCGAGATCGATCATCGGCGCCGGCTCCCGCGGATCGATGCGCCCGCGATCGTGGCCCAGGGGCGGCACGACAAGAAGCAACGCTATGAAGGTGCTGCGGTCTTGGCCGAGTTGCTTCCGAATGGCCGTCTCGTGACGTTCGAGGAGAGTTCTCACATGGTCAACATCGATGAGATGTCACTGTTCAACGAAACGATCCGAGCATTCGTGCGGGAGTCGCACGGAAGCAGCGACATTCCAGAGCGATCAGGCGTGTTCACCGAGGCGTGACGGAGTGATCGGTCTTGTCGGCTTAGGAAACATCGGGTCGGCCGTGGCCCGGCGATTGGTCGCCGTCACCTCCGACCCGGTGGTGGTCTGGAACCGCTCGGTCGAGCGGACTGTACCGCTGGCGCAGCTCGGGGCCATCGTGGCGCGGTCTCCGGAGGATGTGTTCGACAGATGCGACGTTGTCGGCATCTGCGTCACATCGCACGTCGAAAGCGGAGCGGTCGCGCGGCGCATGCTCGGCAAAGGTAGCGCCGCGCGACGGCGCCGGATCTTGGTGGACCTCTCGACCGGCAGTCCCGAGGCCGCGGCGGAGATCGCACGTGAGGCCGCTGCCCACGGGGTCGGATGGGTGGATGCGCCGGTATCCGGCGGAGCGGTCGCCGCCGAAGAAGGACGGCTCACGCTCTTCGTCGGAGGGCTCCCCCACGATGTCGAGGCGGCTGCCCCGCTGCTCGACGCACTCAGCGCGCGCAGGACGTTCGCGGGCGCCTCAGGCGCAGGTCAGGCGATGAAGCTCTGCAACCAGATGATCGTCGCCTCGAACATCTCCGCCATCGCTGAGGCCATCAGTGCCGCTCGTCGCGCGGGGGTGGCGATGGAGGTGCTCCCTGATGCGCTCTTCGGAGGGCTCGCGGACAGCCCTCCGCTGCGGATGCTCGGACCGAGGATGGTGAACCGGAGCGACGCACCCCGGTTCGGTGCGGTCGAGTTGCTGCAGAAGGACCTCTTTCTGGCGCAGACGATGATGCGAAAGGCCGGGGCGTGGACGCCCAACCTCGATACCTGCATCGAGGTATGCTCCCGCGTCGCTGGTTCGGCCGACATCTCCAGCCTCGTTCAGGCATTCGATTCCACACATGAAACTCGATGAGGAGTGCACATCATGACGACATACGTTCTGGTTCATGGCTCTTGGGGGGGAGGGTGGGTCTGGCGCGCGTTAGCTGAGGAGCTGGAACGGTCCGGGCATCGGGTCCTCGTTCCTACGCTCACCGGCCTCGGGAGCGATGCCTCCAATCTGCGTCCTGACATCACGCTCGACGATCACATTCGCGTCGTCGCCGACAGTGTTGCGGAGACGGGCGACGAGGTGATCCTTGTGGGACACAGCTACGGCACCGTTCCCGCATGCGGCGCGGTTGCGACCGCCGCCGGACGGGCGGTGCGGCAGCTCGTTCTGCTCGACGGTTTCATACCGACGCCGGGCCGTTCGGTCTTCGACGACCGGCCTGATGTCGCGGACATCCTCGCCGCTCTCGCTGCACCTCACGGTGGACTGTACGCCGAACCGGCTCCGCCGTCGGCCTACGGCATAGACGACGCAGAGATCGCGGATTGGCTCACGGAGGCATCCACACTGATGCCGATGTCGGTTCTTCGCCAGCCTTTCCCGTCCAGTCTGAGGTCGGTGGACGAGCTGGACGACCTCGACGTCACCTACGTCCGCTTCACCGGCACCGACCTCTTCCTGTCCGCCGAGGAGACCGTCCGCGCGCGGGGGTGGGCGTTCGAAGAAGTCGACGGTCATCACTTCGCGTTCGTTACGCAGCCTCGCACCATCGCGGCGAAGATCTCGATCGCGTGACGGTCGCGCATCTCTGTGCCGCGGCTCGACCAATACCCCTGGAAGAAGGAGCGCATATGCCGATCACCCGCACGAACCCCGCCGGCGTCCACTCCGAGCCCGGGCTCATCAGCCAGGCGGCAGTCACGCGGGATGTCGATCTCGCGTTCCTTTCCGGGCAGGTGGCTTGGAACGAAGACGGTGAGATCCAAGGCGTCGGCGACCTCGCCGCCCAGGTCGCGCAGATCACCGCCAACATCGATAAGGTCCTGGCGTCGCTCGGGGTGGGCCGGGAGGCGATAGTCAAGGAGACGATCTACGTCGTCGACTGGAATCTCGACCTGTTACCTGTCGTGCTCGGCGGACTGAGCTATCGCCAGACCGCTCCTCCCGCCGGCACGCTCGTCGGGGTCGCGGCCCTGTTCCACCCCGATGTGCTCATTGAGGTCGACGTTGTCGTCGCGGTTCCGCGATGACGGGGGATCGGCAGCGGCGGACGACGGGCGCGCCGCTCCTCACATATGAAGAACCCCGCTCGCCGCTCGCGTGCCGTCACCGGCGGCGCGTTGCGCCTCCGGTGACGAGTGGGAGCATGTCGACGAGGACCCGTACCGCTCACCGAAGTACCTGTCGAATTCGACACAATGGGCAGATGCCTTCTTGAGCTCTTGCCGCCTCGGCTGGACTTCAGGACCCGTCGCGGCGCTCGGGTGGATGTTGCACGCCGGCGTTATCGGATACTCGAGAATCGGTGGCCTCGCGGCCGGGGCCGAGATTGCACGCGCACCGGTCTCCCTGTGACGACCGGGCCGTGAGTTCTCGGGACACGGGCGGGCTTCTCCTGTCAACCAGCCGCTCGATGAAGCGCGCCAGGGCACCTGCTGCTCGGCCAAGCGATCGCCGAGCTATGTCCTCAACGCGGAGGCAGTTCGCGGGTGTCGCGGTCATCCGCCCCTGGGCACCGTTCGACCAGGCATTCTGGGGCGCGTCGTCGGCCGTCGCTTCAGCGCTCGATGAGCGCTTCGAGTACGCCGGCCATGCCGTCCACCGTGCGTGGAAGCACGGCGGGGGGTACGCCCAGACGTTCCGCGACGAAGGTCGCGATCTCTGAGAGCGGGGTGCGCTCGATGTCGGCCTCGCGGAGCACCTCGTCCTGGAAGAAGAAATCTGCGCTGGGTCCGTCGTAGGCGATGCGACCGTGACTCATGGCCACGACGCGTTGCGCGCGTTCGCGCACGAGCCGCATGTCGTGCGTGACGGCGACCACCGTCGTGCCCGCGGCGTGGAACTCATCGATGATGTCGAGGATCTGCTGACACTCCTGCCAGTCCAACCCCGTCGTGGGCTCGTCGATGACGAGCACTTCGGGTTCGAGCACGAGGATCGAAGCGAGTGCCACCTTCTGCCGCTGGCCCTTTCCGAGGTTCAGCGGGTTCGTGTCCGCGAACTCCGAGAGCTCGAACACCTCGAGGATGCGGTCGACGCGCGGCCCGCGGGCTGCTTCCTCGATGCCTTGGCACTTCAGGCCGTACTCGACCTCCTCCCGCACCGTCGACGAGAAGATCTGGTGGTCGGGATTCTGGAAGCAGTATCCGATCTTCATGGCCAGATCGGGCGTGGACGTGTCGGCGATGTCCGCCCCGGCCACGACCACGACGCCCGCCGTCGGCCGCCGGATACCGTTGAAGTGCTTGGTGAGCGTCGTCTTGCCGGCACCGTTGGTTCCGACGATAGCGACGTACTCGCGAGACCCGATGCTGAGGTCAACATCGCGCAACGCCTCGAAGCCATTCGGGTAGCGGTGCGAGACTCCGCGCAACGCCAGCACCTCGTCGATCGCCTCATCGCTTCTTCCAGGCGATTCTTCCCACTTGGCATCGCCGGTTAGGAGCGGGCCCACGAGCTCCTCGAGCTCTCCCGCTGTCAGTGGTGTGCCGGCCGCTGCGGGCAGCGGGAGGCGTTGCGCCAGCGCCGCCGTCTCGGGCGGATAGACACCGAGACGGAGGCAGGCCTCGGCGTCGCCGAAGACCTCGCGCGGGGTACCCACCATCGCGATCCGCCCCGCATCCATGACGACGACGCGGTCGGCGTACCGGGCAATGAGATCGGGATCCTGCTCGATGAGCACCACGGTCACGCCGCGGGTGGCGCGCAGCTCGTCCAGAACGTCGCAGACCTCCTTGCGCCCATGGGGATCGAGCTCGGCTACCGGCTCGTCGAGGATCAGCAGATCGGGCTCGGTGGCGAGCACACCGGCGATGGCGAGGCGTTGGGTCTCGCCCCCGGACAGAGTCGCCGGCGACTGGTCGATCTTCGATCGCAGCCGAACGCGGTCGAGATAGCGCCGCACTCGCTCCACCACCGTCTCCCGAGGGAGCCCCAGATTGACAGGTCCGAAAGCTGCGTCCAACAGCACCGTCGAGCCGAAAGCCTGCGACGCGGCATCCTGGAACACCATCCCGAGCTTGTCGGCGGAGAACTGTGCGTCGCTCTCGGTGACGTTGTATCCCGCGGCGATCACTCGGCCGCTCATCTCTCCATCCTCGAAGAAACTGGGGATCATTCCGCGAATGGCGTACGCGAGGCTGCTCTTACCCGATCCGGTCGCTCCGACCACGCCGACGAACTCGCCGGCGCGGATGGAGAGATCGACCGAATCGAGAGCGAGGGGGAGGTCTTCGCCGTAGCGGAACGAGACGGACTGCAGCTCGATCACGCCCGGCTCCGGCGGGGAGCCCGCACTTTGTCGGCCTTGATCGGTTCGCCGAACCGGGCGGTGTAGATGCCGTACGCCAGCAGCGGCACGAAGCTGAGGATGAAGAATCCGACGATCGCGATGATTTCCATGATGAGTGTCTCCTTGAGGTTCGGCGGGCGCTACTTGGCGATCGCGGTGTTCTGGACTGCCCGTGCGGCGGCGACGGCGATGACCACCGCGATTCCGGCCGCTACCAACAGGCCCGGAAGCCCCGCGATGCCGAAGGCGAAGGCGGCCTGGAAGTTCAAGCCGAGGAAGAGGATCCCCAGCGCCGGGAACAGGGTCAGGATGACTGCCCACACCAGCGTCGCCACGATCGCGGCGATGTAGCCCCACCGGATGCGCGCGATCCGCACGATGACGGCGACCCAGCTCGCGTTAGCGAATGCGAGGACGATCTGCGCGGGCAGGCCGAGGGGGAATCCGACGACCGCTGCGGCCAGCAATCGGGCGAGGATCGCGATGATCGCCGCCTCCTTCCAGTCCCACTTCTTCATCATCGCGGCGAAATAGGCCGGCACGGAGTCGAGACCGGCGTCGCCGGTGGGCGTCGGAATCTTGATGAAGGCTCCCACCGCCGAAAGGGCGACCAGGATCGCCATCCGGGAGATGCGGACGGGGGTGAAGAAGCTCTTGGATCGAACGACCTTGGGAGTCCCGGACTGCGGAGCTGGTGCATCGTTGCTGGTCATGCTCGTTCTTTCTGTTCGTGGTTATCGGGTGTGTGGACGGGCGTGCTCATACCGAGCCGAGGCCGATCTGAGAGCGCAGGACGAAGAAGGCAGCGACGGCGAGAGTCATGACCCCGACGACGAGGTAGTCCCATCGGCTCACGTGCAGAGACGTCAGCACGGTGCGCTCCTTCGCGAAGCCGTAGCCGCGGGACACCATCGACATCGCCATGGTGTCGGCCCGGCGCATCGACGACACGATCATGGGAACGAAGAGGGGCAGTGTCCCCTGTACCGGCTGACGGCGCGCACCCTTCTGCGCGCTGGCGCCAGCTCCGCGCGCCCGCTGCGCGTCCTTGATCGTGGCGACCTCGCCCGTCATGGTGGGGATGAACCGCACCGCCGTCGACATCATCAGCCCGATGGCGTTCGGGACGCGCATCTTCTGCAGCGCAGCGAGAAGCTGCTCCATCGGCGTGGTCCCGATCATGTAGATGGACGCGGACATCATGAGCAGCAGCTTCGCGATGAAGGCCACGCCGACGAGGATGCCGCCGACGCTGACTGTCAGGGCGATGAAGTCGGTCTGCACGAGCGGGAGAAGGACGGTGCGGGCGAACGGGGTGCGCGCCGCTTCAGGGTCGTAGAACAGCCCGCTGAAGACGAACAGGAGCAGGATCACCGGTGACAGCGGTTTCACCGCAGCCCAGAGGGTCTTGGCGTGCAGCCCGGTGCTCAGCATCAAGATGAGAGAGGCCGTCAGCAGCCCCCAGAGCAGCATCGGCTCCGTGGCCACCATCGCCACCGCCGTCAGACCGGCGAACACCGCGAACTTGCCGACGAGGCCGACGCCGCGGGTCGGCGGGTCGAATTCGTCATGGCGGGAGTGCAGCCTGCTCCCCCCGTCCAGGGACGACGTGATCGCGGTCATGACGCCACCTGCAGTGCGAGTGTGCGGGCGACGAGGCTGCTGATCGTGAGCTCGCCATAGCCGAAGAGCGCGCAGCTCGTCCGGTCGTGCAGCGGCTCGATCCAGTGGGAGGGGATCGCGTCGATGCCCGCGAAGGCGCCCGCCCACGACCCCGCCGTTGCCCCGATCGAGTCGGTGTCGAGACCGGCCCGGACGGCATAGCCGATCGTGGTGGTGTAGTCCCCCTCGCCCCAGAGGATAGCGGCGGCGAGGGCGCCGGCGTTGTTGAGGGTGTGCACCCAGCTCATACGCTCGTACCGGGTATCGAGCGCGTCGAGGGTCTGCTCCCACGTCCATCCGTCGCGGTAGTGGTCCAGGACGAGCGCGATCTCGCGGCCGAGCCGGGAGGTCGCGGGAACGTGGTTGAGCGACTCGCGTACCGACTCCTCGGGCGTTGCGGCGGTGAAGGCGCTCGAGATGAGTGCGGCCGCCCACATCTCTCCGTAGATCCCGTTCGCGCGGTGGCTCAACGAGGCATCCGCGTATGCCACGAGGGCGGCGCCGCGAGGGTCCCCGGCGAAGGCGTACCCGAACGCATCCGCCCGGATCAGCGCGCCGATCCACTCCCGGTAAGGGTTGTGGTGTTCGCCCGCTGACTCGAGTGGCACTTCGCGCACGAGGTTCTGGTATGTCGCACGTTCGGCGGTGTACACCTGGTAGGCCGGGAACCGGGTGAGCCACTCCCTCGCCACGTCGAATCGTGTGAACCTCGCTCCGTAGGTCTCCAGGAGATGCAGCCCCAGGACGGTGTAGTCGATGTCGTCGTCACGGACGCCGCCGTCCACCCGTCCGCGCGAGAGCCCCTCGTACAGGAAGAACCCCTGATCGGCAGCGGTCGCTTCATCGTCGATGGGGATGTAGTCGTCCAACGGCAAGGCGTCGCGTTCCTCGAGGTAGGCGGTGATGCGGGCGCGAGGCCAGCCGAATTCGACGGGCTTGCCGAGCATGTTGCCGGCGATCCGCCCGTACCAGGCCCCGGCGACGCGTTCCTCGCGGCGATCGACGGTCCGGGGTGAACCGGGGGCGGGAAGAGCAGCGACGATCGCATCGAGCTCGGAGGCCTCGAAGGCATCCCATCCGCGGGCGGGTCGCTGGGGAAGCGTGCGATACAGCGCCGTGAGCGCCTCGTCGTCACGCGGGTCGAGCTGTGCCAGCTGCGCTTCCCATCGGGTGACGTCGTGCCCCGTCTCCCGCGCCTGCTGCAGCTCGTTCGTCGCAAGCCCGTACGGCTCCTGCGAGATACCGAACGCGCGTTCCTGATCGGTGATGTATTCCATTGCTATTTCTCCGTGTTGGGCGAGGCCGTGCACCCGCACGATCGCCGGGTGACGAGGCGGGTCTCGATGAAGGTGTTGTGGGCGTCGGTGAGGCGCAAAGAGCTGAGAGCGGCCTCGGCCAGGTGGCGATAGGGCTGCTGGACCGTGGTCAGCGGTGGGTTGGCGTACGCTCCCTCGCGCGTGCCGTCCACGGAGACGATCGAGAGATCGTCCGGGACGCGGATTCCGCGCTCTCCGGCGTGGGAGATGAAGCCGCGCGCCTGCTCGTCGCTGGCGACGAACAACGCCGTCGGGCGATGCGATGCGTCCGCGACGGCCGCTGCAGCTGCGCGGCCGCCCTCGAGGGAGAACGGCTGGCTCAGTTGCATCTGCGCCGACGGATCGATGCCCGCCTGCCGCAGCGCATCCTCCCATCCGCGGCGGCGATCCTGCGCGACCGCCTGGTCTGCCGGGCCGTTGAGGCATCCGATCTCCCGGTGCCCGTGCTCCAGCAGATGCACGACGGCGGTCTGCGCTGCCGCACGGTGGTCGATGCTGACGGTCGACCATCCGGGAGCGTCCGCGTCGGCCGACAGCGCGCGGTCGACCACGACGACGGGGATCCCCGCGCCGGCCGCGCGTGCCAGCGCGGTCGACTGCGCGACGCCGACGAGAAGGATGCCGCCGACTCGCTGTTCGATGAAGGCATCGACGTAGGTGGTCTCCAATGCCGCCGACTCGTTCGAGTTGCCGAGGAAGACGATGCGACCGCTGCGCCGCGCGACCTCCTCCACCTCGAGCGCGAGTTCCGAGAAGTACGCGTTCGAGATGTTCGGGACGATCATTCCGATCGTCCGGGTCGAGGTCGCAGCCAGCGAACGGGCGAGCGCGTTCGGATAGTACTGAAGCTGTTCCATTGCTGCCAGCACCTTCGAGCGCTTCTCGTCCGAGACATTCCGGGGGCCGTCGTTGATCACATAGCTGACGACGGCCGTCGAGGTCCCGGCGAGCCGGGCGACGTCGTCGCGTGTCGCTCGCCGCGCCATCACTTCACACCGCTCCGTGTGGGGACAACGCCCTCGGGTACGGCGGCCTCGGTGATCGGATCGGGCGCGATCGGCCCGAAATGCCCCACAGTCCGCGAGGCCGCCAGCACTCCCTGGCTTGCAGCCGTGATGAGATCGTCGCCGAGCGCCAGACGCGCAGCGAGAGTTCCTGCGAAGGTGTCGCCAGCGCCGGTCGTGTCGACGATCTCAGCGACGCGCACCGCCGGCACATGAGTCGCTTTTCCCGCGGCAACGACCACGGCACCCTCACCACCGAGCGTCACGACCGCCGACTGGCAGTGGCGGAGCAGGAGACTCGCATGGGTCACGACATCGGCGGGCCCTGAGATGGCCGCACCGGCCAGCTCCGCCGCCTCGACCTCGTTCAGGATCATCGGGTCGGCTTGAGCGAACGGCCCACTCGGCGGGAAGAAGGGGGCGAGGTTGACCACGAGGCGGGCACCCGTCTCGACGGCGTGGGCGACGACCTCCAGATTGTTGTCGGGCGGTACCTCTCCCTGCACCAAGACGACCCCCGCGCGCGGCGCCACGCTGAGAGCCCGCGCCACGGCCGCCTGGTCCAGAGCCTCCGCCGCGACGGGATGCACGACGATCGCGTTCTCGCCAGCGGGGTCGACGAAGATGACGGCGCGGTCGGTTCGGGCACCGGGAAGACGCTGAATCAGGGTGGTGCTCACGTCGCGCGCGGCGAGCTCGTCCGTTGCCTGCGTTCCGTCCGCATCGTCGCCGACGGCGCCGAGCAGCGTCACCGCCGCACCGGCCCGTCGTGCGGCGATGGCCTGATTGGCGGCCTTGCCGCCCAGAGAACGCGCGAGGGCCGTGGCAATCACCGTCTCGCCCGCGGCGGGGAGCCGTGGCACGCGGAACGACTCATCGATATGGATCGCTCCGGCTACGAGCAGCCGCCCTCGGGAATCGTCCGACCCTGCCATATCGCTCCTCTGCGGTCGCGCCTCTACGCGCGTAGATGGAAAGCTCCCACATCTACGGGCCGTAGACAACCAGGCCTGGTCGCAATGCTGGACGCGCGCTCCAGCGGGCGATCGATCCCGCGCAGTCGCCTGAACGGCAACGCTCTCGATTCGCACTTCGGCGCGGCCAGTCGGGAGTCTCTGTCACTCGTCCGAGGTGCTCAGCCGTTCGGGGGCGCAGAAGAACACGTCGTCCACCGGCTGGCCCTCGTAGTACTGAAGCGCCCCCAGCGTGAAGGCGCCGTCATCCGTCAGCCGCACGGCGGTCCCGGACCAGCAATGCGACCCTGATCGGGCGACGTCCATGTGCGCGAGGAGCAGGCGTTCGGCGGAATCCCCCGCCCAGGAGACGACGGCGGAGATGCCCCCGCGCGGCGTGGGGGCGATCTGAGGGGCGGTCAGTGCGACGTCGAGCAGTCCGCCGTGGGCCCGAAGCCTGACGCCGCCGCGATACCGCGGTTCCCCGTCGACGAGACGGTCGAAGGGGAAGGCGAACGACCCTGCGGGCAGCTGGACGGCGCCATCAAACGTCTCGACGATTCCGTCGGGTCGAGACTGCACGTACGAGACGAGGCTCGCCTTGACGGCCCACTCGAGCGCGAATTCCATACCGGCACGGTAGAGGTGTTCGCCCCTGAGATGCAAAGTGTGACATGTGATTCCTTGCATTGATTTTCCTTGCCCCGGGACGAATCATCATGTAAAGATGTACATGTAAAACACAGCATGACTCAGAGATCGGTGCGAATGTGTCCGTCGTCATAACCGTCGCGCCCACCGGGCCTATCGCCACGAAGCGGGACAATCCGGCGTTGCCGACCACACCGGAGGAGATCGCTGAGGCGGTCGCGGACGCCTATGCGGCGGGCGCCGCGGTGGCGCACATCCATTTGCGAGACGAGCTCGAGCGCCCGACGGCGGACCTGAGGATCGCGCGCCAGGTGGTGGACCTCATCCGCGATCGCTGTCCGATCCTCATTCAGCTCTCGACCGGGGTCGGCCTCACCGTCCCGTTCGAAGACCGGGAGCGCCTGATCGAGTTGCGGCCCGCGATGGCGACCCTCAACCCGTGTTCCATGTCCTTCGCGGGTGGGGAGTTCCGCAACCCTCCCGCCGATGTGCGGCGGCTCGCAGCGCGCATGCGAGAGCTCG
The DNA here is from genome assembly GCF_052220165.1 of Microbacterium sp. RD1. NCBI lineage: Bacteria > Bacillati > Actinomycetota > Actinomycetes > Micrococcales > Microbacteriaceae > Microbacterium > Microbacterium sp. RD1. The sequence continues at coordinate 1,024,843 of NZ_JBQPOL010000001.1, forward strand.
GCATCAAGCCCGAGCTGGAGATCTACGATACCGGGCACCTGGACGAGTGCCTCCGGCTGCGCGACGAGGGTCTGCTGGAGGGCGACCTTCAGTTCAGCGTCGTGATGGGCGTTCGCGGCGGCATGGCAGCGACGCCCGAGAACCTCATGACGATCATCCCGCGGCTGCCCGAGGGCGCGATCTGGCAGATCATCGCGATCGGGAAGAACAACCTCCAGCTGACGTCGATCGCCCTCGCCCTCGGCGGCAACGCCCGAGCGGGGATGGAGGACACCCTGTACCTGCGTCGCGGCGAGCTCGCGACGAGCAACACTCAGCTCGTCGCGCGAGCAGCCGCCCTCGCTGCGGGTCTCGACCTTTCGATCGCCGACGTGTCGGCTGCGCGGCGGCAACTCGGCCTCGTCGGCTGAACGCGACCTATCCACGGAGGAAAGAACTGTGACTGTTCTCGATCATCATCTGATTCGGGCGGGATTCCGGGTGCCCGACCTCGAGCGCTCCGTCGAGCATGCGCGCGAGATCCTCGGCGTGAACGTCGCGAGCGACGATGGACGACGCGTCTCGCTCGCGCTCCCGGGCCAGGAGCCATGCCTGATCCTGCACGCTGCGGATACGGCGGAGTTCGACTTCATGGCCCTCCACACGACCGCCGACAATCTCGCTGAGGTACGCCGACGCCTCGCGGCGGCAGGCGTCGAGATTGACTCCGCCGTCGAGCTCCACGGCGATGCGTTGCGAGTCCATGCGCCGAACGGGGTCGCGGTCGAGATCGGTGTCGGCGAAGGTCATGCCCGCAATGCCGCAGAGCGCGACTCCGGCCCGGTGATCGGATCTCTCGATCACCTGAGCTTCGCCGCGCAGGACCCGGGTGCCTTCCGTGATTTCTTCGTCGACCTCTTCGGGTTCCGCCTGTCAGACAGCTTCCTCGATCAGCGACACTGGCTGCGCTGCAGCCCGAATCACCACACCGTCGCCGTCTTCGCGGGAAGCAACGGCATCCACCACTACGCCTTCGAGACGAGCGACGTCCGTGGGCTCGCGCGGCTCGGCGATGTGCTGGCAGCGCGCGGACAGAACTTCGTCTGGGGCCCCGGGCGCCACGGTATCGGCGGCAATATCTTCACCTATCACCTCGACCCGGCCGGATCGATCCTCGAAGTGACTTCCGACATGCTGCAGGTCGAGTCAGAGGAGGAGTGGGAGATCGAGGTGTGGTCGGATGCCGAGAAGTCGGGTGTCCTGTGGGGCCCGTTGCCTCCTGCCGGCTTCCGTGACATGTCCACGCCCGTCATCGCTGCGACGGAGTCGGCATGACCGACGACGCCATCATCGACGTCGTCGTCGTCGGTGCGGGACCGGTCGGCGCGACGGCAGGCCTGATCGCCGGACGCCTCGGTCTCACGACTCTCGTCGTCGACAGCTCCGTCGACGTGTATCCGAAGCCGCGCGCGATCCACTTCGACGCCGACGTGATGCGCATCTTCCAGTCCGCCGGTCTCGCCGATGAGCTGGTTCCGCGCGTCCGCGCCACCTCGGGCGCGCTCCACAACGGCGCCGACGGACAGCCGATCCGGGATTTCCGGGTGGCCGCGACGGAGGGCGACCTGGGCTGGATGCCGCACTACATGTTCTATCAACCCGAGCTCGACGCGCTGCTGCGCCGGCGAGCCGGCGAGACCCCCGGGGTGGAGGTCCTGCTCGGCTGGACGTGTGCGTCGGTGCGCGAACGGGACGACCACGTGCTGGTCGAGCTGCGCGACGAATCCGGAGGCGTGCGGCAACAGCGCGCCCGCTACGTCATCGCGGCCGACGGGGCCGCGAGCCCGCTGCGCAAGTCGCTCGGCATCGAACTCACCGATTACGGTTTCGACGAGCCGTGGATCGTCGTCGACGGGGACGTGGCAGACGAGGGCTCCGGTCCCGACTACTCGATCATGTACTGCGATCCGCGCCGCCCCGCCACCTATGTCCCGGGGCCGCGGGGTCACCGGCGCTGGGAGTTCATGGTTCTGCCCGGCGAGGACGGCACGGCCCTGGCGGCGCCGGAAGAGGCGATGAGGCTCATTCACGACGTGACGCCATGGCTCGGGCAGGGTGAGCTGACGCTCGGCCGGTCCGCGGTGTACCGCTTCCACGCGCTCGTCGCGGAGCGCTGGCGTCGGGGACGCGTGCTGCTGGCGGGCGACGCCGCGCATCAGACCCCGCCGTTCTACGGGCAGGGCATGTGCCACGGCATCCGGGACGTGCGCAATCTGACATGGAAGCTGCGCGCGATCTTGCACCAGGGCGCGAGCGAGGATCTTCTGGACACGTATCAGCTCGAGCGCGAGCCGCATGTGCGGGCGATCATCGAACAGGCGGTGGCGAACGGCCGGTACATCTGCGTGCTCGACGAGGAGGAGGCGAAGGCCCGCGACGCTCGGATGCGTGAGCTCATGCGCAATCCGGCTCCGGCGGCCCCGAAGACGTGGCGGGACGCCATTCCGGGTCTCACCACCGGCATGCTCGACGACCCGCAGGGCTCGCCGGCGGTCGGTCTGCTCTTCCCGCAGCCCTGGGTCACGGATGCGCGCGGACGTCGCGTGAGGCTGGATGCGGTACTCGGGGACGACGAGGTCTTGCTGGCTCTCGAACCGCTCACGACGACCGACGATGTGCGCACCCTAGTGCTCGGCGCGGACCTGCACGATGACGACGGAGTGCTGGGGGCGTGGTTGGCGGCGTTCGACGCGTCGGCGGTGATGGTTCGGCCCGATCGCTACGTCTTCGGCATCGCGCGCGACGCCGTCGGTGCGCGGACGCTCGCCCGGGAATGGTCGGCCTCGGTCGCGGGAACCCGCCCGGTGACGGTCGCCTGACCAGCGACGAGCCCGGTCTCCGCCGCTGCAGGCGTGAGCCCCTCACTCCGCGTCCGCGCGCGCGGTTCCCTCCGCATGCGCGAGCCGGTCGAGGCGTGCGAGCGCGTCGGTCGCCCACGCGATCTCGGCGTCTGCGCGCTGCATGTCGCCCCCGTAAGCGAGATCCCGCAGCAGGAGCGTCAGCTCTCTGCCCGCCTCGCTCTTGGCGTCGAGCCGCTGCTGCACGCGACTGTTCCCTCCGGAGAGGATGCGGTCGCGCATCTCGGCCACCTGCGCTCGCCGACCTCGGAAATGCTCGAGGTGCGCCTCGAGATGGCGGCGGATCGCGTCGGGGCCATTGTCGTCGGCGAAGATCAGCTGCAGCCGCTCGGGGTCGCGATTAGGGCGATACTCGGGTGCCTTGCTGGTCCAGGCCCGAAGCTCGTCGGCGCCCTGGTCGGTCAGGGAGTAGATCCGCTTCTCGAGTCGCTCGCCGACGGTGGTCGACGTGCCGGCGATGAGCCCTTGGCTCTCGAGTCGCCTCAGCTCGGGGTAGATCTGGCTGTGGGACGCCGCCCAGAACCAGCCGAGGCCACCGTCGAGCTGCTGGACGAGGTCATAGCCTGATCCGCTCCCCGAACTGAGGTACCCGAGGATCGCATATCTGAGGGACACGGAGGAAATCTAGCATCCGAACAGACATGTCACTACTGACATGTGTTGGTCCGTGACGATCATTCCGGGGGTGCGGCGGCGTCGAGCAGGACGAAGAGCACCCGGCAGGGCGCGTCCGACTGATTGCGCCAGCCATGGTTCGTGCCGCGCTGGATCAGGACGTCCCCGGCGGACAGCAACCGCTCCTCATCATCGAGCACCGCGACGATGCTTCCCTCGATGACGTAGCAGTAGTCGAGCGACGGAGTGCGATGCATATGGACACGGTCGGCCGGATCGCGCGGGGCGAAGTCGACGATGCGCAGGATCGAGCCCCCTCGTGGCGGCGAGAAGCTGGTGGGGCCGAGGACGGGGTCGGCGAACGCGCCGTCGATGTCAGGGGCGCCCTCGTGGCTCCACAACTCGAACACCGGCCCGCCGTCGGGCGCTTGCCAGACGTTGGGAGTCGGGCCGTCCGCCAGGAAGACCGCCTTTCCGGCTTCGTCGTGGCCGGTGACGATGCGGCGCTGATGCCGTGTCATCGGACACCCGCTTCCGCCACGTCGGGGCGATAGGCCTCGAAGCCCCCGCCTGCGGCGGCGGGGGCGAGCTCCACGGGGTTTCGAAGCACACCGATCCCCTCGATCTCGACATCGACGACGTCGCCCGGCCGCAGGAACAACGGCGGGTTCCGTCGCACGCCCACGCCCCCGGAGGTCCCGGTGACGATCACATCTCCGGTTCGGAGCGTCGAGACCGTGGAGACGTAGTGGATCAGATACTCGATCGGGAAGAGCAGCTGATCCACGGTGGTGTCCTGAACCACCTGCCCGTTCAGCCGCGTCGTCATCCGCTGGTCGCCCGGGGTGAACTCATCGGGCGTCACGAGCCACGGGCCGAAGCCCCCGGTTGCGTCGAAGTTCTTCCCCATCGTGATCTGCGACGTGTGCCGCTGCCAGTCGCGCACGGAGCCGTCGTTGTAGCACGTGTATCCGGCGACGTGGGAGAGGGCGTCCTGCATCCGGATGTCGCGACCACCCTTGCCGATGACGACGGCGAGCTCGCCCTCGTAGTCCAGTTCGGACGACACCGTCGGTACGAGCATCGGCCTTCCGCTGCCGATCTGGCTGTTCGCGACCCGGAGGAAGAAGAGAGGGTAGTCCGGCACGGGCCTGTCCCCGCCTTCGCGCACATGGCTGAGATAGGTCAGCGCGGCGCACCAGATCGCTGCAGGGTCCGGAACCACCGGGAGCAGTTTCACGTCCTCGAACGGCAGGGCGGGGACGCCCGGTGCCGCGGGGACGCGGCCGCCGTCGGCCAGCCACGCGAGCACATCCCGCATGGAGGTCGGCGCCTCGGCGAAGAGCGACCCGAGGGGAAGGATGCCGTCGGGCTCGACGATGCCGACGTCGTCGCGGCCCTCGTACTGGAACGATGCGAGTTTCACGGAGCTGTCTCCTTCGTGTGAATATGAACATGTAAAGCTTGACATACTCATTCCGCTTTCGCATACTGCATTCGACGGGACTGTGCCTTCCCGCACCTGGAGGTCTGATGGCAGCGGTAGCGATTGCGGGCGTAGACCCGATCACCGGCGTTCGAACGCTGGAGAACGCTCGCGAGTGGTTGCGCGCGCATCTGGACGAGGGGGCTCATCCCTTCAACGCGATCGACGCCGACGCCGCGCGGCCGGTCATCGAGTCCCTGCGAGGCCTCGAGCCTGAGCCGTGGTCGTCGGCGTGGCTGGAGGTCGCCGAGCGATTCGCCCATCGAGGCGACGCCGCCGAGCGCGAAGGACGGTACGCCGAGGCCCGCGATGCCTGGTGGCAGGCGTACCAGTTCGGCTTCGTCGCGAGATTCCCCACTCCCGTGCACCCCGCGAAGCAGGCCGCCTACGACCGGTCGCGAGAGTTCTTCCTCCGCGCGGTCGCCCTGGACGAGCCGGCTCTCGAGCGTGTCGCGATCCCGATCGATTTCGGCGACCGTGAAGCGCGCAGCGAGGTGGTCTTCTACGTGGCCCGCCCGCCCGCCGTCAGCGGTCCGGTGCCCGTGGCGATGGTGTGGGGCGGTATCGACATGTGGAAAGAGGAGAGTTACATCCGCACCGCGTCGCTGCGGGCACGAGGCGTCGCCACTATCCACATCGACATGCCGGGGGTGGGAGAAGCACCCGTGTTCGCCGGCGTCGCCGCCGAGCGGATGTGGGACCCCGTCTTCGAATGGATCGCCGCAAGCGATCTGGACGAGTCGCGCGTCGGCGCGGTGGGCCAGTCGTTCGGCGGATACTGGTCGACGAAGCTCGCTCACACGCATCGCGACAAGCTTCGCGCCGCGGTGAACTGGGGCGGCGGCATCCACCGCACGTTCCAACCGGAGTGGCAGGAGAAGTCCCGGACGGCGTCGACGTACCTGATGGACCTCGGCCCCTCACGCGCGCGGATCTTCGGAGAGAGCACGTTCGAGGACTACATCGCCCGATGCCCGGAGCTCTCGCTGCTCGACCAGGGTGTGCTGGACCAGCACTGCTGCCCGTTGCTGCTGGTCAACGGGAAGGATGACCAGCAGAACGACGCCACCGACATCCACCTCGCCCTCGAGCATGGTGATCCCAAGACGGCACGGCTCTTCGAAGGCGGTCACATGGGCCGGGGGCCTGTCGGTCCCACCGTCATCGACTGGCTCCTCGCCCGGCTCGGGTCGTGACACTCGATCGGATCGTCGTCGTCGGCGGCTCGATCGCCGGTGTCACCGCCGCCGGCGCCCTGCGGACGGCGGGTTGGGGCGGTCGGCTCGCTCTCGTCAGCGAGGAGCTGTCGCCGCCGTACTCGCGCGTTCCGCTGTCGAAGGGCGTGCTGGCCGGCACGCAGACCGCGCAGAGCGCCGCACTGGCGGCGCTGCCCGATGATGTCGACGTCCTCCTCGGGAGGGAGGCGATCGGTCTGCGAACGCAGGAGCGCCAGGTCATTCTCGCCGACGGTTCGACGATGGAGTACGACGGCCTCGTGATCGCCACGGGCGCGCGTGCGCGACGACTGGCTGACCCGGGGCAGACGGGTGAGCACGTGGTCCGCACTCTCCAGGACGCCGAGGCGATCGCCGGCCGACTGGCGACCGCGTCGACCGCGGTCGTCGTGGGCGGGGGCTTCCTCGGCATGGAGGTCGCGTCCACATTGATGCGCCACGGGCTGGCCGTGACGGTCGTCGGCAGCGAGGAGCCCCTCGTCGCGTTGCTGGGTGTGTGGCTGTCGTCCTACATCCGCGGCGTCGCCGGGAGTCTCGGTCTTCGGATCATCGTCTCGGACGGCCCGGTGCAACTGGTCGGTGACCCCGTATCGGGGGTGCTTCTGGGGGACGGGTCGGTGCTGTCGGCCGACCTCGTCGTCTCCGCGGCCGGCGACCTGCCCAACACCGAGTGGCTGACGGGTTCCGGCCTCCGCATCGCGGGCGGTGTCGTCGTCGATGCGCGCTGTGAGGCGGCGCCCGGGATCGTCGCTGCCGGTGACGTGGTCACGCGCGAACTGGCGCCGCGGTCGTTCCGCCGAACGCCGCACTGGAGCAACGCCGTGGTGCAGGGTCGTGCCGCGGCATCCACCCTTATCGACCCGTATGCTGCGGCATACACCCCCGACCACTATTTCTGGACCGAGCAGTTCGGCCTGGATGTGAAGATCGCCGGTGAGCCGCCGTTCGTCGGAGAACCCGAGGTGCAGGAGGGCGATCCGAGCGAGCGCCGAGCTCTGCTGCGATGGAGCGACGCCGGCATGACGACAGCTGCGGTGGCTCTCAACTTCCGGATACCCGCGGCTCGACTTCGAGCGATGACGGAAGCCCCTGCGCCGGCGGATCGAATGAGCCCGCTCCGAACCTAGAACCCGTCCGTATGTATTGGCAAAGGAGACAAGACATGCCCATGAGCGCCGTACGACCCGAGACCGACGTCGACCTGTTCGGCCCGGAATTCGTCACCGATCCCTTCCCGCAGCTGGCGCGGTTGCGTCAGCAGGCGGCCGCGGTGTACTCGACCAAGTGGGACTTCTACGTCTTGACCCGCTACGAGGAGATCAAAGCCGTCGCGGCGGACTGGCAGACGTTCTCCTCCGGCGAGGGGGTCGCTCTCACGCCCGAGATCAACAACGTCATCGCGGGGACGATCCTGTCGACCGACCCACCCGACCACACCGTCCTTCGCGAGGTGCTCGGCGATCAGCTCGCGCCGCGCGGGCTGGGCAAGATCCGCGCGCAGATCGCCGAGTACGCCGAGCGCATCGTCGCCGAGAATGTCGCGCGGGGCGAGTTCGACGCGGTCCGGGAGATCTCGCGGGTCTTCCCCATCAATGTCGTGGGAGACCTCGTGGGCCTGCCGCTGGAGGGCCGCGAGAAGCTGCAGCCTGGTGCGGATGCGACGTTCGCCGGGATGGGGCCGTTCGGCGACTATCTTCTCTCGCACCTGGAGGAGATGGGTGCGTATCACGAGTGGCTCGAGGGAATGGGCGATCGCGAGAAGCTCGTGCCCGGAGGCTGGGGCGAGAAGATCATGGATGCGGTCGACGCCGGCAAGATCACTCCGCTGCAGGGAACCCGCCTCATCACGGCGTACCTGACCGCCGGCATGGACACGACGGTCAACGCCATCAGCGCGCTGTTCCGCCTCTTCTGCGAACGCCCCGAGATCTGGGCGGCCCTGAAGGCGGACCCGTCGCTCGCCGCTCCCATCTTCGAGGAGACGATGCGCTGGCACTCTCCGGTCGTCGGCTTCTGGCGGGTGGCGACGCGTGAGGCCACCATCGGCGGCGTCACCATCCCGGCGGGGTCGAAGGTGATGCTCAACTGGGGGGCTGCGAACCACGACCCCGCCAAGTACGACAACCCCGACGACTTCCAGCTCGACCGCAACCCGCTCGATCACGTCGCCTTCGGGTATGGCCCGCACGGCTGCGCCGGGCAGGGTCTTGCGCGCATGGAGGTGGTGACCCTCCTGCAGGCCCTCGCCGCGCAGGTCGACAGCATCGAGCCGGCCGGCGACGTGGTCGTGAGCATGAATCCCATCGTGCGGGGGCTGAAGTCGGTGCCCATCCGCGTCACGGCCGCTTCTTGAGGTGAGCATGGCCATGGACATCGACGTCAACCTCGGGGCATGCGAAGGTCACGGTCTCTGCTTCCAGGTCGCGCCTTCCGTCTATGAGATCGATCACGAGGGTTACGTCCGCTTGCGGGTGGCCGTCATCAGCCGCGACCTGGAAGACGCGGCCGCCGCGGGCGCCCGCGCGTGCCCGGTCGCGGCCCTCAAAGTCGTCGCTCCCCGCATCGACCGACCCGAATCCTCGCAGAAGGAGCACAACCATGACGAACGCTGACGGTACGTGGAACATCGAGATCGCGACTCCGCTCGGCCGGCAACAGGCCACTCTGCACATCGTTACCGACGGAGAGGCCCTCACCGGCACCGCCCACACCAAGGACGAGTCGGTGGTCATCGCCGACGGCACGATTCGCGGGGCGACGCTGACCTGCGCCGTGGACCTGACGAAGCCGCTCCCCCTGAAGGTGATCTACACGCTCGAGATCGACGGCGACGTGATATCAGGCACGGCGAAGGCGGGACGGTTCCCCATGTCGAAGGTGACAGGCTGGCGCGCCTGACCCACGGCGCCCCGCCTCCCACGCGAGGACGCCCCGCGCTCACGGCGCGGGGCGTCCTTCTGGTCGGCGAACGATCGCCTCAGCGGGGCGGCTCTTCCGCGTGCAGTCGGCCGACGAAGACCGCGACCACCGCGGCGAGCAGAGCACCCGCGCCGAGGATGGCGACCGCCGGCCCGAGACCTGTGACCGCGGCGAGCGCGAAGACGACGAGCGGCGAGAGGAACTGACCCACGAAGAGCGCTCCCGTGGAGGCGCCCGATGCGCGACCGCGCTGATCGAACGGCAGCCCCTGCACGATCCAGTTTTGCAGCGTCGAGATCAGCACGCCGCCCCCGATGTTCGCCACGATCGCGCCTGCGATGACGTACGGGAGGGTTCCGGCGACGCCGAGGACCACGACGCCGATCCCGAGTACGGCGAAGGCGCCGGCGAGCAGGACGCGCGGGATGCGACGCAGCAGCGCAGGGAAGGCGAGGGCGGCCAGGGCGAGCGCCAGGGCGGCGACGGCGCTGATCGCTCCGATGACGGCGGAGGCCGTGACGCCCATCTCTGCGAGTCGGAGCGACAGCATCGCGACAGGGACGTAGAACGCCGCGCCGCCGACGAGGGTGAACATGATCGGGGCGAGCAGGCGCCGCCAGTGCATCGGCGGCAGCGCGACCTCGGTGGTGTGCGGCCGGTCGCGCTCGAGCACGAATACCGAGAGGATCGCCAGCGGGAGCGCGATGGCGTAGAGCCAGAATGGCGTGCGCCAGCTGGCGTTGCCGAGCGCGCCGGATGCGGCGATGAAAACGACGGCCGCCAGGCCGGTCACCAGCGTGAGAAGCCCGAAGTAGCGTGCGCGGCGGTGTCCGTCGAAGAGGTCGGAGATCGTCGCCATCGCTGCCGCGAAGATCGCCGCCTCCGCCAGCCCCACGAACACCCGACTGATGAGGATGCTCTGCAGGGTCGGCAACCACAGCGGTGCGGTTCCCGCGAGGGCGTAGACGAGGAGCGTCACCACGAGCACGCGCTTGCGGCCGACCCGGTCGATGATCCGCCCCGCCACGAGTGCGGTCAGCCCGATCATGAGGGCGGGGACGGTGAGGATGAGGGCGACGAGCACCTCGGCGCCGGCCTGCTCGGGGAACGCTGCAGCCATGGCCGGCTGCAGCGGTGCGATCGATGTCGAGCCGAGGATCGGCATGCAGGCTGCGCCGAGGAGGAGAGCAGCCCGGGCTGCTCCCCCTCGTCGGACATCGGGAAGGGTTTGCGTGGACATGCGTGCTCCTTTGCTCGCGTTGTTCGGGTCAACGGTGGGTGGGGTGATCGCTCACACGGGCTGCGCCATGAGCCCGTGGCAGCGGTCGATGAGCTCGTGGGACTCGCGATGCCTCGCGGACTGCTCCAGTTGTGCGATTCGGGCCGAAGTCTTGACCAGGGTCGCGCAGCGATCGAAGCGGCGTTCCGTGAAGGCCTGCAGAGCCTGCTCGACCTCCGGCACGGACGCGAGCTCCTCCGCGAGCACGACGCCGTCCTCGATGGCCAGCGCGGCACCGCTGGCCATCTGAGGAGAAGGCGCATGGCTGGCGTCGCCGACGAGGACGACGCGCCCGACGTTCCATGGGCTCTCGACGATGATCGTCTGCGCGAGGCGGCGGATGACGCTGGGCGACGTGCGGACGGCGTCGCGAAGCTCAGCCGCGCGGCCGGCGAAAGGCTTGAGCTCGGCGGCCAGGCGGGCCGGGAGGAGCTCGTCCGGGATGATCTCGCGTGAGGCGTCGTTCTCGGTGAAGAACACGTACGCCGACTCGGCGCTGATGGGCACGACGCCCGTCTGACGGTCGCTCAGCGCGAAGGTGTTGATCGCCGTCGCCCAGGAGGGTCGGGGGATCTGCGCACGCCACACCGCCTGTCCGGTGTACTCCAGCGGGTCGGCGAACCCCAGCTCCTCGCGGACACGCGAGCGGATGCCGTCCGCACCGACCACCAGGTCGGCCCGCCGATGGCTTCCGTCCTCGAGTTCCAATCTGACCTCGTCGGGATCCTGGACGATGCGGGCCACGCTGGATCCGTAGGTCACCGCCACTCCCAGGCGGTTCGCTTCCGCAGCCAGGATCCGATGCAGGTCGGGCCGGGAGATTCCCGCCATGACCGGCGAGCCGGGGCCGAGAAGGGGGGGAGGGGAGATCTCGATCTCCTCGCCCGTCGGTTCCCAGTTCACGATCCGGAACATGCCGTAGCCGCTGTCCAGCATCCGCTCGGCGAGGTCCAAGCTGTCGAGCGCGCGCAGGGACGGGCCTGTCAGTGCGAGGCCCCAGCCTGCCGTACGCCCGTCAGGGCTCACCTCGAGGATCTCCACCTTCCACCCCCGACGCGCGAGGGCGATCGCCGTCGTCAGACCGGCGATCCCCGCCCCGACGATGCAGACGCTTCTGCGCGGGGACGAGTTCTCAGACATGACAGTGTCCACGGTGTCCTTTCCGGTGATGTCGAGCTACGCCAGTTGCGACGCGAGCCAATCGAAGATCGTCGAGGGAGCGTCGGGCGCGCTCACATGCCCACCCCGGTAGAGGCGAGCCGTCTTCGCCGAGCCGTGTTCGAGGGCGAGATGGATGTCGGTGGGATCCGATTGCCGGTCATCCGTGCCACCCACCAGGAGTTGCGGGCTGGACGGCTCGCCGAGGATGCCTTGATCGAGGAGCGAGAGTCCGGGGAGGAGGCGTGCGTAGTCGTGGAGGCTGCGCAGACCGAAGATGCTGGCGCGCGCCGCGTCGAGATCGGGGACGAACGTGGCCGCGATGCGCGAACGATCCTGCCATCCGGGCTGGAAGGTCCGATGGATCCCGCCGCCCCAGTTGACGGCTGCGCGTAGGCGCTCCCTGTGGGTGTGTGCCAACTTCGTGGCCCAGTATCCGCCGAACGACATCCCCAGCACCCCCACTCGTGCGGCGTCGAGGTCGCTCTGTTCAATCCAGTCGAAGATCGGGGTCCACATCCGCTCGGCGGCGACCCCCGCGTGGACGGGCGATTCGCCGGTACCGGGGATGTCGACGTGCAGGGTCGCTACCCCGCGGGATCGCAGTCCCGCGGTCCGGACGTAGGTCTCCTCCTTGAACGTGTCGATCCCGCTGAACACGACGACGACGGGAGATCGAGTGGTGGCCTGAGCATCGGGCGTAGCGAGGAAGAAGGGCACGACGTCGCGGCCTTCGCGGCTGTCGCCGTCTACCGGCACCGTCGCCCCCTGGACCGGGCGTGCGACGAGCGAGAGTGCCTTGGCGAAGAACTCCCGGGAGGAGTCGTAGGCCACCGACTTCACGGGGTGGGTGGGCGTGGGGAATCGGGCGATGCGCGCGAACTGATACGCCTGCCACCACGCGGTCCCGGCCTCTTCCGCCCGCGTCTCGGGGTCCCACCGGCGTGCCTCTTGAGCGAAGTCGTTCGCCACCGACATCCATGCCGCGACCCAAGGCTCGGGCTCGATGCTTTCCAGCGTGAGAAGTACGGAACGTGCTCGTGGGACGTCGATTCCGTCGAACGGATGCTGGGACTCCTCCAGCCGCGACAGCGCCCAATGCCGCGCGTCGGCGATCGAGGCCGTGACGGCACGCGCCGCCGTCGCATCGCCTCCTGGCATCAGCCTGTCCTCCTCGACGTCTTCGATGAGAAGTATGCGATGACAGCAACGACATGTCAAGAATTACATGATTACGTGCTCGCCGTTTGCTCCCCGCCGGACGGGATCTCGTTGCTGTGGAGCTCACCGGCGCGCGCGAAGATCGCCCGCATCCATGCGTGTCCTGGGTCGCCATGGTGGGACGGGTGCCACCAGAGCGCAGGCACCACCGGTGCGAGAGCGACCGGAGACTCGACCGCGAGGAGGCCGTCGAGCGACGGCAGCGAGGAGAGGAGCCCCCGCTGCAGCAGGCCGAGGCGGGCGGTGCCGCGCACGAAGAGGGGGACTGCTTGAAAGCTCTCGACCGTCGCCTCGACGTGCTGCTCGATCCCCAGATACTGCAGTTGCCGCAGGGCGGGGGTCGACGCGGTCGGAGTCTGAAAGGTGTGAACCCACGGCGACGTCGCGAGATCGTCGGTCGTGAGGCCCCGGCGCGCGGCCGCGTTGCCGGCGTCGGCGATCACCACCCACTCGTCGCGCCACAGGGCGGTGTGCGGCAGATCGGCGATCATTCCATGCGGGGCGATGAGCGCATCCACGGAGCGGAGCCGTTCATCAGCCTCGTCGATGATCGAGGAGCCCTGCAGCAGGAAACGGAACCGCACCCCGGGCGCGTCGACCGACGCGATCCGGGAGACGATCGGCGCGATCGTGCAGAGGGCATAGTCCGACATGTAGACGGAGAACTCTCGCGTCGCGGTCGTCGGGTCCCATTCGCCCTGCTCTTCGAAGATGCGGCGGGCGCTCTCCAGCGTCGCCGACACCTGGTCGGCGAGCTTTCGCGCCAGCGGACTCAGGTCGTAGAGGTTTCCACGGCGCACGAGCAGCGGGTCGCCGAAGTGCGTCCGCAGCCGCGCAAGCGCCGCGCTGAGCGAGGGCTGACTCAGCTGCAGACGTTGCGCCGCGCGGCTCACGCTGCGCTCGGTGAGGATCGCGTCGAGGGGGGTGAGCAAGTTGAGATCGAGGCGCGACAGGCTTCCACGACGAGGCATCCGTGTCCCCTCTCCAAGGCCGCGTGTCGGCGTATCAGAACTATCTATACCCGCCATACCTTACGTCGACTTCCCTGATTCCCGCCGCGAGCGGATCGTGGGAGGCGCCACAACGGCTCTCCGAAAGGGTCAACGATGATTAAGCTGCTCTCTCACCTCTCGTACCTCGAGATCACGGCGCCGGACGTCGAGGAATCCGTCGCCTTCTACGAGCAACAGGTCGGCCTCACCGTGGTGGACCGCCGCGACGGCGCGGTCTACCTCCGGTGCTGGGGTGACTACTACGCCTACTCGCTGGTCGTGGTGCCGGGCACCGAGCCGGGAATGGCGACCATGGCATGGCGCACCTCGAGCGCCGAGGCGCTGGACGAGGCCGCTCGCCGCATCGAAGCCGCCGGCGTGCACGGGGAGTGGCTCGACGACGTGGCTCAGATCGGCCGCGCGTACCGCTTCATCGGCCCGTGGGGGCACTCCATGACGCTCCACTGGGATGTCACGCACCATCACGAGACGGAGGGCGACACAGCCTCGATCTTCCCCGATCGACCGTCGCGTCGCAGCCGATTCGCCGGCGCACCGCGGCAGCTGGACCACGTGACGATCGCCGCTAGCAATGTCGACGAGTTCGCCAAGTGGTACAACGAGGTGCTCGGATTCCGCATCATGGCGCGCACCGTCCTCGACGAAGCGCCGATATCGGTCTTCTCCGTGCTGACGACCAACGAGAAGTCGCATGACCTCGGGATCGTTCTGGACGGCTCGACGCGAGCCGGTCGCGTCAATCACGTCGCCTTCTGGCTGGACTCCCGGGACGAGCTCCTCATGGCCGCCGACGTCCTCGACGAGAACGGGACGCGGATCGAGTACGGCCCGTCCGTGCACGGCATCGGAGAGCAGAGCTACGTGTACTTCCGTGAGCCGTCGTCTCTGCGCATCGAGTTGAACACCGGCGGCTATCGCAACTACGTGCCGGATTGGAAGCCGAACACGTGGAAGCCGTCTCTCGGTTCCCTCAACATGTACCGCAACAGCACGATGCCGATGTCGATGACGGAATCCTTCCCTGCGGCTGACGGCCCGAGCGCGACGGAGGAGGGCGTGCCCGAGGAGCTGCGCGACGCACTGGTCAACCCGTACGCGAACCACGGCTGAGACGCCGTCGGATGGGAGAGCGGGCGGGCGCCATCTCGCTCCCGCCCGCTCTTCGTCCCTGCCTGCCGTGCAACGACGCCGTCGTCCGTCACGTCGGGCTTTTCGCAGCGGGCGACCCGGTTGCCGTATTGATGCCGAAGCGCTCGTCGTGAGACAGGCCGACCGGCCACGGCCCGGTGCGGGCACGTCCGTCAGCCGACGGTCGAGGGCCGCATGGGTACGGAACCCGCCGCGCGTTTCTCGTCCCGCAGGGCGGCGAGGTAGCCACGGGCGTGAGCCAGCGCCTCGGCCACCGGCACGGCCCGGGCGTCTTCGGCGAGGCGCGGGTCGTAACGCTCCACGATCGAGCGCACGAGGGACTGCACGAGCGGTGTGCAGCCGTCGTGCACGGCGATGAACGTGCGCCGTGCCTCGCGCTGGGGCCAGTCCGCCGGCATCTGGGAGGCGGGCAGGTCGGGATCCATCGTCGGGAACGCCCGCCATCGGCCGAGCAGTGACGTCCACACCCGGAACGCCTCAGTCGGCGCGACAGTACTGGCCCGCAACGAGAACATGTAGGGCCGGAAGTCCTCGATGAACGACGCGTAGGCGTCGCGGACCGGTTCGAGCGGCCATGCGGTCTCGACGTCGACCGCGCCGAAGAACTCCTGCGAACGCAGCACGACGGCATTGTCGGGCAGAAGGTCGCCGAGCTCCGCGAGGGCGGTCGTCGCCTCGCATCGTGGTGCCACCCACACGCCGTCGCGCAGCGGACCGAATCCCAGCCACCGCAGCTTGTCGCGCAGATTCTGACGGACGGCGCGCTGGGACTCCGGCAGTGAGAACACGACGACGGTCCAGTCGCCCGACCATGGTCGGGAGCTGTCGCCGAAGCCCATCGTCAGCTCCGTGCTGCCCGGGATGCTCGTGGCAACCTCCCCAGCGATGGAGTACAGCGTCCGTCGTCCGGATTTGTGCAGGTCGAGCGTGCCGTTGCGTTGCATCCGGCTGAGCGCGCTGCGCGTGGCCGTCTCGCTGATGCCGATGCTGCTCAGGATGTCGGCGATCGCCATCGACGGCACTCGCGCGGGTTCGCCGAGCGGCCAGAGCTCTCCCAGGAGCGTGATGATGACGCTCTGTGCCGATGAGCTGTCGAGGTCGCGGGGGATCTGGGGGGAGTCGACGACGGCGTGATGGTAATAGGTCACCCGCGCATGCTCCTCTCAGGTCGCGTCGGAGGGGTGCGCCCAGAGTATCGCGGTGTGATTGTGCACACAAGCGCGTACGCGCGTCAGGTAATCCGACGGATCAAATCACCGTTTCGCCGACCGGAGATCGCCGGAAGACACCGCAATGCCGCCATCCAGCACACTGTAGTTGACGGGCGTCGTAGAAAGCGACATACTTCAAACCCGGCGGCCGTACCCGATTCGATCGCCTCGCACCAGCGGTTACGAAGGAGTGATCATGAGAAGAACTCGCATCGGATGGCGAACGGCGGCGATCGCGTTGACCATCGGCGTCGTCAGCGCCTCAGCAGGGTGCGCCGGGGCGAGCGGCGCCGGAGCCGGCTCCGACGACACGCTCACCATCGTCGTATCGAGCGCACCGACGAGTCTGGATCCCGCGGTCAACACGAACGGCGGGCTGGTTCCCGCGTACGAGACGCTGGCCTACGAGTCGCTCATCGACATCACGCCCGACGGGGAGTACGTCCCCGCCCTCGCGACCGAGTGGGGATACCTGGAGGGCGAGGAGGGCCGCAAATATCGCGTGACCCTGCGCGAGGATGCGAGGTTCGCCGACGGTACCGAGGTGACACCGCAAGCCGTCGCCGACTCCATCAACTACTTCGTGTCGTCGGGCAAGGGTCCGACGGTCGCCGCGTACGCCGGGATCACCGCCGAGCCCGACGGCGACGACGCCGTGCTGCTGACCTCCGAGACGCCGAACCCGATCATCACGGAGCTGCTCACCCCGCCGAACTACGGTGGCGCGATCATCAGCCCGGCCGGCCTCGAGGATTCCGGCCAACTGCAGAACGCATCGTTCGGGGCGGGACCGTACGTGTACCAGCCCTCGCAGTCGGTCAGCGGCGACCAGTATGTGTACACGCCGAACGAGAACTACTACGACCAGGACCGCATCCACTTCTCCAAGGTCGTCATCAAGGTCATCAGCGATGCGACCTCTGCTCTGCAGGCGGTGCGCTCGGGGCAGGCCGATGTCATGAGCGTGACGGCCGATCTCGTCGAGCAGGCGGAATCGAGCGGACTGCAGACGTTCGCGAAGGAGGTGGGCTGGAACGGCATCTTCATCGCCGATCTGGGCGGTAACCTCGTTCCCGCGCTCGGCGACGTGCGCGTTCGGCAGGCCCTCAGCCACGCGATCGACCGCGAGGCGATCGCCCAGGCGGTGTACGGCGACCTCGGCTCCGCCCTCGTCCAGCCGAACACGCCGGGCTCGGACGGCTTCGTCGAGGATCTCGAGGAGGCATATCCGTACGACGTCGAGAAAGCGAAGTCCCTTCTCGCGGAGGCCGGCTACCCGGACGGTATCGACATCGGCCTGATCTACCCGAATTACCAGCCGGACAATGCAAAGGTGATGCAGGCCGCCGCGCAGCAGCTCGAGCAAGCGGGCATCCGGGTGCAGCTCAAGGGTGAGGAATCGGTGTCATCGCTGATCTCGGACATGGTGTCGAAGGAATACGCGACGCTCACCGTGAACTGGGGCGCCATGTCGGAGTTCCTGCTCTACAACCAGGTGTTCGCGCCCACAGCCGCCATCAACCTGTGGCAGCACGAGCAGCCCGGACTCGCCGAACTGGTGGCTGCATACAGCGTCTCGCCCGAGGCGGAGCGGAACGCGGCGGCAGGAGAGGTGCAGAAGCTGCTCGTCGAGCAGGCGCTGTCCGTGCCGATCGCCAAGTACGCGCTGGCGTTCGCGACCGCGCCCGACATCGAGGGGTTCGGCCTGGACCCCTACGGCACGCCGAACAACCCGGCCGACTGGACGATCTCCGAGTAGGAGCGACCGCCGTCGAGGGCGGGGCCCACCCGTCCCGCCCTCGGCAGGAAGAACGAACGCACGATGCTCTCCATCATCACCCGGCGCCTCGCGCTGGCCATCCCCATCCTGCTGCTGACCACGACGATCACTTTCGTGCTGCAGGGGCTCGTGCCCGGCGACGCGGCCCGCGCGATCGCCGGGATCGGCGCCACGCAGGAGACGTACGAGCGCATCCGGGAGGAGTTGAATCTCCACCTCCCGCTGTGGCAGCAGTACGGCCTCTACATGGGCGGGCTCGTGCGCGGCGACCTCGGCTCATCGCTGTTCTCGGGCGAGCCGGTCGCGCAGACCATCGCCGCCCGCCTGCCGGTCACCCTGTCGATCATCGTCGGCGCGACGCTGCTGGCCGCCCTGCTCGGCATCCTTCTCGGCACGCTCAGCGCCCGTGTCGGCGGCGCGGTGGCCCGTGTCATCGACGTCGTCTCGCTCACCGGTTCCGCGCTGCCGAACTTCTGGCTCGCGCTGATCCTGGTTCAGGTCTTCGCCATCGCGATACCGCTGCTCCCGGCTACCGGTTTCGTGCCGTTCACCGTCTCGCCCTCGCTGTGGGCGGCGTCGCTCGTGCTCCCCGTCGTCGCCCTGGCGATCGGCGGCATCGCGGACATCGCGAAGATGACGCGCGATGCCATCGGCACGAGCCTCGACCAGCCATACATGCGCACCCTGCGTGCCGCCGGGATCGGCGAGACCGCGCTGCTCTGGCGCCACGCGCTCAAGAACGCGGGGGTCCCGATCGTCACCGTGATCGGACTCGGATTCATCGCCGCTCTCATCGGCAGCCTCTTCGTGGAGAACGTCTTCGCCCTTCCCGGGCTGGGATCGCTCATCAATCAGGCGACCCTGCAAGGTGACATCCCCGTCATCCAGGGCGTCGCCCTCGCCTACGCCGCGGTCGTGATCGTGGTCAACCTGCTCGTCGACCTCTCGTACGGCCTTCTCAACCCGAAACTGCGCACCCGATGACCACCATCCCGATCTCCGACACCGATCTGCGGCGCACGTCCACCCAGGCGTGGCGCGGCTTCTTCCGCCGCCCGCTCGCCACCGCAGCGGTTGCCGTCCTGCTGATCATCGTCCTCGCGTGCGCGCTGGCGCCCTGGCTCGCCCCGGACGACCCGCTCACACAGGACCTCGCCGCGGTACAGCAGCTGCCCTCCGCAGCGCATTGGCTCGGCACCGATTCGCTCGGACGCGATGTGCTGTCGCGCCTGATGTGGGGCGGCCAGCCGGCACTTCTCGGCGCGCTCGTCGCGACCGCCGTCTACGCCATCATCGGCATCGTGCTGGGCCTCGCGGCGGGGTTCTCATCGGGCATCCTCGACCGTGTCATCTCGACGGTGGTCGACATCGCGATGTCGCTGCCGGGGATCGTCATCATGTTCGCGGTGGTGGCGCTGTTCGACAACAACCTCTTCGCGGCGATGATCACGCTCGGGATCTTCGCCGCGGGCGGCGCGATCCGCGTCGTGCGGGCGGCGACGAAGGCGACCAAGGAAGAGCTGTACGTGTCCGCGGCCCGCGTCACGGGCGTCGGGACGCTCCGTATCCTCGCGCGTCACATCGCGCCGCGGCTGGTCGGGCCCGTCACCGTGCTCGTGTCGCTCTTCTCCGGTGTCGCGCTCGTCGTGCAGTCGGGCCTGGGATTCCTCGGGCTCGGCATCCAGGAACCGTACCCCTCGTGGGGCGGTATGGTCGCCGAGGCCGCCCGCGTGCTGATCACGTTCCCGTGGCTCCTCGTTCCCTCCGGGGGGATCATCGCCATCACCGTGCTCTCGCTCGGTCTCATCGGCGACGCGCTGCGGGATACCAACGCCGCCAGCACGCGGAACACGGCGTGGTCGCGGCAGGCCCGAGCCAAGACCCGAGCGCAGACGCCGGTGACACGTTCGCCCGTCGAGCGTTCCGACGCCGTGCTCGACGTGCGCGACCTCACCATCACGTTCGAGGCGGAGGAGCCCCGTGAAGTCGTGCACGGCATCTCGATGCGGGTCGATGCCGGCGAGATCGTGGGTCTGGTCGGCGAGTCGGGGAGCGGCAAGACGGTGACCGCACTGTCGGTGCTCGGGCTCGCACCCGCGAACGCGTCGGTGACGGCCGAGCGATTCGACGTCACGGGCGAAGACCTGCGTGCGGCCGACGAGGCCGTCTTCCGGCGCATCCGCGGCGGCCGCGTCGGCTTGGTCTCGCAAGAGCCGATGGTGGCGCTCGATCCCTCCTTCACCGTCGGGTTCCAGCTCAAGGCCGTGTTGCGCGCACAGACCGCACTGCGCGGACGCGCTCTGCACGATCGGGCGATCGCGCTGCTCGAGGACGTTCGGCTGCCCGATCCGCACGCCGTGATGCGGCGGTACCCGCACGAGCTCTCGGGTGGAATGGCACAGCGCGTCGTGATCGCCGTGGCGCTGGCAGGGGACCCCCGGCTGCTGATCGCGGACGAGCCCACAACGGCGCTCGACGTCACCGTGCAGGCCGACATCCTGGACCTCCTGCGCCGATTGCGCGATGAGCACGGGATGGCGATCATCCTCGTGACCCACGATCTGGGCGTCGTCGCGGACCTCTGCGAACGCGTCTACGTGCTTCAGCGCGGCCACGTCGTCGAGGAGCAGGAGACCGTGGGGCTGTTCGCCGAGCCGCGCGACCCCTACACGGCCGACCTGATCGCGGCCACCCCGAGTCTCGTCGAGCTCCCCGTCCGCAACGGAGGTACCCGTGCCTGAACCCCTTCTGCGCGTGGACGGCCTGCGCGTGAGCTTTCCCGTCCCCAGCGGCCGTCCGTTCCGCCGCGCGCGATTCACCGCGGTCGACGACGTCTCCTTCGACATCGCCGACGGGGAGACCCTCGCTCTGGTCGGTGAGTCGGGTTCGGGCAAGTCCACGATCGGCAACGCCGTGCTCGGACTCGCGCCCGTCTCCGAGGGGTCGGTGCGATTCCAGGGGCGCGAACTGGCGGGTGCGTCCCGACGGGAGCGCCGCGCGACGGCATCCGATCTGCAGGTCGTCTTTCAAAACCCCTACGGATCGTTGAACCCGTCGCTCACGATCGAGGCGATCCTCACCGAGCCGCTCCGTCTTCACACGCGCCTCTCCGCGGCCGAAAGCCGGCGGGAGGCGCGCGCGCTGCTGGAGCGCGTCGGGATGCCGGCCGACTCCGCATCCCGCACACCGCACAGCTTCTCCGGCGGGCAACGCCAGCGCATCGCCATCGCGCGCGCCCTCGCCGTGTCGCCGCGACTCATCATCTGCGACGAGCCGACCAGCGCGCTCGACGTGTCGACCCAGAAGATCGTGCTGGACCTCCTGCGGCGTCTGCGCGACGAGACGGGGGTCGCGTACCTGTTCATCACCCATGACCTCGCTGTCGTTCGTGAGTTCGCCGATCGGGTGATGGTGCTCAATCGCGGACGGATCGTCGAACAGGGGTCGCCGCTGGACATCTGCGACCGTCCGCAGAATCCCTACACCCAGCGACTGGTGGCCGCCGCGCCCGTTCCGGACCCCATCCTCCAGGCGAGTCGGCGCGCGGCGCGTCTGGCTTCCCGGCACTGAGCCGACCTCCGACCGAAGAAAAGGAACAGCCATGCCCGAATACACCCGCGTCGCGTCCCAGCGAGCGTCCCTCGGATTCGTCCACCCCGGGTTCGAATCGGTGCGCGACGAGTTCGACGCGCACCTGCTCACCGATACCAATCTGAGCGCGCAGCTCGCGGTCTACCACCGCGGCGAGCTCGTCGTCGACCTCTTCGGCGGCGCGGAGTTCGACGCCGATTCGGTCACGTCGCCCTTCTCTGCGACCAAGGGCGTCTCGGCCCTCGTGATCGCGAAGCTGATCGATGAGGGCGCGCTCGATCTCGAGGAGCGCGTCGTGACGTACTGGCCCGAGTTCGGCGCCCAGGGAAAGAGCGGGGTAACCGTCGCGCAGCTGCTTTCTCATCAGTCGGGGCTGCTCGCACCCGACGGGGGCTACACCCGCGAGGACCTGCTCGATCACCGCCTCGCCGCGGAGAAGATGGCGACCCAGCGTCCGCTCTGGGTACCCGGTTCGATGTTCGGATACCACGGCGTGGCGATCGGGGTCTTCATGGCGGAGCTCGTGCGACGGGTCACCTCGTCTACGCTCGCGGAGATCTACGAGTCCGAGATCCGCGCGCCCCGAGATATCGACTTCTACCTCGGGCTTCCCGAGTCCGAGGACCACCGCTACCGTGCACTGCGACCCGCGCAGCGCACGGTGGAGCAGCTGGCACAGGGGCGGCCGGCGCGTTCCCCGTTCAGCCTCACCGCCCACGCCCTCGCCGAATGGGGCCGTGACGCGGTGGACCCCGCCGACGTCTGGTTCAGCCCCAACATCCGTGAGTTCCGCGCGACCGCGCTCCCGGCAGCGACCGGAGTCGGGTCGGCCCGTGGTCTTGCGAAGGCCTACGCCGCGGCTCTCGGCCACGTCGGCGACCCCTTCGTCAGCAGGGATGCGCTGGAACGCATGAGCCAGCAGCGCTCGTGGGGACAGGACCGCGTGCTCGACGCGACGATGAACTTCGGCACCGTCTTCATGCGCCCGAACCCGAACGAGGACTTCGGCAGCTACACGGCGTTCGGTCACGACGGCGGCGGCGGTGCCATCGGCTTCGCGGACCCGCTGTTCGAGATGTCCTTCGGGTACATTCCGCTGCCGGTTCAGCACATGGGCGGCGGTACGTACGCCGGCGGCAAGCTGGCCAAGCCGGTGCGCCTTTCCGAACTCGCCCGCGACAGCATCCGGCGCCTGTCGTGACGAGGTCGACGGAGGGGAGCCTGCCGCAGTTCCCGGCGGGATTCCTCATCGGGTCGGCCACGGCGGCCTATCAGATCGAGGGGGCGGCGAACGAGGATGGCCGCGGCCCGTCGATCTGGGACACGTTCAGCCGCACGCCCGGCCGAGTCGTGGGCGGCGACACCGGCGATGTGGCGGATGACCACTACCACCGGCTCGAGCAGGATCTGGACCTGATGTCCGAACTGGGGCTGCAGGCATACCGCTTCTCGATCTCATGGCCGCGGATCCAGCCGACGGGGTCCGGCGCGGTCGAGCCGCGGGGGATCGACTTCTACTCGAGGCTCGCCGACGGTCTGCTCGCTCGCGGGATCACGCCCATCGCCACGCTCTACCACTGGGACCTCCCGCAGGCGCTGGAAGATGCCGGCGGCTGGCCCGCGCGCGATACGGCCCTCCGGTTCGCCGACTACGCCGCCGTGATGGGCGAAGCGCTCGGCGACCGGGTGGCGGTGTGGACGACCCTCAACGAGCCGTGGTGCTCTGCCTACCTGGGCTATGGGTCCGGCTCCCACGCCCCCGGACGCACCGACGGGGCCGCTGCGCTCGCCGCGAACCACCACCTGAACCTCGCACACGGATGGGCGCTGCAGCGATTGCGCGACGCGGTGACGAATCACGAAGCGCAGTACTCGATCACGCTCAACTTCACCGGGCTCGAAGCGGTAGACGACACCTCTGAGGAGGCGATCGAGCGGATCGATGCGCTCGCGCACCGCAGCTTTCTGGACCCGCTGCTGCACGGGCGCCTGAACGAGCGGCTCGTCCGAGACACCGCGGTCGTCACGGATTGGTCATTCGTGCACGACGGCGACCTCGAGGACATCCAGCAGCCCATCGACGTCCTGGGCGTCAATTACTACTACACGACCGGCGTGCGGATGTGGGACGGTCGGTCGGAGCGGTCCGTCGACGACGGTCATCGGGCCGCCGCCGGCTCGCCATGGCCGGGAAGCGAACACGTCGAGTTCATCCCGCCGGCCGGGGAGCGCACGGCAATGGGATGGGGGATCTCGCCAGACGGACTCGAGCACCTGCTCGTGTCCCTCGCGCAGGAGTTTCCCGATCTGCGGCTCATGGTGACCGAGAACGGGGCGGCGTTCGACGACGTCGAGGTCGACGGCCGCGTACACGACCGTCAACGCGTGGACTATCTGGCACGTCACTTCTGGGCGGCGGAGAGAGCTCTCGCGCGCGGCGCCGATCTGCGGGGCTATCTCGTCTGGTCGCTCCTGGACAACTTCGAGTGGGGGTGGGGATTCGGCAAGAGGTTCGGGATCGTCCGCGTCGACTATGAGACGCAGCGCAGGATCGTGAAGGACAGCGGCCGCTGGCTGGCCGCGCTCATTGCCGCGCAATCTCCCGGGACGTGACGCGGCGGGCGGGCCTGCTCGTCGCCGTCCTCGCGTTCACCGGCACCTGCGCGGCGTTCATGCAGACGATCCTGATCCCGCTGCAGCCGCGTTTACCCGCCCTCCTGTCGACATCCGGGGAGAATGCGGCGTGGATGATCACGGCCACGCTCGTATCGGGCGCCGTGTGCACGCCGATCGCCGGCCGCCTGGGCGACATGTACGGCAAGCGGCGGATCGCCCTGTCCCTCCTGGTCATCCAGACCGTGGGCTCGCTCATCGCGGCGGTGTCGTCCGCGTGGGAGCCGATGATCGTCGCCCGGGTGCTGCAGGGGGCGTCCATGGGGATCGTCCCCCTGGGCATCGCGCTGCTGCGTGACGTGCTGCCGAAAGAACGACTCGGTACGGCTATCGCGCTCGTCAGCGTCACCCTCGGCGTCGGCGGCGCGCTCGGGCTCCCGTTGTGCGCGGTGCTGATCGAGCGCTTCGACTGGCACGTGCTGTTCTGGATGGCGGCAGGCCTCGGGGTGGCGTGCGTCACCCTGTACGCCGCCGTTGTCCCGAAGGACTCCACGACAAACCCCGCCCGCCTCGACGTTCCGGGCATCGTCGGCTTGTCGGTCGGGCTCGTGGCCGTCCTCGTCGGGGTATCACGGGGTGGGGAGTGGGGCTGGTCAGCGCCGCCCACCCTGATCGCACTGGTCGGCGGGGTGGCGGTGCTGGTCGTATGGGGTCTCGTGGAGTTGCGTGTGCGTGAGCCGCTGGTCGATCTGCGCGTCAGCGCGCGACCGGCGGTGCTCCTCACCAACCTCGCATCGGTCGCCATGGGATTCGCGCTGTTCGCACCGAACATCGTGTTCCCGCAGCTGTTGGAACTTCCCCGCGCCACCGGGATCGGACTCGGATTGACCGTCGTCGCCGCCGCCCTGGTTCTGGCTCCGCCGGGGCTGACGATGCTCGCCGTGACACCGTTCGCCGGCCGGGCCGAGCGCCGTCGCGGACCGCAGCCTCTGCTCGTCTGCGGAGCCGGCGTCGTCGCCGTCAGTTACGCCGGGGCCATCGTGTTCCACGACGAGGTGTGGCAGATCCTCGTCGTCAACATCGTGATAGGCATCGGCTTCGGACTGGGTTACGGCGCGATGCCCGCCCTCATCACACAGGCGGTTCCCGTGGGCGAGAGCGGCGCGGCCAACGGGTTGAACGCGCTCATGCGCGCGCTCGGCACCAGCGCGTCCTCGGCCGTGCTGGGAGCTGTGCTGGCGAGTTCGACGTCAACGGTCGGCGGGGTGCGAGGGCCCACGGAATCCGCCTTCGTCACGGCTCTCGTCCTCGGGCTCATCGCGGCGCTGCTCTGTCTGCTGCTCGGGCTTTTCATCCCGCGCGAGCGCGAGCGGCATCGAGGCTCGTGACGAGGCTTACGACGTCAGATCCAGGGCCGCCCGGATCATGCTGTCCGCGTTGATCTCGTGGTACTCGTACACGTCTGCGATGTCGCCGGACTGCCCGAACTGGCTGACCCCGAGCGTGACAGACGGCACCGCATGGATCGTCGCGAGGAACGCCAGCGTGTGCGGGTGGCCGTCCAGGACCGTCACCATCGGACGTGCTCGCTCGCGGGGGAACAGTTGCTCGAGAATCCACGAATCGGCCGATGACCCGCGCCGGCGCGCCTGCATCGCCTCGAAGATGAGGCCGGGGTTGGTGAGGCAGATCACGTCCGCGGCGATGCCGATCTGCGCCAGTCGGTCGTGCGCCGAGAGAGCCTCCGGCACCAGCGCTCCCATCGTTACGAGCGTCACCTGCGGAGTGTCCGCGCGGCGCAGGAAATACCCGCCCGCTACCGCTTGACGCCGACGCCGCTCGCGTGCGGCCGGATCGCTCGGAACCTCGGCAAGCTTCTGATCTATCGGCCGCGTGGACAGCCGGAAGTAGGCCGAGCGGCCGTGGGGCCGGCCGATCTGCTTCATGGCTGCGAGCAGCGTCCACTCGGCGTCGATCACGAAGGCGGGTTCGTAGCTGATGCACTCGGGCTGCTCGAGGCCGATGCTCGGGGTCTTTATCGACTGGTGCGCGCCACCCTCCGGCGCCAGTGTCACCCCCGACGGCGTGCCGATGAGGATGGACTGACCGCCCGCGTACATGCCGTACGACCACGGCTCCAGCGCTCGCTCGACGAACGGGTCGTAGATGGTGCCGATCGGGATGAGCGGCTCGCCCCACTTGCTCCAGGTCGCACCCAGCTCGCCCAGGAGCGACACGAGGTTGACCTCGGCGATGCCGAGTTCGATGTGCTGCCCGTCGGGACGTTCGCTCCAATGGAGCATGGTCTCGTTGTCGTCGCTGAACCAGTCGGGGCGCTCGTCAGGCGCCCAGACGCCGACCTTGTTGATCCATCCCGCCAGGTTCGTGCTCGAGCTGACATCGGGGCTGACCGTCACGACGCGGCGTGCAAGCTCGGGAGCCACCCGCGTGAGATCCACCAGCATGCGGCCGACCGCCGCCTGGGTCGTCGCGGTGTTCTGCGGCGTGCGACCGAGATCGGATGGAGCGGATGCGAGCGCGGTGGGCGTCACCGCTCGTCGGGCGAGTCGCTGTGCCGCGGCGTGGACGGCGGCCCCCGCTTCGCTGTCCGCGTCGAATCGCGACCAGGGGGCGGTCGAAGACTCGCCCAGGCGCGCTGCGAGCGCGTCGAACTGCTCGACGGTGAGCAATGAGGAGTGATTCTGCGGGTGGCCCTCGATGGGGAGGCCGTAGCCCTTCACGGTATAGGCGATGATGACCGTCGGGCGGCTGTCGTCGATAGCGGCGAACGCGGCGCGCAGCGCCTCGAAGTCGTGGCCTCCGAGGTTGCGGATCGCCGCGCGGACCGTCTCGTCGTCCAGATCGTTCAGCAGCGTCCGTATCGCGTCGCTCGCGGGGCCGGTGCCGGGCAGGCGGTCGCGCACCTCCGCGGCCGAGCACCGCAGGAGACGCTGGTACTCGGCGTTCGGCATGTCGACGATGCGCTCGCGCAACGCCGCGCCGCCGGGCCGCGAGAACAACTCCTCGAGCAGAGCCCCGAACTTGACCGTCAGAACCTGCCAGCCGGCGGCATCGAAAATACGCTCGATACGGCGTGCTGCCGTCTTCGGTACCACGCGGTCGAGGGATTGACGGTTGAGATCGATGATCCACACGACCTCGCCGAGCTCCTGCACCGCCGGGTCGAACACTGCTTCCCAGACCGCGCCTTCGTCAAGCTCGGCGTCGCCGACGAGAGAGTATTGACGGCCCGTCCCTGCCGCGCCGGAGATCGAATCGACGTATCGGCGGGCGATGGCTCCCCAGATCGGGGCGGTCGCCCCGATGCCGACCGACCCGGTGGAGTAGTCGGCCGGGACGGGGTCCTTTCGCCGGCTGGGATAGCTCTGCAGCCCGCCGAACTCACGCAGAGTCGTCATCCACTTCTCGTCCAGCGATCCGAGGAGGAATTCCAGCGCGTGCAGCACCGGGGAGGAGTGGGGCTTGACCGAGACGCGATCCTCCGCCTGCAGTTGCTCGAGCCAGAGCTCGGTCATGATCGTGACCATCGACGCGCTGGAGGCCTGGTGTCCACCGACCTTCACTCCTGAGTCGTTGGGCCGGACCTTGTTGGCGTGATGCACGATCGCGGTCGCGAGCCACAAGACCTTGTCTTCGACGCTGCGCAGCGTCGTGACGTCCAGTGCACGGTCGTCGATTGCGGCCGCAGTCGTCATCATGGTCTCCGTCGTCTCAAGATTCGGATTCGCTCACTTCGTGAGCTGAGTATCCACGCGATGATCATTGAGAGCAAACGACAATCTGCAAATGATCAAGATGCGCAAAACAGCCGGTCGACCGATCGTTAAGGTGATCAGTGTGATGAAACGCGAAGCCGACGCCACTGACCGAGCCATCCTGCAGACGTTGATCGACGATCCGACGGCGACCGGGGTGCAGATCTCGGAGCGCACGGGCCTCGCTCGCAACACCGTCCGGGCCCGGCTGCAGCGATATGACGCCGAGAAGGCTCTGCTGCCGTTCGAGCATCGCGTGGCGACGTCGTTCCTGGGGTACCCGCTGCGCGCGTTCGTGACCACGACGGTGATCCAGCGCGAGCTGCACGCCGTGGCGGATGCGTTGGCGGCGATCCCCGAGGTGTTGGAGGTCAACGGAGTGGCTGGCGCCGCCGACCTGATCATCCTCATCGTCGCGCGCGACACGGACGATCTGTACCGCGTCGCGGGTGCTGTGCTCGATATCCCCGGGGTGGTGCGCACGGAGACGGGCCTGGTGATGCGTGAGCTGTTGCCCTATCGCGCCGCACAGCTCATCGGAAGCGCCGCATCCCCGCGCCGGGGGCGGACCACACCCCGTGCCGGGTGAGCGAATGCGAAGGCTCCTCCGTGTGCGACCATGCCTTGCCGGGCCGCGCCTGGCGGGGAAGTGGCCTCAGGAATCGATGCGCTCGCCGGTGACGCGAGTGCGCGGAAGGCGCCCGGCGCGGGACTCGCCGATCAGCGCGTCGCCGTCGACGGTGACGTCGAACTCGAGGTTCAGCCGCAGGGGCTTCGTGATGCTCTGGCGCCAGGTGACGCGCTCGCCGTCGGCGCCGGGCTGGACGACGATGTCGGTCAGCGGCGTGATGCGGCTCCCGTCGCTCGCGCTGCCGGTGACCACGCCGTCCGCGTCCACGAAGAGGTAGTCGGCATGGATGGTTCCGACCGGCGTCTTCATGTGAAGGCTCCAGCTCCCGGTGATCGTGCTCATTGAGTGGTCGTCCTTCGCGTCATGTCGGGTCGGGGGAGGAGAAGTCATGCAGCGGGGCGCTGCCCGCTTCTGAGCGTGGTGCCGCGGCGCTCGTACTCGAACAGGTCCTCGACGTCGCGCGCGATGTGCGAGCCGAAGTCGCGTTCCAGCAGATACAGAGCGACATCCAGGCCGGAGGTCACCCCGCCGCCGCTGATCAGGTCTCCGTCGTCCACCACCCGTGCGCGGACGGCGTGAACCCCGGTCGCCTCGAGCATGTCCACGCCGAGGACATGGGTGGTGGCGGTGCGCCCTTCGATGAGCCCTGCCATCGCCAGAGCGAGCGATCCGCCGCAGTATGCGGCCACCGTGACATCCGGATTCTCCAGGGCGCGACGGATGAGAGGCATCGCCTCGCTCGCGGCGAATCGCGCGAGCAGCACGGGGATCGTCTCGTCTCCGGCATCGGGGTCGCCATCCACGGGGCCGACCGCGCCGGGCACGAGCACGTAGCCCGCCGCATCCGGGTCGAGCGTCGCGACAGCGGTCAGGGACAGCTGGGAGGTCCCGGCTCGCACGGGGCCGGGACCGCCGGCGCTCACGAGATCGACCTGAAGGGCGCCGCCGAGAAAATCGCTGCCCGCGGTGAGGGCTTCGAACGGCGCGACGACGTCGAGCGGGTCGAATCCGTCGAACAGGACGAACTGGGCGCGGAGCTGCGGCATGCGGGTTCCTTCCGATGGCTTTCTTCCATCGTCGGCATACGCAGAGCGCGGCGTCGTGGCCAGAAGGTCATCATCCGCCTGTTTCTCGCCACCCTCAGCGCGGCCTAGGATCGCCCCATGTACACCGTTGTCGTGCTCGCTCTACCGGATGCGATCGCCTTCGATGTGGCCACGCCCATCGAGGCGTTCGGACGGGTGAGGCTTCCCGACGGGCGCCCTGCGTACCGGATCCTGGTCGCCGGCGACGATCGGACGGTCTCAGCCGGTCCGCTCCGGCTGAGCGTGGACGAGGGCCTGGAGGCGCTGGAGCGCGCCGACCTCATCGTCGTGCCCGGGCGTAACGATCCGCTGCAGCCGACGCCGCCCGCCGTCCTGGACGCGCTGCGTGCGGCGGCGGAGCGCGGGACCAGGATCGCCTCCATCTGCGTCGGCGCCTTCACGCTCGCCGAGGCGGGTCTGCTGGACGGGCGGACCGCCACGACCCACTGGCTCGCCGCCGAGGAGTTCAGCGCACGGTTTCCCGCGGTGCGTCTGAACGCCGACGTGCTGTATACCGACGACGGCGGCATCCTCACCTCGGGGGGCGCTTCCTCGGGACTGGACCTCTGCCTGCACGTCGTGGAGCGTGATTACGGAGCGGCGGTCGGCGCGGATGCTGCGCGGCTGGCCGTCGCCCCGCTGCACCGGCCCGGCGGCCAGGCTCAGTACATCGTCCGCAATCGACCGACAGAACGCGCCTCCACCCTCTCCGCCGTCCTGGCCTGGATCGAAGACAACGCGTACCGCGACCTCGCCCTGGCCGAGATCGCGCAGGCGGCCGGGATGAGCGCCCGCACGGTGACGCGACGCTTCAGGAAGGAGACGGGGCAAAGTCCCCTCCAGTGGGTGGCGGGCGTGCGCCTGCGCCATGCGCAGGAGCTTCTCGAGACGACGGATTACACCGTGGAGAGGATCGCCGCTCAGACCGGATTTCCGACGAGCAGCAACTTCCGTGCGCAGTTCGGCAAGGTCGTCGGCGTGACGCCCGGCGCCTACCGGAAGGTGTTCCGGTCCCGCTCGGTCGCCGCGTGACGGCGGACGCTCGCGCTCCCTCGACTTTCCTCCTCCGGGCGGACTCGGATGATGGTCTTCCCGTGCGCCCGCCTCTCATCGAGCGCCGCGACGGCAAGCGGGGTGTCCTCGAAGGATTCGATGGTGCCGATGATGGGGTCCAGCTCGCGCGCGGCGATGGCGGGCAGAAGCTGTTCCCACTGCTGGCGCGGAGAGATGGCGCCGGTCGCCATGAGGCCGCCCCAGGCGACGCCGATGACCGCGATGTTGTTCAGGAGCAGCCGGTTGACCTTGACGGTGGGAATCTCCCCCGCCGCAAAGCCGAGGACGAGCAACCGTCCGTCGGTGGCGAGCGCGCGCAGCGAGTCGGTGAATCGATCGCCCCCGACCGGATCGACGACCATGTCGACGCCGCGACCTGCTGTGGATGATCTGACTGCGTCGAGGAACCCGTCGACGAGGATCGCCTCGTGAGCACCCGCGGCCCTCGCGACCTCTGCTTTCTGGGGAGTCGAGACCACCGCGATCACCCGGGCGCCGATGATCTTCGCGCGCTGGATCAGCGCGACCCCCAGACCTCCTGCCGCACCTTGGATGAGGACGGTCTCCTCCGAGCGCAGGCGGCCGCGGTGCGACAGGGCGAAATCTGCCGTGAGGACGTTCATCGGCATGCCCGCGGCTGTCGCGAAGTCGAGGTTGTCCGGAAGGGGCAGCACGCGAGCGCCGTCCACGGCGGCGTACTCCGCGAACGCACCGGACGGGGCGATCGCGGCTACACGGTCGCCCACCGACACTCCCGCATCCGGGCCTGCTGCCACCACCTCTCCCGCGAGCTCGCAGCCGATGGTGAATGGCAGGGGGATGCGAAGCTGATACGCGCCTCGCGTCTGGAGAACGTCGGGGTATGTGATGCCGGCGGCATGGACGCGGATCAGCGCTTCGCTCGGCGTGAGCGACGGGACGTCGATCGTGTCGACGGTCAGCGCCGACGGGCCGCCGTGGGTGGTGTTGCGGACAGCGCGCATGGAGTCAGGAATGGGTGTCACGGGTTGCACTCTTCGTTCGTGGGCAGCTGAGGGCGGACATCGCGCGACGTCGGGAGGCCGGCGGCGACGATCACCATCCTCAGTGAATCACGGAGTCGCGCCCGGGCGCGGACGACCGCAGCGGCCGGGTGAGCAATGAATCCAGCTTCTGGAGCGCCACGGCGGGCCGTGCGCGATGGCCTGAAACATCAAGGAGTCGCTCGATCACGCTCGCGACTCCGATTGCGAGCTCATCACGCGAGTGCCCTCGCAGGACCGAGGCGACTTCTACGCGGTGCGCAAGCCGATCCGCATCGTCGGCGTCCAGCCGCGCCCGGATTTCCTTCGCCCGCGTACCAGGAACCGAAGTGCTTCGAGCGTGGAACTTGCCGGACGACACTGCGACGCCCGGTGCCCTCGCGGGGTGAATTGTCGAATTGCTTCGATGGAATGCTTGACATCCCCTGACGAATCGGCTGTGATGAGTCGTCCGCATCGAAGTGCTTCGAATTATCCGAACCCTCAAGGAAGCTGGAGTTCAACCGTGACGTCACATTTTTCACAGCGCCTCGCCGCCGTCGCCGTCTCTGTCGCGGTCGCGGCCGCTGCTCTGACCAGCTGTGCGGGCATCGATCAGCCCGCCGAGGAGGATTCCAATGAGCTGAACGTCGCACTTCAGACGTCGCCTGCGTCGTTGGATCCTGCCGTCCTCGATCAGGCTCTCCAGTGGTACGCCGATCTCGCGTACTCCCCGCTCATCATCCGCGGGTCGGACGGCACGCTGCGTCCCGGCCTTGCCACCGAGTGGGGCTATGTCGGTGAAGGCAACACGGCGTTCCAGTTCACGCTCCGTGAAGGCGTCGAGTTCTCAGACGGCGGCACGCTGACGGCGCAGGGGGTGGTCGACCATTGGAACTATGTGCAGAGTGCAGGCGGTTCCTCCTCGATCGCACTGGCTGATGCGACGTTCGAGGTCGTCGATCCGATGACCGTTCGCGTGAACTTCGCCGCACCCCTCCCAGGGGCAGAGTTCTACTTCACGCAGTTCAACCCGGGACCGGCGAACGTCGTCAGCCCTGACGGACTGGCCGACCCGGAGGCGCTCGGAACGACGACGCACGGCGCTGGTCCGTACGTGCTCGAAGCAGACGAGACTGTCGCCGGCGACCACTACGTCTACACACCGAACCCCAAGTACTGGGATAAGGAAAACGTGCACTGGGACCGCGTGACCATCAAGGTCATCACGAACCAGTCGTCGATTCTGAACTCCATGCGGTCGGGCCAGGTGGACGTTGCTGCCTTCGATTACACGACGGCAGCGGAAGCCGAGGCGGCAGGAATCCATTCGCACTACGTCCCCAACGTCTTCTCGGGTCTCAACCTCCTCGATCGAGCCGGCACACTCGTGCCCGCTCTTGCAGACCAGCGGGTGCGACAGGCGATCAACTTCGCCATCGATCGCGAGGCGGTGGTGAACGCGATCTACGGCGAGTTCGCAGACCCGACGACGCAGACCACACGCGACGTCGGTTACCAGCCGGAACTCGATGAGTACTACGCCTACGATCAAGACAAGGCCCGGGAGCTTCTCGCCGAGGCCGGCTACCCCGACGGGTTCTCTATGAAGGTGGCTTCGACACCGTTCTTCAATGGCGACACGATGGTCCAGGCGATCGCGGGCCAGCTCGCCGAGGTCGGCATCACCATCGATATGGAGAGCATCGCCGACACGAACGAGTGGGCGACCCGGATGTCGTCGGGTGAGTTCCCCGCGGCCTGGATCGGATACGGCAGCCTGCCCCTCGTCGTGGAGGCGAGCAGCCTCTACGGCACTTCGGCGTTCTTCAACGCGTTCCACAGTGAGGACGCCCGACTCACTGATCTCACACAGCAACTATTGACCGCCGCACCCGAAGAGGTGGAGGAGATCAGCCAGGACATCGAGAGCCGCATCGTCGAGCTGGGGTGGTTCGCCCCCGTCGGGTGGACCCCATTGGGCAACTACTGGACCGACAAGATCGACGACGCGGCGATGACGGCGACGACCGGTCTGTCGCCGATCGTGGCCATCATCGACATCGAACCGGCGCGTTGACGGTTCCATCCATGGCCGGCGCGGCGGTCCCCTCCCACTCCCAGAGGATGACGTTTCGGTGAATCTTCTCCTCCTGAGGTGGTTGGGGACCTCCGTGCTCCTTCTCTTCGTGGTGACGGCCCTGACCTTCGTGCTGACAGCCCTCGCTCCGGGAGACGCGGCGCGCGTCATCATCGGTCAGAACGGCACACTGGAGCAGTATGAGGCGCTCCGCGCCCAGCTGGGACTGGACGATCCGCTCTTCGCCCGCTACGCCGACTGGCTCGCGAACGCCGTGCACGGTGACCTCGGTACGTCGATCTTTAGTAACCAGCCGGTCGCCGAGCTCATCGCCGGCCGGCTGGGCACGACTCTGTCGTTGGTATTCGGGGCGCTGCTTTTCTCGATGGTGTTCGGAGTCGCGCTCGGAATCGCGAGTGCTCGCTCCAAGGGTTTTCTCTCGAGGGTGACGGACGTCGTCGCGCTGATCGGGGCCTCGGTCCCGAACTTCTGGCTCGGCTTCATCCTCGTGGCCGCATTCGCCGTCGCGATCCCGCTGTTCCCGGCCACCGGATATACGGACTTGGCGGTATCGCCGGGAGAGTGGCTACGAGGAATGGTTCTTCCGGTCATAACGCTGGGCGTCGGAGGGGTGGCGCTCATCGCGAAGCAGACGCGGGACGCGATGCGTCGCCAGCTGGATCGTGAGTATGTGAGCGCGATGCGCGCGCAGGGCCTGTCGGAGAGCTCGATCGTCTTCCGACACGTTCTCAAGAATGCCGCTGTGCCGATCGCCACCGTGCTCGGAGTGATGTTCATCGGGCTCTTCTCGGGAACCGTTCTCGTGGAGAACGTGTTCGCCCTGCCCGGCGTGGGCGGACTCGTCGTCTCCGCCACCGCCAGCCACGACATTCCCGTGGTCCAGGGCGTCGCTCTGGTCTTCACGTTCATGGTGATCGTGACGAATCTCGTCGTAGATCTTCTCTACGGCGTTCTCAACCCGAAGGCGAGAGTGGTGTGAGATCCTTCACGCGTTTCCTCCGCAAGCCGCTCGCCGTCACTGCGACCGCGATATTGTTCGCGATTACGCTCGCCTGCTTTCTCGCTCCGCTCGTCGCGCCATACGATCCGCTCACTCAGGATCTCTCGGCCGCCAACTCGCTCCCCACCCTCGCGCATCCGCTCGGTGCCGACACGCTCGGGCGAGATCTTCTCAGCCGACTGCTGTACGGCGGGCAGGTGTCCTTGACGGGCGCGACCATCGCGGTGGCCGTGTTCGTTGCCCTGGGGGTGCCGCTCGGAATGTTGGCCGGCTACTGCCGCGGCGCCATCGACACCATCCTTTCGAAGGTGGTGGACGTGCTGTTCGCCGTCCCGGTGATCATCATCCTGCTGGTCGTCATCTCCGTCTTCAGCAGCAATCTCGTTGCGGCGATGGTGACACTCGGCGTGCTGGGATGCGGAGGACTGTTCCGCGTCGTGCGTGCCAGCACCATCGAGGCATCGTCCGAGCTGTACGTGAAGGCCGCCCGGGCCTCCGGTCTCGGACACGCGGCTGTCCTCTGGCGGCATATCCTGCCGAACCTCGGCGGCCCTGTCATCGTGCAGGTGTCTCTCTTCGCTGCATCCGCAGTCCTGGTCGAGAGCGGACTGGCATTCCTCGGTTTCTCGGTCCAACCCCCACGACCCAGCTGGGGATCGATGATCAGTGACGCCTCGAACGCCCTCACGAGCCACCCCTGGCTCCTGGTGCCGCCCGGAATGCTCATCGCGGTGGTGGTTCTGTGCCTCGGACTCATCGGGGACGGCGCACGTGACGCCCTCTCCCGGGAAGGCGCGGGCGTGGGCCGAGGAAGCCAGCAGAAGTCCGCCGTGCCCGCGCGGCCGGTGCCTGACGCGGATCCCAACGCTTTGCTCAGTGTGCGCGATGTGTCCGTTGGCTACTCGAGTGGTGCGAGCTTCACGGTGGTCGTGCGAAACGTCAGCTTCGACGTTCGACGTGGCGAAGCGGTGGGGATCGTCGGCGAGTCGGGAAGTGGTAAGTCGGTCACAGCCCGGGCCCTCATCGATCTGCTCGGGGATGGCGGCCGCATCGTGGGAGGCTCTATCAACTTCGATGGCGTGACCTTCGACCGTATGCGGCGTTCGCCCGTGTCTCGGCTGCGGGGCGCCGAGATCGGATTCGTGCCGCAAGAGCCGATGAACACTCTGGATCCTGTGTTCACTGTAGGGTCGCAGCTGCGCGAGGTCGTGCGACGTCACGATGCCGGATCGCGATCCGCCGCGGATGAGCGAGCGCGCGAGCTCCTCGAGCTCGTCGGGTTGCGTGACGCCGCGAGTGTGTTGCGTAAGTACCCGCATGAGTTGTCCGGCGGCATGGCTCAGCGTGTCGGGATCGCCCTGGCACTCGCCGGCCGTCCCAGATTGCTCATCGCGGATGAGCCGACCACAGCGCTCGATGTCAGCGTGCAACAGCAGATCCTGGACCTGCTCGCCGAGCTCCGGGCTCGGTTCGACATGGCTCTGATTCTCGTGACCCACGACTGGGGAGTCCTTGCCGACGTCTGCGACCGCGCGGTCGTGATGTACGCGGGAGAGATCGTCGAGCAGGCGCCCACCGCCGAGCTGTATCGTCAGCCGCTTCACCCCTACACGCGTGCGCTCATCGACGCCAATCCGCACACAGCGACGCCGGGAGCGGCTCTTCCCAGCATCCCCGGCCAAGTCCCGGCTCCCGCGGCATGGCCGGTTGGTTGCCACTTCGCCGATCGGTGCGCCCTGGCAACGGACGCCTGCAGGATTGCGCCGATCGATCTCGTCCGGCTCGACGACAACCGCGAGAGTCGCTGTATTCGAGTAAGCGCTATGGCGGAGGCATCGTGACCGACTCCGAACTGCTGGACATCCGCGATCTGACCGTGACGTATCGTCGAGGCCGCCGACGGCCACCGGTGGTCGCGAACGATGCGATATCGCTCTACATCGGTCGCGGCGAGACGCTCGGCGTTGTCGGAGAGAGCGGCTCAGGGAAGTCGACCCTCGGCGACGCGGTCTTGGGTTTCGCGCCGGTGACCTCCGGAAGCATCCGATTCGAAGGCGAAGAGCTCGTGGGCGCGTCCGCATCACGTCGTCGTGAGCTGACGAGGGATATTCAAGTGGTATTCCAGAATCCCTACGCCTCCCTCAATCCGGCCAAGCCCATCGGAGACACGTTGCGAGAACCACTCCTCGCGCACGGGCTGGCGCGGGGCGCGGATGCACGGGCGCGAGTCGCGCACTGGCTAGGGGTAGTGGGTCTCCCGCCGGATGTCGCGCAGCGCCATCCCCCTGAATTCTCCGGCGGGCAACGGCAACGAATCGCGATTGCGCGCGCCCTCATGCTGGAGCCCAAATTGATTGTCTGCGACGAGGCCGTCAGCGCGCTCGATCTGTCGATTCAGGCTCAGATTCTCAATCTTCTCCTCGATCTCCAGCAGCGTCTCGGAGTGAGCTATCTCTTCATCACCCACGACATGGCAGTCGTAGAGCACATGTCGACGCGGATTGCCGTCATGCACCACGGCCGAATCGTCGAACACGGTCCTGCGGCACGAATCGTTCAGGCCCCTCTTGACGAGTACACCCGCTCGCTCCTCGAGGCAGCCCCCTCGCCTGACCCCGAGATCCAGAATCGTCGACGTAGGGAAAGGACCGCACTATGAGCCGTGTCATCTTGGACCGGGAGACCGTTGAGTGGACAGATCGCGTCGAGTATCTCTCCGCGGAGATGGGCCTCGGCGCTGAGACCGAGCGAATCGAGGCGGAGGCCGTCGCGGAGGACAGGGCCGCACGCCAACGCCTCAGTGATGCCCTCTTCCGCGAGTTCGGTGTGCGTCGTGCCTGGCCAGTCGTGACGCGTGATCATGTGATTCCGGTATCGGGCGGCGAGATCCGAGTGCGCCAATACCGGCCCGCCGACGCGTCCGGCGTCCTTCCCGGCTACCTTGTGCTCCACGGAGGTGGGTTCTGGCTGGGTTCGATCGACGAGGAGATCAATGACGCGATCTGTGCTCAGCGCACCACCGAGGCCGAGGTCACACTCTTTACCGTCGACTATCGCCTCGCACCGGAACACCCGTTCCCGACGGCGCTGGACGACGCATACGCTGCCCTGCTTTGGATCGCGGCTCAACATGAGGATCTGGGTGTCGATCCAGCCCGCCTCATCGTCGGTGGGGCGTCGGCGGGAGGAAACCTCGCGGCAGCATTGGCTCAGGTCGCTCGGGATCGGGGAGGCCCCGTCATCGCTGGCCAGATTCTCGAAGTGCCGGCGGTCGATCTGCGGCCGACCGCCGAGTGGCCCTCGGACTACGCGGCGGCGAACGGAATAGGAGAAATCTCCGATCTGCTCCACGTGTACACCGGCGGAGATTCCGCCGAGCACCCCTATGTCTCGCCAGCGGCCGGGGATGTCGCCGGCTTGCCGCCGACGCACGTGATGACCGCGGAGTACGACCCCACTGCCCCCTCCGCCGAGGCGTACGTCGCAGCGCTTCGTGCAGCGAACGTGGAAGTCTCGGCGACGCGCCATCTCGGCCTGTTGCACGGCTCTGCCGGCCTGACAGCGCGGGTGCGGGGTGCGCGGCTGTGGCACGCCGAGGTTGCGGCGGTGCTACGCGACATGACCTCCCGATGACGCGGGGCCCGCTGTCTGGCGCTCGATAAATTCGACGGGAAGCCTGACATCTTCGGGGCTCTCGCCACCGAGGCGGCGCCGCAGCATCCGAAGTGCGGCTGCTCCGGTCTCCTCGAGAGGGTTCCTCACCGTGGTCAGACCTATCGCTTCCATGGTCGGATCGTCGTCGAATCCGACGATAGAAAGGTCCTCTGGCACCCTGAGGCCGGCGTCGCGGGCAGCCCGCCACACTCGCAGCGCCACGATGTCCCGAGTCGCGAACACGGCGGTCGGCCACCCGTCACGGTTGACCTCATCGAAGAGAAGGCGGATGGCTTCAACGCCGCCTGTCTCATCGCGGGGGACACCGACGTCCACGACATTGTTCTTACCCAGAACCGAGGTCAGTCCTTCGAGGCGCAGCTCAGTCGGGGATCCTCGGAAGAGATTGGGCTGCGCTTCGCGCACGAAGGCCACGCGTCGGTGGCCCCAATCGGCGAGACGCCGACCGACGAGGCGCCCGCCGTCGAAGTTGTCGATATCCACTCTGGGAAGGCCCTGGGCGATCGTGCCGATCAGCACCGTCGGGAGTCGATTCGACAGCCTCGCCCGGATTTTCTCCTCGATCACCATGTCCATGATGATGATCCCGTCGACGTGTCCCTTCACCGGGATGGAGCCCAGTAACGGAGATTGGGCGAGCGCGAGGTCTTCGTGGTCGTGGACGATCACCTGGGTGCCGTCGCGGCCAACCTCGGACAGAACGCCCTGGAGCCGTCGCAAGTAGGTGGGATATGAGGTGAATGGCGCAACGACGACGATGCGCCCGACCCCGACCCTCGCTCGCGCAACGGCCTGCTCCTTCGGCACGAAGCCCAGTTCGTCGACGACGGTCATTATGCGGTCGAGCGTGGCCGGCCTCACTCGGTCGGGGTGGTTGATCGCCAGCGAGACCGTTGAGATGCTGACGCCGGCGCGTTCGGCCACCTGGTAAATCGTGCCGTCCTTCCCGCTCACGTCGCCTCCGATCCAGGTGGTGCGCGTCATCGTCCTGGGTTAGCATAGACCAATCGAAGTGCTTCGATAACTCCGATCGTTCTTAAGGATGCCGTGTCTATCGATCCCGCTCTCTTACCAGTCCTCGCCCGACAAAGATCGCCCCGCCGCTACGAGGGCCGTACGGTCGCTGAGCGTCGTGCATCCATCGAGGCCGACCTGCATGCGCTGATGGCAACCATGCCCCGCGACCCGCGTTGGGACGCGGTCGACGTCGAAGACCTGACGGTTCCCGGCCTGACGCGCGACATTCCGATCCGGATTTTTCGGCCCATTGGTGCGTCGGCACCGCTACCTGCCGTGCTGTACTTCTTCGGCGGCGCCTATTGGATGCGATCGTACGAGACAGAGGACATGCTCGCGCTCTGCCGACGGCTCGCCATCGAGGCCAACGCCGTGGTCGTCGAGATCGATTATGCGCTCGCGCCGGAGAACCCGTATCCGGCGGCCCTGAACGAGGGCATGGCCGTGCTGCGGTGGATGGCGGGCTCGGGGGGCGCGAGCCACGGCATAGACGCCGAGAGGCTTGCCGTCGGCGGAATCTCCTCAGGTGGTGGGATCGCCGCGTCACTGACCCTCCTCGCGCGCGACTGCGATGGACCCGACATCCGACTGCAGATCCTCGAGGTGGCAGCGGTGGACGCGTCTTTCTCGCTTACGGAGCATCCTTCCCCGGAGGCCTCCGACGAGGAGATCGCCGCCATCGTGGAGCTGCAGGATTTCTACTTTCCTGATGGCGTTCGGGATGGCGATGTCTATGCCGTTCCCTCGCGAGCCGAAAATCTGACGGGTCTACCGCCCGCCCTCATCATCTCGGCGGAGTACGACGCGATTCGCCCTGCCGGTGAGGCGTATGCGGTAAGACTGCGCGACGCAGGCGTCCCGTGCGTGTCGGTCGTCTATGGCGGACAGGTGCACTTCTCGCCGGCGCTCCCGACCATCTCCGCGGGCCCACGCGCCTGGCGAGCCCAGATCGCGGAAGCCGTTCGCGGCTTGCACAGGGACGCGCTCAATCCTCTCTGACGCCGCTGACGGGCTGTGCTGAGCCAGCTTGACCCGCAGTAGCCGAGCCTTCATCGCCTCGGCGGACGCCGCCGCGGCCGTAGACCCGAGTCGGTCGAGCGTTCGCCCTGGTGGGGGACGTGTCTACCGGTAGCGGGCGAGGAACGTCTCGACCGCGCTGTCGACTACGCGGTCCACTGTGCCTGTCGGCAGCTCCCAGTCGACGAGCAGCATCCGGGGCCACAGGACGTAGTTGGAGATCATCCCGAGAAACTGCGTCGCCGCCATCTCGGGCTCCTCCACGGCGAGCGATCCCGAGGCACTCTCCTCCTCGATGTACCTGCGCACCTCGTCGAAGAACGGCGCCTTGCCGAGATCGAACTGAATCCGCGCCAGTTCCGGGAATTGCGGCGCCTCGGCGATCACCAGCCGGAACAGTCCGGCCATCCCGTCTCGCAGCAACAAAGCGGCGTATCGAGATCCCAGCGAGCGCAGACCGGCGTGTGGGTCGCCCGGTGCGGGCGCTGACTCCGGCGTCCCCACCTCGCTCCAGAAGGAGAGGACGATCGCCTCGAACAACGCCGCCTTGTTCGGGAACTGCTTGAACAGCGTCGCCGTCGAGACGTTCGCCCTCTCGGCGACGCGCACGAGCGATGTCTTGTCGTACCCGTGCTGGGAGAACAGCTCCCGGGCGGCGACGAGGATCGCAGCCCGCTTGTCGGTCGCGACGCGCTGGTGATACGTCAATGCGTCCCCGGTCATGTCCTGATCGTATCCAGAAACGCAGTGACTGAGGTGAGTGACTTGACTCACTCTTTTGGGAGGCATACCGTGGTGGTGAGTTGAGCCACTCACCTTAGGGTGGCTCGAAAAGCGCGGAAGGCGAACCACATGAATCGTTTCGAAGATGCCGTCGTCCTCATCACGGGCGGTGCCGGCGGGCAGGGCGCGTCACACGCTCACGCGTATGTCCGCGAGGGCGCCTCGGTCGCCATCACCGACGTCAGGGACGAGGCCGGACAGGCGCTGGCCGACGAACTCGGAGAACGGGCGACCTTCCTCCGTCTCGACGTCGCCCGGGAGGCGGACTGGACGAAGGCGATCGCGAGCGTGGAGGAGCGTTTCGGGCCGCTCACGGTTCTCGTGAACAACGCCGGCGTCGGGAGCGTGCCCACGCTCATCGAGGAGGGGACGGTCGAGGACTGGCAGCGCGTCATCGACGTCAACATCACCGGCCAGTACCTCGGCATCCGCGCGGCGGTCCCCTCACTGCGGCGGGCCGGCGGAGGATCGATCGTCAACATCGCTTCGATGGCGGCCAACACCGGGTTGGCGTATCTCTCGCCGTATGTGGCGAGCAAGTGGGCGATCCGAGGTCTGACGCGTACCGCTGCCCTCGAGCTGGGGCGTGACGGCATCCGGGTCAACTCGATTCACCCCGGAGTGGTCGATACGCCCTTCATCACGGAGCCGCTGCGTCCGGGAGTCGCCCCGACGAGCGACTCCTATTCCGCCGAGCCTTTCGCGATCAAGCGCATGGCTCAGCCGGAGGAGATCACCGAGATGCTTCTGTACCTCACCTCCGACGCGGCCGCGTTCGTCACCGGTTCGGAGTTCGTCATCGACGGGGGGCTGCTCCTCGGACCCGCCGTCCCCTCCGTCTGAGCTCGCCGGCTGCCCTGGAGCATCCATGTCCTTCGAACTCGATGAGCGCATCCAGCGGCTCATCGCCGCCGGTGCCGGTCCGTCCGGCTCCCCCCTGTTCGCTCACTTCGTCCCGGGCGACGCGCTGAGCCTTCGAGCGATCCTCGATGATGGCCTCGCCCAGATGCGCGGGCTTCCCGACCACCCGGATGTGACATCCACCGACTACGAGGCGGCAGTGGCCGGTGGTGATCGCATCCTTCTTCGCTGGAACGAGCCTTCGGAAAGGACGACGAGCTCCGCGATCGTCTATTTCCACGGTGGCGCTATGGTCGCCGGCAGTGTCGATCTCTCCGACCCGTTGGTCCGCACCCTCGTGCGGTGGAGCGGCGTGCCCTTCCTCTCGGTCGACTACCGCCTCGCGCCGGAGGCGCCCGCGGGCACGTCGGCGCGGGACGGCCTGGTCGGTCTGCGCTGGCTCATCGAACACGCCGACGAACTGGGCGTGGACCCGACCCGCATCGCCGTCATGGGCGATAGCGCAGGCGGTGGGATCGCGGCCGCGGTCGCCCTCCTCGCGCGCGACGCCGACATCGGCGTCGCGAAGCAGATCCTCATCTATCCGATGCTGGATGACCGCAACACGGAGCCGGACCCACACATGGCCGCGGCGTCATCCATGTTCTCCTACGAGTTCAACCGGACGGCATGGGTGCGGTGCTCGCGCACAGGGAAGGGTCCGCGGTGGTCCTGCCCACGATCGCCCCCGCGCGCAACGAGAACTTCGCCGATCTGGCCCCCGCCTACATCGACGTCGGCGAGGTGGACATCTTCCGCGACGAGAGCGTCGCCTGCGCGCAGGGGCTCTGGCGGGCGGGCGTCGCCGCCGAACTACATGTGCACTCGGGAATGCCGCACGCGTTCGACGTCCTTCTTCTCGGTGATGAGAGCAGTGCTCGTCACCGAGAAGACCGAATTCGTGTCATCCGAAGCATCTGACGAGACAAAACCGGAGAGAAGGAAAAGACAGTGGATGAACGAGCACAGCGTGCGTTGGCCATCACCCCGGCGTCATCCGCCTCGGCGCGCACCGTCGACATCACCACCATCGGCGCGCGGACCGGAAGGCCGCGCCGGATCGAGATCTGGTTCTACCGAGTGGACGGCGAGATCTATCTCACGACGCAGCCGGCGAGGAGGGCGTGGTACGCCAACCTCCGCAAGAACCCCCGATTCACCATGCACCTGAAACACGGATACCGCGCCGATCTCGCGGCGACGGCGGAAGCGGTGCTCGACGCACAGGAGCGCGTCCGCGTGTTCGAGTCGATCATCGCCGACCTGAACCAACCCCTTCACCGGGGCTACATCTCGCAACCGGTCGAGCCGCTCGAGGAGTGGCTGGACCGCAGCCCTCTCATGCACGTCACTTTCGAGGAGACA
Organism: Microbacterium sp. RD1; assembly: GCF_052220165.1. Taxonomy (NCBI): domain Bacteria; kingdom Bacillati; phylum Actinomycetota; class Actinomycetes; order Micrococcales; family Microbacteriaceae; genus Microbacterium; species Microbacterium sp. RD1. Next base: position 1,068,414 of record NZ_JBQPOL010000001.1, read on the forward strand.
TCGTGAACCGGATGACGACGCGCAGCTTGGGGGAGCAGGGCCTGAGGAGTTCCGCCATCGGGTACGGCGCCATGGGCATCTCGATGGCCTACGGCGGCAGCTCGGACAACGGCAGCGACGCGATCGTCGCCGCGTACGAAGCCGGTGTCACGCACTTCGACACCGCCGAACTCTACGGCTGGGGTGAGAACGAACAGGTTCTCGGTTGCGCCGTGGCGCCGTTTCGCGATGACGTCGTCCTCGCCACCAAGTTCGGCTTCACCTCTGACTACGGGTTCGACAGTCGTCCGAGTCACATCCGCGAGGTGGTGCACAACAGCCTGCGCTTCCTCGGCACCGACCGCATCGACATCCTCTATCAGCACCGCTACGACCCCACCGTCCCGATCGAGGAGGTGGCGGGCACCGTGAAGGAGCTCATCGAGGCGGGAGACGTGAAGTACTTCGGGTTGAGCGAGGTCGGCGACGCGATCCTGCGACGTGCCCACGCCGTTCACCCGGTGTCGGTGCTGCAGACGGAGTACTCGCTGTTCGAACGTGAGGTGGAGGCCCTGTTCCCTTCGCTCAGTGAGCTCGGCATCGGCTTGGTCGCCTACTCCCCTCTCGGGCGCGGCTTTCTCACCGGCACGGCGAAACCCGCGGGGCAGTACGACGCGGCGGACATGCGCAACTCCGACCCGCGCTGGCAGCCCGGGAATTACGAGAAGAACGTTGCGGCCACGGAACAGCTCGGAGACCTGGCGCGCTCGCTCGACGCCACCATCGGGCAGCTGGCGCTCGCCTGGCTTCTCACCCGTGGACCACACGTCGTACCCATCCCCGGAAGCCGCAAGGCCGCCCGCGTCCGAGATAACGCGGCCGCAGCGGGGCTGGACCTCGATGCGGCGACGCTCGAACGAATCGGACAGATCCTGCCCGAAGGCGGATTCGGGGCGCGCTACACCGCCGAGAACATGCCGGTCTGGGACTAGCGCGACCAGCCCGAGCGGTCCGTCACCTCGTCGCGTCGGTGCGTATCGAAGTGCGTGCGCACACCGCGGCCGCAGCAGCGACGAGGGCGCGCCGGTGGTCGCGGAGGCGCTCCGGGGACCCGGGGTCGCTCCCGTCCGCGCTCAGCAGCACGGTGGGGGACAGGTACCAGCTCTGTGCCAGAGCGAAGATGAAGACGAGTGTGTCGACCGTCTCGGCCGTGACCTCGTCGATCGCAGACATGGCCCGGACCCGCTCGACATACGCGTGCGTCGACGAGTGGCCGTGCTCGGGGCGCTCGAGCTGGCGCCAGAGGGCGATGCGCAGCGCTTCCGGGTGCGCGAGGTGATAGTCGAAGAGCCGACCCGCCCATTCCGGCAGGTCGCTGTCGACGAGCGGTACGCTCGCCGCCATCCCGTCCAACGCGGTGTTCAGCGCCGCGAAGAACAGCTCCTCCTTGTTGCCGAAGTGAGCGTAGATCGAACGCACATTCGCGTTGGCGACCGCGGCGATGCGGTCGATCCGCGCTCCCGCCAGCCCATGCTGGGCGAACTCCCGCACGGCCGCTTCGAGGATGCGCGAAGAAGTGTCGGAGGAGGAGGGCACCTTACGAGTCTAGCGAAGTAAGTCTTTCTTGACGACTCGCCGATGTGTCGACTAATGTGAAGTAAACGTTTCCTTACCGACGGCGAGGTCCCATGAAGAAGCTCATTCTCGAGATGCGTGTGAACGAGTTCGCGTCCCGCGATGTCAATCCGCACATCCCGTTCACGCCGGAGGAGCTGGGGCGGGTCGCCGACGACTGCCGCGAGATCGGCGCGGCGATGTTCCACTTCCACTCACGGACCCCCACGGGCGCACCGGACTTCTCGTACGAGACCTATCGCGACGTGATGCAGCGCGTGCGCGCGGGATCGGACGTCCTCATCCACACGTCGCTGGGCGCAGAGATGCAGGTGGCTGACCCCACCACGCGCTTGGCGAACGTCTTGCGGCTCGTTGCAGACGGGCTCGGACCAGACCTCATCCCCCTGGACATGGGCAGTAGCAACTTCGACCTGCTGACGCCGGATGGCTCGGACTTCGAGACGACGGACAAGGTGTACGTGAACTCCACAGGCACGCTCAAACAGTTCGCCGAGATCCTGCGCGAGCAGGACATCAAGCCCTACCTGCAGATCTGGAACGCGCCGAACCTGCGCCTGGCCGAGATCTTCACGTCGATGGGGATCCTCGATGCGCCGGTGTGGATGACATTCGGCATGAGTGGCGGCCGGTCCTTCATCAACCACCCGCCCACACCGGCCGGTCTTCACGCGTACCGCACGCTCGTGCCCGAAAAGCTCTCCGGGGAGTGGTCCGTGACCGTCTTCGCCGACGACCTCTTCCAGATCGCCCCGGAGGTGCTCGAACACGGAGGGCACATCTCCATCGGCATCGGAGACTACGCCTACCCCGAGCGAGGTCTGCCGACCAATCAGGAACTCGCGCTCGCCGTCGTCGAGCTCGCTCGCGAGTACGGTCGTGAGCTGGCGACCCCCGAGGAGGCCAGAGAGATGCTCGGGATGACGAGCTGATGGCCGATCGTCTGAACGGACTCATCGCCACGCTGGAACGGGGCGACGTCGCTTTCGGTGCATGGCTCCAAAACGGCGACTTCGCCGCAGCGCAGGGCGCGGGCGACTCCTCCGCCGACTTCGTCTTCGTGGATATGGAGCACACCGGCTTCGGCTTCGCCGAGCTCGGCCATTCCCTGCAGTGGCTCCTCAGCCGGCGCACCGCATCTCGGCGTCCGGCGCCGGCGTCGCCGATCGTGCGCACTCCCGTGACAGCGGATGATCGCGCGCCGTGGGTGCACAAGCAGACGCTCGACTACGGCGCGATGGGTCTCCTGCTCGCGCAGGCGTCACGGCCCGACGACGTGCGCGAGGTGGTGCAGTCCATGCGCTATCCCCGGCCCGGCGACGATGGCCCGACGGGCCGGCGCGGCGCGCTCCCCGGTACGGCGATGCGATACCTCGGCATCGATTCACCCGAGGAGTACTTCGCCCGCGCGGATCTCTGGCCGCTCAGCCCGCGGGGTGAACTGATGCTCGTGCTGCTGGTGGAGAGCGTCCAGGCCTGGGAGAACATCGACGAGCTCGTCGCCGTGCCCGGGGTCGGCGCTGTGCTCTGGGGGCCAGGTGACGGTCTCGTCAGCCTCGGCATCCACACCTTCGACGTCGCCGACCCGGTGCTGGATCCCTACCGGGCGGCCGTCGTCGCGTCGTGCAAGGCGGCGGGGGTACCCGTCGGCAACCCTGCCGCCACCGACCTTCACCGCGCGATCGACGAAGGCTTCGACTTCATATCCACCCCCGACTGGGACGAGCCGACCATCGCCGCGGCCCGCGCCTACGCCCGAGCCCGGCGACAAAGCTGACCGGCCCCCGAGTACATCGCTTCAAAGGAGAAGACATGAACACCATTTCTGGCGCTGCCTCACCGCTGCCCGACACGGGCGCACGCGTCGTCGCCCGCCTGGATCGCCTCCCCGTCACCCGGATGCAGGTGTTCTGGGTGATCGTGCTGGGCCTGGCCTACTTCGTCGAGACCTTCGACAACTCCGTTTTCGCCTACGCAGCGCCCACGATCCGAGCCGAATGGGGCCTTCCCCTCGAGTCGATCGGCGTCATCACCTCCGCCGTTTTCGTGGGCATGATGATCGGCGCGATCGTCGGCGGCCGTGTCTCCGACCGGTTCGGAAGAAAGCGGCTCCTGATCTGGTCGTCGGTGCTCTACTCGCTCGGGTCGCTGATGTCGGCGCTCGCTCCGAACTACGAGATTCTCGCCGTCAGCCGCGTGATCACCGGAATCGGAGTGCAAGCAGCGACCGGGGTCATCATGGTCTACCTCGCCGAGATGTTCCCTCGGCTTTCCCGAGGCCGATTCTTCAGCGCGCTCACATTCATCGGCCTCACGGCAGGACCTGTCACCTCTCTCCTCGCTCTTCGGCTCGCCACGGAGGGTGAGGCCGGGTCGTGGAGGTGGCTGTTCGTCCTCGGCGCCGCTGGTCTCCTCGTCGCCGTTCTGGCGGCGGTGGCCTTGCCCGAGTCCGTACGGTGGCTTCAGTCCGTGGGGCGCCACGCGGCAGCGGATGCGATCGTGTCGAAGCTCGAGGGCCGGGCCACCGCCTACACGCGCCGACCGCTGGCTGAGCCGGTCGTCATCCCTGATCTTCCGACGGCCAAGGGCACCTATCGGGAGCTCCTGTCGCCGATCTACCTTCGGCGCATCGGGGTCGCGACGGCGGGCTGGTTCCTGTTTCTGTTCGTGGTCTACGGGCATCTGTCGTGGGTGGCGACCGTGCTGGTGGAGACGGGAATGTCCCAGACGGAGGCACTCGGGTTCGTCTCCGTGCTGTCCTTCTCATCCTTCGTCAGCCCGGTACTGCTCTTCCCCGTCGCCGATCGACTCAACCGCAGGACGACGATCATGATCGCCTGTGTCGTGGCCGCCGTCAGCTTCACGGTGTTCTCTTTCGCCCCGTCCCCGATCGTGATGGTCGTCTTCGCCTTCGTCGGTCAGACGATGCTGGCCGTCGGCTCCGCGGCGTTCTACACGTATATCCCGGAGATTCTGCCGACGCACGTGCGGGGCATCGGCGCCGGCCTCATCAACGGGGTCGGCCGCGTGGGCGGCGTCCTCCAAGGGCTCGTGATCGCGGGGATCTTCGCCCTTCTCGGCTTCCAGGGGCTCTACCTCGTCCTGGCGGCGACCGTGCTGCTGGTGGGGCTCATCATCGGCCTGCTCGGAGAGCGGACAGCCAAGCGCGCCCTCGAGGAGATCTCCCAGGAATGACTTCTGCAACGCACGGAGATCCCGTCATGACCAGGCAACTCGACCCGTTCATCGCTCGGGCTCTCGCCGCTCGGGCGGAGGCGGTCGCCGCGGCCGGGGGCATGGTGTCGCCCCACCGTGACGACCCGATCGCACTCCGGCGGTTCCTCGACCCCGGCTTCCTCCCGAGCCACGCGCAGGCCGGGCCGGCCCCGGATGTCTCCTACTCCGAGTACTCCGCGGTCTCGACGGATGGAACGGTCATCCCTCTCCGGCTCTACCGGAAAGCGGGTTCCGAACCGGGCTCCGCGGTGGTCTACCTTCACGGTGGCGGCCTGATCAGCGGCTCGGTCGCGCTGTATGACCACCTCCTGCGGGCCTACGTGCAATGGACGGGAGTTCCCTTCCTGGCCGTGGACAACCGCCTCGCCCCGGAAGCCACGGGGACCGCGATCACGGAAGACGCCTTCGCGGGCGTGGAGTGGCTGCGGGAGCACGCGGCTGAGCAGGCGATCGACCCGACCCGCATCGCTGTCATGGGCGATTCCGGCGGTGGAGCTCCCGCGGCCGGAGCCGCGATCCTCGCCCGCGATCGAGGCATCCGCTTGAGGGGTCAGATTCTGATCTATCCCATGCTCGACGATCGCAACACCGATCCGGATCCGGAACTCGAACCCACAGCGGTGTGGAGCTACGACAACAACTACACGGGGTGGCACGCGCTGCTGGGCGACCGGATCGGGGCGGATGACGTGTCGCCGCTCGCCGCGCCCGCGCGCAATCGCGACTTCCGGGGACTTGCGCCCGCGTACATCGAGACCGGCGACCTCGACATCTTCCGCGACGAGGATCTCGACTACGCCGGGCGGCTCGTCCGCGCCGGTGTGAGCACGGAGCTTCACATGTATCCCGGCGCGCCCCACGGCTACGACTGGATCGGCTACGGCGGACCGCTGACGAAACGGTGGCGGGCCGACCGCATCCGCGTCATCCGCGCTCTGTGATCCGTCAGGGGGCAGGCCGCGCCTGCCATAGCGGGGCCCGAGATCGGTTCGACCGACGCCGATCGCCCCTCCGGCTTCGACCAGAGGGGCGCTCGGCAGGGCGGTCGTCGTCAGCGCAGGTCTTCGGTCTCGGACCGCGATCCGGCGACGATCTGCGTGAAGATCTGACCCAGGCCGTCGGCGCGGGTGACGATCTCGTCGCCGGGCTTCAGGTAGACGCCCGCCGCGTGCGCATCGCGGACGTACACCTCCAACGCGGAGTCGACGATCGATTCGGCATTCGTCCCGAAGCTGGCGATGTATTCCATGAACCCGAGGATGCGCTGCCGGGTGTCGGGAGCCCGGTACACGACGCCCTCGGGCGTGCCGCTCTGGATGATCGTCCCTCGGGTGATGATGCCCGGCTCAGGCGTGAGCGGCACCGCCACGCCGTCGCTGTCCCAGGTGCGGTTGCCGATCGCGAGCGTCTTCTCGATCACGGTCGGAGCGTCCCACACCATGTCCGACGGGTGTGCGCGCTGACGGAGGTCGCCGTTGACGTACAGATCGAGCTCGAGTTCTCTGTAGTAGGACTGCCAATCGGCGGGGATGACGAACAGGTCTCCGGTGCTGAAGAAGCCGGGTTGGCTCTTCGAGTTGGTGAACCCGGCTGCGTCGGTCAGATTATCGGGCTCGATCTGATCGACGAGCAGCTCGCGGTCTGTCCAGTCGTTCGTGAGCATGAGCCCCATGTGCTCCGGGATACCCGTCTCCGCCGTGATGTCGTCCATCGCGACGAGGCCGAGTTCGACCTCGTAGTCGAGCAGCCCGCCGTCGCCGGCCGCGAGCGGCTCGTTCGAGTCGGTGATCGCACCGAGCTTCGGAAAGAGGTACGGCTCGTCGATGGTCGCCTCCTCCTGATGCTCGACGTAGTTCGTGCCGGTGCCGATGTGGTGTTTGTGGGTGTCGATCGCGGTGAGCACGTCAGACGCGTCGACCGTGAGGGTGGGCCGTGACGCGTCGACGGCGATGCCCTCCAGCGCCGCGTACCCGAGCGTGTGAAATGCCGAGATGGGATCGGTGTGCACGGTGCCGGTCGCGGCGCTAAGGTCGACGCCCGTGATCCGTCCGCCGGAGTACCCGGTGACGGCGAGGACGGTCGGACCGGTCTCGGTGTCGATGCGGGCGAAGGTGAGTGCGGTGGCCGGCTCGGCGAGCGTGATGCCATCGGTGACGCCCGGCTCGAGCTTCTCGGCATAGACGAGGGGGAACTCCGGCGGCAGGCCGCGGATCACGGCGTACGAGCCGAGGCTCGCGACGACGGCGCCCGCCGCGATGATGCCGGTGACCGTCAGCCCCTTTCGGTGCCGACGCGGGAACGATCCGCTGCTGCCGGTGTCGACCGGGATGTCGGTGTCACGGATGGTGCTGCTGGTCATGATCTCTCCTCGGTGCACGGTCGCCCTGAGCGGAAGCGTTTCTCCCGCGGCGTGACCTGAAACTAGGAGTGCGATGGGCGGCGAGTCCTCACCCACGGGGTGCTCGTCGCCCGTACGCGCGTACGGCTCCGCCCACCTCGCGGGAGGGATCGTTCGATGAGGAGAGGCGCTCCGGCGTCAGCTGGGGGAGCCGGGCGTCACGAGCCCCGTTTCATACGCCAGCATGACCGCGTGGATGCGGTCGCGGAGCTGCAGTTTGGACAGGATGCGGCTGACGTGGCTCTTCGCGGTCTGCTCGGCCATGAACAGCTCCCTGCCGATCTCTGCGTTCGACCGTCCCGTGGCGATGAGGAGGAACACTTCCCGTTCGCGGTCGGTGAGGTTGTTGAACACGGTCAGGGACTGCAGACCGGCGGGCCGGCTCGCCACGAAGTTCTCGATGAGGCGGCGCGTCACGCGCGGTGACAGGAGCGAGTCGCCCCGGGCCACCACGCTCACCGCCGACGTGAGCTCCTGCACATCGGCATCTTTGAGCAGGAACCCGCTCGCGCCCGCCTCGAGTGCGGCGTACACGTACTCGTCGATGTCGAACGTCGTCAGCATGATGACCCGGGGGACGTTGGCCGCGCCGCTGGGCCGCGTCAGTTTCCGTGTGGCGTCGATGCCGTTCATCCTCGGCATGCGCACGTCCATGAGCACGACGTCGGGGTTCAGGACCCGGTTGCGGGCGATCGCTTCCTCGCCGTCGCTGGCCTCGCCGACCACGGTGATGCCGTCGGACCCGCCGAGGATCGCGGACATCCCGGCTCGATACATCGGCTGGTCGTCCACGATCAGCACCCGGATGTTCATGAGTTCTCCCGATCTCGATCGATGACCGCCGGGATCATCGCGTCGACGACGTACCCGCCGTCGGGCGTCGCGGCGGCCGACAACCGCCCTCCCAAGAGCGTGACGCGCTCGCGCATGCCGCGCAGTCCCTGACCCCCGCGGTCGACGACGGGCTGCGGGCGGGATGCGGCGGATGCGGGTGCGGCGTTTCGCACGGAGAGGAAGATGGCATCGTCCCGCGCGCTCACCCTCACGGCGGTGGATGCCCCGGGGGCGTGACGGATGACGTTGCTCAACGCCTCCTGGACGACGCGGTAGGCCGTGAGCTGCACGAGGGAACTCGTCAGGAAGGCGTCGGGGTCGGTGTCCACCCTGACGGACGTCCCTGCGCGCGATGTCGCGGTCGTGAGATCGGCGAGGTCGGCGAGCTGCGGTTGAGGCATCAGATCGGCGCTGTCGTCGGCGTCCGAGCGCAGCGCGCCGAGCAGTTGGCGCATCTCCGACAGCGCGGTGCGGGCAGAGCGGGCGATGTCGCCGAATTCCTGCTCGATGACGTCGGAAGGGGCGTCGCGCACTCTGAAGGGAGCGGACAGGGCCTGCATGTGGATGAGGGACATGCTGTGGGCGACGACATCGTGGAGTTCCCGCGCGATGCGCGCCCGCTCCTCGACGTACAGCCGTTGCGCGTGCTCCAGCTCGATGTCACGCCGGGCGCGGGCGAGGTCCGTGCGGATGCGTCCCCGTTGGCCCACCGCGATCGCGGCCGCGAGCACCGTGATGGTGTAGCTCGAGTAGATGGTGAGATTCGCGCCCCACACCGATGCCGGGACGATGTCGTCGGCCAGGAGGGCGACCAGCGCGATGAGCACGACGATGCTGACCCACCACACGGCCAGCGAGAGGATCCACCACTCGCGGATGCCGACGATGAGAACAAGAGCACCGAGCGAGATGAGGCCGGTGACGGGGAGCGGCCAGATGTCTGCCTCGGCGGAGCGGGTGACGACGGCCAGCACCACGATGGCGAGGAACTGCAACGCGGAGCCGAGGAGCGGCCGGAAGATCGCGAGCACGAGCGACCCGCACTGGACTGTCGCGATCGCGAACGAGACGGCCAGGTCGATGTCGTCCACCGCCGTCATCACGGGGACCGCGGAGACGAACAGAAGGGTGCAGAACCCCGCGAACGTGCACCACGCCCAGAACGGCAGGGCAACGGGCATCCGCGGCTTCTCCCGCGCGGTGCGGCTCGTCACGATCACCCTCCTGCCACCCGGTTGCGCTGGATGCCTGCCCGGACTCGATCTCGACGGTACGGCCGGCCGATCGGACCGGCATCACCCGATCGGGCATAACAGACCGTACCGCCGTACGGTCTGGTGGTCGCGAGCGCGAGGGTCGCGCGATCTGGGCCTCAGTGCAGGAACGTCTCGGCGGCGATGATGCCGGCGCCGAAACCGGCCGTCGTGACCCCCCGCGAGAAGCGATCGCCGCAGGGAGCCGCGGCGGTTGTGCAGAGCCAGGAAGCCCACGACGGCGAGGGCGAGCAGGCTGATGCTGAGGCTCGTCGTGTAGGCGACGACTGCCGGCAACGCTCCGGTGACGGCGATCAGCAGGGGAATGGTCGGGACGATGCACGCCTCGAGAAGGGGGAGCGTACGCCTCATCTCGAGCCAGACGGTGGCGATGCCCGTCTGGAGTGAGCCCTCGGCGGCGTGCTGGTGGGCGAGAACGGCAGAGTAGACGTGCGCGCAATAGAGCAGGACGACGCCCGCCACAGCGGAGACGGACATCTTCCAGACGGGGTAATCGGCGACGAAGGTCGCACCGACGATGGCGACGAAGAGTACGAGTCCGTGAACGGCGTGCGCGAGCGCCGCCGGCCCGATCGCTCCTGCCGCCCGCAGCGGGGTGAGTACTCGCAGGACCGTATCGGCCGGCCTTCTGACGGGGGTATCGGTCATCGTCTTCCGCTTCTCTTCGTGCTGGATTCGGGTATGAGGTTGGGCACGCTAGAGCCGTCGACCGCGATGCGCGTCACCCAGCGGTACGGCGAGCTCCCGTACCCCGGTCCGTGCGGATCGAGACCGCGGTTGGACGCGCGAGCAGGCTCCCGGCGCCTACCGTCACTGCGGTGGCCGGAAGCGCCGGACCATCCAGAAGGGAAGATCCTCATGAACGACAACAGCAAGAACGGGTACGAAGAGTTCGAGGTCAAGAGCGGCGATGCGGTCGCCCGCGTCCGCGAGATCGTCGGCGAAGGCAACGCCAGTCGCCTCTTCATCAAGCGCGACACCGGCGAGACCATCCTCGAAGTGCCCCTCACGGCGGGAGTGGCCGTCACCGCGGTCGGTGTCTTCCTCGCTCCCGTCCTGGTGGCCGTCGGGGCGGTCGCCGCACTCGTGACTCGCGTCACCATCGGCGTCGAGCGGCGGGCCCCCGCGGAAGACGAGGGGTGACCCGCGCCGCCGCGCGGGAGGCGCCCGGACCACGGTTCGCCGGTTCGCCGCCGACCCGGAGGGAGTCTCGTTCCTGCGGGGAGTGCGAGTCTGGGGGATCTCGCACTCCCCAGGTCAGATGCACTCCCCTCAGTGCAATCTGTTGACCCTCGCGGAGAGTCTAGGCCCAGATTGCGCATTCTGCCTCGGTTTAGAAGTGGCAATTGTGCAAGAGCGGAATCCGTGGGCAGATAGTCGATACGAGGTGCTTCCCACGGAACGAGGACTCAATGATGCTTCCCACCCTTGCCCATGAACGCGTCGTCTCCACGGTCGGGCGACGGTCAGGGCTTCCGATGACCGTGGCGGTGCATTCCACCGCCCTGGGGACGGCGCTCGGGGGATGCCGTCTGTGGTCCTACGAGCAGTGGGGCGACGGGTTGGCGGATGCGATGAGGCTCTCGGCGGCGATGACCTTGAAGTGTGCGGTCGCCGGCCTCGCCACCGGCGGAGGCAAATCGGTCATCGCGCTGCGACCGGGCCAGGTACTCACACCCGAGGAGCGCCGCAAGGCTTTCCTCGACCTCGGCGATCTCGTCGAGTCGTTCGAGGGCGCGTATCGGACCGCGGAGGATGTCGGCACGAGCACCGCCGACATCCTGGTCGTGCGGGAACGCACCGAGTACGCCATCGGGCTGCCCGCTGACCGGGGCGGCATCGGAGAGCCCGCCGCGCCCACCGCCGCCGGGGTGTACGCCAGCGTGCAGACGACGCTCGACAGGCTCGGCCTCGAGACGGCGGATCTGCGTGTCACGGTCATCGGGCTGGGGCAGGTCGGATCCCGCGTGGCCCAGGCCCTCGCCGACGAGGGTGCCGCTCTGACCGTCACCGACCTCGATCCCGCCCGCCGCGCATTCGCCGAAAAGATCGGCGCCGAATGGGTGCCCCTCGCAGATGCCATGACACGGCCGACGGATGTCGTCGTCCCCGCCGGCGTCGGAGGTCTTCTGACAGCCGAAGCCATCGCGGCGCTCGATTGCAAGGCCGTCGTGGGTCCGGCCAACAACCAGCTCGCCGATGCCGACGGCGACGAGCAGCTGGCGGAGCGCGGCATCCTCTGGGCACCGGACTTCGTCGTCAACGCGGGCGGTGCTCTCGCGGCCATCCTCACGGAGCTCGAGGGCCTGCCGCCGGCCGAGGTGGACGCGCGGATCGCGGGGATCGGTCGGACGCTGGCTGACATCTACGACACCGCATCCGCCGACGGGGTGACGCCTCAGCAGGCGGCGGTGCGCATCGCCGAGCGGCGCTTGGCCGACGCCGCGTCCGGAGCGCTGCCGGTGATGCAGGGGGTCGAGTCATGACGGTGGAATCGCAGTTCGGCACCGATGTGCTCCTCGTCGGCTGGGGGCACTCGCGCTTCGGCAAGCTTGCCGACGAAGATCTCGGGTCGCTCATCCGAGCGGTCGCCGAAGAGGCGATCGTGAACAGCGGCCTGGAGCCTGAAGACATCGACGAGATCTACCTCGGCAACTTCAACTCGGGTCTGCTCCCCTTGGCTTTCGCATCCTCTTTACCGCTGCAGGCCTCCGACGGTCTGCTGTATCGGCCTGCCACCCGGGTCGAGAACGCGTGCGCGTCGGGATCTGCGGCTCTGCACCAGGGCGTGAAGTCTCTGCTGGCGGGGACGGCGCGACACGTTCTCGTGATCGGAGCGGAGAAGATGACCCACGCAGCGACGTCCGTCGTCGGGGCCGCTCTCCTCGGTGCCGACTACGAGACGGCCGGTCGCGAGTCGGATACCGGCTTCGCCGGGCTCTTCGCCCGGACAGCCCGTGCTTATGAGGAGCGGTACGGGGAGGTCGCGGACGCGCTCGGGATGATCGCGGCGAAGAATCACCGCAACGGGGTCGCCAATCCGTACGCCCAGATCCGCAAGGACCTCGGTGTCGAGTTCTGCCAGACCGTCTCCGAGCGCAATCCGGTGGTGGCGCATCCTCTTCGCCGGACCGACTGCTCCCCGATCTCCGACGGCGCGGCAGCCCTCGTGCTCTCCGCGCAGCGCGTGATCGGCGCCGCTGCGGCTCCGGTGCGCCTCAGCGGCTTCGGGCAGGCGAGCGACTTCCTCCCCGCTGCGCGCCGCGACCCCACGGCTTTCGCGGGGAGCGCGGTGGCATGGAATCGTGCCCTCGAGATGGCGGAAGTAGCCGTCGGAGACCTCGACCTGGTCGAGGTGCACGACTGCTTCACCATCGCCGAGCTGATCATGTACGAGGTGATGGGCCTGACGGAGGCCGGTTCCGGGAGGCGGGCCGTCGAAGAGGGGTGGGTGCAGGCCGACGGCAGGCTGCCGGTCAACCTGTCGGGAGGTCTGAAGGCCAAGGGTCATCCGGTGGGCGCGACCGGTGTCTCGCAGCACGTCCTCGCCGCGATGCAGCTGTCGGGAACCGCGGGCGAGATGCAGCGTCCGGGGGCACGGCGCGCGGCGGTCCACAACATGGGAGGCCTCGCCGTCGCGAACTACGTGAGCGTCCTCGAGGCGGTGTGAGGCGGGCGGACGGTCGCGGTCGCGGTCGTCAGGCGTCTGCGCGGCCCGGGTCGCCGAGCGCGAGCACCTCGCGGAAAGCCGCACGCGTCTCGGCGAGGAGCTGACGGGCGCTCGTGACGCGCTGCCGTGCGGTCTCGTAGCAGGCCAACGCGACCTGGGACGCCAGGACGGCCGTCTTCTCGGGCGTGCCACGGTGGCGGAGGATCTCGGTGAGGCGCGTCGCGATCTGCTGCGCTTTGAGTGCGTCGCGCGCGCGCAGCTCGACGTGGCGATCGAGGAGCCTGGAGTGGCGCTCGTACGCGTCCGGGTCTTCGGATGCCTCCTCGCACAGTTCGAGGACGATCGGGCGGAGCTGCTCGATCGCCGCTCGGATGTCGCGGGCGGTCTCGACGCTCTCGTCCATCCCCGCTCGCGCCACGGCGTCGAGCATGGCCTGCTCCTTCGCGAAGACGACCTCCGTCTTGTCGCCGAAATAGCGGAAGAAGGTGGTGCGACCCACCTCGGCCCGCTCGGCGATATCGCTGACGGAGACGTCGTCGTAGCCGCGCGAGGCGAAGAGGTCGTCGGCGGCTTCGATGATGCGCTGGCGTGCTCGTCGCTGCTTGCGCACCGTGAGCGTCTCGGCGGGTTCGGGTCTGGACGGCGAGGCGGGCGACACCTCGACATCCTATCCGAACCGGTCTGCCGAACCGGGAGGGACGGCGAGTGATATGGTACTGAGTACCAAAATGAGGGAGTCGGAGATGTCCAGGAGAGCGCAGCGCCAGGGGTTCCCGCTCGGCAAGGCGATGATGTCTGTCGCAGCGGTGGGGATGGGGATCGGCGTGTTCGTCGCCGACTTCAACAAGACGCATATCTACAACGACGAATGGACCCCCCACGCGAAGTTCCACACCGGCCAGACGATGAGCATGGGGTTGGGGCTCGCGCTGGCCACGCTGTACAGCCTGTGGGGGCGTCCTCGCGACACCCGCATCGGCCTCGACAGTGCGGCGGTGACGGGTGCGGTCTACCACGTCAGTCAGTTGACCGCAGCCCTGTACCCGGGCACGGCCACCGCCGACCCGCCGCGCAAGGACAACTGGACGCAGCTGCTCACCACCGTGCCCGTCCTCGTGCTCACAGGCCTCGGCTACGTGCTGGAGCGACGCCGGATGACGCGAGCACACTGAACGTGGTCCGAGGGCTCGGTGCGCGCGGGCTGCCGTTGACGATCAGTCGCTGCCCGGCCGTGCCGAGATCTGCGCACGGAGCCCGGCCACGAGCACCTCGAGGCTGAAGGACCACGCCAACGTCGGGTCGTATCCGCGCAGGGCGTGGAACTGCGGAAAGCTCTCGGGCGGCAGGTCTTCCATGCCGGTCTCGGACAGCTCGCCGCGCGCCATCATGCTCCGCTCGGCGCCCACCGTCAGCGCGGGGTAGACGGCCGCCTTCACGGCGCTGTACGCATCGCCCGTGGTCAGCCCCGCACGCGTGAACGCTGCCAGGGCGACCTCGAAGGAGGCCGCCGCTCGCGCACCCTGCACCGGCCGACGCGCCAGCGCGGCGAATGCTCCCGGATGCCGGGTGGCGATGTCTTCCATGGCCGTGAAGAACGTGCGCACCCACTCCTCCCACTCCACCGGACTCACGGGGAGATGCGCCTGATCCAGCAGCATGTCGACGATCCCGTCGGTGATCGCGTCGCGGGTCTCTACGTGGTTGTAGAGCGACGTGACGTGCACGCCGAGTTCGGCGGCGATCCGGCGGAGGGTCACGGCGTCCAGGCCGTCACGGTCGGCCATGCCCACCGCGCAGTCGAGGATCCGCTCCCGGGTCAGTGCCGCCACCGAACGAGCATAACGGCCTTGACACATCTACCTACAGTGTAGGTAAGCTGGACCTACACTGTAGGTCAATCGGAGGAGATCGAGATGTTCACGTCTGAAGAGCTCGAGCGGAAGCTCACGGAGCTGATCGCTGCGCATGGCGTGCCCGGAGCGCAGCTCGCCGTACTGGACGGCGACACCGTCACCGAGGTCGCAGCGGGAGTACTGAGTCTGCGGACGGGCCTTGCCGCGACCACGGATGCGCTGTTTCTGCCCGGCTCCATCGGCAAGCTGTACACCGCGACGCTCGTGATGATGCTCGTGGAAGAGGGCAAGCTCGACCTCGACACCCCCGTGCGGACGTATCTCCCCGACTTCGAAGTCGCCGACTCGCACGCCCGCGACATCGTGACCCCTCGGAACCTCCTGACCCACACCAGCGGCTTCGACGGGGATCACTTCACCGACACCGGCCGTGGAGACGACGCGGTGGCCCGCTATGTCGCCGGATGCGCCGAACTGCCCCAGATCGCCCCGCCTGGAGCGATCTGGAGCTACAGCAACAGCGGCTACTCCATCCTCGGCCGCATCGTCGAGGTGCTGATGGGCACGACCTTCGAAGAGGCGCTCCGCGCGCGCATCTTCGCCCCGCTCGGGCTCGAGCACACCGTCTCGTTCGCCGATGAGGCGATCGTCCACCCCGTCTCCGTCGGTCATGTCCCCGACCAGGGCGATCCCTCGCAGCTGGTGGTCAGCCCCACCTGGGGGCTGTGGCGAGCCTTCGGCCCGATGGGCTCGGCGGTCGTCGCATCCGCCGGCGACGTGCTGGCGTTCGCGCAGCTGCATCTGAACGGCGGCGTGGCGCCGGACGGCATACGGCTGCTCGACGCGGAGCTTGCGGGGAGCATGCTCGAGCAGCAGGTGGAGCTCGTCGACGATTCCGTGCTCGGGCGGGGGTGGGGCCTCGGATGGATCCTCGATTCCTGGGGGGAGGTGACCGTCATCGGTCACGACGGCAACTCCATCGGACAGAACGCCTTCATGCGCCTGGCGCCGGAAGAGCGCTTCGGCTTCTGCCTGCAGACCAACGTCGAAAGCGCGCTGGGTGTGTACCGGGAGCTCGCTGCGTGGCTGTTCCAGCGCCGTCTGGGTGTGGGGCCTCGACCGGATCCGGCCGCACTCGACGATCTGCGCGTGGCCGCGCCCGAGCGGTACACCGGCACCTACCAGCGCGAGGGGCTGACCTTCCGCATCACGGCGGATGCCGAGGGCCGGCTTCTCGCGACCGTCACGCCGTCGCACGGGGTCGCGCAGGATCAGGGCTGGGTTCCGATGATCGACCTCCCGCTGAAGCCCGTCGCCCGGGAGGACTCCTTCCTGCTGAAGCTTCCCATCGCGGACGCGGACCTCCTCGCGGTGTTCTTCAACCCCGACGACGCCGACGAACTGCCGAGCTATCTCCACTTCGGTGGGCGAGCCCACCGGCGGGTCGCCGCGGACGAAGGAGATTAGGCGGCGAGCGGGGCGGGCGCCCGCGCACCGCCCGCCCCGCCCCGCCCGACGATCAGGCGGCGGTCAGAGCGAGGGGCATCTCCTCGACGGCCATCCGCGGCCATGTGATGCGCTGCACGTCCCCGGCCACCGTGATCGACGAGGTGCGGGCGAGCAGCTCCTCCAGAGCGACCCGCATCTCCATCCGCGCCAGCGGTGCTCCCACGCACTGGTGAACACCCCGTCCGAAGGCGAGGTGGCGCTTGTTCGCGCGGTCGATGTCGAAACGATCCGCGTCGGGCCAATGGGCCGGATCGACATTGGCGGAGCCGAAATGCACCAGGATGTTGTCGCCCTGCGCGATCGGCACGCCCCCGACCTCGGTGTCGACGGTCGCCCACCGTGGCATGTTCTGCTGCGGAGCTTCCAGGCGCAGGCTCTCCTCGATGAAGTCGGGTATGCGGTCCGGGTGCTCGCGGACGAACGCCTGCAGCTGAGGATCCTTCGCCAGGCGCAGCACCATGTTGCTCAGGCCGCTGGTGGTGGTGACGTGGCCGGCCATCATGATGGTGATGCCCATGAAGGTGATGGCCATATCGTCGAGACCGGCCTCACTTCCGTTGCGGATGATGTCGCTGATGACGTCTTCGCCGAGGTCAGTACGGCGCTCGGCCACCACCTGCAGCATGTAGGGGATGATCGGCGCGAGGGCCTCTTGGAGCGACTCGGTCGGCGCGTTCAGGCCGTGCCCCGTGCGACGCTCCAGCTCCGCGACCCAATCGTGGTGGAACTGCCAGTCCTCGTCGGGCAGTCCGAGGAAGCTGCAGAGCACCCGGGTGGGGTAGCGGTAGCAGAATTCCTGCGAGAACTCCGCCGATCCGCGGGCGACCATGGCGTCGACCATCTCGACGGCCATCGGGCGCACCTGGGCTTCGATGCCGGCGACACGAGACGACGCGAATCCGCCACTGATGAGTCCGCGGAAGAACGAGTGCTGCGGCGGGTCGCTTTCCAGCGGGAGGATGCGCGGGCCTTCGTCGGGCCGGACGTTGCTGAACGTCGCCGTGTCGGCGGCGACGGACATGACGTCGTCGTAGGCGAAGATCCCCGTGTACGGCGTCCCCTCCACGTCGAACTTCTCCACCGCACTCGCGGCGAGTAGCCCCGCATAGAAGTCGGCGGCGTCGGGGGTGTCTGCGTCGGCGACCGGCGTCAGGGCCGTTGCGAAATCCCACAGCATGGGTGATTCCTCTCTCTCGGGTTCCGATCGACACGTGCCGATCGGCGTGTGCGCGTCAGTAGGTGTCTTTGCGGAGCCGGGCCTGGCTCGCGAGGCCTGCGGCCCCGAGTCCGGTCGGGCGGAGGATGCGATCGAGAGTCGCCTCCACATCCGCCCCCATCCTCCGGTCGCCGCAGATGTAGACCGCCGCTCCCGCAGCGATCCAGGAGGTCAGCTCCTCCGCCTCGCGCTCGAGCAGATGCTGGACGTAGAGCTTCTCGCGCTGATCGCGGGAGAACGCGGTGTCCAGTCGCGTCAACGATCCGTCCGCCAAGAATTGCCGCCAGTCGTCCTCGTAGAGGAAATCGGCGTCACGGCGGCGATGACCGAACAGGAGCCAGTTGCGTCCCGGCGCACCGGTCAACCGGCGATGCTGGACGAAACCGCGGAACGGAGCGACGCCGGAGCCTGCGGCGATCATGATGAGGTCGGTCGCCGGATGCGGTGGCCGGAAGTGCGGATTGGGCCGGACGCGTACCGTCAGTTCCGAACCGGCCGCACGGCTGCTGAGGAGGTCGTCGCTGGCGACCCCGCGCCGGACGCCCGACGGTGCCCTTTTCTCCTCCCACCTCAGCTCCGCCACCAGCAGGTCCGCTCCGCCTTCGTGCGCAAGCGGGCTGGAAGCGATCGAGTAGGAGCGGGGAGCCATGGTGCGGACCAGGGTTCGAAGCTCATCGGCGCTGACCGGCCGTCCGCTCGCTCGAATCGCATCCGACAATCGCGACGTCGCCGCGTAGCGTGAGAGCGCCGCGGGGTCGTCCCGCAACTGCGCGAGTTCGCCGTCGGTCGCGCGCTGTGCGAGCCAGTCGAGCGCGTCGCTGGTGAGGGTGGTCACGTCGTAGCCGACGCGGAGGGATCCGGCGAGCTGCGGGTCGTCCAACCGGGCAGCGGACAGCAGCTCGGAGACGACGGCTGTCGTGTTCTCGGGGGTGACGTCGACGAGGTCGCCGGGTTCGTAGGGGATGCTCCGCGCGAAGGTCACCGTGATGTGGGCGGACTGCCGCTCGGCATGGGGGGCGGACAGGGGGCGATGCTCGTGAACGACGGCGTCGACGATGGTGCCGGGCGTCTCGATCGCGACGGCGCGCACGGCGGCGGTGTCGCCGGCATCCCTCAGCGGCGGTATCACCTCCGCGATCCAGGCGGATGCGGTGGCTTCGTACTCGAAATCGCATCGCACGAGCTCCGCAAGGCGCCGCCCGCCCAGTTCAGCCAGCCGCGCGTCCAGCTTCTCGCCGTGGCCGCAGAAGTTCGCGTACGCGCGATCGCCCAGCGCGAGCACGGCGAAATCGACTCCGTCGAATCGCGGCGCTTCCTCGCTCATCAGCGCGTCGAAGAACCGGATCGCACGCTCGGGGGGCTCGCCTTCGCCGGCGGTGGCAGCGACGATGAGAACTGTCGCGGCATCCGTGACGTCGGAGGGCGACACGTCGAACATGTCGGAAGCGCGGACGGACAGCCCGAGAGCCCGCGCCGCGCCCTCGGTCGCCCGTGCGACGCTCTCGGCGTTGCCGGACTCCGTCGCGAAGAGCACGACGACATCACCGGGCATCGTGGATCGCGATGACGAATCGGGAAGAAGAGCCGGCGCGCTCACGACGCCGGCCGTTCGAGTCGGATCCTCATCGGCGCGAGGTCCGCGCCGGGTTCGTACATGCCGCCGAAGACGTCGACGCCCGGCGCAGTGAGCCGGACCCCGGGGAGCGTCCAGGTGGCGGCGCCGCCGGCCATCGCGAAGCTGTAGTCGACCTCCGCCAGCGGCACGTCGTCGGCGAACAGCGTGCCGCCCATGGCGCCGAGCTGAAGGGACGGACGCACGACGTCCAGCGCCAGCATGCCGAAGTGACCGGAGAATCGCACGGTGCCGCCGAAGTGCAGCACCCCCTCTCCGCTGTGCTCGTCGAAGCGCGCCACGCGCGGAGGGAACACGAATCCCCACCGCGCGTCCTCTCGAGCGCCCCCGACGGCGCTCGCGCGCCCGTCGGGGAGCCCCGCGAGGTAGCGCAGGAACGACTCGCGCACCGGCCAGCCCATGCCCACGAGCGCGGGCGCGACCTCGAGGCGATCGATCGTCTGGAAGCCGGCGCTCATACCTGCGATGCCCGCCGGAGGTCGGGCGCCTCGGCCAGGAGCGGACCGATCGCCCCGAGGAAGGCCTGACCGGAGGGGCTTGCGACTGCCGCATCGAGCGCGGCGTCCGACTCCCACTCGATCACCGCGAGCACGGTGTCCGCGTCGTCGTCCTGCGTGAAGAAACGTGCGTCGCCGACGCCCGGCTGGGCGAGATAGGCCGGCCCGACTTCCCCGACAGCGGCGAAGAACGCGCCGCGCTGACCGGGATGGATGACGAGACGGATGAATTCGGTGGGCATCGGTGCCTCACTTCCTTGTGAGCGGAGAGGGTGAACTGAACACATGTCCAGTTAGTGGTGGATTCTGGACACATGTTCATCTCCGTGTCAAGCCTTCGTCCCGGCGTGCAGGGCGCGGGAGCGCCGCGGCGATATCATCGGGCCGTGATCGAGCGGGAGAGCGTCCGTGTGGAACGCACCCGTCGGGCGATCTTCGGGGCGGCGGAGGCGCTCATGCTCGAACGTCACGAGCCCATCACGGTGCAGGACGTCCTGCAGCGCGCGGGTGTCAGCCGGGGCAGTTTCTACACGCATTTCGCGGGCCTCGAAGATCTCGCCGTCGAGATGTTCCGCGAGCGCTTCTCCCAGCTCGGCCGAGCCGACCTCGAGCGGCGTGAGAGCGGCGCCGACCGCCCCATCCGCATGGCGTATCTGACCGTGCGAGAACTCGTCGAGCACGTCGTCGAGCATCGCGCCCTCTACGTCGGCGTGGACACGCTGACCGCGGGCCGTCGTGCGCACGAGACGCTGATCGACCTGCTTGCCACCCAGGTGCGGGCAACGGCATTGGCGATCCCCACGCGGCCGCCCAGCATCGACGTCGACGATCTCGCCCGCTACATCGCCGGCGGAACGATGGCACTCCTCCTCCATATCGTGCGAACCGACGACGACCTGGACGTCGATCGGACGACGGCGCGGGTGCTCGCCCTGCTGCCGGTGTGGGGCGCCGAGGACTGACCCGTCCCACCCTCCGGCACGCGCGTTGCCGGCCCCGCCTGCGGGGTGCACACAATGAGCGTCTCTCGAGGAGGAGAACGCAATGGGTGAGAACACCACGGAAACCGCGTCCGCATCGCCGACGCCGGGGCGGCTGGCCGGACGAGTCGCCATCGTCACCGGCGGCGCGCGAAATCTCGGGCAGGCTCAGGCCCTCCGCCTGGCGGGGGATGGCGCCGACGTCGCGATCCTCGACGCGGTCTTCCCCGCCGAGACGGTCGAGGCGGTCCGAGCCCTCGGCGTTCGAGCGATCGGGGTCGTCGTCGACCTGCGGGATCCGGATGCGGTCGGAGCCGCCGTCGCCGAGGTCGCGGAGAAGCTGGGACCCGTGGCGGTGCTGGTCAACAACGCCGGCATCTACCCCCTGCAGCCGCTGGAGGGGATGACATACGAGCAGTGGCGCGAAGTCTTCCGCATCAATGTCGACGCGGTCTTCCTGACCACGCAGGCGTGCGCGCCGCACATGAAGGAGCTGGGGTGGGGTCGCATCGTCAACATCACGTCGAACTCCGTCGGCCTGGTCATCCCCGCCCTCTCGCACTACATCGCCTCCAAGATGGCGGTCATCGGGTTCACCCGGGCGTCGGCGACGGAGCTGGCAGAGTTCGGCATCACCGTCAACGCGGTGGGGCCGAGCCTGACGCGCACGCCGGTCGCCACGAGTCCTGACGAGCTGTTCGAGATCGTGCCGCAGATGCAGGCGATCAAGCGGCCGGGGCTGCCGGCCGACCTCGTCGGTGCGGTGTCCTTCCTCGCCTCTGACGACGCCGCCTTCCTCACCGGACAGACCCTGTGGGTCGACGGCGGACTGCTGCGCTGACGGGGACGGATGCCGTGCCACTGAGTGGGGCGACGCCTGGGCCGGCGCACCGGCCCGGACTAGATTCCGAAGGACCCGGGCCGACCGGGGGGACAACGGCTTCAAAGGAGCAGCTCATGACCAGGAACACCCGTGAGATCTTCGCCGCCATCGACCAGATGGAGCCCACGGCGTTCACCGCGCACCTCACCGACGACGTGCGATTCCGCTTCGGCAACGCCGACGCGGTGTACGGCCACGAAGCCGTCGAAGCCGGCATCTCCGGCTTCTTCGGCACCATCGGGGGCATGCACCATCACATCCGCGCGGTCTGGGACGTCGACGCCGACACGACCGTCGCGGTGATCGACGTCGAGTACATCCGCGGCGACGGCGAGCATGTCTTCACCCCGAATGTGGACATCCTCACCTGGGAGGGCGACAAGGTCGCCGACTGGCAGATCGTGATCGACGTCTCGCCGATCTACGCGCCGCTGGACCAGGTCCCCGCTGCCGCCCGCGCGCTGCAGAGCGCATGACGGGGGAGCGCCTGGCCGGCAAGCGCGTGCTCATCACGGGCACGGGCGGTGGTCAAGGAGAAGCGGCCCAGCGGCTCTTCGCGCGCGAGGGTGCGCGGGTCGCGGGCTGCGACCTCCGTGGTGCGGAGGAGTCCGCCCGTGCACTGCGGGAGCAGGGGTGGGACGTCAGCGGACACACTGTCGACCTCAGCGACAACTCCTCGGCAGCCGCCTGGGTGGAGGCCGCGGTCTCCGAGCTCGGCGGTATCGACGTGCTCTACAACAACGCTGCGGGGTACGGGTTCGCTCCGTTCGGCGGGATGAGCCTGGAGCTGTGGCGGCACGTCATGGCCGTCGAGCTCGACATCGTCTTCCACACCACCAGCGCCGCATGGGGGCCGCTGTGCGCGGAGGGCGGTTCGCTGATCAACACCGCGTCGTACTCCGCATTGCGAGGGATCGAACCTCTCGGTCAGGTTGCGCACGCGGCGGCGAAGGGGGGCGTCATCTCGATGACGAGGGCGCTCGCCGCCGAGGGCGCTCGGTACGGCGTGCGCGCGAACTCCATCGCACCGGGCTTCGTGTCGTCCCCGGCGACCGACGGTGCCGTCGACCCGCAGGGCCGTGCGTGGCAGCTCGGCAACCATTTGATCCAGCGCCCCGGCACGGGCGACGACATCGCCTACATGGCGCTGTACCTCGCCTCCGACGAGTCCTCGTGGGTGACCGGGCAGAACTACTCCGTCGACGGCGGAGCGACCGCCGGATGGCGTGACGATGCGGAGACCGACCGCATCCGCGCGCTCTACAGCTGAGGCGAAGCAGGACGGTCCGCACCCGCCGGCGAACGGGCGCACGAGAAGAGGGTGGGAGGCGTTCGCGCCTCCCACCCTCTCCGCTTCGCCCGATCAGACCCCGGCGGTCTCGGCGGCGACCCGGCGCATCGCCGACAGCGTCGCCGCGACGGCCTTCAGATAGTCGGCGGTCATGCCGTCGGCGTACTCCTGCTCCTGCGCCGAGCCGGGGACGACGTCGGTCACGACGAGCGCGAAGGAGAACCGCAGGTGGAGCCCCTCGGCGTCCTGTTCGATCTCGTTCGCGATCGTGCCGAGAACCGGCCCGGCGATGCGGGTGAACACGACGCGCTCCTGAGCGAAAAGGCTGATCCGCTCCGTGAAGCTCTGCCCACGAAACTCGATGTCTCGATCGAACACCGTGTCCGACAGCCGCGCGGTCACCTCGCAGCTGGTCATGGCCGGCACGAACGGAAGGGCGTTGTTCGCCTTCATGACCAGCCCGTCCCACACCTGCTCGCGTGAGAGGGTCGGCTCGCCCGGTTCGTTCACCGGGAGGGCATGGGTGACATAGATCATCGTTCTTCTCCTTTCGCGGGTGTCACCGCGCCGAGGGCGCGAGGACCACCCGTCCGACGTTGGCTGAGGCCTCGACGTAGCGATGGGCCGCGGGCGCGTCCCGCAGCGGGAACGCACGATCCACCACGGTGCGAAATCCGGTGGCGACGTCGTCCCACAGCGCCCTGACCGACTCCGGGGTCGCCGTGCGCACCCCCACGATGCGGTAGCCCTGGGAATAGAGCCGCAGCATGTTCAACTCGAGTCTCTCACCGAGGAAGGCCCCGGAGGACACGATGGTTCCTCCCGGGTGCAGCGCGTCCAGCTCGTGGGCGAACACCTCCGCCGCGCCCAGATTGTCGACGATGATGTCGGCGCCGCGCCCGCCGAACGCGTCGCGCGCCTGAGCGGCGAAGGAGTCGTCGACGGCGTCGAGGACGTGCTCGAAGCCCAGCTCGCGCAACCGTGCCCGCTTGGACGGATCTCTCGAGGTCACGATGACGTTCGCTCCGCGGTGGCGGGCCAGCAGGGCGGCGGTCGATCCGAGACCACTCGTCGCGCCGGGCACGATCACGTTCATGCCGGGGTGTACACCCCCGACCTGGAGGAACTGGTGCGCGGAGACCGCGCCCGAGCCGGCCAGCGCCGTCGCCTGCGCCGGATCAACGCCCTCGGGCACGACCGTGACGTTCGCGGCGGGAACCACGCAGTATTCGGCGTACGCGCCGGGGCGGTGCACCCCGAGGATCTGCAGATGAGGGGAGAGGTCAGCCCGCCCGGCCCGGACGAACTCGTCATCCACGGGGTTGAGCACCTGGTTCACGCCGACATGGGCACCGACGGAGATCCCCGTGACGTCCCTGCCGACGGCAGCGATCGTGCCGGCGTGCTCGGCTCCGAGCACGTGCGGCAGGCGGAAGTGGGCGTAAGGGTGCGTGCCCGCCCGCGCCGCCAGGTCGAGCAGCCGGTTCACGCTCACTGCGGCCACTCGCACGAGCACCTCTCCCGGCCCCGGCTCGGGCGTCGGCAGCTCTTCCTCTCGCAGCACCTCGGGCGGTCCGAACTCGCGGAAGGGCATGGCCCACATGCGGAGCGGTACCTGTGGCGGGAGGGTGGGCCACGTCAGAAACTCGGTCTGATAGGGGGCGGTCCGTTCGTCGGCCGTCTCGATCATGCTCGCTCACCTGCCTTCACCCGCATCCGCGCGGGTTCGATCCTTTCTCCCACACACGGCCGACGAGCACCACGGACCCGTCCCAGTGACCGGCACGCGTCTTGGCGGCGACGGTGATCGCCTCCGAGACTCGGAGCGCAGCACAGCCGAAGGAGAGACATGCCGACCGCCAGGACACAGCGCATCGATGCCGCTGCGCGCCGACTCGCCGATGCAGAGTCCCAGCGCGCAGACCTCGCCCGCCTGACGGACCAGTGGGAGTCGCTCGACACCGAGACCGCCTACGAGGTGCAGGCCAGAGGCATAGCCCTCCGCGCGGCCGTCGGCCACCCCCGCATCGGCATCAAACTCGGCCTGACCTCGCCCGCCAAGCAGCGCCAGATGTCGGTGGACGCACCCATCGTCGGCGTCCTCACCGCCGACATGCGTCTGGCCGGGCAGGACGTGCCGCTGGACACGCTCATCCACGCCAAGGCGGAGCCCGAGATCGCCTTCGTGCTGGGCCGCGACCTGGTCGGACCCGGGGTCACCGCCGAGGACGCCCGGGCCGGCGTCGCCCGCGTCCACGGAGCCATCGAGATCATCGACAGCCGGTTTCGCGACTACCTCTTCCGGCTGCCCGACGTCATCGCCGACAACGCCTCATCCGCCCTGTTCGTCCTGACGACCGACGGCGTGGCGCCCGATGAGGTATCGGTGGTCAGCGAGACGGTGGACCTTCTGGTGGACGGCGAGGTCGTCGATTCGGCGACGGGGGCCGCCGTGATGGGGGATCCCTACGCCGCGCTCGCCTTCGCGGCCAACGACCTGGCCGGCCGCGGCGACCGGCTCAGAGCCGGCGATGTCGTCCTCTCGGGCGGGATGACCGACGCCAAGACCATCGCGAAAGACGGTCGGATCGAGGCCCGCTTCGCGCATCTGGGCACCGTCGCCGTTCGCGGCGTGTGAACTCGACCCCTGAGGAAGAAGGACCCCATGACGGACACCGCGATCTCGGACACCGCGTCCGGCGCCGAAGAGCTGCATTTCTTCGGTCATATCATCGACGGCGAAGAGGTTGCGTCCCTCTCGGGCGAGTCGTTCCTGAGCGTCGACCCGTACACGCGCCGGCCATGGGCTCGGCTCGCCCTCGGTGGCAGGGCCGACGCCGACCGGGCGGTGGCGGCCGCGCGCCGAGCCTTCGATTCGGGCCCGTGGCCCCGGATGACGGCGGGGGAGCGCCGAGGGATCATCCACCGGTTCGCAGACCTCATCGAGGAGCACGCCGACGAGCTGGCCCTCGCCGACACGCGCGACATGGGCAAGCCGATCACGCAGTCGCGAGGCAACGACGTGCCGCGAACGGCGATGAACTTCCGCTTCTTCGCCGACCACGCCGCGCTGACGCCGTCCGAGGTGTACCCGATGGACTCCGGGCACCACGCGTACACGCGCTACGACCCCGCGGGCGTCGTCGTGGCGATCGCCCCGTGGAACTTCCCCATGATGCTGGAGAGCTGGAAGGTCGCGCCCGCGCTGGCATGGGGCAACACCGTCGTCCTGAAGCCCGCCGAGGACTCGCCCACCAGCGCGACGATCCTCGCTCGCCTGGCGCTCGAGGCGGGCATGCCGCCCGGGGTCTTCAACGTCGTCCACGGATACGGCCCGGATTCCGCCGGTCAGGCTCTGACCGAGAACCCCGACGTGGACCGGATCACCTTCACCGGGGAGTCGGCCACCGGCAAGATCATCGCCCGCGCCGCCAGCTCGAACCTCACTCCGGTGAGCCTCGAGCTGGGAGGAAAGGGCGCCAACGTCGTGTTCGCCGACGCCGACATCGACAACGCGGTGGACTGGTCGATCCGCGCCATCTTCACCAACGCGGGACAGGTGTGCCTCGCGGGGAGTCGTATCTATGTGCAGCGGGACCTCCTCGAGCAGTTCACTCGTCGCTTCGTCGCCGCGTCCCGAGCGATGCGGCCGGGGGATCCGAAGGACCCTGCGACGCAGATCGGGCCGCTCTCCAGCGAGATCCACTACGAGAAGGTCCGCGGTTTCATCGACACGATCGCCGAATCGGGCGGAGAGAAGATCGCCGGCGGGTACGGCGACGGATGGTTCGTGGAGCCGACGGTCATCCTCGAGCCGCTGGAGTCCTCACGTCATCAGCGCGAGGAGATCTTCGGCCCGGTCGTCACGATCCGCGCGTTCGACACGGAGGACGAAGTCGTCGATCTCGTCAACGACTCGCCCTTCGGCCTGAACGCGATGGTGTTCACCGAGAACCTCTCCCGCGCGCACCGCGTGTCCAGCCGCCTGGTCGTGGGCACGGTGTGGGTGAACTGCTTCTTTATCCGCGACCTCCGTGCGCCTTTCGGTGGTGCCAAGCAGTCGGGGGTCGGCCGGGAGGGCGGTACCTTCAGCCGCGAGTTCTTCACCGAGCCGAAGGCCGTCGTCATGCAGATGGAGCCTCCCGCGCATTGACGAAGAGCGCAGAAGGGGGACGCGTCGGCGCGCGCCCCCCTTCTGTCTTACCGCGTCGGATCGCGCCTAGGACGCCGATCGACCGGCGGAGGGAGCGAGCAGCCGCGGGTGGCGCCCGAGCAGGCGCGCCAGGCCGGCGCCAGCCGCGCGCACCGCCGGGACGACGCGATCGGGCACCACGTCTGCGCTCCATCCGGCTGCGGAGATCGCCAGGACGGGTGTGCCGTCCGGTCCCAGCACGGCCGCCGCCACGGCCGAGATCCCGACGCGGCTCTCCTCGTGATCCCACGCGACGCCGCTGTCGCGCACGGCGCCCAGCTCACGGCGCAGGTCGGCCGGCGAGGTGATCGTCACGGGGCTGAGCGGGGTGAGAGGGCGAGCCAGCGCTTCATCCACGATCGAATCCGGCGACCACGCCAGCAGCGCCTTACCGACGGCGGTGGAGTGCGCGGGAAGTCGACCACCCACCCGCGAGCGCAGCGGCGGGGCTTCGCGTGCGCGGAGGACCTCGATGTAGACGACCTCGGAGCACTCCAGCACGGCCAGGTGGATCGTCAGGTTCAGCGTCGAGCGCAGATCGGCCATCGTGGGAAGGGCCGCACGGCGGAGGTCTCTGGGGCGGGAGACCGACTCGCCGAGCTCGAACATCCGGATCCCCAACCGAACCCCCGACCCGTCGCGCTCGAGCAGCCGGTGCTCGACCAGCTCGCCGACGATACGGGCCACGGATGACTTCGGCAGCTCGGTGCGGCGAGCAAGCTCCGAGATCCCGATCCCCGCGCCCGTGGGGTCGCATGCCCGCAGGATCGCCGCCACGCGTCCGATCATCGACCGGCTGTCGCCGGCCGAGGCGTCTTCGAGGGAGACGATGCTCATCGCGACGCCGCCTTCTCCGCCAGTGTGACCCCTCCGGACAGCCAGTGCTCGGCCGGGACTTCTCGGAGGATCACCCGGATGGAAGCCTCCGGCGCTCCGATGCTCTGGTGTACGGCGTCGTGTATCGCCCCGAGGAGGGTGCGCAACTGCTCCGGATCGCGTCCGTCGGACAGGGTGACTTCGACGAGGGGCATCAGGCGTCCTGAAGCACGTCGGAGGACAGCGGCCGGCGAACCTGATACTGCGTGGAGGGGCGCTGGCCCGGCCCCGCCCACAGGTCGATGTGATGCGGCAGAGCCGGGTCGAAGTAGCGCGGCTGCCACGTCGCGTCGTCCTCGATGCGACGGACGCCGTACGAGTACTCGTACGTGAGTCCTTCCGGGCCCTTGAAGTAGAGGAAGATCGCCGTCGACTGCGGGTGACGGCCGGGCCCCTGCTCGATCTCGACGCCCTCGCGCTCGAGGAAGTGCCAGCTGCGCATGATGTCGTCGATGCTGTCGACCTGGAAATTCATGTGACACAGCCCCGGCCGATCGCCGCGGAACACCGCAAGCTTGTGATGGACCTCGTCGAAGCGCATGAGGGCGGCGTTCTCACCGATCCAATCGCTGATACGCAGGTTGAACAGCGAGCTCCACCAGTCGTAGGCCACGCGGACATCCGGTGCGTCCACGCACACATGGCCGAACTCCGAGATGCCCGCAGGCCGGGTGAACCTCACCGGCGCGGTGTCGTTGACCTGGTCGGTCACGAGATCGAAGCGGTTCCCCCAGGGGTCGTCGAAGGAGATGAACTCTCTGACGCGACGCGAACGTGCCTCTTCCGCCGTGCCGCGGACCACCGGCACGCCGGCCAACGACAGCTCCTCTTCGGCTCTGGCCAACGCCGCGGAATCCCGCACGCTCAGTCCCGAGCTGAGCACCCCCGACTCACCCTCGACATACGACAGGCAGTGGTGGCGCCAGTCGGAGCGGAGGTAGTGGACGCCGTCTTCGGCGCCTCGATATTCGAGGCCGACGATCTCGGTCGCGAAGCGGATCGCCTCGGCGGCATCCGACGTTCCCGATCGCACGTAGGCGATGTCCGTCAGTTCGATCATGGTGTTCTCTCCTTCTCTCGGGCGGCGGCGACGGAGACGCTCGCTGCTTCATTCGTCGTCAGGTAGGCGTAGATGCGGGGGAGGAGCTCACTGGCGCGCTCGGTCCACCAGTGCACCTCCCAGGCGGGGAGGGGAACCGGTTCGCCGGCCGACAGCGCGTCCAGGGCCAGCCGAGCGGATGCCTCCAGCACCCACATGCGCGCGACGGCCTGCGCCAGATCAGCCCCCACGGTCACCGCGCCGTTGCCGGCCAGGATGATCGCGGCACGCCCGGCAGCACCGGCGGCGATCCGTTCGGCGCGCGGTCGTTCGCGGACGAGGATCGAATCCGGCACCAGATGCGTACCCCCCAGCAGCGCGCCGTGGCCATGGAGGATCGGCAGTTCGCGGCGGAGGGTGGCGAAAGCCGCCACCGCGGGGGGCTGAGCGCGAACCACCGCGCCGATCTCGGGTCGCGCTGCCGCGAGGGCCACGTGCAGCCACGCCTCCATAGGCGCGCCCGTCGGCAGTGTGACGGCGTCGAGGGCGACCTCGACCGGCTCGCCGTCGGATGCGAAGACGGCCAGGGGTACCGCTCGCGTGATGGAGATGCTCGTTCCCCGCCGCACCGATACGTGTCCGAAAGCGTCGGCGAGTCCGGCTCGGGCGACCGCTCCGGCGCCCTGGCGCAACTCGCGCGTGACCGCCGCCGTGTCGGGGCCACGGGGTGTCTCGCTCGCCATGAGCGTCTCCTTCGGCCGTAGATTGCAACTAGTAGAACATGTATATGTAGAGATATCAATCGAGAGATGTCGGTGCAGAGCTAGGCTCGACGACATGTCCCTGCAGTACGCGATCCTCGGCGTCCTCGACGCCCGCTCCATGAGCGGATACGAGCTGACGCGGATGTTCGAGTCCAGTGCGCGCTGGGTGTGGTCGGCACCGCAGAGTCAGATCTACCCGCTGCTGCGCAAGCTCGAGGGAGAAGGGCTGGTACAGGGCGAGGATCAGGTGCGGGGCGAGAAGATGCGCCGCGTCCAGTACTCCATCACCGAAGACGGCCGACACGCGCTCCGGGAGTGGCTGAGGTCGCCCATGGACACCCCGACCATCCGCGATCCACAGCTCTTGCAGGCTCTCTTCTTCGACATGATCGAGCCCGCCGAAGCGGACGATGTCCTCGCGCACCAGATCGAGGATCTGCGGACGCTCATCGCGCAATGGGAGGCCCATCGCGAGCGCCTCCTCGCGAAGGACACTCCTCTCCTGAAGGAGCGGCTCTCCCAGAGAGACCCCGCCGACCACGACCGCATCGCGGCATTGAAGGCCCATGTGTTCACGCATCTCATCGAGTCAGCTCGCTCGCGCGCCGAGTGGGCGGAGCAGGCCCGTCGCATCCTCGCGTCGTCGGGCTCCCCGGTGACCGCGCACGCCGACCGTCCCGCTCACTGACTCGCCGCTTCACCCGACGGGATCCCCGCGCCATAGCATGGCGAAATCGTGACCATGGACCCGAAGGAGCACCCATGAGTGGCAGCGCCGTCAACGTGACCAAGCTCGGCTATATATCCGTCGAGACCCCCGACGTCGACCGCATGGTGGACTACTACGAGGGTGGTCTGGACTTCGCCGTCGTCGAGCGGTCGGCCCGCGAGGCGTACCTCACGACCACGTTCGACCACCACAGCGTCGTCATCACTCAGGCCGACGCCCCCCGGGTGCGAGGGGTGGTCGGCTATGAGATCCGCGAGTCGGTCGCCGATGCCGAGCGGCGGCTGACCGCCGCCGGCTACGACGTGTCGCGCCGCTCGGACATCGCCCCGGCGACCCCGGACGTGCTCGTCCTGGCGGAGCCGACCACGGGGGTCGAGATCCACCTGTACGACCAGCAGTCCTCCAGCGGCGTCCAGGGGTACCCGCCGCTTCGCCCGACGAAGCTCGGGCACGTTGCAGGGTTCGTCGACGACCTCGCCCCCGTCCAGGCGTTCTACGAGGGACTTCTCGGCTTCCGGTGGTCGGACACGATCGGCGACTTCTTCGTCTTCCTCCGGTGCAACTCCGATCACCACGCGGCGAACTTCATGGCGTCGAAGAAGTTCTCGGGGCTGCATCACGTCGCCTACGAGATGCGATCCCTCGATCATCTGCAGACGATGCTGGACCATCTCGCCAAACGCGACATCCGCCTGCACTGGGGCCCCGGCCGCCACGGAGCCGGGCACAACGTCTTCACGTACCACAAGGATCCCGACGGCAACAACGTGGAACTGTTCACGCAACTCGACGTCATCCACGACGAGAAGGGCTACTTCGAGCCTCGGCCGTGGCACGAGGACTTCCCGCAGTATCCGAAGACGTGGGAGGTCGACCTCGCCGCGGTGAACTCCTGGGGTCCGATCAACTTCGAGATGATCGAGCATTGAACGCGGTGGCGAACGCGCCCCGCACGGCGTCGTGGGCCCTCGCGCAGTACGAAGTCGCGGGGGTTCCGACCCTCGGCATCCTCGCCGACGGCCTCATCCTGCGCGCCCCCGAAGGGCTTCCCGCCACGGCGATCGAGCTGCTCGATCGCTGGCGTGACGTCGAGCCGCTCCTGCGCCGGCTCGACCCCGCGACGCTGACCGTCGTTCCGGAGGCCGAGATCGTCGCGCCGATCACCTACCCGCGGAAGGTCATCTGCGCAGGCGCGAACTACTACGACCACGCCGCCGAGATGGGAACCGCCCGGCCCGACCCCGTGGCGAGCCCGTTCTTCTTTCTCAAGGCACCCACCACGACCGTCATCGGCCCGTACGCCGATATCGCTTTTCCGCTCACGGAGCAGTCGCGGACGGACTGGGAGGTCGAGCTCGGCGTGGTGATCGCGGATCGCTGCGCGAACGTCTCCGCGTCGGAGGCGATGTCGCACGTGGCCGGCTACGTCGTGGCCAACGACGTCTCTGCGCGCGGGTTCTTCGCGCGTCCCGAGGCCGTGCAGGAGCCCTTTCGCTTCGACTGGATCGCGCACAAGTCGCTGGACGCGTCTTGCCCGCTCGGGCCCGGGATCATCCCCGCATGGCAGATCGCCGACCCCGGGAACCTCGAGATGACGTTGGACGTCAACGGGGAGGTGAAGCAGCGCGGCAGCACTGCCGGTCTGGTGATCGGTATCGAGCGGCTCATCGCCGGCGCCAGCCGGCTTCTGACGCTCGAGCCCGGCGACGTGATCCTCACGGGCACGCCCGCCGGCGTGGGAGCGGCCCGGGGGGAATGGCTGAGGGACGGCGACGTCGTCACGGCGGAGATCGCTGGCATCGGTCGCATCTCCAACCGGTTCATCGCTCTCGGTTAGGTCCGCTTCGTCGCTGTCGGTTCCCCGCTCGCTTTTACGGATGCGTTGACAACATAACGGCAATGTCGGAGCATGGATCCGCGATCGCAGTCACGATGAGGGATGCGCGCCGAGCTCATGGAGGTACCCGTCATGTCGGATCGGTCGATCGAGGAACGGCTTCGGGCGTTGGAGGACCGCGCCGAGATCGCCGACCTCCTGGGCAGGTACGCCTTCGCGATCGACCGGCTGCGCTGGGACGACTTCCTGTCCTGTTTCGCGGAGGAGGTCGAGGTGAACCTGATCCGTACCGGGGGATGGCGCACCATGAAGAGCTCCGAGCTCGCGAGGGTCGTCGAGAAGGTCTTCACGTCCTACACGGCCACGCAGCACATCAGCGCGAATCCGCAGATCGCCATCGAGGGCGACCGCGCCGTCGCGTGGTCCACCCTCAACGCGACGCATTACCTCCGCGACGCCACCGGCGATCCGTGGCATCAGCAGGTCGGGTACTACGAGTACACCCTCGCTCGCCTGGGCGCGGGATGGCGCATCGTCCGGATGCAGCAGATCGTGCACTGGCAGCGGGGCAACCAGCAGATCTACGACCGCACCGTGACCTCCTGAAGCCCTAACCGGAGCGGCGGAGGAGCTCCTCGAGGCGATCGATCTCGCGACGGACGCTGCGGAGGACGTCGGTCGGGGTCGCCGACGTCAGCCGCCCCGGCTCTGCCGCGAGGCCGTGGATGGCGAATTCGGCGAGTTCGGCGGATACGGCGTCCACGTCGCCGCCGGTTCCTGGGCGATACCACCAGGCGACCCAGTTCACGACGCCGAGCACGCCCAGGGCGGCGATCGTCGGAGTGACGGGACGGAACTCGCCGAGCGCGACCCCCTCCTCGACGACGCGGGTGATCGAGCGCAGGACCGCCCGCCGGTTGGCGGTGTACGAATCGGCGACGGACTCGGGGAGATCGGCTTCGGAGCGCAGCAGCAGCCGGAAGCGCTCGCCGTGCTCGCCCTGCTGGTGCACGAGGTGTCGCACGATGTCTCGCATCCGCTCGGTGGCCGACAGCTCTTCTTGGCGCGCGATGTCTGCGACCTCGGTGGCCGCGGCCACCGTCACCTCGGTGACGAGCTTGGCGAGAAGCTCGTCCTTGCTGCTGACGTAGTGATACAGCGCGGGGCGCGTCAAGCCGACCGCGTCGGCGATGTCCTGGAAGCTGGTTCCCGAGAACCCCCGCTGCGCGAAAAGGCGGGTGGCTTGTTCGAAGATCTCCTGCTCGACCAATCCCCGCCGCACTCCGCGCTTCCCGCCCCCGGGGCCGCTGTGAGTCTCGCTCATGGATTCACGGTACACGCTGCTGTGACGGACGCGTCAACTCTTCGTCTCAGGTGATCGACGATCGAGTCGCTCGGGGGCGAGGTCAGCGTCGGTTGAGCAGAATGCCGCCGTCCACGGAGATGTCGGCGCCGGTGATGTAGGACGCGTCGTCCGAGGCGAGGAAGAGCGCGGTCCGGGCGATCTCCTCCGGGCGCCCGAAGCGCTTCAGCGGGATCCGCTCGACGAGCCACTCCTGCCGCTCGGCGGAGTTCTGCTGGTGCATCGGGGTATCGATGACGCCGGGATTGATCACGTTGACACGGATGTCGTCCTGGGCGAGTTCGGATGCCGCCACCTGCGTCATGCCGCGTACGGCGAACTTCGTGCCGGTGTAGGCGAGAAGCTCCGGCTCGCCGCGCACGCCGGCGGCGGAGGCGATGTTCACGATGCTGCCGCCGCCGGCTCGGCGCATCGGAGCGGCCACCGCGCGCATGCCGAGCATCACCCCCAGCTGGTTCACGCCCACCATCAGGTCGAAGTGGTCAGCGGAGAAATCGTCGACGGAGTTCTCCCGCGAGATGCCGGCGTTGTTGACGAGCACATCGATGTGGCCGTGCTCGGCCTCCACTCGTTCGATCAGCGCCGCCCAGTCGGCCTCGACCGCGACGTCGTGATGAACGTACGTCGCGTGGGGGCCGAGCGCGTCGGCGAGGGCGCCCCCGAGTCCATCGTCGACGTCCGTCACCACGACGGACGCGCCCTCCTCGGCGAAGAGACGCGCCGTCGCGGCTCCCATGCCGCGTCCGCCGCCCGTGATGATCGCGACCTTGCCTGCCAGGCGTCTCCGGGCCATCCAAGGCCCGCCGTCATCGGGAACGGGGAGTGGGCGTCGTAACTGGGTCATCGTCGATCCTCGTTTCGTTGCGAGCATCCGATGCTAGGGAAATGCTGTCATCACTGTCAATAGATCGACGCGACTGTAAGGAACTATGGCACACTCGTCTTAGTCCCCACGAGGAAGGATCGCCATGACGAGGTGGCAGGTTGGAAGATTCAGCATCACGGACGTTCCCGAGCTGCCCATCGAGGTCGGGTTGCTCGACGGGCTCATCACACAGGCGACACCGGATGTCGTCCTCGGTATCGACTGGATGAGGCCGTACTACGCCAACGACGCCGGCCAGACGCTCTGGGACATCCACTCCTATGTCATCGACGACGGGGAGACCGTCATCCTCGTGGACGCCGGTGTCGGCAACGACAAGAACTACCCGATGCAGCCGATCTGGACCGGCTTGCACACCGACTTCCTGGATCGTCTCGCCGAGGCGGGATATCGGCGCGAGGACATCGACGTCGTCCTCCTCACGCACCTGCACCTCGACCACGTCGGCTGGTGCGCCGTCCAGGATGAGGCCGGCGCCTGGGTCCCGACCTTTCCCCACGCGCGCCTGGTGCTGGTCGCGGAGGAGTACGAGCGTCATCTCGCGCAGATCATCCCCTCCGATGAGCCGGCCGCGGCGGAGGGGGGTGGTGAGGAGGTCGACCTGATCGCGCGGGCTTTCCACGCGGACGGGCGTGCTCTCTCCGACCAGACGACGTTGATCCAGGCGGAGTCCCTGCAGCCGGTGATCGACGCCGGGCTCCTCGAACTTGTCGCCTCCGACGCCGAGATCGCGCCGGGCGTGCGCTACGTGTCGACGCCTGGCCACACATCGGCGCACCACAGCGTGCGGATCGAGTCCGAGGGCGACTCGGCGTTCATCACCGGCGACTTCATCCATCACCCGATTCAGATCGCACGCCCGGACTGGAGCTCGCAGGGGGACTGGGACGGTGGGATGTCGGCCCGGAACCGGCGGGTCTTCTATGAGTCCGCCGCCGGCACCGACCTCCTGGTACTGGGTACGCATTTCGGAGGCACGAGCGCCGGTTACATCGTCGCGGACGACGAGGGCTACCGCCTCGTCCCGGAGCCCGCCATCTGATCGTCGAGGCGACGACCGCCGGGCCCCGGGATGACGCCTCGCCGCGTGTACGACCATGAGCAGACGGCCACCTATGGGCTCGTAGACGAGCTCAAGAGAGTCGGTTCCCGGGCACGGAGATCCAATCGTGCACCTTAGGGCTGTCCGACGTGTCGCCGCGGGACGGATCGTTCTCCCCCGGCTCGATCCCGCCCCCGCGCGCCGGGTCTGACCGGGCCGCCCGCCGCCGCGTCACACGACGTCGGAGATGCGCTCCCACACGGCCTGCGCGTCCTCCAGGAACAACGAGTGGCCGAGGCCGGAGATGCGCCGGATGTCCCAGCCCTCGGAAGCCAGTTCTGCGGGCAGCGGGTCGGGGACGACGAATCGCGCGTCCTCCGACAGCAGCACCGTGGACGGGACGCGCGACGCGCCGACCGGGCGGGGATGGGTCGCGACGTCTTGGAACACCCGTAGCGCCATCCGACGGTCCCAGCGCTGGCGAGCAGCGGCGACGCGCACCTCGTTCTCGGGGGTGACCGCGGCCGCCCGCACGCCACGCCCGCGGGCGGCGATGAACAGCGGGAGAGTGAAGCGGGCGTTGCGCACCAGCCATCCGCCGAGGCCGCCGGTGGGCAGTGCGACGCGAAAACCCGGATCGAGATACAGCGCCCGGCGCGGGGCGAGGCGCTCTATCGCGTGGGCGACCACGACGCCTCCGAGCGAGTGGGAGATGACGTCGTCCACTCCCTTCGGCAGCGACTCGACGAGGTCGTCCGCGAACTCGCGCACGGTGTAGGACGCCGCGCGCGCCGAGCGTCCGTGGCCACGCAGATCCACCGTCGTGACGGTGTACTTCCGCGTTGCCAGCGCGATCTCGGCGAGGTCGTGCCACGTCTCACCGTCACCGGCGAGACCGTGCACCAGCGCGATGTGCTGGGGGCCGGAACCCGCCGAGGAGGTGTGCAGAAGCATCCGGCAACCCTACTGAGCGAGCGTGCCGCGAGCCTGCAGGCGCTGCGGTCGCCCGCATGACGCGTTCCGGCGGCTGAGCGTGACCCCCTCTACTGCGCGGCGCGGCGTCGCACGTAGGAGTCGGCGGTCTTGGTGAGGATCGCACGGCCGCCGGCGTTTCGGAGTTCGCCCCGAGTCGTCACAAGCGCCCGGGAATCATCGCGGAGGGCGACGGCGACGACGGTCACCGTACCGAAGACGGTCACGTCCGGCCGCAACGGCGAGGTCAGCTCGATGTCGCGGATGGCGCGGCCCGCGATCACGTCCCACGTGGAGAGCAGATTCGTCACGGCCAGACGCTGCAGGATCGCCAGCGAGTGCACGCCGCTGCCGATGATCCCGCCGAAGAACCCGGCGGCGGCGGCCTCCTCGTCCACATGGAAGGCCTGCGGATCCCATTGCCGCGCGAACGTGACGATCTCTTCGAGCGACGGCGTATGACTGCCGATCTCGATGCGCTCGCCGACGACCAGGTCTTCCGCCCGTGTGAGCCTCGGTTCGGTCATGGGTACTGCCTCCTCGCCGAGATGCGGCAATGGTTGGTGCAACGAGCATGGTGACTATTCGACGATACCGTCGTAGCCGGTGGGCCGACGTCTATCAGACATACACGACAAAATATTGACGCAGATGTTGACAAGACGAATCGAATGATCGAGCATGGGATCTCGAAAGGGGTGCCATGTCTCCCACACGAATCGGGCTCGTCGTTCCGAGCTCCAACACCACGGTGGAAACCGAGATGCCCGCCATCCTCGGACGTCACGCCTCCGCGCAGTTCTCTTTCCACTCCAGCCGGATGCGGATGGCCCGGGTGTCCCCGGAGCAGCTGGCGGCGATGAACGCGCAGCGGGAACGGACGATCCTCGAGCTCGGCGACGCACGTCCCGACGTGATCCTCTACGCCTGCCTCGTCGCACTCATGGTCATGGGCCCGGGGGAGCACCAGCGCGTGGAGGGGCTCATCGCCGAGCAACTGGCCACGGGCGGCTCCGAGGCGAAGGTGCGCTCGAGCGCGGGCGCACTCGTCGAAGGCGTCCGCGCGCTCGGCGCCTCGCGCGTCGCCCTCGTGACGCCGTACATGCGTCCCCTCGCCGAGAAGGTCGTCGAGTACATCGAGGCCGAAGGCATCGAGGTCGTCGACTGGCGCGCACTCGAGGTGGAGGACAACTTCGAGGTCGGCTGCATCCCGGGCAATCGCGTCATGGAGGCCGCCCGGTCGCTGGACCGGAGCAACGCCGACGCGCTGATCATCTCGGCCTGCGTGCAGATGCCGTCGTTCGATCTCATCGAGGGAGCTGAGCAGGAGTTCGGCATCCCCGTGCTCTCCGCGGCGACCGCCGGCGCGTACTCGATCCTTCGGGCAACGGGCCTTCCCATCGACATCCCCGGCGCGGGATCGCTGCTGCGAGTCGACGCGCCCCTGGCCACAGCAACGTCCTGATCCGAAACGGAGTTACCCCCGATGACTGTTCCCCTCGACGGCAAGCACCTCGTTCGCGGTGTCGACCACGCCGCCTTCCCGACCTTCGACCCCGCCGCGACAGTGCGCTTCTATCGCGACACGCTCGGCTTCCCGGTCGTGCACTCGATCTGCGCGGCCGGATGGGGGCCCGAGGACCACCCCGACTTCATCCATTTCTTCTTCGACATCGGCAACGACGACCGCATCGCGTTCTTCTACTACTTCGGCATGCCCGCTCCGGACACCAGCCGCGGCAAAGGCGACGTCTACGCGCGGTTCGACTCCGACACCTCGGAGTTCTTCGTCCGCTCGCGGCACATCGCGCTGCACGTCGACTCGGAGGAGCACCTGCTGGAGTACCGGCGACGCCTGGACGACAGCGAGTGGCCCGTCGAGATGCAGATCCAGCACGAGACGATCGAGTCGATCTACACCCACGACCCGAACGGCTACTTCTTCGAGATCACGCGGGCACTGCGCCCCGTGACGCCTCAGGAAGACCTCGACGCCAACCTCACGATCGATGCTCTCGTGGAGATCGTGCAGCAGCCCGGGGCGTCGATGGATGCGCTTCTGGTCCGCAAGGCCGAACTGATCATGGAGCGTGCCGAGGCGTGGCAGACCGCGCAGAGCACCGAGCGCGAGCTGATCCCGAGTCCCGAAGGTCCGGTCCGCCGATGACGCAGCGGCTGTTCGTCCTCGACGTTCCCGAGAACGTGCCCATCGTCGAGACCGCGAGTCAGCACCCCGAGGTGACCCTCGATCGCATCGGGCCGTACTTCGTCCTCTCTGCCGACGGCACGGTGAGTGTCGATCGGCGCTCCACCGGAGCGCGCCACGCGGTCTGGTACAGCTGGATCGGCGGGATCAAGGGGTGGCGGATCGAGGCGTGGAACGGCAACGAGCTCCGTCTGGTGCCCCGATGACCGCCTCGTCCGCCACACGCCTGGGGGCCGGGCGCTACGCCGAGATCGGCGAGGTCGACATCGCACACGCGGTCGCCGCCTCGGTGCACGAGCTGCAGACGGCCGACGGTGCCCGGGTCACCGGTGTGCTGCGGACCCCCGCGGGCGCGCGGGCGGTGGTCGCGATCATGCATCCGCGCCAGGATGTGACCCACCATCCGCTCGTTCCGCTGCTGCTCTCGCAGGGGTATGCGGTGTGGACGCAGGGTTCACGGTCGCCGAACAACGACCTCACGCTGCTTCACGAGCAGGCGATCATCGACCTCGCGGCCGGCCAGGTCTTCCTCCGGGAGGCCGGATTCGCCTCCGTGGTGCTGCTGGGCCACTCCGGGGGCGGCACGCTGTCGGCGTTCTACACCTCCCAGGCCGCGCGCACGCCGGCCGGCCGCCTGACGGCCACCCCGTCGGGCCGCCCGGTCGCGCTCGCCGAGGTCCCGATGCCGCTTCCGGACGGGATCGTCTTCCTGGCCCCGCACCCGGGACAGGGCGCACTCCTGCAGCGGGTCATCGACCCCTCGGTCATGGACGAGGCCGATCCGCTGTCGGTCGACCCGGATCTCGATCCCTTCGATCCGCGCAACGGATTCGCCGAGCCCGGCATCTCGAGCGCCTACCCGGCCGAGTTCATCGAACGCTACCGCTCGGCCCAGATCGCCCGGGTCCGGCGGATCGACGCGGCCGCGAAGCGCTTCGTCGACGAGGCGGATGCGGCCAGAACAGCGTTCGCCGCACACGAGAGCGCCGCGGATCGTCGCAGGGCCTTGGTGCCCCGAGTGATCCTCGTCCCGCGCACCGATGCCGACCTCCGCAACGTCGACCTCTCCCTCGACCCCAACGACCGCCCCTACGGCTCGCTCTTCGGTCGCCGCCCCGACCTCACCAATTACGGGCTGGTCGGGTTCGGTCGTCTCTCCACCCCCGAGGCCTGGCTCTCGACCTGGTCGGCCACGACGACGAACGCCGACTTCCTGCGCTGCGCACCCGACGTCACCGTTCCGAGCCTGCTGCTGGAGTTCACCGGCGACCAGGCGTCCTTCCCCGGCGACATCCAGGCGATGGCGACTGCGCTGGGCAGCGAGGACCTCATGGTCGACGCCGTCGAGGGCACCCACTTCGGTGGCCCACTGCATCGCGGCGGGGTACCCGGCGCCGTGCTGGCATCCGAGCGGATGCGCACGTGGCTCGGTGACCGGTTCACCCCCTGACACCCACCCCCGCGCTCGTACCCGACCCGGAGCATCGAGGCTCCGCTGCACAGAAGGAGAGGCACATGGACGTGGCTCGCACCGATTCATCCCCGGGCTCCCCCGCGCTGCGGTTCTCGGCGTTGTCCAAGAGCTTCGGGCACAGCGTCGTCCTGGAGGACGTATCCTTCGACGTCGAGCCGGGAGAGATCCACGCGCTCCTCGGCGTCAACGGCGCCGGGAAGTCGACGCTCATCAAGATCCTCGCGGGCGTCTACCGGCAGGACGCCGGCAGCATCGAGGTGCAGGGCGAGTCGCTTCCGGCCGGACACGACGCCGATGCCGCGCGGGCGGCCGGGATCGCCTTCGTGCACCAGGACCTGGGCTTGGTCGAAGATCTCAGCGTTGCCGACAACATCGCCCTGCAGCTCGGGTTCGAGCGCCGCTTCGGGCTCGTCGACGCGCGAGCGACGTCGGCGCGGGTGGCTCGCGTACTCGCGACGGTCGGAGCCGAATTCTCCCCCGAGCGGCTCGTCAACTCCCTCTCGCGCGACGAGCAGGTCCTGTGCGCGCTGGCCAGAGCGCTCGCGCTCGACCCGCGCATCGTGGTGCTCGACGAGGTGAGCGCGAGTCTCCCGAAGCCCGAGGTCGAGCGCCTCGCGACGTCCTTGCGCAGCATGCGCCGTGGCGGCGCGGCGTTCATCTATGTCACGCACCGGCTCGACGAGCTGACCGGCCTCGTCGACACCGTCACGGTGCTGCGAAACGGTCGGAAGGTCGTCACGGCTCCGCTGGCGGAGCTGACGCACGACGCGTTGGTGCGCCACATCGTCGGCTCCGACCCCGTGCGCACGGCACCGGACGCCCGGTCCGTCGACCAGGGCGCCGCCCGTGGGGAGGTTCCGCAGCTGGCCGTGCGTGAACTGACGACCGAACAGCTCAGCCAGCCGATCTCCTTCGACGTGTACGCCGGGGAGGTCCTCGGCATCTGCGGTCTCGTGGGAAGCGGCACGCGTGAGCTCGCGCAGGCTCTCGCCGGCGCCCGCCGCGCGACCGGCGGCTCGGTGCAGTTGAGGGGTGAGTCGCTCCCCCTCGGCGACACCGAGGGCATGGCACGCCGCGGTTGCACGGTGGTGCCGGGTGACCGACAGCGCGAGGGCATCATCACGGGCTTGGGCATCCGCGAGAATCTGCTTCCCACCCGTCGGAAGTTCGGCGGGTGGACCAGCGCCGGTTTCCGGCGCCCGCGGGGCGAGACGACCGCCGTGTTGGAGACGTGCGAGACGTTCGGCGTCGTTCCGCGCGACAGGGCGGACCGCGACGTCGCCGAACTCAGCGGCGGGAATCAGCAGAAGATCATCTTCGCCCGCGCGCTCGCCGACCGTCCGGAGGTGGCGGTGCTGGAAGACCCCACGGCGGGAGTCGACGTCGGATCACGCGCGGTGCTGTACGAACTGATGCACGACGCCGCGCGTTCGGGCACGGCGATCGTGCTCATCAGCACCGATTTTGAAGAGGTCGCGGCGCAGTCCC
This sequence comes from Microbacterium sp. RD1, assembly GCF_052220165.1. NCBI lineage: Bacteria > Bacillati > Actinomycetota > Actinomycetes > Micrococcales > Microbacteriaceae > Microbacterium > Microbacterium sp. RD1. The sequence continues at coordinate 1,110,172 of NZ_JBQPOL010000001.1, forward strand.
ATCGCGTGCTCGTCCTCTGCCACGGAGAGGTGTCGGCGGAGTTCCGCGACGCGCGCGATGTCAGCGCCGACCAGCTCGCCGAGGCCAGCTACTCCCTCCTTCCCACCCCCTGACCCGTTTCGCCGGGCGCGACAGCGTCCGCTCGCTCTCGACGAGGAGTGCCGTGACCGCCGCGCCCACCACCATCGAACCGTCCAGCCCGCCGACCCGTCGTCGGACGGCGTGGAGACGCCGCATCCTCGGCGAGGAGACCGGCGTCCTCGGCGCCCTGATCGTTCTGGTCGTGATCATCTCGGTGATCCACCCGAGCTTCCTGGAGTTCCACTCGATCACGTCGGTCCTGCGCGATTCCGCCTTCGTCGGTCTCATGGCGATCGGGACGGTCTACCTGCTGTCGATGCAGGAGCTGGACCTCTCCATCGGCAGCGTCTTCGGCCTCAGCGCCGTCGCCTGCGCGCTCCTCATCCGCAACGGCGTGGACGCCTGGCTCGCCGCCGGTCTCACCCTGGTCCTGGCCGCAGTCATCGGCGCCCTGAACGCCACCATCGCCAACGTCTTCCGGCTCCCGGGGATCATCGTGACGCTCGGGACGCTGTCGGTGTACCGGGGCATCGATCTGGTCATCAGCGGTGGCGCATCAGTGAGCGTGCCGACGGACGGAAGCTTCTTCGACATCCTGGGACGCAGCATCCTGGGTATCCCGACGTCGATCGTCGTCCTGGTGCTCGCCGGCGTCGTCTTGCACGTCGTGTACCGATGGACCCGTTTCGGCACGCTCGTCCGTGCCGTAGGGAGCAACGTCCGGGCAGCCGAGTACGCGGGTATCCCCGTCCGCCGCGTGCGACTCCAGGCGTTCACGCTCACGTCGGTCCTCGCCGGGGTCGCCGGTGTGCTGAGCGTCGCCTTCTTCGGAACGGCCGACCCTTCGCTGGGCACCGGCCAGGAGATCGCGGTGATCGCCGCCGCCATCATCGGCGGAACGGCGCTGTCGGGCGGCTCGGGCACCGTGATCGGAGCGGTGCTCGGCGCCATCCTCATCACCGTCATCAACGCCGGTCTCGTCTACTTCGGCGTCAACGCGAACTGGGGCACCCTCGTCACCGGTCTCGTCATCATCGGCGCCGTCGCGCTGGACAGCACGCTGCGCAACCGTCTGCTCTCGTTCACCCGCAAACGGGCGTGAGCGCCACCCTGTGGGCTTCACCCGGAGCCGACACCCTCACCGAGGTTCGAAGGAGAATCACATGAAGATCCACCACCGCATCGCCGCCGCGGCGATCGTCCCCATCGCCGTGCTCGGTTTCACCGCGTGCGCCTCCGCCGGCGGCGGAGAAACCGGCGGAGGTGGGGAGGAGGCCGTGAAGATCACGCTCATCCCCGGCGTCACCGGCCTGCCGTGGGGTCAGGCCATGGCTGCCGGCGGCGAGGCAGCGGCAGAAGAGGTCGGAGGCGTCGACTTCTCCGTGGCGGGTCCGGCCAACGTCGACCCCAACGCCGCGGTCAAGGCCTTCCAGCAGGTCGTCTCGGCGGGCGCGGACGGCGTCGTGCTGAACGAGCTGCCACCGGAGTTGTTCACGCGCCCGGTCGAAGACGCCGAGGCCGCCGGTGTCGCCGTGCTGCCCATCACCACCGCACCGGCGCCTGACAGCACATCGACGTCGTTCGTTGGCGACAGCGGTTTCCAGCTGGGACGACTCGGCGCGGATGCGATCGCCGACGCGCTCATCGCCCAGGCCGGTTCCGAGGATGTCACCGGCGACATCGTCACCGGGATCTGCGTGCCCGGACTGTCGGTGCTGACCTCCCGCATCGACGGGTTCACCGAGCGCATGGCCGAGCGCCTGCCGGGCGTGACGGTTCTCGAGCCGTTCGACAGCAAGGGAGACCCCGCCGCGAACTTCAGCGTCTGGCAGCAGGCCGTCGCCGCGAACTCCGACGCCATCGCGATGATGGGCCCCTGCCAGCAGGATGTGCAGAGCCTGGTGAAGATCAAACAGGACTCCGGTGCCACCTGGCAGCTGGCCGGGTTCGACATCGACGACGTCGCTGTCGGCGGCGTGGAGGACGGCACCGTCGTCGGGCTCTTCCCGCTCTCGGCTTACCTGCAGGGCTACGTGGCCACCCGGTTGCTGGCGGAGTCGCTCGTCAATGACGAGCCGCTTCCCGAGGGCTGGGTCGAGACGCCCATCGTCGCGGTCACGGCCGACAACGTCGATGAGATCGTTGCCCGCGAAGCCTCCCTGGACGCTCAGGCGGAGTTCTGGAAGCCGTACATCGACGACATCTTCTCGAGCGGGTCCGTGGAGACCCGCCCCCTCGCCGAAGCGAACGAGTAGGGGAGAGGAACGCGGTACGACATGTACTCAGCACGTTCGGTGACGAAGAGGTACGGCTCGGCGCCCGCGCTGTCGGAGGTGAGCTTCACCGCCTCCGCCGGCGAGGTCCACGCCCTGATCGGGATGAACGGGGCGGGAAAGTCGACCCTGGTGAAGATCCTCGTCGGCGCGGAGCAACCCGATTCCGGGGAGCTCTCGCTCGATGGGCGGACGGTCACGTTCGGGTCGACCCGCGCAGCAGGTGAACACGGGATCGCCGTCGTCGCTCAAGACCTGAACGTGTTCGAGCACCTCACCGTGCTCGCGAACCTCTTCCTCATGCGCGAGCCGCGCAGAGCGGGGCTCGTCGACACCGCCGCCATGCGTGCGCGGGGTCGGCGGGCCCTCGCGCGCGTGGGCCTGGACATCGACCCCCGGACGCCGGTGAGCGCGCTCGCACCGGCGGACCGGCAGCGTGTCGCGATCGCCCGCGCGCTCCTGTTCGATCCGCGGGTGCTCGTGCTCGATGAGCCGACCTCGGCGCTGCAGGCCCGCGAGACGGAGCGACTGCTCGAGCTGGTCCGAGAACTCCGCGACAGCGGCGCGGCGATCGTGTACGTGTCGCACTTCCTGCAGGACGTCTTCAGCATCGCCGATCGCGTCACGGTGCTCCGCGATGGGCGGGCGGCGCTCGCCGGGATTCCTGCCGCCGACACCACGCTGGCCGAGACGGTGAGGGTGATGGCCGGAGACGTCGAGCCGCGCCTGCCCCCACCGAGCGCCGCCCCCCGCGCGAACGTGCCCACCGGGATCAGCCTCGAGGTCGACCGGCTCACACTGCCCGGGGCGTTCGAGGACGTGTCCTTCCGCGTCGCCGGTGGCGAGATCCTGGGCCTCGCCGGTCTCGAAGGCTCGGGGGCGCGAGAGGTCGTGGCGAGTCTGTTCGGGGCGACGCCCGCGACCTCCGGAAGGGCGATCCTGGCCGACGGACGGATCATCGGCCGGAACATGACAGCGAGCGTGCGTCGTGGCGTCGCCTATGTCCCGCCCGATCGGCAGAGCTCGGGCGTGATGATGGACGCCAGCGTCGTCGACAATCTGCTCCAGGTACGGGTGGCGACGCTCGGCCGCGGCGGATTCCTGCTCACCCGTCGCTCGTTGACCCGGCGGGCCGCGCGCCGTATCGAACAGCTGGGGATCAAGGTCGACCAGCCCAGCGATCGCCTGGGCTCTCTTTCGGGCGGAAACCAGCAGAAGGTGCTGCTGGGCAAGTGGCTCGAGGCGGATGCATCGGTCTTCCTCCTCGACGACCCCACCGCCGCCGTGGACGTCCACGCGCGAGCGGACATCCATGCGGTCATCCGCGCCCTCGCCGACTCCGGCGCCGTGGTCGTCGTCGCCTCCAGCGACACCGACGAGCTCATCCAGCTGTGCGATCGCGTCGGGGTGCTGTATCAGGGACGCCTCCGAGGCGTCGTCGCCGCCGATGACCTCACGACACCCGGCCTGCTCGAGGCCGTCAACACGGGCGAGACCCTCGCGGTGCCCGGGAAAGGAACATCGCATGCGCGAACCCACTGAAGGAGCCGCGCGCGACCAGCGTGTCGCGGTCGTCACCGGCGGAGCGGGCGCCATCGGGTCGGCGGTCGTCGCCGCGCTCGAGGCATCCGGTCATCGGACTGTCGTCATCGATCGGGCGGCGGGGATCGCGTGCGATCTGTCGTCGGAGGAATCGACTCGGCAGGCGGCCGAGGAGGTGCTCGCGATGTATGGCCGGTGCGATGTCCTCGTGCATTGCGCGGGGATGTTCGACCCTATGCCGGTGAGCGATTTCAATATCCCGCGATGGCGCACGCTCATGGCGGTGCACATCGAGGCGCCGCTGCTCCTGGCTCAGGCCTTCGCTCCCGGGATGATCGCGCGCGGGTTCGGACGATTCCTCTTCATCACGTCGGACGGTCAGTGGCTGCCGATGGATGCGGAGTTCCTGCCGTACGTGACGAGCAAGGCGGCGCTCAACGGGCTCATGCGCAATCTCGCCGTGACATTCGGCGGCGACGGGATCGCGGCGATGGCGGTGGCTCCCGGGCTCACCGACACCCCGCTGGCACGGTCCGTCGTCAAGGACGGCGCCATGGAGGCCGTCGTCGACGCGCAGGTGCTCAAACGCGCGCTCGTGCCTGCCGACGTCGCGCACACTGTCGCCTTCCTCGCGTCCGAGGGCGCCGAGGCGCTCACGGGTCAGATCCTCGTGCCCAATGGCGGGGCCTACCTGTACTGAAGCGCCGCGACCTTGACAGGGAACCGGCCGCGCTCTAAATTGACACATAAGTCAGGTGTTCGACACACATGATGAATAGGCCGGACAGCACGGCCGCACCCCGCACATCCCTGGACTACGAGGAGGTAGGACTGTGAACACATTCCGCAAGAACGGCCCGACACGACGGGGCATCGCCGTCTGGGGGGCGGTGGCCGCCCTGACTCTCGCGCTGGCCGGATGCTCCGGCGGCTCCGCCGACACGGCATCCAGCACCGACGACAAGGCCACCGTCGTGGACGCGATGAACCCCGTCACCGAGGTCGCGGCGCCCACCGAGGCCTTCGAGCCGCCGACCGACAAGCACATCCTGCTGCTCATCTGCGGAAGCGGCGGCCAGGGCTGCGTGGACGAGGGGAGCGAGACCAAAGCAGTCGCCGAGTCGCTCGGCTGGCAGGTCGACCTCGTCGACGGCAAGCTCGACCCCACCGTCTGGAATCAGGTCGTCAAGCAGGCCGCGGACTCCGGGGTCGACGGCATCATCTCGGTCTCGTCGGACCCGAACCTGTTCTCCGAGGCCATGCAGGCTGTCGAGGCGAAGGGGATCCCGTTCGTCGTGACGAATCAGATCCCGCGGGATACGGATGTCGCAGGCATCGACGCGTACATCGCCCCCGACCCCGTGGCCGGCGGCGAGGACGTGGCCGACTGGATCGTCGCGGACAGCGGTGGCAAGGCGAACGTCCTGCTCCTCGACCTGCCCGGCTACGACTCGGCCATGACGCGCACCGCGACGATCGCGGAGAAGATCGAGGCCGACTGCCCGGACTGCGTTATCGAGAAGGCCGACGTCTCGGTGCAGACCATGGGCACGAGCCTGGCTCCGCTGGTGACCTCGCGCCTCCAGCAGAACCCCGACATCGACTACGTGTGGTCGCCGGATGACTGCTGCGTCAGCTTCGTCCAGCAGGGGATCCAGCAGGCCGGCCGCACCGGTGATCTCAAGCTCGTCTCGATGGGCGGGTTCCCCGACCAGCTCGGCAACGTCGGCACCGACCAGCTCGCGGCCGATCTCGCGACCCCCACGCTGTTCGAGTCGTGGCTGTCGGTCGACAGCCTGGCTCGCCTCATGGCGGGGCAGCCGGCGGAGCAGTACTGGCCGGTTCCGCAGCGTCTGTGGACGGCGGCCAATATCGCGGACGCCCCCGACACCATCAGCGAGTCCGGCTGGAACCTCGACCTGGACTACGAAGCCCTGTTCGACGGGCTGTGGGGCCGGTCCTGAGCGCCGGCGGTAGGGAGACGGAAAAGTGAGCAGTGATGTGAAAGGTTCGCCGGGAGCGACGGGGCTGGCCGAGCGTGCGCGCACGCAGCCGGACCTCGGCCCGGCGGGCGGGTTCGACGGATCGTCGCCGCGGCGCCGAGGTGGCGAGCTCCTCGCCGACGCAGGATCGCGCTTCGCCCTGATCGGCGTCCTCGTGCTCCTGTGGGTGGTTTTCAGCGTGGTGAACCCCGCCGCTTTCGCGACGGTGTCCAACCTCCAGACGATCCTGTCGGTGCAGGCGACGACGGGGCTTCTCGCCCTGGCCGTCGTCGTGCCGCTGGTGGCCGGGCACTTCGACCTCTCGACGGGATTCCAGTTCGGCCTGGCCCAGAGCCTGTGCGCCTTGCTGGTCATCCGGCAGCAGTGGAACCCGCTCCTCGCCCTGGGATTCGTGCTGGTCGTCGGAGTGGTGATCGGTGTGGTCAACGGTCAGCTGATCACGAGACTGCGGCTTCCGTCGTTCACCACGACGCTGGGGACCGGCATGGTCGTCCTGGGGCTCACCGAGTGGCTCACGCGCAACCAGGTGATCACCGGGCCCGCCCCGGCCTGGTTCCTCGACCTGGGGCGCATGCGCGTGGCCGGCATCCCCCTGCCGTTCCTGTACCTCGCCATCGTCGCGATCGTGCTGTTCGTGCTGCTGGAGTACACCGTCTGGGGCCGGCGCGCCTACGCCATCGGCGCCAATGTGGTGGCGGCACGGCTCTCGGGCATCTCGGCGGATCGGCAGGTGCGCCAGAGCTTCGTCATCACGGGGGTCCTGTGCGGGTTGGCCGGATGCATCTCGATGATGAGCCTGGGCGGGTCCTCTCCGGTGATCGGACTCGGATCGCTCCTCCCCGCCTTCGCCGCCGCTTTCCTCGGTGCCACCTGCATCCGGCCGGGCCGTTACAACGTGGCCGGCACGATCGTCGCCGTCTACGTCATCGGTGTCGGCATCACGGGTCTGCAGCAGCTAGGTGCCGAGATCTACATCCAGGACCTGTTCAACGGTGCGGCCCTCTTGATCGCGCTCATCATCTCCACTGTCGCTCGTCGGCGCCGAGTGGCGGGCTGAGCGATGCTGGACGACAAGACTGTTCTCATCACCGGCGGCGCCAGCGGCATCGGGGCGGCGACCGCGGCGCACATCGCCTCTCTCGGGGCGCGGGTGGCCGTGGTCGACCTCGACGACGAGGCGGGACAGGGCGTCGTCGACGCCATCCGGTCGTCGGGCGGCACAGCGTCCTATTTCCGGGCGGACGTCGGCTCCGAAGACGAGGTCGAGGCCATGGTGGCGGCGGTGATCGACACCTTCGGTTCCCTCGACGGCGCGTTCAACAACGCCGGCATCGAGCAGGCGAACGTGCTCCTGCATGAACTCACCGCTGCCCAATGGGACCGTGCCATCCGCGTCGACCTCACCGGCGTCTTCACCTGCATCAAATTCGAGGTCCGCGCGATGCTCGAGCGTGGCGGCGGGTCGATCGTCAACACCTCCAGCGCACTCGGCCGGGTGGCCGTCCCTCTGGCCAGCGAGTACATCGCCGCCAAGCACGGCGTGATCGGGCTCACCCTCGCGGCGGCGGCCGAGTACGGCACCCGCGGCATCCGTGTCAACGCCGTCCTCCCGGGGGCCATCGAGACGCCGATGGTCGCACGCGCCGTGCAGGACCCGGCTTTCGCCGAGCATTTCACGGCCATCCGCGCGCGGCACCTGCTGGGCCGGCTGGGCGCGCCGTCGGAGATCGGGGAGGCGGTGGCGTGGTTGCTGTCGCCGCACGCCTCGTTCGTCACCGGGACGGCGATGTCCGTGGACGGCGGCTACCTCGCCAACTGAGCCGAACCCGGGTGCGTCCCGCGACCTCCGTGAGAGCGGAGGGCGCGGGACGCATCCGTTCATTCGGGGTCGAGCAGGTCTTCCAGGCGATCGATCTCGCGCCGCACGCTGCGCACGACGTCGAGCGGAGTGCTGGAGGCCGGACGGCCCTGCTCGCCGGAGAGGCTGTGCACCGCCATCTCGGCGAGTTCGTCGCAGATGGCATCCAGATCGTAGGACGATCCCGGTCGATACCACCACGCCACCCAGTTGATGATGCCGAGCGTTCCGAAGGCGGCCACCGTCGCCGTCATCGGTCGGAACTCGCCCTGGGCGATTCCCTCCTCGATCACCGACGTGAGGGAGCGCAGGACCGCGCGGCGGTTGGTGGCGTACGACTCCGCCACCGACTCGGGGAGATCGGCCTCGGAGCGCAGCAGCAACCGGAAGCGCTCGCCTTGTTCGCCCTGATGGCGAACCATATGGCGGACGATCGTGCGGAGGCGTTCGGTCGCCGACAGCTCGGTGCGCTCGGCCACCGAGGCGATGTCGGTGGCCGCCACGACCGTGACCTCGGCCACCAGCTTCGCCAGCAGGTCGTCCTTGCTCTTGACGTAGTGGTAGAGCGCGGGGCGGGTGAGGCCCACCGCTTCGGCGATGTCCTGAATGCTGGTGCCCGCATACCCCCGCTGCGCGAACAGTCGGGTGGCCTGGTCGAAGATCTCCTGCTGGACGAGGCCGTGGCGGATACCGGTCTTCTTCGGCGTCGCGTCGGTGTCGTCGCCCGCGGCTCTGCTCTGCATGCAGACCACGGTACCGGCTGCGGCGCGAGCCGCATCGATCGGAAAATCTACATTAGCGTCCATAGTTTGACAGAAGAGTATCCAGCTTCTATCGTAGGAATCCGACGGCGAAGATGACGTGCGGGAGGCCAGCTTGATGGACTGGGGTGGGAAGGTCATCACCTTTCCCGAGGATGCGGTGGCGCGCTACCGGGACGCGGGCCTGTGGGGCACGCTCCCCGTCGCGGCGGAATTCTCCCGCGCGGCAGTGGCGCACTCCGATCGGGCCGCCGTCATCGCCCACGACGGAGCGCTCACCTTCGCCGAGCTCGACGCGCTCACCGATCGTCTGGCGAGCGGGCTCGTAGGTCTCGGACTTCGCCCGGGGGATCGAGTCATCGTGCAGATGACGAACCGGCTGCTCTCGATCGTCGCCTGGTACGGGCTGCTCAAGGCAGGTCTCATCCCGGTCTGCACGCTGGCGGCGCACCGAGCACACGAGATCGGAGCCATCAGCCGCAAGGTCGGCGCTGTCGCGCACCTCGTGGAGTCCTCGCCCGCCGACCGGTTCGACCTGGTGTCCTTCGCCGTGGACATCCAGCGAGATCATCCTTCGCTGCGGCACGTCCTGACCGCCGGAGCCTCGGCGGGCGCGCCCGGGATCCGGATCGAGCAGCTCATCGCCGACGCCGACGCCTCTGCCGCTCGCGAGGTGGTCGCCGCGATCCAACGGGCCATCGACCCCGACGACGTCGTGTGCTTCCAGCTGTCGGGCGGAACGACGGGGGTCCCCAAGATCATCCCGCGCCTGCACGCCGAGTACTGGTACAACGCCCGCGCGTTTGCCGCGGCGAGCGGGTGGACGGCTGAGACGCGCGTGGCGCATCTGATCCCAATCATCCACAACGCGGGGATCTCGTGCGCGCTCCACCCGGTGCACAGCGTCGGCGGCACCCTCATCCTCACGACGGCCGTGCTGGACGAGGCCCTGCCGATGCTCGCCCGCGAACGACCCACCGACGCACTCATCGGCCACGGCCACTTCACGATGGTCGATCACCCCGGGTTCGGCGCAGCGATGGCATCGATGCGCCGGGTGCTCCTCTCGGGCGCCAAGGTGCCCCCGCGCGTCTTCGGCGCTTTTGAAGGCCTGGGGGTGTGGGTCGGGCAGACGTTCGGCATGGGGGAGGGGTTCTTCGCGTTGTCGACCCCGGTGTCCAGCCGCGCGGCCCGGACCACGACGGTCGGTGTGCCGATGTCGGAGCTGGACGAGTATCGAGTGCTCGAGCCCGGCACGGAGACCGAGGTCCCCGACGGCTCCATCGGCGAACTGGTCTGCCGTGGTCCGTACACGATCCGCGGATACTTCGACGCGCCCGACATCAACGCCGTCGCCTTCACCTCCGACGGCTTCTATCGCACCGGTGATCTGGTCGTGGCACGCGAGGTCGACGGGGAGCGCAGCATCGCCGTCGAAGGACGACTCAAAGACCTCATCAATCGCGGGGGCGAGAAGATCAGCGCAGAGGAGGTCGAAGGGCTTCTGCTGCGACATCCGGGAATAGCCGCCGCCGCCCTCGTCCCGATCCCCGACGAACGGCTCGGTGAGCGGGCCTGCGCGTACCTGGTGGCCGCCGGGGCGCCTCTCGAGCTCAGCGACATCCAGCGCCATCTGGAGGCGCTCGCGCTGGCCAAGTTCAAGTGGCCGGAGCGTCTCGAATGGGTCGACGCCCTCCCCAAGACCCCCGTCGGAAAAGTCGACAAGAAACTGCTCCGCGCCCGCGCCGCCGCGCTCGTCGCGGTGTGAACCCTGCCCACCCCATCCCCGCGCCACGGCGGCGCCGACAAGGAGAACACCATGATCAAGATGATCGTCTTCAACAAGCGCAAGGAAGGCGTCACTCCGGAGGAGTACCGCCACTACTACGAGACCATCCACGCGCCCCTGGCCGAGAGCTTCTTTCCGACGGTGGGCCGTTACCGACGAAACTACGTCGACCACGACCGGTCGTTGCAGACCGAGCGGTTCCAGGACGACTGGGAGTTCGACTCGATGACGGAGGTGTTCTTCGAGGACTGGGAAGCGTTCCAGACGTTCCGCGACAAGAGCGCTCAGCCTGAGGTCCGCGCGCGGATCCTCGAGGACGAGCACAAGTTCCTCGACCCCACGGCCATCCGCCGTTTCATCGTCGAGCCCGACGGGGATGACCCATGGCAGTGACCGACGAGGCACCCGCCACGACGTCGTGGCGGGTGGGAGCGTTCACGGTCACGGAGGTGCAGGAGATCCCGATCGCCGTCGGGCTGCTCGACGGCCTCATCGCACAGGCCACTCCCGACGTCGTCCTCGCAACCGACTGGATGCGTCCTCACTACGCCACCGAGACCGGGCAGACCGTATGGGACATCCACGCGTTCGTCATCGATGACGGTGCGAACGTCGTGCTCGTCGACCCCGGATGCGGCAACGGCAAGAGCCTTCCCCTGCAGCCGTCGTGGAGTGATCTGGACACGCCCTTCCTGCAGCGGCTGGAGGATGCCGGCTATCAGCGCGAGGACGTGGACCTCATCCTTCTGACGCACCTGCATCTGGATCACATCGGGTGGTGCACGACCAAGGACGCCGACGGCCGGTGGGTGCCCACCTTCCCCAACGCGCGGCTGGTGATCGTCCTAGAGGAGTACGAGCATCACCTCGAGCAGCGTGATGCCCCGGACGATCACACGCACGACATCGTCTTCGAGGGGTCCGACCCGAGCCTGTCGCGCCAGCTGAAGCTCGTATGGGCCGAGACCATCCAGCCCATGATCGACGCGGGAAGGGTCGACTTCGTCTCCCGCAACGCCGAGGTGCTCCCCGGCGTGTCCTATCAGTCCACCGCCGGACACACTCTCGGGCACCACAGCATCCGCATCGAGTCGGAGGGGGAGTCGGCCTTCATCACGGGGGACTTCATCCACCACCCGATGCAGATCGCCCACCCCGACTGGAGCTCCCGCAACGACTGGAACGTCGAGGAGTCGGCGCGCAGCCGGCGCGCGTTCTTCGAAGCTGCCGCCGGGACCGACTTGCTGGTCCTCGGGACGCATTTCGCGGGCAGAAGCGCCGGCTATATCGTGCCGGACGGCGACGGATACCGTCTGGTGGCGGACAAGCCCGCCTGATCGACGCACAGAGGGAGGGGAGCGCCGCGGCGGCGCTCCCCTCCCTCGTGTGTCCTCAGCTCGCGTGGGGGATGGTGAAGGGCGCGAGCGCCCCGGCGTCGACGGGGATCGTCGAACCCGTCACGTAGCGCGACTCGTCTGAGGCGAGCCACAGCACGGCCTGGGCGATGTCGACCGGCTCGGCCCACGGCACGTCGAGGATGTGCATGGCCGACATCGTGCGGCGCACCTCGTCGTCCGTGGCCGACGGGTTGCCCGTCCAGTTGCCGCGGATGGCGGCGTTGTCGATCATGGGCGTCCGCACGTTCGACGAGGCGATGGCATTGACGCGGATGTCGAAGGGGCCGAGCTCCACCGCGAACGCCTTCATGAGCCCGCTCACCCCGTGCTTGGCGGCCGTGTAATGGGCCAGATTCGGAATTGCCACGAGGCCCGCGATGGAGGACGTGAGGATGATCGACCCGCCGCGGCCCGCCTCGATCATGTGCGGAGCGGTCGCCCGGACGGTGCGCCAGCTGCTCGTCAGGCACCGGTCAATGGTGTCGACGAAGGCCTCCTCGGACATCTCATAGGAGACGGCGGGGCCCGTCGCGGCGGCGTTGGCCACCACGATGTCTATGGAGCCGAACTGCTCGACCCCGAGTGCCGCTACCCGCTGCAGGGCGGCGAGGTCCCGGGTGTCGGCCTTCTCGAAGAGGATGCGACGCCCGGTGGCCTCCACTGCCGCGATCGTCTCGTCGCGATCTTCGAGCGTCGACATCCGATACGGGACGCCCTCGGCGTCTTCGAGGATGTCCAGCGCGACGATGTCGGCCCCCTCCTCGGCGAGGCGCACGGCGTGCGCTCGTCCCTGCCCGCGTCCGGCTCCGGTGATGAAGGCGACCCTGCCCTCGACTCGACCCATGGTTGTTCCTCCTCGGTGACATGGCGTGAGACGATGCAACCATCATTGACGTTGAATAGTCAACATAGATGTAGATCCTACGAATGCGGTTCATGGAATCCGGCCCGCTCGAGTGTCGGAGGTATGTTCTAGCCTTCGGATATGAACACCGGAGACTTCGATCGGGCGGGAGAACCGCCGGAGGAGGCTCTGTGGGATGAGGCCGCGTTCGCGGGCGGGCTGCTGGATCCGCTGGATCTGGTCACAGACGTCTCGACGATGATGTCCGTGCTGGCGGCAGAGCGGTACGAGCGCGTCGCGGCGTTGTACCGAGACGCGTTGCGCGAGACCACGGTGTTCCGCGGATCGCAGCCGGAAATCATCGAGCGGTCGCTGCGGTGGGAGCTGGCGCTGGCGTTGCAGATCACCGAGTTCGCCGCCGACCGGATGCTGCGCACGGCGGAGGGCCTCGTGGAACGGTATCCGGGGATGCTGGATCTGCTGCGCCACGCCCGCACCACCGAGCGCCACGCGGAGGTGTTCGTCGAGCTCGTCGACATCGTCGAGCCCCGCCTGCGCGACCGGGTCATCCCGACCGCACTGGAGCTCGCCGGGGCCCATCCGTTGGGCACTTTCCGGCGACGGTTGCGTGCCCTGGTGGACACCGTCCGAGCCGCGACCCTCGAGGAGCGGTACCAGGATGCTGTCGCCATGCGCCGGGTCGCGATCGAGGCGGGCGCGGACGGGATGGCGTGGCTGATGGTGCACCTGCCCGCCGTAGAAGCACACGCTGCCTATGAGCGGGCCACCGCGATGGCGAAGCTCCTCGCCGCGCGCGACGGGGAGAGCCGCACCCTCGACCAGCTCCGCGCCGACATCCTCGCCGACCTGATCATCGACGGCAGCGTGCCCGCCCATCCCGACGGGGTCCGCGGGATCCGCGCCACCGTCGCCGTCCTGGTCCCCGCCCTGGCGCTCCTGGACGACGCCCACGCCACAAGCAGCGAGCCGGCCACCGTGGAGGGCGTCGGACCCATCCCGCTCAGCCGAGCGCGGGAGCTGTGCGGGGGCGAGAAGGGGTGGACCCGCATCCTCACCCACCCCGAGACCGGCATCATCCTCTCCGTCGGCCGCAGGCATTACGAAACACCCGCACCGTTGCGAAGACTGGTGCAGTGGCGGGCCGGGCGATGTCTCGGCCCGGGATGCGGGGTCCCCGCCTCCCGGTGCGAGATCGATCACCGGATCGCGTGGGAACACGGAGGACGTACGGAGCTGACGAACCTGAACCCGCTCTGCACCGGGCACCACACTCTCAAGCACCACGGTGGATGGACTATCCACCCTCTCGACGGCCACGCCGGTGCGCTCGAATGGACTTCACCCCTCGGGCGCCGCTATGTCGTCCATCCGGAACGCACCGTCCCGGCGTTCACGCCCGGCTGATTCGACGAAGCCCGCTCAGGGACGCACGGGGCGCAGGATGTGCGGTGTCTTCTCTCCGACGGTGTGAAGGGGCGTGGATGGTCTCAGCGCATCGTGGAGCCGCCGTCGACGACGAGCACCTGCCCGGTCATCGCCTGCGCGCCCTCCGAAGCCAGGAACGCGACGGCGGATGCGGTGTCTTCGGGAACGAGCGCGCGCTTCATCGCCTGCGTGGCGACGACGGCCTCTAGCTGAGCCGGGTCGTTGACGCTGCGGGCGATCGGGGTGTCGGTCAGGCCCGGCGCGACGGCGGTGACGGCGATCCCGTCGCCGCCGAGCTCCATGGCGAGCGTGCGAACGATCCCCATCATCGCGCCTTTGCTGGCGACGTAGGGGAGAAACTCCCCGCCGGGCGGTGACCACAGCGTGTCGGAGGCGATGAAGATGATCCGACCGAACTGCCGCTCGATCATGCCGGGGGTGAAGGCCTGCGCCAGCCACAGCGGCGCTTCGACGTTGACCGCCTGCACCGCCCGCCAGCGATCGGCGTCGAGCTCATGCAGATGCATCTGGTCGATGATCGCGGCCGAGTGCACCAGCACGTCGACGCGGCCGTGCTTCTCGAGCACCTCCGCGGCTGCGCTCCGGGTGGCTGCCTGTGTCGTGAGGTCGGCACGGATGTCGCCGCCGCGCCGGCCGAGGGTGACGGTGCGGTAGCCGCTGGCCTGGAGAGCCGTGGCGATGGCGGTGCCGATCGCACCGCTGCCGCCGGTGATTACGGCGACGCGCTCGTTTTCAGACATGGGAGCACCTGCTTTCTTGCATGACGAGCCGCCCTCGGACGCGGTCGCGCGAGGGTGGCAGGGAGGGTGAACTACGGCTGGGAGTCGCTGTCGACCGGGGCGAGGGCTCGCCGCTCGGAGGCGGGAACCGTTGCGCCGAGCAGCGTCAGCTTCTCCGCGGCCGGAGAGCCCGCGGTCGCGTGGTAGACGACCAGCGTGATCCCATCGGTGCCGGTGAGCTGGAGGCGCTCTCGGTGCAGCTCGATCTCACCGAGCTGCGGGTGGTCGAAGGCGACCGGAGCGCTGCGCTGCGACCCGACGGTGTGGCGGCTCCACAGCTTGCGGAAGTAAGGGCTGCCGACGGAGAGCTGTCCGACGAGTTCGACGAAGCGCGGGTCGTCCGTCTCGGGTCCGACCGCGGAACGGAGGCTCGACACATAGCACTGGGCGGTGCCCTCCCAGTCGACGAGGTGCTCCTTCTCGGCGGGATCGAGAAAGACGTCCCGCAGCTGGTTGCGGCCGGGGACGAGGCGGGGCGAGAGGGCCGTCGCCTGCGCGTTCGCGGCGAGGATGTCGAAGTAACGGCCTTCCAGGAATGCGGGATGCGGCAGGCTTTGCATCAGCTCCCGCGTGCTGCGCGGCACGGTCTCGCGGCGCGGGCGGGGACGTCTTCCGCGCGGCTTCTCCGACACGAGATCGACCACGTATGCGAGGTCCTCATCGTCGAGTTGGAGGACACGGCCGATGGCCTCCAGTACCTGCACCGAGGGGTTCCGGTTGCGGCCCGTCTCCAGGCGGAGGTAGTAGTCGATGCTGATCCCCGCCAGCATGGCGACCTCTTCGCGACGCAGGCCGGGCACCCGGCGGTCGCCGCCGCCGCTGACTCCCGCCTGCGCCGGCGTCACCAGGCCGCGGCGAGCACGGAGGTAAGCGCCCAGGTGGTTCGGATCGTCGCTCATATCAGCACCGTAACCGCCCGTCACCGGGTCTTGGGTTGCCCTGTGACTCCACTGGTACGTCGTGGCACTGCCCCGCCCGCGCCCGATCCGGTTCTCTGAACAAGCGACGCATTCCGCGCTCGACGAAAGGACACGCATGAGCACGCCCGTCAACCGCCAGATCATCCTGACAGCCCGCCCCGAGGGCAACCCGAAGCCGACCGACTTCGAGATCGTCGAGCGGCCCGTGCCCGTCCCCGGCGACGGTCAGGTTCTCGTGCGCAACACCCTCGTCTCGCTCGACCCCTTCAACCGCATCCTGATGGGTAACGCCAACAGCGACCAGCCGCCCATCGAGGTCGGCGACACCATGTTCGGATTCACCGTCGCCGTCGTGGAGCAGAGCAACCACCCCGACTTCGCGCCGGGCGACCACGTGTCGGGTTATCTCGGCACCACCGGATGGCAGGACTACGCCCTCTCCGACGGATCGGACATCCGCACCGTCGATCCCGAGGCAGCCCCCCTGACCGCGCACCTCGGGCTCCTCGGCATCACCGGCCTCACCGCATGGGTGGGCCTGACGAAGATCATCTCCCTTGCACCGGGGAAGACCCTCGTCGTGACCGCGGCCGCCGGCGGCGTGGGATCGGCGGCGGCCCAGATCGGCAAGATCCGGGGCCTGCGCGTCGTGGGCGTCGCCGGGGGACCGGACAAGACGCGCCACCTCCTCGACGACCTCGGTCTGGACGCGGCGGTCGACTACAAGGCGCCCGATTTCGCCGAGCAGCTGGCCCGCGCGGTGCCCGACGGCATCGACTTCCTCTACGAGAACGTCGGAGCCACGCAGTTCCCGCTGATGATGGAGCACATGAACCTGAACTCGCAGGTCGTCGTCGGAGGTGTCATGTCGCAGATCACGAGCACGAACCTCACCGAGGGAGCCAACGACCTTCCGCAGGTGCTGCGCAAGATCTTCTACCGGAACCTCTCCGTGCACGGCTTCGACGTGACGCAGTTCTACGGCGACTACCAGGAGTTCCTCGACGACCTCACCCCTCACGTGCTCGCCGGAAAGATGCACAGCGCCACGCAGGTGATCGAGGGCCTGGAGAACATCCCGACCGCCTTCCCGCAGATGTTCACCGGGCGCGGCGTCGGCAAGCTGGTCGCGAAGATCGCCTGACCCTCACGCCGAGCCGAGCGCGTCGCCCGCCAGCCACGCGTCCCCGGCCTCGTACAGACGCTCCACTTCGGCGCCGACGAGGCCGGGGACCTCGCGGTGCACGGTCATGCCGGAGCGGGTCTGGGAGTAGAGCAGGTGCCGGCACCCCGGCGGATAGGTGGCGAGCTCTTCCTCGTCCAATCGCGGATATCGACCCGGCGTCACAGGGTCGATGCGGTCCTTCTCGTAGATGGGCTGCCGCAGCGCAAGTGCCCATCGACCCTCGCGCTGCTCGAAGAAGTCATAGAAGCGGCCGGTGCATGTCACGTCCACCTCGACGTCGTCGAGCACGAGGCGCTGGGAGATGGTCATCTTCGTCTGAGCGATCGCGCGGGAGCCCGAGACGTCCACCGCGGTGCCGCCCAGGAAATGATGCACGAGCACCCCGGCAGCGAACGCCGCCGCGGCGCCGTCGACGAACTCGTCGGCGGTGCCGCGGAACCAGGTGGTGTGCATCCGTCCGCCCGGATGCCACGTCGTCCGCAGGCGCTCCCAGTCCCCGGCGTCGCGCCACACCGCCCACGAGTCGATGACCGAGCGGATGTCGGTCTCGTCAGCGGCGCTCACCGCTGCGTCGCCAGGGCGTCGTCGGCAGCCACCGTCGCACGCGCCAGCGCGAGGGCCTCGCGCGTCTCGGCGACCGTGCGCGGTCGCCGTCCGAGGGCTGCGGCCAGGGCGACCGCACGCTCCACCAAGGGAAGGTTGCCGTCGGTCTTCACTCCCTTGCCGAGGTAGAGGGTGTCCTCCATGCCGGCGCGGGCGTTGCCTCCGAGCGCGAGCGCGATCGCGGTCAGCTCGAGGTTGGGGCGTCCGATCGCGATGACCTGCCAGACGGCGTCCGCGGGCAAGCGACCGGCGATCATGAGGAGGTTCTCCGCCGTCGCTGCCATGCCGCCTCGCACGCCGAGCACGATCGACACCTGCAACGGCTCCTCGCCGAGCAGCCCGTCATCGCGCAGGCGCAGGGCCGCCTCGACGTGTCCGGTGTCGTAGATCTCGAGCTCGGGCTTGACCTGAAGATCCCGCATCCGCGCCGCCAGTTCCCGGACGTCCCCTGGCGGGTTGAGGAACATCGCGTCGCCGAAGGACATCGTGCAAGGGTTGAGGGTGGCCATCGGTGGACGCAGCTCCACGAGGCGGGCGCGCTCCTCGAACGGCACGGCCAGCCCGACGCCGGTGGACAGCTGGATGAGGATGTCGCAGCGCTCCTGGATCAGGTCGATCGTGCGCCGCGCGATGTCGAGGTCGGCGGTGGGCCGGTCGTCCTCGTCGCGGAGGTGGATGTGGGCGATCGAGGCGCCGGCGAGATACGCGCGGTGCACCTCCTCGGCGATCTCCAGCGGCTGCGTGGGCAGGGTGGGGTTGTCTTTCTTCGTGGCGATCGGGCCCGTCGGAGCGACGGTGATGGTCACGTCCATGCGTGTCTCCTCACTGAGATGCGGATGCTGCGAAGCGCGTCGGGATCGCCGGCGCGAGGGGAAGGGAAAGCGCGGAGGCGGCGTCGGCGAACGCCGTTTCCGGGTCGGGCGAGATGATCTCGAGAATGTGGGTGGCCGGCAGCGACATCCGGTCGAGCTCGGCGAGAATCTCGTCGAAGCGCACCGTGCCGCGGCCGATCGGGTCGTGCGCCCACGCGCCGGGGCGCGCGTCGGAGAGGTGCGTCTGCCCGACGAGGTCGCCGAGGAGACGAAGGGCGGCGACCTGGTCCTCCCCGATCGACTCCGCATTGGCGACGTCGTACGCGACGCCGACGTTGCCGGCTCCCACCTCGCTGGCGAGCTCCGCAACGTCGGCTGCGGCGGGCAGACCGCTCGTCGGATGGTTCTCGACGAGCAGGGCGGCAAGCCCTGCGGAGGCGGCGATCTCGCTCAGCGCGATCATGCTCTCCGCCGCACGAGCGAGAGTCGCAGCCCGCTCCGGTGGCACCGCGCCCACGCGCCCGGGTACGACCACCACCGCCGGCGCACCGAGATCGACGGCCAGCCGGATGATGTCGGCGTAGACGCCGATCGAGTACTGCCGCACGTCGGGCAGAGCACTGGCGAGGTTGAGATCGACCGGTTGCGGATTGATGCTCGCGAAGGCGATATCGTCCCTCTCGAGCCCGCTCCGAAACCGTGACCGCTCGGCGGCATCCAGCTCGCTGGGCCAGAGGTGGCCGGGGACTGCGAGGACGTCGATCTCCCGGTACCCCAGCCCCCGCAGACGCCGCATGCTCTCCGCGGCGTTCAGGCGCCGGATGAAGGAGAACGTGCTCGCCCCGAAGATCACGTCAGCGCCTTTGCAACCAGAGCCGTTCGGCCTCGTAGAAGGCCTCGACCTCGTCGGGGCGGTCCTCGCCCAGCAGGTCGTCGAGCACCTCGTATCCTCGCTGTGCGAGAAACCAGGCCAGCAGCCGGAAAGGCCGGCGGTACCGGGCGAGCTCGGCCTGATCGATCGAGACGGACTGCCCGGGCGTGGCCACTACGATCAGATCGCGCTCGTAGACGGTGTCGAGCTGCGAGATGCCCCAGCGCCCGTCGCGGCGCTCCGCGCGGTATTCCAGGCGCAGGTAGGTGTGCAGCACGGCGTCGACGTCATCGAGGCGGATGGGCGCTTCGATGACCGTGGGAAGTTCGGCCACGGCACGGTCCGCCACGACGGAGATGTACGGCGGCGACAGGCGGTGCGTCGACACGTTTCCGTTCGCATTCATCCTCGCCGTGTCGGCGACGTTGTCGTACGCGTTGCCGGAGAACCAGCTCAGATGAACCGTCGCATCCGGCCAGTACTGCTCGCGCATCTGATCCCATCGGCGCCGATCGCGGCCCTGTCGCTCCTGGAGGACCAGCTGACGCACGGCCTCGATGTCTTCCGCGGCGCTCATTCAAACACTCCGGCGTCGAGGATGTACTCGGTCGTGAGCCGCAGGTGGTGCTGGAGGGCGGCGACGGCGCGCGGATCGCGGGAGGTGGCCAGCTCCATGAGTTCCCGGTGCTCGGCGGGGATGTCGCGCTGTTGCAGGTGCGCCTTCACCTCGCCGACGGGGTTGCGGCCCGAGAGCTGCCGGTAGAGCTCGGCTCCGTCGCGGAGGGAGTTGGTGAGCGCGAGCATGCGCGGGTTGGTGCAGGCCGACACGAGGGCGTCGTGAAACGCCGCGTGCGCGTCGCTCCACGCCTGGGTCGTACCGGGCTCGCCGTCGTCGGCGAACGTCGCGCGCTCGAGGACGTGGTGTGCGGAAATCACCCCCGCCTCCCACTGCACGTCGCCGTGCTCGATCGAGCTCTCCAGCGCTGCGCCCTCGATGAGGACGCGCAGGTCGGTGATCGCCATGAGGTCTTCGCGGGAGATGTCGACGACCCGGAAACCTTGATTGGGGGTGAGCTCCGCGAGGTTGTGCTCGGCGAGGCGGCCCAGCGCTTCACGGACGACCGATTGGCTGGCGTCGTACCTCGCGGCCAGGGCGGCCAGTCTCAATGGCTGACCCGGCGCGAGGTCCCCGCGCAAGATCGCGGTTCGGAGGACGTCGTGCATCTGGCCAGCACGGGTCACGGGCGTCGTCTTCGGCACGCTCTGACGATAACAGCTTTTTCAAATCTGGCAAGGATTTTGGAAAATCTGTTGCCTTATCCAGAATCGTGGGGAATGATCGGGACCACTCGACGACGAGGACCCAAGGAGAGTGAACGTGTCCACGGATCACAGCCAGTACTTCCGGACCCCCAAGCCCCGGCCCATCCGGCCGCCGAAGCTCCATCACGCGACGTTCATGACGCTCGACGTGGACGCGATGGTGGCCTTCTACGAGCTGGTGGCAGGGCTCCAGCCGGTGTACTACGCCGAGCACGCCGCGTGGCTCACGAACGACGACGCCAACCACCGCATCGCGCTGCTGCGCCTGCCTGACGTGCATCCTCCGATCGACAAGCCCCACAGCGCGGGGCTTCACCACACCGCGTTCGAGTACGACTCCTTCGACGGCTGGATCGACAACTACGAACGCCTGCGCGCCGCCGGCATCATGCCGGTCATCAGCCTCGACCACGGCATGACGATGTCGTTGTACTACCAGGATCCCGACGGCAACGGTGTCGAGATCCAGGTCGACATGTTCGGAGATTGGGCGCTGTCGAAGGAGTGGATGTGGGCATCCCAGGAGTTCAGCGAAGACCAGATCGGTCCGCAGTTCGACCCCGACAAGGTGCTCGCCGCGTATCGCTCCGGGATCTCCGCGGACGAGATCCACGCCGGCGCCCGTCGCGGTGAGTACGCCCCGGACCGGCCCCGCGCCGTCGTGACCTTCGACGACCCCTGGCCCGCGCGCATCGCGGCCGACCCGACTCTGGCCGCGGGCATGCCGCGTGTCACGACTCCTGGAGACCTCTCATGAAGATCGCCAACCTCAACTCCCGCGCCGTCCTGCTCGTCGAAGGCGACGGCGGCGCGACCGCCGTGGACATTGCCACCGCCAGCGGCGGTCGGTTCGGGCCGGAGCCGCGCAAGGTCTTCGAGCAGTGGACCGAGTTCAGCGCGTGGGTCACCGACGCCGAGCTGACCGGCGGTGACCGCTTCGATCCCGCGGAGCTCGAGGCGCCGGTGCCCGACCCGCGCCAGGTGTTCGCGATCGGGCTGAACTACCGCGACCACGCCAAGGAGGCGAAGCTCGATGCGCCCGAGCATCTCGTGGTGTTCACCAAGTTCGCGTCCTCCCTCGCCGGTCCCAACGTCACCGTCGAACTTCCCAGCGACAGCGTGGACTACGAGACCGAGCTCGTCGTGGTGATCGGCCGTGAAGTGCACCAGGCGGACCTCGACACCGCGCAGGCCGCGATCGCCGGCTACGCCGTGGGCCAGGATTACAGTGAGCGGGCGGTGCAGCTGCGGGGGCCGGCACCGCAGTTCAGCCTGGGCAAGTCGTACCGCAACTTCGCGCCGTTCGGGCCGGCGGTGACCACTGCCGACGAGGTGAGCGACCCCGGATCGCTGCGGATCACCGCCACGCTCGAGCGGCCGCGCGAGGAGGGCTCGGAGACGATCCCGCTTCAAGATGGGACGACGGCGGACCTGATCTTTCCCGTCGCGCAGATCATCGCCGACCTCTCGCAGGTTGTGACGCTGCATCCGGGTGACCTCATCTTCACCGGGACGCCGGCCGGCGTCGGTGCGCCACGGGGTCTGTTCCTGCGGCCGGGCGACGCTCTCACGAGCACCATCGAAGGGGTCGGCTCGATAACGAACAGGTTCGTCGGACGATGACCGATCCCAAGGTGCACCTCGTCACCGGAGCCCTCGGCGGCATCGGCCGGTCAGCGGCGCGCCTGCTGGCCGAGTCGGGCGCGCACGTGGTCGTCACCGACCTCGTGGACGCCGGTGGCGCGGATTTCGCCGACGAGCTGTCGGCGCTCGGCGCCGAGGTGGCGTTCCGCGCAGCCGACCTCACCGACGAAGACCAGGTGCGCGACCTTGTGGCGTGGATCATCGGGCGGTTCGGACGCCTCGACGGCGCCTTCAACAACGCCGGCATCGCTCAGCACGAGAAGCCGCTCGTGGAGCTCACCTCGGCCGAGTTCGACCGTGTGATGCGTGTCAACGTGCTGGGCACGTTCCACTGCGTCAAGTACGAGATGCGCGCCATGGTCGACGGTGGATCCATCGTCAATACCTCCTCGGGTCTGGGCGCCCTCGCCCTTCCGGACAAGGCGGAGTACATCACGTCCAAGCACGCGGTGAACGGCCTGACACGCGCGGCCGCGGTCGAGGGCGGGCCTCTCGGCATCCGCGTCAACGCGCTCCTTCCCGGCTCCATCCGCACCCCCATGCAGGAGTCGCTCTTCGGCGAGCTCGACGGACCAGCCGTGCAGCAGCGAGCCGCCGCCCTCCACCTTCTGGGCCGGATGGGTGACCCCGACGAGATCGGCCGCGCGGCGCGCTGGTTGCTCTCGGACGAAGCGTCCTTCGTGACCGGGGCGCTCTTCGCCGTCGACGGCGGCGTGACGGCGGGACGACGTCTCTGACCCACACCCGCCTGCAGTGAAATGAACCGCTCCGGCGCCCGTCCGGAGAGAACTGAGCAAAGGAGCTTGGAAATGAACCACCACACCCACCCCCGCCGCGCCGTTGCGCTCGTCGGGGCCGCGGCTCTCGTCGCCGCGTTGACCGGATGTGCCACCGAGGCCTCGCCCTCGTCATCCGGGTCCGCCGAGAACACCGAGCCGTTGACGCTCTCCATCGGCGTGCGAAACCTCATGGCCTCCTCCGCCCCGCTGTACTGGGCGGAGGCCGAGGGCTACTTCGACGACGCCGGGCTCGATCTGAACCTCGTCGTGGGGGAGGCAGCCCAAGCCTCGCAGCTCGTCGCCGGTCAGACCGATCTGTACTGGGGAGGCGCCCAGGGGGGGCTGTTCGGAATCGTCAACTCCGGGAAGCCGATCCACACGATCTACGGCATCGATGCCAGCTCGAGCGCCTACGTCGTGACCTCCAACGACGCGGTGAAGACTCCGGCCGACTGCAAGACGGTCACCACCGCCCCCGCCGGCACGGTCATGCACGCCTGGACGCGCCAGCTCGAGCGGATCTACGACGTGCAGTGGGAACTCACGCAGCTGACCACCATCCCGGCCATCCTCGCCAACGTCGTCGCCGACCGCACCGACTGCGCGATCGGCAACGTCACGTACTACCAGAGCGCGATCGACGACGGCACGCTCCGGGTCATCCTCGACCCGGCAGCGACCGATGACCTGCCGAAGGACTGGCCGGAGGTCGGTGTCGAAGACGTCGTCGGCGGGCTCCCCGACGTGCTCGAGAGCAAACGCGATGCCGTCGAACTCGTCCTGAAGACGTACAACGAGGCGCTGCAGGACTTCATCGAGACCGACTCGACGGAGATCGCGGAGACCCTTCACGCCTCCGACCCCGCATGGGCGGCCGCAGGCTCCGTGGAGGTTCTCGCGACGTCACTGGACCAGTTCAAGAACTTCCTGAGCCCCGACGACGGCTACATCGCCGGAGACACCTGGGAGCGCACCGTCGACTTCTTCGAAGCCGGCGGGCTGGACTTCCTCGCGACCGACCCGAGCCGCTTCGACTACGCCAACTCGGTCGACATGTCCTACTTCGAGGAGGGAATCGGAAAGCCATGAGCACACTCGAAAACGGCGTCCTCGGTGCGCGCGGCCCCCGCGCCACCGAGGGGTCCCGAGGGGCCGCCATCCACTTCCGCAACGCCGGATACAGCTACCCCAGCGGGCTCGAAGTCATCTCGGGCATGAACCTGTCGGTGAGGCGTGGCGAGAGCATCGGGATCGTCGGGCCCAGCGGCTGCGGCAAGAGCACGGTGCTGAGCCTCATCGCGGGGCTGCGCACCGTGCAGACAGGGAACGTGGAGGTGTCCCCGGACGACTCCGGGCGTCATCTGCTGAGCATGGTCTTCCAGAAGGACACCGTTCTGCCGTGGCTCACGGTCGAGCAGAACATCCGACTGCACTACCGCTTCCAGCGCGCCCGCGGAAAGCGCGACGGCCTGTCGCGAGCCGATGTGGACGACCGCATCCGCCAGCTGATCGCGATGGTGCACCTCGAGGGCTTCGAGAAGGCTTACCCGTATCAGTTGTCAGGCGGCATGCGCCGGCGGGTGGCCGTGCTCACGAGCGTCGCGGCCTTCCCCCAGGTACTTCTGCTGGACGAGCCGTTCTCGGCCATCGACGAGCCGAGCCGCGTGGCGATCCACCAGGACGTGTTCAACATCGTCCGCGAGTTCGGCATCACCACCGTCCTCGTCACACACGACCTTGCCGAAGCGGCGAGCCTGTGCGACCGGGTGTACATCATGGGCCCGCGACCGACCTCGGTCTACAGCAGCCACGAGGTGCCGTTCGGATCCGATCGGGAGATGATGGCGCTCCGCGAGAGCCAGGAGTTCCTCGACCTGTACAGCACGCTGTGGGGCGACCTGCGGCTGCAGATCGACGCGCAGCACCGCGTGGATCCCGAGAAGGCGGAGAAAGGCGGGCGACCCTGATGTCTGCTCACACGGTCGAGACCCCTGCGGCCGACACACGACACCCCGAGGCGGCTCCCCGTCGCACGACGCGGTCGCGCCGACTCAACACGAAGTCTCGGACAGTCATCACCGTGACTCAGGTCCTCGTCGCGGTGCTGGCGCTCCTTGCCTGGCAGTTCATCCCCCAGATCGGCAACGTGTCGCAGTGGCGCTTCCTGGACCCGTACTTCATCGGCTCGCCCTCGCAGGTGTTCACCGATCTCACCGATCTGCTGTTCGGCGCCAACGGTGTGCCGTCGGTGTGGCAGTTCCTGTGGCCCACCTTCCTGGCGTCGGTGCTGGGCCTGGTGATCGCCATGATCTTCGGGGGTGCGCTGGGCCTGCTGCTGGGAAGCTTCGAGTTCCTCGGGGCGGTCTTCCGCCCGTTCGTCGTGGCACTCAACGCCGTGCCGCGCATCGCGCTCATCCCGATCGTGGTCGTGCTGTTCGGCACGGGGTTGGTGAGTTCGATCGCGATCGCGTTCATGGTGGTGTTCTTCGTCGCCCTGTTCAACTCCTACGAGGGGGCGCGCACCGAGGAGGTGCACGTGAGGCAGAACGCGCAGCTTCTCGGGGCATCCGGATGGGACATCATGTGGCGGGTGCGGTTTCCCTACGCCCTCGCGTGGACACTGTCGAGCCTTCCCGTCGCGGTCAGTTTCGCGATCGTGTCGGTCGTCACCGGCGAGATTCTCACCGGCTCGGCGGGGATGGGTCTGCTCATCACGACGGCGACCAACGCCGCCGACAGTAATATGACGTTCGCGGTGATCATCGTCCTGTCGGTGTGTGCACTGCTCATGCTGTGGATCGCCGAGGAGTTCAAGCGGCGGGTGCTGCACTGGTGGATCCAGCAGGACTGAGGAGACGATGAGTGCTTTCACGCAGGTGGCGCTGTGCACGTCGGACATCGCGCGCACCACGCGCCTGCTGACGGAGGCGCTCGGCTTCGCCAACGCCGGCGGCCGCCCGCGCTGGGGGGCATGGGCCGCCCGCGTGCAGGAGCTGCCGACCGGCGACGACACCTACTGCATGATGTGGTGGCTCGTGGGAGGCCAGGACTTCTTCCAGTTCGAGCTGTTCCACCACACGAGCCCGCCGCAGCGCCCGCGGTCGACGGATTGGAGACCGTCGGATCTGGGATGGGTGCGCTTCGGCGTCGCCGTCGCGGATCTCGACGCGACCCTCGACCTCCTCGGCCAGGCGGGGGTCTCGCCCCTCACCGACCCAGTGGAACGCGACGGCGTGCGGCGCGTGTGCGTCCGGGAGCCGGGAGCCGACGCGATCATCGAGCTGACGGAAGGCGGCGCCGGCCCCGCGGTGGTCTCCGCTACCGCTTCGGTATCGGATCTCGGTGCCGTTCGCCGGTTCTTCGCCGACGCGCTCAGACTCGTCGAGATCGATCCGCTCCTGCTGCACCGGCCCGACGACGAGGCGCTGTGGGGACTCGCGGGGGCTCGCCGGGAATGCGCGGTCTTCCGTGTGGGCGATGCACTGGTCGAGTTCGTGCGCTATGAGGAGCCGTCGCCGCGCCCTCCCGTGCCGGGTGCGCTGCTGAGCGACCAGGGCATCATGAACATCGCGCTCGGCTATCGCGACCGCGCCGAGATGGCGGCGGCGCTGGAGGCGCTGTACGAGGTCGGCGCGACATCGTCGAACGATCTGCCCGACGTCTCCGGCGGCGTCTATCTGCGAATCGTCGACGGACTGTCGATCGAGCTGCTCCTCGTTCCTCCCGACCTCGACGACGTCTTCGGGTTCCAGCGCCACGCGCTTGCTGCCCCCGGCGCCGCCGCATCCGCCGCGCGGACCGCGTGAGGCCCGCGATCTGCCGCAGCCGTCGCTCGCGCCTGCCGGCCGCGGTGGGGAGATGACTCTGCCCGCGCCACGCCGCATCGTGGCGGTCGCCATCGTCATCGCGGCGGTCTTCCTCATGCCGCTGGGCGTGACCGGTACCGCAGTGGCGCTGCCTGCCATCGCGATCGACCTCGGGCCGAGCTCCGCGGGCCTGCAATGGGCGGTCAACGGGTTCAACCTCGCGTTCGCGCTGTCGACGGTCTTCGTCGGAAGCATCACGGATGCCGTCGGTCATCGCCGGACGTTCGTGCTCGCGCTGCTCGCGCTGGGGACGGCCTCGACCCTCAGCGCCGCGGCGTCGTCCTATCTCGCGCTCGACATCGGACGAGTGCTCGCCGGGCTCGGCGGCGGCGGAGTCGTCGTGAGCGGATCGGCGCTCCTGGCTCAGCTGCACCCGGACGAGGCGGGAAGACGCCGCGTCTTCGCGCTCTTCGGCTCGGCGGTCGGGTCGGGGCTGGCCCTCGGGCCGACGATCTGCGGCCTGCTCGTGACGGGGATCGGATGGCGCGGCGTGTACGGCGCGGTCGCGATCGCCTGCGCCGTGCTGCTGGCGCTGACCGCCGCGATTCCGCGCGGACGTCCCGCCGCTCGCGCCGGGCGCCCGGCCGCCGCCGGCGCGGTGCTGCGCGATCGCCGATTCCTCGCCCTCGTCCTGATCCCGCTGGCGCCGGCCGTTGGCTACATCACGATGGTGAGCTATCTTCCCGTCGCCCTCGCCGCGACCTTCGGATGGGACGCCGCCCAGGCCGGGCTCTTCCTTCTGCCGATGACCCTTCCCGTCCTCCTCGCGCCCCTCCTTGCCGCTCGCCTCGTCGCCGGCGGGCGCGGCATTCGCCCCACCGCCGTCTTGGGTGCGTCGCTCGTGGCGCTGATTCTTGGCGACGGAGGGCTGCTGCTGCTCTCACCCGACATCTCTCCGGCGTGGCTGATCGCGCCGCTGGTGCTCATCGGCGTGGGATACGGACTGCCGCTCGGACTCATCGACTCCGAGGCACTCACCGTGGTACCCCGCACGCGTGCCGGATTCGCCGCGGGCGTGCTCAACCTCGTGCGCACCGGCGGTGCGGCCGTGGCCGTCGCTCTCTACGGTGTGAGCATGGTCGCGCTGCTGGGCCGGTCTCTGCCGAGCGCGGATGCCGCACGGGTAGCCGCGGGAGCAACCGGCCATGAGGATGCCTATGCCGACGCGTTCCGTGTGCTCGTGATTGCGATGATCCTCACCGTGGGGGGCCTGTGCGCCCTCATTGTGTGGCTGCACCGCGGGACCGGAAGGGTCACATCTCCGCGACGCGGATGAGCACCTTCCCGACCGTGGCGTTCTGCACCGCGTCGTGTGCGGCGGCGGTCTCCTCCAGCGGGAACCACGTCAGCGGCAGGCCGGCCTCCTCGCCGACGGGCAGCGCTCCATGATGCAGGGCCACGGTGATGTCCTCCGCCGCGGCCTCCCATGCCGCGGGCGTGACGGTGTAGAGGAGCACGCCCTGCACGCGGAGGTTCTTCGCGAACGACGGGCGCGTGGGCATCGAGAAGGTGTCGCCGCCGTCGTCGGCGTAATAGGCGATGCTCGCGGCGTTGCCGGCGACGGCGGCGTCGATGGCGGCATTGACGGCGATCGAGACCTCGACGACGTGGTCCACCCCGTCCGGCGCGATCTCGCGCACACGCGCGACGACGTCTTCCCGCGTGTAGTCGACCGTATGGTCGGCGCCGGCTGCGGTAGCCAGGGCCGCCTTGGCGGGCGAGGAGACGGTCGTGATCACCGTGGCGCCGGCCCAGTGGGCCAGCTGGATGGCGGCGTGCCCGACTGCGCCCGCTCCTCCGGCGACGAGCACCGTGCGTCCGGCGAGGGCGCCGGGAAAGAGCCGGGCCGGGCCGTTCTCGTGAACGGTCAGCGCGCGGTGGGCGGTCATCGCGGGAACGCCCAGCGACGCGCCCACGGCGAAATCGACTCCCTCGGGGAGCCGGACGACCCGCTCGGACGGGAGCACGGCGTACTCCTGCGCGGTGCCGGTCGGGCGCTGGTGGGCGGCGAGGTAGATCCACGCGCGGTCGCCCACCGTGAGGTGGGAGACCCCCTCGCCCACCGCATCCACGATGCCGGCGCCGTCTTGATCGGGGACGATCTCCGCGAACTCGTCGAGGCGGGCTGTTGCCGCGCGCGCCTTCCAGTCGGTGGGGTTGACCCCCGACACCACGATGCGTACGCGCACCTCGCCGGGGCCCGGATCGGCCGGATCCCGGTCGGCGAGGGAGAGGACGGAGGAGTCGCCGTGCGACGAGTAGACGATCGCCTTCATGCCTCCACGCTAGCGGTCCGCACGCCGACACGGATCTGAGTACATAAAGCGTAGTCAGGTGTACGATGGCGCCATGTCGCCCACGATGCACGGGATTCTCGCCGCGCCGGATCGCACGGAGCTCGGCGACGGATGCCCGATAGACCGGGCGAGCAGCCTGCTCGCGCGGCGCTCGACTGTGCTGCTTCTTCGCGAGGCCTGGTACGGCACGTCGAGGTTCGATGATTTCGTGGAGCGCACCGGGCTGACGCAGTCGGTCGTCGCCGCACAGTTGCGCCACCTCACCGAGGAGGGGCTGCTCGAGAAGCGGTCGTATCGCGAGCCCGGGCAGCGGGGAAGGCAGGAATACTTCCTGACCGACGCCGGTGACGAGCTCGTCCCGCTTCTCGTCGCATTCGCGGCCTGGGGCGATCGGCACCTCCCGCGTTCCCGTCGCCTGCGCATGGTGCATGACTCCTGCGGCGCGGATGTCCACGTCGATGTGCGGTGCGCAGCCGGCCACGACCTGCACGACGGTGAGATCGTCGTCTCCCTGGAGCGCACCGCGCGTTCTGACTCAGCCGAAGAGAAGGAATCGAGTTTCCTATGAACACCGCCGTCATCGTCGATGCCGTCCGCACTCCCGTCGCCAAAGGAAAGCCGGGCGGCGCCTACTCCGAGATCCACCCCGTCGATCTGCACGCTCATTCCCTGAGGGCGCTCGTGGAGCGGACCGGCATCGACCCCGCCGTCGTGGACGACGTGATCAGCGGGGCGGTCGGTCAGGTGGGCGAGCAGTCCGTGGACACCGCCCGGTGGGCGCTTCTCGCGGCCGGGTTCCCGGAGTCCGTGCCGGGCGTCACGGTGGACCGACAATGCGGCTCGAGCCAGCAGGCCGTGCACTTCGCCGCGCAGGGAGTGATGGCCGGCGCCTACGACGTGGTCATCGCGTCCGGTGTGGAGTCGATGAGCCGCATCCCCATCGGGTCGCAGACCGAGGGCAAGGACTTCGCGGGCCCGAGCATCGCCGCGCGCTACGCCGGCGGCCTCATCCCTCAGGGAATCAGCGCGGAGCTCATCGCCGACCGGTGGCAACTGTCTCGAACCGAGCTCGACGACTTCGCCGCAGAGTCGCACCGGCGGGCGGATGCGGCGTGGAAGAACGGTCTCTTCGACTCACAGGTCGCCTTCGTCAACGAGCTGCACGTCGATGAGACCATCCGCCCCGGGACGACTGCCGAGACGCTCGCCGGTCTTCGGCTCGCTTTCCGCAGCGACCGCTGGGAGGAGCGGTACCCCCACCTCGACTGGAAGGTCACCGCGGGAAACAGCTCACCGGTCAACGACGGCTCGGCTGCACTCCTCATCGCCAGCGAGGATGCCGCGTCTCGCCTCGGTCTCACGCCCCGTGCGCGCGTGCACTCGTTCGCCGTCGCCGCGGATGATCCGATCTTCATGCTCACCGGCGTCATCCCGGCGACGCAGAAGGTGCTTGCGCGCGCCGGGATGTCGATCGACGACATCGACGCTTTCGAGGTCAATGAGGCGTTCGCATCCGTGGTCCTGGCGTGGCAGAAGGAGACCGGCGCGCCGATGGAGAAGGTGAATGTGAACGGGGGAGCCACGGCGATCGGACACCCCCTGGGCGCATCGGGTGCGCGCCTCATGACGACGCTGCTCGGCGTGCTCGATCAAACGGGCGGACGCTTCGGGCTTCAGGTCATGTGCGAGGCCGGCGGCCAGGCGAACGCCACCATCATCGAACGCCTCGGCTGAGGTCGAGGGCGGCTTCTACGGGTCGCTCGGTGCCCCCACCATCCGCAGCGCGAGCTCGGTGTAGTAGTCGGCGATACGCTCCGGCGTCCACTCACCGGCTTCGCGGTACCAACGCGCGATGTCGAGGCCGAGTGAGAGCAACGCCACCATCGTCATGTGCGGGTCGCCGAGGTGGAAGTCTCCCTGCGCGACCCCCGCGCGGAGGATGTCTTCCATCGTCGTTTCGATCTCGCGACGGAGGGCCCGGATCTCGGCGAAGTGATCACTGCTGAGCGACGGCAGTTCGCGCGTGATGATGACGGCTTCGGTGTGCTCGCGCGCATGGAAGGCGGCGAAGGGCCGCATGAACGCCTGCAGCTGGGTGGTGGGGTCATCGGATGCTGCACGAGCGGCGCGCGCGATCGCGACCGCCTCGTCGTGCCCGTCTTTCGATATCGCGTACAGCAGCTCTTCCTTCGAGCGGTAGTGCACGTAGAGCGCGGCGGTGCTGAGGCCCGCGGCGGCGGCGATGTCCCGTGTCGTGGTGCCGTGGAATCCCCGCTCCGAGATCGCGCGTACACCGGCGGCGCGAAGGTTCGCGCGGGTGACATCCGCGCGCGACGGGATGCGGTGACTGGCGGACATACGACTCCTCGGCGCCTCAGGGTTCCATCGTCTCAAATCTGTCGGTATAGTCCTCACTAAGCAAGCGCTCAGTAAGTGAGGATCTCCCATGCCAGAAGCGGTCATCGTCTCTACAGCGCGGTCGCCCATCGGGCGCGCGAACAAGGGATCGCTGAAAGATCTGCGCCCCGACGACCTCACCGTCCAGATGGTGCGCGCGGCTCTGGACAAGGTGCCAGAGCTCTCACCGTCCGACATCACCGACCTCATGCTCGGGTGCGGGCTCCCCGGCGGTGAGCAGGGCTGGAACATGGGGCGAAACGTCGCCGTCCTGCTCGGCTACGACCACCTTCCCGGCACCACGGTCACGCGCTACTGCTCCTCGTCGCTGCAGACCACGCGCATGGCGTTCCACGCGATCAAGGCCGGCGAGGGCGACGCCTACATCTCCGCGGGCGTCGAGACGGTGAGCCGCTTCTCGCGGGGGACCTCGGACTACATCCCCGGCTCGGACATCCTCAACCCGCTGTTCGACGAGGCGAGCGCTCGCACCGCCGATCGCTCGACCGGAGGTGCGCCGGTGTGGCGAGACCCGCGCGAGGACGGCCGCGTCCCCGACGTCTACATCGCGATGGGGCAGACCGCCGAGAACGTGCAGCAGCTCCTCGGGATGAGCCGCGAGGAGCAGGACCAGTTCGCCGTTCGCAGCCAGAACCTCGCCGAGGCGCAGATCGCGTCGGGATTCTGGGGTCGCGACATCACGCCCGTCACCCTGGCCGACGGCACGGTCGTGAGCGCGGACGATGGCCCGCGCGCAGGAACGACGCTGGAGGCGGTGAGCCAGCTGCAGCCGGTATTCCGCCCCGACGGGACGGTGACGGCCGGAAACGCGTGCCCGCTCAACGACGGTGCCGCCGCGGTGATCGTCATGAGCGACACGAAGGCGAAGGAGCTGGGTCTCACGCCGCTGGCCCGTATCGTCTCGACCGCGGTCACCGGGCTCTCGCCCGAGATCATGGGCCTCGGGCCCGTCGAGGCGATTCCCGCCGCGCTGCGCAACGCCGGCATGGGGATCGACGACATCGACCTGTTCGAGATCAACGAGGCGTTCGCGGTGCAGTCGCTCGGCTCGGCCCAGCAGCTGGGCATCCCGATCGACAAGCTGAACGTCAACGGCGGTGCCATCGCCGTCGGGCATCCCTTCGGGATGACCGGCGCCCGCATCACCTCCACGCTCATCAATTCGCTGCAGTGGCACGACAAGCAGTTCGGCGTGGAGTCGATGTGTGTCGGCGGGGGGATGGGCATGGCCATGGTTCTCGAGCGGCTCTCCTGAGCCGCATCCGGATTTCCCCGATTCCGACCCTTTCACCTCAAGGAGACTGTCCATGACCACGCCCCGCGTCGCCATCGTCACCGGAGCCGCACGCGGCATCGGCGCCGCCACCGCCCTCCGTCTCGCACGCGACGGGCACGCCGTCGCCGTCCTCGACCTCGTCGAGGATGGCTGCCTCCCGGTCGTGCAGGCCGTCGAGCGGGCCGGCGGCCGCGCTCTGGCCGTCGGCGCCGACGTCAGCGAGGAGGACGCCGTCGCGAGCGCGTTCGCCCGTATCGAGGCGGAGCTCGGAGCCCCCACGATCCTCGTGAACAACGCCGGCATCATCCGCGACAACCTCCTCTTCAAGATGACGGCCGGGGACTGGGACGCGGTGATGGGGGTGCACCTGCGAGGCGCGTTCCTCATGAGCAAGGCGGCCCAGGCATACATGACCAAGGAGGGCTTCGGTCGCATCGTCAACATGTCGAGCACGTCGGCACTCGGCAACCGGGGACAGGCCAACTACGCCGCCGCCAAGGCGGGGATCCAGGGCTTCACGAAGACGCTCGCGATCGAGCTCGGGAAGTTCGGCGTCACGGTGAACTCGATCGCGCCGGGATGGATCCAGACCGAGATGACCGCGGCGACCGCGGAGCGCATGGGCGTGCCCTTCGAGGAGCTTCTCGAGCAGTGGGCGGGCCAGATCCCCGTCGCCCGGGTCGGCCAGCCCGAGGACATCGCCGCCGCCGTCTCCTTCTTCGTCAGCGAGGACGCGGGATTCGTCTCCGGGCAGATCCTGTACGTCGCCGGCGGACCTCTGGGCTGACCCGTGCGCGTCTTCGCCGGACTGGACGAGGTCGCCGCCGCCGTGGGCACCTCGATCGGCGAGTCGGGCTGGCACACGGTCGACCAAGAGCGCATCGACGCCTTCGCCGGGGTGACCGGCGATCCGCAGTGGATCCACGTCGACCCCGAGCGCGCCGCCGCAGGCCCTTTCGGGCGCACGATCGCCCACGGGTATCTGACGCTCTCGCTTGTCACGCTGTTCCTCGACGAGACCTTCCGTGTCGAGGGCGCCGGAATGGCGGTGAACTACGGCGCGGACCGCGTGCGGTTCCCCGCGCCGGTGCCCGTGGACGCCCGAGTCCGCGGCCGCGTCGAGTTCGCCGACCTCTCCGAGACCGCACGCGGTCATCTCCTGCGCTCGACGGTCACGGTCGACATCGAGGGGAGCGACCGACCGGCGTGCGTCGCCGAAATCCTGACGTTCTACCCGAAGGCGGACTGAGGAGAACGCGCCAGCGCATCGCGCGACCCGCCCGGCCGCGGCTCGGCCGTCAGCGGGTCAGGCGCGCACGAGGGGGAGGGAAGGGTCGGCGATCCATTCCGCGAGCGAGCCGTCGTAGACCTTGACGTTGTCGTACCCGGCCAGGCTGAGCGCGAAGGCGTCCATGGACGCCGCGATCCCGCCGCCGCAGTACGTGATGACGGGCTGATCCTTCGTCACCCCGGCGCGCGCATACGCTTCGGCGAGCTCGGTCGAGGGGCGGTAGTACCCGCTCTCGCGCTCGACGTTGGCGTACCACGGAACGTTGACGCTACCGGGGATGCTGCCGCCCCGCTCATCGGCGGGCACACCCTCTCCGCGGAACTCGGCGGGGGAGAGCGAGTTGATGAGGCATGCCGAGTGCACGCCGTTGGTCACGCGTTCCACCTCCTCCCGCCGGGCGATCAGGTGCTCCCGCGGCGACGCGACGAAGAGTGAGGGCGTCGGCGGCGGGGTCGCTTCATCCGTCACCGGCAGCCCTGCCGCCTGCCAGGCACGGAGTCCGCCGTCCAGCACGCTGACGTCGTCGAAGCCGAAGTAGCGCAGCAGCCACCACAGGCGCGGTGCGAACGTCGGCAGCTCCTGCACGTACGCGACGACATGCACACCGGGACGGATGCCGAGGGCGCCGGCGGCCGCCTCGAACTGGTCGATCGTGGGCAGCTGGAACATCACCGAACCGTCGGGGTCGGAGAACTCCGAGATGAGGTCGGCGAACACGGACCCGGGGATGTGCGCGGCGTCGTATCCGTCGCGCCCGCTCGTGATGCGGTAGGGCTGACCCTCTCCGTCGCGGGTGAGGTTGACGGAGGCGTCGACGATCAGCACGTCGGGGTCGTCCAGATGCGCGGATAGCTCGGCGGGTGAGACGAGGGCGGGAAGCTGCGGCATGGCCGAACGCTAACCAATCTCGCCATCGTGCGGTCGCCCGGTCGTGACATTTCGACACACGGCGCTGGCGGCGAAGCTGCTCGCTGGCCGTTCCCCCGCACCGATCGGCTGGTAAACCTCGCCCAAGGCAGCCGAATGGTGCGGGGGAACAGCGATCAGGCGCCGAGCCCCGCGTAGATCGCATCGACGTACGCGCGGGCGCGGTCGGAGCCGAGGATGTCGCCGCCCATGCGGTTCATCACGTAGGCGACGGCCACGCGCCGGTCGCGGTCGACGATGCCCATAGAGCCGCCCCATCCGCCCCAGTACCCCACCTGACCCGTCGGCACCCACGGAAGGGTGCGCTCGTCGCTGACGGCGAAGCCGAGAGCCCAGCGCAGGTACAGTCCGTTGACGAGGTCCACGCCGTCAGTGTTCGCCCGAAGGGCCTCGGCGGCGACCTCTTCGGAGAAGAAGCGCATGCCTTGCGAGCTGCCGCCCTCCGCCAGCACCGAGAGCACCGTCGCGAGCGACCGGGCATTGCCGTGGCCGTTCGCTCCGCCGACCTGCGCCGCACGCCACTGCGGGGTGTTCGCGGCGAGGGGATCGATCGCAGGCCCCGTGAACGTCCTGTACACCGGGGCCGAGTGGTCGAGGTCTTCCAGGTCGAACGGCAGCGGCGGCGGCGGGACCAGCGTCGCGATGCGCGGCGCATCCGTCTCGAGCGCCCCGATGCGGAGGTCTGCGCCGAGCGGCGCGACCAGCGTCTCGTCGACGAACGTACGAAGGTCCTGGCCGGTCACGCGCCGGACGATCTCGCCCACGAGGTGGCCGAAGTTGAACAGGTGGTATCCGGATGCGGTGCCCGGCTCCCACCACGGCGACTGCGCCGCCATCCGCGCCACGGCGGTCTCGGTGTCGTACAGGTCGGCGAGGGTCGCCGGGTGGTCGAGTCCCGAGACGCCCGAGGAGTGCGAGAGGACGTCGCGCACGCGGACGCCGGCTTTCCCGGCGGCGGCGAACTCCGGCCAGTACGTCGCCACGGGGGCATCGAGGTCGATGCGACCGTCGTCGACGAGACGGAGGAAGGCCAGCGTCACCACGAGCTTGGTGTTGGACCACAGGTTCACGATCGTGTCCTGCTGCCACGGGGTCTGACGCTCGGGGTCCTGCCATCCGCCCCACAGGTCGACGACGAGCTCGCCGTCCACGACGACGGCCACCGATGCGCCGACCTCTTCGCCCGACGCCAGCTGGCGCTGCAGTTCCTCAGCCACGCCGTCGAAGCGAGGCGTACGGAATCCGCTCACCGTGTCGAGCGAGGAGCCCGACAGATTGCTTGCCATTTTTGCACTCCTTCCGCGCTCGCACCACCGTGCGAGTCCGCGGAGAAAGCGTGCAACGTTGCCATTAGTGCGAAGGTCAAGCCCCGCGCGGGAGCTCCCGCAGTTCTTCGGCGTGCGTGCGCTCGAGGTACGCGGTGAGGGCGCGCGAGCGGAGCATCATCTCGCTCGCGCGCGTGGCGAGCGCGTCGGCATGCGTGCGCAGCGCCTGGCGGACGCGAGGATCGGTGGGCGCCGGAAGCACGGCGTCGAGGGCGGCCGTGGGGAGGATGTCGACGATCGCCCTGGCCGGCACGCCCGCGGCCAGCAGCGCCCGCACCTGGCGCGCACGGTAGATGCCCTCGTCGCAATAGGTGCGGTATCCGTTCACGTCGCGACCCGGAACGACGAGCCCCTGGTTCTCGTAGTACCGCAGCATGCGCGTCGACACGTCCGACAGCTCGGCGGCTTCGCTGATCAGCATCCCCGGTCCCTCCTCAGCCTCGAGAAGTGCAACGTGCCTGTCAGATTACTGTTCCCGCGGTGCGCGCAACAGGCTCGGCGAGGGTCGATCGCAAGGTCGCGCGGAGAGATCGTCGCAGCTCGTGCCGCTCCGACGCGGGGAGGAACGCGGCGTCGGCGGCGGTGAGCTGGAATCGGGCCAGATCGGCGAGGGTGTATCCGAACGCCTCGGCCAGCCGTACGAGTTCGCCGGTGGCCGAAGTGCCGCTCAGAAGCCGGTTGTCCGGACTGACCGTCACCGCGAACCGCAGCCGCTGGAGCCGGTCGAACGGATGCTGCGCCATCGAGCCGGACGCGGCGCCGGTCTGCCGGTTCGAGGAGGGACAGATCTCCAGCGCGATCCCCCCGTCGAAGATCCGCTGAGCTGTGGTGCCGAAGTCGTCGCGGGGCCCGATGTCCTCGACCAGCCGCACGCCGTGTCCGATCCGCCGTGCCCTTCCGTCGGTCAGCGCGCCGCGGATGCTGTCGATCCCATCCGCCTCACCCGCGTGGATGGTCACCGGGAAATCCTCGGCGGCGAGCAGATCCAGGGCGGCGCGATGTCGAGCGGGAGGGAATCCCCGTTCCGCTCCGGCGAGGTCGAACCCGACGACATCGCCCCGGTTCGCGAGGGCCAGTCGCGCGATCTCCAGGGAGCGGTCGTCCGTGCGCAAGGCGCACAGGATCTGAGTGACGCGGATCGCGGTGCCGCCGCGCGCTGCCTCGGCTGCACCCGCCGACAGGCCCGCCGTGACGGCGGCCAGTGCGGCAGCGGGCGGGAGCGCGGCGTTCGTCACCTCCTCGGGTGCCCAGCGCACCTCGGCGTAGACCACGCCGTCCGACGCGAGATCCCGTGCGCACTCGCGCGCGACGCGGTACAGCGCGTCCGCGTCTCCGCGGAGCAGATCGACGAGGACATCGGAGACCGCGAGGTAATCCTCGAGCGATCCGGAGCATCGGGCCACGATCTCACGGGCGAGCGAAGCCGGGTCCTCGGTCCACAGGGCACGCCCTCGCGCGGCAGCGAGCTCCAGCACCGTCTCCGGGCGCAGTCCGCCGTCCAGGTGGTCGTGGAGGATCACCTTCGGAAGGGCCCGAACCTGGTCGCTCGTGGGTGCCTCAGGCATCGAAGTAGCGGTACGCGCCGCTCACCAGAAGCTCCACCGCAGTGCCGATGGAGGCGAGGTCCACCCACTCGTCGGCGGCGTGGAGGTTGTCGCCGGTGGGTCCCAGGACGATAGCGGGGGCCCAGCCTCCGCCGTGCACGATCTTGGCGTCGCACACCATCGTCCCAGCGGTCGTCGGCCGGGTGAGGGGTGCCTCGCCGCCCGCGCCGCCGGTGAAGGCCATGACGAGCGGATGTTGCGCAGGAAGCTCCGCACCCCGGTGTCCGCCGTGCGACCATACGGTGACCTCGCCCGGCCGCCCGTCGGTCGCCCGGCGCACCGCATCGGTCAGTTCTGCCGCCGCCTGCTCCTGCGTCTCGCCGGGGAGCACACCCATGAGCCCGCGCAGTTCCCCTGTTCCGGCGCGGGTGGCGAGCCAGTCGCCGGAGTGGATCAAGAAGTTGACGAATCCGGGGAGGTCGTCGGGGTCGTATCCGCCGGCCGCGTGCGCGCGGGCGGTGCGGCGTTGCTCGAGCTCCTCCAGAGCGACGGCGGCGCGCGCCAGGGTGGGGGCGGCGCTCGTCCCCCACGAACGTCGAAGCATCCCGCCGGCGCGGCCGTGCACGTCGACGCCGAAGGCCTGGATGCCGACATGCCGGTGCACGACGTCGAGGTTCGTCGGCTCGGCGAACACCACAGCATCCGCGTGGTGGCCGCGCGCGATCACCGCCATCGTGCCGTTTCCGCCCGATTCCTCTTCGGGCACCGCCGCGAAGGCGATCCGGCCGGGCCCCCTCCAGTGCTCCGCCAGGTACCGGAAGGCCAGCGCCGCCGCGACGAGACCGCCCTTCATGTCCATGGCCCCGCGCGCGTAGAGACGCCCGTCGGAGACGGACGGCCGGTACGGGTCGTGGCGCCACG
Organism: Microbacterium sp. RD1; assembly: GCF_052220165.1. Classification (NCBI taxonomy): domain Bacteria; kingdom Bacillati; phylum Actinomycetota; class Actinomycetes; order Micrococcales; family Microbacteriaceae; genus Microbacterium; species Microbacterium sp. RD1. Next base: position 1,148,969 of record NZ_JBQPOL010000001.1, read on the forward strand.
TCTGGCCGTCTGCGGGCACGACGTCGACGTGCCCGTTGAGCATGAGCGTCGGGCCGGTCTCGCCCACCGTGTGAACGGAGACTTCGAGACCGGGAAGCGTGTCGGCGTAGCGGGGGTCGCGCTCGAGCAGTTGAGACCACAGCCGCTGCGCATCCAGCGGAGACTCGAGCGCCTGCACCGCCTCCCAATCGGGGATCCACCGGTCATGGCTCGCCGCCGCGGGGGCGCCGACCAGCGCGTCGACGCGGTCGAGCACATCGTTCTGCTGGAGTGTGGCGGGGAAGCTCGGGATGCGCACGAGATCGGCGAGTGCCTCCTCGAGGGGCGGCACGCCGCGCAGCCAGGAGCGGACGTCGTCGCGGACGTCGTCCGGCCTGGTCATTCCGCCCCCGTCACACGACGGACGTACCGGTCCACGAAGGCCGCGCGGTCGACGTCCAAGACGACGTCCACGAGCGGTGCCGACCCCCATACCGCGCCGCCGTCCCGCCCGACACGTCGGTCGGCCACGGTCATGCCGCGCGTGTAGCGACCCTCCAGCTCCACGTGCAGCCGCAGCTTCTCCGACGCCAGGATCAGTTCGGGATGCGCGACGATCCCCACCGTCAGCGGCGAGTGCATCGCGCATCCGTACCGTCCGAGGATCGGCTCGTAGAACGACATGTACGACGGCGCCCCCGCAGCGACCAGCTTGGCGCCGGGTGTGTCGGCGCCGCGCACCGCGTCGAGCTCGGCCTGTCCGAACACCGTGTCGTCGGTGACGTCGAGGCCCACCTGGACGAATTGCCAGCTCTGGTCGAGCACGACACGCAGTGCCTCCGGGTCGTGGAGGGCGTCGGCCTCGGCGACGGGGGTGACGTTGCCGTGGTGGAGGACGGCTCCTCCCATCCACACGACTTTGCGCAACCGCTCAGGCAGAGTCGGGTCGAGGTGCACCGCGAGGGCGAGATTCGTCACCGGACCGAGGCCGATCCAGACCAGTTCGCCCGGGTACTCGTTCACGAGGTCGATGGTGAGCTGCGCTGCCGAGCGCGGGTCGAGGTTCGTGTATGCCGGCTCGGGCAGGTTGGCGTTGCCGAACCCGTCGTCGCCGTGGATCTGCGGGTTGAAGACCGGGATCTCGCCGGCGAGGGCGAAGGCCGCCCCTTTGCCCACGGGGGCGTTCGATCCGAGCTCCTCCATGATCACGGCGGTGTTTCGTGTCACCTTGTCGACGTCGACGTTGCCGAAGCTCGTCGTGACGCCGACGATGTCCAGTTCGGGCGAGAGCAGGGCGTAGATGAGCCCCATCCCGTCGTCCACACCCGTGTCGGTGTCGATGATCACACGCGTCGTCATCAGAGGTCCTTCCGTTCGTGCGCAGACGTAGGTTGTTCGAGGGCGACGATGCGCGCAGGAGCGCCGTCCAGCCCGACGAGGGGGAGAGGGAGGCAGATGAGGTAGGTCTCCGCGGCAAGCTGGGCGGTGTTCACGAGGCACTCGGCCAGCACGACGTCGGCCTCCAGAAGCACCCGGTGCACCTCATGAAGGTGCGAGAACGAGGGCGTCGGCGTGTCGATCCCCACGAAGCGCACGCCGCAGTCGACCAGCAGGCGCGCCGCGTCCGGGGAGATCTCGGAAAACCCCTCCCAGTACTGCGGCGTCCCGCGATGCCGCTCCCATCCCGACCGCAGGATCACTCGCCCGGCGGAGCGGATTCGCGCGACATCGCTGTCGAGGTGACCGGCCATGAGCGTCCCGCCGGGACCGACCGGGACGTCGATGACAGCCGCCGCACCGATCATGGCGTCGAGGGGGAGATGCTCGCTCGTCGTGCCGCCGCGGAGGAAGTGCGCGGGCGCGTCCACGTGCGTGCCGAGCTGGCTGAAGAGATCGACGTGCCACATCTCGATCCCGCCGTCCTCGTGCGTCGAGAAAGGGCGGAAGCGCGCCGTGGGCTCCCCCGGGAAGGCGTCCATCCCCGACGCCAGCGGAAGCGTGAGGTCGATGATGCGAGGCCGGTCGAAGCGGACCGGATGCGCCGTTGTCATGCCGCGAGTATACTGCAACTGGTCTTACCGGCCAGACCGGATTCTGCCGATATAAAAGGAGCATGATGCTCGACAGCGGAAACACGCAGCGCGCGCGTGTCGCCGACGACCTGCTTCGCGAGATCCGTGAGGGCGTGTACCCCGTGGGGTCGAAGCTTCCGTCGGAGCGTCAACTCGCCGAGGCCTACGGTCTGAGCCGGCCCGTCATAAGGGAAGCGCTCGGGATGCTGAGCACGCTCGATGTCATCGAGATCCAGATGGGCCGCGGTGCGTTCGTCGTGAGCAACGACGTCTCCACCGAGCAGACCACGCCGTACGGACTCCTCGACGTCGTCGATGCGCGCGAGGTCATCGAGGCCGGGGCGCTGCGTCTGGCATCGGTGCGTGCGGAGGCGCCGGAGAAGGAGGCCGTCGCCGAGGCGCTGGAGGCGCTCGAGCGAGCAGTGCGCCTCGGCGAGGAGACCACCGCGCCTGACCTGGGACTGCACCGGAGCATCGTGCGTGCGGCGCGTTCGCCGCTGCTGGAGAAGTTGTGGGACGACATGAACGACGAGATCGCGCAGACGATCCGCATCAGCCCGCACGGCCGCGCGATGAGTCAGGCGATCCTCGCCGACCACCGCGCGCTCGCGGCCGGCGTCGTCGAGGGCGACCTCGGCGGGGCGATGGCGGCTTCGCGGACGCTGTACGACCATCACCGCGATTTCCTGAGGTCGCTCCTGGGCTGACGGGTGCCTAGCCGAGCCTTTCCAGGCCCCACTCCGCGTTGGCGGCGAGCAGGCCGCCGTCCACGGCGACGAGGGCTCCGGTCATGAAGGCGGCCAGCGGACTGGCGAGGAACGCGACCACCGTCCCCACCTCCTCGGGCTCGCCGATCCGCCCTGCGGCGTAGACGGACGACATCCGTTCTTCGGCGCGGGCGGCGTCGCCGGTGGCGTTCCACGCGCGCGTTGTCAGCGGTGTTCGGATGGCGCCGGGAAGCACGGCGTTCACGCGCAGGCGTCCGGCGTACTCCAGCGCCGCCGTCCGGGTGAAGTTCACCACGGCGCCCTTGCTGATGCTGTACACGGCGAGGGCGGGGTCGCCGGTCACCCCCAGTACGGAGCCCATGTTGACGATCGCTCCTCCCGTGGCGGCGGTGGCTGCGAACGCGCGCGTCATCTCCACCGTGCCCACGACGTTGACGGCGAGGAGTCGCTCGAAGGCCTCCGTACTGGTCTCCGAGAGACGCTCCTCGTATTGGATCGCGGCGTTGTTGACGAGGATGTCGGCGCCGTCCGCGGCGGCGAGAGCGGCGTGACGAGCGGCCGCGTCGGTGACGTCCCCGGCGATCGCCTCATCCGGCGCGCTCGTGACGGGAGCCGTCGGGTCGAGCGAGACCACACGCGCACCGGCGCGCTGCAGAGCGGTGACGCACGCTGCGCCGATGCCGGCGGAACCGCCGGTGACGACGGCCGTCCGCCCCGTGAGGTCGATGCCGATCATCGCTTACCCGCCACGGCTGCCAGTCCTTCTTCGAGCGCGACCAGCACGCGGTCGACATCGTTCTCGGTCACCGCGGTGCTGAGGCATCCGGTGCCGCGGGGCATGACCAGCACGCCCCGCACCAGCATCTCAAGCCGCAGCGCGGAGAACAACGTGGCGTCCGCGGCGCGGTAGGCGCGGTACGAGCGGACCTCCTCTTCGGTGATCGAGATGTTGAACATCGACCCGAGTCCGTTGACGTGGACGGGCACGCCGGCGGCCGCGAACGTCGCCCGGATTCCCTCCCTCAGTCGCTCCGTGCGCCGCTCGAGCACGGAGTACGCGCTTCGGTCGAGTTCGGCCATCGCGGCGCGTCCGGCCGCCAAGGCCATCGGCGTCGCGGTGAAGGTGCCCGTCTGCAGGACGGCCGGGGACGCTCCCTCGAGCGCGCCGAACAGGTCGGCTCGCCCGCCGAACGCCGCCAGCGCGTGACCGCCGCCCATGATCTTCCCCAGGGCGACGAGGTCGGGGCGATACCCCCATCGTCCCTGCGCGCCGCTGTAGTCGGCGCGCAGGGACTGGATCTCATCGAACAGAACCAGGGCGCCGGCGGCTGCGGCGCATTCGAACACCACGTCGAGAAAATCGCTCTCGGCGGCGATGAGGGCTCCGTTGCCGAGGAAGGGCTCCACGACCACGACGGCGATCTCCTGCCCCCACTGCGCGAACGCCGCGCGCACCGAGTCGAGGTCGTTGTACACGGCGGTGATGGTCCCGGTCGGCTCCAGACCCGCCGAGGCCGGGCGTGCCGGCTGTGCTGCCCCGGGGGAGAGCTCCGGCAGGACCGCGATGTCCTGGTACAGCTCGTTGTGCGACCCGTGGAAGCCGCCTTCGAACTTCAGCACACGGGTGCGGCCGGTCGCCGCCCGCGCCAGCCGCACCGCGAACGCGACCGCCTCGGAGCCGGTGGTCGTGAAGTGCAGCCGCTGTGCCGCCGGGATGCGCTGGCGCAATTCCCGGGCGTAGTCGGCCTCCAGCGCGTGGGCCGTGCCGATCGCAGACGAGACACTCAGCTGCTCCACGGCGGCACGGGTGGTCGCGGCGTGCCCGTGGCCGTGCGGAAGGCTCGTGTAGTTGTTGACGAGGTCGAGGTAGTCATTGCCGTCGACGTCGGTGATCGTCGCGCCCGAGGCTGCGGCGGCATAGAAGGGATACGGCTCGAACGCCAGCGTCGCGCGCGAGACGCCTCCGGGGATGAGGGCGCGGGCTTCATCGAAGAGCCGCCTCGAAGTCGGTGTCCTGCTCTCGTAGAGCTCGAGAGCCGAGGTCACGATCGTCATGTCCCCTCCTTGGGATCATCTCGCCGGCCGCCGAGGGAGTTCGGATGTCGGCTGGCTTGCGCTGCGGGGAGTCGCTGCGGTATTACTGGTTATACCAGTCGGACCACCCGACCTGCAATCCGACCGCCGCGAGGCGTGACTCTCGATGAGGAGTGAATATGCGTACCCGTTCTCTGATCGCCGCAGTCAGCGCCGTGGGCGCCGCGGCACTGGTGCTGACCGGATGCTCCGGCGGGTCGAGCCCCGCCGGAGGTGACACGTCGGAAAGCGTCGCCATGCTCGTTCCGGGTACCGCCGGGGACGGCGGCTTCTTCGATCAGGCGATCGCGGGCGTGGACGCCGGGGCCGAGGAGGCGGGCTGGGAGACGCAGATCGTCGAGGCCGGCTACGAACCCACCCGGTGGCAGCCCGCACTCGACGACCTCGCCAATGGAGGGAGCGACACGATCATCACCTCGACCTTCGCCATGGTCGACCTGCTCACTCAGGCCGCGTCGAAATACCCCGACAAGCAGTTCGCGATCTTCGACGCCGTCGTGGACGCGCCGAACGTGTACTCGATCACGTATCGCTATGACGAGACGGGATTCCTCGCGGGGGTGCTGGCCGGCCTGCTGGAGACGGCCGACGGCGTCGAGCGCATCGACGGCACGGGAGTCGTCGGCGTCGTCGGCGGCCAGGACATCCCGACGATCAACGACTACATCACCGGCTTCGAAGCGGGCGTGGAGAGTGTCGCTCCCGACGTCACGGTGCTGAAGGCCTACGCCGGTTCGTTCGCCGACCCCGTGAAGGGCAAGGCGATCGCGGCGGACATGATCGCCCAGGGCGCCGAGATCGTCTTCACCGCCTCGGGCGGCACCGACACCGGCGTCTTCGAGGCGGCCGCCGAGGGGAACGTGTGGGCCATCGGCAACGCCGAGGTGCAGACCGAGTCGCCCGACATCAACGGCACGCCCGTCATCCTCACGGCCTCCACCACGAGCACGAAGGAGTCCGTGCAGGACGCGGTCCTCCAGGCTGCCGACGGGGCGCTTCCGTTGGGGGAGACGCGATCTTTCGGTGTCGCGGACGGGTCCATCTGGATCGTCGAGTCCGACCTGTACACGCAGGTGGTGCCCCAGGCCATTCGCGACCGGGTGGCGGCACTCACCGAAGACGTCGCTGCGGGCGAGTACGAATCGCTGCTGACGGGCGAGTGACATGACGGAGACCCTCGGCGCGCAATCCGCTGCGGATGCGCCTCCCGGCCGAAGCGAGGTCGTGCTGGAGTTGCGCGACATCGTCAAGCGCTACGGCGGGGTGGCGGCCAACGACGGCGTGAGCCTGACGCTCCGGCGGGGCACCGTTCATGCGGTGCTCGGTGAGAACGGCGCGGGAAAGTCGACGCTCATGAAGATCCTCTTCGGCGTCGAGCGCCCCGACTCGGGCGAGATCGTGATCGACGGGACGGCGCAGGACTTCCGTCGTCCCGGCGACGCGATCGCCGCGGGGATCGGCATGGTCTTCCAGCACTTCGGGCTGGTGGGCGAGTTGACCGCCCTGGACAACATCTCCCTCGGCGCAGAAGTCGGGGGACCGTTCGCGGTGCGTCGCTCGGTTGCCCGGGCCCGCATCGCCGAGGTCGCGCAGGACGCGGGACTCAGCGTGCCGCTGACCCGGCGAGTTGATCAGTTGACCATCGCTCAGCAGCAGCGGGTGGAGATCCTCAAGGCGCTCTACCGCGGCGCGCGCATCCTCATCCTCGACGAGCCGACAGCGCTGCTCGCGCCCCAAGAACGGCTCGGGCTGTTCGAGGCGGTGCGACGCCTGCGTGCGTCGGGGGTCTCCGTCCTGTTCATCACTCACAAGCTCGAAGAGGTCGAACTGCTCACGCAGGACATCACGATCATGCGGCATGGCAGGGTCGTGGCGACGCGGCGCACCGGCGAGGTGTCGACGGCTCAGCTCGTCTCAGACATGGTCGGCGGCGAGAGTCCCGCGGTCAGCAGTCCCGAGAGGCATCCGTCGGGTGAGGTCCTGCGTGTCAGCGATTTGACGGCCGCCGCCGAGTCGGCCACTGGCGTCCGCGGCGTCACGCTCGGCGTGCGCGGCGGAGAGATCCTCGGCGTCGTCGGCATCGACGGGCAGGGGCATCAGGCGTTCTGCCAGGTGCTCGCCGGGGTGCGACCGCGCACCGGCGGGCGCATCGCCTATGAGGGGCGCGTGCGATCACGCTGGGACCGCCCCGCCACGATGCGTCTGGGGATCTCGTACGTGCCCGAGGACCGCCTCGTCGCGGGCGTGGCCAAGGACCTCAGTATCCGGGAGAACCTCCTGGCGAATCGGATGAACGATCCCGCGTTCGTGCGGGGAGGGTTCCTCCGCCGCCGCGCCGCCGCCGCGCACGCGGACGCGATGATCACGCGGTTCGACATCCGCTGCCGCAACGGCGACCAGCGGGCGGGTACCCTCTCGGGCGGGAACATCCAGAAGATCGTGCTCGCCCGAGAGCTCTCCACCGACCCGCGTCTGCTCATCGTGTGCGAGCCGACGCGGGGACTCGACATCGGCGCCATCGCCGCCGTGCACCAGCGGCTGTCGGATGCCGCCGAGCGCGGCGCCGCCGTTCTCGTGCAATCGAGCGACCTCGACGAGGTGCTGGCGATCGCCGACCGCATCGTCATCTTCCGGGAGGGGCGGGTCGTGGCAGATCTGGCGAATTCCGACGAGGTCGATATCGCGCGCCTGGGAACTCTCATGCTCGGGGACACCTCGGAGGCGGCGGCATGAGACTGTCTCTGCGGCCACGCACCGCCTTGACCGGTGCGCTCGTCCTGCTCGCCTTCCTCGCCGGGCTCTACGGCCTCTTCGTCCTCACCAGCGACGATCCGGGGGCGGCCCTGCAGGGCCTGTTCACCGGCGCGGTCTCCAGCCCCGGTCGCATCGCGCAGTGGCTGTCGTACTCGAGCTTCCTCATGATCACGGGTGCCAGCGTGTGTCTGGTCTTCCGGGTGGGGATGTTCTCCATCGGCGCGGAAGGCCAGGTCTTCGTCGCCGCGCTCCTGTCGGGCGTTCTGGTCCTCGCTCTCGGCCCTTCGCCGCTCGCCCTGCCGTTGGCCGTGGTCGCCGCAGCGATCGCCGGGTTCCTCTGGGGTGTCATCCCCGGGCTCATGAAGGCGTACCTCGGCGCGGACGAGATCGTCACGACTCTGATGATGAACTACGTCGCGACGTTCCTCTTCGCTTTCGTCATCAAGGAGTTCCTCCAGCCGGATGGCGCGGGCTTCCCGGTGTCGGAGTTCTTCGATCCGTCATCGTGGTTCCCCACGATCGGGACCGCCCCGGCGATCTCGTCCACGCTCATCCTGGGACTGGCCGTCTGCGTGATCGTCAGCGTCGTGCTCAACCGCACCCGGTTCGGCTATCGCCTGCGGGTCGTGGGCGACAGCCCGAGATTCGCCCACGCCAACGGGATGCCCGTCGCGCGGCTGATCTGGTTGTCCATCGCCGTATCCGGGGCGATCGCCGGTCTGGCCGGCGCCGCGATAGCCTTCGGCGGGACCAATCGCCTCATCCTGGGCATGGCCGCCGGCATCGGGTTCGACGGCATCCTCGTCGCCCTCCTCGCGGTCAACCGGCCGATCCTCGTCCCCCTCATGGCCCTCGCATACGGGTTCCTGCGAACCGGCGGAGACGTCATCCAGGTGACATCCAACGTGCCGCGCGACATCGTCGTGGTGCTGCAGGGCGTCATCATCCTCGTCCTCGCCGCCGCTCTCCGGCGGTGGGAGCGGCGTTCCGGTGCCACGGTCGTCGACGAGGGCGCCACCGGAGCCACGGTCGGCTTGGCCGCCGTCCATCCCACGCCCCCATCGCCGCCCGGACCGGTCGATTCCGTGACCGGCGCGCCCGCATCCGAACCCCGCACACCCGGACTGTCCGAAGGGAGCAGCCATGTTCCTGGCAAGCGTTCTTGAGCTCGCCACCCCGCTCGTGCTGGCAGCGCTCGGCTGCCTGCTCACTGTGCGCGCCGGGGTCGTCAACATCGGACTCGACGGCATGATGCTCGGCGGCGCCTTCGTCGGTGCCGCTGTCTCGACAACGCTCCTCGGGCCCTGGATCGGGTTGCTCGCGGCGGCCGCCGTCGGCGCGCTCCTCGCCGGGGTCCTCGCCATCGCTCACCTGCGCTTCGGTGCCGACATCATCCTGGCCGGCATCGCGATCAATCTGCTCGCTGCCGGCGGCACGGTGCTTGCGCTCGTGGCTCTCACACGGGACTCTGGTTCGGCGCAGAACATCCGCTCCACCCCGCTGCCGTCCGTCGATCTGCCGTTCCTCTCCGGCATCCCCGTGCTGGATGCGCTGTCCGCCGCGTCGCCGCTCACGAGGCTGCTGATCCTCGGCGTGCCGCTGTTCGTCTGGATGTACTTCAACTCCCGGTGGGGTCTCTGGACGCGCGCGGTCGGCGACAATCCCGCCGCCGTCGTCGAGGCGGGCATCTCCCCGCAGCGTGTGCAGTGGGGCGCGCTCCTGACCTCCGGAGTGCTGGCCGGATTGGCCGGGGCGCAACTGTCGCTGTTCACCACCAGCACTTTCGTCCGCGACATGGTGCAGGGCCGCGGATTCATCGCGCTGGCCGCGGTGTACCTGGGGCTGAAGCACCCGGTGGGGACCCTCGTCGCCGCCAGTGCGTTCGGGCTGTTCGAGGCGCTGGCCACCGTCCTCCAGGTGAGGACGACCATTCCCACCGACCCGATTCTCGCGCTGCCGTATGTGGTGACGATCATCGCGTTGGCGGTGAGCGGGGTGCGCTACCTCACCAAGCAGGGAGGGCTTCGGCTGGTATGAATGCCTTCGTTCCGGTGACGACGTCGCTGCGCGCCCAGACCCACGCGGACTCCGCCCTCGATCGGCGCACGTGGCCCATCGCGGCCGGCCTCCTGCAGTTCCCCGAGGTCCTTCCCGACGGAACGAGCGTACGTGCGCTCGGCCCGAAGGCATGGCGAGAGACCTTCGCCGAGATCGCCGATGCCGGGTTCGACGCCGTCGAGCTGACGGACGTGTGGCTGAAGGCCGGCGACCTCAGCGCGCGCGAGCTGGCGGACCTGAGCGCGGTCGCGGAGGCCGAGGGGCTCGACCTCGTCGCCGTCGCCGCCATCCGTCGGTCGGTGATCGACGACGCCGCCGGGTACGAAAACCTCGCATACAGCCACCGATCCATCGACGCCGCCGCAGCGATCGGGGCGCGGGTCTTCTCGCTCGGCCTCCACGAGCCCCTCTCACGTGCGCAGCAGGGGGCGCTGTGGTTCTGGACCGAGGCGGGGGCCGTCAACGACCCCGCCGACCGAGATCGATGGGACACGGCGGTCCGCCGCATCCGGGAGCTGGCCGATCATGCCGAGCAGGTCGGCGTGTCGCTGGCGCTCGAGATGTATGAGGACACCTACCTCGGGACGGCGGAGTCGGCCGTTCGTCTGGTCGAGGAGGTTGGTCGCGACAACGTCGGGCTGAATCCCGACACGGGCAACCTCCTGCGTCTTCATCGCCCGATCGAGGACTGGCGCGAGGTGCTGCGCGTCGTCCTGCCCTACACCACCTACTGGCACGTGAAGAACTACGCGCGGGACGAGGATGCGGCCGCGGGCCTGTACACGGCGGTGCCCACCTCCCTCGCCCTCGGCCTCATCGACTACCGCTGGGCGGTGCGGGAGGCGATCTCGGCCGGCTTCGCGGGGATCCTCACATGCGAGCACTACGGCGGAGACGGCTTGAGCGTCAGCGCCGCGAATCGCGACTACCTCCGAACGATCCTGCCCCGCCGCTCGCGGGAGAAGGGAGCCCCCTCATGACCAGCGTGATCGACACCGTGGAGCGGTTCGCCGACGACGCCATCGACGGACTCGTCGAGGTCTATGGCCGCTATGTGCGCCGGGTCGACGGGGGTGTCGTCCGCGCCGCGACGCCCGAGCACGGGCGGGTCGTCGTCGTCATCGGCGGAGGTTCGGGGCACTATCCCGCGTTCGCCGGTCTCGTCGGCGCCGGGCTCGCCGCCGGCGCGGTGTGCGGCAACGTCTTCACCTCGCCGTCGGCCGGTCAGGCGTACCGGGTCGCGCGCGCCGCGAACGCCGGGGGAGGGGTGCTGTTCAGCTACGGCAACTACGCCGGCGACGTGCTGCACTTCGGCTTGGCCGCAGAACGCCTCACCGCGGACGGCATCGATGTGCGCACGGTCCTCGTGACCGACGACATCGCCAGCGCGCCCGCAGGCGAAGAGGAGCGGCGACGAGGCATCGCCGGCGACTTCGTGGTTTTCAAGGTGGCCGGCGCCGCCGCCGACCGCGGGGACGACCTCGACGAGGTCGAGCGGCTCGCCCGTCTCGCGAACGCACGCACGCGCACGCTCGGAGTCGCCTTCTCGGGGTGCTCCCTGCCGGGCGCCGAAGGGCCGCTGTTCTCGGTGCCCGAGGGGACGATGTCGATCGGACTGGGGATCCACGGTGAGCCGGGGATCCGCGACGTGCCGCTGGCGTCGGCGTCCGATCTCGCCGAGCAGCTCGTGTCCGCGCTTCTGGCTGAGCGCCCCGAAGATGCAGACGGTCGCGTGGGTGTGATCGTGAACGGCCTGGGTTCGGTCTCGTACGAGGAGTTGTTCGTCGTCTTCCGCGCCGCCGCCGCGCTCCTGCGCGAGGCGGGGCTGGAGCTCGTCGACCCGGAGTGCGGCGAGCTCGTGACGAGCCTCGACATGGGCGGGCTTTCACTCACCCTCGTGTGGCTGGACGACGAACTCGACCCGCTGTGGCGCGCTGCGGCCGCTACACCCGCCTACCGCAAGGGCGCGATCGAGCTGCCGAGGGCGCATCCCGAACCAGGAAGCGACCACCTGCCCTCGGTGGATGCCGCCGTGCGGCCGGAGTCGGAAGCCATGATGGCGCTCGCCCCGGCGATCGTCGCCGCCGGCGGCCGCGTGCGAGCCGTTCTGCAAGAGCACGAGGAGGAGCTCGGGCGCATCGACGCGTACGCGGGCGACGGCGATCACGGCATCGGGATGGTGCGCGGCATCACCGCCTTCGACCACGCCGCGCGGGACATCATCGCGCGACACGGTGGGGCATTCGCCGCGCTCACCGGTGGCGCCGAGGCATGGTCCGAGCGCGCCGGAGGAACCTCGGGCGCGCTCTGGGCCGCGGCGCTCACGGCGGCTGCGAGGGCGCTGCGCGAGGCAGATGCGTCGGTCGAGACCGCCGTCGTGCGCGCGGTCGAATCGGCGCTGGCGGCCGTGCAGCGGCTCGGCGGTGCACAGGTGGGCGACAAGACGATGGTGGACGCGTTCGCGCCCTTCGCCGGCGAACTGCGTCGCCGTTCCGACGCCGGCGAGTCTCTCGCATCCGCGTGGTCCGGCGCGGTCACGGTCGCCGAGGCAGCGGCGCAGTCGACCGCATCGCTTCGGCCCCGGCTCGGGCGCGCGCGACCTCTCGCCGAGAAGAGCGTCGGTCACCCCGACGCGGGCGCCGTCTCGTTCACCTACATCGTGGCCGCCCTGGCCGACATCAGAGGAGAGTCATGACACTGTGGCGCATCGTCATCGGAAGCGATGACGCCGGGTACGAGTACAAGGAGATCCTCCGCAAGGACCTGGAGGCCGACCCGCGCGTCGGCGACGTCGTCGACGTCGGTGTGGACGCGGACGGGCACACCCCGTACCCGGACGTGGCCGCGGTAGCGGCCGGTCGCATCGTCGCGGGCGATGCGGATCGCGCGCTCCTGGTGTGCGGCACGGGACTGGGGATGGCGATCGCGGCGAACAAGGTCACCGGAATCCGCGCCGTCACCGCGCACGACAGCTTCTCGGTCGAACGCTCCGTGCTCTCCAACGACGCCCACGTGCTCGCGCTCGGTCAGCGGGTCGTCGGCATCGAACTCGCGCGCCGCCTGGTGTCGGAGTGGCTCGGGTACCGCTTCGACCCGACCAGCCCCTCGGCGGAGAAAGTGGGGCGCATCGACGCGCTCGATGCCGCGCGGTGAGGCCTCCGCCGCGTCGGCGACGGAGGCCGTGCCGAACTAAGCCGACGGCGCCGCCACGTCGAGAACCCACGTCACGCCGTAGCGGTCGGTGAGCATGCCGAAGCCGGCACTCCAGGCCGATGAGGCGAGGGGCTCGACGACCGTGCCGCCCTCGGAAAGGGCATCCCACGAGCGCTGAACGTCCGCGAGCGAGTCGCCCCGGACCGAGACGAAGAAGGGCTCGTGCGTGAGGGTCACGCCGTTCTCGCGGCGCGTGGAGGACGTTCGCGGCGACGGGACGGCGCCGGGGATGTCGTACGCCATCACCCGGAACCCGTCCGGGCTCTCGATCTGGCCGAAGACCACCGACTGCGCACCCGGTGCCTCGGCGGGCATGCCGAAGTCAGCGTAGGTGGCGATGGTGATGTCACCTCCGAACGCCGCCTGGTAGAACTCCAGGGCTGCGCGGGCTTCGCCGGAGAAGTTCAGGTGGACAGTGGTGCGGATGCTCATGGTGTTCCTTTCGTGCGGGCCGATCCCGCGGGATCACTCTTTCGTCGGTAGAGGTCTGTATCCGTCCTATACAGGAGACAGAATCGGAGCATGACCACGACGACCTCCCGCCTGCTCGAGGTGCTCTCGCTCCTGCAGGCGCGGCCGGAGTGGCCCGGCTCGACGCTGGCCCGGCGACTGGACATCAGCCCTCGTACGGTGCGGCGCGATATCGAGCGTCTTCGCGACATGGGCTATCGCATCAGCGCGAGGAGGGGGCCCGACGGCGGCTACCGCCTGGAGGCGGGGAGCGAACTCCCGCCGCTCCACTTCGACGACGAGCAGGTGCTCGCCCTCGCCGTGGCCCTCCGCACGGCGACGAACGCGGGGGCGGGGGTCGAGGAGGCCGCCCTTCGCGCGCTCACCACCGTGCGTCAGGTGATGCCGCAGCGCCTTCGTCATCGGCTGGACGCGATCGAGTTCACGTCCCTGGCCGCACCGGCCGCATCCGTTGCACCCTCGCCCGAGGTGCTCGTCACGGTGTCGGCGGCGGTGCGGGCGCGCCACGTGCTCCGCTTCGACTACGGTGACCCGGAGTCGGATCGTCCTCCGCGGCGCACGGAGCCCCACGGTCTGGTGGCTGCGGCGGGCCGGTGGTATCTGGTGGCGTGGGACCTCGACCGCGACGACTGGCGGATCTACCGCGTCGACCGGCTGTCCCCGCGCACCCCGACCGGTCCGCGCTTCTCGCCTCGAGACGTGCCGGGCGGCGACCTTCGCACATTCGTCGCGGGGCGATTCCGCGGGGCGGAGGCGGGGGGCGACTGGCCGTGCGTCGGCTCCGTCGTCCTTCGTCTGCCGGCCCGCGATGTGCTGCCTTTCGTCGGCGACGGTGTGGTCGCCGAGCTCGGTCCCCGCCGTTGCCGCGTGACGGCGGGGTCGTGGTCGTGGATCGCCCTGGCTGCATGGTTCGCCCGTTTCGACGCGCCGTTTCAGGTCGAGAGTCCGCCGGAGTTGAGTGATGCCGTGCGTGACCTCGCCACGCGCCTCGCCGCGAGCGCGCCAGCGCCGGCGAGCGAGACGTAATCGGATTACAGAAACGTGTAATCTGATGACGTCACTCGAGAGGATTCCTATGCCGTCCCAGAAAGACCCCGGAACCGGCGACGTCCGCGCGCTCCGCCGCCGTCTGCACGCCATCCCGGAAGTGGGCCTCGATCTTCCCGAGACCCAGCGGATGCTGCGTCGGGAGCTGGAGGGCCTTCCGGTCCGCATCATCGAGGGCCGCGGGCTGTCCTCGCTCGCGGTGATCATCGAGGGCGCGTCCCCTGGGCCCACGGTGCTTCTGCGCGCCGACATGGACGCGCTGCCGCTCACCGAGGAGAGCGGCGAGGAGTTCTCCGCGACCGGCTCGACCATGCACGCGTGCGGGCACGACCTCCACATGGCCGCGCTGGTGGGGGCCATCCGCCTGCTGTGCGCGCGGCGCGATGACATCGAGGGCACGGTGCTGGCGATCTTCCAGCCCGGCGAAGAAGGCCACGGCGGCGCCGCCCGCATGATCGCGGACGGCGTGCTGGAGACCACAGGCAGCCGGCCCGTCGCGTCCTACGGGATCCACGTGTTCTCGTTCCTGCAGAGCGGCGTCTTCCTGTGCCGCCCGGGCGCGGTCATGGGAACGACCGTGAACTTCCGCCTCTCCGTGGTCGGGCGGGGCGGTCATGCCGCCCGCCCGCACACCGCGCGCAACCCGATCCTGCCCGCCGCCCTCATCGTGCAGGCCGTGCAGAACCTCGTCACGCAGAACAGCACGTCCGCCGATCCTCTCATCGCGACGATCGGCTCGTTCCAGGCCGGCGATGCGCCCAACGTGATCACCGATCGTGCCGTGCTCGGTGTGAGCCTGCGTGCGCTGTCCGTCGACCGCATCACCGCCGTCCGAGACGACCTGGTCCGCATCGCGGAGGGCATCGCCGGCAGCTTCGACATGAGCGTGTCCCTGGACGAAGGTCCCCTCATGCCCCCGACGGTGTCGGATCCGTTCGACGCCCGTCTGGTGGAAGATGTCGTGACCGACGTTCTCGGGCCACGCGCCTTCCGCCCTCTGGAGCAGCCCGAGATGATCGCTGAAGACTTCTCCCTCTTCCTCGAGGAGACCGGCGGCGCCTTCCTCTTCGTCGGGGCCGGATCCGAGGAGAGCGGGGTGGCTCCGAATCATTCGTCGCGCGCTGTCTACGACGACGCCGTGGTCCCGGATGCCTCGCGCGTGCTCGCTGAGCTGGCCGTGCGGCGTTTGGCCGGCGCACGAGGGGGAAGGTGAGCCGGGCGGACGATCTCCTTCCGGAGATCGTCGACGTCCTGCGCGCGCGCGGCCCGGAGGGCTTCGTCCTGCAGACCCTCGCGGAAGAGCTCGGGACCTCGAGCCGGATGCTGATCTACCACTTCGGCGGACGGGATCAGCTGCTCGGGCGTGCCCTGCGCCTCGTCCGCGCCGACACCATCCGGATGCTCGAGGCCCCGCCGCCGGCCGGACTGCGAGAGGCGATCGACCGGTGGTGGGAGCACTACACCGCCCATTTGGAGGAACTGCAGCTGTTCTTCCATCTCACGGCCCGCCGCTTCGAGATCCCGGAGCAGTTCGAGGAGTTCGCGCAGGACGCCGTCCACGGGTGGGTGGCGTACTTCGCCGACGCACGGCGCGCCGAGGGCGGGGCAGCCGAGGACGCGGACGAGCTCGGCCGGCTCGCCGTCGCGACACTGCGGGGTCTCGCCGTCGACCTGCTGCTCACCGAAGACCGGCCCCGCGTCGATGCGGCGCTCGCCCGCTTCCAGGCGCTCCTGCCGGCTGCGCGGACCTGACGTGCTGCGGTCTTCCGCCGCGGCGCCGGCGCGCCGCGTGCGCTCCGTCGGGATGCTCGTGGTCGCCACCTTCGCGATCGTCATGATGCTCCCGAGCCTTCCCAACCCCCTCATGCCGCTGTACGTCGCACGATACGACCTCAGCCCGCTCGCCCAGGCCGCCGTCTACGCCACGTACCTCGCCGCGTTCGTCATCGTGATGCTGATCCTCTCGACGCGCACCCTCCCGGTCCGGACCCTCACGGCGCTGCTGTTCGTGGGGATCGTCGTTGGGATCGCCGCGGATCTCGCCTCCGCCCCGGCCGGGTCGCTGTTCGCGCCGATGTTCGCCGGCCGCGTCCTGACCGGGGTGAGCGGAGGGCTGGCGACCGCGGCCGCGTCCGCTCTCGCGCTGATCCTCCTCGGGGTGCGGGCGCGCACCATGGTCGGCACCGGGGCGGTCCTCGGGTCGCTCCTGGGGAACCTCGCCGCCGGCGTCGTCGGCACGGTTCTGCCGCTGCCCACGGTGTCGACGTATCTCCTTCATGCCGTCATCCTCACCGCAGCGCTCGTCGTCCTCGCCGTCGCGCTGCGCCCCGCGCTCCGGGCCGTCCCACCGCCGGTCGTTCGCACCGAAACCGATGCTCCCGGCAGTCCGATCACGAGGCGCCACCGCCTGGCCGGTTATCTGCTCGGCGGCGGTGCCTGGGCGATCGCGGGCATGCTCGTCTCGCTCCTTCCGTCGGCGCTCGGAACGGCCGGAACGGTGTCTCCGCTTCTGGCGGCCGTTCCTCCCTGCGTGATGTTCGCGGTGGCCTTTCTCGCGCAGCGCGCCGTGCAGCCGGTGATGCGGTCCCTGCGCGCATGGCACCTGTTCCCGGCCATGGTCGTCGGCTTCGTCCTCCTCGCCGCCGGGCTGCGCACCGACTCATGGCCCCTCATCCTGGCCTCGGTCGTGGTCCTGGGCGCGGCAGAGGGGCCGGCGTACTCGCTGGGGCTGGCGACGGTGACCTACGGGCTGCCTCCTGGTCGACACGCCCGCATCACGTCCGGATACTCCGCCATCGCCTATGTCAGCTGCGCGCTGGGGAGCCTCGGGGTCGGGGCGATGGCCAGCGTCGTGGGGATGCCGACGGCGCTGCTCCTGACGGCGGGGTGCTTCGTCGTGCTGGGGGCGGTGGCGATCGTCTCGGCCGGTCGTCCCCAAGACCTCCGGGCAGTGACGTGAGCGGCGTCGACGATCCGCCGCCGCGTGTCCTTCGCATCACGTTCCGCGCCGCTGACCAGGACGCGCTCGTGCGCGCCTTCCAGGTCGTCCGTCAGCGGCGGGTGCGCATCCTCGGGGCGACAGTCTCCCCGCCGGATGCGGCGGGGTGGCAGGACGTGACGCTGTCGCTGTCGTCCACGACTCTGACCGGGAACATGGCGGGGAAGCTTCTCAACCGCGTCGTGTCGGTCACGCAGGTGGCGGTGCGGGAGGACGAAGCGCGCATCACCGCGTACGTCGCCGTGCGCGCGACACCTCTCCTGCTCACGCAGGTGCTGGCCGCGGGAAGCGATCGGGTTCGTGTGCTCTCCAGCCGCGGCGAGGAGATCGTCCTCGAGATCGGCGGCAGCGAGGAGTACGTCGCGGGCTTCATCGCGGGCATCGACGGGAGCACCATCCGGGCGTCCTCCCGCAGTGGCCCGGTCTTCCCGCCGTGGCCCGCACGACGACGCGGAGCAGGCGATCGCTGAGGCCGGTCCTGCCCCTAAGATCGCGCCATGACGCGCATTCCGCCCGAGGGGCGCACCGCCAACGCCTCCCTGACGCGGCGATCGGAGCTTCTCGCCCTCATCCGCACGCAGGGGCGGCTCGATGTGATCGGGGCGCCGCAGCTGCTGGGCGTCTCGGCGGAGACCGTGCGCCGGGATCTTCGCGCGCTGGAGACACAGGGCCTCATCCGCCGCGGCTACGGCGTGGCCTACCCGGTCGAAAGCGGTGCGTTCGAGAGCTCGCTCGATGTGCGCAGCAACATCAACCCCGAGGAGAAGTACCGGATCGCGCGTGCTGCCGTGGGAAAGCTCGGTGAGGCGCAGACGGTCTTCATCGACGAGGGATTCCAGATGCAGCTCGTTGCGCAGCACCTGCCGATCGACCGTCCCCTGACGGTCGTCACGGCGTGTCTCCCCGTGGCGACGCTCCTCGCCGCGCGCCCCAACGTCCAGGTGCTCGCGCTCGGCGGGCGCGTGCGAGGGAGCACGTTGGGGGTCGTGGACTTCTGGGCGGAGGAGATGCTCTCCCGTCTGACGATCGACGTCGCGATCCTCGGCGCCAACGGCGTCTCGGTGGAGCGCGGCATGACGACCCCTGACCCCGCCGTCGCGGCGGTGAAGGCGGCGGCGGTGAAGTCAGCCGTCCGGCGGATCTTCATCGGGGCGCATCACAAGTTCGGAGCGGCGTCCTTCATCAAGTTCGCCGAGGTGCAGGACTTCGAGCTCATCATCACCGGCCACGAACTGTCGGCCACGGCCGCGAACCGCTTCACGATCGCCGGAAGCTCGATCCTCCGCGTCTGAGTCCACGAGCGGTCAGGAAACGGTCGTCCGGGCACCGCAGAATCCACACAACGGGCGCTCCTCGTCGTCGGAGGCTCGACCGGCTCCATGTGCCCGCATCGCCTGGCTCGCCACTACCATCGCCGATATGGAGCTCCGGGGCACGGTCGACCGCCCGCAACCGTCGATGCCGCTGGGCGCATTGCTGACCGATCTCGGATCCACTGTCCTCGACATCGCCTACGGGAAGATCGCGCGTGAGCTCGAAGTGCGCGACGTCGTGCTGCTCGACCCGCTCGATCCGCCGTCGTCGCTCGACGGAGCTCTCGTCCTGGGTGCCGGGGTCAGCGGGGTCGGTGCCACGGTCGCCCTTCTCGAAGCGCTCGCGGAGGGCGGAGCGGCGGGTCTCGTCCTTCGCGACCCGGTGAGTGTCGACCCGGAGGTGGCGGATGCAGCGGCGGCCGCGGGCATGCCGGTGTTCGCGCTCAGCCGGGGCGTCGGCTGGGTGCAGGTGGCGAACTCCCTGGTCACGACCCTCGCCGGCGACCCGGTCGACGCCACGGGTGAGGAGCGCCCGGCCGTGACCTCCGGCCGCTTCGACGCCGACTACCTCTTCGAGATGGCGAACGCCACGTCGCAGCTGCTGGACGCCCCCATCATGATCGAGGACCTCAACTCCCACATCCTGGCGTACTCCGACGACCAGGATCGCGCCGACGACGCCCGTAGGATCGCCGTGCTCGGGTCCAGGATGCCCGCCCACTACGTGGAGTTGTTCCGCGCCAGCGGCGCGTTCAAGTCGATCTACGCGTCGGACACCCCGGTCTACCTCGACGACCTCGGGGAGGGTGTGCTCCCTCGCGCCGTCGTGAGACTGTCGGCGGGGAACGAGATCCTCGGGTCGCTGTGGGCGGCGGTGCGCGGCCCTCTCGCCCCCGCGCAGGAGGCGTCTTTCGTGGCGGCGGCGCGGATCGTCGCCTCGCATCTCCTCCGCGGCCGCGCGGACATGGATGCCGAACGTCGCGCCCGTCGTGCCGTGCTCGCGGCGCTGCTGGCCGGCGGAGCCACGGCCGCGTCCATGGCCGACGGCGCGGGAATCGCCACCGGGTCCTACGTCGTGCTCGCCGTCGAGATCGCCGGCGCCGGGAATGCGGAGGAGGCGCGCGAGGACATCGCCCGTGAGACGCGCATCGCGCACGCCCTCTCGCTCCATCTCTCCGCCGTGCACCCCGGCAGTGTCGCGGGCCTCGTTCACGGGCGTATCTACGGAGTGCTGCACCTGCGCACGGAGCCGGCCTCGTCGAGCGCCTACGTGCGACAGGTCGCCGAGCAGTTCGTCGAGCGGATGACAGACGACGTCATCGTGACGATCGGGCCGCTCGTGCGTCAGGCGGAGGAGATCGGTACCTCCCAGCGCGAGGCGGACCGCACGCTGCGACTCGTGCTCTCGTCGGAGACGGGAAGCGAGCGCCGCGTCGTCCGATCGGAGGATGTCCAGACGGAGCTGCTCCTCTGGGAGATGCGCGAGCGGATGGCCGAGCGCGGCGAGACGTTCACGGGGCCCGTCGCCGCGCTCACCGAGTGGGATCGGGTCAACGACACCGACTTCGCCCAGACCCTCGACGTCTTCCTGTCGTCCTTCGGCGACATCGCCCGAACGGCGTCGGTGCTGAATGTGCACCCCAACACCTGCCGTTACCGGCTTCGACGGATCTCGGAGATGACCGGGCTCGATCTGTCCGACCCCGACGCACGGTTCGAGGCCATGCTCCAGCTCCGCCTCTTGCGACTCTGACGCGGAATCGGGCATCAACCGGTCACGCGGTGTGGTGAAAACCTCTCCCCGCGTGCAGCACCCCCGTGCTTGCATGATTCGACCGCCAGGACGGCGGACATTCCGGCTTCCGGTCAAGGGGGATCACTGCATGCACGCTGTGCACGTTCGCGCGGACACCACCGCCCCGCTCCGCGAGGTGACGGCGCCGTGCGGCACGGTACAAGGTCGCGAGGAGACGGGCGTCGCCGTCTTCCGCGGCATCCCCTACGCCCAGGCTCCGGTCGGGGATCTGCGTTTCGCTCCGCCGCAGCCGCTCCCTCCGCAGGAGCGCATCGATGCCACCCGGTTCGGCGCCGTCTCACTGCAGGACATCGACCCCCTTCCCGAGGCGCTCCCCGGGACCGAGCACAATTACTACGCGGCGGATGTGCGCGCCGACGAGGACTGCCTCTCGCTGAATGTGTGGAGCGCCGACCCCACCGGCTCGGCCCCGGTGTACGTCTACATCCACGGGGGCGCGTTCCTGTGCGGCTCGGGGACCGGCCCCTGGATCTCCGGTGCGAACCTTGCGCGGAAGCACGGCGTCGTCGTGGTGACGATCAACTACCGGCTCGGCATCCTCGGCGGGCTCTGGCTCGGAGACTACGAGCCGCAGAGCTCGAACCTGGGCGTGCAGGACGCGATCCAGGCGCTGCGGTGGGTGCGCGAGAACATCGCGGCATTCGGCGGCGACCCCGCACGAGTGACCGTCGGCGGCGAGTCCGCCGGCGGCATGGCGACGCTCGCGCTGCTGAGCGCTCCCGACGCGCATGGCCTCTTCGCCCGCGCCGTCGTCGAAAGCGCCCACGTGGCCGCGTTCGTGCCGCTCGACGAGGCCCGCCGGGCCACCGCCGCCGTCCTCGAGCGACTCCACATCGACCCCGCGGCTCCCGACGTGCTCGATCAGCTGCGGGCCGTCTCGGTCTTCCGCATCGCGGCCGTCCAGCGCGAGTTCGGCGTCCGCGTGCGGACCTTCCCGCTGGTCACCGACGATCGCATCCTGCCGTCCGACCCCCTGGCCGCTATCGCCGGGGGCGCCGCGCGATCAGTCGACCTCCTCATCGGCAGCAATCGCGAAGAAGACCGGCTGTTCACCATCACCGGATGGGGGAGCGAGCCGAGATCGATCGACGACACGGTAGCCGACCTGCTGCACGATCCCGACGCGCGCGCGGCCGCCGGGAGGCTCTATGCCGAGGTCCAGGCGGCGGGTGTGGGCAGCGACGCCATCGCGTTCGCGATCACGGCCGATCACGATTGGGCCGAGCCCGTCCGCAGACTCGTGGACGCGCACTCCGCGTCGGGCGGCCGCACCTACCATTACCAGTTCGCGTGGGCGTCGACGGCCGTGGGCGGCGCCGTGGGGGCGGCTCACCTCGTCGAGCTGCCGTTCTTCTTCGACAATCTCGACGCCCCCGGCGTCCCCGCGCTCCTCGGGCGAGAAGCCATCGACGATCCCGCGACGGT
This sequence comes from Microbacterium sp. RD1, assembly GCF_052220165.1. Classification (NCBI taxonomy): domain Bacteria; kingdom Bacillati; phylum Actinomycetota; class Actinomycetes; order Micrococcales; family Microbacteriaceae; genus Microbacterium; species Microbacterium sp. RD1. The sequence continues at coordinate 1,170,937 of NZ_JBQPOL010000001.1, forward strand.
CGCCCTCGGTCACGACCTCGGCGCGACTCTGGCGCAGTTCGTGCGTACGGGCAACCTGGCCGCCGGCGCCGTCGGGGACTGGCGACCCTACACCGCGGCCGATCGGGCGACCATGGTCCTCGACCGGCGCTCGGAGGTGGTCGTGGACCATCTCGCTGAGCGGCTGGACTTCTGGGCCGACTCCCGCGATCTGTCGACGCGTCCGCTCGCCTGGTTGGGGGCCGGCGAATGAGCGCGATCGCACAGCCGGGATACGTCCGGAACGACCTGACGGTCGGGATCGTGCATTTCGGGGTGGGGAATTTCCACCGCTCGCACCAGGCGATGTACCTCGACAGGCTCTTCACCGCGGGCGTCGGGCGCGACTGGGCCATCTGCGGCGTGGGTGTCCTGCCTCCGGATGCGGCGATGCGCGACGCGCTCGTCTCGAACGACATGCGCTACACCCTCATCGAACGGCATCCCGACGGCGCGGCGATCGCTCGCTCCATCGCCTCGATCGCCGAGTACCTCTTCGCCCCCGACGACCCCGAAGCCGTCCTCGAGAAGCTCGCCGACCCGGCGGTGCGGGTGGTGTCGCTCACGATCACCGAGGGCGGCTACAACATCAGTGAGGTCACCGGGGAGTTCGACCTCGCCTCGCCCGGTGTCGCCGCCGACCTGCAGCCGGGGGCGGAGCCGCAGACGGTCTTCGGTCTCGTCACGGAAGGCCTCCGTCGCCGCCGCGACCGCGGCATCGCGCCGTTCACGGTCATGTCGTGCGACAACCTGCAGGGCAACGGCATCGTCGCCGAGAAGGCGTTCACGGCGTTCGCCCGGGCGCAGGATGCCGAGCTCGGCGCGTGGATCGCCGCGTCGGTGCCGTTTCCCAGCAGCATGGTGGACCGCATCACCCCGGTCACCGGCGCCGAGGAGCGCCGGTTCGCCGCCGACGAGTTCGGAGCCCGAGACGCGTGGCCGGTCGTGAGCGAAGGCTTCGTGCAGTGGGTGCTGGAAGACCGGTTCGGTCCCGGTGGGCGTCCGCCGCTCGAGCAGGTCGGCGTGCAGCTGGTCGACGACGTCGTGCCCTTCGAGAAGATGAAGCTCCGGCTCCTCAACGCCAGTCACCAGGCCCTGGCGTACTTCGGGTACCTCGCCGGGCACCGTTTCGTCCACGAGGCCGCGACCGACCCGCTGCTGGTCGCGCTGCTCGAGCGGTTCATGGCCGACGAGGCCGAGCCGACCCTCGACCCCGTCCCCGGCGTCGACCTCGCCGCGTATGAGCGCGGCCTGATCGAGCGCTTCGCGAACCCCTACGTGCGGGACACGCTGCTGCGCCTGGCCACCGACGCGTCCGACAGGATCGCGACGTTCGTCCTGCCGATCGTGCGCGACCGGATCGCCGCCGGCGCCTCGATCGCCCTGAGCGTCGCCGTCGTCGCCAGCTGGGCGGTGTTCGCGCGCGGCGTCGACGAGTCCGGCGCCGCCATCGACGTGGCCGACCGTCAGGCGGACGTCGTCGCAGCCGCCGTCGAGGACGCCGCCGGCGACCCGGCGGCCTTCGCATCGCAGCAGCGCCTCTTCGGAGACCTGGCGGCCGACCCCCTGTTCGTCGAGGCCTTCACCGAGGCCTACGGCGTTCTCCGTGAGAGCGGCGCCCGTGCCGCGCTCACTTCCCTCGTCGATGCTCCTGGCATCGTCGTTAGATAGCTCCAAGAGAGGAATCGCATCATGTTCACCACAGCACGATCGCGTCGAGTCCGGGCGTTTCGCAGCGCCGCGCTCGCCGTGGCCGCGGCGGCAGCACTGACGCTGTCGGCGTGCTCCGGTGGTGGCTCCGGGGGATCGACTTCCGGCGCGTCATCGGACACCCTGACCATCGCCATGACCACCCCGCCGATCAGCCTCGACCCGACCACGGCCGGAAACGGCATCCCGCTCAGCTGGTACATGGCACTGGCCTACGAGCCCCTCATCGAGCGCACGCCCGAGGGCGTCGCCGAGCCGGGCCTCGCCGAGGACTGGGCGTACTCCGAGGACCGTCTGTCGTTCGTGATGAACCTCCGCGAGGGCGTGCAGTTCAGCGACGGCAGCGAACTCACCGCCGAGGGCGTCGTGGAGTGGCTCAAGCACTACCAGGCCAACGGCACGTTCGCCGCCTGGCTGGCCAACGTCAGCGCCATCGAGGCGACCGGCCCGCTGCAGGTCACCCTCACCCTGAGCACCCCCGACCCGCTCCTGCCGTGGGGGCTCGCCCAGGGCGGCAACGCCGGAGCGGTGGTCTCCCCGGAGGGCATGGCCGACCTCTCCAAGCTCGGATCCGAGACCTTCGGCGCCGGGCCCTACATGCTCGACAAGGACGACACGATCGCCAACTCGAGCTACACGTTCGTGAAGAACCCGAACTACTACAACCCCGACGCGCAGCACTACGAGAAGATCATCGTGAAGGTCATCACCGACCAGAACTCGATCCTCTCCGCCATGCGCTCCGGCCAGGTCCAGGTCGCGCAGGGCTCGGCGACCAACGCCGAGGCAGCCGAGTCGGCGGGGCTGACCGTCACCTCCGCTCCGCAGGCGATGGTCGGCATGTACATCGCCGACATCGACGGCACCGTCACGCCGGCGTTCAAGGACGTGCGTGTGCGGCAGGCGCTGAACTACGCCCTCGACCGCGAGGCCATCACGGAGTCGGTCTACGGCGAGTTCGGCACCCCCACCGCCCAGTACGTCCCCGAGGGCATCGGCGGGTTCCTCCCCGAGCTCGAGGAGGTGTACCCCTACGATCCCGAGAAGGCCAAGGAGCTCCTCACCGAGGCGGGCTATCCGGATGGGTTCACCTTCACGATGCTCGGTCAGCCGGCCATCGACAGCGGTGACCTGCTCGCGCAGGCCATGATCGCCCAGTGGGCCGAGATCGGTGTGGACGTCGAGTTCAAGAACATCCCGGCGTTCGCGGACTACGTCGACGCGTACTTCAGCAACCAGTACCCGGCGACGACGATCAACTTCAACTACTCCGTACAGTTGGTCGACACCCAGCAGCTCGTGACGAACCCGGCGGTGTACAACACCTTCGGCTACAACGACGCCAAGGCGAACGAGCTGGCCAACGTCCAGCGCCAGTTCGACACCGACACCCCCGAGGGCATCGCCGCCGCGGAGGACTCCGAGACGTACATGGTCGAGGGCGCCTTCGCGGTACCCGTGGCCAGCGTCGCGTCGGTGCTGTTCTCGGACAGCTCGGTGACGGATCTGCAGTTCGGTCCGTACATCCCCGACCCGACGCTGTGGCGGCCCGCGAACTGAGCGGACCTCGGGCGACGCCCGATATGCCCGGTGCCGCCGGCTCCTCGCCGGAGCCGGCGGCACCCCCACCTCCCAGGAGCATCCGATGATCAAGACCCTCGCGTGGCGACTGCTCGGCTCGCTGGCGCTTCTCGTCCTGGTGCCGACCGTCACGTTCTTCATCCAGGCGATCGTGCCGACCAACATCGCCCGCTCCGTGCTCGGGCTGAACGCCTCCGAGGAGGCCGTGGCCGCGCTCAACGAGCGACTGGGTCTGGATCAGCCGCTGATCGTGCGGTACTTCGACTGGCTCGGCAACGCCCTGCAGGGTAACCTCGGCGTCTCTTACACCACGCTCGAGCCCGTGCAGAGCATCCTCGCCCCGCGTCTGCCGGTGAGTCTGTCGGTCATCATCGGCGCCCTCGTGGTCTTCACCGTCGTGGGGCTTCTCCTCGGCATCCTGTCGGCCACCGGCGGTCGCGCCGTCGGCACGCTCATGGATGCGGTGTCCTCCATCGGCATCGCCGTCCCGAACTTCTGGCTGGCCGTCATCCTCATCGCCGTCTTCGCGGTGCAGTTGAACCTGTTTCCCGCGACCGGCTACGTCGACCCGGCGGTGAGCTTCCCGCTGTGGCTGGCCTCGCTCGTCCTCCCGGTGATCGCGCTGGCGTTCGCCGGCATCACCTCCGTCGCCAAGCAGACGCGCGACCAGATGCTGCTGGCGATCGCGAGCCCCTATGCCCGCACGCTGCGGGCCAACGGCGCCTCGGAGACTTCGCTGGTCTACAAGCACGCATTGCGCAATGCGGCGGGCCCGGTGATCACGGTCATCGGCATCATCTTCGTCGGCGCCCTCAGCGGCTCGGTGGTCGTGGAGAACATCTTCGTGCTCCCGGGTCTCGGGAGTCAGGCGCTGCAATCGACCCTGCAGCACGACCTCCCGGTGATCCAGGGGATCGCGGTGTACTTCACCGTGATCGTCGTGATCGTCAACGTGCTCATCGACGTCGCGACCACCGCGCTCAACCCGAAGGTGCGTGCCGCATGACCGCTCTGCTCGAAGAGACCACCGCGCAGGCAGAGGCCGGCGCCGCCCCCGGCGCACGCCTGCACGTGCTGCGCGACTTCCTGCGCCGCCCGCTCGGCGTGATCTCGGGGGCGTTCCTCGTGATCGTCGTGCTCGCCGTGCTCCTCGCGCCGTGGATCGCCCCCTACGACCCCCTGAAGCAAGACCTCGCCGGCGCCCTGTCGGGGCCGACCGCCGAGCATCTGCTGGGTACCGACCGCCTCGGTCGCGACGTGCTCAGCAGGCTGCTGTGGGGTGGACAGGTGAGCCTGCTCGGGCTCGTCGAGGCCCTCGTCACCGCCTTCGCGATCGGCATCGTGTTCGGCTTGGTGGCCGGCTACATCGGACGCGTCACCGACAACGTCATCTCCCGCGCCACCGACCTCGTGATGGCGGTGCCGGCCGCGGTGCTGCTGCTGATGGTCTACTCCATCACCGACAACAACGCTCATGCCGGCATGGTGATGCTCGGCATCCTCTCGGCGCCCACGATCCTGCGTGTCACCCGCGGGGCGGCGCAGTCGGTGCGTGAGGAGACGTTCGTCTCCGCGTCCCGCGTCGCCGGTCTCGGGCGGTGGAAGATCATGGGCCGCCACGTCCTGCCGAACATCTGGGGCCCCATCATCGTCAACACCGCAGTGCTGGCGGCGGTCATCCTCGGCGTACAGGGCGGCCTCAACTACCTCGGCCTGGGCGTGAACCCGCCCGAGCCCAGCTGGGGCGGCATGGTCGCCGAGGCGCAGCAGTCGCTCAACCAGCATCCGTGGCTCATCATCCCCAGCGGGCTGCTCATCGGCCTCGTCATCATGTCGCTGGTGCTCGTCGCCGACGCCATCCGCGACGCCACCTCGGCCAAGCGCTCGCGTTCGGGTCGCCGCGCGAAGAAGCCCGCGGCGTCGCGTCTTCCGGATGCCGCGGATCGGCCGCGGCCCGCCGACGCCCGGGAGGGCGCCGTGCTGTCGGTGCGAGGGCTCAGCGTCGCCTTCGACGGCCTCGAGGTCGTCCGTGCCGTCGACTTCGACGTGCTCCCCGGTCAGGCCCTCGCGATCGTGGGCGAGTCGGGCTGCGGCAAGACCGTGACAGCCTCAGCGGTGCTCGGGAGCCTCGGCGCCAACGCGCACATCACCGGGAGCGTCGTCTACGACGGCACCGAGCTCAACGGCGCGCCCGCGGCGGTGCGCCGCGCGGTGCGCGGGACCGGCATCGGCTACATCTCCCAAGACCCGATGGTGGCGCTGGACCCGAGTTTCACGGTCGCCAACCAGCTCGGCGAGCTCGTCGGCCGGCACGACGGGGTCCGCGGTCGGGCGCGCCGTGCGCGCGTGCTCGAGCTGCTGAGCCTCGTGGGCCTCCCGAATGTCGCGGACGTGGCCAAGCGCTATCCGCATCAGCTCTCCGGCGGCATGGCTCAGCGGGTCGCGATCGCGTGCGCTCTCGCCGGTCGCCCCCGCGTGCTCGTCGCCGATGAGCCGACGACGGCTCTCGACGTGACGGTGCAGGGTGAGATCCTCGCGCTCCTCCGGCGCCTGCAGAACGAGACCGGCATGGCGATCGTGCTCATCACGCACGACCTCGGCGTCGTGGCCGATCTCTGCACCTCGGTCGCGGTCATGTACGCCGGCGAGGTGGTCGAGAGCGCGGAGGTGGAGCGGCTGTTCCAGCTGCCCGCGCACCCGTACACCCGCGCCCTGCTCGCCTCGAACCCCATCGTCTCCGAGCGCGGTGCAGCGCTGCCGTCGATCCCCGGCACCGTGCCGAGCCCGGCGAACTGGCCGCACGGGTGCCACTTCTTCGATCGCTGCGCCTTCCGCGTCGACGCCTGCGCGTCGGCCCCGATCCCCCTCATCCAGGTGCGCGGCGAGCTCGAGCACGACGCCCGCTGCATCCGCCTGGACGAGGTCAGCGCCCCCCTCGACGTCGATGCGCTCAGAACAGCGCAGGAGAAGGTGACGACGCCATGACGATGACAGACCTTTCCGCCGCGCGGCCGGATGCGGCCGACCCGCTCCTGACCATCGAGGACCTCTCGGTGGCCTACTCGCGGGGCCTCGGGCGCAAGCCCTTCGTCGCCGTTCCCCAGCTGAACCTGAGCGTGGGCCGCGGTGAGACCGTCTCGATCGTCGGGGAGTCCGGGTCGGGCAAGTCGACGATCGGGTCGGCCATCCTCGGCCTGCAACCGGCGGCATCCGGCTCGATGATCCTCGACGGCATCGACCTCCGCGCCGTCTCGCGCCGCGACCGCAAGCGGCTCCAGTCGACGCTGCAGGCGGTGTTCCAGGATCCGTTCAGCTCCCTGGATCCGTCCCGCACGGTGGGCGATGCCGTCTCCGAGCCGCTGCGCGTGGCCTTCCCGCGGATGCCGCGTGCCGAGGTCGCGGAGCGGACCGCCGCGATCCTTGCCCGCGTCGGCCTCAATCGCGCCGCCATGACGAAGTACCCCGCGGAGTTCTCCGGCGGGCAGCGCCAGCGCATCTCGATCGCCCGCGCCCTCGTGCTCGAGCCGAAGATCGTCGTGTGCGACGAGGCGGTCAGCGCCCTGGACGTCTCGGTGCAGGCGCAGGTGCTGAACCTCCTCGCCGAGCTGCAGCGCGAGGTGGGGACGAGCTACGTCTTCATCTCCCACAACATGGCCGTCGTCCGCCACATCTCCGACCGCGTCGTCGTGCTCTATCGCGGCCGCGTGATGGAGGAGGGGCTCGCCGAAGACGTGTGCGATCGTCCCGCGCATCCGTACACCCGGTCTCTGCTGGCCTCCGTCCCCGTTCCCGACGTCGCACAGCAGCGGGAGCGACGGCTTGCCCGCGCGAGCGCCGTGACGCAGTCGGGCATCGAGCCGCGCGACGGGGTGGGATGTCCGTTCGCCGACCGCTGCCCGTTCGCGCAGCCGAAGTGCGTCGCCACGACGCCGCCGCTGGTGGACGTGGGAAACGGCCGCAAGGTCGCGTGCGTGCGCATCGATGAAATCCCGCCCGCCGACGACGTGCCGGGGCTCGATGAGGTGCCCGCGGCCGTCTCCGACGCCACGGGTGCACCGTGACCCCCACCTCCCCCCGCGTTCTCGTCGTCGGGGAGTCCGTCGCCGACGTGGTCGTCCCGCAGGGGAACGGGAGCCCGCGCACCCACGCCGGCGGGAGCCCCGCCAACGTCGCTCTCGGTCTCGCAAGGCTGGGCGAGAGCGTCACGTTCCTGACGCAACTCGGGGACGACGCCCATGGCGAGCTGCTGCGCGCGCATTTGACGGCGGCGGGCGTCGACCTCGTCGCCGCATCCGCTCTCCGCACCCCCTCGGCGACGGCGCATCTGCAGCCCGACGGTTCGGCGCGGTACGACTTCGACATCGAATGGACCCTCCCCGCGGAGGTCGCGGTCCCCGCGGCCGCGCACCTGCACACCGGCTCGATCGCCGCGCTCCTGACCCCCGGCGCTGACACGGTACGAGCGCTCGCCCGGGGAGCGCGGGAATCGGGCACGGTGAGCGTCGACCCGAACATCCGCGCCGACCTGCTCCCCGACCACGCGGATGCCCTGGCACGCCTCGAGCGTCTCATCGCGGTCGCGGACATCGTCAAGGCCAGCGACGAGGACGTCGCCTGGCTGTATCCCGGCGCTTCCCTGGAGGAGGTCGAGCGCCGCTGGCTCGACCTCGGCGCCGCACTGACGGTGATCACCCGTGGGGGCGAGGGCGCGCGCGCGGCGACCCCGGAGTCGTCTCTGACGGTCGCGCCGGTGCCGGCCACCGTCATCGATACCGTGGGCGCCGGCGACTCGTTCATGGCAGCGCTCCTGGACGGCCTGAACCGCCTCGGCGCCCTGGGCGACCGCCGCCGCGTCCGCGCGGTGCAACCGACGGCGCTCCAGCTCGTGCTGGAACGCAGTGCGCACGCGGCAGCGCTCACCGTGTCGCGGGCGGGCGCCGACCTCCCGACGGACGACGATCTGCGCGCTGCATCCGCCCCCACCTTCCCGTCGGCCTGATCGCCCTGACCGGGCCGCACTCGCACGAAAGGCACAGAAGAGATGAAGTTGTGGACGACCACCGTCGGAGACGGCCCCAAGAGGGCGGCACTCGTGCACGGGATCACTGGAGACGGCGGCACATGGTTCGAGCTGGCGCCGTGGATCGCGGAGCAGGGCTACACCGTGACCCTCGTCGACCAGCGCGGGCACGGCAAGAGCGGGCGCGCAGAAAGCTACACGCCGGAGGAGCTCGCCGATGACCTCGTCGAGACGCTCGGCGAAGGCTTCGACGTCATCGCCGGTCACTCCCTGGGAGGGCGCACGCTGACCATGGCGGTGGACCGGCTGCATCCCCAGCGCGCCATCTACCTCGACCCGGGCTGGGTCATCCCGGAGAACCTCGTGATCACTCCGCCGGTCCACGCGGACGGCTCCTGGTTCCGTCTCGAGGAGCTCGCCGAGATCCTCCCCGGATACAGCCAGGCACACCTCGAACAGGGGCTGCGCTCCGTGCAGGCGTTCGACCTGACGTTCCTCGACGCCCCGACCTTCCCGCTCGCGGCCGTCCTGCCGCCGGATGAGCCGGTCGTGCCCTCGCTCATCATCGCTCCCGACACGTCGCCCCTGGTGCCGGAGTCGCTGCGAGAGCGTCTCACCGCAGGCGGCTACGAGATCCGCCTCATCCCGGGCGCACACCACGACCTGCACATCGTCAACCTCGAGGAGACGAAAGCCGCCCTGCACGGCTGGATCTGAGGGAGCTCTCGTCGCCCCGCGGGTTTGGGGCGGTGAATGTGGTTCGGGGCGCACATCGGTCGCCCCAGAGCACATCCGCCGCCCCGAACCGCGAGCGAGATGCGACCGAGGGGCTTACAGCGCCGCGCCGTCGTCCGCGGCACCGAGGCGCGTCGCCGTCTCCCGGACGACGGCGGCGTAGGTGCTCCGGATCCGCTCGATCGAGTCGCTCACCTGCTGCTGGTCGGCCCCGGGACGCGACGGCGACCCGGCATCGAAAGGCGGATGCGGGTCGTACTCCATCGCCAGCTGCAGCCGGCGGGCGGTGTCGTCGTCGTACACCTCGGCTGCGAGAGCAAGGGCGAAGTCGAGACCGCTCGTGATCCCGCCGCCGGTGATGATGTTGCCGTCGCGGACGATCCTCTCGTTCACGCGGATGACGCCGAGTTCGTCGAGCAGCGGATGCGTCGACCAGTGGGTCGTGGCGCGCTTACCCTGCAGCAGCCCCGCGGCGGCCAGGACGAACGAGCCGGTGCAGACGCTCGTGACATAGCGCGCGCTCGCGGCCTGCTGCTGCACCCACGCGATCACCTCGGGGTCGTTCATCAGGTCGAAGACCCCGAAGCCGCCGGGGATGAGGAGCACGTCGGCCTGCGGCGCAGCGGACAGCGTCGTCGTGGGGACGATCGAGAACTTCGCGTCGGTGCGGACGGGGTCGAGCGTCTTCCACGCGAGCTCGACTGTCGCGTTCGGCAGGCGGGAGAAGAACTGCACGGGGCCGGTGAGGTCGAGCTCGGTGACCTCGGGGAACAGCAGGGCGACGAAACGGACGGGGTCGGTCATGGAGGCATCCGATCTTTCGGGTCTCAGGCGCGGATCAGTTCGGTGTCGACGGTCACGTCCGCCAGGACCTCGGGGATCGGGGTCACCCCGAGCCCAGCCCCGGTCGGCACACGGATGTAGCCGTCCTCCAGCACGAACGGCTCGGTGATGTCGGTTCGGTAGAAGCGGTCGGACGCCGAGATGTCGCCGGGGAGGGTGAACCCGGGGAGGGCGGCGAGAGCGGCGTTGGCTGCGCGCCCGATCCCGGTCTCCAACATGCCGCCGCACCACACCGGCACCCCGAAGGCCCGGCAGAGGTCGTGGATGCGCCGCGCCTCCAGGTAGCCCCCGACGCGGCCCGGTTTGACGTTGATGACCGCCGTCGCTCCCAGCGAGATGGCGTCGGCGGCGGCCTCGGCGGAGACGATCGACTCGTCGAGGCAGATCGGCGTCTGCACGAGCTTCGCGAGCTCGGCGTGCTGGCGGATGTCCTCCTCGCCGAGAGGCTGTTCGATGAGCGTCAGGTGGTACGGGTCGAGGCGGCGCAGGAGCGGCGCGTCACCCAGCGTGTACGCGGTGTTGGCATCGACCTGGAGCCCGAAATCATCCCCGAAGGTCTCCCGCAGCACCCGCACCGGCTCGACGTCCCAGCCCGGCTTGATCTTGATCTTGATGCGCTGGTAGCCGGCTCGCAGGTAGTCGCCGACGGCCTCGACGAGCTGATCGAGCGTGTCCATGATCCCCACCGAGACTCCCGAAGGCACCCGCTCGGCGGTGGCGCCGAGGTACCGTGCGAAGGAGACTCCGGATGCACGCAGCTCCGCGTCGAGCACGGCCATCTCCAGCGCCGACTTCGCCATCCGGTGACCCACCACGCCGGTGAGCACGCGCGCGACATCCTGCGCGGAGATGTCGCCCGCAGACAGCAGGCGGGGGATGAGATAGCGGCGCATGATGTCCTGGGCTCCGGCGGTGTACTCCGACGAATAGACCGGGTCGACGATGGCCGCGCACTCGCCCCAGCCCTCTCCCTCGGTCCCGATGGCCCGGACGAGAAGCGCCTCGCGGTGCACCTGGGTGCCGAACGAGGTGGTGAAGGGCGAGACGAGGGGGAGGACCACCCGTCGTGTCTCGAAGGCGGTGAATCTCATCGGTTCCTCTCCAGGAGATAGCCCGCCTCCCGGCGGAACGTGGTGATACGCCAGTGTCCCGCGCCGACGGTCTCGGACAGGAGACCGGTGACGAGCGAGCGCCACTGCGCCGCGCGCGCGGGCGCTTCGACCCGGAGCGTCTCGTAGTCGTCGGGAAGGCGGATGCTGGCGTCGTCGCCCGCGCGCAGAAGCTCCGTCGCATCCGGCGACCGGAGCGGCTCGTTCCCGACGACCGAGATGAGCTCCGTCCCCGGGACGGCCTCGGGACGCGCTGCGGAGGGCGCCCGGCGGTCGAGCACCCAGCTGAGGACGAGGCGATCCGAGCGCAGGCCGTCGTTGCGGGCATCGGGCATGCCGCCGTAGAAGTCGGGCACATACGCGGAGACGCTTGCGCCCAGCCGCACGAGGTTGAAGTGGGCGTTGCGGGAGATGAGCGGGTCGAAGGTCCAACCGATGTCGCGGATGCCGCGCTCGAGGCACCACGCACGCTGGTGCAGCTTCATCGCCCGCCCGATTCCGCGCCCCGCGTGAGCGGCGGTCACGCCCGCGATGTGTGAGTGGAGGTGCGCGGCGCCAGGCGAGGAGAACGCCACGCACGTGCCGATCGCGGACGCGTCCTCGGTCCAGGCGAGCGTCACGTAGTTGCCCGCGAAGGCGAGGGCACGCGCGAGGTTCGCGTCGATCTGCGATCCGCCCCCGGGCTGGGGCCAGATCTCGCCGATGAGCGTCGACACCTGATGCGCCTCCGCGGCGGACGAGATGGTGCGGATCACCACCCCGGAGGGGTAGGCCGCCTCCGACGCCTCCCGCCACGCGCGCCAGATCACCGACTTCTCCGCCGGCGCGCCGACCACATCAGTCATCCGCGGCTCCTTCGTTCAGACGGCCTGCGCACACCGCCGTCACCAGCGCGCTCAGCAGGCGCGTGCGCGGTACGAGGTCGGCGATGCTCACGTGTTCGTCGCGGGCGTGGGCACCGCCTCCGACGGCGCCGAGACCGTCGAGCACCAGGGCCCCGGCAGCACCGGCGATGTTCCCGTCCGACCCGCCGCCCACCGCCGCCCGCCGCAGCGGCGGGAGCCCGAGCTCGCCCGCGATGACCGATGCAAGGCTGAACAGGGCAGCGGTCGAGCGCTCCTCGAGCGGTGGGCTCGCGAAGAGACGATGGACGCTCACCTGCGCCCGCGGATCGATCGGGGTCAGCTGCGACAGGGCGGCGTCGACGGCGTCGAACGATCGTGTCGTGCGGGCGCGCACATCGACATGAAGGCGGGCCGTCGCGGGCACAGTGTTCGCAGAGGTGCCCGCGGAGAGCACGGTCGGAGTCACCGTGGCGTCGGGGAAACGGGTCGCGATACGCCCGACCGCTGCGATCTGCGATGCGATCTCGATCGTCGCGTTGACGCCCTTCTCCGGCTCGAGCCCGGCATGGGCCGCGCGACCGACCACTTCGACGGCGTACTGCGCGACGCCGCTGCGCGCGGTCTTCACGGCGCCGCCGGGCGCGCTCGCCTCGGTCACGAGGACGACGCCGGCCTCGGCGGCGAGTCGAGTGATGCGCGGCCGCGCCGTCGGGGAGCCGAGCTCCTCGTCTCCGGTGATCAGGATGCGGACGCCCGCGCGGTCGTCCAGGGCCGCCACGGCGTGGAGGATCTGCACGACACCGGCCTTCATGTCGAACGCGCCGGGGCCGTGCGCGTGCACGCCGTCGTCGCTCCACAGCGGCTCCCACGACCCGACCGGCCACACCGTGTCGTGGTGTCCGAGGAGGAGCACACGGGGTGCTCCGCCGAAATCCCACTCCAGGTGCGGCACCCCGTCGACGACGTGTCGCTCGGGCTCGGCTCCGAGAACGCGGGCGCCGAGGGCGGCGACGACCGACGCGCTCCGCTCGAGGGCCACGGGGTCGTCGCTGGGCGATTCGACCTCGACGAGCGTGCGGAGATCGGCGAGGAGCTCTCGCTCGGAGAGCCGGAGGTCCTCGGGCACGACGCTCAGCGCACTTCGCTGCGGATCGCGCGGCCCGGGCGGCGGGTCGGATGCACGTTCCCGTCCTCGACGACGAAGACGCCGCCGACGAGCACGTGCCGGAACCCCGTCGACGGCTTCACCGTCTCGAAGGTCGCGAGGTCCGAGATCGTCTCGGGGTCGAAGACGGTGAGGTCGGCGTCCGCGCCAACCTGCACGCGGCCCTTCCGGCGCATCGCGGGGACGGCGTCGCCGAGGAGATCGGCGGGAATCAGGGTGACGCGGCGCACCGCCTCTGCGAGGCTGAACACCCCGAGGTCGCGCACCATCCATCCGAACAGGCGCGCGAAGCACCCGGCGCTGCGGGGATGCGTCAGCGCGCCGTCGGGCACCGGCCAGGCGTCATGGATACGAGAGCCCGCGGCGGTGAGGGGCATCGCATCGGAGGCGATCGCTCCTCCCTCCAGCGTGAGTCCGCGCAGCAGCATCGCGAACTGCTCGGGGTCATCGGGATCGAGGAAGTCGATGATGCACAGCCCGCCGGGGTCGGTGCGGCGGAGGTATGCCAGGCGTTCGGTATCGGCGATCCGCTCCCCGGTGGGCAGGTACTGGATGGCCCGGGGGGTGATCCCGAGGCGGTGGAGCTGATCGGGCTCGAAGAACGCCGCGCCCACCCCTGTCGAGCCGCGGGGGTACGGGTACCCCTCCGTCGTGATGCTGTTGCCGCGCGACTGAGCGACCTCCACCGCCGTGGCGATGTCGTCGATGCGGCGCAGCGACGTGCTGTTGATGTGGCAGATGTGCAGTGCGGCGCCGGTCCCCGCCGCGGCGGAGATGATCTCCAGCGCGCCATCGAGCGAGGAGCCCGGTTCGATGTTCGACATCTGCCGGGAGTGCGTGAACGCGGGCACGCCGAGTCGCTCGGCCAGGGCGGCGGTGCGGAAGAACTCGTCGCGGCCGGATGCGGGCGAGTAACCCAGCAGCACGCCGATGCCGATCCCGCCCTCACGGACCCCCTGCTCGACCGCCTCGAGGAGCGCGGAGACCTCGTATTCGGTCGCGAGCGTGTTCCACCGCGGTCCGGCCAGCGAGTGCTCGAACAGATGGATCGGCTCGGCGAGCGGCTCGGGAGAGTCGGCATCCGGAAGCCGGACCCCGTCGAGGACGTGCATGCGGGCGAGTCCCCACGACGCGGAGAAGCCGAAGTTGATGGGGCGGCCCTCTGCCTCGGCCCTCTCGTAGACCAGCCCGACCGGAAGCGCGCCCCCCTCCAGCTCCAGCGCGGTGGTGACACCGTCCTGTGCCTGCAAGAGCAGACCGGTGGGGGATTGCGCGTGGCTGTGCAGATCGATGAATCCCGGCGAGACCACCGCCCCGGTGACATCGCGCACGCTGTCGGCAGGCGGGCGCTCGGTGCCGACGTAGACGATCGTGGCGCCCCGGACCCCGACGTTGCGGACGGCGTCGAGGCCCGTCTCGGGGTCGATCACGCGTCCGCCGACGAAAAGGATGTCGCAACGGTCGTCGAGGGGGGAGGCAGCAGCGTCGAGCACGGCATCACCGTACGTGCGCGGCCGTGCGCGCCTCTTGTCGGAATAACCAGAATGGCGTGCGCGCGACTGTCCGGGACGCCAACTCGGGGGCGCCCGCCTCCTGGTACGGTCGCCGTCATGGCAGACACCCGCCGCGTCAGCATGGTCCTTTTCGACGGCTTCGAGCTGCTCGATGCCGTCGGTCCGATCGAGCTCTTCGCCCACGCCGGCGACCGCTACCAGGTGGAGCTCCTCGGTCCGACTCGGCGGACGGTGCGCAGCGGTCAGGGTGTCGAGGTGGCCGTCACCGGCACATACGCGGATGCAGTCGCCGCCGACATCGTGATGGTCCCCGGAGGGAGGGGGACACGCGCGCTCGTGAACGACAGAGAGTTCGTCGAGTGGCTCGCGGAGTTCGGAGCATCCGCGCCGCTGGTCACGTCGGTGTGCACGGGTGCGGCGCTCCTCGCCGCATCCGGACTCCTCGACGGCTATCGCGCGACGACGAACAAAGCGGCCTTCGAATGGGTGCGAACGCAGGGCCCGCACGTGGAGTGGGTCGCGGAGGCGCGTTGGGTCGAAGACCGCAACCGATGGACGTCATCGGGCGTGGCCGCCGGGATGGACATGACCGCCGCCCTGATCGCGCATCTGCACGGCGCCGAGGTGGCCGATCGGGTGACCGACCACATCGAGCTGGAGATCCACCGCGACTCGACGTGGGATCCGTTCGCCAGGCTCTACGGTCTGGCCTGAGGGTCGGCCTCGCCGGGCGCGGGGCTGGCGCGTCCCCAGCCTGCCTCGGCGGTGAGCTTGCGCAGCAGCGGCGCCA
Organism: Microbacterium sp. RD1; assembly: GCF_052220165.1. Classification (NCBI taxonomy): domain Bacteria; kingdom Bacillati; phylum Actinomycetota; class Actinomycetes; order Micrococcales; family Microbacteriaceae; genus Microbacterium; species Microbacterium sp. RD1. The sequence continues at coordinate 1,186,267 of NZ_JBQPOL010000001.1, forward strand.
GGCGGTAGCGCACCGGCGTGGACACGGTGAACATCGAGGTCGTCTTGCGTACGCCCTCGATCCCCACGATCGCCGTCGTCAGCACCTGCAGGTCTTCGAGGGACGCGATTCCGACGTGAGCGAGGATGTCCTCGCGTCCGGCCTGGATGCGCACCTCGAGCACCTCGGGGAGGGCATGCAGCCCGCGGACCACGGTCGCCATCCGGCGCTGGTCGATCTCGAGGGTGATCAGCGCCTCGACGGCCGCTCCCACCTTGCTGAGGTTGACGATCGGCTGGAATCCCAGCAGCACGCCTTCGTCTTCGAGGCGTCGCAGTCGAAGCTGGATCGTCGTGCGACTCACCCCGAGTTCTGCGGCGAGTTCGGCGATGCCGATACGGGCGTTCTCGGCGAGCTTGCTGATGATCTCGGCGTCCAATCGATCGATCATTGGCATTCCGACCAGCTCCTCGGGGCTTAGTGGGCGATCATCTTTTCAGTCCGCCTAGTTTACCAGATATATCTTGACATGCTGACTCCCAATTCCGAGCATAAGTGTCATTAGAGATAATTCTGCGGTCCGGCGAGCCCGGCCGGAGCCGAAACGACGAGGAGGTTGTCGATGAGCGCTGTCACCCCCGGAGCCGCCGCGATCGACGCCCCCCGCCCGTACACCATCACCGTCACCGCCCGGGGCGACGACGGCGACGTACTGATGCGCCTCGTGTCGGTCTTCCACCGTCGCCAGATCGAGATCCTCCACGTCACGTACTCGCGTGTCGCCGAGATGCGGTGGATGGTGGCAAGCGTTCAGGCGACGCAGGCTCGTCTGCGCACCCTCGCGCTGACGCTGTGGAACACCGTCGGAGTGACCGGCTACGAAGTCTCTCCCGACATCGACTCTTCTCTCGGCGGGGGCGAACCCGCTCTCGACTCTTCACTCGACCGCGGGGGCGAACCCGTTCCCGCTTTTCCTCCTCGACGTCCCACGAAGACATCTCGACAGGAGCTCGTATGACCATGTCCGCTGTCGGACCGGTCCGGCTGATCTCGCCGGCCGCGCCCGAACCGTCCCTCCCTCCCACACAGTTCGTCTCGCCCGAAGGGGAGCTCACCCCGGCCGGTGCCGAGCAGGGCGTCGATGTCGTCCTTGCGCGCCAGCTGTACCGCGACATGGCGCGCGCCCGCCGCTTCGACCGGGAGGCCCTCGCTCTCCAGCGACAGGGCGAGCTCAAGCTCTGGCTGATGTCGTGGGGTCAGGAGGCCGCACAGGTCGGCTCGGCGCGCGCGCTGCGCGACTCCGACCCGATCTTCCCCAGCTATCGCGAGCACGCCGTCGGACTCGTCCGCGGGCTCAGCCCCCGGGAGCTGATGGCGCAGTGGCGCGGGGTCACCCACGCCGGGTGGCAGAGTCTGCAGGCGGCGAAATTCCACATCTACTCGCTCGTCCTCGGCACGCAGACCCTTCACGCCGTCGGGTACGCCCATGGAGTCGCGCTCGAGGGTTCGGACGACGTCGTCGTGGTGTACGTCGGCGACGGCGCGGCCAGCGAAGGCGACGTCAACGAGGCGCTCAACTGGGCGGCCGCGGGATCGCTCCCCATCGTGTTCTTCGTCCAGAACAACCAGTGGGCGATCTCGACGCCCGCCTCTGCGCAGATGGCTGCACCGCTTCACCGCCGCGCAGCCGGGTTCGGCATGCCCGGCTTCCACGTCGACGGCAACGACGCGCTCGCCGTTCACGAGGTCACCCGCCAAGCGGTCGCCCACGCGCGCTCCGGCGCGGGCCCCGCCCTGGTGGAGGCGCAGACGTATCGGCTCGCCGGTCACAGCAGCTCGGACGACCCCAAGCGCTACCGCGAGGACGACGACGTCGCCGCCTGGACGGCGCGCGATCCGCTGACGCGCCTGCGCGTCGTGCTCGAGAACCACGGCACCCCGGCGTCGTGGTTCGAGCGCCTGGACGAGTCGCTCGAGAAGCTCGCCGAGACCACGCGTGCCGAGTGTCGCGCCCTGGAGGCGCCCGAGTTCGACGACCTGTTCGCGGCGGTCTACGCCGAGCCGCACGCGACGCTCGAAGAAGAACGCGTCGAACGTGCCCGCCGCATCGCCGGCATGGAGGGGATGTGAGCGCCCTCGTGCAGGCCGACGCGGCTGTCGGGGCCGACCTCGGTGAACTCACCCTCGCGAAGGCGCTCAACGCAGGGCTTCGCCAAGCCATGGCGGACGACGATCGTGTCGTGCTGATGGGCGAGGACGTGGGCGTGCTCGGCGGGGTCTTCCGCGTGACGGACGGCCTGTCCGCGGAATTCGGCCCCCGCCGGGTGTTCGACACCCCGCTCGCGGAGTCCGGCATCATCGGCACGGCGATCGGGCTCGCCCTGCGCGGCTTCCGCCCGGTATGCGAGATCCAGTTCGACGGCTTCGTGTATCCGGGTTTCGATCAGATCGTCAGCCAGCTCGCCAAGATGCGCGCTCGTTCGGGCGGCAGCATCGCGCTTCCGATCGTGATCCGCATCCCGGCGGGCGGGGGCATCGGCGCCGTGGAGCACCACAGCGAATCGAACGAGACCTACTTCGCGCACACCGCCGGTCTGCGCGTGGTGTCGTGTTCGAACCCGGATGACGCGTACCACATGATCCAGCAGGCCATCCAGTCGGACGACCCCGTCATCTTCTACGAACCCAAGCGCCGCTACTGGGAGAAGGCGCCCGTGATGGCGGTGCCCTCGCGAGCGCTCTCGCAGGCGGCCGTCGTCCGCGAGGGCACCGACTGCACGCTGGTGGCACACGGCCCCTCCGTCGCCACAGCGCTGGCCGCAGCGCGCGCGGCGGAGGAGGACGGCTTCTCGGTCGGGGTCGTCGACCTCCGTTCGATCTCCCCGCTGGACCTGCCGACCCTGCGCGAGTCCGCCCGCCGGACGGGACGCATGGTGGTCGTCCACGAGGCCTCGACCTTCCTCGGGATCGGCGCGGAGATCGCCGCGGCCGTCACGGAGGCCTGCTTCTACGAGCTCGAGGCGCCGGTGCTGCGCGTGGGGGCGTACAACATGCCCTACCCCGCGGCCGAGCACGAGGACGAGTTCCTCCCCGACGTCGATCGTGTCCTGGACGCGGTCGATCGCGCACTGAACTTCTAGGAGGACCCTCATGCCCGTTGTCGAATTCGCCCTTCCGGATGTCGGAGAGGGACTCACCGAGGCGGAGATCCTGTCGTGGCTGGTGTCGGAGGGCGAGGTCGTCAGAGTCAACGACCTGCTCGTGGAGGTCGAGACCGCCAAGGCTGTGGTCGAGCTCCCCTCGCCCGCGGCCGGCACCGTCCTGTCGATCCACGTCGAGGCCGGCACCACCGTGCCGGTCGGCACCGTCATCGTGACCCTGGGTGACCCGAGTGACGTCCTCGCCGAGGCGGCGCCTTCCGGCGGAGCCGACGCTCCGCCCGCAGCTGCCGCGGCGGAGCCCGCTCCGGCCGCTGTCGCCGACGAGGCGAAGCCGCTCGTGCTCGTCGGCACCGGTCCGAGCGCGCCGGCCGCACGCAAGCGCAAGCTCGGAGTATCCGGTAAGGAGTCGCTCTCCACCGAAGTGCCCGACCGGCCGCGCGCCAAGCCGCCCGTCCGCGCCTTGGCCAGGTCGCTCGACATCGACCTCGCCTCCCTTCCCGCCGACGCATCCGGGGTCGTCCATCGCGAGGCTGTCCTCGCGGCGGCAGAGCGGGAGCAGGTGCGCCCCGCGCCGATCGCCTCCGCGGACGAAGACCTTCGCATCCCCGTCCGCGGCGTGCGCAAGGCGACCGCCGAGGCGGTGTCGCGCTCAGCGTTCACCGCTCCCCACGTCACCGAGTGGCTGACGGTCGATGTCACCCCCACGATGGAGCTCGTCGCACGGTTGAAGGCGGATCGGGCGTTCCAAGGCGTGCGGATCAATCCGCTGCTTCTCGTCGCACGCGCCTTCCTCCTCGCCATCCGACGGCACCCCGAGATCAACGCGTCGTGGGATGAGGCGGCGCAGGAGATCGTGCAGTACCGTCACGTCAACCTCGGGATCGCGGCGGCCACGCCGCGCGGGCTCCTCGTTCCGAACATCAAGGCTGCAGACACCCTCGATTTCGTCGGTCTCGCCGGGGAGCTGGGCGAGCTCGTGGAGAACGCCCGATCGGGCCGGACGAGTCCCGCCGCCATGAGCGGGGGCACGATCACGATCACGAACATCGGTGCGCTGGGCGTCGACGCCGGTACTCCGATCCTCAACCCGGGCGAGGCGGCGATCCTCGCATTCGGGGCGATCCGGAAGATGCCGTGGGTGGTGGGGGACGAGATCGTGCCGCGCCAGGTCACGCAGCTGGCGCTGTCGTTCGACCATCGTCTCGTCGATGGCGAGCTGGGCTCCTCGGTGCTGGCCGAGCTCGGCGCCATCCTCGCCGACCCGGCGCGAGCGCTGATCCTGTAGCCCCGCGACTTGCGTGAATCGGCGGCTATTCCGGCGCCGGATGCAGCCGATTCACGCAAGAGAGGGCCGTGCGCGGGCTTGATTAGTTTGAGCGCCAAAGAGATAGTTGTGGTTCAAAATAAAACGTGGTTCAGTGGGAAGAACCCTGGAGGAGATCCGATGAAGGAATTGACCCATTTCGTGGGCGGACAGCATGTCGCGGGCACATCCGGACGATTCGGGGACGTCTACGACCCGTCGACCGGCGAGGTGCAGGCCCGGGTCCCGCTGGCGACCACGGCCGAGGTCGAGGCGGCGATCGCCAACGCCGAGGAGGCGCAGCTGGTCTGGGGCGCGTGGAATCCGCAGCGTCGCGCGCGTGTGCTGCTGAAGTTCCTCGATCTCGTCGCGAAGGACATGGACAACCTCGCCCGCTTGCTCTCCAGCGAGCACGGCAAGACCGTCGACGACGCCAAGGGCGACATCCAGCGCGGTGTCGAGGTCATCGAGTTCGCCGCCGGAGCCCCGCACCTGCTCAAGGGCGAGTTCACCACCGGCGCCGGAACAGGTATCGACGTCCACTCCCTCCGCCAGCCCCTCGGCGTGGTCGCGGGCATCACCCCCTTCAACTTCCCCGCGATGATCCCGCTGTGGAAGATGGGCCCGGCCCTGGCCGCCGGCAACGCGTTCATCCTCAAGCCCAGCGAGCGCGACCCGTCCGTGCCGCTGCGCATCGCCGAGCTCTTCCTCGAGGCGGGGCTTCCCGCGGGCGTGCTCAACGTCGTCAACGGCGACAAGGAATCGGTCGACGCGATCTTGAACGACGATCGCGTGAAGGCCGTCGGATTCGTCGGGTCCACTCCGATCGCGCAGTACATCTACGCGACCGCCGCCGCCAACGGCAAGCGCGCGCAGTGCTTCGGCGGCGCGAAGAACCACATGATCGTGATGCCCGACGCCGACCTCGACCAGGTCGCCGACGCGCTGATCGGCGCCGGATACGGTTCGGCGGGGGAGCGGTGCATGGCGATCTCCGTCGCCGTCCCCGTCGGGGAGGCCACCGCCGAAGCCCTCTCCGCCAAGCTCGCCGAGCGGGTCAAGACGCTCCGGATCGGGCCCGCGCTGGCCGACGGAGTGGACTACGGGCCGCTGGTCAGTCGCGATGCGGTGGACAGGGTCAGCGGATACATCCAGCAGGGCATCGACGAGGGTGCCACCCTCCTCGCCGACGGCCGCGGACACACGGTCGCCGGCTACGAGAACGGGTTCTACCTCGGACCCACCCTGTTCGATCACGTCACTGCCGACATGACGATCTATCGGGAAGAGATCTTCGGACCCGTCCTCATCATCACCCGCGCGGAGACCTACGAGGAGGCACTCGCCCTCGCCAGCGACCACGAGTACGGCAACGGAGTGTCGATCTTCACGCGCGACGGAGATGCCGCCCGCGACTTCTCGACGCGTGTCAACGTGGGAATGGTCGGCGTGAACGTGCCCATTCCCGTCCCGATCGCGTACCACACCTTCGGTGGCTGGAAGCGATCCGGGTTCGGTGACCTCAACCAGCACGGCCCCGACGCGTTCCGGTTCTACACCAAGACCAAGACCGTCACCACCCGCTGGCCGTCCGGCATCAAGGAAGGGGCGAGCTTCGTCATCCCGACGATGCACTGATCATGTACGCACAGATGACCGAGGAGCGCGAAGCCCTCGTGGGCGCCGTCCGCGACTTCGCCGAGTCCGCCCTCGCCCCCCATGCTGCGCAGTGGGATGCCGACAAGCACTTCCCCGTCGACGTGCTGGCCCAAGCGGGCGAGCTCGGGCTCGGCGGTGTGTACGTGAGCGAGGACAACGGCGGCGCGGGGCTGACCCGCCTCGACGCCGTCGCGATCTTCGAGGCGCTCGCCGGCGGCGACACGACGATCGCCGCGTACATCTCCATCCACAACATGGTCGCGTGGATGATCGACACGTTCGGCACGCAGGCGCAGCGTGACACGTGGCTGCCCGGGCTCACCGCCATGACCCAGCTCGGGAGCTACTGCCTGACCGAGCCGGGAGCCGGGTCGGATGCCGCGGCGATCACGACGTCGGCGCGGCGCGACGGCGACGAGTACGTGCTCAACGGCGTGAAGCAGTTCATCTCGGGCGCCGGGTCGTCGGCGGTGTACATCGTGATGGCCCGCACCGGTGCCGCGGGTCCGAGCGGCATCAGCGCGATCCTCGTGCCCGATGGGGCTGCGGGGCTGAGCTTCGGGCCGAACGAGAAGAAGATGGGCTGGAACGCCCAACCGACGCGTCAGGTCATCTTCGATGAGGTGCGCGTTCCCGTGACCAACCGCCTCGGCGAGGAGGGCGACGGCTTCGGCATCGCCATGAAGGGCCTCAACGGCGGGCGGCTCAACATGGGCGCGTGCTCCCTCGGCGGCGCGCAGTGGGCGTTCGAGCGTGCCCGCTCGTACGTGCAGGAACGTTCGGCCTTCGGTGCGCCGCTGGCGGCGAACCAGAGCATCGTGTTCACCCTCGCCGACATGGAGACCCAACTTCAGGCGGCTCGCGCTCTTCTCGAGCGCGGCGCGGCTGCCCTCGACGCCGGCGCACCGGATGCTGCGGCCGCGTGCGCGCTGGCGAAGCGCTTCGCCACCGACGCCTCGTTCGAGGTCGCCAATCAGGCCCTGCAGCTGCACGGCGGCTACGGATACTTGCAGGAGTACGGCATCGAGCGGGTGGTTCGCGACCTGAGGGTGCATCAGATCCTCGAGGGCACGAACGAGATCATGCGCCTCATCGTCGGACGCAGCCTCCTGGGGGCGCGGTGACCGACGAGCCGGACGTCCTCGCGGAGCGCCGCGGGGCGCTCGGCGTCCTGACGCTGAATCGCCCGCGGGCCCTCAACGCGCTCACGCACGACATGGTCCGCGCTCTCACGGCGGCCCTGGCGGAGTGGGAGCATGACGACGCCGTCGCCACGGTGCTGATCACCGGTGCCGGCGAGCGAGGGCTGTGCGCAGGCGGCGACATCGCCGCGCTGTACCGGGATGCCACGCAGGGCGACGGTCGCGCGTCGCGGGAGTTCTGGGCAGATGAGTACCGTCTCAACGCCCGGCTGGCACGGTACCCCAAACCCACCGTCGCCATCCAGGATGGGATCGTGCTCGGCGGCGGGATCGGTATCTCTGCGCACTGCGCCCACCGGGTCGTCACCGAGCGGAGCAGACTGGGTCTGCCCGAGACCGGCATCGGGTTCATCCCCGACGTCGGGGCCACGTGGCTGCTCTCGCACGCCCCCGGCGAGCTCGGCACGGCGGTCGCGCTGACCGCTCGTAGCGTGGGAGCCGGCGACGCCATCGCGCTCGGACTCTCCGACGTCTTCGTCCCCGCCGAGCGGCTGTCCGACCTCGTCGACGCGCTCGAGGCGGAGTCGCCGGCATCCGCCCTCGCGGCCGTCGGGGATCCGGCACCGGACAGCGCGCTCCTGGCCGCGCGGAGCGACATCGACGCGATGTTCGCGGGCGACTCTCTGGGCGAGATCCTCGCGCGATTCTCGGATGTCGCCGGCATCACCCGTGAGGCGCTCGGGCGCGTCTCTCCCATCGCCGCCGCCGTGACGCTCGCGTCGCTGCGTCGGGCTGCCGCGCTCGACGACCTCGAGCAGGCACTCGTGCAGGAGTACCGCGTGTCGGTGCACGCCCTCCACACGCACGACTTCATCGAGGGCGTGCGAGCCCAGATCATCGACAAGGACCGCTCGCCCGCCTGGAGCCCCGCACGTCTCGGCGCCGTCACGCGCGCAGACGTGACGGCGTACTTCGAGCCTCCGCCCGGGGGAGATCTCGCGTTCACGAAGGAGAACTGATGACCACGATCGCTTTTCTCGGCCTCGGCCACATGGGCCTGCCCATGGCGAAGAATCTCGTCGACGCCGGGCACGACGTCTTCGGGTTCGACGTCGTCCCGGCCGCCATCCAGGCCGGCCGAGCGGCGGGCATCGCCGTTGCGGAGACCCCCGCCGAAGCCGTCGCCGAGGCGGAGGTCGTGATCACGATGCTCCCCAGCGGCCGGCACGTCCTCGATGCGTACCGCGGATCCGGAGACGTCGCCGGTCTGCTGTCGGCGGCGCGCCCGGACACGCTCTTCGTCGACTGCTCCACGATCGCCGTCGACGAGTCGCGCGACGCCCACGCCCTCGTCGAGGCCGCCGGCCATCGTGGCCTGGACGCCCCCGTGTCCGGCGGAGTCGTCGGCGCGGAGAACGCGACCCTCGCTTTCATGGTCGGCGGGACCGAGGGGGACTTCCAGACGGCGCTGCCGCTCCTGGAGAAGATGGGTCGCCGGATCGTGCACTGCGGCGGGGCGGGCCTGGGTCAGGCCGCGAAGGTCTGCAACAACATGATCCTCGGCATCTCGCAGATTGCGGTGGCGGAGGCCTTCGTCCTGGGCGAGCGGCTGGGCCTGAGCCACGAGGCGCTGTTCGACGTGGCATCCAACGCCTCTGGGCAGTGCTGGGCGCTGACGACGAACTGCCCGGTGCCCGGGCCCGTCCCCACGAGCCCCGCGAACCGCGACTACCAGCCCGGATTCGCCGGTGCGCTGATGTCGAAGGACCTCGGCTTGGCCGAGGCGGCGATCGGCCTCACCGGCGTCGATGCCAAGATGGGACTGCTCGCCCGCGAGATCTACCGGGAGTACGCCGACGGACCCGGCGCCTCGAAGGACTTCTCCGGGATCATCCAGACCATCCGCGCCGACAGCGCGAGCGGAGGAACCGCACGATGACGTACGACACGATTCTCACCGAGACCACCGGCCGAGTCGGCTGGATCACCCTGAACCGACCGTCCGCCTTGAACGCCCTCAACACCGCGCTCATGCACGAGATCGTCGACGCCGCCGAGGCGTTCGACGCCGATCCCGAGATCGGGGCGATCGTGGTGACGGGTTCGGCCAAGGCGTTCGCTGCAGGCGCCGACATCAAGGAGATGGAAGACAAGTCGACCCTCGACATGATCGTCGGCGACCATTTCGGGGCGTGGGGGCGATTCGCCGCCGTCCGCACCCCGGTGATCGCGGCCGTGGCGGGCTATGCCCTGGGCGGCGGATGCGAGCTCGCCATGATGGCCGACATGATCATCGCCGCCGACACGGCGCGCTTCGGCCAGCCCGAGATCAACCTCGGCGTGATCCCCGGCATCGGCGGCACGCAGCGTCTCGTCCGCGCCCTCGGGTCGTACCGGGCTGCCGACCTGATCCTGACCGGTCGCACGCTCGATGCTGCAGAGGCCGAACGTGCGGGACTCGTGTCCCGCGTCGTGCCCGCCGACCAGCTGCACGACGAGGTCGCCGCGATCGCCGAGACGATTGCGTCAAAATCGATCCCCGCGCTCTACGCCGCCACTGCCGCTCTCGATGCGGCGCTGGAGACGACGCTGGCCGAGGGCCTCAAGTTCGAGCAGCAGGTCTTCGCCGCGCTGTTCTCCGGGGCCGACCAGAAAGAGGGGATGGCTGCCTTCCGAGAGAAGCGCGCGCCCGACTTCCGGCACCGATGACCGTTCAGAGCGGACGCGGTGTCGGCCCCGGGTCGGCGAAATCCCCCGCCGCGCGACGGTATCGTGCAAGGATGCGCACCAATTCGACTTCGTCGTCGTGGGCCATCCCCAGCTCCGCGAACACCGCGTTGAGCGCCAGGGTGGCCTCTTCGACCGTCGTGCGCCCCGCATCCGTGAGCACCAGGACCGCCGCGCGGCCGTCCTCGGGGTGCGGCTCCTTCTCGACCAGCCCGTCGCGGCGCAACCGGTCGACGGTATTGGTCACGCTGGCCGGATGCACCTGCAGACGCCGCACGGCACTGGCCAGGGGAAGTCGACCCTCCCGCGTGAAGGCCAGGAGCCGGAGCATCTCGAAGCGCGCGAACGAGAGCGAGAACGGCTTCAGCGCCCGCTCCACGCTCGCCAGCGCCAGCTGCTGGGCGCGCATGAGCGAGGTCACGGCCGTCATACCCGTCGCCGCGTCCGACCACCCGTGGTCCTCCCACTGGCGCTTCGCCTCGGCGATCGGATCGACCGACAGTCGCTTGGCCATGGCACCTCCCGTCCCTCACCGTACCGGCGGGGCGAGGGCATCCCGCGTCGTGCCCGCCCCGTTTTCCCGTTCACGCCGCACGAAGGAGACCGCTCCGTGAAGATCGCCGTTCTGATCAAAGAAGTTCCCGACACCTATGGTGACCGCAAGCTCAACCTGGAGACGGGCCTGGCCGACCGTGGCGCATCCGAGTCGGTGCTCGACGAGATCGGGGAGCGTGCCCTCGAAGTCGCCCTGACCTACGCCGACGCTCATGCCGGCACCGAGGTCGTCGTGGTGACGGTGGCGCCGGAATCCGCCGTGACCACCGTGCGCAAGGGCTTGGCCATGGGCGCGACCTCGGCCGTGCACGTCGTCGGCGACGCGCTCGTGGGAGCCGATATGTCGCTGACGGCTGAGGTGCTCGCCGCCGCGGTGCGCCGCGTGGACCCCGACCTCGTGATCGCCGGGAACCTCTCCACCGACGGCGTCGGCGGGATCGTGCCGGCGATGATCGCCGAGCATCTCGGCTGGCCGCAGGTGACGGCACTGGCAGCGGTGACGATCTCCGACGACTCCGTGTCCGGATCGCGGGCGTCCGACGCCGGCATCGTCGCGGTGTCGGCGCCGCTTCCCGCCGTGGTCTCGATCACCGAGGCGCTTCCCGAGGCGCGATTCCCGAACTTCAAGGGGATCATGGCCGCCAAGAAGAAGCCGTACGAGACGGTGCCGGTGGCCGACCTCGGAGTGGACCCCGACGACTTCTCCGCGGCGCGCAGCATCCTGGTGTCGGTTTCGGAGCGCCCCGCGCGTGCGGCGGGCGTGAAGATCGTGGACGAGGGCGACGCCGGCGAGAAGCTGGCCGAATACCTGCTGTCGAACAAGCTGGCGTGAGGGAGTAACTGATGACTGATTCGACGATCCTGGTCTGGGTGGAGACCACCGCCGAGGGTGCTCCCGCGCCGACCGCCGCCGGACTGCTCGGTGCCGCGGCAGCCGTGGGCGCCCCCGTGGCGCTCGTGGTGACCGCCCCGGGAACCGGGGACGCGGCCGCCCAGGCCGCCGCCGCGCTCGGCGCCGCCCGCGTGCTCGTGGCGGAGACCGACGCCGTCTCGTCTCAGCTGACCGTGCCGGTCGTGGACGCCCTGGCCGCCGCGGTGGCGCAGGCGCAGCCGGATGCCGTGCTCGTCGCGAACTCCATCGAGGGTCGCGACGCGGCCGGTCGCCTGGCGGCGCGTCTGCGGCTCGCGGTGGCCGCCGATGCCGTCGGTGTCTCGCGTGACGACGAAGGCATCGTCGCGCAGCACTCCGTCTACGGCGGGGCGTACAACACCGTCTCGGCGGCGACCTTCGGGCCGCTCGTGGTCACGGTGCGACAGGGAGCGGTCGACGCCCGGGCCGAGGCGGTTGCCGCGCCCACGATCGAACGGCTGGAGGCGGCCGCATCCGGCTCTGCAGCGGCATCCGTCGACGGGTTCGAGCCCGCCGTCGCGGCGACGACCCGACCGGACCTCCGCGGTGCGGCCAAGGTCGTCTCGGGCGGACGCGGGCTCGGGTCGGCCGAGGGCTTCGCTCTGGCCGAGCAGCTCGCCGATGCGCTGGGCGCAGCAGTGGGCGCCTCGCGTGCCGCCGTCGATGCGGGGTACATCCCGTACGCCGCGCAGGTCGGCCAGACCGGCGTCTCGGTCTCGCCGCAGCTGTATGTCGCGCTGGGCATCTCGGGCGCGATCCAGCACCGCGCGGGCATGCAGACGGCCAAGGCCATCGTCGCGGTCAACAAGGACGCCGACGCTCCGATCTTCGACATCGCCGACTTCGGCGTCGTCGGCGACGTGTTCACCGTCGTGCCGCAGCTGATCGCTGCGCTCGAAGCCCGCAAGGCCTGACATGCCCGGTACCCTTCGTCGCGGCCTCCCTCGCACCCCGGGCGGTGCCCCGTGGCCCCCCGCGGACATCCCCGTTCCCGGTGGCTTCCGCGCGCCGGATGCGGCGCCCGCGCCCGCCTCCGATGCCGCTCCCGCGCCCGCGTCCGCTCCCGGTGTCGCGCCCGCGCCCGCGCCCGGTGCCACGCCCGCGCCCGCCTCCGATTCCGGGTTTGGGGCGGCGGATGTGGTTCGGGGCGACCAGGGTGCGCCCCAAACCACATCGAGCGCCCCGAACGCCGCTGCGGCGGCCTCGGCGGCGCCCGGCGTCACGCTGCGCCGCGGACTGCCGCGCACGCCGGGCGGGGAGCCGTGGCCGCCCGCCGCCGCCGTCGCGGCCGCCACCGTCGCGTCCTCGCCCGCCGCGCCTCCCGCGGTCGCGTCCGCGGGAGGCGCGCCCGCCGGGTCGGTCCCTGCTGGGACTCCCTCGGCGGCGCCCGCCGCCGCATCCGGGGCTGATTCCGGGTTCGGGGCGGCGGATGTGGTTCGGGGCGACCAGGGTGCGCCCCAACGCACATCGAGCGCCCCGAACGGAGCCTCCGCGGCCGCGAGCGAGGCCGTCGCGCTTCGCCGAGGACTGCCGCGTGAGGCCGGCGGCGACCCGTGGCCGCCCGCCAACGCCGTTGGGCGTCGTGTCGTCGAGCCGGTCGCGGCCGGCGACGAGGCGCCGGGGGCCGAAGCTCCCGGACGAGCGGCCGCGGCGCCCGCCGCATCCGTCGTCGTCGCCAGCGGACCGCGGGCGCCGCTGCCCTTCACCCCGACGGTGTACCCCGGAGCGGCCGCGACAGGGCCGCGGGGTCCGCGGCCGGAACCGAAGCGCATCGGGCCGTTCACCCGGGCGCAGTGGGCAGGCATCGTCGTCGTCCTCGGTGGCGGGCTTCTCGTGGCCGCGGCCATGGCGGTCGCCCTGGTCCGGTGGCTGCTGTCGACGCAGTGGGGCTCCGGCTTCCTCGAGGCCTTCCCCGGCGAGTACCACCTGCCGGAGGGCGCGCCCGTGGGCTTCCCGGCCTGGCTGGGATGGCAGCACTTCTTCAACGCCTTCCTGATCGTCCTCATCATCCGCACCGGCCTTCAGGTGCGTGGTGAGAAGCGACCGTCCGCGTTCTGGTCGCCACGGGGCAACTCCAAGCGGAAGATCAGCCTGGCGCTCTGGTTCCACCAGTCGCTCGACATCTTGTGGGTGACCAACGGCGTGGTCTTCATCGTGCTGCTGTTCGTCACGGGGCAGTGGATGCGGATCGTTCCGACGAGCTGGGAGGTCTTCCCCAACGCCCTCAGCGCCGGGCTGCAGTACGTCTCGCTCGATTGGCCCACCGAGAACGGCTGGGTCAACTACAACTCGCTCCAGCAGCTGGCCTACTTCGCCACCGTCTTCGTCGCCGCGCCGCTGGCCGTGGCGACGGGCGTGCGGATGTCGGGCATCTGGCCGGCGAACGCGAAGACGCTCAACCGGCTGTATCCGGTGGAGTGGGCGCGGAAGATCCACTTCCCGGTGATGATCTACTTCGTGCTGTTCATCCTCGCCCACGTGGCACTGGTGTTCGCGACGGGTGCGCTCCGCAACCTCAACCACATGTACGCCGCGCAGGATGCGGTGAACTGGACCGGGTTCTGGATCTTCGTCGTCTCGATCGCCGTCACGATCGGGGCTCTCGTCGCAGCGCGACCGCTGCTCCTCGCCCCCATCGCGCGGCTGTTCGGCACGGTCAGCTCGCGCTAAGCGCCCACTTGCGTGAATCGGCTGCTAAACCCGCGGGTTTAGCAGCCGATTCACGCAAGAGGCGTGCCCCGAGCGTCAGGGGTCGAGCACGGCGACGCTCTTAGCAGGCTCGAAAGATCGCGCGTTCTTTCGTGTGGCCGCCGCCCGAAACGGGCGGATGGGAGCGAGGGCATCGATAGAGTTTCGGGGTTCGGTCGGGGGACCGTGAAGTTCCGCAACTCCCGCCGACCGACCGTCCCACCATCGAGGAGCCGTCATGACGCGCATGGGCATCGTCGCCGAGTCCGCGGGGGAGACCCGCGTGGCCGCGACTCCCGCCACCGTCCGCACGCTGACCGGGCTCGGTTACGACGTCGTCGTGGAGACGGGCGCCGGCGCAGCGTCCTCCTTCCCCGACGCCGCGTACGCCGACGCCGGCGCCGCGGTCGTCGACCGGGCCGTCGCCTGGGTAAGCGACGTGGTCCTGAAGGTCAACGCGCCGACCCCCGCCGAGGTGGCGCTGCTCGCCGACGGCGCGACCCTCATCGCGACGCTGTCGCCGGCGCTGCGGGTGGATGTCCGTGAGTCGCTGCAGACCCGTGGCATCACCGCGCTCGCGCTCGACGCCGTCCCGCGCATCTCGCGCGCGCAGTCGATGGACGTGCTGAGCTCGATGGCGAACATCGCCGGGTATCGCGCCGTCGTGGAGGCCGCGCACGAGTTCGGACGCTTCTTCACCGGGCAGGTCACCGCCGCCGGCAAGGTGCCGCCGGCGACCGTGCTGGTGGCCGGGGCGGGCGTCGCGGGCCTGGCCGCGATCGGCGCCGCGTCGAGCCTCGGCGCGATCGTGCGCGCCACCGACCCTCGCCCCGAGGTGGCCGACCAGGTCAAGTCCATCGGTGGTCAGTACCTCCCCGTGGTCGTCGACGAGGTCATGGAATCGACGGATGGCTACGCCAAGGCGACGAGCGAGGCATACGACGTCGCGGCGGCCCAGCTCTACTCCGACCAGGCACGCGAGGTCGACATCATCATCACCACCGCGCTCATCCCCGGGCGCGCGGCGCCGGTCCTCATCACCGCGGCCGACGTCGCGGCGATGAAGCCCGGCAGCGTCATCGTCGACATGGCGGCGGCACAGGGGGGAAACGTGCAGGGCTCCGTTGCGGGCGAGCGCATCGTCACCGACAACGGCGTCACGATCCTCGGCTACTCCGATCTCGCCTCGCGGCTTCCCACGCAGGCCTCGCAGCTGTTCGGCACGAATCTCGCGAACCTGCTCAAGCTGCTCACGCCCGGCAAGGACGGGCAGCTCGTCATCGACTTCGACGACGTCGTGCAGCGCTCCATCACCGTGGTCCGCGACGGCGAGTCGACCTGGCCGCCGCCGGCGGTCTCGGTGGCGGCCGCGCCGGCCCCGAAGCCGGCGGAGGCCGCGGCAACCGCCCCGTCGAAGGTCAAGAAGCCGATGAGCGCCGCAGCGAAGGGCGGACTCGTCGTGCTCGGCGCGGCGTTGCTGTTCCTGCTCGCCGCCGTCGCCCCCGCGCCGCTCCCGCAGCACATCACCGTGCTGGTCCTCTCGATCGTCGTGGGCTTCTACGTGATCGGGAAGGTGCACCATGCGCTGCACACGCCCCTCATGAGCGTGACCAACGCGATCTCGGGGATCATCGTCGTCGGTGCCATGCTCCAGCTGGCCGTGCCGAACCTCGTCGTGCAGATCCTCGCCGCCGTCGCGGTGCTCCTGGCCTCCATCAACATCTTCGGCGGCTTCGCCGTCACCCGGCGGATGCTCGCCATGTTCTCGAAGGGCGACCGATGACCGCCGCATCCCTCGCAACCGCCGCGTACATCGTCGCCGCGGTCCTGTTCGTGCTGAGCCTGCGCGGACTCAGCACGCACGAGAGCGCCCGCTCGGGCGTCGCCTTCGGCATCGGCGGCATGGTGCTCGCCCTCGTCGCCACGGTGTGGGTCACCGTGCAGAACGCGTGGGGCGACCCGCAGGCCTCCGTCGGACTGATCCTCCTCGTCGTCGCCGTGCTCGTCGGCGGCGCCATCGGCCTGTGGCGTGCCCGACGCGTCGAGATGACGGGGATGCCGGAGCTCATCGCGCTGCTGCACTCGTTCGTCGGTCTTGCCGCCGTGCTCGTCGGATGGAACGGCGCGCTCAACGAGCCGCACCTGACCGGCGCCCTCCGCGACATCCACCACGCCGAGGTGTTCATCGGCGTGTTCATCGGGGCGGTGACCTTCACCGGCTCGATCGTGGCGTTCCTGAAACTGTCTGCGCGCATCTCCTCCAAACCCCTCGTGCTGCCGGGGAAGAACATCCTCAACGTCGGCGCCCTCGTCGCCTTCGTCGCGCTGACGGTCTGGTACGTGATCACGCCAGCGCTCGGCCTCCTCATCGCCGTGACGGTGCTCGCGCTGGCCCTCGGATGGCACCTGGTGGCCTCGATCGGCGGCGGCGACATGCCGGTGGTCGTCTCGATGCTGAACAGCTACTCCGGGTGGGCGGCCGCCGCGGCCGGCTTCCTGCTGAACAACGACCTCCTGATCGTGACCGGCGCCCTCGTCGGCTCGTCGGGTGCCTACCTGTCGTACATCATGTGCAAGGCCATGAACCGCTCCTTCCTCTCGGTGATCGCCGGCGGGTTCGGCATCGAGGCCCCGCGCAAGGACGGCGAGGAAGAGGTGGGCGAGCACCGGGAGATCGACGCCGTGGGCGCCGCGGAGCTCCTCACGGCCGCATCCACCGTCGTCATCACCCCGGGGTACGGGATGGCCGTGGCCCAGGCCCAGTATCCGGTCGCCGAGCTCGTGCAGCGCCTGCGGGAGAAGGGCGTGGACGTGCGTTTCGGCATCCATCCCGTCGCCGGGCGCCTGCCGGGGCACATGAACGTGCTGCTGGCCGAGGCGAAGGTGCCCTACGACATCGTGCTGGAGATGGACGAGGTGAACGACGACCTCGCCGACACCGATGTGGTGCTGGTGATCGGCGCGAACGACACCGTCAACCCGGCCGCCGCCGAGGATCCCAGCTCGCCCATCGCGGGGATGCCGGTGCTGCGGGTGTGGGAGGCGAACAACGTCATCGTGTTCAAGCGCTCGATGGCGTCGGGCTACGCGGGCGTGCAGAATCCGCTGTTCTTCCGTGACAACGCCGCGATGCTCTTCGGCGACGCCAAGGCCAAGGTCGAGGAGATCCTCCGCCAGTTGTGACCTCGCGCTTCCTCGCGCCGCGGATTCGGAGATGGGTCGCGGATTCGGATGCCCCAGTGCGAGGCATCCGAATCAGCCGGCATCGTCCGAATCTGCGGGCGGCGCTCAGTCGCGGCGGATCCGCAGCTGCAGCATGGCCGCGAAGCGCGTGTCGCCGTCGGTGAGGTCGATCTCGCCCACCTCCGCGACTCGCCGCAGGCGGTAGCGGAAGGTGTTCGGGTGCAGGAACGTCGCCGCCGCCGCTGCCGGCACGTCGCCGAAGTTGTCGAGCCAGGCCGCCAGCGTGTTCACCAGCTCGGAGCCGGTGCGCCGGTCGTAGTCGACGAGTCGCGCGAGGAAGCCGGATGCGGTCTCCCCGCGGGAGGCGCGGAGGTCGCGCAGCTCGAGGAGGAGCGACTCGGTCTCGACATCGGCCATGCGCGCCACGCGCCGTGTCCCGGCGCGGGTCGTGAGCACGCGCAGCACCCGCCGAGCCTCGGCACGCGAAGCGGCGATGCCGGCGACGTCGTCGGCGGCGTGCCCGATGGCCACGACGGCCGGGATGCGGCCGCTGATGCGCCGTACGAAGTCCTCGGACAGTGCGGCCGACCGGTCCTCCGCGGCGGCGTCGGCCACGGGGATGATGCCGTAGGCGGTGTCGGCGACGAAGGCGACGGCCGCTCCCGGCTGCACCGCGGAGAGGTGCATGGTGAGCGCGTCGAGGAGAAGCTCCCGCGCGGCCATCCGCTCCTGATCCGCCTGCTCGGATGCGTCGCCGTCCTCGTCGGGCAGGGCTGCGGCGGCGATCACCGACACCCGTCGGCCCGCGAGCCCCAGGCGGCTGAGCGCATCGCGCGCCTCCGGACCGCCCTCGACCGCACGACTGACGAGCTCCGCCCGCAGGCGCCGCTCGGCGTCGGCGCCGGCGCGCACGCGCAGGAGGTGCAGGGCGACGAGGGTCTCGGCCTCCCGGAGCGTCGCGGCCCGCTCCGGGGTGACCGGGCCGTCCATCGCGGCCCAGATGGAGCCCAGCACCTCGTCCCCCGCGCGAACGGCGATCGCCACGCGTTGCTGGGTCACGACCTCGTCCATCTCGATGGGATCGACGACGACGGGACGGTCGCTCTGGTACAGGTCGCGGAACACGCCGCGCTCGACGAGCACCTGCGCGTAGCGATCGGGCACCTGCCGGCCGATGATCGTCTCGATGCGGGAGGCGTCGGCTTCGTCCTGCCGCCCCGAGAACGCCAGCACGCGAGAGGAGCGGTCCTCGATCGTGACGGGGGCATCCAGCAGAGCAGAGATCGCGTTCGCCACGGCGAAGAGATCGCCGGCGGGGATCCCGTCGAGCGATTCCGCCTGAGTGTGGCCGATGTCGTCCTCGGCGAGCATGGATCGCAGCAGCGCGGCCAGCTGCGTCCACGTGGCGCCGCGCGCGAGCCCCAGGATCGCGACGCCCGCATCGTCAGCGGCGCGCCGCACGTCGTCTGTCAGGTCGACGGGGGAGCGCACGATCACCGCGATGCCGCCGTTGCGCCCGGCTCCGGTCAGCAGCGGCGCGAGAGCATCGGGCGTGTGCACGCCCACGGCGAGCACGAGGGAGTTCTCCGGGTAGACGGGCTCGTCGACAGGGTCGTGGATCACGACGCCGCCCACCGGACGATCCGCGGGGATCCGCCCGTGCACGACCTCGAGGAGGGTGGAGCCGAGGTCGGCGAGAAGGCGTCCCCACGACGATCGTGCTCCTTGACCCATAACCGGGAGCGTAGCTCTCAGACGGCCACCCACTCCACGGACGTCGTGAGCTCGTCGAGGATCTCCGGGATCGGCGTGACGCCCAGCCCCGGTCCCTGAGGAACCGACATGTACCCGTCGGTGATCACGAACGGCTCCGTCAGGTCGACGCGGTAGAACCGGTCGCTCGCCGACACGTCGCCGGGGAGGGTGAACCCGGGAAGCGCGGCCAGGGCGACGTTGGCGGCCCGGCCGATCCCCGACTCGACCATTCCGCCGCACCACACCGGCACCCCGTGGGCGGCGGCGAGGTCGTGGATGCGACGGGCCTCGAGGTATCCGCCGACGCGCCCGGGCTTGATGTTGATGATGCTCGTCGCGCCCAGGCGGATGGCAGCGGCCGCCGACTGCGCCGACGTTATCGTCTCGTCGAGGCAGATGGGGGTCTTGACGATCCTGGCGAGGTCGGCGTGCCCCAGCATGTCCTCCTCCTCGAGCGGCTGTTCGATGAGGAGCAGTCCGAATTCGTCGAGCCGCGCGAGATGCTGCGCATCGCGCAGGGTGTACGCGGTGTTCGCGTCGACCTGCAGCGGGACGTCGTCGCCGAAGCGCTCGCGAACGGCGCGGACGACATCGATGTCCCATCCCGGCTCGATCTTGAGCTTGATGCGGACGTAGCCCTCGTCGAGGTACGCTCCCACGGCGTCGAGGAGACGCGGGATCTCGTCCATGATGCCGACCGAGACGCCCGAGGGCACGCGGTCGTGCACGGCGCCGAGCTCTCGTGCGAACGAGCGCCCTTCCGCGCGCAGCTCCGCGTCCAGCAGCGCCATCTCCACCGCGGCCTTCGCCATGCGGTGTCCTTTGAACGGATGCAGCACCTCCGCCACCTCGTGCGCCCCCGACAGGCGCGCGGCGCCGAGCGCCGGCAGGAAGATGCGCGTGAGGACGTCGACGGCGGCGTCGGTGTACTCCGGAGAGTAGACCGGCGTGGGCAGCGTCACGCACTCGCCCCAGCCCTCCGCGGCATCCGTCACCGCCCTGATCAGCAAGATGTCGCGCGAGGTCTGCGTGCCGAACGACGTCCGGAACGGGGAGACGAGCGGCATCGCCACCCGCCTGAGCTCGAAGCCCTCGATGTTCACGATTTCTCGTCTCCCGCCTGCTGGATGAGATAGCCCGTCGCTCGGTCGAACCCGACGACTCGCCCGCCGGCGTCGAGCAGCTCGGTCATCCGCGCGCGCACGGTGCGACGCCAGCTCTGCGCGAGCGGCGGATCTTCGTGCCGGATGGCGACGATGTCGGGGGGCACCTCGACGCTCACGACGCCCGCGCCCGTCGGGTCGACGCGGCGGGGGGAACCGGCAGCGGCGGCGCGGGCCTCCTCGCTGAGGAGCTGCCAGCGCACCAGGAGCCGGTCGGTCTCGTCGTCGGTGTTCACGCCGTCCTCGATCTCGCCGTAGAAGTTCGGCAGGTACTCCACGGGGAGGGCCCCCAGCTTCACGATGTTGAAGTAGGCGTTGCGGGAGACCAGCGGGTCGAACGTCCACTCGATGGTGTCGATGCCGTGCTGCAGCGCCCAGGCACGCTGATGCAGCTTCAGTGCGTACCCCACCGAGCGGCCCGCGTACGCGGGGGAGACGCCGGCGATATGGCTGTGCAGCGCGTGCCGGCCGGGGTCGGAGTGGAAGCCGATCGCCACGCCGACGAGCTCCACGCCGGAGAACGCGCCGGCGATGTAGTTGCCCGCTTTGCTGAGCGCCCGCAGCAACTCGGTCGGGACGGGCGGGTTCTGGGCGCTGCGTGCCCAGATGTCCGAGAGCAGCCGCACGGATGCGGCTTGATCGGCCACGGACGTCAGCTCGCGTACCGACACGGTCGCGCCGGCGGCCGCACGCTCGGCGTCGTGCAGGGCGGTACCCACCAGGGGGTCTGCCTGGATCACGCGTGCCATGGGTCGTCCTCTCTCAGGATGTCGGCGATGAGCTCGCGCAGCAGCCTCGTGCGGGGCTCCAGCTCTGCGACGACGACGTGCTCATGCTCGGCGTGGGCTCCGTCGCCGACCGCTCCGAGACCGTCGAGCGTGGGAACACCCATCCCGGCGGTGAAGTTGCCGTCACTCGCCCCTCCCACGGCGATGCCCCGCGGTGCGGGGAGCCCCAGACGCTCGGCGACGCGGCCGGCGCGGGCGAACAGCTCGGCGGAGGACGCCTCTTCCAACGGTGGCCGGTTGATGCCGCCGGCGACTCGGATCCGGGTCCCTTCGACGGCCGGAGCGTAGCTCCGCACGGCGCGATCGACGCGTTCGAGCTCGGCGGAGGTGCGTGCGCGCACGTCCACCCACAGTCGCGCCGCGGCGGGCACCGTGTTCGTCGTGGTGCCGGACTCCGCGAGCGTCGGGGTGACGGTCGTTCCCTCGGTCGCGGACCCGAGGGCGGCGATCGCGAGCGTCAGAGTGGCGAGCTCGACGGTGGTGTTCGCTCCCCGCTCCGGCTCGAGCCCCGCGTGGGCGGCCCGGCCCTCGACGGCGATCTCGTACAGGGAGACTCCCTTGCGTGCCGTCTTGAGTGCGCCGTCGGCCGACGCCTCCAGCACGAGCGCGGCCCGCGCACCCTCCGCCTCGGTCTCGATGAGCGAGCGGGAGCTCGGCGACCCGAGCTCCTCGTCACCGGTCACGAGGAGTGTCACCCCGGCGCGGTCGGGCAGGTCGGCGAGCGCGTGCAGCGCCATGGCCAGTCCCGC
Source organism: Microbacterium sp. RD1 (assembly GCF_052220165.1). Classification (NCBI taxonomy): domain Bacteria; kingdom Bacillati; phylum Actinomycetota; class Actinomycetes; order Micrococcales; family Microbacteriaceae; genus Microbacterium; species Microbacterium sp. RD1. The sequence goes on from NZ_JBQPOL010000001.1 coordinate 1,208,029, forward strand.
CTTCATGTCGAAGCATCCGGGTCCGGTGACGACCCCGTCCATCACGGCGAAGGGGCGACGCTCCAGGGTGCCGAGCGGCCACACCGTGTCGTGATGGGCGACCAGGAGCACGCGCACCGGCCCCCCGAAGCGCCACACGACGTGCGAGCGCCCGTCGCGGAGCACGCGCTGCGGCGTCGCGCCGAGGATGCGTGCGCCGAGCTCGGCGACCAGATCGGCCGAGCGGGCCACCGCGGGGAGATCGGTCGACGGCGACTCCCGCTCGACGAGACGACGGAGGGTGTCGAGAAGCTGCTCCTGCGTGATCGACGCAGCGGCCTCGGCGACGGGCTGGGCGGGTTCCATCAGACGCTGCTCGAGACCTTCGGCGTCGCGCGCGCGCCGAAGTGGAGGTACTTCTCCCCGCCCTCGAGCGCGTAGAAGGTGGCCGTCATCCACGTCTGCGCGCCGGGCTCGCGCAGCGCGAACACGCCCTCGCGCATCGGCGTCAGCGGATACTCGTCGACGGGGTCGGCGACGACCTCGGCGAGCGGTCCGAGCACCGTCGTGCGCAGGAGCGGCCCGTCGGCGCCCTGGAGGACCTCTTCGCGCACCGAGGCTCGCTCGTAGACGCCCAGGTACGGGGTGATGTCGACCTCGACGGCCTCGGCCGGCGGTTGCACCGGATGCTTCATGTCCAGCCCCGACAGCTCGGCGAAGATCTCGCGGTAGAGCTCCTCGTACAGATCGCGAGCGTGGCCGCCGTTGGTGAGGAGCGTCACGGCGACGCCGGACTCCTGATGGATCCGCAGGAACGCCGCCTGCCCGATCGTGTTGCCGTCGTGGCCGTACAGGCGGTCGCCGTTCCAGTCGAAGCGGATCCAGCCGAGGCCCCACGAGTCACCGAGCACCTGCTTGTCGGGCACTTCCACGTGGAATGCCCGCATGTCAGCGACGCTCTCTTCGCTGAGGAGGCGCTCGCCGGTGGCGGTGAGTCCGTTCGACAGGTGCAGCCGGGCGAACGCCAGGACATCGGCGGCGCGCGCGGTGATGAGGCCGGCGGGGCCGACCGAGCGCGGCAGCGCCCACGCCGGCGTGACGACCTGCTGACCGCCATCTTCGACGTGGCCCACCGCCGCGGCGAAGAGGATCGCCTCCTCGGGAAGCGTCACGGTGTGGGTGAGGCCGAGCGGAGCGAACAGCTGCTCGCGCATCGCGGTGTCCCAGATGCTTCCGGTGACGACCTCGATGATGCGCCCGAGCATGCTGAAGCCGGAGTTGCAGTACGACCAGGTCGCCCCGAGCGGGTGATTCTGCGCGGCATCCGAGAGGAGACCGACGTACTTCTCCAGGCAATCGTCGCCCCGCCCGGTGTCGGTGAAGATGTCGCCGTCGATGCCGCTGGTGTGCGTGAGAAGGTGGCGAACTGTCACGCCCCGCGTCAATTCGTCGTTGGCGAGCCGCAGACCCGGGAGAATCGCGTGCACCGGAGTGTCGAGAGTGAAGTGGCCCTGCTCGATCAGGCGCATGATCACGGTCGCCGTCCACACCTTCGAGATCGACCCGATCTGGAACACCGCGTCGGGAGCCACCCGCGCCGATCCCTCCGGCAGGTTCTTGTTGAGGGTGCCGGTTCCGACCACGACCTGGTCATCCGAGCCGTCGGGGGAGTAGCGGAGGATGCCGAGCTGCGCCCCCGGGACGCCGTGGCGTGCCGCGAGCACGTCGAGGCGCTTCTGCCAGTGGGCGGCGTCGATCGCGGCAGGGCGCGGCCCGGCGCTGGAGCCGGCGTAGCGCTCGACCCACTCGACGACGCGGCGGGCGTAGTCCAGGCGATGGCTGGGGGTTCCCAGCAGCGGGAAGACGTGGCTGCCGCCCGGGTAGACGACGAGCTGCGTGGGCACACCCTGCTCACGCAGGGCGTAATGCCACTGCTGCGCCTGACCGAGGGGGCAGCGCAGATCCTTCTCGCCGTGCAGCACGAGGGTCGGAGTCGTCACGTTCTCGACCGCCGTGAGGGGCGACATCTCGGCCAGACGGTCGCGGTCCTCGCTCTTCCAGGGCAGGGCCCCGATCTCGAAGATGCTCAGCAGGTGCGCGTCGTCGCTCGAGCCGCCCATGCTGGTGAGGTCCGACACGACGCCGCCGGCGACGGCCGCGGCGAATCGATCGTCGTGCCCGGTGAGATATGCCGTCATGTATCCGCCGTAGCTGTACCCGGTCACGGCGAGCCGCTTCGGGTCGGCGAGGCCCTCGGCGACGAGCTCGTCGATCGGCTGCAGGAAGTCATCGGCGTCCGCGACGCCCCACGCTCCGCGGACGCCGCGCCAGAAGTCCTGACCGTACCCGTCGCTTCCGCGCGGGTTGATCAGAAGGATGCTCCAGCCACGAGCGACCAGCTCCTGGTGGAACACGTGCATCTCATCGACGGCGGCGTTCCAGGCGTTGTGCGGACCGCCGTGGATGTCGACGAGAAGGGGAGTCGGACCGGTGACCGCGGGGTCGCGGACGATCCAGCCCTGAACGACGGTGCCGTCATCGATCGTGAACTCGCGCGACTCGCGGACGAACAGCTCGGCGCCGTCGGGTGCGTAGCCGTGCGAGGTCAGCACGACGGACGCGCCGGTCGTGAGATCGAGTCGCACGATCTCACCGAAAGACGTCGGTGTCGACAGGGCGAGGGCCGCGGTGTCGCCGGCGACCGAAAGACCGCTCACGACGTCTCCGTCGGCGCCGAACACCAGACGCGGGGCACCGCCGGAGAGCGGCACGGCGTACAGGTGCGTGCATCCGCGGTCGCGAATGGCGAACAGCACGTCGCCGGCGGCGGTGACCTGCGGGATCGCGCCGGGATATGCGGGAGCTCCCGGCATCACGTTGCGGTCGAGGGGGGCCGAGAGATCGGCGACCGCGCCGGTGGACGGATCGACGGTGTACAGGCTCGCGAAGCCCTCCGGGTCGCCGGTCCAGCCGATGACGATCAGCGTGGAGCCGTCGGGAGAGTACGACACCGTCGCCGCGTAGCCTTCGGCGAACGCCACGAGGCGAGGTGCAGCGGCGTGATCGGTGGCCGAGACGACGTGCACCGCGGAGTGGAACGTCAGATCGTCGACGCCGGTGGGCTTGGTGCTGTAGGCGATCGTCTCGCCGTCGGGGGAGAACGCCGGGCTCACGGCATCCGCGTCGCCGTCGGTGATCTGCACGACCGCGCCGGTGGCGAGATCCAGCAGATGCAGCTGCGCGTGCACATCGCGCACCAGCCATGCCCCGTCGACCATGTAATCGATGCCGTCGGTGACGAGCGGTGCGGTGTCACGGGCGGCGCGATCATCGGCGCTCTCTCCCGCAGGCGCCGACGGGTCGACAGGGGCGGAGAAGACGATCGACGTGCCGTCGGGACTCCATACGGCGGGCCCGGCGCCCAGAGGAAGGTGCGTGCGCTGCCGCGCCTCGCCACCGGAGACCGGGAGGGTCCACAGCTGTCCGTCCCGCAGGAACGCCAGCGTCTCCCCGTCGGGGGAGAAGACCGGGGCGACATCGCTCGTGCCCTGTGTGAGCTGTCGGGCGTCACCCTCCGTCGCCACCCACAGCGAGCTCGTCGCGCGGTCGTCGGCGGCGTCGACGCCGCCGAGCACGTACACCGTGCGGCGGCCGTCGGGAGACAGCGCCGGCTGGCTCGGGATGGTGAGGGCCGGGGTGTCGTCGATGCGCATTCTGCGGGTCACAGCGTGCTCCTTCGCGGTCAGGGGGTGAAGTGAACGGGACGGGGGATGGCGGCCAGCAGCTCGCGCGTGTACTCGTCGCGCGGGTCGCCGAGGACCTCGGCGGTCGGCCCCTCTTCGACGAGGTGCCCGTCGCGCATGACCGCCACGCGCGCGGCGACGTAGCGGACGACGGCGAGGTTGTGCGAGATGAACAGCATCGACAGGCCGAGTTCGGCCTGGAGCTCGCGGATGAGGTTCAAGATCGCGCCCTGGATGAGCACGTCGAGCGAGGAGGTGATCTCATCGGCGATGAGCACGCGCGGGCGCCCGGCGAGTGCCCGCGCGATCGCGACGCGCTGGCGCTGTCCGCCGGAGAGCCGAGCGGGGTAGCTGCCGGCACGCTCAGGATCGAGGTGAACCAGCTTCATCAGCCGCGACACCTCTGCGGCGCGGTCGCGCCGACTCATCCCCGACGGCATGATCTCGGCGATGCTCTCCCCGAGCGTCATGCGCGGGTCCAGAGACGAGTACGGGTCCTGGAACACCATCTGCAGCGGCCGGGGACCGCGATGCGGCACCGGTCGCCCCGCGACGGTGATGCGGCCGGCCGACAGCGGGACGAGTCCGACCGCCGCGCGGGCGAGAGTCGACTTGCCCGATCCGGACTCGCCGACGACCCCGACCACGGAGCCTTCGGGCACGGTGAGGTTGACGTCCTCCACGGCCGTCATGGCGGACCGCCCGATGCCGTACTTGATCGTGACGTCTTCGAAACGCAGCTCGCTCATGGTGTGCTCACCTCGGCGTCTTCCCTGGTCTGTCCGCCGGATGTGACGGCGTCGTCGGCGGCGGGGAGCCGGCCGGTTGCCGCAGCATCCGCCAGTGTGGCCAGCGGACGGTCCAACGGCGTCGCCATGTGGGGAACGGCGGCCAGCAGCGCCCGCGTGTACGGGTGCGTCGCCCGCGAGAGGTCGTCGGCGGCGAGCTCCTCGACGATCTCGCCGGCGTACATGACCAAGACGCGGTCGCAGAGCTCGGCGATGACGGAGATGTCGTGGCTGATGAAGAGGATCGAGGCGCCCTCCTCCTCGCGGATCGCCCGCAGGAGGTCGAGCACCTGCCGCTGCACCGTCACATCGAGGGCGGTCGTCGGCTCGTCGGCGATGATGAGGCGCGGTGTCACCATCAGGCCCATGCCGATCATGGCCCGCTGGCGCATGCCGCCGGAGAACTCGTACGGGTACTGCCGCACGCGCCGGTCGGGATCGGTGATGCGGACGGCGGCCATGCGGTCGGCAGCGAGGCGGAGGGCCTCGCGCTTGGTCAGCCCGGCGTGCTCCGTGGCGACCTCGGCGAGCTGCTCGCCCATCCGCATCGAGGGGTTGAAGGACGACATCGGGTCCTGGAAGACCATCGCGAGCGACGTGCCGAGGAGGCGCCGGAGCTTGCCCTTGCTCGTGCCGAGAAGGTCCGTGCCGAGGAAGCGGAGTCTCGTCGCCTCGACGACGCCAGGGTCGGGCACGAGCTGGGCGATGGCGAGCGATGTCATCGACTTGCCCGACCCCGACTCCCCGACGATGCCGACGATCTCACCGGCGCGAACCGAGAACGTGACGCCGCGGACCGCGCGGACGGGCTCTGTCGCACCCGGCAGGGTGACGCGCAGGTCTTCGACCTCCAGCACGGTGTCGTCGGGGGCGATGCCCCCGACGGCGGGGGTGGGCGCCGCGGCGGTGCGCAGCAGCGTCTTGCGCCAGGCGCGGGGCCCGAGGAACAGCTCGTCGCCGATGCCGAGGCTGCGCGCCGCGGACTCGCCCGTGAGGTTGAACGCGAGACCGGCGATCACGATCGCGGCACCCGGGACGAGGGCTGCGAGCGGGTTGATGTAGATACCGCGGACGCCGTCCATCATGAGACGGCCCCAGTCGTACTCGGGCGGCTGGACGCCGAGGCCGAGGAAGGACAGCCCGGCGAAGGCCAGCAGCGCGCCGCCGGCGCCGACGGTGGCGTTGACGATGAGGGGCTCGCCGATGTTGGGGAGCACATGGCGGGTGAGGACGCGGAACCGACCGAGACCCCCGACGCGAGCGGCGGCGACGAAGTCGCGTGCCTCGATGCCGGCGATGAGGTTCTGGCACAGGCGCGCGAACGAGGGTGCGCCGGCGAGGCCGATCGCGAAGACGGCGGCCGTGGAGTTGCTGCCGAAGATGGCGGCGAAGAACAGCGCGAGCAGCAGACCCGGGAAGGCGACCGCGATGCCGGTGAACCAGGTCACGGCGCGGCCGAACACGCGGCCGAGCAGGAGCGGTGCGGCGCCGAGGATGAGCCCGGCGGTGACCGACACCAGGGTGGCCAGGAGTGCCAGCACGACCGACAGGCGCGTGGCGACGAGGGTACGCAGCAGGAGGTCGCGACCGAGGTTGTCGGTGCCGACGGGGTGCTCGGCCGAGGGACCGGCCAGCAGATCGCCGGTGTCGGTGGCATCCGCCTGGCTGCCCCAGAGGATCGGGGCGAAGATCGCGGTGAGGATCACCAGCGCCAGGAGCACCAGCGCTGTGATGCCGAGGGGGGTTCGGAGCATCTTCCGGAGCGCGCGCATCAGCTGTCCGCCACTGTCGATTGGGGGTTGAGAATGGCGAGCACCACGTCGACCAGGGTGTTCACCAGAAGGACGCCGACGCCGTAGACGAGCACGGTGCCCTGCACGAGGGGGTAGTCCTTGGTCTGGATGGAGCTGACGATCGTCGTGCCGAGCCCCGGCCACGCGAACACGGTCTCGACCAGCACGGTGCCGGCGATGAGCCCGCTCAGAAGCAGCCCGCCGAGGGTGAGGGTCGCGGTGATGGCGTTGGGGAGCACGTGACGGAAGTTGATGCGGAACGCTTTCAGGCGTTTGGCCTGCGCCGTACGGACGAAGTCGCTGTCGAGCACCGCCAGCACTTCCACGCGCACGATCCGGGCCAGGACCGCCGCAGGGCCCAGGGCGAGCGCCAGCACGGGGAGGATGTACGACTCCGGTCCTGACCTGCCCGCCACGGGAAGCCAGCCGAGCTGCACGCCGAAGACCGCCACCAGGGCGACGCCGAGGAGGAACTCGGGAATCGAACCGAGGAAGACGCTGAACGAGGTGAAGCCGAGTTCGAGACCACGGTCGCGCCCGCGCTGCGTGGCGATGGCGACCGCGACGCCGATGGGGATCGCGATGAGGATCGCCACGAGGAAGGCCAGCACCGCGAGAGTGAGGGTCGCCGGGAGCCGCTGCGCGATGGTCTGCGCGACGGGGAGCTGCGAGCCGATCGAGACCCCCATGTGTCCGGTGAACAGGCCTCCGATGTAGTCGAAGTACTGCTGCCACAGGGGGTTGTTGAGTCCCAGCGACTCCCTCCGCGCGGCCACGACCTCTGCCGAGGCGTTCGGGCCCATGGCCGCGCGGATGGGGTCACCGGGGACCAGGTGGATCATCAGGAAGGAGGCCGTGATCAGCACCCACAGCGACACCAGCAGGCGCCCCATACGGCGTACCGCGAAGCGGGCCCACCGGTGATCGGTGTAGCGCGCGGACTGCGCCAGCCGGACTGTGGCCGTGGTCATGGTTCTCGCCTCCTGTTGTCGATCCGTCGCCTGGTCGGGGGAGCTCAGCCGAGCAGGCGGATGCTGGTCGGCTGCGGCTCTCCCAGCCACTCGAACTCGGCGCCGTTCCCGAACATGCGGATCGGGTTGTTGGCGAAGGGCACGACGTCCGCGGCCTGGTAGAGCGCGGTCTCCGCCTCCTGCCACTTCGGGCAGCTCTCCGAGCCCTCCAGCTGCAGCGCCTCGGCGACGGCGGCCTGGTAGTCGGCGTTGTCGATGTGGGCGAAGTTGGTTCCGTCGGGGGCGGGCGTTCCGGAGAGGAAGCCCATCATCTGGTCGGGGTTGTTCACGTTGACCGAGGCCCACGAGATGTCCCAGTCGCCCGTGCCGAAGAGTGCCTCGACGAGCACAGTGTCGTCCTGCTGCTTGCCCTCGACCTCGACGCCGATCTCCTGCCAGGCGCTCATCGCCAACTCGGCCGCGGCCGCGGCCGAGGCGCCGAGCGAGTTGTCGTAGAGGAACAGCAGGCTCAGGCGCGTGCCGTCCTTCTCCCGCACGCCGTCGGCCCCGGGAACCCAGCCGGCCGCGTCGAGGGCGGCGTTCGCCGCTTCCACGTCGTACGCCGGGAGCGATCCGCTGACCGCGTCGTACGAGCAGCCGCCGGGTTGCACGAGCGCGAGTGCGGTCGCGGGCCCGCCGTTGCCGGCGGTCATCACCGACGCGAGCTCTTCGAGGTCGACGGCCTGGGTGAGCGCCATCCGCACCGCGGGGTCGCTCGTCGGGTGGCCCTCGGCCTGGTTGTACCACTGCTCGCCGGCGACCTCGGTGGCCTCCCGCGAGAACAGGTCGGCCGAGAGGATGCGCTCCGCGTCGGGGCCGCTGATCTGGGCGGCGTTGGCCTCACCCGACAGCAGCAGGTTGGCGGCGGTGGTCTCGTCGGTGACGACGCGGACGTTGACGGTGGCCGGGATGCCCGGCTCGTCGACGGTCGCGCCATCCGGACCCCACGCGTACTCCTCACGCAACTCGAACGTGTAGTGGTCGTTCTGGACGGCCTCGGTGAGGGCGTAGGGCCCGGTGCCGAGGGTCGAGTCGGCGAGGACACTGCGGTCTTCCAGGCCCGCCTCGCAGATCATCGGGAGGCTCGCGAGGCCCTGCAGCAGGAAGGGCGCCGGGTCGGTGAGGGTGAGCGTGACGGTGCTTCCCTCCGCGGCCGCGGAGACGCCGAAGGGGAGGAACGCGCCGAGCAGGGCGCTCTGGTTCTCGGGGTCGGCGATGAAGTTGAGGTTGTCTGCGGCGGTCTGCGCCGTGAAGTCGGAGCCGTCGCTGCAGGTGATGCCGTCCTGAATGGTCAGCGTCGCAGAGAGGCCGTCGGTGCTCCAGTCCGAGGCCAACTGGCTGAGGATCTCACCGTCGGCGTTGACCGAGACGAGGGAGTCGTAGGCGAACTTGCTCAGGGCGAACAGCGCACTCCCGGCCGACATCTGCGGGTCGAGGGCCCCCGGGTCGGCGGGGAGGATCTGGGTGAAGGTGCCGCCTTCGACGGGGGCACCGTCGCCGGAGCCGGAATCTCCGCCGGAACACCCGGCGAGGGTGAGGGCGAGCGCGCCCGCAGCGGCGACCGCTGCGAGGGCAGTGCGAGTGGATGTCATTGCGTTTCCTCCTGGTGTGCGATCGGGTGGGTGGTGCGAGTCTCTTCGTCGGTTGCGCGGGCGATCGCCCGGCCGTAGTGCACGTAGGCCGCGCGCCCCTCGGCGTCGGGGGCGAGGAAGGCGAAGACCGGATGCATGCCGCTGGTCGCTTCGCGCTGGATGAGGGAGTCGTCCTCGAAGGCGACGAGCTCGTGACGGCTGACCTGCTGGCCCAGTTCGACGAGGAAGCCCTTCGGATGCTGCTCGAGCCAGATGCGGCCGTCGTCCTCCTGGGACACGGTCATGTCGACGAGCGAATTGGAGTAGACCCCCACGAACGCGGACGCGTCGACGGCACCGGGATCGGCAGCGGGGACGAGCGCGCCGGGGAGCTCGACGCCCGCGAGCTCCCGCAGGATCGCGTCGCCGAGGTCGGCGAAGAGCCCCATGCCGTCGCCGCCGTTGGTGAGCAGAACGACCGCGACTCCGGAGTCGGGAACGAGCCGGAGGAACGACGACTGGCCGATGGTGTTCCCGTCGTGACCGATCGCCCGGGAGTCGTCGGTGGCGATCTCCCACCCGAGACCCCAGGCCACTCCCATCCCGGTCAGGGTGGGCAGGGTCACCTCGGTCTGACGCATCGCACGGGCAGAGGCTGCCGAGAGCACGACGGCACCGTCGGATGCGACGCCGTCGTCGAGGTGCATCCGCGCGAATCCCGCGAGGTCCCGCGCGGTCATGGCGAGCATGGACCCGGCTGGTCCGTTCGATCGCGCGAGCGCCCACATCGGGGCGGGTGTCTCCACGCCGTCCTCGCCGGGACCCACGTGGCCCACCGCGGCGCGGTGGAGGATCGCCTCGTATGGACTCGGCGACACACGCTCGAGGCCGAGCGGTGCGGCGAGGTGGTCGAGCACCGCCTGCTCCCACGTCTTCTCACGCAACCGCTCCACGAGCCGGCCGAGCACGATGTAGCCGGCGTTGTTGTACGAGAAGAATGCGCCGGGCGGGAAGATCTGCGCGTCATCGGCGAGCGTCGCGACGTACCTTTCGACAGCGTCGTCGCCGCGCCCGGTGTCGGTGAAGATGTCGCCTTCGAAGCCGGCCTGGTGGCTGAGCAGCTGCCGGACGGTGATGGCTGCGGCGGCGGACTCGTCGGCCAGCGCGAACTCGGGCAGGTACGTGCGGACCGTTCTGTCGAGCTCGACGAGACCGTCGTCCACGAGCTGCATCACGAGGGTGGCGGTCCACACCTTGGTGATCGAGCCGATCTGGAAGACGGAGTCGGTGGTGGCCGATACACCGGTCGCGGTGCTCAGCACGCCGATTGCAGCGTCGACGATCTCGTCGCCGATGACGACGGCGATCGCCGCGCCCGGGACGCCCCTCGCGGCGGCGCGCACGGCCAGCTCGGACTGCAGAACGTCGGAATCGGTCCACCGCGTAGGCATGGCCTCACTTTAGGGAGCGCCGTGCGCCGTCATTTCGTCCCCGCGCACACAATCACAGTCCCGAGTTCGTTCCCACGAACGAACAATGCCTGCTCCGGCTGCGCTTCGCGCCCAGCGTGCGGGGTGGGACAGCTAGAACGGCGGCGGTTCGTCGTCGGGGATGAACATCACTCTGGGTGGCGGTTCGTCCACGTACGTATGGCCCAACGGGCTGTGGAATTCGAGGGTGCCGTCGGCGTGTTGGGAGGCGGTCCAGGCGGTTTCGGTCTTGAGCGTGTGGTGCCGGACGCAGAGGCTCGCGAGGTTCCCGTTCTCCGTCGCGCCGCCGTCGTGGTGTTCGTGGGTGTGGTCCTTCTGGCAGCGGTGCGCGGGGATGCGGCATCCGTATCCGCGGCAGCGGCGATCGCGGGCGTTGACGAGTCTCACCTGTGATGCGGCGGGGGTGTACCGGTCGACGGCGGTGACGATCCCGGTGATCGGGTCGCAGAACACGCGGTCCCACCCCGGCGCACCCCCCCCGCGAGCCGTGTTGCGGTATCCGGATCTACGGGAACGCGACCGTTGAGCATCGCCCCGGACGAGATGACCCCGGTGAGTAGCGGTGCGGGGATGGTGACCTGCACGTGCCCCACCACCCCATCCAAGCTGCTGTCCCCGGTGGGATCGATCGTCGGCGTCGCGCACAGCAGCATGTCCGCGACCAGGTCGGCCGAGATCTGCGCGGTGGTGCGGACATCGTCGACGACAGCGGATTCGTCGACGTCGTCGTCGGTGGTCGTTGCGAGGGGTTCGGGTGTTCGCGATGCGGCCGTTGCTTCCCTCCGACGTGCGGCGCGTTCGGTGTTCGCGGTGTCCCGGATGATCTTCGCTTGCTGACGGATCCGGTCGCGGATGGCGTAGGCGAGAGTGGAGGGCAGGAGGACTTGCAGCAGACTCATCCCGTCGTCGAGGTCCGTCACACTGATCGATCGTTTCGTCACTGCCTCTGCATGCCGTTCGGTCATGGATGTCGGGTCGATGATCTCGGCGAGCTCGCGGGCGTATGCGTCGGTTCGTCCCGGGGTCTCGCCCACCGCGAACTCCAGCACCGTCTCCTCCCACGCCCCGGCGCACTCCGTCATCGTCCAACCTGGCGCCTGCCTGCGCGATCACCGTGGCGTGCTTCTGGGAGATCCGTCCCTCTCCCATCACCTCGACGGTGCGGGGGAATCGGGTCACGAGAGTGTGGGCGTCGGAGAGCTCTCGCTGCGCGCTCCGGTCGGGGATGCGCGACGCGAACGCTATCTCCGCCGCGACCGACCGGATAGGCATCTCCCGCTCCGCGGACACTGACCGGAACGCGTCCATCTGGGTGAGGGCTTCGGTGAGGAGCGCGGCGAGGTGACGGATCCGGCTGGCCTGCGCTTTCGCGATGACCACATCATCCGACAGCATCCCGGCCAGGCTCGCCCGCATCCGGATCGCCTGCTCGGCGTCTATCGGGGTGTGGGTCGGGAACGTGTCCATGCCTCCCACGATAAGGAGGGCCACCGACATCGCCCGGTGCCCGTTTCGGCACGGGATTCATTCTGTGGACAGGGATTTTTCGAGCCGGGTTGTGCAGGAAGAGTGTGGTCCGCCGGGCCCTTCGACACCCTCGGGGACTGGCTCGGCCGCGCGCGGCTGCGCGGCTGCTCCGGCCGCTGATCGAGCGCAGCGAGACGAGCATCGCACCGACGCAGTAGCCGGCGAGTTCATCTCTGTGTAAGAGTGTCATTTCAGTGAAAACGCGATCACCTCGATGACCACGCCCGAGCAAAGGACCCTCTGTGAAGCTTGCGACGACGACCCTGGGCGACGGTGCCAAGCGCGCCGCCCTCCTCCAGACGTGATGGCCGCGGGGAGGAGCGTGCGGGAGGAGCCCACGCTTCTGGGTGTCCAGCACAAGTCCGTGCCGTCGTCCCTCTGGGGCCTTTCGACTGATCAGGCGAGGGCTCGGGAGTACACCGTCGACCAGTTCGCCACGCCGCTGCTGACGCTGGATCGCGCGGCACTCGATCACAACATGGCACGGATGATCCAGTGGGCCGACGGCGCTGGTGTGCATCTCGCGCCGCACGGCAAGACCACGATGGCGCCGCAGCTGTGGAGACGGTTCGTCGACGCGGGGGCGTGGGGCATCACGGTGGCGACGGCGTGGCAGGCGCAGGTCGCCGTCGCGTCGGGGATCGGGCGGATCCTGATCGCGAACGAGGTCGTCGATCCCGTCGGTACGCGAGCGCTCGCGAGAGCCACCGATGACGGCGCGGAGATCTACTGCTGGGTCGACTCGGTCGACGCCGTACGGGCTGTGGCTGCGGAGGCGGGGATGAGGCCGATCAGGGTCCTGGTGGAGCGCGGACGCCCCGGCGGCCGCACGGGCGCCCGCTCCCTGGATGAGGCGATGCGCGTCGCGGATGCGGTGCGAGCAGAGCCGCGGCTGCGGCTCTGCGGCGTCTCGGGGTTCGAGTGGACCTACGGCCCGGATCGCTCGGCCGGCTCTCGGAGCGCGGTCGTGGACTTCCTCCGCGACATGGCGGCGCTGATGGCGCGGCTGGACTCCGACGGCGCATTCTCCGCCAGGCCCATCGTGTCAGCCGGCGGCAGTGTGTGGTTCGACGAGGTCGCTCGGCAGTTCGCCCAGTGGGAGGACCGCGCGGACATCATCGTGCGCTCGGGCTGTGTGCAGGCGAGCGACAGCGGCTACTTCGCCGAGCACTCGCCCTTCGCGAACGGTCCGGATCCGCTCGTGGCGGCGCTCACCGTTCGGGCGAGCGTGCTGTCGCTCCCTGACCCCGGTGTCGCCATCCTCGACGCGGGCAAGCGCGATCTCTCCGAGGATCTCGGCGGCCCCCGTGTTCTCGACGTGGCCGGCGCGGAGATCGAGCGGATGAACGACCAGCATTCCTGGATGCGGTTCCCGGCCGATCAGGCCGTCGTCGTGGGCCAGGTGGTCCGCCTCGGCGTCTCCCACCCGTGCACGACGTTCGACCGCTGGCGGCTCATCCCGGAGACGCGCACGTCCGATGACGGGACGATCGTCGGCTACATCCGCACGCTGTTCTGACCATGCCCCACCTCGAAGGAGACCCCATGACCGGCTCGATCCAGATCGGGATCGTCGTTTTCCCCGACATGACGCAGCTCGACGCGACCGGGCCGCTCCAGGTCTTCTCGGCCGTGCCGGGCGTGACGGTACACCTGCTGTGGAAAGATCTCACCCCGGTTCCCACGGACTCGGTCATGGTGATCACGCCGACGACGACGTTCGCCGATGCTCCGCAGCTCGACGTGGTCTGCGTTCCGGGCGGCTACGGGACCGATGACCTCGTGAACGACCGCGAGGTCGTGGCGTTCCTGCAGCGGCAGGCGGATGGCGCCCGCTACGTGACGAGCGTCTGCACCGGCGCCCTCGTCCTGGGTGCCGCCGGACTTCTCCGCGGGTACCGGGCGGCGACGCACTGGACCGCCATGGACGTCCTGGACATCTTCGGCGCGACGCCGACTCCTCAGCGCGTCGTGATCGACCGCAACCGGGTCACCGGTGGCGGCGTGACCGCCGGCATCGATTTCGCGCTCGCCCTCGTCGCCGAGATCTTCGACAGGCCCGCCGCCGAGGCCGTGCAACTGCGACTGGAGTACGATCCCCGGCCGCCCTTCACGGCCGGGTCGCCCGACACCGCGCCGGCCGACGTGGTGGAGCGGTACCTCCAGCGGATCGCCCCCCACAAGGCGCGGCGACGGGAGGCCGTCGAGCGCGCCGCGGCCCGGCTGGCTGAAGACGCGACCGCGTGATGCCGTCATCCCTTTGATCGGGGGGTCGCGATGCTTGCGCAGTTCATCTGAGTGGAATACATTCAGCTCAGTGAATATCGGTGGAGGAGCCTGACCCACCGGTTCCCCGGTGCCGACGACGGCAGCGGGCAGCACGGACCATCCGCGTGTCCGTCCGAGAGGAAGCAGCGAAGATGCCCCACACCCGAACCACGACGATCCTTCGAGCCGGCGCCGTTCTCGGCGCTCTCGGGCTCACCGGAGGGCTGGCCGTCAGTTGTTCCGCGCCCGCGGCGGAAGACTCGAAGGAGATCAACGTCCTTCTGGTGAACAACCAGACGCAGACGCGCCTCTCCGAGATCACGGCCGACACCTTCACGGCAGAGACCGGCATCAAGGTGAACTTCACCCTGCTGGCCGAGAACGACCTGCGCGACAAGGTCACCCAGGAGGTGTCTAGCCAGGCAGGCCAGTACGACGTCGTCAACATCGGCAGCTATGAGATGCCGATCTTCGCCGACAACGGCTGGCTCGCGCCGCTGGATGAATACGTGCTCGATGACGAGGAGTACAACCAGGACGGGATCCTCCCGAGCATGCGACAGCTGACGCTCGGTTCCGACGGCAAGATCTACGGCGAGCCGCTCGAGGGCGAGTCGTCCTTCCTCATGTACAACAAGCAGATCTTCGCCGACGCGGGCGTCACGATCTCCGAGAACCCGACGTGGTCCGAGGTGGTCGAGGTCGCCGCGCAGCTGAAGGCCGCGAACCCCGACATCACACCGATCTGCGTCCGCGGTCTTCCCGGGTGGGGCCAGATGGGCTCGTCCCTGACCACCGTGGTCAACACCTTCGGCGGCACCTGGTTCGACGAGGACTGGAACGCGCAGCTGACCGCGCCGGAGTTCGTCGAGGCGACGGAGTTCTACGTGTCGATGCTGCAGAACTACGGCCCCGCGGGTGCGGCGCAGGTGGGCGTCTTCGAGTGCTTCACCACCTTCGGCGAGGGCACGGTGGGGATGTGGTACGACACCACCAACGCACCGATCTACCTCGAGACCGAGGGCTCGGCGATGAAGGGCAACATCGGCTACGTCGCAGCGCCGGTGGAGAAGACGGATGCCTCGGGATGGCTGTTCCACTGGGGGCTGTCGATCGAGGCGGCGAGCACCAACAAAGACAGCGCCGCCGCGTTCATCAAATGGGCCACCAGCGAGGAGTTCGACCAGCTGATCGCCGACACCTACGGCTGGGAAGCGGCTCCTCCGGGCCGCCGCGCCTCGCTCTACGAGAACCCCGACTACCTCGCCGCGGGCGCCGCATTCGTGCCGGCCGTGCAGTACGCGCTGGACAACGCCGACCCGGCCGACCCGGGCCTGCAGCCTCGGCCCACTCTCGGCATCCAGTACGTCGCGATCCCTGAGTTCGCGCAGCTGGGCGACCGGGTGACCGAGGAGATCGCCTCCGCCATCGCTGGTCAGCAGACCGTCGAGCAGGCCCTCGAGAAGGCGCAGGTCCTCGCCGAAGAGGTCGGCGAGAAATACCAGGGCTGACGTCGGATGCACCGGTGGCGGCGCCGCACTCCTCGCGGCGCCGCCACCGCCGGAGGAGAACCATGACCCACATCCTGAGCCGAGATCGCGTCGTCGAGGAGCGCTCGGCGGCCTCGGAGGACGCACGGCGCCGGGAGCGCCGCCGGGGCTGGGCCGCGCGCACCCCGCTGCTGCCGGCGCTCCTCTTCGTCGTCGCTCTGACGCAGATCCCGTTCGTCATCACGCTCGTCATCAGCTTCACGAACTGGAACGCGCTGTACCCGCGCGACATCCGCTTCGTCGGCATCGACAACTTCATCGCGACCTTCGTCGACGAGCGGCTCCGCGGTGCCGTGGTCGTCTCGGTCGTCCTGACCGTGGGTGTCGTGCTGGTGTGCCTCGTCCTGGGGATGATCGGCGCGCTGCTCCTGGACCGGCACTTTCCGGGACGGGGACTCGTGCGCACTCTGGTGATCGCGCCCTTCCTGTTCGTGCCGGTGGCGACCGCTCTGATGTGGAAGCACGTCATCACGAACCCGGAGTTCGGCCTGGTGAACGGCATGCTGACCGTTCTGTTCGGCGCCGGGGCGCCGCAGCCCGACTGGGTGTCGATCATGCCGCTCGTCGTCATCGGATCGGCCCTGGTCTGGCAGTGGACGCCCTTCGTGCTGCTCATCCTCCTGGCCGGATTGCAGAGCCGGCCGCTCGACGTACGAGAGGCCGCGCAGATCGACGGCGCGAACGCCTGGCAGATGTTCCGGTACATGACCCTGCCGCACCTTCGGCGGTACCTCGAGCTCGCCGCCCTGCTCTGCTCTCTCTTCGTCGTGCAGAGCTACGACGCGGTCAGCACCATCACCGCCGGGTCGCTGGGCACCGCGAACATGCCCTACGTCATCTACCAGGGCTTCTTCCGCGGACAGGAGTACGGCCAGACCGCGGCGAGCGGCGTCGTCATCGTCTTCGCGACGCTCTATCTCACGGTGCTGCTGCTGCGCACCGTGTCGAGCCTGCTCTCAGAGGAGAAGTCATGATCGCCGACGCCATCCGCGTCCGCTCGCCGCGACGCCGGGGGAGCGCCGCGCGGCTGACGCTCGGACTCCTGGCGTGGCTTTTCGCAGTGGTGTTCGTCGCGCCGCTGGTGTGGATCCTGCTCACGAGCTTTCACGGCGAATCGGATGCGGTCGGCAATCCGCCCAAGTTCGCCGCACCGCTCACCCTGGACAACTACGCCGACCTCTTCACGGGCGGGGCCTCGTCGAGCCTGTGGTCGGCGATCGGCAACTCCGTCGTGGCAAGCCTCGGCTCGACCCTGCTCGTGCTGATCCTCGCGGTTCCGGCGGCGTACGCCCTGTCCATCCGCCCCGTCCGCAAGTGGCGCAACGTGATGATGTTCTTCCTCTCGACACGGATGCTGCCCGTCGTCGGCGGTCTGCTGCCGATCTACCTCATCGCCCGCAACGTGGGTCTGCTCGACAACATCCTCGTTCTCGTGATCCTCTACGCCGGCATGAATCTCCCGATCGCGATCTGGATGATGCGGTCGTTCCTGCAGGAGGTCCCGGTCGCGGTCCTCGAGGCCGCCGCCATCGACGGGGCACCCCTCCGATCGATCCTGTGGCGTGTCGTCCTTCCACTCACGGCCCCCGGCATCGCCGCGACCTCGCTCATCTGCTTCATCTTCAGCTGGCAGGAGTTCCTGCTCGCCCGATCGCTCACGGCGCTGCGCGCCGGCACGGCGCCGATCTTCCTGTCGTCGATGGTGTCCGCGCAGGGCGGCTTCGTCGCCCACCTCGCGGCGGCGGCGATGATCATCTCGCTCCCCGTGCTGATCGCGGGCATCGCCGCCCAGGACCGTCTCGTGCAGGGATTGTCGCTCGGCGCCGTGAAGTAGGCCTCGCCGCAGCGCGAGGGGTGAGATGGTCTGAGAGGATCGGCGCATGATCGATACTCCCGGTGGTGGCTCGGCCGACGGTTCCGCACGCGATGCGTCGCCGGCGGATGGTCGCGGGCCGATCGTGCCGACACCCGAGCAGCTCGGGGCCATGTTCGCCTCGCTGCGCTCGCTTCGCGGGCTCACCTTGGCGGAGGTGGCGTCGATCGCCGGCATCAGCGTCGGGCACCTCAGCCAGCTGGAGCGCGGCATCGGGAACCCCTCGTATGCGACCCTCGTCGGGCTCTCGACCGCGCTGGGCGTCCCGGTGGGGTCGTTCTTCGCCGTCGCGAGCGGGAGCGGCCTCGTACGGGCCGATGCGCGCTCCACTCTTCGCGTCGCATCCAGCGACTACATGATCGAACTGCTGACGCCGAACACGTCCGGCAGGCTCGGGGCGTACCTCGCCCACCTTCCGCCTCACTGGAGCGGTGAGGACGTCCATCTCGTTCACGAGGGCGAGGAGTGGTGCATGACGCTGGAGGGGACCGTTCAGCTGCACCTCGACGACGAGACCCACGAGCTGCGCGTGGGGGACGCGTTCACGTGGAACGCCACGCGAACGCACTGGTGGAGCAACGCCACGTCCACCCCGGCCCAGGTGCTGACGGTGATGACTCCGCCCTCCTTCTGACGACGGCGCGCGAGCGCTTGCGAAGTTCATTGCTGTGGAATAGATTCATATCAGTGAACTCTCTCTCGGTCGGCCCCCCTGCTCGCTCCCCGCACGCCGGTGCGGGCCCGATACCGCGTCCGCAGGCCGTCGCCGGCGATCTCGTGGCTCTGCGCCGGCGCCTGCACCGCATCCCCGAAGTGGGTCTACATCTGCCGCTGACGCAGGCGGCCATCCTCGACGAGCTGGCGGGTCTCCCGCTCGAGATCTCGACCGGCAAGGGCCTGTCGTCGATCACCGCGGTGCTGCGCGGTGCGGGGGCGGGGCCGACGGTGCTCCTGCGCGCCGACATGGACGGTCTCCCGGTCGCCGAGCTCGCGCCCGTCGCCTTCGCGTCGACGAACGGTGCGATGCACGCCTGCGGTCATGACCTCCACCTCGCCGCGTTGGTCGGCGCGCTGCGCATCCTGAGCGACCGGCGTTCCGCGTTCGACGGCACGGTCGTCGCCATGTTCCAGCCGGGCGAGGAGGGGCACGACGGCGCGCGTGCCATGCTCGACGAAGGAGTGCTCGCCGCCGCCGGGCGGCCCGTGGCGTCGTACGGGATCCACGTCTTCTCGCACCTGGACAGCGGCGTCTTCTCCTGCCGAGCCGGCGTGATGATGGGCAGCATCCTCAACCTCGAGCTCCGTTTCCGGGGCCGAGGTGGCCACGCCGCTCGGCCCGCCGACGCCCGGAACCCCATCCTGGCCGCATCGCTCGCGGTGCAGGCCGTGCAGGGCTGGGTCACGCAGTCGTCGTCGCCCTCCGACCCCGTCGTCGCCACGGTCGGCGCCTTCCTCGCCGGGGACGCTCCGAACGTCATCCCCGACGACGCGATCCTGCGCCTCAGCATCCGCGCCGTCACGTCGGAGCGCGCGGGGCAGGTCGAGGAGGGCGTGGTCGGCGTCGCGCGCTCGGTCGCCGCGGGCTACGGGATCGAGGTGGACGTGGACCGGGGTGTCCATCTGCCCCCGACGCGCTCGGATGCGGCGGAGTCCGAGCGCGTGCGGCGAGTCGTCACCGCCCTCTTCGGCGCCGACCGATTCCGCGAGCTCGCCCGACCGGAGATGATCGCCGAGGACTTCTCATACGTGCTCGACGAGACCGGGGGTGCGTTCGTGTTCGTGGGCGCCGGCGGCGCGACCCCGGACCGGGAGTCCAACCATTCGCCGAGGGCGGAGTTCGATGACGGCCCCCTCCTGGACGCCGCCCGGATGCTCGCCGCGCTCGCCGAGAGCCGGCTCGCCGATGGCTGACGCCGCGCCCCGGAGGGGCTGAGCCATGCCGCCGCGTCACGCGCTCCTCGCTCTCCTCGTCGTCCTCATCTGGGGGACGAACTTCCTCGTCATCGACATCGGGCTCGCCGATGTCCCGCCGCTGCTGTTCCTCGCCCTCCGCTTCGCACTGGTCGTCTTTCCCGCGATCCTGTTCATCCCGCCGCCGCGGATGGCGCGGCGCGACATCGTGCTGATCGGCTCGTTCCTCAGCCTGGGACAGTTCGCGCTGCTCTATATCGCGCTCGCTCTCGGACTTCCTCCCGGTCTGACGTCCGTCTTGCATCAAGCGCAGGTGCTCCTGACGGTGCTCGTCGGAGCGTTCCTGCTGCGCGAACGCCCCACGCGGCGACAGCTCCTGGGCATCCTCGTCGGTACCGCCGGTCTCGCCGTCGTCGTCGCGGGGCGCGGGGACGACGCGCCGTGGCTGGCGGTGGTGATCCTCGCCGGGGCGTCGTTGTGCTGGGCGATCGGCAACGTCCTGACCCGCCGCGCAGGCTCCACCGCCGGACTCTCCCTGGTGGTGTGGTCGGGCATCGTCGTGCCCGTCCCCGCGCTCGTGCTGTCGCTCGTCATCGATTCGCCGGCCGTGGTGTGGGAGTCGCTGGGGAGCCTGTCGGTCGCCGCCATCCTGTCGACGCTCTTCGCCGTCGTGCTGTCGTCCTTCGTCGGCTACGGGATCTGGAGCTACCTGCTGGGGCGCTACCCGTCGTCGGCCGTCGTGCCGTGGGCGCTGCTCCTGCCCGTGGTCGGCATCGTGGCGGCATGGGCCGTGCAGCACGAGGCGCCCACAACCGGGACGCTCATCGGCGGAGCGGTGCTCCTCGTCGGACTCGGCGTCGCCATCACCGGCCGGCGTGAGGCCGTCCGGTGACCTCCTCCCGCGACAGGCGGGCACCCCACACCCTCGCCGTCGTCGACAGCATCCGCACCGCGACCGCCGTCGCGGCCGATCGGGAGACGGCGATCAGGTGGCGGCGCGCGTGACCAGCTCCGTCACGGCCTTCTCGACCGCGGGCGTCCAGCGGATCACGGCGAAGCCGATGGGCCAGAAGTCGCCGTCGTCCAACTGCGCCCTGTCCTCGAAGCCGATCGTGGCGTAGCGCGCCTTGAATTTGCCCGCCGGTTGGAGGAAGACGACGATCTTGCCTTCCTCGTTCGCGAATCCCGGCATGCCGTAATAGGTCTTCGGAACGAGTTGCGGTGCCACCGCATTGACCACGTCGCGCAGTCCCTCAGCGAGCGGGCGGTCGCTGTCGTCGAGGCCGTCGATCGCGTCCTGCAGCGCCTTCTCGCCCGCTGCGCGGTTCTTCCCCGCCTTCGCCTGCGCGCGCAACTCCTTCGCGCGGTCCTTGACCGCCTGTCGCTCCTCCGCGGTGAGCCCGTCGTCCTGCCCGGCCATGGCCGTCTCCTCTCGTCGTACGGGAGTCACGCTACGCGGCGGCAGGAGCTCGGTCTTCTCGATTCCTGACCAGTTCGCGAAGCTCTTCTGCGCCGACGTGGGCGCCGAAGGCGGATGCCCCGGGCTGCAGCCGCTTGCCGTCCGCGAGGGCCCCCACGACGACCGGGTCGAATCCGAGCCGGTCGACGATCTCCGCCGCCGCGGCGATGTCGTCCGCGCGGTCGCCCGCGATCGCCACGCCGATGCGGTCCGCCGCCCCGGGCGAGCGGGCGCCGTCCTGCAGGTCGTGGTAGCCGACGTGATTGAACGCCTTCACGACGCGGGAGTCGTTCAAGAACTCCTGCACCAGCTCGCTTGTCGAGACTGCGGATGCGGTGAACTCGGGGCGATCGCCGTCGGTCTCACGCCAGTGGTTCATGGCATCAAGCACCAGCTTCCCCGCCAGCGCGTCCGCGGGAAGCGTCCGGTACTTGCCCAGCGGCACCGCGAGGATGACGGCGTCCGCCTCCGCGGCGGCACGTTCGGGATCGACGGCGATCGCTCCCGGGGCGAAGACCTCCACGGTCAGCGCGATGCGCTCCGGGCTCCCCGAGCCGGCGACGAGCACGCGATACCCGGCGGCGAGAGCGAGCCGTGCCAGGACCATGCCGACCTTTCCCGCGCCGAGGATGCCGACGGTCGTCATCGCCGCGCCTCCGCCGCCGCATCCGCGATCGGCTGCGACGCCAAAAGCTCGCGCACCCGCGGCAACACGGTCGTCCCGAGCAGCTCGATCGATCGTGCGCGAGCCTCCCGCGGGAGGTGCAGCACGTCGTACTTGAGGTCGAAACGCGAGAGTGAGAGGTCGCGCGCCGAACGGGCGATGCGCTGTGCCACCGTCTCGGGAGATCCGATGTACAGCGCGCCCGACTCGACCTCGCGGAGGAAGCGCTCCTCGGTAGGTTCGTAGAACCCGCGCTCGCGAGCCAGTTGCTCGACGACGGGCCTCCAGTGCTGCCACCACACGGCGCGAGCCTCCTCGTCGGTGTCGGCGACGAGTCCGGGGGAGTGCTGCCCGACAGGGAGCGCCGGACGGCCGAACTGCGCGAGAGCCCGGTGATACAGCGCCACGTGGTCGGCGAAGCGCTGCGGCTGGCCGCCGATGATCGCGATCATGAGCGGCAGCCCGTGCTGGGCGGCGCGGATGACGGACGCGGGACTTCCGCCGACCCCGATCCACGTGGGGATGCCGCCCTCGCGCATGCGGGGCTGCAGACGCGCATCGACCAGCGGCGATCGAAAGCGACCGCTCCACGTCACGCGCTCCTCGCGCTGGAGGCGGAGGAAGAGATCGAGCTTCTCTTCGAACAGTTCCTCGTACTGCGCGAGGTCGAACCCGAACAGCGGAAAGGAGTCGACTGCCGAGCCGCGCCCGAGCACGATCTCGGCGCGTCCGCCGGAGATCGCGTCGACGGTGGCGAACGCCTGATACATCCGCACCGGGTCGTTCGTGCTGAGGACCGTCACCGCCGTGCCGAGGCGGATACGAGACGTCGCCTGTGCGGCGGCGGCGAGGAGGACGGGCGTCGCGGAGTCGGTGTTGCCCTCGCGGTAGTGCTCGCCGACGTTGAAGACGTCGAGCCCGGATGCTTCGGCGAGCTGCGCCTCTTCGACGAGCAATCTGACCGTCTCGGCATCGGAGAGTACCCGGCCGTGGGACGTGGCCACCTCGCCGAACGAGTCCAGCCCCATCTGGATCCCGCGCTGCGCAGAGGTCATTGACGTGTCAATCATGCGTCTATAGTAGACACGTCAACGAGAGGGAGGCATCGTGAGGCCGAGAAGACTCACCGCCGACGAGCTCCGCGTCTGGCGGGACTACACCGAGACGGCCGAGATCGTCCGTTCGCGCCTGACCAGCCGGATGCTCGCGGAGTCGTCCCTCTCACCGGGCGATTACGGTGTGCTCCTCGCGCTGAGCGAGGCCGGTGGCAAGCGCCTCCGCTCCTCCGAGCTCGCCGCAGTGGTGGGGTGGGAGCGCAGCCGACTGTCCCACCAGCTCGGGCGGATGGAGAAACGCGGGCTCGTCGCGCGCGAGGAGTGCCTCGATGACAACCGCGGCGCATACGTCGTGCTCACCGATGCCGGGGCGACGGCGTTTCGCCGCGGATCGGTCCCCCACCTTCGCGCCGTCCGAGAAACGTTCCTCGATGCCCTCACCCCCGAGCAGCTCGCCGCGGTCGCCGACGTCACCGCGGCGCTGCGCGCCCATCTCGGCTAGCCCGCTCCGGCGTCGACGCGGAGTTCGGGGCGCTCGTTGTGCTTTGGGGCGACCGATGAGCGCCCCGAAGCACATCCGGCGCCCCGATCGGGACGCCGCGCCGCTCCGTGCCGGCGCGGGGGTGGCGATGACAGACTGGGGACATGACCTCTTCCGCCCCCGCCGCAGCGCCGGCGCGCCGCGGTCGGCCCGGATACGACCGCGACGGCGTGCTGGCCGTGGCGGTGCAGCTGTTCAACGAGCAGGGCTATGACGCGACGTCGGTGTCCGATCTCGCGTCGCGCCTCGGGCTGACGAAGTCGGCCCTGTACCACCACTTCTCCTCGAAGGAGCAGCTGCTGGCCGTGGCGCTCGACTCGGCGCTGGGGAGCCTGGAGGCGGTGCTCGACGAGCCGGATGCCACGCAGGGCGCGGCGTTCGACCGGCTTCGGCACGTCATCCGCGGCGCGGCCGAGGTCCTCGTCGCGCAGCTGCCGTCGGTGACGCTGCTGCTGCGTGTCCGCGGCAACAGCGCTGTCGAACAGGACGCGCTCGAGCGACGGCGCCTGTTCGACCAGCGGGTCACCCGCCTCGTGGCGGAGGCCCAGCGCGAGGGCGATGTGCGCACCGACGTCGACGCAGCGGTGGTCGCGCGCCTCATCTTCGGCATGATCAATTCGGTCGTGGAGTGGTACCGCCCGGGCGGACCCGTCGACGGCGGACGTCTCGCCCACGACATCCTCACCGTGGCGCTCGACGGCCTCACGACGAACGCCTCGACCCGGCACCGCGCGTAGGCGGTACCGCGCCGAGGCATCCGAAACCGGCGCCGGCTCCGGGACCCGGCACCGCGCGGAGCGGTACCGCGCCGAGGCATCCGCAACCGGCGCCGGGTCGAGGCGCTCCGCCGTCAGGCGTGCAGGTCGATGCCCTTGGGCTCCTTGATGAGCGACACCGCCACGAGTGACACGACGGCCGCCACGGCGATGTACGCGCCGATCGTCCAGGACATGCCTGTTGCGCGCAGGAGCGCCTCGGCGATCATCGGCGCGAACGCCCCGCCGAGGATGGCGCCGAGGGCATAACCGATCGAGACGCCCGAGTAGCGCACGTTGGCGGGGAACATCTCCGCGTACAGCGCCGCCTGCGGCCCGTACGACAGCCCGAGGCCGATCGTCATGACGAACAGCGCCACGAAGTACCAGACGATGTTCGCGGTGTCGATGAGGAACCACATCGGCACGGCCCACACCGCCAGGATCAGGTAGCCGATCTGGAACGTACGCACCCGCCCGAGCCGGTCGGAGAGGCGCCCGCCCCACAGCGTGAACGCGAGCCACCCGAACGATGCGAGCGTCGTGGCCAGGAGCACCGTCGGGCGGTCCATGCCCAGGGATGTCACGGCATAGGTCGCGAAGAAGGCGATCAGCAGGTATCCGGCGGCGTTGTTCGCGATGAACACGAGAGCGGTCAGGACGACCTGACGCCAGTTCTTGCGGAACAGCTGGCCGAGCGGGGCCGAGGACTCCTTGCGGCGCTTGAGCAGGTCGGCGAAGACCGGGCTCTCCTCGACGGCACGGCGGATGAGGTAGCCGACGGCGATCAGCACGATCGAGAACAGGAACGGGATGCGCCAGCCCCACTCGAGGAAGGCCTCGGCCGACATGCTGGAGGTGAGGATCCACAGCGTCGCGGTGGCGAGGATCATGCCCACCGGCACGCCGATCTGCGGGTACGCGCCGAAGTAGCCGCGCCGGTTCTTCGGGGCGTGCTCGACGGACATCAGCGCCGCACCGCCCCACTCGCCGCCCGCGGAGAAGCCCTGCAGGATGCGCAGCAGGATCAGCAGGATCGGGGCGCCGATCCCGATCTGCGCGTAGGTGGGCAGCACGCCGATGAGTGCGGTGGAGGCGCCCATCAGGATGAGGGTGAGCACGAGCATGCGCTTGCGCCCGAGCCGGTCGCCGAGGTGCCCGGCGATGATGGCGCCCAGCGGGCGGAAGAGGAACGAGATGCCGATCGTCGCGAAGGACAGCACCTGTGCGAGGCCGGGATTCGACTCCGCCAGTGGCGCGAGGAAGAGGGGTGCGAGCACCAGACCGGCGGCCTGCGCATAGATGAAGAAGTCGTACCACTCGATCGAGGTGCCGACAAGAGTGCCTGCGAGGACCTTCCGCTCCTCCCGCGTGACCGCCTTCGGGCGGTCGGGGGCCGTGTGGTCGCGCTCGTGCGTGGGAGACGCCATGGATGAACTCCATCGTTCGGGGGGAACGGTCAGGGCAGATTCCTGACCGATCGGTAAGTATAGCGCGCACGGCGAGCGCGCGGCATCCCCCTCCGGATGCGGCGCCAGTCGTCGTCAGTCGCTGTCGACGAGAAGGTTCGTGATCCGCGCCGTCGCCACCCGTCGCCCCTGTTCGTCCTCGATGCGCACCTCGTAGGTGGCGGCACGGCGACCGCGGTGCAGCGGAGTCGCCGTCGCGATGATGGTCCCCTCGCGCGCGCCCCGGTGGTGGGTGATGTTGAGGTCGACGCCCACGCACACCCGTCCGAGCGTGCTGGCGTGGATCATGGCCGCCCACGAGCCGGTGGCCTCCGCCAGTGCGGCGCTCGCCCCGCCGTGCAGGCGCCCGAGCGACTGGGTGTTGCCGGCGACCGGCATGCTCGCGACCACCCGCTCCGGCGATTGCTCGGAGATCTCGATGCCCAGTTTCACGTCGAGATCACCTGGTTCGATGCGCCACAGCGGTTCGCTCATCCGCCCATCATGACGGATGCCGACGCCCGCCTTGCCATCCCCGGCGGCCTTTGACATGATTACTGAACGATCGGTCTGAAAAGGCGGATCCCCAGCGATGTCGCGGAGAGGACGAGGATGACCGACGCTTTCCTCGTCGGCGGCGTACGTACGCCGGTCGGCCGCTACGGCGGCGCCCTGGCGGGCGTCCGGCCCGACGATCTGGCCGCGCTCGTGGTGCGCGAGACCGTGACGCGCACCGGCATCCCCGGCGAGGCCGTCGAGGACATCTACTTCGGCGCTGCCAACCAGGCCGGTGAAGACAACCGCAACGTCGCTCGCATGGCTGCGCTCCTGGCGGGGCTGCCCGACACCGTCCCCGGCATCACGGTGAACCGCCTGTGCGCCTCGGGTATGTCGGCCATCTCGATGGCGGCCCAGGCGATCCGAGCCGGCGATGCCGACCTCTTCATCGCCGGCGGCGTCGAGTCGATGACGCGGGCCCCGTGGGTGCAGGCCAAGCCCGAGCGCCCCTGGGCGAAACCGGGCGACGCCTACGACACCTCGATCGGCTGGCGCTTCCCCAACCCGCAGCTGCTCGCGCGCGACAAGGCCACCTTCTCGATGCCCGAGACCGCCGAGGAGGTCGCCCGCCTGGACGGCGTCACGCGGGAAGACGCGGATGCGTTCGCCCTCCGCAGCCACGAGCGCGCGCTCGCCGCGATCGAGGCGGGCCGCTTCGCGCCGGAGATCGTCGCCGTGCCCACGCGCCGCGGCGACGTCGACACCGACGAGGGCCCCCGCCGCGACACCTCCCTCGAGGTGCTCGCGG
The DNA here is from genome assembly GCF_052220165.1 of Microbacterium sp. RD1. Taxonomy (NCBI): domain Bacteria; kingdom Bacillati; phylum Actinomycetota; class Actinomycetes; order Micrococcales; family Microbacteriaceae; genus Microbacterium; species Microbacterium sp. RD1. The sequence continues at coordinate 1,234,760 of NZ_JBQPOL010000001.1, forward strand.
GCCTGCGACCGGTCGTCCCGGGAGGAAGCGTCGTGACCGCGGGCAACTCCAGTTCGCTCAACGACGGCGCCTCGGCGATCCTCGTCGCCAGCGCCGCGGCGGTGGAGCGATACGGCCTCACGCCCCGCGCGCGGATCATCGCATCGGCATCCGCGGCGCTGGCCCCCGAGATCATGGGCCTCGGCCCCGTGCCGGCCACCGAGAAGGCGCTCGCGAAGGCGGGCCTCACCGTCGCCGACCTCGACGCCGTCGAACTCAACGAGGCCTTCGCCAGCCAGTCGCTCGCCTCGATGCGCCGCCTCGGACTCGATCCCGACATCGTCAACCCCGACGGCGGTGCGATCGCGCTCGGCCACCCCCTCGGCTCCAGCGGATGCCGCATCGTCGTGACGCTTCTCGGACGCCTCGAGCGCGAGGGTGGCCGGCGGGGCCTGGCGACCATGTGCGTCGGGGTGGGCCAGGGAACGGCCCTGATCGTGGAGCGCGTGGATGGCTGATCCCCTCCGCATCGATCGATACGACGACCGCGTCGTCGCGACCCTGGACCGCCCCGCCGTGCGGAACGCGATCGATCAGGCCACGATCGACGCCCTCCACGCGCTGTGCGCGGAGCTCGAGGAGACCCCCCGCACCCTCATCCTCACCGGTGCCGGCGGAGTGTTCGCCTCGGGTGCCGATATCGCGCAGCTGCGGGAGCGCCGCGCCGCCGACGCACGCGCCGGCATCAACACGCACGCCTTCCGCCGCGTGCGCGAGCTGCCGATGCCCGTGATCGCCGCGATCGACGGGTACGCCCTCGGCGGCGGCGCCGAGCTCGCCTACGCCGCCGACATCCGCATCGCCACCTCGTCGATCCAGATCGGCAATCCGGAGACCGGGCTCGGCATTCTGGCCGCCGCCGGCGCGACGTGGCGTCTGCCCCAGATCGTGGGCGAGGCCCGAGCGGCCGAACTGCTGCTGACCGGCCGCATCCTCGGCGCCGAGGAGGCCCTGGAATGGGGACTTGTCAGCGCCGTGCACCCGGCCGACGAGCTGCTCGCTGCCGCCGGGGCGATCGCCGATCGCATCGCCGCCAACGACCCGCTCGCGACCCGCTCCACCAAGCGAGCACTGCTCGCTCCGCCCGATGCGCATCCCCGGATCGAGCTCGAGCTGCAGGCCGAGCTGTTCGAGAGCCCCGAGAAGGTCCGCCGGATGACGGCGTTCCTGGAGCGGAGGAAGAAGAAGTGACCTCTACCACCCCTCTCTCCGTGGGCGTCCTCGGCGGCGGGCGCATGGGCGCGGGGATCGCGCACGCGTTCCTGCTCGCCGGATCCCGCGTGGCGATCGTCGAGCGCGACGGCGCCGCGGCGGATGCCGCGATCGAACGCGTGCGCGAGAGCCTCCGCCGTTCGGTCGAGCGCGGGGCGACCGAACGCCCCCTCGACTCCCTCGACGCATCACTGTCGGCCGGTACCGACATCGCCGTGTTCGCCGAGGCGGGCCTGGCCGTGGAGGCGGTGCCCGAGGATCGCGGGCTCAAGGTCGATGCGCTTCGCCGCGCCGAGGCCGCGCTTCCCGCGGGCGCGGTGCTCGCCTCCAACACCTCGTCGATCTCGATCGACGACCTCGCCGCCTCCCTCGAGCGTCCGGAACGATTCCTCGGGCTGCACTTCTTCAACCCCGTCCCGGCGTCGGCGCTGGTCGAGGTCGTGATCGGGTCGGCCACCGACCCGGCGGTCCAGGCGGATGCGGCGGCGTGGGTCGACGCCCTGGGGAAACGCGCCGTGGTGGTCCGCGACTCGCCCGGCTTCGCCTCGAGCCGCCTCGGCGTCGCGCTCGCCCTCGAGGCGATCCGGATGCTCGAGGAGGGCGTCGCATCGGCGGCCGACATCGACGCGGCGATGGAGCTGGGCTACCGGCATCCCGTGGGCCCGCTCCGCACCACCGATCTCGTCGGGCTCGACGTTCGCCTCGGAATCGCCGAGGAGCTCTCCGCCACGCTCGGCGAACGATTCTCCCCGCCCCGGATGCTCCGCGACCTCGTGGCCGAGGGGCATCTCGGCCGCAAGAGCGGCCGCGGCTTCTACGAATGGAATGAGCAATGACCTCTCTTCTTCCCAGCTACCTGCAGGGCTCGTGGTGGACGCCGACGGACGACACCGACGCCGCCCTGGTGCGTGACGCCTCGACGGGTGAACCCGTCACGCTGGTCAGCACGCGCGGCATCGACCTCGCCGGTGCTCTGGACTACGCGCGCACGGCGGGTCAGCGGAGCCTCGGTGCGCTGACCTTCCACCAGCGTGCGGTGCTGCTGAAGCAGTTCGCGGTGGCTCTCGCCGCGCACAAGGAGGAGCTATACGAGCTCTCCAAGCGCAGCGGCTCGACCGTGCGCGACTCGCTCAGCGATGTCGACGGAGGGATCGGCGTGCTCTTCACGTACTCGTCGAAGGGGCGACGTGAGCTGCCCAACTCGCAGGTCTTCCTCGACGGACCCGTCGAGCCGCTGTCGAAGGACGGATCCTTCCTCGGCCGCCACGTCTACACGCGCCTCCCCGGCGTCGCGGTGCAGATCAACGCCTTCAACTTCCCGATGTGGGGGGCACTGGAGAAGTTCGCCCCCGCCTTCCTCGCGGGCGTGCCCTCGATCGTGAAGCCCGCCACACCCACGGCCTACATCGCCGAGGCGTGGGTGCGCATCCTCGTGGATTCGGGCCTCCTGCCGGACGGCTCGCTGCAGCTGGTCAGCGGCAGCGTGCCGGGCCTGTTCGACGAACTGCGCCTGGGCGATCTCGTCGGCTTCACCGGAAGCGCCTCCACCGCCGACCGCCTCCGCCGCCACGACAGCGTGCAGTCCGGCGCCGTGCGCTTCACGAGCGAGACCGACTCCATCAACGCCTCGATTCTCGGTCCCGACGCGACCGCGGGCACGGCGGAGTTCGATGCGTACGTCAAGCAGCTCCTCGTGGAGCTCACCACCAAGGCCGGGCAGAAGTGCACCGCCATCCGCCGCGCGATCGTGCCGGCGGCATCCGTCGACGACGTGGTGTCGGCCTTGCAAGCCAAGCTCGACGAGCGCGTCGTCGTCGGCGACCCGCACGCCGAGGGCGTGACGATGGGCCCCGTGGTCTCGCGCGAGCAGCGCGACGAAGTGCTGCGGCAGGTCGAGCGCCTTCTCGACGCGGGCGGGCAGCTGCGCATCGGCTCGACGGATGCTCCGGCGGTCGTCCGCGCGGACGGTACCGTCGGTGCGGCGCCCGAGGGTGCGTTCCTCGCCCCTCTGGTGATCGGCTTCGCCGACTCCTCCGCTCCCGCCGTCCACGAGATCGAGGCGTTCGGCCCGGTCGCCAGCATCCTGGCGTACGACTCCGTCGCCGAGGCCGCCGACCTGGTGGCGCGTGGCGGCGGATCGCTCGTCACGAGCGTCGCGACCAACGACCCCGGCGTCGCCGTCGATCTGATGTCGCGCATCGGCGCGTACAACGGACGCGTCCTCTTCCTCAACCGCGACAACGCGCGAACCTCGACCGGGCACGGCTCACCCGTGCCGCACCTCGTGCACGGCGGGCCGGGTCGTGCGGGCGGCAGTGAGGAGCTCGGCGGCATCCGTGCCGTGCTGCACCACATGCAGCGCACGGCCGTACAGGGGTCGCCGGAGTTCCTCACCGCGCTCACCGGCGTGTGGCACGAGGGCGCTCCGGCCGCGGCCGAGGGACGTCACCCGTTCCGCAAGTCGCTCGAAGAGCTGCACGTCGGCGACCAGATCGCCTCGGCGTCGAGAACTGTCACGCTCGAGGACATCGAGACGTTCGCGCACTTCACCGGCGACACCTTCTACGCCCACATGGACGAGGAGTCCGCCGCGGCCAACCCGTTCTTCCCGGGCCGGGTGGCCCACGGCTACCTTCTCGTCTCGTGGGCGGCCGGGCTCTTCGTCGACCCCGAGCCGGGTCCGGTCCTCGCGAACTACGGCCTCGAGAACCTCCGGTTCGTCACACCCGTCTCGCCCGGCGATGAGATCCGCGTCACCCTCACCGCGAAGCAGATCACCCCGCGCGAGACGGACGAGTACGGCGAGGTGCGCTGGGACGCGGTCATCCGCAACCAGCGCGACGAACTGGTCGCCTCGTACGATGTGCTCACGCTCGTGGCCAAGGATGCCGCGACCGAGACGCGCGAGGAGGTGGCGACGCGATGACCGACACCACTGTCCGGCCCATGATGCAGAAGGACCGCGCCTCCGCCGCGCTGGGCCTGTCGGTCCAGCGTGACGAGCCCGGGCACGCCGTCGTGTCGATGGTCGTCCGCGAGGACATGACGAACGGGTTCGAGATCACGCACGGCGGCTTCGTGTTCGCCCTCGCCGATACGGCGTTCGCCATCGCCTGCAATGAGGACGAGCGCGTCACCGTCGCGGCGGGGGCGGACATCACGTTCCTGAAATCGACGCGGGCCGGCCAGACGCTCACCGCCACGGCCGCCCGCCGCACTGTGAGCGGCCGCAGTGGCATCTACGACGTCACCGTGACCGACGAGAGCGGCGACGTCGTCGCCGAGTTCCGCGGTCGATCCTTCACCACGAACCGCCCCGCCTGATTCCCCACTCCCAGGGAGCCCCCATGTCGAAGACGACGACCGCGACCCGACCGGCCGACGAGGCCAGCCCCGACGCGCTCACCCGCGATGAACTCCAGCGCCTCCAGCTGGAGCGTCTGCAATGGACCGTGCGCCACGCGTACGACAACGTCGAACTGTACCGGCGCAAGTTCGATGAGGCCGCCGTGGCACCCGGCGACATCCACACGCTCGCCGACATCCAGCGGCTGCCGTTCACGACGAAGGCCGACCTGCGCGAGACCTATCCGTTCGGCATGTTCGCGGTGCCGATGGCGGATGTCCGCCGCATCCACGCGTCGTCGGGGACGACGGGGCGGCCCACCGTCGTCGGATACACCGACGGCGACCTCGACCGCTGGGCCACGCTCATCGCGCGCTCGCTGTCGGCAGCGGGCGTCCGTGCGGGGTGGAAGGTGCACAACGCGTACGGATACGGCCTGTTCACCGGCGGCCTCGGCGCGCACGGCGGAATCGAGCGGCTCGGGGCGACGGTCATCCCGATGTCGGGCGGGCAGACAGCACGGCAGGTGCAGCTCATCCGCGATTTCGAACCCGACGCCATCATGTGCACGCCGAGCTACCTGCTGACCATCGCCGATGCGATGGAGGAGGCCGGCATCGACCCGACGTCGACGTCGCTCAAGGTGGGAATCCTCGGCGCCGAGCCGTGGACGAACGAGATGCGCGCCGAGATCCAGCGGCGCCTCCACATCGACGCCGTCGACATCTACGGGCTCAGCGAGGTCATGGGTCCGGGGGTGGCGAGCGAGAGCGTCCTGACGAAGGATGGGCCGCACATCTGGGAGGACCACTTCTTCCCCGAGACGATCGACGGAGAGACCGGTGCGCAGCTCCCCGACGGCGAGCTCGGCGAGCTCGTCTTCACGTCGCTGACGAAGGAGGCCTTCCCCGTCATCCGCTACCGCACGCGCGACCTCACCCGCCTCCTCCCCGGGACGGCGTATCCCGCGATGCGCCGGATGGAGAAGATCACCGGCCGCAACGACGACATGATCATCCTCCGCGGCGTGAACCTCTTCCCCACCCAGATCGAGGAGCTCGTGATGGGGATCGAGACGCTCACGCCCCACTTCATCCTCGAGCTGCGCAGGGAGGGTCGCATGGACAGCATGGCGGTGCGCATCGAGCGCTCGCCCCACCTCGACCGCGAGACATGCGAGGCCGCGGTGGCGGTGCTGCAGGAGCGCATCAAGGTGCACATCGGCACGTCGGTGGACGTCGTCGTGGAGGAGCCGAACACGCTCCCGCGCAGCGAAGGCAAGTACAAGCGCGTCTACGACTACCGCTGATCCCGTCCGTCACTGGTCGGCGCCCCAGAGCACGGTCCGACCCATCGCGCCATCTCCGACGAGCGAGCGGATGCGGCGGGCGCGACGCGCGGGACTCGCCAGGAGGGGAGGACATTTGGCGAGCGGAGGGCCGAATGCGGTGCATCGGACCTCCGCCCGCGAAATGCCCTCCCCTCGCGACCGGATGACTCGGGTGCCGACCGTAACGACATCCGCTGACGTCGTGGTTGTGCACTCCGCTGCGCGCAGCTAGACTTACTGAACGATCGGTCTGTAAAGGAGTCGAGGATGACCACAGCGTCCGTACTGACCGCCGACGAGGCGGACGAACAGGCGAGGTTCGACGATCTCATCGCCGCAGACTCCCGGGTCGAGCCCCGCGACTGGATGCCCGAGGCCTACCGCAAGACGCTCATCCGGCAGATCTCCCAGCACGCGCACTCCGAGATCATCGGGATGCAGCCGGAGGGCAACTGGATCACGCGCGCGCCGAGCCTCAAGCGCAAGGCGATCCTGCTCGCGAAGGTGCAGGACGAGGCCGGTCATGGGCTGTACCTCTACTCCGCCGCGCAGACCCTCGGCATCACGCGCGACGAGATGACCGAGCAGCTCATCGAGGGTCGGGCGAAATACTCGTCGATCTTCAACTACCCCACCCCGACCTGGGCCGACATGGGGGCCATCGGATGGCTCGTCGACGGCGCCGCGATCTGCAACCAGGTGCCGCTGTGCCGAGCCTCGTATGGCCCCTACGGCCGTGCGATGGTGCGCATCTGCAAGGAGGAGTCCTTCCACCAGCGGCAGGGCTTCGAGATCCTCCTCACCCTGATGCAGGGCACCGACGCACAGCGCGAGATGGCCCAGGACGCGGTCAACCGCTGGTACTGGCCGAGCCTGATGATGTTCGGACCCCCCGACGACGAGTCGCCGAACTCGGCGCAGTCGATGGCATGGAAGATCAAGCGCTTCTCCAACGACGAGCTGCGTCAGCGCTTTCTCGGGATGCTCGTGCCGCAGGCCGAGGCGCTCGGCGTGATCCTTCCCGACCCCGAGCTGCGCTGGGACGACGAGGCGCAGCGCTGGCACACGAGCGAGATCGACTGGACCGAGTTCTCCGAGGTGCTCGCCGGGCGCGGACCCATGAACGCGGTGCGCTTGCAGAACCGCCGCGACGCTCATGAGGACGGCGCGTGGGTCCGCGACGCTGCCGCCGAGTACGCCCGCAAGCAGGCCGAGCGCGCCAACCGGACGCTGAGCGAGCGCAGCGAGACGAAGCGGCAGGTGGCCTGATGCCGACCCCCGGTGCCTCCCCGACCGAGCAGTGGCCGCTGTGGGAGGTGTTCGTCCGCGCGAAGCGGGGTCTGTCGCACGTGCATGTCGGCTCCCTCCACGCCCCCGATGCCGAGCTCGCACTGCGCAACGCCCGCGACCTCTACACGCGCCGCAATGAGGGCGTGTCGCTGTGGGTCGTCCCCGCCGACGCGATCACGACGAGCGACCCCGACTCCAAGGGCGCGTTCTTCGAGAGCCCGGCCGGCAAGAACTACCGCCACGCGGTGTACTACACCGCGTCCGAGGGGGTGCCGCACCTGTGACCGCCCCCGATCTGGACGACCTGCACGGCGACGTCACGGTCGACGAGCTGCAGCTCTCCACCGAGCTGATGGGCGAGGGCGGTCGCGCCGCATCCGCAGAGCTCGCCGAGTACGCGCTGTGGCTCGGCGATGACGCCCTCATCCTCTCTCAGCAGCTGGGCGGATGGGTCGCCCGGGCGCCCGAGCTGGAGGAGGACGTCGCCCTGGCGAACATCGCCCTCGATCTGCTCGGTCACGCTCGATCGCTGCTGCGCTACGCCGGCACCTTCGACGGGCGGAGCGAGGACGACCTCGCCTACTTCCGCGATGAGCCGCAGTTTCGAAGCGCATGGATCTTCGAGCAGCCCAATGGCGATTTCGCGCACACGATCGCCCGCCAGCTCGTCGCTTCGGTATACCTGTTCGAGCTGTACACGGCGCTGTCGGACTCGACGGACACGACCCTCGCCGCCATCGCCGCCAAGTCGGTGAAAGAGGTGGAGTACCACCGCGATCACGCTGTGCAGTGGACGCTGCGCCTGGCAGGAGGCACGGAGGAGTCGCGCCGCCGGATGGTGCGCGGCCTGCGAGATGTCTGGCCGTACGTCGACGAGCTGTTCCGCGACGAGCCGCTGATCGATCACCTCGACGGCGTCGCCGTGCGGCCGTCGAGCCTGCGGACGGGCTTCGAGGCAGTCATCGGCGCGGTCTTCGCCGAGGCCGAGCTCGAGATCCCCGCCGTCCGGCCTTCCTCCGCCGGCGGACGCAGCGGCGACCACTTCGCTCAGCTCGGGTACATCCTCGCCGAGATGCAGGTGCTCGCCCGCCAGCACCCGGGGGCGACGTGGTAGCCGCGACGCGGACACGGGCGTGGGAGGTCGCGGCGACCGTGTACGACCCCGAGGTCCCCGTCCTCACGATCGAAGACCTCGGAATCCTGCGCGACGTCGAGGAGGCGGAGGGCGGCCGCGTCGTGGTCACGATCACGCCGACGTACTCCGGATGCCCCGCCATGGACACCATCCGACAGGACCTGGAGCTCGCCTACGAGGCGGCCGGGTACGGCGACGTCGAGGTGCGTCTCGTGCTGGCGCCGGCGTGGACGACCGACTGGATGAGCGACGAGGGCAAGCGCAAGCTGTCCGAGTACGGCATCGCTCCGCCGAGCGGGCGCGCCGCCGCCGCTGGTCCGATCCGCGTGCAGCTGGGCGTGAAGTGCCCACGCTGCGGATCACTGAACACCCGCGAAGTGACCCGCTTCGGCTCCACGTCGTGCAAGGCGCTGTACGAGTGCCGCGCGTGCCTGGAGCCCTTCGACTTCTTCAAGGTGCACTGATGTCAGACACTCCCACGCGGGAGCGCGCCGAGTCCGTCGCCGATGCGCTGCTGCACAGCGCCGTCGGCGGCTCCGCCGCATCCGGCCCGCGCAAGCGCGCGCGCTTCCACGCCCTGAGCGTTGCCGAGGTGCGCCCGCTCACCGCCGACGCCATCGAGGTGACCTTCGCCGTCCCCGAGAACCTCGCCGAGGAGTACGACTTCCTGCCGGGGCAGTACGTCGCGCTCCGCACACACCTGGACGGGCACGAGGTGCGCCGCTCCTATTCGCTGTGCCGGCCGCCTGCGCGGGGGTCGGTGAGCGTCGCGATCAAGCGCAACCGCGGCGGACGGTTCTCGGAATGGGCGCAGGAGCATCTCGCCGCCGGCGACGAGATCGACGTCATGAGCCCGCAGGGGACCTTCACCTCCAGCCTGGCCGACCTCGATGGCGCCCACGTCGCGGGAATCGCGGCGGGCTCGGGGATCACGCCGCTCATGGCGCTGGCCGCCGCCGTGCTGGCGCGGTCGGAGACGTCGAGCTTCACGCTCGTGTACACCAACCGGTCGACGCTGGATGTGATGTTCCTCGAGGAGCTCGCCGACCTGAAAGACCGCTACCCGACGCGTCTCGCCCTTCACCACGTGCTCTCGCGCGAGCAGCGCGCCGCGCCCGTGCTGTCCGGCCGTATCGACGAGGAGCGCCTCCGCCGCATCCTCGACGACCTCGTGCTTCCCGCCACGATCGACGAATGGTTCCTCTGCGGACCGTTCGAGCTCGTGCAATTGTGCCGCGACACGCTCGAGGACATCGGGGTCGACCGTGCCCACGTGCGGTACGAGCTCTTCACGACGGGCGAGAACGAGGGCCCGCAGGCGCCGCGCCCCCCGGTGACGGTGCGCGAGGACGAGCCCGTCCACACGATCGAGTTCACTCTCGACGGGCACTCCTCGACGGTGCAGTCCCCTGTCAGTGCGCGGGAGTCGGTGCTGGATGCGGCGCTGCGGGTGCGCCCTGACGTGCCGTTCGCGTGCGCGGGCGGTGTCTGCGGCACATGCCGTGCGCGCGTCCTCACCGGATCGGTCGCCATGACAGAGAACTACGCGCTGGAGCCCGACGAGATCGAGCGCGGTTACGTGCTCACCTGTCAATCGCATCCCACCTCCGACCGGGTCACAGTCGACTACGACAACTGAGGAAGCATGATCGAGCTGCAGATCGACGACGGCGTCGCCACTGTCGTGCTGGCCGCGCCCGAGCGCGTGAACGCGCTCGGGGAGCGCGACCTCCGAGACCTCGACGCGGCGTACGGCGAGGCGGAATCGGCGGGCGTGCGCGCCCTGGTGCTGCGGGGCGAAGGGCGGGCGTTCTGCGCGGGCCGGGACATCTCCGGCGTCGACCCCGCCACGGACGATGTGAGCGGCTATCTCGACGCCCTGCTGACGCCGCTGCTGAAGCGGATGGCGGCGTTCCCCGCGCCCACGTTCGCCGCCGCCCACGGTGCGTGCCTGGGCGTCGGCCTCGGTCTGCTCATCGCGACCGACGTCGTCTACGTCGCGGACAACGCGAAGATCGGGTCGCCCTTCGCCGGGCTCGGCGCCGTGCTCGACTCCGGCGGACACGCCCTCTTCTTCGAGCGGCTCGGCGCCCATCGCACCCTCGACCTCATCTACATCGGCGACCTGATGTCGGGGGAGGAGGCGGTGCGCCTCGGTCTGTTCTCGCGGGCGCTCCCGGCCGACGAGGTGCTCCCCGCCGTCGAACGTGCGGCGCGGGCCGCGGCATCCGGCCCCACGCAGGCCTTCCTCGCGAGCAAGCGCATCGTGGCGGGGCTGCGCGACGAGCGCGCGGGACTCTGGGACGCGATGGCGGCGGAGAACGCCGCGCAGACGGCGCTCCGCGACACCGTCGACTACCGCGAGGGGTTCGCCGCCTTCCAGTCCAAGCGCCGCCCCGGGTTCACCGGCCGCTGACCCCCGTCCCGAACCGGATGCGGCGCCGCGGCTACGCCTCCGCCGCGGGGCGGATGATCGGGATCGTCCGCGTCACGGGGTGGGCCTCGGACTCCGGGTCGGGCGGGGTCAGCAGCAGAAAGCGGCCCTCGTAGGGTCCGAGCCGGAGCGGGAAGCTCTGCAGATCGTCCACGCGCCCCACCGACTCGCTCGTCTCGGCATCGGTGACGTCGCTGCGCGGGAGCAGATACTCCGAGCGCACGGTGCCGTCGATCGTCTCGGGCGAGAAGTTGAGCACGGTGATCTGGATGACCGCGTCGTCGCGGCGCCGGTCGCCCCCGTCGAGCCTGTGCACCATCACGAGCATGCTCGGGTGCGCCACCGGCGGGATGTCGACCTGGGACGCCACGGCGATGTCGTGCTCGCGCCGCACATCCAGGAGCGATCGCAGCCGCCGGGCGAACGAGTCCGGGTCGCCCAACTGCGTCGGAAGCGATCCGTAGAGCGAGCGGGCACGCGGCATCCCCGCAGCCGATCGCGTCGCATCCGGCGCGACGTCGAGGAGGTCGTGCGCGCCGCGCTCGATCCATCGGGTGTCGCCCGACGTGATGAGCGAGCGCACTTCCTCCGCCGGCAGCGTCAGCGTGCCGGTGAGGTCCCAGCCCGACAGCGCGAACACCCCCGGCTGCCACGCGTTGTACTTCGCCAGCAGCAGGTGCGCGTCACGGATGCTGGGGACGTCGCGCTCCGCGATGTCCCCGAGCGTCGGACGGCCCTGCGCCGCGGCGATGAGGGAGGCGGTCGTGCAGGCGATGCCGTTCTGCGTGAACGTGAGGTTGTAGTCGGCGTCCACCGTGAGCACCTGGGTGAGCTCGGCGCGGATGAGGCGGGCGAGGTCCATCCCGGTGATCTCTTCACGGCGGAAGGGGAAGACGTCGTCGCGGTGGGTCGTCGCCCAGTGCACGAGCTCGTAGGTGAGCTCGTCGTGGTTCTGCAGGCCGTGGACGAGCTGCACCGGCTCGACACCGAGCTCGAGCGAGGTCGTGAGAGCGAGCCGGAGGAACTCGGTGTCGCCGGTCGCGAGCGCGTGGTGGTAGGCCGGGCGCGTGACGAAGTCGTACGAGAGATCGGCGCCGACGGCACCGGTGTCGCGGATGTCCTCCATCGTCAGGTTGAGCTCCTGGAAGGTGAAGCCTCCGACCTTCCGCACCATCCCGGCGATGATGTGGTTGGCCGCCTGCGAGAGCGGATGCCCCTCCGACCACGCCGGCAGGCCCTCGGCGCTCTTCTCCACGCCGAGGAAACCGTTGGCATCCAGCCGGAGCGCGCTCGTGCCGAGGTCTCCCAGGGAGTGCAGCGCGTCGCCGATCACGAGCTTCATGCCCGAGAACGTCGGATCCAGCCAGTTGATCGAGGGCTGACCCTCCTTGAAGTAGTGCAGATACACCCACCGGCGGTCCACCCCGTCGGTACCGGTGACGGGCGCCGTCACGCTCCAGTTCGTCTCCTTCACGCCCGGCGTGTAGAAGATGACGCGCTGCAGCTCGCCGATGATGTAGCCGCGCTCGCTCAGCTCGCGCTCGCGCTCGGCGTCGAGGTTGACGGAGTCGCGTCCCTCCGGCACATCGGGGAGCAGGCTCCAGTCCTCCCGCGGGATCTCGATCATGTGGTAGATCCCGGGGTAGTCCTTGTAGGCCATCTCGGCGAGGCGGAAGTCCGCGCCCTTGCCCGTGTGTCCGGGGACGATGTCGTCGATCACGCTGCCGCCGTGCGCGTCGGCGACATCGGCGAGGCGACGGAACGCCGCCTCGTCGCCGAACTCCGGATCGATCTGGGTGCTGATGCGGTCGAAGTGCCCGTCGACGCTGGGAGTCTGCGTCCATCCGGTGATGCCGCCGGCGCGTTTGACAGGGCCGGTGTGGATGCCGGTGATGCCGATGCGCTCGAAGGCCGTCCACAGCTGCTCGTCGCCGAGGGCGTCGAGGAACGCCTCACCGGGTCGCGTGATGAACGAGATCGGGTAGGCCGTGAACCACACATCGCTCGTCTCGATCGCGCGTCGCGCGTCGGGACGGGCATAGGGGTTGCGCCACATCGACGGCTGCCCCGACAGCTGGCGGCCGAGCACGTCGGCGTCCTTCAGCATCGACTGGCGCACCAGCCACTCGACGTACGCCGGGTTCGTGCCGTTGGCACTGCGCGGATCGGTCGCGAAGCGACGCAGCGTGCCGCTGCGCAGCTGATCGCGCGGACGAAGCCGGCGCGGGCGCGCGGGGTACCGCTGCTCGTCGTAGCTGATCTCCCCTTCGCCCGGATCGTGCTCGATGGGCTCCTCCACGACGGTTCTCCCCGTTCTCGTCCGATGCGGTGTCGCCGACGATACCCGTGCGAGGGGGAGGGCGGGCGCACCTTGACCGCGCCCCCCTCATCCGCCTATGCGCGTCGCGGGGCGAGAGGTGTTCAGGGTCGGCGCTCGAGTCGCCCGCAGGAGTAGTCCGGAGCGTAGCCGTACGTCACCAGGCAGTAGTCCAGCGTGGTCGGATCGGTGATGTGCAGCTCGATGGACGCCTCGTCGCCGATCCCCGCGACGAGGTGCCCGTGCGGCGTCATCGCGGCGTGGACGGGCACGGACGCGGAACCGGCGCGGCTGAGCGCACCGACGAAGGTCGACCCGTCATCGGCCGCGGACGTCACCTCCAGACGCACGTCTCCGCCGCCGTCGGCACCGGCCCACTCGCCGACGAGGGCGATCTCGCCGTGCCCGATCGGAGCCCCGCGCTCCGACGCCGTCGCCGCCGACGTCGCACACGCGGTCAGGAGGAGCGCTGCCGCCGCAAGGCCGGCCGCACCCGCCGCGCGTTTCATGAGGTGAGCTCGCGGAGGATCGTCGCCCCCGTGGTCACCGACTGCATGCCGATGACGCTCGCGATCTCCATGATCTCCAGGATCTCGTGGGGCGTTGCTCCGTAGCCGAGGGCGTTCTCGATGTGCAGCTTCAGCCCCACGCGGTACAGATGCGTGGCCGAGGTGTCGAACGCGATGTAGATGAACTCGCGCATCTTGGGGGACAGTGTGCCCTGGCGCCACGGATGCGACGAGAAGCCGGTGTAGGCCTCGAACAGCGCAGGGTCGAGTTCCAGCAGTTCATCCCAGGTCGAGTTCCAGTACCCGCGATCGCGCGTGAAGTCGGCCTTGATGCGTTCCTGGTCGTCGTCCAGCGGCGCGGGCTCGGTACGGATGCCCTGCTCGGCGAGCACCTCGACGAGCACCGGGACCCCGACGTTCATGGCGTGGATGGCCAGCGTCGCGGTGCATTCGAGCACCTCCATCACCTCGTCGCGCGTGGCGCCGGCGGCCAGGGCCGCGGCGATGTGGCGGCGGATACCCGGCGGATGCAGATGGGTCACGGCCGCGTCGACGGCGAGGGCGACGAACGCCTGCGCCTTGGGGTCGAGGTGCCGCTGACGCCGCGCGACGCCGGCGAAGCCGGTGAAGGTCGCGAGGAATTCGGGGTCGAGCTCGAGAACGCTCTGCCACCCCTCGTCCCACGTCCCCTGCTCGCGCTCGAACGCGGCACGGATCTCCTCGTCGCGCGCGGACATCGCGCCGCTCAGGCGAGGACCGTCGCGACGCGGCCCGCGGCGCCGGGAGCCGCGGGGTAGCGCTGACGCGTGCGGCCGTCATGGCCGGGGACGATCGTGGCGCCGGTCTCGGCGGCCAGGCGATTGATGAAGCTCAGCCCCGCCTTCATCTCCTCGAGATCGGTGAACGCGAAGAAGGGCCACTCGTGCTCGATCTGCTCGTAGAAGTGCGCCGCGTCCACGGTGAGGATGAGGCCGCCGTTGTCGGTGTCGATGCGCGTGAGGAGCTCGCCGGGGCAGTGCCCGCCGATGGGATACACGTGGATCCCCGGGTACACCTCGGTCTCGGCGTCGATGAGGACCAGCCGGCCCTCCTCCTCTGCACGGTGGACGGGCGCGAGGTCGTCGACGGTCGAGAACTCGCCTTCCAGCCCGCCCGCCGCCTCCTTGCCGAACCAGTAGTCGCGCTCCCGGCGGGCGGATACGACCCGCGCGTTCGGGAACAGTCCGAGATACCCGATGTGGTCGTAGTGGTAGTGGCTGGTGATCACCATCGACACATCGGCGGGGTCGATCTCGAGGATCTCGAGGGCGTCGGGGGTCGGTGTGACGGAGATCTCCCCGAGCCAGTCCTTCTTGGGGATGTCGTAGCCGGTGTCGACCAGGATGATGCGCTCGCCGTCGCGGACCACCCAGAAGTTGTAGTCCATGTCGAGGTCGCCGTCCGGCAGACCGTACTGGGCGTAGTCGTGGAAGACGTCGTTCTTGCGCACGACGCGCTCGCCGTATTTGACCGACCAGACAGATAGGGACATGAGAACTCCTTCGTTCGCGGATCGTCGGGTGAGACTCCCTGGGCCGACTATACGATTGTCGTACAATCTCGTCAATTCTCGAGGGCCGCGGCGTTTGTTCCGCGGCGGGCCGGGAAATCGCCGGTTCCGGGGGACTTGACAAGATCGCGCCGAGGGTTGTCTTATATTGAATGATTGTCCGACAATCAGTCCGTCGCTCAATCACAGATGCTCGCAGCGACGCGAGCGTCCTCCTCCGACAGCAAGGAATGCGCAATGAAGCGAATGTTCGCGGCCGTGGCCGCGGTGGGGCTCGCCCTCACGATCAGCGCCTGCTCAGCCCCGTCCGGCGGTTCGGATGCCGCGACCTCGGGAGATGACGGCACGAAGACGATCGGCGTGGTGGCGCTGGTGGCGACCGACGCGCTGAACGCGGCAGTCATCAAGGGCGTCACCGCCGTGGCCGAGGAGAACGGCTGGGAGGTGCACGTCACCGACACCAACGGCAGCGTGGAGGCTGCCAACGCCGCCATGATCACCTACTCGACGACGCAGAAGATGGATGCCATCGCCGTCATGGCGTTCCAGACCCCCGCACTGCAGGCGGGCCTCCAATCCGCTCAGGCCGCCGACATCCCGGTCGTCAGCTGGGGCGGCGAGCTCGGCGCCGGCGTCGTCGCCACCACCAGCGCGCGACAGGTCGGGCAGGACTCCATCGATGCCCTCCTGGAGGACTTCGGCGAGGAGGGGTCGATCATGGCCCTCACCTACCACACCGGCGTGCTGTGCTTGTATCGCGGTTACGCCTTCGACGACACCGTCGCCCCGTTGACGAGCCTCGACATCACCCGCAACGAGGTGGCCATTCCCGGCCAGGTCGAAGACGGCACGCGGTACACCTCCGCGTGGTTGGCGAGCAACCCGGAGGGCAGCGGTCCGCTGGCCGTCTGGGGCGCGTGGGATGAGCCGGCCATCGGCGCCGTCGCCGCCCTCCAGCAGGCGGGACGCGACGACGTCTGGGTGTACTCCATCAACGGCGGGCCGCAGGCGCTGCAGGCAGTGAAGGACGGCACCATCCGGCAGGTCGTCTGGCAGGACGGTGAGCAGGAGGGCGAGCTGATGATGCAGGCCGCCATCGACTACCTCGCCGACCCGACGGGCTGGGACCAGCAGAGCTTCGACGTCCCCGGCGTGGTCGTGACCGCCGAGAACATCGACGAGTTCCTCGCTGAGCACCCCGACGCGCTGAACCCGTGACCCGTCCGCCTCTCGAACTGACCGCCCGGAGCCTGTCATGACCCCGAATCAGAGCACGCCGCTCCTGCAGGTGCGCGCGCTGAGCAAGCAGTTCGGAGGCGCGCACGCCCTCTCCGCGGTGGACCTCGACATCCACCGCGGAGAGGTCCACGGACTGGTCGGCGCCAACGGCGCCGGCAAGTCCACCCTCATCCGGTGCCTCGCCGGCGTCACGCGCCCGGACTCGGGGGAGATCCTCCTCGACGGCGAGCCGGTCGAGATCACGGCGCCGCGCGACGCGGAGAAGGCCGGGTTCGCGTTCATCCATCAGGAGCTGAATCTCGTCCCGCACTTCACGGCGATACAGAACATCCTCCTGGGAGTTCCCAAGCCCACGCGGTTCGGAATGGTGCGCTGGCGGCAGGCGGAGGCCGTCGCGCGCGCGGCTGCCGCGCGCGTGCAGGCGGACTTCCCGCTGGAGCGTCGAGTGGACGAGCTCAGCGTCGGGAACCGCTGGCTGGTGATGATCGCGCGGGCCCTCGTGCAGAACGCCACCATGATCGCGATGGACGAGCCGACCGCGTCGCTCTCGGATGTGGAGAGCGCCGCGCTGTTCCGCATCGTGCGCGAGCTGGCAGCCTCCGGCGTGTCCATCCTGTACGTCTCGCATCGCCTCGACGAGGTGCTCGACCTCTCCGACCGCATCACGGTGTTCCGTGACGGCCGCGTCACCGACCGCGCCGTGCGCGGCGATCTCGACAAGCGCGGTCTCATCCGGGCGATCGTCGGCCAGGAGATCGTGACATCGCGACGTGCGGCGCGTCAGGAGATCTCGCGCACCCAGCCGCTGTTCGAGGCGCGATCGGTGAAAGACCTGCCCATGGTGCGCGACGTGTCGTTCGAGGTGTACCGCGGCGAAGTCCTGGGGATCGGGGGACTCGTCGGAGCCGGGCGCAGCGAGGTCGCGCGCCTGGCCTTCGGTGCTGCGAAGCTCGACGGAGGTTTCTTCCTGCTCGAGGGGAAGCCGTATCGCCCCCGCGACGTCGCCGGTGCCGTGGCCCAGGGGATGGCGCTCATCCCGGAGGAGCGCCGATCGGAGGCGCTCGTCCTCGACAAGTCCGTCACCTTCAACGCCAGCCTCGCCGCCCTCTCGCAGCTGCGATCGATCCCGGGACTCCCCTTCGTCAGCGATCGGAAGGCCCGGCAACGCACGCTGGAGGTGATCCGCTCCCTCGCCATCAAGACCTCCGGGCCCTCGCAGGAGGTCGGGCGGCTGTCCGGCGGCAATCAGCAGAAGACCGTCATCGCGCGGTGGCTGCTGCCGGGCATCAAGGTGATCTTCTTCGACGAGCCCTCGCGCGGCGTCGACGTCGGCGCGCGCGAGGAGATCCACGCCGCCATCCGCACACTCGCCGACGACGGTGTCGGCACCGTCGTCATCTCGTCCGACGTGGAGGAGCTCGCGATGCTGTGCGACCGCGTCGTCGTCCTCCACGAGGGCCTGGTGACCGGAGAGCTCGCCGGCGACGACGTCACCGAGCGACGCATCGTCGAACTCAGTTACGCACACGCGCACGAACCCTCAGAGGAGCTGACATGACCACCACCGTGACGGCGCAGCCGGGCAATGCCGCCCCGGCTCCCGGTACGCCCTCCCGCTCCCGAGCGGGCCGGATCGCCCTGGTGATCCTGTCCCGCTACGGAACCCTCATCGGCCTGGCGCTGATGCTGATCCTGTTCACGGTGCGCGCGCCCACCGTCTTCCCCACGCTGCAGAACTTCACGAACATCCTCGCGCAGGGCTCTCTCACCGCGATCATCGCCGCGGGCCTGACGATGGCCCTCGTCGTCGGCGAGTTCGACCTCAGCATCGGCTACGCCGCCAGTTTCGCGGGCCTGCTCGTGGTCGGGTTCATGGCGTTGCAGGGGATGCCCATCTGGGTCGCCGTCCCGCTGATGCTCGTGATCGGTGGGGTCATCGGGGCCGTCAACGGCATCCTCGTGACGAAAGCGAGGATAAACGCCGTCATCGCCACTCTCGGCGTCGGGACGATCCTCACCGGGCTCGGGTTCGCGTACAGCCCCTTCCCGATCGTGACGAACATCCCGGTGGAATTCTCCGTGATCTCCCTCGGACGCTTCATTCCCGGGATCCCGAACTCGATCCCTCTCATGATCATCGTCCTCGCCATCCTCTGGGTCATCCTCAACAAGACCGACCTCGGCCAGAAGATGCAGGCGGTCGGCGGGAACAAAGAGGCGGCGCGCCTGTCGGGGATCCGCGTCGATCGGGTGAAGATCTTCGCCTTCGTCACCGCCGGCGTCTGCGCCGCGCTCACCGGCATCATGCTGTCGTCGCTGCTCGGCAGCGGCACGCTGGCCGCGGCCGACGGATATCTGCTCGACGCCTTCGCGGCGGTGTTCCTCGGGTCGGCCACCCTGCGCGACGGCGAGTTCCACATCGTGGGCACGCTCGTGGGCGTGCTGGTGATCGCCGTCGGGTTCAACGGGCTCAGCATCTTCGGCGCACCGTCCTGGGCGCAGCAGGTGTTCAGCGGCGGCATCCTCATCGTCGCCGTCGGTCTCGCGACCCTCTCCCGGCGCATCCTCAAGGCCGGATGACGGCATCTCGCCAGACCCACCCAGACCAGACCCACCCAGACCAGACCCACCCAGAAAGGACACGACACATGGTCGATCGCATGAAGGGCAAGGTGGCCCTGATCACCGGAGCATCCCGCGGCCAAGGCCGCGCCATGGCGGAGCTCTTCCTCGAGGAAGGAGCGGAGGCCGTCGTCTCGGGCGACGTGCTCGACGCCCGAGAGCCCGAGGGCAGCCGCGTCGACTTCCAGAAGATGGATGTCACCGACCCCGCCGACTGGAAGCGCGTCGTCGACGGCGTGATCGAGCGCTACGGCAAGATCGACGTGCTCATCAACAACGCCGCCATCTGCGAGTACGAACCGATCCTCGAGACCACGATCGAGCAGTACGACCGCATCCTCAACATCGATCTGAAGAGCATCTTCCTCGGCATGAAGGAGGTGCTGCCTCACATGATCGAGCGCAAGGCCGGGTCGATCATCAACGTCTCGTCGATCTGGGGCCTGGCCGGTGTGCCGAACTCCTACGCCTACCAGGCTGCCAAGGGCGCGATCCTCAATGTGAGCAAGAACGTCGCCGCCACCCACGGCGAGGACGGCATCCGCTGCAACTCGCTGCATCCGGGCTACATCCTCTCGCCGATGAACGAGAACCAGGCGCCGGAGATCAACGAGGCCCTCATCAACGGGACAGTGCTGAAGCGCCCCGGGCTCCCGATCGAAACCGCCTATGCGGCCTTGTTCCTCGCCAGTGACGAGTCCAGTTACATCACCGGCATCCCCCTCGTCGTCGACGGCGGCTACCTCGCACCCTGACCCGAACCCGACACACACAAGAGAAGAGGTTCTGCAATGAAGCGAATCATCCCGGGCGTCGTCGCGCTGACCGCGGCGACGGCCCTCACGCTCGCCGGGTGCTCCGGCGGAGGCGGCGGCGGTGAGACCGGCGGCACCGACGATCCCATCATCATCGGCGGGATCGCCGGGACGACAGGCGCTTACGGCGCCGTCGGCATCGCGGTGATCAACGGCACCCAGATGGCCGTGGACGAGATCAACGAGGCCGGCGGCGTCGACGGCCGTCAGATCGAGTTCATGTGGGACGACGACGCCGCCGATGCGACGAAGTCGTCCCAGCTGTTCCAGCAGTTCGTCAGCGACGGCGCCGTGGCGATCTTCGGGTCGCCCGACACCGGGCCGACCACGGCCGCCCTCGGTGAGCAGATGGAGATCCCCGTCCTCGGCGCCGTCGACGACGGAGGGCTCACCGTGTACCCCAACGGTCCCGGCGAGCCTCCCTACGCGTGGGTGTTCAGCACGTCTCTGAACACGTTCGCCTGGGGCGCGAAGCTCGCCGAGTGGAGCATCGACAACTGCCCCGGGGGGCTGGCGATGCTCCACGACCCCACCGCCTACGGCCTCGGTGGCGTCGCCGGCTTCCAGACGGTCTTCGAGGAGACCGGCCACGACTTCGCGTACCTCGAGCCGATCACCGAGAACTGGGGGAGCGGTGCGACGGTGAGCCTGGACGCCGAGATCCAGAAGATCGTCGACTCCGGCGCCGACTGCGTCGAGGTGTGGCTGACCCCCGCCGACGAGGCAGCCTTCATGCAGGAGCTCGAATCGCTCGGCATCGACGACCTGACGGTCCTCGGCACCGACGTGACGAACGCGGATGCGACGTTCACCGACCTCGCCGGCGCGCAGGGCGACGGGCTCGTCTCGGCCATGATGACCGCTGATGCCTTCCCGAGCGACCGGCTCCTGGAGTGGCGCGAGAAGTACAGCGACCTGTTCGACGGCCTGCAGCCGGGGCCGTTCGCGGAGATCAGCTACGACGCGGTCTACATCCTCAAGCAGGTCATCGAAGACGCCGACGGCGCCACCGACCCCGAGTCCATCCGCGAGGGCCTCAACGCCCTGACGGACTTCCCGGGCCTCACCGGAGACCTGTCCTTCAGCGAAGACGTCCACACCACCATCAACAAGGACGACCTCACGATGGTGCGCTGGAACTACGCCGAGAAGACCTGGGACCCGATCGAGTAGCCGTCGCGCCCTCCCCGGTCGCGCCCGCGCGCCGGGGAGGGTTCCTCCCCGAATCCCAACCCGAAGAGGATCGATGCTTCAAGTGCTCATCTCCGGCCTCGCCGTCGGAACCATCTACGGCCTCGTGGCCATGGCGTTCGCCGTCGTGTTCTACGTCACCAAGGTCATCAACTTCGCCACCGGCCAGCTGCTCATGGCTTCCATCCTCATCGCCGCGGGACTCATCAAGGGCGGCGCCCCGGACTGGCTCGGCATCACCGTCGCGCTGCTGGCCGCGACCGTGATGGGCGTTCTCATCTACCTCGTCGCGGTGCGACCGGTGCTGCGGTTCGACCGCTTCAGCTTCTCCTGGCTCGTGAGCACGCTCGGCGTCGCCATCGTCATCCAGGCGGTCTTCGCCATCATCTACGGGCCCGCGTCCGTCCCGTTCCCCCGTGGATGGCACGGCATACCGGTGCGCCTGGGCATCGCCACCGTGACCGTGCAGGAGATCGTGATCATCGTCACCGGGATCCTCGCCATCGTCGTCTGGGAGCTGGTCCGCCGTCGCACGCTCCTTGGGAAGCTCGGGATGGCGATCTCCACCGACCCGGAGATGGCTTCGGCCGTCGGCGCCAACACCACCGCCTATGCGGTCGGCGCCTTCGCGGTCGGCGGCTTCCTCGCCGGTCTCGCCGGCATCCTCGTCGGCCCCATCACCTACGGCAACCCGTACCTCGGCGACACCTACGGCATCTATGGCTTCATCGCACTCATGATCGGCGGCATCGCGCGACCCGCGGCGGCGATGGGCGGCGGCCTCGTCCTCGGCGTGCTGTCCCTCCTCGCGAACGCCTACATCGGCTCGCAGGCCTCGGACTGGTTCCCCTTCGTGCTCGTCCTCCTCGTGCTGCTGATCACCCCGAACGGCGTCTTCGCCTCGGGGGGCGCGCTGCGCTCGCTGGTGCGCTCGCGCCGCTCGTTCGCGGGAGGCCGGGCATGATCGCCGCGCTGCGCGAGCGCCGCTGGATCGGCACGCTCCTCCTTCTCGCCCTCTTCCTCGCAGGGACCTGGTTCACCGCCACCGGCGACTTCGGACTGCAGAGCATCGTCACGGTCACGGCAGTGTTCGTGGTGCTCGCCGTGAGCCTGGATCTCGTCGCCGGCATGGTGGGCCTGTACTCGCTGGGCCACGCGGGTCTCTTCGCGATCGGCGCCTACGGCACCACGCTCCTGGCGCGCGAGGCCGATCTCGACGTCTTCCTGCTCCTTCCCGTCGTCATCCTCGCCGCGGGAGCGGTCGGCGCCCTTCTCGGAGCACTGTCGTTGCGGGTCAGCGGGCTCTATTTCGCCATCACCACGTTCATCTTCACGATCATCGTCTACGTCACGCTGAGCAACTCGGCGTGGACGGGCGGTCTGCAGGGCCTTTCCGGTCCGCTGTTCCCCTCGTTCCCCGACCCCGTCGAGGACGTCCTCGGACGCTCCGTGGTGTGGGCGGTGGCCGCTGTCGTGCTCGTCGCGGTGGGGGTGTCGTGGAGCATCCGCTCCTCGCCGTTCTACCCGGTGCTGCTGGCCGTGCGCGACGCGGAGCCGTACGCCCGGGCGAACGGCGTGCACACGTCCCTCGTCAAGGTGGGAATGTTCGCCCTCTCCGCGGGGCTCGCCGGAATGGGCGGGTGGGCGTTCTCGTTCCTCGTGTACCAGTCGCCCGGCCAGTTCGGCTGGGTGCAGTCGGTGATGATCCTCGTGATGGTCATCGTCGGCGGGATCAACACGCGCTTCGGTCCGATCCTCGGCGCGGTGCTGATCGGCATCTTCCCCTTCGTCGTGAAGATCGACCCCTTCCTGCAGGACGTCGTCTTCGGTCTCGTCTTCGTCGTCGTGATCGTCTTCTTCCCGCGCGGTCTCGTCGGCCTCGGCCACCTCGTCGTACGGCGGATACGGGACCGCCGGCGGGCGGCGGGCGCTCCCGCGAAGGTCGATGCC
The DNA here is from genome assembly GCF_052220165.1 of Microbacterium sp. RD1. Lineage (NCBI taxonomy): Bacteria > Bacillati > Actinomycetota > Actinomycetes > Micrococcales > Microbacteriaceae > Microbacterium > Microbacterium sp. RD1. The sequence goes on from NZ_JBQPOL010000001.1 coordinate 1,257,738, forward strand.
GGCCCCCGCGAGATCCCGCCGGTCACGGTGCCGGTGGCACCGCCCGCCGATGCCGCCGCGCACGACGGCATCGCCCTGACCGCCCGCGGCATCCACTTCAGCTATGTTCCGGGTGTCCCCGTCCTCCGCGACGTCGACATGGTGGTGCGCCGCGGCACCATCCACGGGCTCATCGGACCCAATGGATCGGGGAAGTCGACCCTCGTGAACCTCATCGCAGGGGAGCTGCGTCCGCTCGCGGGGACGATCGAGATCGACGGGGCGCGGGTGGAGCGGCTCGGCGCCCCCGCCCGTCCGGCGCACGGACTGCGCCGCACCTTCCAGAGCGCCGTCATGGTGCGAGAGCTCTCGCTCGTCGAGAACACCACCGTCGGCCTGTACAGCACCGTCCGGCGCATCGCCGCGCGCTCGGTGATCTGGCCGTTGCTCCCCGGCGCGCGCCGCGACGCCCGCGGGATGCGGGGGGCCGCCGCCGCGGCGCTGGACTCCGTCGGCCTCCAGCGCTCGTGGCATCCGGCCGCCGTCCGCGACGTGCCGCACGGCGTGGAGCAGCTGACCCAGCTGGCCTCGTCGATCGTCGCCGAGCCGTCGGTGCTCGTGCTCGATGAGCCGCTGGCCGGCCTGTCGGGAGCGGAGATGACGCATGTGGCGGAGATCCTGCATCGCCTCCGCGAGCGGGGCGTGACGGTCATCGTCATCGAGCACCAGACGCGGTTCATCTTCGATCACTGCGACGAGGTCACCGTCATCGCCGCGGGCGAGCTCGTCGCGAGCGGCCCGGCAGCCGAGGTCCGTCAGAACGAACGAGTCCGAGAGGTCTACCTGGGGCAATGAGCGAACACATCGGCGCCGCATCCGACACCCTCACGATCGAGGGCCTCAGCGGCGGGTACGACCGCTTCGATGTCATCCACGACATCGCCTTCCGCGTCGGCGCGGGCGAGGCGGTGGCGCTCCTCGGCCCGAACGGTGCAGGAAAGACGACAGTGCTGCGCGCCATCATGGGGTTGCTGCCTCGGCGGCGCGGGCGCATCGAGATCGAGGGCTCCGACATCGCGGGTCTTCCCACGCGCCGGATCGCCCGGGGACTCGTCGGCCTCGTCCCCGAGGGGCGACGCCTGTTCACCGGCCAGTCCGTCGAGGACAACCTGCGGCTGGGCGGCATGCACGTGCGGCGCGACACGGCGCGCACGCAGGAGCTGTTGCAGTCGGTCTTCGACCTCTTCCCGGTCGTCGAGCGCTACCGTGCGCGGGAGGCGACGGCCCTCAGCGGCGGAGAGCAGCAGATGGTCGCGATCGGCCGCATGATGATGAGCGACCCGGCGCTGATGCTCCTCGACGAGCCGTCGCTGGGCCTGGCTCCCCTCGCCATCCAGGATCTGACGAAGGCGCTCCAACGTCTCCGCGGCCAGAACCGATCCATCCTGCTCGTGGAGCAGCGCGTGGACATGGCTCTGGAGGTGTGCGATCGGGTTTACGTTCTCAGCGAAGGCCGAATCGTCGATGAGGGCCGAGCCGCCGACATCGGAGCAGAAGGACGCGCCCTCATCGACGCGTACCTGGGATGAGGTGCCCGCATGAGTGAATCCGCCGACGACCGCTACGAGGTCGTGATCGTCCGCTACGGGACGCGCTCGACCGTGCGCAGCGAGGTGTATTTGAACTACCCGCTGTACGGCGAGGACGACGCGCCCATCGAGATGGACTACTTCATCTGGGTGGTGCGCAACGCCGTCCGCACCATCCTCGTCGACACCGGCTTCTCCCCACGCGGGGGTGAACGCCGGGGCCGCGCCACGCTCATCGCCCCACCCGACGCGTGGCGCGCCCTCGGGGTCACGCCGGAGCAGGCACCGCTCATCGTGCTCACCCACGCGCACTACGACCACGTCGGAAACATCACCCATTTCCCGGACTCGACCATCGTCACAGCCGCGAGGGAGCTCGACTTCTGGTCGGGTCCCCACGCGCACCACCCGCTGTTCTCCCACTCGGTCGAGGACGACGAGCTCGACGCGCTGCGCGCAGCCGTCGGGGACGGTCGGGTCGAGACCTTCACGGGGTCTCGAACCGTCGCCCCGGGCGTCGAGGTGATCGAGATCGGCGGGCACACGCCCGGCCAGAGCGTCGTGCGGGTGCAGACGACCGAGGGGCCGGTCCTGCTGGCCTCGGATGCCGTGCACTACTACGAGGAGCTCGACCGCGCGATGCCCTTCACCTCCGTGGCCGATCTCGTCGCGATGTACGAGGGGTTCGATCGCATCCGCGCCCTCGTGGCCGCCGGCGACGTGCGACACGTCGTCGCCGGGCACGACCCGGCGACCCTCGAGCGCTTCGCGGCGCTGGGGGAGCCGCTCCCGCGGCTTGCGGCCGTCATCGGCCGGATCGGCTCCGCATCATGAGCGGCCGCTTCGCGGGGCGGGTCGCGCTCGTCACCGGCGCCGCCGGCGGGCTCGGACGTGCGTCCGCCGAGCGGCTCTCCGCCGAGGGCGCCGCCGTGGCGCTGCTCGACATCGACGGCGATCGCGCGGCCGAGGTCGCGCGCGAGCTACCCGGAGAGGCGTTCGCGGCGTCCGTCGACGTCTCCGACGAGGCTGCCTACGCGGCCGCCGTGGACGCCGTGGTGGACCGGTTCGGCCGCATCGACCACCACCACCTCAACGCGGGGATCTTCGGGGCGTTCGTCGCCCTCCCCGACCTCACCGTCGCGGAGTTCGAGCGGGTGCTCGCGGTGAACGTGCGCGGCCAGTTCCTGGGACTTCGCGCCGCCTTCCGGCAGTACGAGGTGCAGGCCAGCCCCGGGTCGATCGTCGTCACCGCCTCGATCGCGAGCCTCACCGGTGCGGCGGACCTGCTGCCGTACCACACGTCCAAGCACGCCGTGGTGGGACTGGTCCACGGGGCGGCGGTCTACGGAGGGCCGCTCGGGATACGTGTCAACGGCGTCGCACCGGGCATCGTCCCCACCGATCTGTTCGCCGCGGCGGCGACGGCGACCGGCGGCAAGAACGACATGGAGCGCCGGGCGTCCACCACGCCGCTGCGCCGTGCCGGGACGACGGCGGAGATCGCGGGCGTGACCGCCTTCCTCCTCAGCCGCGACGCCGCCTACGTCACCGGCCAGATCGTCAGCGCCGACGGCGGCGCGACGATCGTCAACACCGTGCGCCCGTCCGGCGGGGCGGGCGCGTGGGATACGACCGCGGTGGACGAGCCGCTTTACCGAGGAAACCCGAACTGGAGAACGAACGCATGAGCACCCCCACCGGATTCATCGGCCTGGGCAACATGGGCGGCCGGATGACGCGGCGCCTCGTCGACGCCGGCGTCGACGTGCTGGGCTACGACGCGCGCGCGGAGTCGATCACCGCCGCGGGCGCACGGCCGGCCGCCGACACCGCACAGGTGGCGGCCGAGGCCGACGTCATCTTCCTCTCACTCCCCGACAGCCGCGTCGTGGAAGCCGTCCTCGGCGGGAACCGGGGCCTCGCGGCGACGGTGCGAGATGGCTCGGTCGTGGTCGACCTCAGCACCGCGGCGCCGGCGTCGACCCGCCGCATCCACGGCGAGCTCGCCGCGCGAGGGGTCGCCTACGTCGACGCCGGGATCTCCGGCGGCGCGGCCGCGGCCGAGGCGGGAACGCTCACCCTCATGGTCGGCGGGGAGGCCGAGGCGCTCGATCGCGTGCGGCCGCTGCTGGGCGCTTTCGCCAGCAACGTCTTCCACGTCGGGGATTCCGGCGCCGGTCATGTCACCAAGCTCCTCAACAACTTCCTCAACGCCATCGCGCTGTCCGCGACGGCGGAGGTCATGGTCGCCGCGAAGAAGGCCGACCTCGATCTGGCGGTGGTCCTCGAGGTGCTCAACAAGAGCTCGGGTGTCAACTTCGCGACCCTCAACCGGTTCCCCAAGATCATCACGGGCGACTACCTCAAGGGCGGCCTGACCAACACCCTCATGCTCAAGGACGTGATGCTCTACACCGAGCTCATCGCCGAGCTCGGCGTGGCCGGCCTCAATGCGACCGGCCCGCTCGCCGCGTTCGGCCTGGCGCGCCAGCTGGGATACGCCGACGAGATCAGCAACACCGTCGTCGACGCCATCGGAGACCTCTCCGGCGGCGTGCGCCTTTCCTCCGCCGACGCCTCAGAAGGAGACCGCCCGTGAAGATCGCCCACCCCCACCCCGTCCGCAACGCCCCCGGGAAGGCGTCGCAGTTCACCGGCTCGGCGCTCGGCGACAGCATCCTGCCCGCCGCCGACGGCGTCATCATCAACCAGGTCACCTTCGAGCCGGGCGCGCGCACGCACTGGCACACGCACGAGCACGGTCAGATCCTGTTCGTCGTCGCCGGCTACGGACTCATCTGCCCCGACGGCGAGGCGCCCTCGCGTCTGGCCCCGGGGGATTGGGTGTGGATACCGGCGGGGGAACGACATTGGCACGGCGCCGCACCCGACAGCTTCCTCACCCACACCGCCATCTCCCTCGGCACGACCTCCTGGTCCGACGAGGTCACCGCCGAGGAGTACTCCTCGCAACCGCACCCAGAAGGGGAACCCTCATGACCAGCGATGCGAACCACCGCGAAACCCGCGAGCTCGGCGAGCGCGTCCGCCGGGAGGTGCTCGGCGACGCGCACGTGGACCGCTCGCTCGCGCAGGTCACCGACTTCTCGCGACCCATCCAGGAGCTCGTGACGGAGTACTGCTGGGGGGAGATCTGGTCGCGGGACGGGCTGCCGCGCGAGGTTCGCAGCATGATCAACATCGCGATGCTGACCGCGCTCAACCGCTCGCACGAGCTCGCCGTCCATGTGCGCGGCGCGGTCAACAACGGCGTGACGGAGGCTGAGATCCAGGAGGTGCTCCTCCAGACCGCGATCTACGTCGGGGTTCCGGCGGCGCTGGAGTCCTTCCGCGTGGCGGAGAAGGTGCTGAAGGAGCTGAGGGAGCAATGAACGACATCACCTCGATCGGCATCATCGGCCTCGGCAACATGGGGCTTCCCATCGCGACGCGGCTCGCGGCGGCCGGCTACACGGTGACCGGGTTCGACGTGGCCGAGGCCGCGCGGGCCCGGCTGGTGGAGCACGGCGGTCGCGCCGCCGACACCCCCGCGGATGCGGCGGCGGGGGCCGATGCCCTCATCCTCATGCTCCCCGACTCCACGATCGTCTCCCAGGTGATGTCCGACGCCGCCCTGCGGGCGACGCTCAGCCGGAACCAGCTGGTGGTCGACATGGGCTCGTCCGAACCCGTCCGCACGCGGTCGCTCGCCGCCGAGCTCGACGCCGACGGCGTCGCCCTCGTCGACGCGCCCGTGTCGGGCGGCGTCTCGGGCGCGACGGCCGGAACCCTGACGATCATGGTCGGCGGCGCCGCCCGTAACGTCGAGCGGCTCACCCCGGCGCTGTCGGCTCTGGGGCGCGTTCGGCATGCCGGGCCGGTGGGATCGGGGCACGCGATCAAGGCGCTGAACAACCTCATCTCCGCCACCCACCTGTGGGTGACCTCCGAGGCGATCCTGACCGGAGAGAAGTTCGGCCTGCGGCCCGAGGTCATGCTCGAGATCATCAACGGGTCGAGCGGTCGGAGCGGCTCCAGCGAGAACAAGTGGCCCAACTTCATCCTCCCCGGCACGTTCGACTCCGGCTTCGCGCTCCGGCTCATGCTCAAGGACATGAAGACCGCGACGGCGCTCGCCGAGCAGTTGGGGATGCCGATCGAGTTGGGTGAGGCCGCGGTCGCCGAATGGACGAGAGCCGCGGAGGCCATGGCGCCCGCCGCCGACCACACCGAGGTGGCGCGGTATCTGGCCCAGGAGAGCGCGGTTAGGATGTGATCCACATCGTATGACGAGATGACAAGCCTGGAACGAGTGCACATGCCACGAGCGAACTCCCTGGCCGAGTCCTGGACCGCCGAACCCGTGGGCCGGATCGCCGCACCTCTGCGCGAGCAGGTGATCTCCGCACTGCGCCAGGCCATCCTCGACTTCCACCTGAAGCCGGGGCAGCGCCTGGTCGAGCGCGAACTCGTCGAGCAGCTCGGGGTGTCGCGCACGACGGTCCGCGAGGCTCTGCGCGAGCTGACCAGTGAGGGCCTCGTGACGGTGGTGCCGCAGAAGGGCGCGATCGTGGCAACGCCGACGCTCGAGGACGCGGTGGATCTGTACGAGGTCCGGGCCGCCCTGGAATCGCTCGTCGTGACCCGCTTCGTCGAGCGCGCGAGCGACCAGCAGGTCGCACGACTCCAGGCGGCGGTCGAGCGCTTCCACGACGCGACGATCCGCACCGCCGACATCCGGCAGATCCTGCAGGCCAAAGACCTCTTCTACGCCGTGCTGATCGAGGGCGCCGCCAGCTCCGCGCTGCAGCAGCTCCTCGAGGGCATCCAGGCGAGGGTCCAGATCCTGCGAGCCACCTCGCTCTCGGAGGAGGGCCGCACCTTCGCGGCCGTCCGGGAGCTGCGAGCCGTCGTCGACGCCGTCGCCCAGCGCGACGCGCCGCTTGCCGCGCGGCTCACCGCCGAACACATCCGTGCGGCCGCCGAGACGGCGCTGCTGCACATGCGCGCGGGGGAGTGATCCCCCGGAAGGACACCATGGATCTCACTCCGAAGCAGCAGGAGATCAAAGACGCCTTCGTCGCCGCCCGCGGCGCCTGGGGGGAGCCCTGGGAGACGGTGTTGCGGATCGACCCCGACTTCGTCGCGGCCTCCCTCGCGATGCAGCAGGTGCCGTACCGCAAGGGGCATCTCAGCGACAAGTTCAAAGAGCTCTGCCTGATCTCCGTCAACGCCGCGGCGACGCACCTGCACGTCCCCGGCATCCGACCCCACATCCGGAGGGCGCTGGAACTCGGCGCCACGGCTCGCGAGATCCTGGAGGTGCTGGAGCTGGCCGCGACAGTCGGCATCCACGCGATGAACATCGGCGTGCCCCTGCTCGTCGAGGTGCTGGTGGAACGCGGCCGCACGGGGCCGGCGCCGTTGTCGGCCGACCAGAAGCGCCTGAAAGCCGAGTTCACCCAGACGCGCGGATACTGGCACGACTTCTGGAACGAGATGCTCGAGCTGGATCCGGAGATGTTCGCGGCGTACACCGAGTTCTCCTCCGTGCCGTGGCGGACCGGGGTGCTCACCCCCGCGGAGAAGGAGCTCATCTACATCTCCTACGACATCGCCGCGACGCACCTGTACGTCCCCGGCACGAAGCTCCACATCCGCAACGCCCTCGACCACGGGGCGACCCCCGAGCAGATCCTCGAGGTGATGGAACTGTCGAGCCTGCTCGGCCTGCACGGGCTCACGACCGCGGTCCCGATCCTCGCCGAGGAGCTCGCCGCCGCATCCGGCTCGATCGAGCCCTGAGTCGCCGCGCCTCGTTCGGGGCGCCGGCGTGGCTCGTTCGGGGCGCCGGATGTGCTTTGGGGCGACCGTTGTGCGCCCCGAAGCACATCGAGCGCCCCAATCCGCGGATCCGCACCCGCGGGGCCAGGCCGCAAGCCCCCGGCGCGGCGCGGGGCGGGCGCCTACGGTGGGCGGATGAGCTCGGACTACTCGCGCCGCGCGCGCCGCCCCGCCGAGCGTGCGGTGCGGATCGACGGCTCCGCCTTCCGGATCTTCTCCTCGGGCCCGGAGCGTGCCGCCGGCCCGCCGTTCGTCCTCGTGCACGGCATCGGGATGTCTCACCGCTATTTCGCGCGGCTGCACGACGAGCTCGTGGAGCGGGGAGAACGCGTGCACTCGGTCGACCTGCCCGGCTTCGGCGGCGTGCCGAAGCCGCCGCGCGACCTCGACATCGCGGCGATGGCGCGGGGCCTCGGCGCGGCGCTGGACGCGTTCGGCGTCCCGCGGGCGATCTTCGTCGGGCAGTCGATGGGGACGCAGTGGGTGACCGAGCTGGCCGTCCAACGCCCCGATCTCACCGCCTCGCTCGCCCTCATCGGACCTGTCGCCGACGATCGGCATCGCACGGTCCCCCGTCAGAGCATCGCCCTCGGCCTCGACATGCTGCGCGAAACGCCGGGCGCGAACCTCCTCGTCCTCGCCGACTACATCCGCTGCGGCCCGCCGTGGTACCTCGCGCAGCTGCGGCACATGCTGGCCTACCCGACGCAGGAGCGCGTGCGCGCGCTCGCCGCTCCGGTGCTCGTGCTCCGCGGGGGCCGCGACCCGATCGCGGGGAGCCAGTGGGCTCGCCGAGTGACGGATGCCGCGGACTCGGCGACCCTGGCGATCGTGCCGGGGCACGCGCACAACGTGCAGCACTCCGCACCCCGCGCCGTCGCATCCGCGCTCGTCGCCTTCGCGGGGACGGGCCGCCGGGGCGCACGGTGAGTCCGCTCTCGCGGGACCTCGCGTGGTGGGTACGGGATTACGCCTACGCGCTGGCGTGGCAGACCCGTGCGGCGTTCTCCCGCACCGATCCGCGCGTCTTCGCTTCCGGCGACGGCACGCCGATCGTGGTCCTTCCCGGCGTCTACGAGACCTGGCGGTTCCTGCAGCCGCTTCTCACGACGCTGCATGACCGGGGTCACCCGGTGCATGTCATCGATCTCCTGCGCCGGAACCGACGCCCCGTCCCCGAGATGGCCGAGCGCGTGCGCGAGTACCTCGTCGACCACGACCTGTCCGGTGTCGTCCTCGTCGCCCACAGCAAGGGCGGCCTGATCGGAAAGCTCGTGCTGGCATCGCCGGAGGGACACCGCATCCGCGGCATGGTGGCCGTCGCCACCCCGTTCGGCGGATCCAGCTACGCCAGGCTCGTGCCGCTGGCCCCGACGCTGCGGATCTTCTCGCCGCGGGATGCGACGATCCTCGCCCTGGCACGGGAGACGACGGTGAACGGCCGCATCGTGTCGATCTACGGGCAGTTCGATCCGCACATCCCCCAGCGCAGCGCCCTCGACGGCGCCAAGAACGTCGAACTCGACACCGGAGGCCACTTCCGGATCCTCGCGCACCCCCGCGTGATCGCCGAGGTCGTCGCGCTCGCCGAGTGACGGCTCAGCGCCGTGTACCGTGCCGCGGCGGCGAGGTCAATCCGCAGACCCGGGCGTGGGGGGCGGAGTACAAATATCGTCGCGGGTGCGAGGCGGCGCTCGCCGGAAAGGAAGGCCCGACATGTCGTCGTCCGGGGTGCAGATGAAAGAGGTCCGCTCGCTCGTCCCCGCGAGGATGGATCGATTGCCGTGGGCGAGGTTCCACTGGATGATCGTCGTCGGCCTCGGGTTCTCGTGGATCCTCGACGGCCTCGAGGTGCAGATCGTCGCCGCCAACGGTTACGCCGAGACGCTGGGCATGGGCTCGTTCGAGGTCGGACTGGCGGGCACGTTCTATCTGCTCGGCCAGGTCACCGGTGCGCTCGTGTTCGGCCGGCTCGCCGACCGGCTCGGGCGCAAGCGCCTCTTCATCCTCTCCCTGCTCGTGTACCTCGCCGGCAGCGCGATCGCGGGCCTGGCGTTCGCGCCCTGGTTCTTCTACATCTGGCGCTTCGTCGCCGGCGCCGGGATCGGCGGCGAGTACGCCGCCATCAACTCCGCGATCGATGAGATCATCCCCTCCAAGTACCGCGGGCGCGTGGACATCGCCATCAACGGCACCTACTGGGGCGGAGCGGCTCTGGGTGCGGTCGCCAACATCTTCTTCCTGAACACCGACCTCCTGCCGCAGGACCTCGGGTGGCGCCTCAGCTTCTTCCTCGGGCCGGTCCTCGGAATCCTCATCATCTGGCTTCGCCGCCACATCCCCGAGAGCCCGCGCTGGCAGATGACCCATGGCCGCGAGGACGAGGCGGAGAAGAACGTCAGCGAGATCGAGGAACGCATCCGCAAGGAGGGGAAGACGTTCGACGACGTCGACGAGTCCAAGGCCATCACCGTCAAGGAGTACGGGCAGGTCCCGTTCCTCGTGATCGCCAAGGTCCTCTTCCGGAGGTACCCGCGCCGCACCCTCGTGGGCGTGACGATGATGGTCACGCAGTCGTTCCTCTACAACGCGATCTTCTTCACCTACGCCCTGGTGCTGGAGAACTTCTACGACACCCCGCCGGCGTCAGCGGGGCAGTACTTCATCATCTTCGCCATCGGGAACCTCGCCGGGGCGCTCATCCTGGGGCACTTCTTCGACACGTGGGGGCGTCGGCGGATGCTGTTCGGCACGTATGTGCTCGCCGGGCTCATCCTCCTCGCGAGCGCGTTCCTCTTCCAGGCGGGTGTCCTCAACGCCGCTACGCACACGGCTTTCTGGTGCGCGTCGTTCTTCTTCGCCTCGGCGGGAGCGTCGGCGGCCTACCTCACCGTGAGCGAGATCTTCCCGCTGGAACTTCGCAGTCAGGTGATCTCCTACGTGTTCTCCGTCGGGCAGCTCGTCGGGGCGATCGCCCCCGCACTCTACGGCGCCCTCATCGGCGACGGCACCGACCGCACGCCGCTGTTCTGGGGCTACGTGCTCGGCTCGGCGATCATGATGGTCGGCGGCGTCGTCTCGGGGGTGTTCGGCGTGAGTGCCGCGGGCAAGTCGCTCGAGGACATCGCCGATCCGCTCTCGCTCGTGGAAGGCCCGAAGACGGCCGTCACGCCCGACGCGGGAGGGACGGGAAGCGCGAAGAGCGGGGATCGCTAAGCTCGAACGATGCCGGAGAACCCACCCCTCCTCGTCGTGATGGGGGTGTCGGCCGCCGGCAAGTCGAGCGTGGCCGCCGCCCTCGCCGAGCAGCTCGGAGTGCCGTGGGTCGACGCGGATGCGCTCCACCCGGCCGCGAACATCGCGAAGATGGCGTCGGGGCATCCCCTCGACGACTCCGACCGCGGGCCGTGGCTCGACGAGGTCGGGCGGGTGCTGGCCGCGGGGGTGGGCACCGGCGGCATCGTCGTGGCGTGCTCGGCGCTGCGTCGGGCGTATCGCGACCGCATCCGGGTCGCGGCGCCGGAGGCGTCCTTCGTCCACCTCACCGGGTCGGCGGCGCTTCTGGCCGCGCGTGCGGCGGCCCGCGTGGGGCATTTCATGCCGGCGACCCTGCTGGCATCGCAGCTGGCCATCCTCGAGCCGCTCGCGGCGGATGAGCGGGGCATCACGCTCGACGTCGCGCCTCCCGCGGCGGAGCTGGCCGAGTCGGCGGCGCGATGGGCGAGGGAAGAGATGCCGTGACCACGCGCCTGCTCGTCGTCGCCGACACCCACGTGCCAAAGCGCGCCCGGGAACTTCCCCAGGCGGTGCTGCGGGCGGCGGATGCGGCCGACCTGATCGTGCACGCCGGCGACTGGGTCACCGCATCCGTCCTGGACGAGCTCGAGCGGCACGGCGAGGTGCTCGGAGTATGGGGCAACAACGACGGCGCCGACCTCCGGGCGCGGCTTCCGGAGGTCGCACGTCGCGAGATCGAGGGCGTCCGGGTCGCGGTGGTGCACGAGACCGGCGCGGCCTCGGGGCGGGAGCGACGGATGGACGCTGCCTTCCCCGACACCGACCTGCTGATCTTCGGGCACAGCCACATCCCGTGGGACACCACGACGCCGCGTGGCCTTCGGCTCCTCAACCCGGGCTCGCCCACCGACCGGCGCCGCCAGCCGCGCCACACGTATCTGACGGCGGCACTCGACGCCGGCACCCTCCGCGACGTGACGCTCGTCACCCTCTGACGAGCGCCCGGCACGCCGACGGCCGCAGCGGCTCAGCCCCGAGAGTCCTGCTTGACAAGTCGGTGTGTAGCCGGGTTCCATGGAGTTTGGTCACACTGAACAGTCGTTGCGGACCGTCCGAGCGTGGCCCCGGCACCCCTCGGGCGCGTCGCCGGCTGAGAGCGAGGAGTCCCGCATGGCTCGATACGTCGTCCGCCGCGCGGCGGATGCCTCCTACGCCGATCCCGGCGCCCTCGCCCCGGGATCGGTCGGCCTCCGCCGCTGGCGGGCCGTCGGGGAGGAGGACGGAGCGGTGCACACCGACTTCGGGATCTCGCGGCTCGAACCCGGCGGAACGATCCCCGCGCACGTGCACTCGTTCGAGGAGAGCTTCCACGTGCTGGAGGGCGAGGTGACGCTGGCGACGCCCGAAGCGACAGTGCGCCTGACAGCCGGAGATTACGGGGTGGTGCCCATCGGCGTCCCCCACGCGTGGCGCTCCGGGGAGACCGGCGCGGCGTGGTCGGACCTGTTCACCCCGGTTCCGCGCGCGCGGCACGCGTTCGACACCTATCGCGTCCCGGACCTGCCCGAGCGCGCGCCCGTGCCGGTGGACCCGCGCGATCCGCGCACGCGCTCGTTCGGGAACATCCGCGTCGAGCACATGAACGCTGCTCGCCAGTCGCAGGAGCTGCTCGCGGTCTCCGCCAGCATGCGCACCGCGCTGCTGGTGTACAGCGGGATCACTCTGAAGATGATGGTCGACTCCGACCTCGGCGCCACGCTGGGAACGCTCTTCATGGTGCAGTACGACCCCGACGGCGCCGCCGGCAGGCACGACCATCCGCTCGAAGAGGCGTACCTCATCCTCGACGGCGAGGTGGCTGCGACCTTCGACGGGGACGAGTTCGTGCTCGGACGCGGCGACATCGCGTGGGCCGGCGTGGGCTGCGTCCACTCCTTCGCCGCCACCGGCGCCGAGGTGCGGTGGCTGGAGTCGCAGTCGCCGCAGATGCCGCCGCGACACGCGTACCGCTTCGCGCGCGACTGGGAGTACCTCCAAGAGCGCCTCGAGGAGGAGCACCGATGAGCGGACGCGGCACCTGATCCGGGCGGGTCACGCGGGCGCGCGCCGGACGCCGCCCCGCCCGTCCGCCGGACTGATCCTCCCGTTCGTGATCTTCTGGTCGACGCTCGATCGCTCTCTGATCCTTCCCCTCGTGCCGGCGATCGCCGACGACCTCGACACCACCGTCGCGGCTGCGGCCGGTGCCATCACCGCGCACGCCCTCGCGTACGCGGCGCTGCAGCTGCTGTGGGGGCCCCTGTCGACCAGATGGGGGAGGGTGCGCGTGCTCGTGCTGTCGACGGCGCTCGCGGCGGCGGCCAACCTCGTCAGCGCGCTGGCCCCCGACATGACCACCTTCCTGCTCGCACGCACGGCCTCCGGGGGCGCCTTCGCCGCCACCTTCGCCGCGGTGCTGACCTACTTCGGCGACATGCTCCCGATGCGCCGGCGCCCGGCAGCGATGGCCAACCTCGCCACCGCGACCGCTCTCGGTCTGGCGGTCGGCACCGTCGCGGCCGGAGCCATCGGCTCGGTCCTGGAATGGCGCTGGATCTTCGGCGGTTTCGCGCTGGTCACCGCGCTCCTCGTGCCGCTCCTGGCGGCACTGCCGGATTCGGCCGATCGCGGGACGGAGCGGATCCTCGCCCAGGTGACACGGCTGGCGCGAAACCCCTGGGCCCTCGGGGTCTGCGCCCTCGTGGCGCTGGAGGGCGTCCTCCTCATCGGGATCTTCAACCTGCTCCCCGTGGCGTTGCAGCAGTCGGGCGAGGACGTGTTCGTCGCGGGCCTCGTGACCGCGTCCTTCGGCGTCACCGTCGTCGTGGTCAGCCAGCTCATGAAGCTCGTGGTCGGTCGCGTGCGGCCGTGGCAGTTCCTCGTCGCCGGCGGTGCCAGCGCGACGGCGGCCTTCGTCGCGCTGGCGATCCACGTCTCGGCGCTGAGCGTGCTGGTCGGTGCCGCGCTCATGGGTGTCGCGTGGGCTCTGGCGCACACGACGTTCCAGACGTGGATGACCGACGCCGCGGCGGACTCGCGCGCACTCGGCATGACGCTGTTCTCGATCAGCCTGATGGCGGGCGGCGCCCTGGGGGCGGCGCTGGGGGCAGCGGCCATCGACTCCCGGGCATTCGGCGTGCTCTTCGCCGGGGCGGTGGGCGGCGCCGCCGTGCTGGGCGTCGTCAGCGCCGTCGCGCGCGCCCGGTACCGCAACCGCGATATCTGACCGTCCTGAGTGAACGTTTCACTGAACGAGTGTGCAGTGACAATTGACAGACTCGGGCGATCTTGGTTCACTGTTCCCAACGCCCGACAATTCCCCGACGACGTGGAAGGTCCTCAATCTCGGTGTTCGAACCTGTCTTCCTTGCCCAGCAAGCCCTCAACGGCTTGAGCTTCGGCGCACTCCTGTTCCTCCTCGCGAGCGGCCTGACCCTCGTGTTCGGCCTCATGCGCATCGTCAACATGGCGCACGGGGCGTTCTACATGCTCGGCGGCTACATCGGCGTCGTGATCGCGACGCTCACCGGCAACCTGCTGATCGCGGTGCTCGTGGCCGTCCTCGTCGTGGGAGCCACCGCCTTCGTCGTCGAGGTCGGTCTCCTGCGCTTCGTCCGCGGGCAGGAGATGCCCGAGGTGCTCCTGACGATCGGGGTCTCCTTCGTCATCGCCGACGTATGCCTGGCGATCTTCGGCGGAGATCCGCAGAACCTTCCGAACACGGTGAAGATCCCCGGGTCCCTCATGATCGGCGGCTTCGGCTACCCCTGGTACCGGATCTTCGTGATCGGGGTGGCGCTGGTCATCGGCATCGCCCTCGCCCTCGTGCAGTACAAGACCCGAGTGGGGGCCATCGTGCGCGCGGGGGTCGACGACCGCGAGATCATCACCGCGATGGGCGTCAACATCAAGTGGGTGTTCACCGGCATGTTCATCGTCGGCGCGGCACTGGCGGCCATCGGCGGCACGATCGGGGCGGGGATGCAGAGCATCCTCCCCGGCGTGCAGAACGAAGTGCTGCTCTACGCGCTCGTGGTCATCATCATCGGCGGACTCGGCAGCATCCCCGGCGCCGCGGTGGGGAGCATCCTGATCGGCCTCATCGACGCCTTCGCGAAGGCGTGGATCCCCGAGCTCGCCTACTTCACCATCTTCCTGCCCATGGCGCTGGTGCTCGTGCTGCGCCCCACCGGCCTGTTCGGAAAGGCGGCGTGATGAGCAACCGCCTCGTCGAGACCCGCACCGTGCGCACAGCGGGGGCGCCGCGCCCTCGCCGCACCCTGCTGATCAACCTCGCCCTGCTGGGGGTCGTGCTGGCCGTCGGGATCGCCCTGCCCTACCTCGGCGCATCGAGCTTCGCCATCTCGCTGACGTCCACGATCCTGATCGCGGGAACGCTGGCCTCCAGCGTGAACTTCCTCGCGGGGCAGGGCGGGATGGTCTCGCTCGGGCATGCCGGCATCGCGGCGGCGTCGGCGTACGGAGCCGCGTGGGCGTCGCGGCAGGGCATGGACACGGGCATGCAGGTGCTGGTCGCTCTCGCGGTGACGCTCGTGGTGTCCTTCGTGTACGGGCTGCTCTCGATGCGCACCAGCGGCATCTACTTCCTCATGGTGACGCTCGCCGTCGGCATGCTGGTCTACGGGCTGGCCTTCCGCCTGTCGTCGGTCACCGGCGGGGAGAACGGCATCTCCGGTGTCGAGCGTCCCGCGTGGATGGAGTCCTACTGGGTCTTCTACTACTTCGTGCTCGCCGTCTTCGTGGTCCTGACCGCCGCGCTGTGGATCGTCGGCAACTCACCGTTCGGCGCCAGCCTGCGCGGCGTGCGCGACAGCGAGAGCCGGATGCGCAGCCTCGGCTACAGCGTGGCCTCGTACAAGCTGGGCGCGTTCATGATCTCCGGCAGCGTCGCGGGCCTGGCCGGACTCCTCGCGGTGTGGCACACGCATTTCGTCAGCCCGTCGTCGGCGGGGGTGGACCGGTCGGTGCATCTCATCGTCATGGTGATCCTGGGCGGTGTCGGAACGCTCCTCGGCCCCATCATCGGCGCCGCCGTCGTGGTGCTCGTCGAGAACGTCCTCTCCAGCTACGTCGATCGCTGGCCGACCGTGCTCGGGCTGATCTTCATCCTCGTGATCCTGTTCGCGAGGGCCGGCATCGCCGGGAGCGCACGCAAGCTGATCAACCGCATCCGGCGACGGCGCTCGCGCTCCGAAGCCGGCGACGGGGGATCGCCCCCGGGGCACCCGAGCGTGTCCGAACGCAGCACAACCAACGAGTGAAAGAGGAAGGACCTGCAATGACCTCAATGCTGATGTCGAAGCGCGGCCGCCGTGGGACGGTGATGGCGGGACTGGGCATCGTGGCAGCGCTGGCGCTGGCCGCGTGCGCCCCTCCCGGGGCCGCCGAGCCGAGCGCGGAGCCCAGCGAGGCGACCGCCACGGGCGACCTGAAGGTGGGCTTCATCTCACCGACGACGGGCAACTTCGCCGTCGCCGGTCAGGAGATGGTCGACGGCTGGAACCTCTACTGGGAGACGCAGGGGAACGAGGTGAACGGCGTCACGGTGGAGACCATCGTGGAAGACGACGCCGGCAACCCCGAGACGTCGCTGACCAAGGCGCACAAGCTCGTCGAGCAGGACCAGGTGGACGTCATCGTCGGTCCGCTCATCGCCAACACGGCCCTGGCGGTCGCCGAGTACACCGCCAGCGTCGGTATTCCGAACCTGCATCCCGTCGCGGCATCCGACGACCTCACCCAGCGCGCCGCCAATGACCTGACCGTCCGCACCGGTTCGATGGGCGGATCGCAGGCCAACTACGCCGGTGGCGAGTGGGCGGCCACCGAGGGGGAGGCCGACACGGTCGTCACCCTGTGCGCCGACTACGCGTTCGGCTGGGAGTCGTGCGCCGGGTTCGTGCAGGGCTTCGTCGCCAACGGCGGTGAGGTCGTGCAGCAGATCTGGTTCCCCAACTCCACGACGGACTTCTCCACGTACGTCTCGCAGATCCAGGCCGCGGGTGCCGACATGGTGTACGTCGCCACGGCCGGTGGCGCGCCGGGTCCGAACTTCCTCAACGCCTACCTGGGCCTGGGGCTGGACATGGACAAGCTGCTGCTGAACTGCTGCGCGGCCGACCAGGGGACGCTGCGCACCATGGGCGACCAGATCGAGGGCCTGAAGTCGGTCAGCTACTGGGCCGAGGGCCGCGACAGCGAGGTCGTTACCGAGTTCGTCGACGCCTACAAGGAGTTCTCCGGCGGCAAGGTTCCCGGCGCGTACGTCGCGGGCGGATACATCACCGCGTCGCTCGTGGCATCCGTTCTCGAGGAGAAGGGCCTCGTGACGGGGGAGGACCTCGTCTCGGCCATCACGGAGTACACGTTCGAGGACAGCATCTTCGGCCGCGTGTCGTGGGACGAGTACAACAACACGATCGGCCCGGTGTACATCCGCGAGGTGCAGAAGCTCGACGACGGTCAGCTGTACAACGTTCCCATCGCGGAGATCGAGGACGTCGACCAGTGGCTCGGGCGCACGCCGGAGGAGGCGCTGGCGCTGCCGACCTACTCGCAGACCTTCCAGGGACTCGAGTAGTGACCGAGGCGACCACGGCGAAGGCTCCGGACCCGCGAGGGTCCGGGGCCTCCGCCCCCGCGCTGGTGGTGAGCGGGCTGGGCAAGCGCTACGGCGGCGTTCACGCGGTCGACGACATCTCGCTGCACCTGGCCTCGGGCGAGCGCATGGGCGTCATCGGTCCGAACGGAGCGGGCAAGACCACCCTGTTCAAGATGATCGCGGGCGACGTCGCGCCCACCGCCGGCACGATCGACCTGTTCGGCCGGGACGTGACCCGTCTCAGCACCGCCCGCCGGGCACGGCTGGGTGTCGGGCGCACGTTCCAGGTGTCGAACCTGTTCCGCGAGATGAGCGTGCTGGACAACGTCCGCGTCGCCGCCCGCGGCGGATCAGGACGGGCGAGGGTCTTCTGGCGTACGCAGGGCCTCAAGGACGACATCAGCCGCGCCTCGATCGAGATGCTGGACTCCGTCGGCCTGTACGGCCGGCGCGACGACACCGTGGCGGACCTCTCGCACGGCGAGCAGCGGCAGCTGGAGATCGCCATGGCACTGGTCACCGAACCGCGACTGCTGCTCCTGGACGAACCGGCGGCGGGTCTGTCCGCCGTGGAGCGGACGACCCTGCGCCGTCTGATCGAAGAGCTTCCCCGCACCTTGCCGATCCTCCTGATCGAGCACGACATGTCCCTCGCCCTCGGTCTCACCGATCGGGTGATGTGCATGGAGAACGGCCGGCACATCGTCACGGGGACGCCGGAGGAAGTGCGCGAGCACCCCACGGTCAAAGAGATCTACCTGGGAAGGCGTGACAAGAAGTGACACTCTCGGTCTCGGGCCTGCATGCCGGCTATGCCACGGCGAGCGTCCTCAACGGCGTCGACTTCACCGTCGCGGACGGCCAGAGCGTCGCGCTCCTCGGGCGCAACGGCATGGGGAAGACGACTCTCGTCCGCACGATCTGCGGTCTGCGTCCGCCCGCCGTCACCAGCGGCACCATCGTCTACGACGATGTCGACATCACCCGGCGACCCAGTCACCTGATCTCCCGGGCAGGGATCGCGCTGGTCCCCCAGGGGCGCCGGGTCTTCGGATCCCTCACGACCCTGGAGAACCTGAAGGTCGTGCCGCGGCGCCGTGGGGGACGCGGCGAGATCTGGACGGTCGAGCGTGTCTTCGACTTCTTCCCTCGCCTGGCCGAGCGCTCGGGCTCCATGGCGCGCTCCCTCTCCGGCGGCGAACAACAGATGCTCGCCATCGGCCGGGCCCTCATGACGAGCCCGAGCCTGCTGATCATGGACGAGCCGAGCGAGGGTCTGGCCCCCAGCATCCTCGATGTCATCCAGGACCGCCTGGAGGGCCTGCGCGCCTCGGGTCTGTCGATCCTCATCGCGGAGCAGAACGTCGACCTCGCCCTCGACATCGCCGAGCACGTGCTCCTGATCGACGACTCCGGCACGATCGCCTGGTCGGGTCTGCCCGAGGCCCTGCGCGCCGACGACCAGCTCCTCGAGCGTCACCTCAGCATCTGAGCACCCTGCCATGACCTCTCCGCACCCCCCTGCCCTCCCGCTGGTCGACCTCGTCCTGCGCGGTGGTCGCATCTCGACGTTCGCCGCCCCCGACGAGGGGCCCGAGGAGGTGGAGGCCCTCGCGATCGCGGGAGGCCGTGTCGTCGCCATCGGCACCGATGCACAGCTCGCCCCGTACGCCGAGATCGCCGCGCGCGTGGTCGACCTCGACGGCCGACGGGCGCTGCCCGGGCTCAACGACTCGCACATCCACGCCGTCCGCGGCGGGGTGTCGTGGGACCTGACCATGCACTGGGAGGATGTGCGCTCGATCCCGGAGGCGCTCGAGCGCGTCCGCGCCGAGGCGCAGCGTCGCGGACCGGGCAGGTGGGTCAGCGCGATCGGCGGATGGCACTCCACGCAGCTGGCCGAGGGGCGCGCTCCCACCCGCGCGGAGCTGGACGAGGCGGCGCCCGACAACCCGGTGTACGTGCAGGAGCTGTATGACCGGGGAATCCTGAACACCGCCGGGCTGCGAGCAGCCGGGTTCCCCGACGGCACCGGCGAACTGCACGGCGTCCGCGAGTTCGCCGTGCCCACCGCCCTCGCCCTCGCCGGCGGGGAGACGGATGCGACCGACGGCGTGCGTGCCATGAATGCGGTGTTCGCCGGCCACGGCCTCACCGGCGTCGTCGACGGCGGAGGCCTCTTCGTGAGTCCGCGCGACTACGACCCTCTCTACGCGGTGTGGCGACGCGGCGAGCTCGACGTGCGCACGCGTCTGTACGTCTCGGCGTGGACGCGCGGTGGCGAGGTGGCCGACATCGATCGGCTGACCACCCTCGTCCAGCCCGGATCCGGCGACGCGATGCTGAAGGTCGTCGGAGTCGGGGAGATCCCGCACCTCGGCTGCCACGACATGGAGGGCTTCGATCCCTTCGAGATCGACGACACGTCCTACGCCGAGCTCGTCGAGATCGTGCGGATGTGCGTCGCACGCGGGTGGCGCATGAGCGTGCATGCGGTGCTGGATTCCAGCCTCACGCGCATCCTGGACGCGTGGGAGGAGGTGCAGGCCGAGACCGGCCGCGTCGGCGGAGCGGGATTCTCGATCGTCCACGCGGACGGCGCATCCCGCGCCAACCTCGAACGCCTCGCGCGCCTGAACGCGGGCGTGCTGGTGCAGAGCCGGCTCGTCCTCAAGGGCGGCGACTACGCGTCGGCGTGGGGCTCGGAGGTCACCGCCTCCGCGCCCCCGATCGGGCAGATGCAAGAGCTGGGCATCGTCATCGGTGCGGGAACCGACGCGACGCGGGCGAACTGGTTCTCGCCGTGGGCGTCGATCTGGTGGCTCGTGACCGGTGGCACTCTCGACGGGCGCGGGGCACGCGCGCCGCGGCACCGCATGGCGCGGACCGAGGCGCTCGTGGCCTACACGCGCGACGCCGCCTGGTTCACCGGTGAGCAGGCGCACCGCGGACAGCTCCTCCCCGGCTTCGACGGCGACGTGTGCGTCCCGACGCTCGATCCCCTCGCCTGCACCGACGACGAGCTGCGCGACATCCGCAGTGATCTCACCGTGCTCGGCGGACGCATCACCTTCGACTCCGGTGCTCTCGAACGCGAGGCGCCGGCCGAACCCGGAAAGGACGCATCCCGATGAGCATCCCCGAACCCCGTCGGGTCGGCAACGCCGACGTCATCCATCACGAGGGATACGACGCCCGCATCGTCAGTCCGTTCGTGCCCGCCATCCGCACCGTCTCGAACGCCCGCCTGGTGTTCATCAGCGGTGTGACCGGCGCTCCGGTCTATCACGATCACCCGCACGTCGCGGAGGTGTTCGACGCGATGCCGATGGATGCGGCCGGTCAGGTGCGCAACGCCTTCGACCACCTCGAGCTGGCCCTTGCCGCTGCCGGATGCCGGCGGCACGACGTGGTGAACATGATCCGGTTCTTCACCGACGTGGATTCCGACCAGGATGTCGTGAACGCCCACCAGGCGAGCTGGTTCGGCGGCCACATCCCCACGAGCACCACCGTGCAGGTCACGCGGCTGGCCACGGATCCGCGACTGCGGTTCGAGTTCCACGTCGTCGCCGCCGCGCCGGCGTGACCGCAACCCTCTACACCCCGATGACAGACAGCGACACAAGGAGAACCATGACGGACACCACCCCCACGGTCGGTTGGATCGGCGCCGGACGAATGGGCACGCAACTGGCCACTCGTCTGCTGAATGCCGGCTACGACGTCGCCGTCTACAACCGCACGCGCGCGAAGGTCCAGCCGCTGGTCGACCTCGGCGCGACCGCGGTCGACGCCCCCGTGGAGCTCGCCGGTCGCGACGTCGTCTTCAGCATGGTCTCGGCGTCGCACGATCTGGAACAGGTGATGACGGGCGACGGGGGTCTTCTCACGGATCCCGACCGGGCTCCCTCCTTCATCGGCGACGCCTCGACCGTTTCCCTGGAGATGAGCGCCGCGATCCGTGCCGCCGCCGCCGCGCGCGGCGTCGGGTTCCTCGCAACCCCGGTCTCGGGCAACCCGAAGGTGATCGCTGCCGGCAAACTCACCGTCGCCGCATCCGGACCCCGCGAGGTGTACGACGCGCTGGAGCCGCTGCTGCAGACGTGGGGCCGCGGGGTGACGTACGTGGGGGACGCCGAGCAGGCGCGCATCGTGAAGATCGCCCACAACGTCTACCTCGGCATCGTCGCGCAGTCCCTCGCCGAGATCACGATCCTCGCCCAGGCGCACGGTGTCACCCGCGCGGACTTCCTCTCGTTCCTCAACGACTCGGTGATGGGCTCGGACTTCAGCCGGTACAAGAGCCCGGCGCTGGTGAACCTCGATTTCGCCGCCACCTTCACTCCCGTGCTGCTGCAGAAGGACCTCGACCTCGGCCTGGCGGCGGCAGCATCCGTGGGGGCGGTGCTTCCGGTCACGAGCGTCACCCGCAACCTGGTCGCGCAGGAGGTGGGTGCGGGCAACACCGAGCAGGACTTCGCGACCCTCATCCTCACGGTGGCGCGCGGCTCGGGCATGGCGCTGACGCCGGAGAACGTGCCGGTGGACGACGGGCTCGGGGCGGTCTGATGGACGCGTCCCCCTCCTCCGGCGACGCCAGGCGCTTCGAGCGTCCTGTCGCCCGCCCGCCGGGAGTGCGACCGATCGGCGCCCCCGGGCAGAACGGCGTCGACTATGAACGGCGGGTCGATTTCGACCGGCTGCGCTCGTACCGCCTGGACCGTGCCAAGGCGGCGCTGGAGGCGAGCGACTGCGGAGCGTTCCTGCTGTTCGACTTCTACAACATCCGCTACACGACGCAGACATGGATCGGCGGCGCGCTCGGGGACAAGATGATCCGGTACGCGCTCCTGATGCGCGGCAGGGACCCCATCCTGTGGGACTTCGGCTCGGCCGTCCGACACCATCAGCTGTACTCGGACTGGGTGCCGGAGGAGAACTATCGTGCCGGATTCCTCGGATTCCGCGGCGCCGTGGACCCGGAGGGCGGCGGTCTCATGCGCGACGCCGTGGCGGAGATCGTGTCGCTGCTGAGGGAGGAGGGGCTCGCGGATGCCCCCGTGGGCCTGGATATCGTCGAACCGCCCTTCCTGTTCGAGCTGCAGCGACAGGGGCTGCGGGTCGCCGACGCGCAGCAGTGGATGCTCGACGCGCGCGTGATCAAGAGCCCCGACGAGATCCTGCTGCTGAATCAGGCCGCGGCGATGGTGGACGGCGTGTATCAGGACATCGCGGAGGCGCTGAAACCGGGGGTCCGGGAGAACGAGATCGTCGCGCTGGCGAACAAGCGGCTCTACGAGTACGGCAGCGATCAGGTCGAAGCGGTCAACGCGATCTCGGGGGAGCGGTGCAATCCGCATCCGCACAACTTCACCGACCGGATCATCCGCCCGGGCGACCAGGCGTTCTTCGACATCATCCACTCCTTCAACGGCTACCGGACCTGCTACTACCGCACGTTCGGGGTGGGGTGGGCGACCGAGAGCCAGCGCGATGCGTACAAGCAGGCGCGCGAGTGGATGGACACCGCGCTGGACGCGATCCGTCCCGGAGTCGGGAGCGATCAGGTCGCCGCGGTCCTGCCGAAGGCGGAGGACTTCGGCTTCGCCAACGAGCTCGCGGCCTTCGGTCTGCAGTTCGCGCATGGGCTCGGCCTGGGCCTTCACGAGCGTCCGATCATCTCGCGGCTGAACTCTCTCCGCGACCCCGTCGAGCTGCGCGCGGGGATGGTCTTCGCGATGGAGACGTACTGCCCCGCGTCGGACGGCGTCTCGGCGGCCCGTATCGAGGAGGAGGTGGTCGTGACCGACTACGGCATCGAGGTGCTCACGAAGTTCCCCGCCCAGGAACTGTTCGTGGCCAACGCTTACTAGCAGACGGGCGTCGGCGTCCGCGGCATCCGTCAATCGGTAAGGTCGATCAGCGAGAGGACAGACATGACGGCAGGACTCGGGGCGCGCATCCGCGAGGCGCGGCAGGCGCGCGGCCTCTCGCTGCGCGCGACCGCCGCGATCGCGTCGATCTCGCCCAGTCTGCTGTCCCAGGTCGAGACGGGGAAGGTACAGCCGTCGGTGTCCACGCTGTGGGCGATCGTGTCGGGGCTGGGTCTGTCGGTCGACGACGTGCTGCACGACGCTCCGACCCGAACCGCACCTTCGGTGCCCGAGCGGGAGGGCCCGGTGCAGCGGCGCGAAGACGCCCCCGAGATCCGGATGGAGAACGGGGTTTCGTGGCGGGGTCTGGCCGTCACCGCCACCGCGCCCGGCGTCGACGCTGTCCACGTGACGTACCAGCCGGGCGGCGCGAGCTCGCTGGATGACTCCCACATGCGCCACGAGGGCGTCGAGTACGGCTACCTCATCCGCGGCGAGCTGACCTTGAAGCTCGACTTCGACAGCTACGTGCTGCGCGCCGGCGACTCGTTCAGCTTCGACTCGATGAGGCCGCACCTGTACCTCAACGCGTCCGACGGCGTCGCCGAAGGCATCTGGTTCGTCACCGGCGCGACCCACCGGCCGTCGGAGCCGGACGAGTCTGCCGTCCTGCGTGATGCGGTGGCGGTGCTGGGGGCCATGAGCCGCCTTCCCGGGAGGGCGTGAGCCGCCGTGGCGGATCTGGAGACCCCGTGGGACCTGGTGGGGGAGCGGGTGCGGGCCGCTCGCGTCGACGCCGGGATCACGGTGCGCGAGCTCGCCCGGCGCATCGGGCTGTCAGCGAGTCACGTGTCGCAGGTCGAGCGCGGTCTCGGAGCCTTCAGCGTCCCCGCGCTGTACGCCGTCGCCAGCGAGCTGGGGGTGTCGATGAGCGACCTGCTGGCCGCCCCCGACGCCGCGCCGGCCGCGCCGGTGCCGGATGGGGTGGCGGATCTGGTCTCGGCGGGCATCGTGCAGCGGGCGGACCACCACCCCACGATCAGACTCAGCTCCGGACCGCGGTGGAGTCGTCTCACGGCTGTCGGTGAGCCGGATGCCGAGTTCCTCGAGGTGATCTACGCTCCGGGGACGGCGGCGCCCGTCGAGCACATCCATCACGAGGGACGCGAGTACGGCATCGTCCTCACCGGTGTCCTCACCGTGGAGGTCGCCGGATCCACCGCGGAGCTTTTCCCGGGCGACTCGATCATGTTCGACTCGCGCCTGCCGCACCGCTTCTGGAACGAATCCGCCGAGCATGTGCGCGCGATCTGGTTCGTCCGCGACCGGGACGCTTCGGGCCCGCTGCCGCACGGCTGATTCCCCGTCGACTCGCCAGCATGTGTCGTGTTCTCGCGGAAAAATCGACGTTTTGTGGCGAGTCGACGGTCAGGCGCCCGCGAGGAGACGCCGGATGCGGGCGACCAGGGCCCGGGGATCGTCGAAGTCGCGTGCTGTCACGACGGTGACGCGATAGCCGAGCGACTCCAGTTCCGCCCGGCGCGAGGCATCCCGGCTCCATTGGTCGCGGTCGCGATGGTAGTCGCCGTCGTACTCGATGATCAGGCGCGCATGCGCGTACATCATGTCCACGCGGGCCACGAATCGGCGACCGTGGAAGACCTCGACGTTGCACTCGGGCATCGGCAGGCCCGCCTGCAGGAGGAGCACCCGCAGCTCCGACTCCCGCGGTGACTCCGAGCGGGACGAGCTCCACTCCAGCGCGAGGGGCCGCTGAGCGGCACCACGGCTGCGCCCCACCCGTCGATGCACCTCCTCGAGCTGCTCGCGCGTCGCGAGGGGATCGAGGCGCGAAAGGATGCGATCGGTCACGGCGACCAGCTGCCCGAGCCCCAGGACGCCCGCGAGCTCGCACCACGTGCGCGCGGGCGACGTGCAGCGGATCCCGCCGACGGTCACGACATCATCCTCGCCGATCGCCAGGGCGCGCCCGCGAACGCCCGGCCGGCGGATGCGGTTGTGCTCGAGGGGCACACCGACCAGCGGCTCGGTGTAGGCCCGCTTCTCCAGCGCCAGAGGCAGCGGAAGGCCGAGCACGACGCCGGCGGTCGCGCCGCACGCGAAGGTGTGCGACGGGAGCGCGCTGAGCAGGAGACGCAGCCGCTCGTCGTCCTCGAGGTCGCGAGCGCTGCGGGTGCCCCAGAACGGCGCGTCGAACGCCCTCGAGCGCATGCGGCCCGGGGACAGGCCGGCGGCGCGCCCTTCCGAGACGGTGAAGGCGGCGGACAGGTCGTCGCGGTCCATCCCGCCATGCTCGCCGCGCGCCCGTCCCGACGAGTGGCCAGGCTCCCCGCTCGTGGACAACCCGTCGGCATCCGCCCCTGTGGAGGAGAGATCCCCCGTCGACTCGCCAGCAAACGTGCGATCTCGCGCCCGAATGCGACGTTTCTTGGCGAGTCGACGGGGAGGAGGGGGCTAGGCGATCCAGACGGTCTTGAGGTTGCAGAACTCGCGGATGCCCTCGGCGGACAGCTCCCGTCCGAAACCGGAGCGCTTGATACCACCGAACGGCAGCTCCGGGTAGGAGATGGTCATGCCGTTGATGAACACGGCGCCCGACTCGATGCCGCTGACCGCGGCGTCGATCTCGTCCGCGTCCCGGCTCCAGAAAGCCGAACCGAGGCCGAAGTCGAGCGCGTTCGCCAGCTGCAACGCCTCGTCGAGGGAGGCCACGCGGTACAACGACGCCACGGGGCCGAACGCCTCCTCGCCGTACAGGCGCATGTCCTCGGTGATTCCGGCGACGACGGTCGGCGGGTAGAAGTATCCCTCGCGCTCGAGCCGCTCTCCGCCCGCGAGGATCTCGGCGCCCTTCTCCCGGGCATCTGTGACGAGGCCCTCGATGTCGCGCAGGCCGGACTCGCTCGCGAGCGGCCCGATCTGCGTCGACTCGTCGGTGGGGTCGCCGATCGCGAGTGCGCGCATCCGCTCGGCGAACGCGCGCGCGAAGTCGTCATAGACCTCCTCGTGCACCACGAAGCGCTTGGCATTGATGCACGCCTGGCCGTTGTTGGAGGTGCGCGCGGTGACCGCGGTCGCCACGGCGGCCTCGAGGTCGGCGGAGGGCATCACGAGGAACGGGTCGGAGCCGCCGAGTTCGAGCACGACCTTCTTCAGCACGTCGCCGGCCGCGCGGGCGACGGCGCGGCCCGCGCCCTCCGAGCCGGTGAGCGTGACAGCGGCCACGCGCGGGTCGCGGACGACCGCGTCCACGCGCGACGACCCGATCAGCAGCGTCGCGAACGACCCGTCGGGAAAGCCCGCGCGAGCGAACAGCTCACCGAGGTACAAGGCGGAGCGCGGCACGATCGCGGCGTGCTTGAGGAGCCCCGCGTTCCCGGCCATGAGGGCGGGGGCGGCGAAGCGGATGACCTGCCAGATCGGGTAGTTCCACGGCATGACCGCGAGCACGACCCCGAGCGGTTCGTAGCGGGCGCCGGCGTATGAGGCGCCCACCGCCGACGGATCGGCCAGGCTCTGGGGTGCGAGGAACTCCTCGGCGTGATCGGCATAGAACCGCATCGCGCGTGCGGACTTCGCCACCTCGGCGCGTGACTGGGCGAGAGGCTTTCCCATCTCGGCGGTGATGACGGCGGCGAGCTCGTCCGTGTCGGCATCCAGAAGCTCGGCGGCGGCGCGCATCCACCCCGCCCGCGCATCCCACCCCGCCTCGGCCAGGAGCGGCACGGCCGCCGATGCCGCGGCGAGCTTCGCCTCGACGGTGGCGTCGTCATCCTCCTCGAAGGTCGCGAGTTCGGCGCCGGTGGCCGGGTTGACACTGCGGATGGTGGGCACGGATGCTCCTCAGTCTCGGTCGAGTCGCCAAGAACGGTCGCGAAACGGACGAAAAGGCGACAGTTCTTGGCGAGTCGACGGGTCAGATCAGGATGGACAGGGGGTTTTCGATGCGCCGCTGGAACGCCGCGAGCCACTGGGCGGCCACCGCGCCGTCGAGCACGCGGTGATCGGCCGAGAGAGTGACGGTCATGACCGTCGCGACGCTCAGCCCGCCGTCGGCGTCGGCCACCGGCAGGGGGCGCGCCGCGCCCACGGCGAGGATTCCCGACTGCGGCGGATTGAGGATGGCACTGAACTGCGTTGTGCCGTACATGCCGAGATTCGACACCGAGAAACTGCCGCCCTCGAGCTCGTGCTGGCGGAGCCGCCCGGCCCGCCCGCGCTCGGCGAGGTCGGCGACGGTCTCGCTGAGCCGGCTGAGCGAGAGCCGATCCACGCCGCGGACGACAGGCGTCGTGAGTCCTCCGTCGATCGCCACCGCCACCGCGAGGTCGACGCCGGTGAAACGGCGGATGCTGTCGCCCAGCCAGATCGCGTTGGCCTCGGGCACCTCGACGAGGGCCGCGGCGACCGCCTTCAACACGAAGTCGTTGACGGAGATCTTGCGCGTCGCGGTCTCGTTGACGGTGCGCCGCAACTCCAGCAGCGCATCGACGCGGCAGTCCGCGACGAGATAGAAGTGCGGCACCGTCGACTTGCTCTCGGTGAGTCGGCGGGCGATGGTGCGCCGCATCCGGTCCACCGGCACGTCCTCGAACGCGGCCGCACCCTCGGCCGCCGGAGAGGCCGTGGGCGACACCGACGCTGCGGAAGGCTCGGCGGAACCGACGGCGGGCTCGGACGCCGGAGCGGCCGATGCCTGCTCGAGGTGACGCTCGAGGTCGCGACGCACGATCCGACCGCGCGGGCCGGTGCCGGAGATATCGACGAGCGCCACGCCCTTCTCCGCGGCGAGACGCCGGACCAGCGGGCTCGCGAACAGGCGTCCGCCGGTTTCGGGCTCCGCCGGCGGAGCCGTCTCGGTATCTGCCGTCGGCGCGGGAGCCGGCGCGGCGGTCGAGGTCGGCGCGCCGGGTGCCGAGGGAAGCGGCGCTGCCGGCTCGGGGGCGGTCTCCGGCTCGGGCGGCCCGGACTGCACCGGCTGAGCGGCGATCTCGGCGGCCGTCCCGGGGTCCGACGCCGCAGCGCCGGCTCCGATCCCCGCGTCGCGCAGGGCGGCGTCGATCGCCTCTGGTCCCTCGCCGTCGGCCAGGAGCACGAGGATCGCATCGCCCACGGCGACGTTGTCCCCTTCGGGAACGAGGAGACGGCCGATGGTCCCGGCCGACTCGGCGGCGAGCTCGACGGAGGCCTTGTCGGTTTCGATCTCGGCCAGGGTCTGTCCGACGGTCACCGTGGCTCCCTCGGCGACGCTCCACGACTGGATGGCGGCCTCGGTGGCGCCCGCCATCACCTCCGGCATGCGGATGATCTCGGCCATGACTACGCTCCGAATCCGTCGCGGAGGACTTCGAGGGCGGCGACGACCTCTTCCGTGCGGGCGATCGCCGCACGCTCGAGGACCTTCGAGATGCTCGGGGATGCTTCGCTGCCCGTGACGCGTGCGACGGGCTGGTCGAGCCAGTCGAAGTACCGCCGCTGGATCTCGTCGGCGAGCCATCCGCCGTACGAGGTGCCCTGGGCGCCCTGCTCGACGATCAGCACCGCGTTCGTCTTGCGGATGCTCTCCCCGATCGTGTCCCAGTCGATCGAGGCGCGATCGAGCCAGCGCAGGTCGATCAGGTCGGCGTCCACGCCGGTCTGCTCGATCGCCTCGGCGGCGTGGCGGACCATCGAGAGGTAGCTGATCACTGTCGCCTCCGACCCCTCAAGCACGAGAGCGGCGCTGCCGGGCGGGATCACGTAGTCGAGATCGCCCTCGGGCACCTCGTCTGCGACGCCGTAGAGATCGACGTGCTCGATGACCAGCACCGGATCCTGGAGCGCGAGGGCGGCATTCATGAGACCGACGTAGTCCCTCGCATTGGACGCGGCGACGATCCGCCACCCGGGGCTCGTGACGAACACGCCGGCAGGGTCCATGAGGTGCTGGGAGCCGTAGCCCGACCCCATGGCGACCTTCGTCCGCAGCACGAGCGGGACCGGGTTCTCCCCGCCGAACATGTGGCGCGCCTTGCCGATCTGGTTGAACACCTGGTCGGCGGCGACCCACAGGAAGTCGGGATACATGAACTCCACGACGGGGCGGAAGCGTCCATCCAGCGCCAATCCGCCGCCGAGGCCCACGAAGGCGTTCTCGCTGATGGGGGTTCCGAGCACGCGGTCGGGGCCGTACTTCTTCGCCAGGCCCTTGGTGGCGCCGTTCGTGCCGCCGTTGAGCTTGTGGACGTCTTCGCCCATCACGACGATGCGCGGGTCAGCCTCCATGCGGCGGTCCATGACGGCGGCCACCGCGTCGACGAACTTCACGGGGCGGTTGGTGCCGGCAGCGGGAGCGGTCGGAAGACCCTCCAGCTCGCTCGCGTCGCCGCGGATGCCGACGTCGACGAACGTGGGTTCGGGCCACAACTCGGGACGGATGCGGCGCTTGCCGGGACGCTCGGGATCGGACTCGACCAGCGCATCGACGGCCGCGGTCATCGCCTCCTGCACGCGGGCGCGGAGCGCGGTGACGCCGGCCTCGTCGATCAGGCCGCGCGCAATCATCCGCTGCGCGGTGAGATCGAGGGGGTCGCGAGCACGCCAGGAGGCCTCTTCTTCTTTAGTGCGATAACCGAAGGCACTGCCGGGGTAGGGACCGTTCTGGTGGAAGAACCGGTAGACCTGCGCTTCGATGACCGCGGGGCCGTTCCCCGAGCGCATCCGCTCGGCAGCCTCCTGCGTGGCGAGGTGGACCGCCAGCGGGTCCATCCCGTCGACACGCCACGACGGGATGCCGAATCCCTGGCCGCGGACGGAGAATCGCGTGTCGGCGGTGATCTCGTCGGCACGCGTGGAGACGCCGTAGCCGTTGTTCTCGACGAAGAACGCGACCGGCAGCTTCCAGGTCGCCGCCAGGTTCATCGACTCCAGGACCGACCCGATCTGCGCGGCGCCGTCGCCGAAGTAGTTGATCGTGAGGTCGGTGGTGCCGCTGTGCTTCTGGGCCCACGCGTTGCCGGTGGCCATCGGCGCGCCACCCCCGACGATCGCGTTCGTGCCGAGCGCGCCCGCCTCGAACCACTGCAGGTGCATGGAGCCGCCGCGTCCGCGGCAGTAACCCTGTGCGAGACCGAGGATCTCGGCGAGCGTGCGCTGCAGGACGGTCTGGATGTCGTCGTCGACGGCGTTCAGCGGATCGATCGTTCCGCCGCTGACGTGGGTGAGCGCCTTCGCGAGGAACTGGTGGTGCCCCCGATGCGAGCCGTTGACGCCGTCGCTGGAGCGCAAGCCCGCGATCGAGCCGACCGCACCACCCTCCTGTCCGATGCTGGAGTGCGCGGGGCCGTGGACGAGTCCTTCGCCGGCGAGCTCGAGCACCGACTCCTCGAACGCGCGGATGAGATGCAGCTCACTGAGCATCGTTCCCAGGAAGGCCGGGTCTGCGGCGGCCCAGTCCTCATCCGTGGTGGTGAGCTCGATCCAGTCGACGCCGGTCTGTAGCTTCGTGCGCTTGGGCATCGTCGCCTTCCTCCCCGCGTACCTGCACCGGTCCGCTTCGGTCAGCGTAGAGCAACATTTGATCCAATACAACCGTCGTGAGGGGCGAAGCGCCGAAGATGCTGGTCATGTGAGCTCTGAATGGATACGATGTGGGGACATCTCGAAGAGGAGGCCGCCATGTCGGAGCACCACGCCGGAGGAATCCCCGGCCTGCGCGGAGGCGATCACGTCGGCATCACGGTGCCCGACCTCGACGAGGCGCACGACTTCCTCGTCCGCATCCTCGGTGCCGAGTACATCTACACGCTCGGTGCCAAGCAGGCCGACGACGATTGGATGCGACGACAGCTGGGGGTGCACCCTCGCGCGGTGATCACCGAGATCCGCTTCTACCGGCTCGCCACCGGCCTCAACATCGAGACCTTCCACTACGAGACTCCCGACGGTCAGAGTCCGCAGCCGCGCAACAGCGACATCGGCGGGTACCATCTGGCTTTGTACGTCGACGACCTCGACGCCGCCGTCGCCTACCTTCGGAAAGAGGGCGTCGAGGTGATGGGGGAGCCGATCGCCAGCAGGCAGAGCGCCGAAGGGCAACGGTGGATCTACTTCCGCGCCCCGTGGGGGCTGCAGTTCGAGCTCGTCAGCTATCCGCGCGGAAAGGCGTACGAGGCAGACGCTCCGCGCCTGCTGTGGAAGCCCACCGACCCGGCGGCGTAGGCCCACGGAAGGAGTCGCGATGACCCCCGAACGCACGGGCATGCACGGCGCGACCGGCGCCCTCATCGCGGCGACGCTGCGCGAGGCCATCCTCGACGGCGATTACGCGCCGGGCGCGCGCATCCATCAGGACGAACTCGCCGAGCGCCACGGCGCCAGCCGCCTGCCGGTACGGGAGGCGCTGCGGATGCTGCAGGCCGAGGGTCTCGTCACCCTCGTCGCCAACACCGGCGCCTGGGTCTCCACGCTCACCTCCGAGGAATGCCAGGAGCTGTACCTCGTCCGCGAGCGGCTGGAGCCGCTCCTTCTCCGCATGAACACGCCGCTCTTCGCCGACGACGAGGTCGAGCGCCTCGCGGAGCTGGCCGACCGGATGGAGACCGCGACCGACGTCGAGCAGTTCCTCGCCCTCGATCGCGAGTTCCATCTCGCCGGGCTCGACCACGCGGACACGAACGTGCTCGCCGACCTCGTGCGGACGCTGTGGAATCGCACCCAGCACTGGCGCCGCGCGGCTTCACGGCTCTTCTGGAGCGAGGGGGACCGCAGCGTCCATCACGATCATCAGCTGATCGTGGCGGCTCTGCAGCGCCGCGACGCCGACGAGGCCGAGCACGTCCTCGCGCGTCACATCCGCCGCAGCCGCCTCGAGCTCGAGCGTCATCCCGAGGTGTTCGAACCCGCCGGTCGACTCGCCACAAATGGTCGGATTTCAGCCCGAAATGCGACGGATCGTGGCGAGTCGACGGGTTAGGCGGGCGCTCAGCGGGTGAGAATGATCGCGTCGCCCTGGCCGCCGCCGCCGCAGAGGGCGACCGCCGCCGTCCCGGTGCCCCGGCGCACGAGCTCGTGCACGGCGTGGACGACGAGCCGGTTGCCGGAGGCGCCGATGGGGTGACCGACGGCGATGCCTCCGCCGTGGATGTTCACGACGTCGTCCGACAGGCCGAGCTCCGCCTGCGAGCGTGCGACGACGGCGCCGAACGCCTCGTTGATCTCGACGAAGTCGAGATCGCCCACGGCGATGCCCTGGCGCTCCGCCGCCTGCACGATGGCCCGCGCCGGCTGCTCGTGCAGCGAGTTGTCGGGACCGGCGACCTGGCCGACGGCGCCGAGCGTCGCGAGGACGTCCCAGCCCTGCTCGGCCGCGTGCGAGCGGGTGGTGAGGACGACGGCGGATGCCCCGTCGGAGATCTGCGACGAGTTCCCCGCCGTGATCGAGCCGCCCTCGGCGAACGCCGGCCGCAGCCGCGCGAGCGTCTCGACTGTCGTGTCGGCGCGGATCCCCTCGTCCGCGGTGACGACGATCGGGTCGCCCTTGCGCTGCGGGATCTCGACGGGCACGATCTCGGCGTCGAAGACCCCGGCGTCGCGCGCGGCGGCGGCGCGCTGGTGCGACCGCGCGGCGACGGCGTCCTGCGCCTCGCGGGTCACCTCGAACCGGCCGTTGGCGCGCTCGGTCGAGGCGCCCATGCTCTCGCGGTCGTAGGCGTCGGTGAGCCCGTCGTAGGCCATGTGATCGAGTGCCTCGATCGACCCGTACGCCCACCCCTCCCGCGAACCGACGAGGAGGTGCGGCGCGCGCGTCATGGACTCCATGCCCGCCGCGACGACCACGGTGGCGTCGCCGCTGCGGATCATGCGCGCTCCGTCGATGATGGCCGTGAGGCCCGACAGGCACACCTTGTTCACCGCCGACGCGTGCACGTCCCATCCGATGCCGCCGGCGATCGCCGCCTGCCGTGCGGGGTTCTGCCCGGCGCCGGCCTGCAGCACCTGTCCGACGACGACCGCGTCGACGGCCTCCGCGGGGATCCCGCCGCGCTCGAGGGCGCCGCGGATGGCGATACCGCCCAGCTCGGTCGCCGAGAGGCTGCCGAGCTGCCCCTTCAGGCGGCCCTGCGGTGTGCGGGCGGCGGCGACGAGGACGATGTCGTTCGTGGTCATGCGTTCTGCTCCTCGGGGATGCGGACGATCAGGGGCGGCTCGGTGGCGGCGATCACATCTTGCACCGTCACGCCGGGGGCGGTCTCCACGAGCACGAGTCCCTCGTCGGTCACGTCGATCACGGCGAGGTCGGTGATGATGCGGTCGACGACGCCCTTGCCGGTCAGGGGAAGGCTGCAGGTCTCGACGATCTTGGCCGATCCGTCGCGGGCGACGTGCTCCATGAGGGCGATCACGCGACCAGCGCCGTGGACGAGATCCATCGCGCCGCCCGGGCCCTTGACCATCTTGCCGGGGATCATCCAGTTGGCGATGTCGCCGGTGGCCGACACCTGCATGGCGCCGAGGATCGCCGCGTCGATCTTGCCGCCGCGGATCATGCCGAAGCTGAGACCCGAGTCGAAGAAGGCCGCACCGGGCAGGGTCGTCACCGTCTCCTTGCCCGCGTTGATGAGGTCGGCGTCGACCGCGTCATCGGTCGGGTACGGTCCGACGCCGAGGATGCCGTTCTCGGACTGCAGAACCACGGTCACGTCGTCCGGCACGTAGTTGGGGACGAGCGTCGGAAGGCCGATCCCGAGGTTGACGTAAGAGCCGTCCTTGAGCTCCTGCGCCGCGCGCGCGGCCATCTCCTGTCGCGTCAGAGTCATGTCAGTTCCCCTCGGTGCGCACGGTGCGTCGCTCGATGCGCTTCTCGATGCCGGTGCCGACCTCCACGACGCGGTGCACGAAGACGCCGGGGAGGTGGATGCTGTCGGGATCGAGCTCGCCGGGTTCGACGAGCTCTTCGACCTGCGCGATGCACACGCGCCCGGCCATGGCGGCGAGCGGGTTGAAGTTGCGGGCCGCCTTGTTGAAGACGAGGTTGCCATGGCGGTCGCCGCGGAGCGCGTGGACGAGGGAGAAGTCGGTGACGATGGCCTCCTCCAGCACGTACTCGCGCGGCTCGCCGGAGACGTCGAAGGCGCGGACCTCCTTGACGGGGGAGGCCACCGCGACGCCGCCCTGACCGTCGTAGACGCGCGGGAGACCGCCCTCGGCGACCTGCGTGCCGACGCCGGTCTGCGTGAAGAAGGCGGCGATCCCGGAGCCGCCGGCACGGAGCTTCTCGGCGAGGGTGCCCTGCGGGGTGAGCTCGAGCTCGAGCTCACCCGAGAGGAACTGCCTCTCGAACTCCTTGTTCTCCCCGACGTACGAGGAGGTCATCTTGCGGATGCGGCGGGCATTGAGGAGCATGCCCAGTCCCCAGTCGTCGACACCGCAGTTGTTCGAGACGATGGAGAGATCGCGGGTGCCCTGGGCGAGGAGGGCCTCGATGAGGGCGATCGGATTGCCGGAAAGACCGAAACCGCCCACGGCCAGTGACGCTCCGTCGGGGATGTCGGCGACGGCCTCTGCCGCCGAGGACAGGGTCTTGTCGATCACGTGGCGACTCCTTCGTGGTCCGTGCCGCGGCCCGGCGCCGCTCTCCCATCGTGGGCGATCGACGCCGCGACGACGGCATCCGCTGTTGCCATGTGGATGAGTAGCAGCGTAGCGTCCATATCGTGGACACCGGTGACCCGCGTCGTAGCATCCCGGGCGCGCAGGCGATCGCGCGCGCGGCGCTCCTCCTGCGGCTGGTGACGTCGGCCGGGGCGGACGGCGCGGCGATCGGCACGCTGGCCCAGCGTGCCGATCTGACCCGGCCGACCGCCCATCGCCTGCTCAGCGCCCTGCGGCGCGAAGGGCTCGTCGACCGCGATGAGCGTTCAGGTCGCTGGACCCCGGGTCCCGAGCTGTATCTCATGGGGACCGTGGCCGCGGCGCGCTACGACATCACCGCCACCGCTCGGGACATCGTCCGCTCCCTCGCCGTGCGGACGGAGGAGAGCGCCTTCCTGTCGGTGCGTCGCGGCGACGAGACAGTGTGCCTCCTGCGCGAGGACGGGAGCTTCCCCATCCGGTCCTTCGTCCTGTCCGAAGGCGTGCGCTTCCCGCTGGGCGTGGCCTCCGCGGGGCTCGTCATCTTGTCATTCCTCCCGCCCCACGATGTGGACGCCTACCTCGACAGTCATCCTGACCTGGCACGGGAGTGGGGTGCGGCGCACAGCGAGAAGCGACTGCGGGCGCGACTGCGCGAGACGCAGGAGCGAGGTTACGCGGTCAACCCCGGGCTCATCGTCGAAGGAAGCTGGGGGATGGGCGCCGCCGTCTTCACGCGCGAGGGCGACCCGCAGTGGGCGCTGAGCCTCACCGGTGTCGAGTTCCGCTTCGGCCCCGATCGGGTCGCCGATCTCGGGCGCATCCTCCTCGCGCACGCGCACCAGCTGACGACGCGGATCGCCGCGCAGCGCTGAACTCAGGCGCCCTTGAGGGCCTGCAGGCGCGCCAGGAGGACCGGACCGCTGCGGTCGAACTGACGGCCGCCCACCGCGATGCCCAGGGCCAGCACGAGCGGGCCCAGCACGACGCCCACCGCCAGCGCGATCCACCCGAAGAGCACCGACGACGAGACGGCCGAGATTGCGGCGAGGACGATCGCGGGGGAGGCGAGGACGACGGCCGCGAGCCAGCATCCGAAGAAGGCGAGGAACATCGTGAAGTTCGCCCCCGGCACGCGTTTGAAGGGGTTGTCGCCGGAGGCGGGGGTGGGGACGATGAGGAGCGCCGAACTGACCGCGCTCACGCCGTATCCGGCGAACAGCAGCGCGATGCCCGCGCCGAGCACCGCCGGCAGAAGGTCCCAGCGGCCGGAGATGGCGATCGTGACGACGGTGATGATCAGCAGGAGGGGAAGGCCGAGACTCGCCGCCCCGAGCATCCGCCCGGCGCGGTCGGCGCGCCCCCGGATGCCGGTCTGCAGTACCGTGGCGAACGCCGTGCCGTCGAAGGAGACGTCGGTGTACGGCACCACACCGAGGAAGAACGCCACCAGCACGCCCGACAGGGCGAAGAAGACGCTCGACACATCGCCGCGGTTGTAGATCAGCAGAAGGATCGGCAGGAACGGCACGACGAGGAGCTGCCGCGAGTACCGGAGGTCACGCAGCCAGTAGGTGAGGGATCGGGCCCAGGTGGCTCCGACCGGCCCCGTCGGGAAGACGCCGAACCAGCCCAGGGCGCCCGCCTTCGCGCGACGGGCGGCCGAGCGCGCCGGCGGGGCGATGAGCGACGCCGACAGGCTCCGGTGCCACAGCGCCCACAGCAGCACCAGCGTCCCGGCGGCGATGAGCGCCTTCAGGAGCGCCGGCAGCACGGCGCCGGCCGCGAGATCCCCCGGCACCGCCCACGCCGCGGCGATCGGCGTCCACGACACGCCCTCGATGACGGTCACGATCTGGGCGCCGTCGTCGGCGGCCGCACGCACGAGGCTGAGGATCGCCAGGATGAGAGGGCTCGCGAAGATCACGGCGGCGAAAGCGAGGAGGCCGAGCACCTCGCGCGTGCGGCGGCGGCCGCCCAGGCCCGCGGCGAACGACGCCACCGCGCGGGAGGCGACGACGCAGATGGCGACGCCCACCGGGATCGCCACGATGGCGGCGAGGGCGGCGACGGGCCACCGCCACCACACCAGGAACGTCGCCAGAGCCCCAGCCGCCGTCGTGATGCCCGGGATGCCGGTCGCGCCGCCGGCGGCGATCGCCACCATCATGCGCGTCGTCGTCAGCGGAAAGGGCGCCAGCTTGGCGGGGTCGAGCGTCGTGTCCACGCCCGCGGCGAAGATCGGGCCGACGACCCAGCCGAGGGTCAGAAGGCCTCCCGCGATGGTGACGGTGTACCGAGCCGGGTCGAGGCCCTGCGTCCCGGCGAAGAAGAGGCCGGCGCCGGCGAGCACCAGCATCCACAGGGCGCCGAACGCGCCGAAGAGAAAGCCGACCAGTTGCCAGGGGCTTCGGGCGAGGGTGTTGCCGAGGACGCGGAACCGGATCCTCAGGACTGTCGCAACCACTCCGGGCCTTCCGAACGGTGACGGCCGCCGACGAGCTCGACGAACCGGTCCTGCAGGGTCTGAGTGCCGCGCACCTCGTCGACGGTGCCCGCCGACAGCAGCTTTCCCGCGGCGATGACAGCGACGTGGTCGCACATGCGTTGAACGAGATCCATCGAATGGCTCGAGACGATCACCGTGCCACCGCCGGCGGTGTAGCCGCGGAGGATGTCCTCGATGTTGGCCGCCGAGACCGGATCGACCGACTCGAACGGCTCGTCGAGGACGAGAAGACGCGGCGCGTGCACGAGAGCGCACGCGAGGGCGATCTTCTTCGTCATTCCGGCGGAGTAGTCCACGACGGGAGTGCCGGCGGCGTCGACGAGATCCATGATCTTGAGCAGGTCGGCCGTGCGCGCGGTCACCTCGTCGCGCGAGAGCCCGAACATCATGCCGGTGTAGGTCACCAGCTGCTCGCCGGTGAGGCGGTCGAACAGGCGCACGCCGTCGGCGAGGTTGCCGATCATGCCCTTCGCCTTCACCGGGTCCCGCCATACGTCGACGCCGTGGATCTCAGCGGTTCCCGCATCCGGCCGCAAGAGTCCGGTGGCCATCGACAGGGTCGTGGTCTTGCCGGCGCCGTTCGGGCCGACGAGGCCGTAGAACGACCCGGTCGGCACGGTCAGGCTCAGCTGATCGACGGCGACCTTCTCGCCGAAGCGCTTGACGAGACCCGTCAGCGCCATCGCGGGAAGTGACGCCGTCTGTGCAGAAGCGGGAGCGGGTGAGGGAAGGTCGGGGATGTCGGCCACTGTCCGAACCTATCGGCCATCCTCCCGTGTCGACTCGCCATCTTCTGCCGTGTCGAGCGGCGAAAGCCGACGTTTTCTGGCGACTCGACGGCGGAACCACCCGCGCGGCGCCGGGCGAGGAGCGGATGCCGTGCTCGCCATCCGTTCGGCGCGGCGATCGGCCCACGCCGAGACCTCCGCGTCGACGTCGAGCGTCGGTGTCACGACGGGCGGGCCGCCGAGGAGCTGGCGGCGCGCCTCGATGATGCGGCGGTTGAAATCCGTCACTGCCTCGCGCACGTCGTCCGCGCGCGAGAGCGCGTCGAGCCGCGCGGCCATCTCGGCGTGCTCGACACGGAGCGTCAGAGCGGGCGGGCCGAGGCCGGTGAGCTTCTCCGTCTCGATCTTCCGACGGATCCACCAGTCCGGGTCGGAGCTCGTGCCGAGGTCGAGCGGCTTGCCGGCGCCGGGAAGATCGTCGAAATCGCCGCGGCGGATCGCCTGCTGGATCGCCGTCTCGACGTACGCGGCGCGCTCCGCGGCGCTCGACCCGCGTGCCGGGGCGCCCGCGTCGTCTTTCGGAACGGCCTCGCCCCGTGCCTCGGCGTCCCGGTCGAGGCGGTAGCGTGCGGCCGCCTGTCGGGGATCCTCGCTCATCGCGCACCTCCTCGATCCTCCGACCCTACGCGCGCCTGCGCCCTCCGGCGGCCGGACCGGGTCGCAAGAGTCGCGCGCGGCGAATGTGAACGGTAACATTCCGGTGATCCCGAGTCGATGGAGCCGCCGTGACCACTACCGAACCCGCCGCACGCGCCGGCGACGACGATCGCCGCGCCATCGAGGACGGACGCACGGCCCTCGGGATCGAACTGGGGTCGACCCGTATCAAGGCGTGCCTCATCGACGAGGACGGCGCCGTGCTCGCGGTGGGGAACTCGGCCTGGGAGAACGCCTACGTGGAGGGCGTGTGGACGTACTCGCTCGACGCCGTCGAGCAGGGACTCCGGGCGGCCTACGCCGACCTGGTCGGCGACGCCGAGCGCCGCCATGGCGTGCGGCCGTCGACGTACGGCGCGATGGGCGTCTCGGCCATGATGCACGGCTACCTCGCGTTCGACGGGGCCGGCGACCTTCTCACGCCCTTCCGCACCTGGCGCAACACGTCCACGACGGATGCGGCCACCGAGCTCACCGCCCTCTTCGGCGTCAACATCCCGCTCCGCTGGTCGATCGCCCACCTGCATCAGGCCGTGCGCGACGAAGAAGCCCATGTCCCCCGTATCCGCTCGATCACGACCCTCGCCGGATACGTGCACCGTCGCCTCACCGGGCGTCACGTGCTCGGGGTGGGGGACGCGTCGGGCATGTTCCCCATCGACCCGGCCACCGGCGGTTACGACGCCGAGCGCCTGGCGCGGTACGACGAGATCACGAGCGGAACGGCGCTGCCGGGCTCCCTCGCGGAGCTGCTCCCCGAGGTGCTGCCCGCGGGAGAGATCGCGGGCATCCTCACGCCCGAGGGCGCGGCCTTCCTCGACCCGACCGGGGCCCTTCGCGCGGGGGTGCCGCTGTGCCCGCCGGAGGGGGATGCCGGCACCGGCATGGTCGCGACCAACGCCGTCGCGCCCCGCACCGGCAACGTCAGCGCCGGCACCAGCATCTTCGCGATGGTCGTGCTGGAGCGCGCCCTGGGCGGCATCCACGACGAGATCGATTTCGTGACGACACCGGCGGGCGACCCGGTCGCGATGGTGCACTGCAACAACGGCGCG
The DNA here is from genome assembly GCF_052220165.1 of Microbacterium sp. RD1. Lineage (NCBI taxonomy): Bacteria > Bacillati > Actinomycetota > Actinomycetes > Micrococcales > Microbacteriaceae > Microbacterium > Microbacterium sp. RD1. The sequence goes on from NZ_JBQPOL010000001.1 coordinate 1,297,564, forward strand.
AGCGAGCTGGCCGCGTGGGCCGACGTGTTCGGCGCGTTCGCCGCTGCCATCGGCGCGCCGCGCGACAGCGATGCGGTCTTCGCCGCACTGCTGAGGGAGGCGCTGGACGGCGACCCCGACGGCGGTGGCGTGCTGGCGTACAACCACCTCGCGGGGGAGCCCATCGCGGGCCTCGCCGAGGGGCGCCCGCTGATCGTGCGGACGCCGGCCCGTCGACTGACCCTCGCCAACCTCATGCGGGCGCAGGTCTACGGCGTCTTCGGCACGCTGAGCCTCGGCATGAGGGTTCTCGCGGACGAGGACGTGCAGCTCGACCGGATGTATGCCCACGGCGGCATCTTCCGTACCGCCGGGGTGGCGCAGCGCTTCCTCGCGGGCGCGCTCGGGGTTCCGGTGACGGTCGCCGAGACGGCGTCGGAGGGTGGGGCGTGGGGGATGGCGCTTCTCGCCGCCTATGCCACGGCAGGCTCCGGTGCGGATCTCTCCGCGTATCTCTCCGACCGGGTCTTCGCCGCCGCCCCCGCCCGCACCGTCCACCCCGACCCCGTCGACGTGGCCGGTTATGCCGCCTATCTCGATCGCTACCGCGCCGGTCTCGCCGTCGAGGCGGCCGCCGCCGCTGTTCTCTGAATCCGAAGGAACCCCATGCCCCGCACCGTGCTGTCCTCCTCCCTCGACGCCTACGAGATCTGGTTCGTCACCGGCAGTCAGACCCTCTACGGAGAAGAGACGCTCCGCCAGGTCGCCGAGCAGTCGCAGGCCGTCGTGGCGGGGCTCACCGGACTCCCCGTCCGCGTGGTCTGGAAGCCGGTGCTCAAGGATGCCGACAGCATCCGTCGCCTCGCCCTCGACGTGAACGCCCGCGACGACGTGATCGGGATGATCGCGTGGATGCACACGTTCAGCCCCGCGAAGATGTGGATCGGCGGCCTGGATGCCCTTCGCAAGCCGCTGCTGCACCTGCATACGCAGGCGAACGTCGAGCTGCCGTGGGCGGAGATCGACTTCGACTTCATGAATCTCAATCAGGCCGCGCACGGGGACCGGGAGTTCGGCTACATCCAGACCCGGCTGGGCGTCGCCCGCAAGACCGTCGTCGGTCACGTCTCGAACCCTGCCGTCCGCGCGCAGGTGGCGCACTGGCAGCGCGCGGCCGCCGGGTGGGCTGCCGCGCGCTCGCTGAAGCTCGCCCGCTTCGGCGACAACATGCGGTACGTCGCCGTGACGGAGGGCGACAAGACCGAGGCAGAGCTGCGGTTCGGCGTGCAGGTGAACACGTGGGGCGTCAACGAGCTGGCGGCCGCCGTCTCGGAGGCGACGTCGTCGGAGATCGACGCTCTGGTGGCGGAGTATCAGGAGCTGTACGACGTGCAGCCGGAGCTCCGCCCCGGCGGAGAGCGGCACGCGTCGCTTCGCGACGGTGCGGCCATCGAGATCGGGCTGCGCTCGTTCCTGGAGGAGGGCGGGTTCGGAGCCTTCACGACGTCGTTCGAAGATCTCGGGGCGCTGACCCAGCTGCCCGGGCTCGCCGTCCAGCGGCTCATGGCCGAAGGGTACGGATTCGGTGCGGAGGGGGACTGGAAGACAGCGATCCTCGTGCGGGTCGCGAACGTCATGGGCGCGGGCCTGCCCGGCGGGGCGAGCCTCATGGAGGACTACACGTACGACCTCGTGCCCGGCGACGAGAAGATCCTCGGCGCGCACATGCTCGAGGTGTCACCCTCGCTGACCACCGCCCGGCCGCGTCTCGAGGTACATCCGCTGGGGATCGGAGGCAAGGACGATCCGGTACGCCTCGTCTTCACGGCCGATCCCGGACCGGCCCTCGTCGTGGCGATGAGCGACATCCGCGACCGGTTCCGCCTCGTCGCGAACGTCGTGGACAACGTGGCCGCGCCCGACCTGCCGAAGCTGCCCGTGGGCCGGGCCGTGTGGAAGCCGCAGCCCGACTTCGCCACGTCGGCCGCCTGCTGGCTCTCCGCGGGAGCGGCGCACCACACCGTCATGACGACCGCCGTGGGAATCGACGTGTTCCGCGACTTCGCCGATATCGCCGGCGTCGAACTCGCCGTCATCGACGACGACACCACGGTGCGCGGATTCACGCGCGAGCTACGGTGGAACCAGGCTTACTACCGCCTCGCACAGGGATTCTGACATGGTTCGCACCCCGCTCTCCGGCACGCAGCACGCGCTCCGTGCCGGGAACGCCACGGCGGTGATCGCCGGAGTCGGCGCATCGCTGCGCTCTCTCACCCACGGCGGGCGCGACCTCGTCGCGTCCTTCGGAGCCGACGAGGTCCGTCCCGCGTACCGCGGCGCCACGCTCGCGCCGTGGCCGAACCGCGTCGTCGACGGACGCTACGCCTTCGGCGGCGTCGCGTACGAACTGCCGCTGACCGAGCCGCGGCGCGGGCACGCGCTGCATGGTCTGCTGGCGTGGACGGAGTACGCCGCGATCGACAAGGGCCCGAGCCACGTCACCCTTGCGGCGACGATCGAGGCGCAGACCGGGTACCCGTGGCGCGTCGCGGTCGAGACGACGTACGAGTTGTCGTCCGAGGGTCTTCGACAGGTCGTGCGGGCGCGCAACGACAGCGAGACCGCCGCGCCGTGGGGAACGGGCCCGCATCCCTACCTGCTGGGCGGTTCGGGGCCGCTCGACGAGTGGACGCTGCACCTGCCCGCCGCCCAGGTGCTGGAAGTCACCCCCGACCGTCTGATCCCCACGGTGCTGGCCCCGGTGCACTCCGACCCCACCCGTTTCGATTTCCGGGAGCCGCGGCGCCTCGGAGCGGTCGAGATCGACCACGCCTTCACCGACCTCACCCGTGACGCCGACGGCTTCGCGACGGTGGTCGTGACGGACGCGGCGGGCTGCGGGGCAGCGATCGCGTTCGACGACGCCTGCGCCTGGGTACAGGTGCACACCGCCGACCAGCCGGACGGGCCGGCGTCGCCGCTTCACCGGGCGGGGCTCGCCGTCGAGCCGATGACGTGCGCGCCCGACGCTTTTCGCGGCGAGCAGAGCGCTTACGACCCCGGCCTGATCACCCTCGAGCCCGGGGCGGAGACTGTCGCCTCCTGGGAGATCCGACCCGTCGGCTGACTAATCGTCCTGCGGTCTCAGTGACCGTGCACGACCACGGGCACCGTCCCGTCCGACCGGATCAGCACGGCGTCCTGCGTCGCCCCCAGGGCAGGGGTCACCACGACCGACAGCACGGCGGCGGCGAGGATGAGGCCCCACACGCTGGGCGTTCGCGGCGACGCGGTGCGGCGACGGACGGCGGCCGCGGCGAAGCCGGACAGGACGAGCAGGAGCGCGAAGACAGTTCCCACGGCGAAGACGCTGGTGTGCGCGGGTGCCAGGGCCAGGAGCGCGGAGGTCAGGAGGACTCCGACCGCGGCGGCCGCGAGCACGAGGCGAGGCAGCAGCATCCGTGCCCTCGCCAGCACGACGGCGCCCCAGGCGAGGAACCCCAGCGCGAGCGCGAAGACGAGGATGCCGGCGACGCGGCTGGCGATCGTCCCCGGACCCACGACGCCGCCAGCGCCCAAGGCGGCGAGGATCAACCCCACCGCCCACGCGGTCAGCGCCGGCCACGAGCCGGTGAACGCGACGTCGTCCGCCCCCGCACGCGCGGGGCGGGCGGGGGCGGACGACGGTGAGGTGGTGAGGGTCACGGGGCTCGATCAGACCGCTGCGGTGCGCCGCGTGTTCTTGTCCGCCGCCAGGCCCACGCCGAGCAGGATCACGGCGCTCGCGAGGTGGAGGAAGTGGTCGGCAACGTTGAGGGCGAGGAAGTTCGCCGGACCGGCGAGGAAGAACCCGACGATGCCCAGCAGCAGGTAGACGGCGCCCACGACGACGTTGACGGTGCGGGCGGCGCGCACGCCGGAGATGCCGCCGATGAGGAGAGCCGCACCGATCAGCAGGTGAGCGATGTTGTGCAGCGGGTTGACCTGGAAGATCCCGAGGAGGAGTCCTCCGTCAGGACCGGCGAACGCGACCTCACCGGTGACGGTGAAGCCGAGGATTCCGACGAGCAGGTAGACGGCGCCGAAGATGACGGCGACGAGACGATTGGGGGACGAGCCCATGAGGACCTCCTGAGGTTGGCGCGGCCAAACCGCGTTTCGCTGTGATTCGGCACTGATGGTCGATCGGATTGCGGAAACCGACCCTGTCGGGACCGACACACCGACGCTAGGGGGCTCCTGGCAGAATGCTGGACGGGCTTGCGGAACGGAAACCCGCACGGTATGGGCCGCGCAGAGTGAGCTCTCGCATCGGCCTGGCACACTCGGGGGATGCGCTTCGAGACGACTCTGCATCAAACGGGCAACAACACCGGCATCGAGGTCCCGCCCGACGTGCTGGAGGCGCTCGGCGGGGGGAAGCGTCCCGCGGCGAAGGCATCCGAGACCCGCGAGCGCCGGATCGCGGCGATCGTGGCGAAGCTGGCCGGCTGACCTGCGGGCGTGTCCGGCGAAACGCTAGCCTCGAAGGGCCGGGAGGTGGGCGTTGGGTTACACGGCGGATGCTGTCGCGGAGGGCGTGTCGATCGCCTCGGCCGCGGCTCGGCTGACCGTCCGCAACCACATCCTCGTCGAGACGATCGCCGGCGGCTCCGATTTCGACCGCGACCAACTGTCGGCCTTCGCCCGCGAGACCCTGCTCTCCCTCGCGCAGGAGCAGGAGGAGGCCGCCGAGCGGATGCGGGCGCTTCGGCGCCGCGCTTTCGGCAAATTCTCCACGTCGGGGGGCACTCATGACTACCGAGATCGTGACGCGCGAAACCTCCGCCGCCGACGCAAGCAGTACGCGGGCGTCGCGAAGGAGTTGCGGCTGTGGGCGGATGACACCGAGCGCGTCTCGGCTCTTGTGGACGAAGCGCGGAACGCGGCGTGGGGGGACGTGGAGGCGAATCTGCAGCGGCGCCTCACGGTGGAGGGGATGACCGCCGACGCGGACCCCGACTACGCACGGATGCGCAAGGCCCGCATGGACGCACTCCGACTGGTGGATCTTCCGCGGCTGGCCTCGCAGGCACGGCGGCGGCGAGAGGTCTCGATCGAAAACGAGCCCGATCCGGTGGACGGGTGAACTCCACCAGGAAAGACGAAGTCCCGGTCAAGAATTTCTTCTTCACCGGGACTTCTCACTGTCTCAACACAGTGCGCGCACTCTGTCACAAGGACGCTGCGCGCCCGGAGGGACTCGAACCCCCAACCTTCTGATCCGTAGTCAGATGCTCTATCCATTGAGCTACGGGCGCACGGCCTCCGCGCGAAACGGCGCGCAGGCCTCCATGAGAATACCCCACGCCGGGCCGGGGCGACGAATCGGGGCGGGGGTCGCCCACCGCGAGTGAGGAGGTGCGGCGTAGGGTGGGGATATGAGCGCCTACGTCTCGGCGTTCGAGCTGTTCTCCATCGGCATAGGACCCTCGAGCTCCCACACCGTCGGGCCCATGCGGGCAGCCGGCGAGTTCGCGCGACGCCTCACCGCGGGCGGCGACCTCGGCCGTGTCCGGCGCGTCGAGTGCGCGCTGTACGGATCGCTCGGCGCCACCGGCATCGGACACGGCACACCGGATGCGGTGGTCGCGGGGCTGCAGGGGCTCCTGCCCGAAACGGTCGATCCGGATGCGGTGCGCGACGCCTGGACCGGATGGGCCGACGGCGCGCCGCTGCTTCTGGACGGGGTGCATCCGATCGCCTTCGGCAAGGCTGATGTCGTCTTCGCGCCGCGGACGCGACTGCCCGGCCATCCCAACGCGCTCGCGCTGATCGCCCGCGACGAGACCGGCCAGGTGGTCGCCGAGGAGACGTACTTCTCCGTCGGGGGTGGCTTCATCCGTCGCGAGGGAGAGCCGGCCGCAGTGCGCTCGACCGTGCTCCCGTTCGATTTCGACGACGCCGCGGGCCTGATCGCGCTGTGCGACGAGCAGGGCATCACCATCGCCGAGGCGGCACGCCGCAACGAAGCGGCGATGGGCGAGGATGCGGCGGTCGCGACGGGTCTCGACCGTATCTGGGACACCATGGCTGCGTGCGTCGACGCGGGGCTGCACGCCGACGGCGTGCTCCCGGGCATGCTGCAGGTGCGGCGCCGGGCCGCTGCCATCCGTGCGCAGCTGGAGGAGACCGAGGCCGACGGGCGCCGCGAGCTGCCGGGGGAGTGGCTGGGTGCATTCGCCCTGGCGGTGAACGAGCAGAACGCCGCGGGCGGGCGCGTGGTGACGGCTCCCACGAACGGGGCCGCCGGCATCCTCCCCGCCGTGGCGATGTACTGGTGGCGCTTCCTCGCCGACTCCGGCCTCGGCTCCGGCAATGCCGTCACCCCGTACGGCGAGCTGGTCGGCAGCGCGCTCCTCGGGTACGACGGACACGCCGCCACGTCGGCGGAGGCGGCGGCGTGGGACGAGGCGCAGGTCGCCGAGGCGAATCGGCGCCGCGGCATCCGCCGCTTCCTCCTCACCGCAACGGCGCTCGGGTCGCTGTTCAAGGCGAACGCATCGATCTCGGGTGCCGTCGGCGGGTGTCAGGCCGAGGTCGGCTCGGCCTGCGCGATGGCGGCGGGAGGCCTCACCGCCGTCATGGGCGGCACCAACCGGCAGATCGAGAACGCCGCGGAGATCGCGATGGAGCACCATCTCGGTCTCACGTGCGATCCGGTCGGCGGGCTCGTGCAGATCCCCTGCATCGAACGCAATGCGATCGCCTCATCGACCGCGGTGGCCGCCGCTCGCCTGGCTCTTCGCGGCGACGGCTCGCACTACGTCTCGCTCGACACCGTCGTGGAGACGATGCGGCAGACCGGCATCGACATGTCGCACAAGTACAAGGAGACCAGCGAGGGCGGCCTCGCCGTCAACGTCATCGAGTGCTGACGCTCAGCAGTCGGTCGGCGGGGGCGTGCGCAGCTTCGCCGTCAGGTCGCGTAGCGCCGTCAACTCCTCGTCGGTGAGCGGAGCCATACGCTCGGCGATGGATGCGGCATGCCGTGTGGCGATCCGCCGGAACACCGCCGCACCGGCATCCGTCGCGTGGACGAGGGCGCCGCGTCCGTCCTCGGGGTCGGGACATTTCTCCAGCAGCCCCCGCGCGACCATGCGGTCGACCAGGCGTGACACGCTGGGCTGACTGATGAGCATGTTCGCCGTCACGTCGCGCAGCCGCGCGGTCGTGTTCTCTCCGCGCGTGACGGTGAGGAGCACGTCGTACTCGGCCTGCGAGAGATCGGTGCCGCTGAAGTCCACGCTCAGATGTCCGAAGACCTCGTGCTGCGCACGGAAGAGGCTCTCCCAGGCCTCGACGGCGAGGCGGCGGTCGGTCATACCGTCAAGAGTACGACCGAGCACCGACCCCTAGGCTGAGCGGCATGAGGCGGATTCTTCGCGCAGCCGCGCTGGCCGCGGTCGCGCTCGGCGTCGCGCTCGCCGCCGGGGGCCTCGCCTCGGCGGCGCGGGCCGACGTCGATGATTTCCACTTCGCCAGCATGGATGCCGACTACACCCTCACCCGCGCCGACGACGGCACGAGCGAACTGCGTGTCGTCGAGACGTTCGTCGCGGTCTTCCCCGACACCGATCAGAACCGCGGGATGCGGCGACTGCTGCTCGAGTCGTCGTTCGGCGCACCGATCGACCCCGAGCTGGTCTCCGTGACCGACGGCGAGGGCGATCCCCGGCCCGTGGAGACCGACAGCGAAGACGGCGTGCTGGCGGTCACGGTGCGCGCCGACGACTTCGTGCACGGCGAGCAGACGTACGTCTTCACCTACACGCTCCGAAACGTCACGCCGCACTTCGCCGACACCGACAGCGACGAGTTCTACTGGGACGTCAACGGCGTGGATTGGTCGCAGCCGTTCGGGCGGGTGTCTGCGCGGCTCCACGTCGACGCCGAGCTGGCAGCCGCCCTCACCGGCGGACGAGCCTGCTACGTCGGCGAGCAGGATGCCACGACGACCTGCCCGATCGCTGCCGAGACCGCCCCGGACGGAAGCGTCACGGTCTCCGCCGAGGCGACAGATGTCGCGCCCTTCCAGACGCTCACCGTGGCGGTGGGGTTCGCGACCGGCACGTTCACGCAGTTCGACGCGTCGTACTTCGCCTCACCGTGGGGATGGCTGCAGGCGCTCGCCGCCGTCGGGATGCTGGCGGCGCTGGCGTGGGCGGTCGTCGTGAGGGTCCGATTGCTGTCGGATGCCCCGGGCCGCCCCGCGATCATCGCGGAGTACACGCCGCCCTCGGTCATCGATGCGCTCGAGAGCGCCGTCCTCCTGGGGCACACGACGAAGGCGATTCCGGCGGAGGTGCTCGAGCAGGCGGTGGTCGGCAGCCTCCGCATCGTCGAAGGCTCCCGCGGGTGGTGGGGGCGCGTCAGCCTCGAGGCGCACCTGATCGATCGGTCGCGCGCCGATCGTGACGGCCGCATGCTGCTGGACGGGCTGTTCGGCGCGGATGCGGCGCCAGGGGCGGTGTTCGTCTTCGGCCGGCAGGACACCCGCCTGTCGACCGCGGCCCGCTCCATCCTCTCCGCGGCCGGCTCCGAACTCGTGCAGCGCGGCCTCCGCCGATCGGTGCCGCTTCGCCGGCGGATCGGCCCGGTGCTGCTCTCGTTCGCCGCGGGCGCGGGGATGTTCGGGTTCGGGGTGGCAGCGCTCACCGCGAGCGTGACCCCGTGGGTGCCGCTGCTGCTCCTCATCCTCGCGGTCCCGCTGCTGTTCGTCGTCGGCGGGCTGATCGCCCGCAAGCCCCTCACCGCGCTCGGTGCCGAGACGCGCGACCATCTGACGGGCCTCAAGGAGTTCATCGAGTGGGCCGAGGCCGACCGCATCCGGATGCTGCAGTCCCCGGTGGGCGCGGAGCGGGCAGCGATCGACCCCGCGGATCCGCGGCAGATGCTGCGACTGTACGAGGCGCTGCTGCCCTACGCCGTCGTCTTCGGTCAGGAGAAGGACTGGGCCGAGCGCCTGGCCGTCCTCTACGACGCCACCGGCACTCCCGGGTGGTATCTCGGGACGTCGAGCTTCAGCGCGTCCGCGTTCGCGTCGGGGATCGGGTCGCTGTCGGCGGGCGTCTCCTCGGCGTCGTCGACATCGGGCGGGTCCAGCGGGGGCGGATCGGCCGGGGGCGGCGGCGGAGGGGGCGGGGGCGGCGGGGTCTGACCCGTCCTCACCGCGCGGGCTCAGGCGCCGGGGACCAGCAGGCCCGTCTCGTACGCGAGGATCACGAGCTGGGCGCGGTCGTGGGCGCCGAGTTTCATCATGATGCGTTTGAGGTGCGTCTTCGAGGTGTGCGGCGAGATGTACAGTGCCGCCGCGATCTCGTCGGTGGAGCGTCCGCGCGCCACCAGCAGCAGCACTTCGCGTTCGCGTTCGGTGAGTTCGTGCAGGAGTGCGGAGGCATCGGCGTCGACGGCCGGCGGGTGCACGTACCGGGTGATGAGACTGCGCGTGGCCGCGGGGGAGAGGAGGGCGTCGCCCGCGTGGACGGCGAGCACGGCGCGCACGATCTCATCGGGCTCTGCGCCCTTGCCGATGAAGCCGCTGGCCCCCGCGCGGAGGGCGGCCAGCACATACTCGTCCTCTTCGAACGTGGTGAGGATCAGCACGCGCGTGTCGGCGAGGGAGGGATCCCCGCAGATGCGGGCGGTGGCCTGGATGCCGTCGACCTCCGGCATGCGGATGTCCATCAGGACGACGTCGGGATGCAGCTCGGCGGCGAGCGCTCCCGCCTCACGACCGTTGACGGCCTCTCCCACCACGGTGATCCCCGGCGCGGCATCGAGGAGATCGCGCACGGCGGCACGGATGAGGGCCTGGTCGTCGGCGATCAGCACGTCGGTCATGCGCCGGCTTCCTCTCGGGACAGCGGCAGGGTGGCGCTGAGACGATACCCGGCCGCCGTGCCTCCCGCTTCGACGACCCCTCGCACCGCGGCGACCCGCTCGCGCAGGCCGAGCAGTCCGTAGCCCCCCGAGTCCTCCCTCTCCGACGGCCCGGCGGGGTTCGTCACCACGATGTGGAGCGCCTCGGCAGTCGTGCGCACCAGGATGTGCGCGCGCCCCTCGATGCCGTGTTTGAGCGCGTTCGTCAGCCCCTCCTGCAGCACACGGTAGGCCACCGCATCGGTCGCCATGGGCAGCTCCGGCAGGTCTCCTTCGATACGGACGGCCACCTCGAGCCCCGCCTGGCGGAAGGCGGCCACCAGGTCGACGAGCTGCCGCAGACTCGCGTGCGGCGCTGTCTCGGCGTCGTCGTCGGCACGCAGCATGGCCATGAGCTCGCCGATCTCCCCGAGCACCGCCCGCGACGCGGTGCGGATCGTGGCGAGCGCCTCGCGGGTCTTCTCGGGCCGTGTCTCCAGAGACGCCGACGCGACGCCGGCGTTCAAGCTGATGACGGAGATCTGGTGCGCCACCGCGTCGTGGAGGTCTCGGGCGATGCGCAGACGCTCCTCGCTCACGCGACGGCGCGCCTCCGCGTCGCGGGTCTGCTCTGCGCGGATCGCCCGGTCGGTGATCGCCTGCAGGTACGCGCGGCGCGACCGCGTGGCATCCCCGGCCGCTGCCGCGATCACGATCCACGCCAGCGTGACGAATGTGCGCGGGTCGAACAGTCCGCCGATGGAGGCGAGCAACGAGAAGACGCTCGTCGCCACGGCCGTCGCCCCCAGCACGACCAGCGTCCGCCGCCGGGAGGACCTGTCGGCCACGGTGAACATCGACACGACGGTCGCGAAGATCGCCCCGAACGGCACCATTCCGACCAGGACGGCGCTGACGGCCAGCAGCACGTTCACGGCGAGGACGAGAACCGGCCAGCGGCGGCGCCAGGGGAGCGCCACGGCCGGGGCGAGAGCCAGCGCGAATTCTCCCGGACCCTCGGCGGCCGCCCCCGAATCGGCGAACGGCGCGAAGGCGGCGAAGACGACGATGAGAGCCAGCAGGGCGTCGCCGACGCCGCGCCACACCGGGTGCGTCCTGGAGAGCATCGGCTGACGCTTCGCATCGGCCGATGCGCGGAGCGTCTCGTCTCGCATTCCTCCAGTGTGGCCTCCGCGCGGGCGCTTTCCATCACCTCCCGGGGGGACACGGGCGTACCCCGCGAGGGGTATCCAGGTGCACCCGGCAGCGGGACGTGCCGACGTGGTGAGAGCGGGAGCCTGGGGGAAACCCAACGAGAGGCCAGACAAATGAGCACCCCACTGCTGTCGCTCACCGACGTGCGGAAGACGTACGGCCGGGGCGACACCCGATTCGACGCTCTCCGCGGCGTCGATCTCGACATCCATCCCGGCGAGAGCGTGGCGATCGTCGGCAAGAGCGGATCGGGGAAGTCGACCCTGATGCACCTGCTCGCGCTCCTCGACGTGCCCACGAGCGGCACGATCGAACTCGAGGGGCAGGACACCGGCACGCTTCGCGGTCGCAACCTCAACCGCGTCCGGAACAAGACGTTCGGGTTCGTCTTCCAGCAGTTCTTCCTCACCCCGAACTCGAGCGTCCTGGAGAACGTCATGCTGCCCCTGAAGATCGCCGGCGTGCCGCGCGGTGAGCGTCGCCGACGGGCGCTTTCGGCGCTGCGCGACCTCGATCTCGCCGACAAGGCCCGCAACCGCGCGACCGACCTCTCGGGCGGCCAGAAGCAGCGCACCGTGATCGCTCGCGCGCTCGTCAACAATCCGCGAGTGATCTTCGCCGACGAACCGACCGGGAACCTCGACTCCACCACCGGTGCCGTCGTCGCCGACATCCTGTTCGGGCTGCAGCGCGAGCACGGCATCACGCTCGTCCTCGTGACGCACGATGAGGAGCTGGCGGCACGGTGCGACCGTCGCGTCACCATGCGCGACGGCGTCCTCACGGCCGAGGACGAGGCGGTGGCAGCATGAACGCCGCAGACCTCGTCACGAGCGCCCTGTCGAACACCTTCCGCTCCCGCACGCGCAGCATCCTCACCATCCTCGCGATCTTCGTCGGCGCCTTCACCCTGACGCTGACCAACGGCGTCGGAACGGGCATCAGCCGTTACATCGACGACACCGTCGCCTCCATCGGAGCGCAGGACGTGCTGACTGTCACCAAGACATCGGAGACCGCGACAGCCGGGGCAGCGGACAGCGGACCGGCCGAATACGACGCCGACGCGATCGTCGACGACAGTTCGGGGCCTCCGGGGAGCGAGTCGACGGTCACCGCGCTCACCGCAGAGGACATCGCCACGATCGAGGGCATCGACGGGGTCGTCCGCGCCGAAGCCGTGCACGTCGTCTCGACCGACTTCATCCGCGTGGGGGACGGCACCCCGTACGTGATCGGTGCAGGCTCCGTCATCCCGGGGCAGTCGATCCAGCTCACCGCGGGAGACGCACCGGATGACGACGCGAACGCCTACGAGGTCGCGATTCCCACCACGTATGTCGAGCCGCTGGGCTTCGCCGACGCCGACGCCGCGATCGGGAGCACCGCGACGCTCGCGATCAGTGACTCGCTCGGCACTCAGCACGAGGTGGAGGCCACGATCGTCGGGGTGGCGGAGCAGACTTTCGCGCCGAACGGCCCGACCGCGCTGCCGAACGAGGCGTTGTCGGGGGAGCTGTACTCGCTGCAGAACACGGGAGTACCCGCCGGGCAGCAGGACCGGTTCGCGGTCGCGAGTGTCTGGTTCGATCCGGATGCGACGACGGAGCAGGTCGACGCGCTCAAGGCCGACTTGAGCGAAGAGGGGTACACCGGGACCACGGTCGCCGACCAGCTGGGCGCCTTCACCGCGGTGATCAACGGCATCGTCCTCGTCCTCAACGCGTTCGCGATCATCGCGCTGCTGGCCGCGAGCTTCGGCATCGTCAACACGCTGCTGATGTCGGTGCAGGAGCGCACCCGGGAGATCGGGCTCATGAAGGCCATGGGGATGGGAAGCGGCCGGGTGTTCTCGCTGTTCAGTCTCGAGGCCGTCTCGCTCGGCCTCTTCGGCAGCGCCCTCGGCGTGATCCTCGGAATCGGGGTGGGCAGCATCGCGAGCTCGGCCCTGTCGGGGAGCCTCCTGGCGATGCTTCCCGGTCTGACGCTGCTCATCTTCGACCCGCTGTCCGTGGCCGTCATCGTTCTTGTCGTGATGGGGGTGGCCTTCCTGGCCGGCACGCTGCCGGCCGCCCGGGCGGCGAGGGCCGATCCGGTGGAGTCCTTGCGGTACGAGTGACGCGCGTCCCGCGGTCCGGTCCGAGCACGTCGGGCCGGACCGCTTCGACGTTCAATCGGGAGGGGATGCGCCGGCGAGGGCCTGCAGTCGTCGGGCGGGGGAACCGCTGGCCGGCCGCCACCGTTGGGTGTGGTCGATCCAGCGGGGTGCCCGGATCCACGGGACTCCGCGGATCATGCGGATGTCCCACCCGCTCGTGTCGATGGTGCGGTGGTGGAACCAGCACAAGAGAACGCCGTTGTCGGTGCTGGTGGGGCCGCCGCGGGCGGCGGGGGTGACGTGGTGGATCTCGCACCACGCCGCGGGAACGTGGCATCCGGGGGTGATGCATCCGCCGTCGCGGGCAGCGATCGCTCGGCGTTGATGCGCGGTGAACACGCGCTGGGGAGAGCCGAGCTCGATGATGCGGCCGCCGTGGTCGAACACGAGACGCTGGATCTGTCCGGCGCAGCCGATGTGCCCGGCGGCGGCGGCGTCGACGGCGCCCATGTCGTCCGGGCGTTGCGTCGGAAGGAACGCGACCCCGTCGGCGCGGGCGAGCTGGTCGGCGGCGACGGTGACGACGAGGGTCGGGGGTGCCCCGCCGAGCAACGGCATGCCCTCGACCCCGGCGGCGACGGTGAGGATGCCGGCGAACGCGTCGTGACGTTGCTGGCGGGGTGTGCGCCGGTCGACGGGCTCGTCGTCGGTGGGATCGGGGTCGAACCGAGGCCCCGGCGCGTGGCGGACCTTCGGGTTCAAGAAGGCGTCGAGGAGCTTCTCCAGCTGGGCGGCGACGTCGGGCAGGAGGTCGCCGCGCAGCTTGACAACCCCGTCGCGCTCGCGGCCGATGCTGACCTCCCGCATCCGCAGGCCGCGTTCGTCGTCCGGGAGGGCGCCGTCGGGGTCGAGGTAGAGTGCCCACGTCCGCGCCATGACCGCGACGTCGTCGGCGGTTGCTGCCGCATCCGAGGGCGTGCCCGTCGCTGCGGCGACGAGCTCGGTCTCCGCGGCGGCCAGCGCACTCGGCTCGGCCGCGCCGTTCGCGGCGATCGGCGCGAGAGCGCGCACGATGACGGACGCCGCGTCCAGGCCGAGAGCGCCGGATGCCAGGGCGTCGGCGACGGCCGGGAACGCGGCGGGGAGGTGCTCGCCGGTCAGTCCGAGCCGAGGGCGCAGCGGCAGCGACGTGCGGATCCGCCCCCGTGCGGTGACGCTCGAGGTCTTCGTCAGGCGCTCGAGCAGTTCGGCCGCGTTCCGGCACCCGAGCCGGTGCGCCAGGCCGTCCGTCGCGACAGTGGAGCGGCTGCGATCAGCGATCTCCCCGGCAGCAGTGACCCGGGCGGCGTCGATGACACGCCCCAACGATTCGAGTTCGCGGACGTGGTCGAGGAGCTCCTCGTCGGTCGCGAGCGCGAGGCCCACGCCGTCGATCAACGCGTGCAGCATCCCGCGGAGGTCATCCGCGGGAGGGGCGCTCCGGTTGCCTGACATACCCCCATCCTGGTGAGGGCCACCGACATTCAGATGCCCGATTTACCCAGATCAGGTAATAATTCTGGACGACTTTCCTGACACTGCACCAGCGCCACGAAACTGCATGAACCGCAAGAGTAAGGGCCGGTCGGAGAGGCTTCCGACCGGCCCTTGTCCCTTGCACCAAGAGTGTCCTGCAATCACATGCCGGTAGCTGCCACAGCAAAACAACTACCGTGCTTGCACTCTATAACGGTGAGGTAACGGATGGGAAGACCTCGCCGTTATCTTTTTGTGATTTCGATCGGATCGCCCGCTCGCCTCGACTTCGTGGGCCCCGCGACGTGGCGCGTGATGACTCGCACGCGGTCGGGCCCCCGCGTCAGGTCGTCACGACCACCGTGTCGCCGGTGCGCGCCGACACTTCGACGGCGTCAACCAACTCCATCGTCCGCGCGACGTCCGAGATCGTCACGAGCGGCTCGGCCGTTCCCGCGACGACGTCGGCGAAATGAGCGAGCTGACGGACGTACGAGCTGCCCCCCGGCACCGCCGCATACTCCGCAGCGATCGGATGATGCCAGTCGCCGTCGGGGCGGCTGTGCCGGTGGAGCCGCACCTGCGGGAGCGTCAGCGACCCGGCCGTTCCCGCCAGAACGCAGCTGACTGCCCCGGGCACGTAGGGGAAGGCGGCGTCGTCGAGCGTCGCCTGATCCCAAGTCCACGGCGAGACCGCGGCATCCGAGCAGACGTAGGTACCGAGCGCCCCGGATACGAACTCGACGGCGATGGTCGCGGTGTCGGGCACCGCGAGGCCGCGAGCGCGCGAGGAGTATTGCGCGCGCACGGAGCGGATCTCGCCGACCACCGTGCGGAGCAGGTCGAGGTCGTGGACGGCGTTGATCAGCACGACGCCCGCCCCCGGTTCCCGCCGCCACGCCGGCTCGAAGTACGCGTCGGACTTCCTCGCCATCCAGGTGCTCGTCACCGCGACCAGGTCGCCGATCGCTCCCTCGCAGAGGAGTTCGCGGACGGCCGCCACGGCGGGGTGATGTCGTCGGTGGTGGCCGACGAGGACGGGTGCTCCGCGACCCTCGATGTCGAGGAGCGGCTGCATCGCCGCGCGCGATGTCGAGATCGGCTTCTCGACGAGCACCGCGATGCCCCGCTCGTGCGCGGCGAGGGTCGTCGCGACGTGCGCGGCGTTGGGGTTCGCGACGATCACTGCGTCGAGGCCTTCTCTCGAGCCCTCGTCGAAGAGCGCGTCGTGGGTGTCGAACGCGGACACGCCGAAATCGTCCGCCAGTTCGCGCGAGAAGGGGTCGGCGACCCCGACGAGCTCGAATCGCGCCTCGCCGGCGAGCGTCTCGGCGTGACGGCGCCCCATGACCCCGCCGCCGATGATTCCGAGGCGGAGGGCCATCACGAGACCTCGGCAATCCGGATGCGGAGCAGCTCCAGCTGCGAGGGGTCTTCGAGGGCCGAACCCACCGCGACCACGCGGGCGCCCGCGCGGAGGAATTCGGCCGCGTTGGACGCATCGATTCCGCCTGTCGCGACGAAGCGGGCCGTCGGGAACGGACCCGCCATCGCGCGCAGCCACCCCGGGCCGAGCACCGAGGCGGGAAAGGCCTTCAGCCAGGTGAGCCCGAGCGAAAGAGCCAGCTGGATGTCGGAGGGCGTAGCGACCCCGGGCAGATAGGCGATGTCGCGCTCGGCCGCGAGGGCCACGATCTCGGGATCGAGCCCCGGCGCGACGGCGAAGTCGATGCCGAGCCGCTCGAGCACGTCGAGCTGCTCGGCCGCGATCACGGTTCCCGCTCCGACGGCTTTGCCGCGCTCGCGAGCGGCGGAGGTGACGGCCTCGAGCGACGCCACGAACTCCGGCGCCTGGATCGGCACCTCGACGAGGGTGAACCCCGCGTCCCACGCACGGTGGGCGAGTGTCACGGCGTGGGCCGGCGGCATCCCTCGAAGGATCGCCATAGTGCGGTCGGTGCCGAGGAGTTCCTCGATGCGCGTCGTGGCGTCGGTCATGATGCGGCTCCGGTCGTGGCGTTTCGGGACAGGGCGAGGGTGATCACCGTGGATGCGGTGTCCCAGTGCTCCTCAGCCCGCGAGAGCAGCTCGGACAGCCGCGGGAGGACCGGAACGTCTCCGGTGACCTGTATCGCCTCGCGCGCGGCGAGGTGACCGGCCATCAGGCGTCGGGGGAGGACCACTCCGTCGAGAAGCGCCGAGAGGTATCCGGCGGCGAAGGCATCGCCGGCGCCCACCACCTCGTGCACGTCGATCGGCGGGGTCGGAACCGAGACGATGTCGTCGGCCGTCACGACCGAAGCCTCACGCGGTCCGTCCTTCACCACGAGTTCGCCGACGCCGGGGAACACCGCGCGCAGTTCCGCGGGCGAGCGCACGCCCCACAGGTGCGCCGCCTCGTCCAAGCCCACGAACACGATGTCGGCGTGCGTGCCGAGCTCCGCGAGACGAGCCGCGGCGATGTCGCGGGGCCACAGTTGCCCGCGGTGATTGATGTCGAAGCTCACGAGGCCGCCGTCGGGGCGAGGGCCGGTGAGAAGCGCCTCCAGGAGATCGTCGGCGCTGGCGGACAGTGCCGGGGTGATGCCGGAGACATGGAGCAGACGCCGCCATGGGGGGAGGAGCTCGGCGTCGGCGGGGCCCATCGCCGACGCGGCAGAATCCCGTCGGTAGTACATCACGCGGGTTCCCTCGGGCGTGATGTCTTTGAAGTACACACCCGTGGGGCGGGCCGGGTCGCGCACGACCGAGACCTTCACGCCGAGGTCGGCGATCCGCTCGGCTACGTAGCGGCCGAGAGCGTCGTCGCCGACGCGGCTCCACCAGACGGTCGGCACGCCGAGCTGGGCGAGGCCCATCGCGACGTTGGACTCGGCCCCGCCGACGTGCAGCCGGAGCCGGGCGTTCTCCGCCGTGAGTTCGACAGGTATGTCGGGCGTCACCATGACCATCGTCTCGCCGAGGCAGAGCACGTCGCACGCCGGGGATGACCCCGGCGGGGGAGCGTGCTTTGTTTCGTTCATGCAAAGTCCTCGTTTCGATTTCCCGCGGTTCCCGGCGAACGCAATTCCACGCCCGAGCGGTCGGGAATGCTGGAAAGCCCGCCGCATTCCCGGTTTTCCCCCGGAATTCCGCTGTTCGCGGAGTCACCCCGACAACGGTCGGCGTGCGTTTCCGCTCGCTCGTGGCCTCACTCTAACGAACAGGGGGTTGATTTTGGAAACGACTTCCAGAATAGAATGGCGCCACCCATGACGGCTCGGCCTGCGAGCCCTTTCCCAGGAGGCACCATGCGAATGCGACGCTCACGCGTTGTCGCCGGAGCGAGTGCGCTGGTCATCAGCGCCCTCGCGCTTTCGGCGTGCACCGGCGACGATTCTTCGTCGGAAGTCCTGAATGACGAGAACCTCGAAGGCACCGAGATCAGCGTTCTCGCCCTTCAGGACCCGTTCTTCTACGCGCTCGAGGAGGTCATCCCGGAGTTCGAGGAGGAAACCGGGATCACCGTGAACCTCGAAGGCGTCGACTACGACACCCTGAACTCCCGCGCCACGAACTCGTTCATGGCTGATCAGGGGGATATCGACGTGATCGCGCCCGACTCGATGTGGCTCTCACGCTTCGCCGAGTCGGAGTGGCTCGAGCCACTCGACGACTGGATCACGGCCGACAACGACGAGGTCCAGATCGAGGATTTCATCCCCGCGTCGCTCTACAGCTTGAGCGAATGGAAGGGGTCGCTCTACACGCTCCCCGTCGCCACCTACGGCACGAACGTCTTCTACCGTCCGAGCGTCTTCGAAGCACTGGGGATCGAGGCTCCGCCCACCGAGAGCTCGCCCGACTGGACGTGGGACAAGTACATGGAGATCGTCGAGCAGATCCAGGGCCAGAACGTGAACGGGACCGACATGTTCGGCACGGTCGTGCTCGGTTCAGGCCCGCAGCCGATCAACCACATGTACTCGCAGATCCCGGCGAGCAAGGGCGCGCGGTGGTTCGAAGCCTTCCCCGAGGCGGCGGAGTGGAACTTCACCCCCGACTTCGAGTCGGAGGAGAGCATCGAGTCGCTTGACTACTACAAGCAGCTCTTCGCCAACTCGCCGGCGGAGGCGGTCAACTACGTGTGGTTCGACGCCGGCACCCGCTTTGGAGCAGGCGACATCGGGATGATGTACCACTGGTCGGCCTACAACTACCTCGTGCAGCGCACGGAGTACATGGGCACCACCGAGTCGCCGGCCGCGGACGACTACGCGATCGCTGCGCTCCCGCAGCAGCCCGGCGTGGACCAGGCCATCAACATCGGTGGCTTCGCGTTCGGTGTGGGTGCGAACTCGCAGAAGAAGGCGGCCGCGTGGGAGTTCGTCAAGTGGGCCACGAGCGCGGAGACTCAGAAGGAGATGGCCCTGCTCGACATGCGCCAGTTCTCAGACTTCAGCCGCGAGTCGCTTTACGAAGACCCCGAGCTCCTCGAGGCCTACCCCTACCTCCCGTCGCAGCTCGACGTGATCTCGCAGGGCAACGGCAAGGCCGTCCGCCCGCCGATCCAGAACTACGCGACGCTCGAGGAGTCGATCGGCAACACGCTCAACAGGATGCTGGTCAACGACGTCTCCGCGGAGGAAACCGCCAGGACCCTCAACACCGACGTCACGACGATCAACGAGGATGAGGGCTTCATCCCGTGGAGCGGCGAGAGCTACGACGACACTCCGGAGCGCACGCAGGAGCTGATCGACAAGCTCAGCGCCGGGTGAGTCCCCGACGCGCCGGCCCGCCGCCCGCGGGCGGGCCGGCGCGTCGCCACATCCTCATCCCCGCACCCCGAAAGGCCATCATGGCGATCGACACCGATCCCGACACCCGCACCCACGCCTCGGCGCATCCCATCGTCGCGGTTCGGCGCAGGTCGCTCGGTGCCCGCTTCCTCGGCGGGCCGTTCCCCTGGCTCATCCCGAGCATCGTGGTGCTGCTGATCGTCAGCATGTACCCCTTCGTCTTCGCGGTCGTCAACAGCTTCCGCTTCTACAACCTGGGCGTGTCCAACCGCCCCGGCGACTTCATCGGGTTCGCGAACTTCGCTCGAGCCCTTACCGATCCCACGGTCCTCCAGTCCATCTGGCAGACCGTCGTCTTCGCCGTCACCGTCACCGCGATCGAGGTGATCCTCGGGATCCTCCTCGCGCTTCTGCTCCGTCAGGCGCTCTTCGGCGTGAACGTCGTCCGCTCGATCCTCATCCTCCCCGTCGCCATCGCCCCGGCTGTCGCGGGCCTGGCCTTCCGGAGCATGTACACGAACGACACCGGGTTCATCGCGGTGCTGCTCGAACGCATCGGCATCTCGGTTCCCGACGCCGGCATCCTCGGCGACCCCGCCACGGCCATGCCGGCGCTGATGTTCACCGACGTGTGGCAGTGGACCCCGTTCGTCGCACTCATCGCGCTCGCCGCCATGCAGGGGGTTCCCGAGGACGTCGTGGAGGCCGCCCGCGTGGACGGCGCCGGAGGCGTCCGCATCCTGTGGTCGGTGACCCTGCCCCTTATCGGGACGGCCCTCGCAACGGTCGCCATGCTCCGCTTCATCCAGTCGTTCAACGTCTTCGACATCATCTACGTCCAGACCCGCGGCGGCCCAGGCGGGAGCACCTCGACGATCGGCTTCGAGGTCTTCATGGCCGGGCTCAGCCAGTACAACATCGGCCTCGCGTCGGCGCTCACCATGATCGCGTCGATCATCGTGGGGGTCTTCATCAACATCTATTTCTACGTCTCGAACCGGAAGGCGGACCGCTATGCGTAAGCTCACCCGCCCTCTGCTTTACCTGGCGCTCGTCGTCACCGCGCTGTTCTTCCTTTTCCCGGTCGTGTGGATGCTGCTCATGGCGATCCGCCCCACGGAGATCACCGCCAACGATCCGCTGCAATTCGTCTTCGTGCCCGACTTCAGCCCGTTCGTCTACCTCATGACCAACGGCGGCGGCTTCAACTCGCTCATCGCGAGCATCGTGCAGGCGGGTCTAGCGACGCTCATCGCGCTCCCGATCGCGATCATGACCTGCTACGGCTTGACCCGCTGGCGTTACCGGGGACGCACGATCCTCGGACAGTGGTACCTCACGCTGATGCTGGCGCCCCCGGTCATCTTCGTCATCCCTCTGTTCATCATGCTGACCTCCATCGGCGTCGTCGGCACGAACTGGGCGGCGGTCATCGCGTTTCAGACGTTCTCGATTCCCCTCGCCGTGCTACTGCTCAAGAGCTTCTTCGAGGAGCTCCCGGTCGAGATCGAAGAAGCGGCGATGCTGGACGGCTGCTCGCGCGGCCGCATCCTGGTGCAGATCTTCCTGCCCGTGCTGCGTCCTGGCCTTCTCGTCGCGGGAATCTTCGTGTTCTGCTTCGGGTGGAACAACCTGCTGTTCGTCATGCCGCTCACGAGCGGCTCGAGCGTGCCACTGACGGTCCGCGCCCTCAGCTTCTACGCCACGAGCGGCGTCAACTGGACCTACATCGGCGCCACCGCGGTCATCAGCATGATCGTGCCGATGGTGCTCTTCTTCATCTTCCGCAAGCACATCGTCAGCGGCCTGACCTTCGGCGCCGTCAAGTGAACTCTGAAAGGAACACGGGAATGACACTCCGCGACCAGCTCCTCATCGGCGGCGAATGGGTCGACTCCGCCAGCGGAGAGGTGTTCACCTCGACCGATCCATCGACCGGCGAGGTCATCGCCGAACTCCAGAAGGGCAACGTCGACGACGTCGATCGCGCCGTCGCTGCCGCCCGCGAGGCCGCGGCCGTCCTCCGCGGCACCGGCGTCGAGCAGCGCGCCGCATGGTGCGAGGCGGTCGCCGGCGAGCTCGAGCGCCGCGTGGACGAGATCGCCGCGGTGCTCTCGGCCGAGCAAGGAAAGCCAGTCGGCGCCGAGGCGCGGGGCGAGGTCCTCACCGCCGCCAAGGGCTTCCGCGACGCGGCCGGTCACGTCCGTCACCTCGACGGCACGATCCCCTTCGCGGAGGACCCGAACGTCCGGGTGCTCAGCATCCGCCGTCCACGGGGGGTGTACGCGGTCATCACGCCGTGGAACTTCCCGGTCAACATCCCCACGGAGTACCTCGCTCCCGCGCTGGCCACGGGCAACGCGGTCGTCTGGGTTCCGGCTCCCACGACGTCCCATGTCGCGGTGCTCCTCGCCGAGGCGATCACGGCGGCGGGGGTTCCGGCCGGGACGCTCAACCTCATCACCGGCCCCGGCGCCGTCGTCGGCGATGCCGCGGTCGCGCACCCTGGCGTGGATGCGGTGGGCTTCACGGGCTCTACCGTGACGGGGCAGAGCATCGCCCGTCGCGCCGCCGGGAAGCCGTTGCTGTTGGAACTCGGCGGCAACGGTCCGACGATCGTCCTGGACGACGCCGACCTGCCCAAGGCGGCCGCGGCGATCGCCTCCGGCGCATACTTCAACGCCGGTCAGACGTGCGCGGCTACCGAGGTTGTGCTCGTGGAGCGTTCGGTGCACGACGAGCTCGCCCGCCTCGTGACCGAGGAGGCCCGGAAGGTGCGACTCGGCCGGCCCGACGATGCCGAGACGACGATGGGCCCGCTCAACAACGAGCCCACGGCGGCGAAGACCGACAGTCACATCGATGACGCCCGCCGCCGCGGCGCGCAGGTCCTGGAGGGTGGCTCACGCAAGCCGGAGCTGGGAAGCGACCTCTACTACAGCGCCACGGTGCTCTCCGAAGTCGACCCGCTCGCCGACATCGTGACGCACGAGACGTTCGGCCCCGTGGTCCCGCTCGTTCCCGTCGACTCCGCCGAGGACGCGGTGCGGATCGCGCAGGCGCCGCAATTCGGGCTCTCCAGTTCGGTGTGGTCGCGGAGCGCATCGCGCGCGTTCGCGGTGGCGGAGCAGCTTCGGGCCGGGATCGTCAACATCAACGAGTCGTCG
Source organism: Microbacterium sp. RD1 (assembly GCF_052220165.1). Classification (NCBI taxonomy): domain Bacteria; kingdom Bacillati; phylum Actinomycetota; class Actinomycetes; order Micrococcales; family Microbacteriaceae; genus Microbacterium; species Microbacterium sp. RD1. Next base: position 1,320,222 of record NZ_JBQPOL010000001.1, read on the forward strand.
ACCTACTGGGAGATCCACATCCCCTTCGGCGGCGGCAGCGGCACGATGTCGGGACTCGGGCGCCTGGGCGGTATGCACACGCTCCTGGAGATGACCGAGATCAAGACCATCACCTTCGACACCCGCTCGTTCTGAGCCATCTCATCCAACGATAAGGAGAAACAGGAATGTCGGAAAAGCTCAAGGTCGGCGTCGTCGGCCTCGGCATCTGGGGACAGAACCACCCGCTCGTCTACAACGACTACCACCGCAGCGAGATCGCGGTCGTCTGCGACATGAACGAGGATCGCGCGAAGGAGATCGCGGCGAAGTATGGCTGCGACTGGACGACGAGCGTCGAGGAGCTCGCCGCGAGCGACATCACGACCTTCAGCGTCGCAACACCTGACTTCGCGCACTTCGAGCCGGTCTCGACACTCTTGAAGGCGAACAAGAACGTCCTCGTCGAGAAGCCGCTCACGACGAACCTGGAAGAGGCGCGCGAGCTGGTGCGGCTGTCTGACGTCTCCACGGGCATCTCAATGGTCGACTTCCACCTGCGCTGGAGCCCGGAGTGGTCGCTCATCAAGGACACCGTGGAGGAGGGCGGCATCGGAAAGCCTCATATGGGATACATCCGCCTCTCCGACGCGATCGAGGTCGCCCAGAAGTGGCTGTCATGGGCGGGGAAGTCCGGGCCGCACTGGTTCCTCTACCCGCACCTGTTCGACCTCATGAACTGGATCGTGGGGGAGGAGCCCCAGTCGATCTACGCGACGGGTCACAAGGGCATTCTGGCCGGGCAGGGCGTTGACACCTATGACGCGATGCAGACGATGGTGAGCTTCCCCTCCGGTGCGAACGTCGTCGTCGAGACGTCGTGGGTGGTGCCGAACTCCAACCCGAGCGTCACGGACTGCCACATGGTGCTCTACGGCGAGACCGGAAAGGTCGAATACGACCAGGACTTCTCTGGCCTCTCCTTCGCGACCCAGGAGAAGTACTTCTACCCATGGGTGCCGCTCGGAAAGCCCGACCGCTGGGGCAAACTCGACCACTACATGTACGCGCCCATGAAGTACTTCGTCGATTGCGTCCTGGACGGCGTGACCCCGGAGTGCACCTTTCGTGAGGCCATGGTGAACACGGCGATGATCGAGGCGGCGCTGACCTCGATCGACACCAAGCAACCGGTCCAGCTCGCCGATCTGATCAAATGACGGCGCTCCCGGGCGCCGGGGGTATGACCCTCGAGGCAGCTCAGCCGGGCATCTGGCGCTACTCCGAGGCTCTCGGCCTCGCGCCGGAACTCGCCTGGCTGAGCCTCGGGGAGTCGATGACCCCGGTCGTGCGCGACCCGAGGCTCGCCGGGGAACTGGGCCTCGGCGATGTCGTGCTGAAGCTCGACTCGCTATGCCCGACCGGGTCGTTCAAAGACCGATTGGTCGCGGCCGGCGTCGCGCGGGCGGTGGCCGACGGTGCGAGCGGCATCGTCTGCGCATCCAGCGGCAACGCTGCGGCGTCGACCGCGGCGTACGGCGCTCGGGCCGGGCTACCGGTGATCCTCGTCATGCCCGCGAATACCCCGCCGGGGAAGATCAGCGCCAGCGCCGCCTACGGGTCTCGCGTGCTCCTCGTGACCGGCGATTACAGCGAGTCCTTCCGTGTTGCGGCGGAGATCGCGCGGACGCAGAACCTCGTCAACGTCACGACCACCTACGTCAACCCGCACGGTGTCGACGCTCTCCGGAGCGTGGCCTTCGACCTCCATGGGCAGCTCGACGACACCCCCGACGCGATCGTGGTTCCGACCAGCGCGGGGCCGCTCGTGCACGGGGTCGTAGCCGGCTACGAGGACCTCCGCGCGCGGGGTCTGGTGGGCCGCATCCCGCGTGTGATCGCGGCGCAGCCGGCGGGATGTTCTCCGGTCGCCCGGGCCTTCGAGGCGGGCGACGAGGAGGTTCGCGAGTGGGAGACGGTCACCACGACGGTCTCGGGGCTCGACGACCCGCTCCGCGGCTATGCCGGCGACGGCACGCGCACCCTGCGCGCGTTGCGTCGGAGCGGCGGGGTCGCGGTGGCGGTCGAGGATGCGGTGGCCGACGAGGCTCGTGCCGCGCTGGCTCGCCGCGCTGGTGTCTACGCCGAGCCGGCGGGATCCCTCGGCGTCGCGGCGCTCCCGGCGCTCGCGCGCTCCGGGGCCGTCGCGCGCGGCGAGCGCGTGGTTTGCCTCATCACGGGGAATGGAATGAAAAGACCGTTGACGCCCGACGCCGAACCCGTCCGCGCCGAGAGCGCTGACGAGGCGCTGGCGATCGCGGCGCAGTGGGTGGAGTGAGGTTCGAGTGAGCAGCATCCTGATCAGCGGCGGGACCGTGATCGACGGCACGGGAGCGGACCCCCGTCAGGCCGACGTGCGGATCCGCGACGGCGTCTTCGCCGAGGTGGGCCCGAGTCTCGCGGCCCGGGAGGACGACCGGATCGTCGACGCGCGCGGGCGGGAGATCCTGCCGGGTTTCATCGACGCTCACTCGCACGACGACGCCGCGCTCCTTCGCCCCGGTGCGATGGCTCCGAAGCTCTCGCAGGGAGTCACGACGACCGTGATCGGCAACTGCGGCCATGGGTGCGCGCCCTCGGGCGCCGGAGCCGCCCTACGCGATTACTCCACGCCGATCCTCGGGCCCTTCCCCGACGAGCACTACGGCACTTTCGGCGACTATCTGGACGCGCTCGACCGTGCCGAGCTCGCCCTCGATGTGGTCGCCCTCGTGCCCCACGCGCCGCTGCGTTCGGCCGTTCTCGGGATGGAGCGTCGACCGGCGACCGCAGCCGAGACGGCGCGCGTCGTCGGGCTTCTCGACGAGGCGCTCTCGGCGGGAGCCACCGGCCTCTCCTACGGCCTCATGTATTCGCCCGGCAACGCGGCCGCGCGCGACGAGCTGGAGGCGATTGCGGGCGCCGTCGCGCGGGCGGGTAAGGTCCTCGTCGCTCACGTGCGAAACGAGGCCGATCTCCTGCAGACCTCGCTCGACGAATTCCTGGTCCTCGGGCGGAGCACCGGCTGCGCCGTGCACGTGAGCCATCTGAAGGTCACCGGTCCCCGCAACTTCGGCACGATGCCCGCGATCATCGACAAGCTCGAGGCCGCGCGCGCAGACGGGCTCGACGTCACCGCCGATATCTACCCGTACGAAGCCGGCAGCACGACCGCGGCGACGCTCTTTCCCAGCTGGTCGACCGACCGTGGAGTGGACTCCCTCCTCGAGGTGCTCGCCGACCCGGCGGCGCGCCGTCGAGCGCTCGACGACATGCGGCGTCCGTGGACCGGTGCGCTCGAGAACTACTTCCACACGCTCGGACCTGCAGCGATCCTCCTCGCCGGCTTCGGCACGGAGGCGAACGTCGGGCTCGAAGGCATGCGGCTCTCGGACATCGCCGCCTTCCGCGGGCAGGACGCGGCGGAGTGCTTCGCCGATCTGATGCGGGAGGAGGGCGGGGCGATCACGGTCGTGCTGTTCCAGACCGACATCGAGGGCATGAAGGCCGCCCTCTCATGGCCGCACACGATCGTCGGATCGGACGGATTGCCGCGCGAACACGGCTACGTCCACCCGAGGTTGTTCGGGACCTTCCCTCGGGTGCTCGCGCGCTACGCAGGACAGGGAGGTGTGCTGTCGAGGCACGAAGCGGTGCACCGGATGACGGGGGCGACCGCCCGGCGGTTCCGTCTGCATTCCGGGGTCATCGCGCCGGGATCGCCTGCTGCCCTGCAGATCATCGACCCGCGCGTCTACTCCGACCGCGCCGACTTCAACTCACCGCGCGAGGAGACAGCGGGGCTCGATACCGTGTACGTCGCGGGGAGGGTCGCCTGGGGCGCGGGTCCTGGCGCGGTCGGCGCGGGCAGGCTCCACCGCGAACGCGTCGTGGCGGGCGCCCGGTGAGCGCGGTGGCCCACGAGGCCGACGCCCTGGTCGTGGGCGGAGGGATCGTTGGCGTCTCCGTCGCCGCGCGTCTCGCCCGCTCGGCGAGGGTCGTCCTCGTCGAGGCGGAGGAGCGGATCGCGACCCACTCGTCCAGCAGGTCTGCCCGCCAGATGCAGCCGTCCTACGGTCCGGCGGTGATCCGCCGGCTGACGGCGCGGAGCATCGAGATGCTGCGCGCGCTCGAGGCCGAGGCCGGCCGCACGATCCTCCGCGAGCGACCGCTCGGCTGGCTCGCGACCGAGGGTGGTCTCGGCACGCTGGCCGCGCTCAGCGCTGATCATTCCGCGCTCGTCGCGGTCACCGCATCCGACATCGCCGACGCTCTTCCCCTCGTCCGCCCCGGCCTCTTCGCTGCGGCCGCGATCGACGCGCACGCTTATGAAGTGGACGTGCCGGCGCTGCTCGACCACACGCTCGGCGACGGGGTCGACGCCGGGCTCACCGTGCTCCCCGGGCACCGGGTCGTCGAGGTCTCCCGGGACGGTGAAGCGTGGCGGGTGCGGACGACAGGCGACGCCGTGTCGGCACGCGTCGTGGTCAACGCGGCGGGCGCGTGGGCGGACGAGGTCGCCCCGCTGTTCGGCGCGGCCCCGCGGGGCCTCCGATCGTATCTGCGAACGGTCGTTATCACCGACGCGCGCCTGGACGAAGGCCTCTCGGGTGCACCGATGGTCTCGAACGTCGACGGAACGTTCTACGCGCGGCCCGACGGGAGCGCCCTTCTCATCTCCCCCTCCGACGAGACGGAGGTCGCGGCGGGGGACGTCCGCCCCGATCCCGCGGTCGTTGATGCCGTCATCGCTCGGGCCGGCGGCATCCTCGCGGTTCCCCTGGGTGATGTCGACCGTGCGTGGGCCGGACTTCGCGTCTTCGCACCCGATCACCTGCCGGTCGTCGGGTGGGATGATGAGGTCCCGGACTTCTACTGGCTCGCGGGTGTGGGAGGCTACGGCATTCAGACGAGCCCCGCGCTGTCGACCGACGTCGCCGCAGAGGTGCGGAACCGACTCGGCGATGGTGGGCGAGTGCTCGCCGGAAAGAAGGATGGGGCACATGGGCGTTGAACCGATGGTCGAGAACCAGCCGCCGAACGGGAAGCGCGGCCCCGACGGGACGAAGGCGGTGGACCGCACGGCGCGCACGCTGATCGAGCTCGCGCGGTTCCCGAGCGGGCTTTCGCTGACCGAGCTGGCCCGGCATCTCGAAGAACCGGTGCCGACGCTCCACCGGTTGCTGGGGACGCTCCGCAAGTACGACCTCGTGCGGGAGACCGCCGAGGGCGGGTACGCGATCGGGGTGGGGGCCGCGATTCTCGCCGCATCGCTCGCCGAGGGGCTCGACTTGCGCACCGAGGCGCGGCCGGTCCTTGCGGAGCTGCGCCAGATCACGGGGGAGACCGTCCACCTCGGGGTTCTCTCGGGACCGCACATCGTCTACATCGAGAAGCTCGACAGCCCCAACGCCGTGCGCATGGTCTCCCGTATCGGGGGGACAAACCCGGCGCTGCGAACGGCGATCGGCACGTCGATCCTCGCCGCCTCCGATGAAGACGTCGTGGCGAAGACGATCGAGTCATCGCGGCTGACGTACGGCGAGACGGTCACGCGGGAAGATCTCGACGCGACCCTCGCCGCGATCCGCGCGCGGGGGTTCGGCCAAGATCTCGAGGCGAACGAGATCGGCATCTGCTGCCTCGGCGCGGCCATCACCGATATGTCGGGGCAGCCCATCGCGGGGATCAGCGTCTCGACGCCGTCCCTCCGATTCGACCGGGATCGCATCGACGAGCTCGGAGGAGTGGTGCGGGACGCGGCCCGCGAGATCTCGCGCCGCCTCGGCGCCAGCGACGCGGATGCGCGCGCCGCCGCCGAAGTGGCGCTTCGCGCGGCACCCTGACACATTCCGAACGGGGCGAAGCGTTCCCCCGAACCGAAGTAAGAGAGAGGAAGACCGCATGGTCAAGCAGCAGGTCGTCACCGACGGAGCCCCCCGCCCCATCGCCCCGTTCTCCCAGGGGGTGCGCGCCGGCGATCTCGTCACGATCTCCGGTCAGGGGCCGCAGGACCCCGCGACCGGCGCGTACCTGCACCAGGGCGACCTCGCGAAGCAGACCGTCCGCACCCTCGACAACATCCGCGCGATCGTCGAGGGAGCCGGCGGCACCTTCGACGATGTCGTGTCGCTCCGTGTGTTCCTCACGGAGCGCGAGCATTTCGCGGCCATGAACGAGGTGTACGGCGAATATGTGCGCGAGCACTGCCCGTCGGGGGTCTTTCCGACCCGCACGACGATCTTCGTGGTGCTGCCGCACGCCGACATGCTCGTCGAGATCGACGCGCTCGCGGTGCTGTCGAACTGACGATGCCGGTTCCCGACGTCGTCGTCTCCGCTGATCTGAAGGGGTTCCCCGCCGAACTGTCCGGCCGAACGCTGTCGACCGCGAGCGACATCGCGGTGCCGCTCGCCCGGTTCGAGACACCCGTCATGACGGTGGACATGGGCCGGGTTCATCGCAACGAGCGGCGACTCATCGAGTGGGCCGCTGCTCGCGGCATCGGGGTGGCACCGCACGGGAAGACCACGATGTCGCCCGCGCTGTGGCATTCCGCGCTGGATGCGGGCGCGGTGGCGATCACGTTCGCCACGCCTTGGCAGGTGCGCGCCGGGTTCTCCTACGGTGTTCGTCGCGCCCTTCTCGCGAACAACCTCGTCGACCCCGTCGCGATTCGCGCGCTCGCCGACATCCTGGACGGGGATCCGGAAGCGGAGCTGTGGGTGTGGGCCGACTCCGTCGAGGTGGCCGAGCGGTTGGCGGGCGTGTTGGAGGAGTACGGTGCGGCGCGGCCGATGGATGTGCTGGTCGACCTCGGGGGCCCCGGCGGTCGAACGGGCGCGCGGTCGGTCGAGGACGCGATCGCGGTGGCGGACGTCGTTCGCTCGCGGGCGTCGCTTCGATTGCGGGGTGTCGCGGGGTATGAGGGTCCGTTCGGCAGTGACCGCTCCGATGGCGCGGTCGCGGCGGTCGTCGGCTTCCTCGACACGCTGGGCGTGCTCGCGCAGGAGCTTTTGGCGCGCGGGTGGTTCGGCGAGGTGCTGCCGATCGTGTCGGCCGGGGGGAGCACCTACCCCGACTTCGTGGCGGAGCGTCTCGGGTCTCTCGCCGGCGAGGTCGAGTTGATCATCCGGTCGGGGGCCTTCCAAGTGCACGATTCGGGGTTCTACGAGCGGGTGTCGCCGCTTCGTACCGGGGCCGTTCCCGATCCGCTTGAGCCGGCGATCCACGTCTGGGCGCGCGTGATCAGCGCGCCCGAACCGGGTCTCGTACTGTTGGACGCCGGTCGTCGAGACGTGCCGGTCGACATCGACTTTCCTGTGATCGAGGGTGTGCTCGGCGAGGGTGAGCGGGTGATTCCGGATGCTGTCGTCACGGGCGTGAACGATCAGCACGCGTTCGTACGCGGCTCGGGGACGGCGGAGTTGCGCGTGGGCGATGTCGTGAAGCTGGGGTTGTCGCATCCGTGTACAGCGTTCGACAAGTGGCGCGCGCTGGCGGTGGTGGATGGCGCTTCGTCGCCTTCTCCGTCGGTTACGGGAGCCCTCGCAACCCTGTTCTGACCTCGGCCGAGTCTCCGGGTGTCGGCGGCGCGCGGGACTCGACCGAGACATCGTCCTGCGTGAGCGATGCGATATGGCACTAGACGGCGACGTTGCCCGGTCACGGGCGTAGTGCGTCCGAGGCCTGTTCGAGAGCGTTGGTGACGACGCGGTAGTAGGCCCACCGGCCGCGCTGTTCGCGAGTGGCGAGCCCGGCGTCGACGAGAAGCTTCATGTGGTGCGAAACGGTCGGCTGGGAAAGGCCGACCGGTCCGGTGAGGTCGCAGATGCAGGCTTCCCCGTTCGTCGAGGCGGCGATCAGCGAGAGCAATCGGACGCGCGTGGGGTCGCCCAGGGCCTTGAAGGTATGGGCGATCCGCTCCGCCGCCTCAGCCGTGAGGACGCCGCCCGTGACCGGGGCGCAGCAGGTTGCGGCGTCGGAGAGGACGGGCAGCATCGTCGTCATCCCTCGATTCTGGCACGACACATTGACAGTCGTCGATACATCGAGCAATCTCGATACATCGAGTTTTGTCGATACGTCGAGGGAAGGTTCGCATGAAGAGCGCGTTGCCTGTTGTCGTGATCGGTGCGGGCCCGCAGGGACTCGCCGCGGCTGCTCACTTGGCCGAGCGAGACGTCCCCGCCGTGGTGTTGGAGGCGGGCGCTGGGCCGGCGTCCGCGGTGGCGGAGTGGGGGCATGTGCGGTTGTTCTCGGAGTGGCCGGAGCTGGTTGATGCAGCCGGTGCACGGATTCTCCAGCCCACCGGGTGGAAGACGCCGACGACCGGGTATCCGACGGGCGCGCAGTGGATCACCGGTTATCTTGCACCCCTCGCTGCCGAGCTGGGCGAGAGCATCCGGTACGGAGCCCGGGTGGTCGGGGTGTCTCGTCTTGGCCGTGATCGGCTGGTCGATACCGGCCGCGGCGAGCAGCCTTTCACGGTGCATGTGCAACCGGTCGAGGGGGAGGAGTACCGGCTCCAGGCGCGCGCGGTCATCGACGCCTCGGGCACCTGGCGGTCTCCGAACCCGGCGGGCGCAGATGGTCTGCCCGCTCTCGGAGAGAAGGCGGCAGCTGAACTGCTGACCTACCGCATCCCCGACTTCAGCGACCGCGAAGGGTTTGAGGGCAAGCACACGGTCGTCGTCGGCTCCGGGCACTCGGCCGTCACCGCCGTCCTCGCGCTGGCTCGCATGGCCCGCCGCAACCCCGACACCACCGTGACGTGGGCGCTGCGCCGGGCCAGCGTCAGCAACGCCTTCGGCGGAGGCGAAGCCGACGAGCTGCCCGCCCGCGGCGCCCTGGGGATCAAGGCTGAGGAGTTCGTCGACGCCGGCCTCGTCTCGCTCGTCACCGGATTCCGCGTCGAGCGCATCGCCCGTGACGGCGACCGGCCGGTACTGGTCGCCGAGGACGGCCGCGCCCTCACCGCCGATCGCGTGGTGGTCCTCACCGGGTTCCGCCCCGACCTGTCGTTCCTGTCCGAGCTGCGCCTGGAACTCGATCCGACACTGCAAGCCCCGGTGCGGATCGCTGCGGAGGTCGATCCCCACGTGCATTCCTGCGGCTCGGTGGCTGCTACCGGTGCCGTCGACCTGGCGCAGCCGGAACCGGACTTCTACCTCGTGGGCGCGAAGTCGTACGGGCGTGCACCCACGTTCCTCGCGCTGACCGGGTACGAGCAGGTGCGCAGCGTCGTCGCGGAGCTCGCGGGTGATCATGAGGCTGCCCGTCGTGTGGAGCTCGTGCTGCCCGACACCGGTGTGTGCGGCGGGGCCGGCCTGTTCGACGCGTCCGGGGCGCCTCTGGGCGGGGCTTGCTGTGCCCCGCCGGCGCAGGTGCTTCAGATCGGACGGGCGCCCGCGGCCGTCTGAGCGCGAGAACACCGACGGGAGGGCAGTGCGCAGCGGGGCCGCGCTTTCGCTCCCGTCTCTACCGGGTCAGGAGAGTCGCGGTGATCTCGTCAGACACGGCCTGGCGCAGCGGCCGCATCGCGTCGGCATTCCATGCTTCGGGGTTCGGGAAGGACCACTCCAGAACTTCACCGCGGGGCGTGGACGGCAGGGCGAGGCCGGGCTTCATGAGCACCACGACGTCCGCGGCATCCAGGTCCACTGTCGTGACCGCACGCGGCACCCGGCCGGTGATGTCCATGCCCAGCTCAGCCACCGTCGCGGCCACGGCGGGGTTCACTTCTTCGGCGGGGGACAGCCCCGCGGAGGTGGCGGTGAACCGGTCGCCGGCGAGGTGCTCCAAGAGGGCGGCGCCGAGTTGGGAGCGGCCGGCGTTGTGCTGGCAGATGAACAGGACGGTAGGGGTGTGATCGCTCACGGGTGCTCTTTCTGGGTTGGTTCAGCTGGCGGCGAGTCGCGGGGCGAGGCCCCCGATGCGGCGTTCCAGCTCGTCGTAGGCGGTATCGAAGGCCTCGTCGGTGCCGACGCGCACCGGGTCGGGGATCGACCAGTGCAGGTGCCCGGTCGTGCCGAGTTCTTCGTGTGCGTTGTCGCACACGGTCACCACGAAATCCGCATCGGTCACCACCGCTTCCAGGGCCCGCGGAGCCTCTTCGCTCAGCGGAAGAGCGTGCCGGTCGGCTGCGGCGATCGCGCCCGGGTCGATCCGCTCCGCCGGGTGCGTGCCTCCGGACGCGGCGGGGATGCTGCTGCGCGTTGACCACAGCGCGGCCGCCAGCTGCGAGCGGGCCGAGTTCGCTGTGCAGACGAACACCACCCGGCTTGCCCGCTCGACACGGCCGGACGAAAGCCCGTGGAGGGCGGTATCGGTCAGGTGAACGTAGCTGCGCCGCTTGTCGGCCTCGGACCGGGTCCGTGCCGCTATCCCCACCGTCTCCAGCACGTTCAAGTGATGGGTGAGGAGGTTTCCCGGGATGCCGAGCGCCATGCGAATCTCCGACGGAGACAGATCGCCCAGAGTCAGCAGGTCGACGATCCGCAGGCGCGTCGGATCGCCTAAGGCGGCGTGCTTCGCGGCCCTCGCTTCCACCGACTCAGTTCGTTCAGCGTTCATTGTGTCAATCTTGACTGAACTACCTTCGTCGCGTCAAGATGAGGCGACATGAACGCAAGCCGATCTCACCCCTCGCCGAGGCGACCCCATTTGCTGCGCCGTGCCGCGGCGGAGTTCGTGGGCACCGGGCTCCTGGTCACGGTCGTGGTCGGGTCGGGGATCGCGGCGCAGCGCTTGTCGCCGGGGGATGCGGGGTTGCAGCTTCTCGAGAACAGCCTGACCACCGCGCTCGGTCTGACAGTGCTGATCCTCATGCTGGGCCCCGTCTCCGGGGCGCACTTCAACCCGGTGGTGTCGATCGCGGATTGGTTGCTCGGCCGCCGTCTGAGGAGCGGGCTGATGCTGCGCGACCTCGCCCCCTACGTCGGAGCGCAGATCCTCGGGGGCATCGGCGGAACCCTCCTGGCGGTCCTGATGTTCACCACTGGTCCCGCGTTCTCCTCGAACGATCGCGCGACCGGCGGGCACCTGATCGGCGAAGTGGTCGCGACCGCCGGCCTCGTGCTGCTGATCTTCGCCCTCGCCCGCACCGGAAACGGCGCGGTCACCGCGGCCACGGTCGGCGCCTATATCGGTGCTGCCTACTGGTTCACCAGCTCCACATCGTTCGCCAACCCCGCCGTCACGATCGCCCGGATGTTCACCGACACCTTCGCCGGCATCGCCCCCGGATCGGTGGCTCCCTTCGTTCTTGCACAACTCGTCGGCGCCGCCCTCGGCTTAGCACTGACGATCGCCTTCTACCCGACGGCCGACCGCACCGCCGGCGCCGTCGTGGTTCCCACGCAACCCGAAACCCAGCCCTGAAAGGCGACTCATGCATCTCGTAGCGATCGGCGGAAGCGACGCCGGAATCTCCACCGCCCTCCGCGCCCGCGAACTCGATCCCGCCGTCGACGTCACCGTCGTCGTAGCCGACTCCTACCCGAACTTCTCCATCTGCGGCATCCCCTACTACTTCTCCCGGGAAGTGCAGCCCTGGCAGTCCCTCGCACACCGCACCCGCGCCGACCTTGAAGCCACCGGCATGAACCTCCGCCTGGACACCCTGGCCACCGGCATCGACGTCGGTGGCCGCAAGCTCACCGTCCGCGACGCGGCGGGCACCGAATTGACGATCGCGTACGACGAACTCGTGGTCGGCACCGGCGCCTCCCCGTCCACCGCCGGTATCGCGGGCCTCGACCGGCTCGGCCCCGACGACGGCGTGCACCTTCTGCACTCGATGGGCGACACGTTCGCTTTGGAGCGCTACCTCGACGCGCACCAGCCCGAAACCGCGATCATCGTCGGCGCCGGCTACGTCGGCCTCGAAATGGCCGAAGCCCTCACCGTCCGCGGCCTCCGCGTCACCCAGCTCCAGCGCGGCCCCGAAGTCCTCCCCACCCTCGACCCCGAACTCGGCTCCCTCGTTCACAACGAACTCACCCGCCACGGTGTCGATGTGCTCACCGGAACCCGCGTCGAAGCCGTCAGCCGCGATGCCGGCCGACTCACCGTCACAGGCAGCCGCGAAGGTGACTCCTTCTCTCTCAGCGCCGACCTCGTGCTCGTCGTCGTCGGCGTCCGGCCCAACACCGGCCTCCTCACCGACGCCGGCGCCCGCACGGGTGCCGGCGGCGCGGTCGTCGTCGACGAGCAGATGCGCACCGGTCTGCCGAACGTGTGGGCCGCCGGCGACGGTGTGGTCACCCATCACCGCCTTCTCGGCGTCACCTACCTTCCACTCGGAACCACCTCGCACAAGCAGGGCCGCGTCGCCGGAGAGAACGCGATCGGCGGCAACGCCCGGTTCGCAGGCAGCCTCGGCACGCAGGTCGTGAAGGTCTTCGACGTCGTGGCCGCCCGCACGGGTCTTCGCGATCACGAAGCCACCGCCGCCGGCTACGCGCCGCACAGCCACACCGCCATCGCGGACGACCACAAGCGCTACTACCCCGGAGCCACGCCCATCAGCATCCGCATCACCGGAGACGCCCGCGATGGACATCTCCTCGGCGCGCAGCTCGTCGGCGCCCGCGGCGCGGAGATCTCCAAGCGCGTCGACACCTACGCCGCCGCCCTGCATCACGGCATGACGGTGGCGGCGATGAGCGACCTGGACCTGTCCTACACGCCGCCGCTGGGCTCCCCGTGGGACGCGGTGCAAATGGCGACCCAGGCGTGGGAGCGGGAGTCGCGTTCGCTCGTGAGCGCCTGACCCGGGAGGCGGATTCGATCGCTGTCTTCCAAGACGGTCCACCGGTCGATCACGAGCGGTTCCCCGCCGACGAAGACAGGGCGGCCCACGGCTCGGCTTGTGTCTCGAACGTCCGGGAGCGGCGGACGACGTCGGTGATCTGCCCGGCGCCGCTGATGATGAGCCGCTTTGCGGCTGCTCTCATCCGTGAGCGTGCTGGTGCTCGTCCTGATCGTCGTGCTCGTCATCGAGGAGCATCCCCACCGACGTCGCGCAGGCGTCGCCGCGCCACGCCTCGACGCCCTCCCGGATCGCGAAGGCGGCGATGACGAGACCGGCGATCGCGTCGGCCCACCACCAGCCGAACAGGCTGTTGGTGACGAGGCCGATGAGCACCGCTGCGGACAGGTAGGTGCAGATGAGGGTCTGCTGCGAGTCTGCGACGGCCGTGGCCGATCCCAGCTCGCGGCCGGCGCGTCGCTCCGCAAGGGACAGGAACGGCATCACGACCACGCTCACGGCTGTGAGGACGATGCCGATCGTCGAATGCTCGACCTCGACGCGGCCGACGAGTGCCCGCACGGATGTGACGGTGACGTAGGCCGCCAGGGCGAAGAACGCCACAGCGATGACGCGCAGCGTGCCCCTCTCCCACCGTTCCGGCTCGCGGCGGGTGAACTGCCACGCGACCGCGGCCGCGGAGAGCACCTCGATCGTGGAGTCGAGGCCGAACCCGATCAGTGCTGCGGAGGACGCGACCGTGCCGGCGGTGATCGCGATGACGGCCTCGAGGAGGTTGTAGGCGATCGTCGCGGTGACGATCCACCGGATGCGCCGGTGCAGGACCTGCGTCCGGTCATCCTCTCGACGGGCGCGCGTGGTGGTCATGCGCAGGTGCACGTCTCTCCGGCGCAGCAGCCCGGCTCGACGTACAGGACGACGCGCAGCAATTCGTCGAGGGCCGGAGCCAGGTGTGGATCCGCGAGCCGGTACCAGGTGCGGCGGCCGTCCGGCACCGCCACGACGAGGCCGCAGCCGCGCAGGCAGGCGAGCTGATTCGACATCACCTGACGGGAGACGCCGAGAGCATCGGCGAGGTCGGAGGGGTACGCCGGCGCCTCGCGCAGTGCGAGGAGGACACCCGCGCGCGTCGCGTCCGACAGAGCGTGGCCGAGGCGCGCGAGCGCCGCGGTGTGGGTGATCGTCGCCGTGGTGGTCGCAGTCGACATGCGTCTGACGGTACAGGAAACACTGAATAAAGCGAAACGTGTACGGACAGCTCCATGCCGGCCCGCGAGAGGCGGCGGCTCGCACGACGGCGCGCGCCCGCTACCGTCGATGGATGGATCTCGTCTTCTTGCACGGCCCCGCGGCCGCGGGAAAGCTCACCGTCGCTCGGCATCTGTCCGAGCTCACGGGAATCCCCGTCTTCCACAACCACCTCGTCGTCGACCTCCTTCTCGAGGTGCTCGAGTTCGGGTCACCGGAATTCGTGCGGCTGCGCGAGAGCTTCTGGCTGGATACGTTCGCCACCGCCGCGGAAGCGGGACGATCGCTGATCTTCACGTTCGCGCCGGAGGCGACCGTCCTGCCGGGATTCCCCGAGCGTGCGGTATCCGTGGTCAGCGAGCGCGGCGGCCGCGTGCGGTTCGCGAGTCTGGGCGTCTCCATGGCCGAGCAGGAGCGACGGATCGAGAACGACGATCGCCGGCAGTTTCGCAAGCTCGCCAGCGTCGAGACGCTGCAGCGCCTCCGGTCCTCCGACGATTCGCCGGTGGAGGTACCGCCCGCGGACATCCTGATCGACACCGAGGATGCCTCGCCCGCCGAGGCCGCGCGGATCATCCGTGACGGGTTCGGCTTGGCCGTCGAGAACAGTCGGCGCGGCTACCCCGACATGTAGACCACGACGGTCATCGTCCCGGTCGCATCCGCGAAGGAGGCGGCTCTGCGGGTCGCGTGCGCCGCACCGCCCCCATGGCCGCCGAAGGATAGGGCTGCCCGACGTACGCCGTGAGGAGAATCATGAGCTGAGTGAGCCCGTCCTCGTCGAGACCGTTCGCGCGCGCGAGATTGAGGTAGACGTCGAGTCGCTCGTCGTTGACATCGCTGGCGACGAGGGCGCTGATGACGGCGATGCTGCGATCCCGATCGGTGAGCGCAACACCCTGCCACCCCGGCCCGCCCGCCGCTTCGTAGGCCTCCGCGGTGTATGCCGCGCCTGCCCGGTCGGTCATCACGCGTTCCGCCGTGGCCTCGTCGACCCCGAAGTTGCGGGCATACACGGCACGTCCTCTCTCTGCCCGCGCAGAGCGCGCCCCTGTGCCGGTCATCGGGCGTCGACCGTGGAAGGCTTCAAGAGGGGGATGCCCTGGTAGCCGCGCATGTCGTGCGCGGGCACGACGTGGAGGTGATCCTGCAGCGCCATGACGCGTTCCATGTCCTGCCGCACCTGCTTCGCGTCGCTGTCGGCAAGCATGCGCATCATGAGCGGCTTCTCGAGCCTGTCTGTGATGCCGTCGAGCTGCCAGGTGAGGTCGCCGATGAAGGCATAGCGCTGCCCGGAGGGCACCGTGACGAAGATGATCACGGAGCCCGTGGTGTGTCCGGCTGCGGGAACGATGACGACCGATCCGTCTCCGTAGAAGTCGTAGCTCGACGGGAAGCCGAGGTAGGAAGGGCCGTCGAAGGGGTATTCCTCGATTTCGTGGCCGCGTGAGACGGTTTCGAACACCGGGTCGCTCTTGGATTGCGCGGCGTACTTCCGCTCTGCCGCCGTCATCCAGATCGGCACGTCGAGGGAGTCCAAGCCGCTGACGTGATCCCAGTGGGAGTGGGTGAGCAGAACGCCGAGAAGTCGCTTCCTGTCGTACCCCGCGGCGGACAGCTGCGTGCTCGCGGTATCGGCGAGTTCGTGGGGTGCGCGGCGGAACGACGGCAGGGCGTCGATATGCGCCTCGGCGCCGGCACCGAAACCGGCGTCGATGAGCACGTCGCCTTTCGGATGCTGGATGAGGACGGCTGTTGCCGCGAAGGCGCGCTGCTCGGTGACAGCGCCGCCCGCCACGGCGAGAGCGGCTCGCGTGCGGTATGTGCCGGTGGGTAGCTGGTACAACCTCATCTCGGCGGGCGGTGCGGCGTCGGGGAGCGGGCTGGTCCATTTCGTCGGGACCGGCAGCTGCGCTCGAATGGGCGCGCCACGCCAGCGACCCCACGCGACGATCCCGCCCGCGGAGGCGAGCACCAGGTTCGGGACCGTCTCGGAGGGTTCGCCCCGCAGCAGGTAGAAGACCACGGCGGACAGCATCAGAAGGACGACCCCGAGTGCGGCGAAGACCGTCGTCCGAGGGGCGACCCGCGTCAGAGACGGGAGAATCACGCCGAGGCCGCCAGCGATGTCCAGGATCGAGGTCACCGTGTACAACGCCGGAACGTCTGCGGCCCAGGGGAACATCGCCGTCGCCTGGTCGAAGGGCAACGACAGCTTCCACGCTCCGGCGGCGATGAGCGCAACGCCCAGGGCGGACTGCAGAACCCAGAGGGCGATATGGAGGCTCCGCGGCGGTGAGGCATTGCGGAGGGGGTTGGCGGTGACCATGCTTTCCTTTCGATGCGAGCGAAATTGGACGACTAAACAACTATTGAACAGTATGTCTAGAAAGATCTGAGATGTCCAGCAGCGGTAGGATCCAGGCGTGACCAAGGAATCGTCGGACCCGCGCGTGGCTCGGACTCGCCGCGATGTGGTGGACGCCACCGCGGCGTTGCTGTTGGAACGCGGCTGGGACGGGGTCACTCATGCGGAGGTCGCTCGCGAGTCGGGCTATTCCAAAGCGACCGTCTACACGCACTGGCCCACGCGCCTCGATCTCATCCGCGCGGCCATCGAGCAGATCTGCGACACGGAGCACCACCCGTCCGCGACCGGGAATCTGGAAGAGGATCTGCGGACCGCGCTGCGAGACTTCGCCGCCGACCTCACCGACGGGCACCTGGACCGCCTTCTCGCCGGCGTCGTCGAGCGATCGAACACGAGTGAAGTCGTGCGCGAGCTCCGCGGACGCCTCTACGAGACGGGCACGAGCCACATGCGAGAGGTCCTGTCCGCGCATCTGGATCCGGCCGATGTGGAGCCGTCGCTGGCGCTGCTCACCGGAGCCGTGCTCGTTCGCGTCACCTTCGAGGGCCGGGCTGCCGGTGCGGACTTCGTGGCGGATGTCGTGAGCCGGGTGCTGAGCGCCATCGACTCGCGTCGCGTCGTCACCCCCTGAGCAGCAGCCGACGGTCGCAGCTCACGCCGTCCGGCCGCCTCACGCGGCGAGCCGCCGCCACGCCGCGCGGAGCCGGCGGACGGCGCGAGCGGCGAAGTCCCTTCCCGTTCCGCCGTCCGCGTCCCGCCGCCACACGACGACGCCGTCGTCGTCCGTGGTGAGGACGGAGGCGCGGCCGGCGAGCACCGGCGAGCGTCCCGCCCGTGCGAGGACATCCGCATCTGCTGCCAGCGGCACGGTGAACGTCCATCCCGCGCGGCGGACCTTGACCCAGACGGAACCGCCGGGGGAGGAATCGCCTCTGGCGAAGACCCGCACGGGATCGACCGACAGCTCCATCGCGCCGATGCGATGCGATCTGCTGCCGGGGAGCCGCCGCCGTCGAGCCCCGTCGCGCAGCACGAGGTCGACGCGGTCGTCGGCGAGGTCCGCACCCGCATCCCGGAGTTCGGACGGGAGGTCCGCCAGCGGTGACGGGGGGCGCCATACCATCCGCTCCGGTCGGGAAGCGGATGGCTCGAACACGAGTGCGTCTTCCCCGTCGGCCGTGATGCGGACGTCGACCGAGAGGTGCAGGCCTCCGCCCCGCGACCATCTCGCCGCCGTGACGACGG
This sequence comes from Microbacterium sp. RD1, assembly GCF_052220165.1. Lineage (NCBI taxonomy): Bacteria > Bacillati > Actinomycetota > Actinomycetes > Micrococcales > Microbacteriaceae > Microbacterium > Microbacterium sp. RD1. The sequence continues at coordinate 1,337,879 of NZ_JBQPOL010000001.1, forward strand.
CTCGGCACTGCAGGTCGGATTCGAATCGGGCGAGCCGGATGAGATCGGCACGACGGTCGGCGCGCAGCAGGCCCGACCGGACCCGATGGGCGAAGCTGAGCCCGGTGTCCACGCCCGGCCCGAATCGTCGCTCGATGATCGGCTGCACCACGTCGAGGAAGCGATCGCGGTAGTCCTCCGGATACCGCAGCATCCGCCGGCCCGCCAGGCGTTTGAGGATCTTGCCGCGATACCAATGCCGAAGCAGCCGATCGCGCAGCTCCCCGGGCTCCGTGTGAGCCTCGACGAGCTCGAGCACCGTCTCCAGGTGCGGGAAGTACGTCCGTGGCTCGATGCGCGACGAGCTCGCGCTCCCCGGATGCTTGACCCACGCGTAGCAGGGGACGCTGGCGAGGACGGAGATCGTCCCCGCGTCGAAGTAGGCCTTCATCACGAACAGGTGGTCTTCGAGCCTCACCCGGCCGTCGGGGAAGCGGATGCCGTGGGCGCGCAGGAACGACGTGCGGAACAGCTTGTGCGGAGTGAGCAGTTCGAGGATGGGGTCCGAGCCCAGGACCGCGCGCGGGATGTCGGCGTGGAAGATCTGGCGGGGGAGGCGGCGGCCGATCCCGACCTCCTTGCCGATGACGACGTCGGAGGCGTTCGCATCCGCGTAGTCGCAGAGCTTCTCCAGTGCGGCGTCGAACAGCCAGTCGTCCTGGTCGACGATGTAGACGTATTCGCCGCGAGCAGCGGCGAGCCCGTGATTGCGGGGCGTCCCCGGCCAGCCGGTGTGCGGCAGGTAGAGGACACGCACGTGCGGTCGATCGCGAGCCACCTCGGCCAGGCGGTCACGGGTCGCCTCACCCGACCCGTCGTCGCAGAGGAGCACTTCGAACCTCGCGGCGTCCAGAGTCTGCGCGTCGAGGGAGCGGATCAGATCGTCGAACGCCGGCCCGGGTTCGAACACCGCGACGACCACGCTCACCCGGGGGCGTTCTCCATCGCTCATAGGTCCACTCAAACATGGATGGGCCGGTGTCGCCTCCGGCCGGCGGTGGGTGGCGGCGACCGGCCGGGGATGCCGCCTTAGACTCGAACACTCTCGGAGGGAGCCGGAATGCCGTTGGACCCGTTCTTCGAGGAGCGGCTGCGAGTGCACCGCCGCTATCTGATCGGTCAGCGCGTCCAGGCGCTCAGGCGCCGGCTCTCGGACGGATGGCGCCGCATCCGGCGTGCCGGAGCCGAGACTCCGACAGACGCCGGACCGCGCGCGCCGCGGCCGGCTGCCGATGTCCCCTCCGCTCCCGCCGCCTCGGCGCGGGCACGCCACCGTCGCGCGGCGCTGGCATGGGACCGCCAAGAGCTCCGGACGGTCGGAACACCGGGCCCGAACGTCCGCACGAGCGAGCACATCGTGCCCGTCGCGGGCTTCCCCGCGGTGCGGGTGCGCATCTATGACCCGCGTCCGCCCGACGCGGCCGCCGGCGGCATCCCGGCCTGGCTCACCTTCTTCGGCGGCGCCTTCCGCATCGGCGGCCTGGACTACCCGACGACCGATGCTGCGAACCGGCGGCGGGCGGCGGAGGCATCCGTCGCCGTGGTGGCCGTCGACTACGCCCTCGCTCCCGAGCACCGTTTCCCCACGCAGATCGAGCAGGCGCACGCGGCGCTCGTGTGGCTGCACGAGAACGCGGTCGATCTCGGCATCGATCGCGAGCGCCTCGGCGTGGCGGGCACCTCGGCCGGAGCATCGATCGCCGCCGCGCTCACCCTGGCCAACCGCGACCGCTCGGCGCTACCGATCCGGATGCAGCTGCTCGAAGTGCCCGTGGCAGACCTCACCGGCGGGCACGTCGATCTGCGCGCGACCCGCGCTCTCGGGATCCCCAGCATCCTGGCACGCCGGGAGCTGCGCTCCGTGGCTCGGACATACCTGCCCCGCGCGGGGGATGCCCGCAATCCGCTCGCGTCGCCGCTTCTCGCCCCCTCCCTGGCCGGGCTTCCCGAGGCGCTCGTCTTCACGGCGGAGTACGACCCGCTCCGCGGCGACGGCGCCGCCTACGCCGCGCGACTGCGTGCCGACGGCGTCGACGCGAGCGCCGTGCAATACCTCGGGGTCACCCATGACGTCGCGATCTTCACCGGTGTGCTCCCGGCTGCCCGAAGGTGGCATCGCGACGTCGTCGCGGCGCTCGCTCGACTTCACGACGTGCCGGCGGTCGGCTGACTACGCCGGCTGCGCCCGCCACCGGCCGCCGACGACGAACGCCAGGGCGAGCAGGGCTGCCGCCATCGCCGCCAGCGGCACCGCCCACGGCCCGAGCGTGAGCGCGGCACCGCCGACGACGGGGGCGAGGGCGATGCCCACGTACATCGCCGTGGAGTACCACGACAGCGTGATCCCGGCCTCCTTCGGCTTCGCCGCGACGAGCAGATCCTGGATTCCGACCTGCGGCGACATGCCGACCAGGCCCCATGCCGCGTAGAGGGCGATCGCGCCGGGGAGGAAGGCCGTCGACCCTTCGAGGGCGGCGTAAACCGCGACCATCCCGAGGAGCCCCAGCGCGGTGGCGCGCAGTCCGCCGGAGCGGTCGACCAGCTGGCCACCCAGCCACGTGCCGAGCAGAGTCGCGACGCCGAAGGCGAGGAGCACGGCGGCGAGGACGCCCGGGGCCTCTTCGAGAGCGGGAGCGAGCACGTCGGCACTGAAGACGTACAGCACGTTGAAGGACAGGATGAAGCACACCATGCTCAGGAGCACCAGGAGGATGCGGCGATCGCCGAGCACGGCGACCCGATCGCGCAGGCGTGCTCCAGCGACCTGGGGGATCCGCGTCATCGTGACGCCGATCACGACGGTGAGGATCACGGCGAGCCCGGCGATCGCCCACAGCGACACGCGCCATCCGGCGAGTGCCGCCACGCCCGCGCCGAGCGGCGAGCCGAAGGCCATCGCGCCGGCGAATCCGAAGGCGACGATCGCGATGGCCCGGCCGCGGTGGCGGGGCTCCACGAGCGACGGGGCGGCCGCCGTCGCCGGCGGGACCAGCGCGGCGCCGCCGAGAGCGGCCAGGACCCGTCCGGCGGTGAACAGCTCCATACCGCCGGCCAGGGCGGTGACGGCGGTGCCCGCGGCCACGAGGCCCATTCCGACCGTGAGGAGCGCCCGCCGCGGCACGCGTGCGAGGAACGTCGCGACCAGAGGCGAGGCGACGGCGACGACGGCGGCGTACCACGTGATGGAGGAGGCGACAGTGGCAGTCGAGGTGCCGAACTCTCGCGCGAGCTCGGGGAGAACCCCGGCGATCACGAACGCGTTCGTACTGACGACGAACAACGCGAGCGCGAGGACCCACAGCCGGGCGAGCACCGGCGCGGACAAACGGTGGTCCGGGTAGGATCGTTTGATGGATGTCACACGGTCAGCGTAGAGGATCGTTTGACATTCATCAAACAATGGATGGATGGCATGCCCGAGTACCCGGTCCCGGAGATCGCCGATGTCGCCCTCGAGGGCGTCCTCAAGGCGCTGGGCGACCCCACCCGGCTCGCGATCGTCCGGATGCTCGCCGACGGGCAGGCTCGTCCGAAGGCCGAGGTCTGGGACGCCTTCGCCACCAGCAAAGCCACGTGCGCCCATCACTTCAAGACGCTGCGCGAGGCGGGGCTCGTGACCTACGAGGTCCACGGCCGCACTCACGACATCCGGCTCCGCAAGATCGAGCTCGACGAACGTTTCCCGGGGCTCCTGGGCGCGGTGACGGGGGCTCCCGCGGATGCCTGACGCGGCGGTCCGCGGGAGACGACGAGCGAGGTAGCGTCGAGGGATGCCCGAGATCCATCGCGCCCGCGTCGCCGACATCGACCCGGTCGCGCTCTACCGCATCCTGCGGTTGCGCGTGAGCGTCTTCGTCGTCGAGCAGCACGCGGCCTACCCCGAGATCGACGGGCGCGACATCGAACCCGATGCCGAGCTGCTGTGGATCGAGGAAGACGGCGCGGTCCTCGCGACCCTGCGCATCCTGCGTGAGCGGGACGCGTGGCGTATCGGGCGGGTCGCGACCGCCGAGGCGGCCCGCGGTCGCGGTCTGGCCGCGGATCTCATGGGCAGCGCACTCCAGCGGTGCCGAGAGGTGGCGTCGGAGCTTCCGGTCGACCTCGACGCGCAGATGCAGCTCGAGGACTGGTACGGCCGATTCGGCTTCGTCCGTTCGGGCGATCCGTTCGAGGAGGACGGCATCCCGCACATCCCGATGAGGCGCGGGTGATCCCGTGCGCACCGACCGTCTGACACTGCGCCGCTGGACGACGGAGCCCGACGACCTCGCGTTCGTCTACGACACCTACTCGCGGGACGAGGTGGCGCGGTGGATCGGCAACCCGCCGCGCGTGATGGCGTCACCCACTGAGGCGCGAGCGGCGGTCGCGCGCTGGCTCTCGCTGGACGACCCGCCCCTGGGAGTCCGCGCCGTCACGACGCACGAGGGCGACCGGCTCGGCAGCCTGCTGCTCAAGCGCATCCCCTGGTCGGCGGATGCGGTGCCCGCCGGAACACCCGAAGACGTCGAGATCGGCTGGCACCTGCATCCGGATGCGTGGGGCCGAGGATACGCCACCGAGGCTGCCCGCGTGGTGCTCGGCGAGGCGTGGGCGTCGGGCATCCCGCGTGTGGTGGCCGTCACCCACCCCGACAACGCCGCGTCGCAGCGCGTCTGCCGGCGGATCGGGATGCGCGGGCTCGGCCGCACCGATCGCTACTACGGCGTGGAGTGCGAGCTCTTCGAGATGCTCGCCCCCTAGCAGCTGTGGATAGTTCACGCACTGTTCAACCGGTTTAGGACATAGTGGATCGTTCCTCTTGCCGGCGCGTCACGCGTGCTGGATCCTGGCCTTCGCCGGCGGTTTCGAGCGGACGGGCTACAGCGATGAACCGTGAGGGCGAGAAGGGCCGACGGGAGAGAGGATAGAGGGATGACGACGATCCCTGCGGTTTCGCTCAACGACGGCACCGCCTTCCCCGAACTCGGCTTCGGCACGTACAAGCTCCGCGGTCCTGAGGGCGTGGACTCCATCCTCGCCGCCCTCGGAACCGGCTACCGGCTCCTCGACTCCGCGGTCAACTACGAGAACGAGGGCGAGGTGGGCGAGGCCGTGCGCCGCAGCGACATCCCGCGCGACGACATCCTCGTGACCACCAAGCTGCCGGGTCGCGACCACGGACACGCCGAGACGAAGGCCAGCGCGCGCCGGTCGCTCGAGGCGCTGGGGCTCGAGCGCATCGACCTGTACCTCATCCACTGGCCGAACCCGAGCGTCGGCAAGGACCTGGAGACGTGGCGCGCCATGATCGAGCTGCGGGATGAGGGCGTCGTCCACTCGATCGGGGTGTCGAACTTCACCGAGCGGATGCTTCGCCGTCTGGTCGACGAGACCGGCGTCGTCCCGGCGGTGAACCAGGTGGAGCTGCATCCCTACTTCCCGCAGGAGGAGCTTCGTGCCGTGCACGCCGAGCTCGGCATCCGTACCGAGAGCTGGAGCCCGCTCGCACGGCGGAGCGAACTGCGGAAGGAGCCGGTGGTGTCCGAGATCGCCGCTGCCCACGGGGTGACGACGACGCAGGCCGTGCTCCGCTGGCATGTGCAGCTCGGCTCGACGCCCATCCCGAAGTCGGCCGATCCCGAGCGTCAGCGGGAGAATGCCGACGTCTTCGGCTTCGAGCTCACCGACGACGAGGTCGCCGCCCTGTCGGCCCTCCGTCGTGGGCGCCTGTGGGGCGGCGACCCCGACACGCACGAGGAGATGTAGTCAGAGCGGCCCCGACAGCCACTCGTCGAAGGTCTGGCGGCCCCGCCGCGCGGAGGCATCCGGAAGCAGCGTGCCGTCCCGTTGCGCGCGACCGAACGCTCCGGGAAGCGAGATCGTCGGGATCCAGGCCCGTGAGCCCCGGGCGCGCGCGTAGGCGCGCACCATCCGAGCCAGGCTCTCCTCGCGCGGCCCGGCGAGATCTGGCGAGCGGCCGACCGCGCGGCCGGTCGCAGCGCCGCCAGCGCGTCTCCCACCTCGCGAGCGGCGACCGGTTGCGTGCGCATCCGGGGCGCCAGGTGGAGAGGTCCGGCCTTGGCTCGTGCGAACATCTGCGCCGCGAACTCGTGGAACTGCGTCGCGCGCAGGATCGTCCAGGGGACGGATGCCCGCTCCACGAGCTCTTCCTGCGCCGCCTTCCCCGCGTAGTAGCCGAACGGCGCCCGGTCGACGCCCACGATCGACAGAGCGACGTGGTGCTCGACGCCCGCCCGCTGCTCGGCCTCGAGGAGGCTCCGCGTGGTCGTGGTGAAGAAGTCGACGGCCTCGCCCTCGTTCAGCGTCGACACGCTCAGCGCGTCGACGACGGCATGGACGCCGCTCAGAGCCTGCTCCAGCCCCGTGCCGGAGACCACGTCGATGCCGCGTGCGCGTGCCAGCACGACGACGTCGTGCCCTCCGGCCTGCAGCGCCTCCGTGGCGAAGCGTCCCACCGTGCCGGTGCCGCCGGCCACCGCGACTCTCATCGTTGCTCCTGCGGAGGAAGAGACCGGATGTGTTCGTGCATCGTCGTCATACCTCTCCGACGACGCAGCTTCCGCGAATGTGAGGCGAACCGTGCATCGGACTGTTCACGTCCCCGTAGAGTGCGGGAGGAGGTGCGCGCGTGGAGTCTTCTGTCGAGTCGGAACGGCCGCAGCTGACCGCCATGGCCTACCGGATGCTGGGCACCGTCGCAGACGCGGAGGACGCCGTGCAGGAGACCTTCGTGCGCTGGTATCGCCTGAGCGACGAGGAGAGGGCCGGGGTGCGATCGCCCGGCGCGTGGCTCGGGCGCGTCGTCGGGCGGGTGTGCCTGGACATGCTCGGGTCGGCGCGCGTGCGACGCGAGCTCTACGTCGGCGAGTGGCTGCCGGAGCCGCTGCCGGAGCACTCGCCGCTCGTCGGCGCGCTCGGCGGGGACCCGCTGGAGCGGGTGACGCTCGATGACGCGGTCAGCATGGCCCTGCAGGTCGTCCTGGAATCGCTGAGTCCCGCCGAGCGGGTGGCGTTCGTGCTTCACGACGTCTTCGGCCTCAGCTTCGCGGAGATCGCGACGACGGTGGGGCGTTCGGAGGCCGCGACCCGCCAGCTCGCCGCCTCGGCGCGCCGGCACGTCCGCGAGCGACGCGCCGGGATGGCGCCGCGGGAGCGTCACGATGCGCTGATGCAGGCGTTCGCTCGGGCGTGCCTCAGCGGGGATTACGAAGCAGTGGTCGCCGTGCTCGATCCCGCTGTGGTGCTGCGCAGCGACGGCGGCGGCGTCGTCTCCGCCGCTCGCCGCCCGGTGCAGGGCGCCGACCGCGTCGCCCGGTTCGTCCTGGGCCTGCCGCGTCTGCAGCCCGATGGACAGCTCGAGGCCGTGGTCACGCCCGACGGGCTCGGCTTCGTCGCCCGTGTGGGCGGACAGCTCCACAGCGTGTGGACGCTCGGTGTGGCCGGCGACCTGGTCAGCGACCTGTGGATCGTCGCCAACCCCGAGAAGCTCACGCTCTGGGAGTGACCTCGGGGTCCGCCGCGGCCCGTTCGGTCGGTCCGGCCAGCTCAGCCGGTTCCGGGAGCGCCGATCCGGGCGGGCTCGGCTCGATCTGCGGCCGCGCGAGCGTCGCGATCACCACGCCCACGAGCGCGATGGCTCCGCCGAGTGCCTTGACGGGGTCCAGCGTCTCGCCGAGCAGGAGCGCGAAGCCGTACCCGAGCGCGGGGATCGCCGCCGTCGCGACCCCCGAGACCGCGGCGGGCACGCGCTCGGCGCCGTAGTTGTAGAGCACCAGGGTGGGCGCGGTGACCACGAGAGCGAGCACCAGGATGGCGATCAGTCCGCGCGGGTCGGTCGGCACGCTCGCGGCGCCGGTGAGCATCTCCCACCCCAGCCACGGGAGCATCAGGATCGTGCCCCACACTCCGGTCGCGGTCGCGAGCGACAGGGCGTCCGGGGCATCCGCGTGCCCGCCGTCGCGTCGGAGGAGAACCGTGTAGATCGCGTACGACGCCAGGGCGCCGATGTTGAGCGCGACACCGATGTCGACGCGGAATCCGGATGCGGCGACGAGACCCACGCCGAGGGTCGCGAGGGCGAGGCCGACGATGGTGCGCGTCGAGAGCCGCTCGCGGATCATCGCGACCGCGGCCACGGCGGTGAGGACGGGCAGGAGCGAGACGACGAGGGCGGCGGTGCCCGGCGTCGTGAAGAGCAGGCCGATATTGGCGAGCGAGTAATACAGAGTGACGCCGGTCAGGCCCAGGAGGATCGTGCGAGGCTGACGAAGCGTGCGCCAGAAGGCGGGGCGACGTGCCGCGAGCGGGACCAGCACGACGAGCGCGAGCGCGAACCGGCAGACCGACAGGACGGCCGCGGACCCGGTCTCCAGCGCCCAGCCCGACAGGACGTAGGCGAACGACCAGAGAACGACCGAGAGCCCGATCGCGCCGATGGGCAGCCAGCGAGCGGCCACCGCGTTTCAGAGCTCGATGCCGCGGTCGTCGTCGTTGACGCCGCTGTTGCGCCCCCGCCACGACTCGTAGGCGATGAGCCATCCGATCGACACCGCGGCACCGAGGACGATCCCGAGCCAGATGTTTCCGAAGATGAGACCGAACAGCACCCCGAGGGCGAGGAGGAGCACGGTTCCCAGCAGCCACTGCGTGCGGCCGCGCGGCCATCCGGTGCGAGGTTCGGGCATGTCTCCAGACTAGGGCCTCACCTCGCCGTTCCCCGCGTCACCGATAGGGTTAGGGCAACCTAACTTGGAGGCGCCATGGCACGCACGAATGCGAACGAGGGCCGTGTGAAGCCCGTCGATGCGACCCTCGGGACGATGCACGTCCTGCGCCGCGAGCGCATCTCGCCGTCATTCGCGCGGGTGACACTCGGCGGCGGGGACGTCGCGGCGTTCCGGTATCTCGGGTTCGACCAGTGGTTCCGCCTCTTCCTGCCGGTGAGCGAGGCGTCGCTGTCGCGTCTGCCCGCCACACTCGACACGTTCGCCTACCTGCGCTACCTCGCCATCGCCAAGACCGATCGTCCGGTGCTGCGCAACTACACCGTGCGCGCGTACCGCCCGGACGGTCCGGAAGGACCGGAGCTGGACGTCGACTTCGTGCTCCACGGGTCCGCCGCCGAGGGGACCTCGGGGCCGGCGGCGACGTGGGCGGAGACCTGCGCCGCCGGCGACGCGGTGGGCATCCTCGACGAGGGACTGATGTGCGCACCTCCCGCCGATCGGTCATCGGTCGCGGTGCTGGTGGGCGATGAGACCGCGGTCCCCGCCGCGATGGGGATCCTGGAATCGATGCCGCGCGACGCGCGAGGCACGGCGTACCTCGAGATCCCGCATCCGGACGATCGTCAGTCCGTCGATGCTCCGGAGGGCGTCGACGTGCGCTGGATCGTCCGCGAGGACGCTGCGGCGGTCCCGGGCGCTGCGGCCCTGAGCGCGCTGGTCGCCGACGCTCTGCCGGCCGGGCCGTTCTACGCCTGGGCCGCGGGCGAGCAGGCGCTCGCCGCCGGCGCCCGGCGGCACTGGGTGTCCGGCGGCGTGCCCAAGAACGCCATCCGCTTCTGCGGGTACTGGAAGGCGCGACGCCACTGAGTCGCGGATTCCGGCTCAGCGGTCGCGGTGGTCCTCCGGATGCAGTCGCGGGCCGCGGCGCGGCTCGAAGACGCCGCTGAGCAGGATCAACCGCACCACGCGCTGCCGGTGGCCCGCCCACGGCTCCAAGAGCTCCAGCATCCCGTCGTCGTCGACGCGGGAGCCGGTGAGGACGTAGCCCACCTGGTGCGCGAGGTGGAAGTCGCGGACGCTGACGGCGTCGGGGTCGCCGAAGGCCCGGATGCGGGTCTCGGCGCTCGTCCACACGCCCACGCCGTGGAGGCTCGTGAGGACGCGATCGCGGTCGTCGCCGCCGACGGCGGCCTCGGCCGCGCGCACGAGCGAATCGCCGCGGCGTGCCGCCTCGACGATCGTGCGCGACTGCGGCGGCTCGAGTCCGGCCCGATGCCACGCCCACGACGGGATGCGGCGCCAGCCCTCCATCGAGGGCGGAGCGAACATCGGCTGCGGCGTCGGGCCGGGGGCGCGTTCGCCGTACCACGTGACGAGGCGCCGCCACGCGCCGAAGGCCTGCATCCCGGTGACCTTCTGCTCGATGATCGCGCTGACCAGTGCGTCGAAGACCAGATCGGTGCGGCCGATCCGCAGATCGGGGTGCCGGCGCGAGACCTCGGCGATCAGCGGATGCGGTGAGGGGTCGAATCCGTCGGGGTCATCCAGCGCCCCGCACAGCGCGGGGAGCTGCGTCAGCGCCCAGTCGGCCCCGGGTCCCCACGCCGCGGCGCGGATGCCGCCTCCGCCGCTCTCGCGGATGGCGAGGGTCGCGATGCCGTCGGGGGTGCGGCTGACGCGCCAGAGAACGCCACCGACGCTCTGCAGGGTGGGGTCGCCGGCGCCGTGGCGCTGTGCGAGCACCGCGCGACGGATGTCGATCGGGTGGCGCGGCCGATACTCGGCCTCGCGGGCTCGGCCGGGTTCGGGGCGCGGGTCGCGGATCGTGCCGTCTCGCCGGGGGTCGCCGGCGAGCCGCGTGCGCACTCCGCTCGGCCTCATGCCGCCACCCTACGTCGGGCCGCCCCCATCCAGAGCCGCCTGCGGGCGCCGAGAACAGGAGATCTGCCGGTTTCAGGACGGATGACGCGCGGAACGTCCTGTTCTGAGCGAATCTCCTGTCGCGGGAAGACGGGTCAGAAGCGGTCGGGCGAGGGGGTGCCGTGGCCGTAGCGGATGACGACGTCGGCGTGGCGGTCGAAGCGGTAGCCGACGCCGCGCACGGTGCGCACGATGTCTTCGTAGGCACCGAGCTTCGCCCGCAGGCGCCGCACGTGCACGTCGATGGTGCGCTCGCCGGGCGTCTCGTCGTCGGTCGTCCCCTGCCACAGCGACGAGACCAGCTCGCTGCGGTCGATGGTGCGGCCCTCGCGCAGCACGAGGTACTGCAGCAGCTCGAACTCCTTGAAGGTGAACTGGGCCGATTCGCCGTCGAGCAGCACGCGCTTGCGCGAGATGTCGACGACGACGCCGCCCGGGACGCGGTCGACCTCTTCGGGCTCCTGCTTGGTGCGCGCCACGGCGGCGGGCTCGTGGAGCGCGAGGCGGACGACGTCCACATCCCGCCCGCCGGCGCCGGTGGGGGCGAGGGCGACTGTCGCGTAGGTCTGCGCGCTCGGGGCGAGATCGGCGATCGTGCGCCGGATCGCGTCGACGAGCACGTTGAGGCTGACCCCGTCGGCGGCGGCCTTCACCTCGTCGAGGCCGACGTAGAGGGCGAACCCGCGGGGCGCGGTGCCGGGGGGGAGGTTGCGCGACGCGGGCGCCGGCTCGGCAGGGGTCGCGTCGGTGGTCGGCACGGCGTGGAGGTGGCGGACGGGGGCGGGGCGGTCGAGGAGAGCGGGAGTCGACATGGAAGTGGTTGTCCTTGCGGAAGGAACCCGGGCGATGGCGGCGGGTTCGGATGCTGCGGGGAGGTGGGCCGGTGTCGGCCCGGGAATCGAGTTCTCCGGGTACGCGGGATCGCCACGAGGCCCAGTGTTCTCGGGGGACGTCATCGCTCGTCGTTCAGAGGATTCGAGCGGCGTCCGGCGGATTCACCGTGTCAGCGACACATTCGACACGAAACAACGCGGCCGGCCATCATCATGGCGGCAGTCCCGTTCGCCTCCCAGGCGGACAGAGAGCGTGCGTTGTCAGTCATGGGGCCGATTATGTCCGATTGCGTCGAAGTGCGTCAAATGAGGACTGCCCGCGGCGGCGTATATGACGAACTGTGACGACCCCCGGCATCGGCCGCTCGACGGCATCGGGAGGGCGTGGGAGCGGTCCCGTGTAGGCTTCCGCGGATGACGACGCACTCCGCCGCAGGCAACGCCGACTACCGCGATCGCGGCCTCGTGTTCCCCGCCGGATTCACGTTCGGGTCGGCGACGGCCTCGTACCAGGTGGAGGGCGCCGCGACCGAGGACGGCCGCGGCCCCTCGATCTGGGACAGCTTCAGCCGCACCCCCGGAAAGGTCTGGAACGGCGACACCGGCGACATCGCGTGCGACCACTACCACCGGTGGGAGGCCGACCTCGACCTCATGGCAGAGCTCGGGCTCGGCGCATACCGATTCTCGATCGCGTGGCCGCGCGTCATCCCCGCCGGGACCGGCGCCGTGAATCCCGCGGGGCTCGACTTCTACTCGCGGCTCGTGGACGGGCTCCTCGAGCGCGGGATCCGCCCGGTCGCCACGCTGTACCACTGGGACCTCCCGCAACCGCTGGAAGACGCCGGCGGATGGCCCGCCCGCGCGACCGCCGACGCCTTCGAACGGTACGCCGAGGTCGTCGGTGGGGCCCTCGGGGACCGCGTCCACACGTGGACGACGCTGAACGAGCCGTGGTGCTCGGCGTACCTCGGCTACGGGCAGGGCGGGCACGCCCCCGGGAGGCACGAGCCGGCGGCGGCCCTCACCGCCGTGCACCACCTCAACCTTGCCCACGGCAGGGCGATCCAGGCACTGCGGGCCACCTCCACGGGCGACCCCGAGTACTCCGTGACGCTCAACTTCCACGTCGCCCGCGGGCGAGGCGACCGCGCGGACGAAGCGGTGCGCCGCGTGGATGCCCTCACCAACCGCGCGTTCACGGGGCCGATGCTGCGCGGCGCGTACCCGGCCGACCTGCTCGAGGACACGGCATCCGTCACCGACTGGGCCTTCGTGGCAGACGGCGACCTCGCCACGATCGCCCAGCCCCTCGATGTGCTCGGGGTCAACTACTACTCGACGGTGACCGTGCAGATGTGGGACGGGGTGTCGCCGAAGCAGCAGCACGACGGACACAAGGCCGCACCGCGGGGCACGGCGTGGCCGGGGAGCGACGGTGTGCTGGAGTTCCTCGAGCCGCCGGGTCCGTACACGGCGATGGGCTGGAACATCGCGCCAGAGGGTCTCGAGGAGCTGCTGGTGTCGCTGCGCGGGCAGTTCCCCGATCAGCCGCTCATGGTGACCGAGAACGGCGCCGCGTTCGACGATGTCGTCGAAGGCGACGGATCGGTGCGCGACGCCGAGCGTCTCGATTACCTCCGTCGTCACTTCACGGCCGCCCATCGCGCGCTCGCCCGTGGCGTCGACCTGCGCGGCTACTTCGTGTGGTCACTGCTCGACAACTTCGAGTGGGGCTACGGCTACGCCAAGCGGTTCGGGATCGTGCGGGTCGACTTCGACACGCTCGAGCGCACCGTGAAAGACAGCGGCGCCTGGTACGCCCAGCTCGCGCGCACGGGGGTGCTGCCGGACTGACGCGCCCCGAACGCGCCCGTGGCAGGGTGGAGCGGTGAAGCTGCGGGTGGTCGGGGTGTCGGGGGCGGGCAAGACCCGGCTCGCGCGCTCGGTCGGCGCGGCCCTGAGACTGCCGGTCCTCGAGCTCGACGCGGTCTTCTGGGACGCCGGATGGGTCCAGCGCGACGTCGATCAGGCGCTCGCGCGCGTCCGCGACTTCGTCGCTGCGCATCCGGAGGGCTGGGTGATCGAGGGGAACTGGAGCTCGAAGCTCGCCGGGCTGCTGGACCCCGGCACCCCGGGCGGCGCGGACGCGTGGGTGTGGCTGGACTACCCGCGCCCCGTCGTGATGCGCCGCATCGTCGCGCGGACGCTCCGGCGGGGGCTCACGCGCGAGGAACTGTGGCACGGCAACCGCGAACGCCCTTCGGGCTGGCTGCGGTGGGATCCGGAGCGCAACGTCGTGCGGTGGGCCTGGGTGCAGCATCCGGTTCTGCGGGAGCGGATGCTGCGGCGTGCGGCTGCCGGGGAGCCGGTGGTGCGCCTGCGCAACCCGCGTGCCGCCGAGGAGTGGCTCGCCGGTTTGGGGCGCTGAATGTGGTTCGGGGCGACCGATGAGCGCCCCGAAGCACATCCCGCGCCCCAAAACCGGGGATGGACCCGGGGACGAACCGGGGATGGGCCCGGGGACGAACCGGGGATGCCCCGGAGGAGCGAAATCGCGCCGGGAGGGCGGCACGGGCGTAACCTGTCGTCGTGACCGAACTCCGCTTCACCGACGAGAAAGACGCCTCGCGGTACACCCTGCACCGCGGGGACGATCTCGTGAGCGTGCTCGATTACCGCGACGACGGGCGCACCGTGGCGATGACTCGGGCGTACACCATCCCGACGTTCCGCGGCCACGGGTACGCCGCCGAGGTCGTCGAGCGCGCCATCGCGCAGCTCGAGGCGGCCGGTGACCGCGAGGTCATCCCGGTGTGCTGGTACGTGGCCGACTGGTTCCAGGCCCACCCCGAGCGCGCCGGCATCCTGCACGCGCGTCGCTCCGCCTGACGTCCACATGGAAGACCTCTTCACGGCCGTCGCTGTCGCCTTCGAGACGATCGGCGCCGTGTCGATGGCCCTCGGCTTCGTGCTCGCCGTGATCCTCAGCATCCGCGCGTTCACCCGGCGACAGGGCGGTGCTGCGGCGTTCTCGGTGCTGCGGACGACGCTGGGCGGCGCGATCCTCCTGGGCCTGGAGGTGCTCGTGGCCGCCGACCTCATCCGCACCATCACGCAGAAGCCGTCGCTCGAAGACGCGCTCATCCTGGCCATCATCGTGCTCATCCGCACCGTGCTGTCGATCTCCATCCAGATCGAGGTCGACGGCGTCCTGCCATGGCGTCGGGCCCTGCTCACGAGCGGCGCGCAGGTGGTCGCCGGCGCCGTGACGCGCGATCGCGCCGCCTCCCGCGGCGAATAGACCGCCGGCCCCCGGCCGTCAAGCCCCTGCATCATCGCTCGCGTCCCGTCAGGGTGGGAGCAACGGAAGGAGCACGTCATGGACGAGCGCGATCTACCCGAGGGCGTCATCGACGCCGACCCGGCCGGCGGCTGGGAGAGCGGGAGCACGGCCGACGGTGAGACAGCGGAGCAGAGCGCGGATGCAGCCGGCTCGCCGGCGCTGACCGACGACGGGTCACCGGCCAACGTCGAGGGCGCGGCGGACGGCGTCGAGAGCGACGTGCCGACCCAGGGGATCGACCCCGACCTTTCGACGGACGAGGAGGCCTGACGTGTCGGACGCGAACGAGCCCGAGCGGGCGGACGAGGGCGCCACCGTCGAGCACGGCGAGGGCAGCGGCGCCGACACGGTCCAGGGCGGTGCCGTCGGTCCCGACGCCGGTGCCGGCGCGGGGACCTCGTCGACGGGCACGCAGGACGCCCCCGCCATGGACATGCACGACACCACCGACGAGGACCGTATCGCGGGCGTCGTCGCGCAGACCCGCCTGGACGTCGGCGACGCGTCGGAGGAGCGGATCCTCGACGTGCTCCGCCAGCGCTTCGACGACATCGGTCTCGAGCCCGGCGACGACCGCGTGCGCGCGCTCGCCGCCGAGATCGCGCACCGCTGACCCGCGGCATCCGGTGCCGGCGGCGGCGCGCTGCGCAACTCCTCAAGATTGGTGCGATGGCGGGCCGAAGCCCCCGGGATTCCGCGGCGCGCCGGCGACGCCGACCCGATCTTGAGGAGTTGGGACGACTACGAGGCGACGAAGGCGCGGATGAGGGCGACCGCGGCCGCGGCATCCCGGATCAGCGTCTCGTGTCCGCGGTCGGGAATCTCCTCGAGGCGCCCGTCGGGGACGCCGTCGGCGACGAAACGGCACCATTCCCTCGGGCAGACCGGATCGTCGGCGCCCCGCAGCACGAGGGTGGGAACGGCGACGCGCGCCAGCGAGTCCTCGGGCCGGTGGGCGAGCATGGCCCGGAACTTGCGGCGCAGGTGGGGCCCCGCCCGCAGATACTCACGCGCGCCGGCGAACAGCACCTTCGGGTGCTCGTCCCGCAGGTCGCGGGCGAGCCGTGCGATCTGCGGGAGAGGTCGCCGCGCGGCCCGGTCGACCGTGGGCGCGACCAGCACGAGGCACGAGACGAGCCCCGGATGCCGCGCCTCGACCTCCAGCGCCACCTGCGAACCCAGGGAGTGGCCGATCAGCACCACCGGGCCGGGAACGCGCGTGACGAGGTAGGCCGCGACGAGGTCGGCCATGCGCTCGATCGTGGGGGTGCGGGACGGCTCCGGCGCCTCGCCGTAGCCGGGCAGGTCGACGGCGATGACGTGGCCGTGCCGGCGGAGGAGCCTCGCGGCGTCGGCGAAGACGCTGCGGCCCATGCCGATCCCGTGGACGAGCACGAACGTCCGCTCCCCGGCTCCCGCCGCCTCGGCCACGAGCACGGACCCGTCATGCGAGAACGACGACACGGACGCGGTGTCGCTCAGTTCGGGTTCCACCCTGCGACGCTATCGAACGCGGCGGCTCTGGATCGCGGCGGCGCCCGAGCGTACGGTGGGCGCCATGTGCCGCAACATCCACACCCTCCACAACTTCGAGCCGGCCGCCACGAACGACGAGGTGCACGCCGCCGCGCTGCAGTACGTCCGCAAGATCGCCGGGACGACCAAGCCGTCGAAGGCCAATCAGGCCGCATTCGACCGCGCGGTGGCTGAGATCGCCCACGCCACGGGTCACCTCCTTGCCGACCTCGTTGCCGTGGCTCCCCCGAAGAACCGCGAAGAAGAAGCCGCGAAGGCGCGTGAGCGCGCCGAGCGCTCCGGTCGCTATGCGCCCCGGGTGCCGGCGGCCTCCTGAGCCGCCGTGGCCTCCCGTCTTCGCCGCGCGTACCTCAGGCTCCTCAACCGCACCCTCAACCCGATCACGCTGCGCGCCGCACGGCGCGGCCGTGGACCGTTCTCGCTCATCCGGCATGTGGGGCGCAAGACCGGTCGCGTGTACGAGGCGCCCGTCATCCTCGCCGACAGCGCCGGCGGACTCGTCGCCGAGTTGACGTACGGCGACACCGTGAACTGGTACCGCAACATCCGTCACGGCGGCGGCGAGGTCGTCCATCGCGGCCGGCCGTACCGCATCGTGTCGGTCGAGCCCCTCGAGCGCGAGGCAGGACTGCGGGCTTTCTCGCCCGTGCAGCGGACGGTGCTGCGGATGCTGCGCCGGCGCGAGTTCCGCCTGCTCCGGGTTGCGCCGATGGGCTGAGGGTGCGGGTCCGGCGGGCGTCAGCCGGCGGGGCGGAGCTCCTCGCCGACGACCGTCGCGAGGTCGTCGCCGAACGTGTAGGTCGCCGCGATCGAGCCCCCGGCCAGGACGGCGGGGAGCCACCGTGCGGCGTCATCCCACATGCGGTCGAACGGGATGTCGGCGGTGGCGAACCACGCCGGCACGATCTCCTCGGTCTCGACCGGCTCGCCGTCCCAGCGCCGGCACGTGAAGACGTGCGAGCGCTGCGACCACGCCGGGCGCGTGGGGAAGAGGTAGTCGAGCACGCCCGCCGCCTCGAGATCGGCGGCGTCGATGCGGAGCCCCGTCTCCTCGTGCACCTCCCGGACCGCGGCCTCGCGCACGCTCTCGCCGGCTTCCACCTTGCCGCCGATGCCGACGACCTTGCCGAGACCGAGGCCCGTGCGCTTGTAACCGAGGAGCACCTCGTCACCGCCGTCCGCCCGCGCGCGCAACAGGTAGACGACGCACACCCCGGGCAGATCCACGATCCGAGGCTAACCCGGCGATGTTACGGGTGGATGGCGCGGCTGGGCGCTCGCTCTCGGCGAACCGCCCGTGCGCTTTCGCGGCGATGTCGGCGGGGCGACGTACCGTGGCGGCATGCGCATCCTGCACACCTCGGACTGGCACATCGGGCGGTCGTTTCACGGCCACGCCACCCTCGATGCGCTGCGCGGCGTGCTCGACGCGATCGTCGCCCAGGTGCGCGAGCATCGCGTGGACGTCGTGGTGCTCGCCGGCGACGTCTTCGACTCCGCCGCGCCGTCGCCGGCGTGCTACACGCTGCTGACCGACGCGCTGAGCGCCCTCTCCGACGCGGGAGCGCGCATCGTGGTGACCAGCGGCAACCATGACTCCGCCGCCCGCCTGGGCTTCCAGGCGGCGCTGCTGCGGGAGGGCATCGCCGTGCTCACCGACCCCCGCGGTGTCGGCATACCGGTGACAATCGACGATGCCGACGGACCCGTGCACTTCTACGGCATCCCGTATCTCGAACCCGCCGTCGTCCGCGCGACGTGGGAGGGGACCGACCTCCGCAGCCAGGCGCAGACGATGGCGCACGCGATGACACTCGTCCGCGCCGACATGGCGGTCCGCGGCGGCCGGTCGGTCGCGATCGCGCACTGCTTCGCCGCCGGCGTCGAGGCGACACCCGGGGTCGAGCGGGAGATCCGGCAGGGCGGTCTCGACGTCGTGCCGCTGTCGACGTTCGACGGACCCGACTACGTCGCCCTCGGCCACATCCACGGTCGCTCTCAGCTGTCCGAGCGCGTGCGCTACGCAGGCGCCCCGCTGCACTACAGCTTCGGCGAGGCCGACAAGCCGCGCGGATCGTGGCTGGTCGACCTCGGGCCCGACGGGCTCGCGGCTGTCGAGTGGCTGCCGCTTCCCCTCCCACGACGGCTGGTCACCGTGCGCGGCACACTCGACGAGCTCCTCGCCCACCCCCGGTACGCCGAACACGAAGACGCCTGGGTGTGCGCCCAGTACACCGACGCCACACCGCAGAGCGACCCGATGCGGCGGCTGCTGCGTCGCTTCCCGTTCTGCGCGACCGTCCAGCACACGCCCGAGGGCCTTCCCGTCGCCGACGGTCTCGACTACGCCGAGCGCGTGCGCGCCGCGCACGACGACGTCGAGCTCTTCGACGCCTTCCTCGCGCACGTCCGCGCCGGCGAGGGCGCGACCGACGACGAACGCGCCCTGATCCGCGAGGTGCTCGACACCCGCACGCTCACCGAGGCGAGCCGATGAAGCTGCACCGCCTCGAGCTCGAGGGCTTCGGGCCGTTCCGCGAGCGCCAAGCGGTGGATTTCGACGCGTTCGCCGACGACGGCATCTTCCTCATCGCCGGCCGTACCGGCGCGGGCAAGTCCAGCGTCCTCGACGGCGTGTGCTTCGCGCTGTTCGGCGGCGTCCCCCGCTACGAGAACGGCGAGCGGCGCCTGCGCAGCGACCACTGCGACCCCGACGACCTCACCGAGGTCTCGCTGGAGTTCTCCACCGCGGGCCGCCGGTGGCGAGTGACGCGGTCGCCCGAGTACGAGCGCGCCAAGAAGAACGGGACAGGCCTCACGACGCAGTCGCCGCAGGCGCTTCTCGAGGTGTGGGGCGACGACACCTGGGTCGGGGTGGCTGCACGGCCGCGCGACGTCGGCGAGCGGCTCGACGAGATCGTGGGGCTCTCCCAGCAGCAGTTCCTGCAGGTCATCCTCCTCGCCCAGAACCGCTTCGCCCGGTTCCTCCTCGCCCGCAACGACGAGCGCCAGGCCGTGCTACGCACGCTCTTCGGCACGCGCACATACGAGCAGTACGCCGACATCCTCGACGGCCTGCGCAAGGAGGCCTCCCGCGCCCTCGAGTCGGTCGATGAACGCGTCCGGATGCTGCTCGACGAGGCCGAACGCGCCGCCGCGACCGCCGGTCTCACCGGCGACGAGCCCGTGGACGACGGCGACCTCCCTGCCCGGCTCGGCGAGGCGGTGCGAGTGGTCGAGCGCGCTGCGTACCGCGCCGAGGCGGCCGCGCACGAGCAGGCGCGCGCGGACGCGGAGCTCGACCGGATGCTGGCGCGCGAACGCACCCTGGCAGCGCTCGCCGAGCAGCAGCAGCAGCGTCTCGACGCCCGCGCCCGGCTGGCCCTGCTCGACCTCGATGCGCCGGCGATCGCCGAGGCGCGCGAGGTCCTCGCCGCCGCGCGGTCGGCGGAGGAGCTCCGCGGGGCGCTGGAGAGCGTCGAGCGCACCAGGGCCGTCGCCGACCGTGCCGACGCCGCGGCCGCCGCGGCCGTGGCCGCGTGGCTCGCCGCCGGCGAGTCGGCCGCCGCACCGCGGGCTCTCCAGCGCCGTGACGACCAGCTCGCCGCGATCATCGCCGCGTGCGACGCCGCCCTCGCCGCCGATGCCGAGCTCACCGAGGCGGAGGCGGAGCTCGCGGCCGCATCGGTCTCGGCGACCGAAGCCGACGAGGCGATCGCGATCCTCGACGAGCAGCGCGCCATCGTCCCCGCGACGCTGGAGAGACTCGCCGCGCAACTGGCAGCGGTCGCCGCCGCGCCGGCGCGGCGTGAAGGTGCGGCCGCGGCGCTCGCGCAGGCGAGGCAACGTCGCGACGCCGCCCGCGAGGCGGAAGATCTCGTCGCCGCCCTCCGCGACACGGAGCGCGAGATGCTGGCTCGCAGCACGGAGCTCGCCGCGAGCACCACCCGCCACACCACGCTTCTGCAGCGCCGCCTCGCGTCCTCTGCCGGCGACCTCGCGGCGGGTCTGGTCGACGGCGAGGCCTGCCCCGTGTGCGGCGGCACGGAGCATCCGCATCCGGCGGCGCCCACCTCCGACCCGGTGACCGACGCTGATCTCGACGACGCCGCGCGCGCCAAGGAGGCCGCGTGGGAGGCCGATCGCGTGGCCGCTGAGGCCTTCGAGACCGCGCGAGCGGCGCACGCCGCGGCGGCTGCGCGCGCCGGCGGGGTCGACCTCGCCGCCGCCGAGAGCGCGCTCGCCGAAGCCGAGACGTCGCTGACCTCGATCGAAGCGGATGCCGCGTCCGCCGAGCGTCTGACAGCGGAGCGCGATGCCCTCACCGCCGCCGACGCGGCGGCGGCCGAGGCGCGGACGACGCTCGTGGCCGACGCGGCGCGGCGGCGGCAGGACGCGGCGCTGGCCGCGCAGCGCGTCGCCGCGCTTCGGCAGCGCGTGGACGAGGCGCGGGGCGACGCGCCCACCATCGGCGAGCGGCGCTCCGACGCCGAGCGCCGCCGCGGGCTTGTCCGCGCGGTGCGCGACACGGCCGCGGAGGCGGCCGTCCATCGCCAGGTCGCGGCCGACGCCGCCGCCGACCGCGACGCGCGGCTCGCCGTGTCCCGCTTCGCCGACGTCGGTGAGGCGCGGGCGGCGCTCCGCAGCACCGCCGAGCGCGCGGCGCTTGACGAGCGGATCCGCGCGCACGACGCCGCCGACCGTGCCGACCGTCAGCGCCTGCTCGAGTTGGAGCTCGCCCTCGCCGACCAGCCCGACGCGCCGATCGACCTCGCACCGGTGCGCGCGGAGGTGGCAGCCGCCCGCGCGCACGTGACCGCGGCCGCGGAGGCGCGAACGCGCGCCACCGGCGACCTCGCCCACCTGCGCGACCTCGCCGAGAGAGCCGACGCGACGCACCGCAGCGTCTCCGAGGCGAGCGCCCGCGCGGCGGTCGTCTCCCGGCTGGCGAACACCGTGGCCGGACGAGCGCCGAACACCCATCGGATGACGCTCGAGGCGTTCGTCCTCGCCGCCGAGCTCGAGGAGATCGTCGCCGCGGCGAATCTGCGACTCGCGGCGATGTCATCCGGTCGATACCGGTTGCAGCACTCCGACGCCGTGGCGGCGCGAGGGGCGTCGTCGGGTCTCGGACTGGAAGTGCTCGACGCGTTCACGGGTCAGGCCAGGCCGCCGCAGTCATTGTCCGGGGGCGAGACGTTCCTGGCTTCTCTGGCGCTGGCGCTCGGACTCGCCGAGGTCGTCACGGCCCGGGCGGGCGGCATCCGGCTCGACACCCTCTTCGTCGACGAGGGCTTCGGCTCTCTCGACGACGAGACGCTCGACCTGGCCATGCGCACGCTCGACGAGCTCCGCCAGGGAGGGCGCACCGTGGGAGTCATCAGCCATGTCGCCGCCATGAAAGAGCAGATCCCCGCTCAGCTCGTCGTCTCCGCCGGCGCCGCGGGGCCGAGCATCATACGGCAGGGGAGCGCCGTTCCCGCCTGAGCATCCGGCGGACGCTCGCCCGGAGTAGCCTGTCAGGAATGTCCGACGCGCCAGCTTCTCGTCCCGCCGACGGTGCACCGCCGGTCACACGCGACATCGAGCTTCCGCCCTCGCACCGCTGGCGCGCGTACTGGATCGCCGTGTCGGTAGCGGCGCTGACGATCCTCGATCTGACGAAGGTCAACGTCGCTCTTCCGTCGATCGAGACCGCCCTCTCGGCCGGGCCGACGGAGCTTCAGCTCGTCGTCTCCGGCTACATCCTCACGTTCGGTCTGGTCCTCGTTCCCGCCGGTCGCCTCGGCGATCTGCGCTCGCGCCGGCTGCTGTTCATCTCGGGCTGTCGCTGTTCGTGCTCACGAGCCTGGGCTGCGCGCTGGCGCCCGACGCCGGGCTGCTCCTCCTTTTCCGCCTGCTGCAGGGGGTGGCGGCGGGCATCCAGATGCCGCAGGTCCTCGGCCTCGTGCAACAGCTGTTCGCCGGAGCGGAACGCGGGCGGGCCTTCGGTCTCTTCGGCGCGACCATCGGCATCGCCACGGCGTTCGGCCCCACGCTCGGCGGCCTCCTCATCGCCGTGGGGGGCGCGACCGACGGATGGCGCCTGATCTTCTGGATCAACGTGCCGCTGGGCATCCTCGTGCTGATCCTCGCCGCGTGGTTCCTCCCGAACACGCGCACGAAGTCCTCCCGCCGGCTCGACCTCGATCCCGTCGGCGTCGTCCTCTTCGCGCTGGTCGTGCTGTCGCTGATGTGGCCGTTCCTCTTCACGACCGGCTCGCCGGACGACGACCCTCGACGCTGGTGGCTGTTGGCGGCATCCGCGGTCTTCGTCGCTCTCTTCATCTTCTGGGAGCGGCGGTACGGGGCCCGCGGGCGATTGCCGCTCATGCCGTTCCAGATCTTCCGCGCCGGGTCGTTCCGCAACGGCGTCCTGGTCTCGTCGACCTACTTCGCCGCCGCCCCCGCCATGTTCCTCCTCGGCACGCTGTACCTGCAGACGGGCCTCGGGCTCGAGCCGGTCTACGCCGGAATGGTGACGATCGGCTTCGCCGTCGTCTCGGCCTACTCGTCGTGGCTCGGCGGGTCGCTGGTCAACCGGTTCGGACGGCCGCTCGTAGTGTGGGGGCTCGCCGGAATCCTCGTGACGGTCCTCGGCCTCGTCGCCGTCGTGCTCTACACCGACCCGGCCTGGACGGCATGGGCGATGGCGGGGGTCATGGTCGTCGGCGGCTTCGCGGGCGGCCTCGTGATCGCGCCCAACCAGACGCTCATGCTGGCCGACATCCCAGTGCGCGAGGGCGGTGTCGCCGGCTCGATCGGCCAGCTCGGTCAGCGCATCGGCACCGCGGTGGGCACGGCGGTGGCGCTCGCGCTCTTCTATGCCACGGTGTACCGCGAGCAGGGCGACGAATCCGATCTCGTCGTCTTCCACGACGCGTACGCCTCGGGCATGATCGCCGTGGCGGTCTTCGTCGGCCTCGCCCTCATCGCCGGTGTCGTCGACCTCGCCTCGCGCCGTCGGAACGGCGAGCCGATGACACCCGTGGATCAGACGCCGTAGACCTCGCGGACGTGCGCGCGCAGCTGGCGTGAGCACTCGATCACCGCCACATCCCAGAGCTCCGTCGCGCCGTCCTGCGCGCGGTCGGAGATCGCCTTGAGGATGCGGATCGGCACGCCGAACTGCGCGGCGACCCAGGCGTACGCGTAGGACTCCATGTCGACCATGCGCGCGCCGAGCGAGCGGATGGTGGCGACCGCGGCGGCGTCGTCGACGAAGTGGTCGCCCGTGGCGATGGTCACGCCCTCCCACGACAGACTCACGCGCGTGGGCAGGGCGATGTGCTGCCCGAGCACGCCGTCGAGGTCTTTGACGTCGTGCTGCACCGTCGCGTCGATGTCGTACACGCCCGGCTCGAGATCGGGGTCGATCGCCCCGGCGGTACCGACGACGACGATCTCGTCGTACGCCGATGCGTCGAGCGCGCGCGTCAGCGCATAGGTGGCGCGGAGCTTCCCGACGCCGGTGAGCAGGCGATCGAAGCCGGCGATCTCGGGTTCGAATGCGACGAGTTCGGACTCATGGGCGGCGACGAGAAGTCTCACCCCGCCATTGTGCCGTCTCCGCGGCTCAGCCGCCGCCGAGGATCCCGATCACGCCGCTGATGAGCATGTAGCCGCCGATCGCGCCGACGACGATCCAGATGCCGATCCGGGCGGGGGTGACGCCCTTCTTGGGGTCGTTGTCGAGAGGGGGCACGGAGTCCTCAGGGTCGGACGAGCACGAAGACGGCGGCGGCGAGGGTCAGCACCCCGCCGGCGAGGCCGATGGCGCCGACGATCGGGCCGCCGCCGAAGAGGAAGGCGGCCACGCCCAGCGCGAGGAACACCGCGCCGAGCGCGATCCCCACGATCGGGGCGACCCGCAGACGGCGGGCGGCGTGCTCCTCTTCCATCCCGCCAGGCTACCGGTTCGCCGATTCGGCTCTGCCCACCGGCCCCCGGATCGTCGCGAGTCTGGTTCGTGCCCAGACGTGACCGGTCGCCCGCCGCTCCGAGCGCGTGGTGAAGCGGTAGTGGTACGAGTCCACGCGCAACCAGGCCGGTCGTCGTCCCTCGAACGGATCGTGGGCGAGCAGGCGCAGCATCCGCGGATCGGCGTCCAGGAGGCGCGCCAGGAACTCCTCGAACCAGTCGTCGAGCGAGCGGCCCAGGGGGAGGAACCACATCAGCCAGTCCAGGCGCAGGTGATACGGCGCGATCTGAGGGGGGATGCGGGACACATCGCCGGGCTTGCCGCGGAACGCGTATTCGAGCCAGACGGCGTCGCGGTCGGCGGGATCATCGGACTCGGTGCCGACTATCACGTACTCCACCCGCCGGCGTGTCACGGTTCCGAACGCGCCGTAGGCGTTGGCGAGGTTCCAGCGGTTGAAGGCGGCGTTCATGAGCTGCCGCCGGGCGGTCAGGTTCCGAAGCGCCGGCCAGCTGATCACGGCGTAGGCGATGGCCACCGCGAGGGTGACCCAGAGCCAGGGCAGCGGCAGCACGGCCGCGGGGGCCGCCCCGGGCAGCCCCACGGCCGAGAACGCGACGATGATCGTGAGGACGTTCAGCCACGCGAAGTTGCCGGTGGCGACGAGCCACAGCTGCGTGGCGATGACGACCGCCGCCGCCGCGGTGCCGATCCACACGAACCCGTCCCAGGGGATCCAGACCCGCAGAGCGGGGACGAAGAGGAACCACGGCACGACGAGTTGCGAGAAGTGGTTGCCGAGCACCTCCCATTCGTGGAACCAGCGGGGGAGGAGGTGCGCCTGCCTGCTGAGCGGCCCCGGCATCGGCTGGGTCTCATGGTGGAACGTCAGCGCGCTGAGGTCGCGCCACTCCGCGCCGCCGCGGATCTTGATCATCCCGGCGCCGAACTCGAGGCGAAACAGCAGCCACCACAGCAGCACGACGACGACGGTGGGGGGCGGCGACGCGGACGACCCCAGGAAGCCGGCGAGGAAGCCCGCCTCCAGCAGCAGCATCTCCCATCCGAAGCCGTAGAAGGTCTGACCGATGCTGACGACCGACATGTAGGTCGCCCACACGAAGAGGAAGCACACGAGCGGCACCCACGGCGGCGCGAGCTGGGGGAGCCCGGCCACGAGGGCGAGGGCGACGGCGATCCCCGCGACGCAGATCGCGGTCAGACGGCGGTCGGAGTAGGGCCACCAGCGGAAGATCGTCGGATGCAGCAGCCGCCGCGCGCGCTTCGACGAGCGCGCCCACGCCAGCAGCCGCGGCGCGGGGGACAGTCCCCGTTCGCCCAGCAGCGCCGGGAACTGCGCGATCGTCGAGACGAAAGCGACGACGTACACGGCCGCGACGCCCCGCTGCACGACCTCACGCCCGAAGACGTAGGCGACCGCCGCGAACCCGTCCATGGGCCCGAGGGTAGAGCGCTCCGACCTCGGGCGCACGTGGGTTGCGTGCACGCCCGCGCGCTTGCCGAGCCGCTCCGGCGCGGGTGTCGTACCGTAGAACATGGCGCATTCATCCAGAACCGGAACCATCGTCGCGATCGTCGGTACCAGCTCGGACGACGCGCTCGACACGCTGGAGGGGCTGCCGGGCGTGGAGACCCTGAGCCTCCACGGCACCGAGCCGGCCCTGGCCGCGCGGCGCATCGCCGCGGCGACGACCCCCTGGATCGTCCACGACGCCGACCCCCTCGAGCACGTGGCCGCAGCGTGGGTGGAGCTCTACGAGGAGCGCGCGACGCTCGGAACCCTCGAAGTGGAGGTGGAGACGACGCTGGCCGACTTCGAGGCCGGCCGCGCCATCATGCCCGACTACTACGTCGTGCTCGACCCCGACCAGGCCGACGCGACGTGGCGGCACTGGTGGCTGGGCGCGCTCGGGCACCGTGCCCCTCGCCGCATCCTTCCCCTCGCCGCGCCGTCATCGCCCCGGGACGCGGCGTTGCGGCGTCTCCTGACGGCGCTTCCCACCTCGCGGCCCTGGCCGGAGCCGTCGTCGTGGCTGCCGGGGCTGCCGTTCGACATCCCCGACCGCGTCGGACTCCACGAGTCATAGCCGCTTCCCGGTCAGCGAGACTGCACCCCCGCCACGAGACAGCCGACGACGGACGCGGTCTCGTGGCGCAGATGGAGTTTCGCGGGGGGACGGGGCGACGGGGCGACGCGGGTCAGCGGGGGAACACGTCGGGCAGAGCGGCGTGGAGCTCGTCGAGCCACACGCGCGCGTTGCCGTCGGATGGCGCGCGCCAGTCGCCGCGCGGCGACAGCGAGCCCGCCGGCGACACCTTCGGCCCGTTGGGGATGGCCGAGCGCTTGAACTGCGCGAAGGCGAAGTAGCGCTGCAGGAAGACCTCGAGCCACTTCGCGATCGTGGGGAGGTCGTAGGCGTAGCGCTTGTCCTCGGGGAACCCCGGCGGCCATTCGCCCGCCTCCGCCTCCCGCCACGCGGAGTAGGCGAGGAACGCGATCTTCGACGGCCGGAATCCGAAGCGCAGGATGTGGTGGAGCGTGAAATCGTGCAGGGCGTAGGGGCCGATGCGGTCCTCCGTCGACTGCATCTTGCCGCTCGCGTCCGCAGGCACGAGTTCCGGGCTGATCTCGGTGTCGAGAACCGCCTGCAGCACGTCTTTCGCCTCGTCGACCTCGCCGGCGGCGATCACCCACCGGATGACGTGCTGGATGAGCGTCTTGGACAGCCCGACATTGACCGCGTAGTGGCTCATGTGGTCGCCGACGCCGTACGTCGCCCACCCCAGGGCCAGCTCCGACATGTCGGACGTGCCGATCACGAGTCCGCCGTGGTGGTTGGCCAGACGGAACAGATAGTCGGTGCGCAGTCCCGCCTGCACGTTCTCGAAGGTCACGTCGTGTACCGGCTCCCCCTTGGCGAAGGGGTGGCCCAGCTGCTCGAGCATCTCCTGCGCGGCGGGGCGGATGTCGATCGTCTCGATCGAGGCGCCGAGGGCCTCCGCCAGCGCGATCGCGTTGCTCTTCGTGCCCTCGCTCGTGGCGAACCCCGGCATCGTGTACGCGAGGATGTCGCTGCGCGGCCGACCCATCCGATCCATGGCGCGGGCGATCACGAGGAGGGCGTGCGTGGAGTCGATGCCCCCGCTGACCCCGATCACGGGCTTGGGCTGCCCGATTGCCGTGAGTCGCTGCTCGAGACCGGACACCTGGATGTTGAACGCCTCGTAGCAGTCCTGTGCCAGCCGCGCCGGGTCATCCGGGACGAACGGGAATCGATCGAGGGGTCGCCGCAGGCCGATCGCCCCGGCGGGAGGCGTCAGCACGAAGTGCACCGTGCGGAAGAACGGCTCGTCGGTGCGGCGGTTGTCGTCGAAGGTCCCCTGCCGGAGGCGATCCTGACGAAGCTTGTCGAGGTCGACGTCGACGACGCTTCGTCGCGGACCGTCGGGGAAGCGCTCGGTGGTGGCGAGCAGCTGGCCGCCCTCGTAGATCATCGTCTGCCCGTCCCAGGACAGGTCGTTCGTCGATTCGCCCTGACCCGCCGCGGCGTAGGCGTACGCGGCGAGGCAGCGCAGCGACTGCGATGAGGCGAGAAGGTTCCGGTCATCGGCCCGGCCGATGGTGATGGGGCTGCCCGAGAGGTTCAGCAGCACCGTGGCGCCGGCCAGCGCGGCACGGGAAGACGGCGGAACGGGGACCCACATGTCCTCGCACACCTCGGCGTGCACCACGAGCCCGGGCACGTCGAGGGATGCGAACAGCAGGTCGGGCCCGAAGGGTGCCTCGACGTCGCCCACGCGGATGTCCTCGCCCGCCTGATCGTCGCCGGCGGCGTACCAGCGGCGCTCGTAGAACTCGCGGTAGTTCGGCAGATACGACTTCGGCGCGACTCCGAGGAGCTCGCCGCGGTGGATGACCACCGCGCAGTTGTAGAGCCGATTGCGGTGCCGCAGCGGCGCCCCCACCACGAGCACCGGGAAGAGCTCGACGGATGCCTCGACGAGCCGGCCGATCGCGGCCTCCACCGCATCCAGCACCGGGTCTTGCAGGACGAGGTCGTCTATCGCGTATCCCGTGAGACACAGCTCGGGGAAAAGCGCCACCGCGACGGCGTCCTGGTCGCACTCGCGGGCGGTGGCCAGCACCGCGTCCGCGTTCGTCACGGGGTCGGCGATCGCCACCGGGATGGTGCAGGCGGCGACGCGTGCGAACCCGTGCCGGTAGGCGTTGTCGAAGGCAAGGCTCTCGCTCACGCACCCATCCTGGCAGGTGGCCGCGCCGGCGGCATCCGGGGTTGACCGCGTGCGCGGCGAGGTCGGAGGGCCCGGTTAGGGTCGGATGCGGAAGGGGAACATGCGGTACATCGAGAGCGAGGCCCGGCTCGTCTGGAGCGCGAGCGACCTGAAGGCGGCCGCGGAGTGCGAGTTCGCGTGGCTGCGCGCCATCGACGCCAAGCTGGGGCGGGTCGCGGCGGTCGAAGATCCCGACGATCCCACTCTCGAACGCGCGGGGCGCCTGGGCACCGCCCACGAGCTGGGGGTGCTCGCCGAATACCGCGTCCGTTACGGCGGGGGCGTCGTGGAGATCCCCGAGACGCGATCATCCGACGCCGCGGCGCTCGCCGACGCGGTGGCTTCGACGCGCAGGGCGCTGGAGTCCGACGCCGACGTGATCTATCAGGCAGCCTTCGCGACCGAGGAGTTCGTGGGCTTCGCCGATTTCCTCGTGCGCCCTTCGGCAGGCTTCGGGACCGGGAGGAGAGGGGCATGGCTGGTGCAGGACACCAAGCTCGCGCGGCATGCCCGCGTCACCGCGCTCATGCAGCTTGCGGCATACGTCGAACAGCTCGACCGCCTCGGTGTTCCGCGGTCCGACCGGGTCGAGCTGTTGCTGGGCGACGGCACCGTGAGCGAGCACGCCGTCGACGACCTCCTGCCCGTCTTCGAGTTGCGACGGGCGCGGCTGCGCGCGCTCATCGCCGATCGCCGCATCGATCTCGGTACGGCGGGGGAGCCCATCGCGTGGGGCGACCCAAGGGGCGAGCTCGCCGTGGTCGCGTGCGGGCGATGTGCGACGTGCGAGCTCGAGGTGGTCGCCTCCCGTGACCTGCTGCTCGTGGCGGGGATGCGCCCCGTCCAACGCGCGCGGCTCCTCGCCGCCGGCATCCGTACCATCGACGCCCTCGCCGACGCCGACGAGGCGCCGTCGGCGATGAGCGCAGACACGTTCGCGTCGCTGCGCACGCAGGCGCGGTTGCAGTTGCGAAGCCCCGCGCCCGCGGATGCCGCGGAGCCGGTGGTGCCGGTCTACGAGGTCGTCGAACCTCGCGCACTGGCCGCACTTCCCCGTCCCGATCTCGGCGACCTGTTCTTCGACTTCGAGGGCGATCCGCTCTACACAGAGGGCAGCGGAGCGCACTGGGGGCTGGACTACCTCTTCGGCTGGGTCGACCTGCGCGAGCAGTACTCCACGCTCTGGGCGCACGACTTCGCCGCGGAGCGGGCGGCGCTGGAGCGCTTCCTCGATCTGGTGGCCCTCCGTCGTCAGCAGCATCCCGACATGCACATCTACCATTACGCGCCGTACGAGCCGACGCACCTGCTCACCATGGCGGCGCGGTACGGCGTGCGGGAGGCCGA
Organism: Microbacterium sp. RD1; assembly: GCF_052220165.1. NCBI lineage: Bacteria > Bacillati > Actinomycetota > Actinomycetes > Micrococcales > Microbacteriaceae > Microbacterium > Microbacterium sp. RD1. Next base: position 1,367,903 of record NZ_JBQPOL010000001.1, read on the forward strand.
CGTCGACCGGCTGCTGCGCGAGGGCGTGTTCGTCGACCTGTATCCGATCGTGCGGCGTGCCCTCCGGGTCGGATCGAGGTCGTACTCCATCAAGAAGCTCGAGCCGCTCTACATGGGCGACGAGGTCCGTACGTCCGACGTGCAGCGCGGCGACGACTCGATCGTGAAGTACGTGCAGGCGCGAGCCCTCGCCGCCGACGGCGACACCGACGCCGCCGAGGCCATCTTCGGCGATCTCGCCGATTACAACCGGTACGACTGCGTGTCGACGCGGCGCCTCCGCGACTGGCTCGTCGACCGCGCGCGCGAGGCGGGACTGGTGCCCGCGCGGGGCCTGGAACCCGAAGAGGTGGCATACGCCGAGTCGCCGCGCGCACTGGCGCTGCAGCGGTGGGCCGCCGACGCCCCCGAAGAGGAGGCTGCCGCGCTGCGGCTCGGGGCCGCCGCGATCGATTACTACCCGCGCGAGGCCAAGTCGTTCTGGGCCACGCACTTCCTGCGTCTGCGCGAACCCGTCTCGGTGTGGGAAGACACGCGGGACGTCGTGATCGTCGACGCCGGCCGCTCGCGTGTCGTCACCGACTGGCACTTCCCCGAAGAGGGCCGCGGCGGAGAACGGCGGATCCTCGAACTGCGCGGAGACATCGCGCCCGGAACGCGGCTGAGTGCCGGCGGGGAGCCGTTCGCGGTCTACGAGCTGCCGATGCCCTTCCCCTATCAGCCACGGCCGCGGTGGATCCACGGCACCAAGTGGGTCCGGGTGGTCGAGGTGCTCGACGACGGCGCGATCGTGGAGGAGACCGCCGTCGACGGCGCCACGTGGACGGAGCTGCCGATCGCCCTCACTCCCGCTGCGCCGCCTCGCGCGGGCAATCAGCAGGCCGCGATCGACGCGTGGGCGGATGCGGTGCTGGCCGCGTCGCCCGTCCTCCCGTACGACGCCGCGACCGACATCCTGCTGCGCCGTCCGCCGCGGACGCTCTCCGCCGGCCTGACGCCGTCAACGGGCGACGACGTGGCGGCGATCGTCCGCAGCGTCGCCGACCTCGACGGCAGCTACCTCGCCGTGCAGGGGCCGCCGGGGACGGGCAAGACCTACGTCGGTTCGCACGTCATCGCGCGGCTGGTCGCCGAACGCGGGTACAAGATCGGCGTCGTGGCGCAGTCGCATGCCGTCGTGGAGAACATGCTCGAGCGCGTGGTCGCGGCGGGGGCGCCGGCATCCCTCGTGGGGAAGACGCCGAAAGACCCCGACGGCACGCCGTCCTTCACGCCCCTGCCGCGCAACGGGATCGCTGCCTTCACCGCAGAGCACGCCGCCGGCGGGTATGTCGTGGGCGGCACCGCGTGGGACTTCAGCCACGAGGGCCGCATCCCCCGGGGAAGTCTCGATCTCCTGGTGATCGACGAGGCGGGCCAGTTCTCCCTCGCGTCAACGATCGCGGTGTCCCTCGCCGCCTCCCGCCTGCTCCTGCTCGGCGATCCGCAGCAGTTGCCGCAGGTGAGCCAGGGCACCCACCCCGAGCCGGTCGACACCTCCGCGCTCGGCTGGGTCATGGACGGTGCCGAGGTCGTGCCGCCCGAGTACGGCTACTTCCTCTCGCGCACTTGGCGCATGCACCCTCGGGTGGCCGCGCCGGTGTCGGTGCTGTCGTACGAGGGGAAGCTGGCGTCGCATCCGTCCACGGCGCTGCGCAGCCTCGACGGGATCGAACCGGGCGTCCACCCCGTGCCGGTGCGCCACACCGGCAACGCGACGTGCTCACCCGAGGAGGCCGCCGAAGTCTCCCGGATCGTCGCCGATCTCGTCGGCCGCACCTGGACATCCACCTCGGTCGACGACGAAGGAGCGGCGCGCACCCTGCCGCCGCGGGCCCTGCGTCCGGACGACATCATCGTCGTGACGCCGTACAACGCGCAGCAGGTCGCCGTGGAGGAGGCGCTCGCCGACGCCGGTCTCGCCGATGTCCGGGTGGGCACCGTCGACCGGTTCCAAGGTCAGGAGGCGGTGGTCGCGATCGTGTCGCTCGCCGCGTCATCGGGGCGCGATGCGCCGCGCGGACCGGAGTTCCTGCTCCTGCGTAACCGCATCAATGTCGCGCTGTCGCGCGCGATGCAGGCGGCGTACCTCGTCTACTCGCCGGGTCTGCTCGACGACCTGCCGCGCACTCCGGAGGGCGTCACCCGTCTCAGCGCCTTCGCGCGCCTCGTTTCTGCCGTTCGACTTGCGTGAATCGGCTGCCTCGCTCGCGCGAATGGCAGCCGATTCACGCAAGTCGGGTCAGACGGTGCCGTAGAGGCGGTCGCCGGCGTCACCGAGGCCCGGGACGATGTAGCCCTTCTCGTTGAGCCGCTCGTCGAGGGCGCCCAGGACGAGGGTGACGTCGCGGCCGTCGACCTGCCGTTCGATCGCCGCCACGCCCTCCGGGGCGCCGAGGAGGCAGATCGCCGTGACGTCCTGCGCGCCGCGCCGGAAGAGGAAGTCGATCGCGGCGCCGAGCGATCCGCCGGTGGCGAGCATCGGGTCGAGCACGAAGCACTGGCGGTCGCTGAGGTCGTCGGGAAGGCGCTCGGCGTAGGTCGAGGGCTCGAGGGTCTCCTCGTTGCGCACCATCCCGAGGAAGCCCACTTCGGCCGTCGGGAGGAGCTTCACCATGCCCTCGAGCATGCCGAGACCCGCGCGCAGGATGGGCACGACGATCGGCCGGGGCTCGCTGATCTTCACACCGACCGTCGTGGTGACCGGTGTCTGGATCTCGTGCGGCTCCACCCGCACGGCGCGGGTCGCCTCATACGCCAAGAGGGTGACGAGCTCCTCGGTGAGCTGACGGAACACCGGCGAGGGTGTGCGGTGGTCCCGCAGCACCGTGAGCTTGTGGGTGATGAGGGGGTGGTCGGCGACGTGCACACGCATAGGCTCAATCTATCCGCTCGACCCCGTTCCCACCTCGGAGCCGCATGACCATCCAGCCCGCCGACGCGCGCGCCATGCGCCGCGCCCTCGTGCTCGCGAGGGAGGCCGGCGCCGACGGCGACGTCCCCGTCGGTGCCGTGGTCACCGACGCGGACGGCGCGATCATCGGCGAGGGGCGGAACCTCCGTGAGCTCACCTCCGACCCGACGGCGCACGCCGAGGTGGTCGCGATGCGCGCGGCGGCGGCATCCGTCGGATCCTGGCACCTCGCCGGGTGCACGCTGATCGTCACGCTGGAGCCGTGCGCGATGTGCGCCGGCGCTGTGCTGCAGGCGCGTCTCCCGCGGCTCGTCTTCGGGGCGTGGGACGACAAGGCCGGGGCGGTCGGGTCGGTCTACGACATCGTGCGCGACCGTCGGCTGCCGCACCGCGTGGAGGTTCTCGCCGGCGTCGAGGCCGAGGCATCCGCCGCCCTCCTCCGCGATTTCTTCGGCAGCCGGCGTTAGTCCCCCGTCGACTCGCCAGCAAACGCGCGTTTTTCGCGTGAAATCACGCGCTTTCTGGCGACTCGACCGGATGCTGGCGCGGGAGGTGCGGAAGGACCTCGCTCCCGAGGAACTCCAGCTGGTCGAGATCGCGAAGATCCATGAGCTGGAAATACACGCGCTGGGCGCCCAGGGCTCGCAGCCGCTCGACCTTCGCCACGATCTCGTCGCGGCCGCCGGCGACGTTGCCGCCGTGCGTCCGGAAGTCGGCGAGGTCGCCGCCGATGGCTGTCGCACGCCTGCGCAGATCCGCCTCCGACGCTCCCGCGAGCGTCGGAGTGGCCACCGAGAGCTTCAGGGTGGCCGGGTCGCGTCCGAGGTCGTCGCAGGCCGCCCGCACGCCCGCGAACTTCTCGGCGACCACATCCTCGGGGACGAAACCGATGTTGAACTCGGTCGCGAAGCGCGCCGCGAGCGCAGGCGTGCGCCTCGGGCCGCCGCCGCCCACGATGACCGGCATGCGCTCCTGGACGGGCTTGGGGAGGGCGGGGGAGTCCTCGATCGTGTAATGGGTGCCCCGGAAGCCGAATCGCTCGCCCACCGGCGTCGACCACATGCCCGTCACGATGGCCAGCTGCTCCTCGAGAATGCCGAAGCGCTGGGCGGGGAAGGGGATGCCGTACGCGCGGTGCTCGCGTTCGGCCCATCCCGTGCCCAGGCCGAACTCCACGCGCCCGCCCGACATCTGGTCCACCTGCGCCACCTGCACGGCGAGCACGCCCGGCCAGCGGTGCGTCGCCGACGACACCAGGGTCCCGAGACGGATGGTGCTCGTCTCGCGTGCGAGCCCGGCCAGCGTGGTCCACGCATCCGTGCCGCCGGGGAGCGGATCGCCCTCGCCCATCCGCAGATAGTGGTCGGAGCGGATGAACGCGTCGAACCCGAGGCGCTCCGCTGCCAGCGCGAACGCGAGCTGATCGTCGTACGAGAAGCCCTGCTGGGGCTCGGTGAAAACGCAGTACTCCACGTTCCCAGTCTGTCAGCCGGGGACGGGGACGTCGCCGACGGCCGCGCGGTCGACGTCGGGCTCCAGATAGATCACACGCGCCACCGGCACCGCGGCCCGGATCCGCTGTTCGACGATGTCGATGCGATCCGCCGCCCCGGCGAGCGTCTCACCGGCGGGCAGGGCGATCTTGGCCGCGACCAGCAGTTCGTCGGGCCCGAGATAGAGCGTCTTGATGTGGATGACCCGGTCGACCTCCGGCCCGGCTTCGATGGCGCGGACGATGCGGTCGTGGTCGGCATCCGTCGCCCCCTCGCCGACGAGGAGGCTCTTGGTCTCGATGCCGAGCACGATCGCGACGAGAACGAGGAGGGATCCGATCGCCAGCGTCCCGATCGCGTCGAAGAGCGAATTGTGCGTCAGGGCGGTGAGCCCGACGCCGGCCAGCGCCAGGACCAGGCCGATCAGCGCGGCGACGTCCTCGAGGAGGACCACCGGGAGCTCCGGTGCTTTGGCGCGGCGCACGAACGACACCCATGACTGGCCCGGCTCACGGACGTGATTGCTCTCTTTGATGGCGGTGCGGAGCGAAAAGGACTCCAAGCCGATGGCGATCACGAGCACCACGATCGGAATCCAGACGTTCTCGAGCTCGTGAGGGTGGTTCAGCTTGTCGATGCCCTCGTAGATCGAGAACAGGCCTCCGACCGAGAACAGGATGATCGAGACGACGAACGCGTAGACGTAGCGCTCGCGACCGTATCCGAAGGGATGCTCCCGATCGGCGCGGCGCTTCGCCCGCCGCCCACCCAGCAGGAGCAGGAGCTGGTTGCCCGAGTCCGCCACCGAGTGGATCGCCTCGGCCAGCATCGACGCCGAGCCCGACAGGAGCCAGGCCACGAACTTCGCCGCGGCGATCCCCATGTTCGCAAGGAACGCGGCGATGATCGCCCGTCCGCCACCGGATGCACTCATATCCGTCAGTCCGCCGATCGCAGGATGATGGCCTCGGTCGGCGGTGCCGGGTCGGCGGGTGCGCCGACGTAACCGATGCGGGTGAGAAGAGCCGAGCGGAACTCCGCCGGGCGCTCGAGATGAGGGCTGTGGCCGACGCCCGGGAGGGCGAGCTCCGTGACGTCTCCGCCGCCGGCGGCGTAGGCCGTGAGGACGTCGCGCATCTGGCTGACCATCGGCTGCGGCGGCGCGACGTCGTCCCCCGGCCAGTCGGGGATGATGCCGAGCTTGCCGAGGCTTCCCGGCTCGGCCAGCGAGGCGTCCGAGACGATCGCGTCGACCTCGCCGCGGATCCACAGCACCGGCGGCTTCGGCTCGAGTGCGACGATGCCCGACACGTCGAAGTTGCGCGGGGCCAGGGCGTTGACGACGCCGGTCGAGCCCGGCGCGTAGCCGGGCCAGGTGTCGGTGTGGACGACGTCGCCGGGATAGTTGCCGACGGCCGTCGATGTCTCCAGAACCGCTGCCACCCACTCATCCTCATGGTCACTGGCATAACCGGGCGCGACGAACGTGGCGCGGAAGACGCTCCGCGGCGAGCTCTCGGCGTCGGCGGTCGTGTCGCGCTCGGTGAGCCGCGCGACGAAGGCGGGGTTGACCGCGCCGGCGCCGGCGCCGGCGTCCTCGTCCGAGAGCCTCGATCCGTCGCGTCGGGTGCCGCCCCATCCGTAGGGCGAGATCGGGGATTCCAGGGTGAGCGAGAGCACCGGATGCTCGAGCGCATACTGCAGCGCGACGGCAGCTCCCAGCGACCACCCCACGAGGTGCGGCGCCGGAATACCCAGCGCGTCCAGCGTGGCGGCGAGGTCGTCGCTGAAGTCCCTCACCCCGCGCGTGGCGTCCACCGGCGCGTTCTCGGTGCCGCCGTACCCGCGGAGGTCGATCGCGACGGCGCGGAGATCGCTCGGGAGATCCTGCAGCATCTCCTGCCACAGCCGCGACGAGCCCACCAGCCCGTGGAGGAAAACCACCGTGCGCTCGGCAGGCGTGGCGACGTCGTCGCCTTCCCTTTCCCACACGGAAACACTCAGTCGCGGCGTCTCGATGTGCCGCGAGACGATGCCGTCGAACAGCGTCATGACGTCCTCCGCATCCCGGTCGCGGGGCCCGTCGGGCGCCCGCGTTCCGATGATATCTCCGGGCGGGCGACTGCTGCGAAAGCCGGCGTCAGGTGGACGGGAGCTCCCGCCCCGTATAGAAGGCGAAGGTCGAGTCCGCTGCTCGCCCGGCCGACTCGGCGTCGCCCCCGGCCGCGATCTGCGCGCGGGCCCAGGCATCCGCGGCCCGGCGGACGAAGGCGTTGCCCTCGTCGCTCAGCATCCACGCCTCGCCCTGCTCCGGTGTGACCTCGGAGTTCCCCGGCAGGTAGAGGGCGAGGCCCAGGAGGCCGGCGTCCCAGCCGACGCCTGTCGCGCCGGGGCCGTACTGCTCCCAGAACCCCGGCGGGGCAGCGGCGACCGGGGCGATGTGGGTGAGAGTGAGCTCCGTGGCCGCGTCACCCCGCGCACGCAGGGCCACCGACAGCCACGACACGCCACCGCCGAACTCCCACGTGACGCGGTAGGACGCCGCCCCGTCCTCGGGCGGCGTGCACGACAGCACGGTGCCGCCGGCGTTTCCGACGACCTGGTACTGCCCGCCGACCCTCAGATCGCCCTCCACCGGCGCGAACCATCGGGCGATGCGCTCGCCGACGGTCGTGGCCTCCCACACGTCGTCGAGCGGGGAGGGGTAGGTCTGCGTGAGGCTCTGGACGCGGCATTCCGCGCCATCGACCATCTCTGTGCCGAGCGAGCGGCCCACCGCATCGACCTGTGCATTCACATCGACCATCAGCGTTCTCCTTCGTCTGCGATCACGGGGTGGGGGAGGTGCGGCGTCGCTCGTGGCGGCCTCGGGCCAGCTCGGTGCCGAGCGCGTCCAGGCGGGGCGCCCAGGTCGCACGGAACTGCGAGAACCAGCGGTCGGCCTCCGCCAGCGCCTGCGGATCGAGCGCGTACAGGCGCCGTGTTCCCTCCGCGCGCACCTGGGCGAATCCGTTCTCCCGCAGCACGCGCAGGTGCTGCGACACGGCGGGCTGGCTGATGCCGAACTCGCCCTGCACGACCTCGCCGACCTCGCCCGCGCGGCGCTCGCCGTCGGCCAAGAGCTCCACGATGCGCCGCCGGACGGGGTCGCCCAGGATGTCGAGAGCGTGCATGAGGCGATTGTTTCATGCACGCTTATATAAGGCAAGCCTGAATCATGCGCGCTCGTAGGATGGGCCCATGATCACCGCTGAGGCTGCCGAGATCCCGACCGTCGCCTTCCTGGGGGCTGGATCCATGGGCGGGGCGATCCTGCACGGCCTCGTCGCCTCCGGCGCTGCGCCGCGCATCCTTGCGACCAACCGGACGACCGCGAAGGCCGAGCCGCTCGCCGCGTTCGCGGGTGTGACCAGCATCGCCCTGGAAGAGGATCCCGACGGCAATGCGCGCGCCGCCGCGGCCGCCGACATCGTTCTCGTCGGTGTGAAGCCGGCCATGGTCCCCGACCTCCTTCGCGAGATCGCGCCGCACCTTCACGCCGGCACCGTCGTGGTGAGCCTCGCGGCAGGGGTGCCGCTTGCGACGTTCCGCGAGCTGCTGGGTCCGGACGTCGTCGCCATGCGATCGATGCCCAATACGCCGGCCTTCGTCGGGAAGGCCGTGACGGGGCTCGCCGCCGAGGAGGCGGCCTCACCGGACGACATCGCGGTGGTGCGCCGCCTCTTCGAGACGGTCGGTGCGGTGGTGGAGGTGCCGGAGGCGCAGATCGACGCCCTGTCCACGATCTCCGGATCGGGACCGGCGTACGTGTTCCTGCTCATAGAGGAGCTCACCAAGGCCGCCGAGGGAAAGGGCTTCGATCACGACCAGGCGCGCCTCCTGGCCGAGCAGACGTTCATCGGCGCGGCGGCGCTCCTGGCCGACTCCGATGACGACCCGGCGGAGCTGCGTCGCAAGGTCACGAGCCCGAAGGGGACGACCGAGCGTGCGATCGCCGTGCTGCAGGAGGCGGATCTGTCGGGGCTCCTCGGCCGCGCGACCGATGCCGCCCTCGCCCGCGCGCGTGAGCTCGCCGTCGGCGCCTGACCCAGTTGCGTGAATCGGCTGCGAAAACCGCGGTTTTCGCAGCCGATTCACGCAACTGCAGTCAGCGCTCGAGCGAAGCGAACCGCTCGATGTCGGAGTTGGTCCCCGACACGATGATGACGTCGTGGTTCGTCACCACGGTGTCGGCCTCGGCGTAGCGGAAGGGCTTGCCCGGGCTCTTCACCCCCACGACGGTGACGTTGTACTTCGTCCGCACACCCGACTCGTTCAGCCCGACCCCGCGGATGAATTTCGGCGGGTAGAGCTTGGCCAGCGCGAAGTCGTCGTCGAAACGGATGAAGTCCAGCATCCGCCCGCTGACGAGGTGCGCGACGCGTTCGCCCGCCTCCCGCTCGGGGTAGATGACGTGGTTGGCGCCTACGCGGGCGAGGATCTTGCCGTGCGCCTGCGACACGGCCTTCGCCCAGATCTGGGGGACCTTGAGGTCGACGAGGTTCGCGGTGATGAGGACGGATGCCTCGATCAGCGAGCCGACCGCCACGACGGCGACCTGAAAGTCCTGGGCGCCGATCTGCTTGAGGGCGTCGATGTTGCGCGCATCGGCCTGCACCGCATGGGTGACCCGCTCCGACCACTTCTGCACGAGATCGAGGCTCTCGTCGATTGCGAGGACCTCGCGATCGAGCCGATCGAGCTCGCCCGCGCAGGCGGCCCCGAATCGTCCGAGCCCGATGACGAGCACGGGAGCGTCGCTGCGGATGCGGTCAACCAACGATGGGCCTTTCCACGGGCAGCGAGTACAGCTGCGAACGGGATGTCGCGGCCACGGCCGCGGCGAGTGTCACTGTACCAATGCGCCCCATGAACATCGTGAGCGCGAGCACGTATTTGGCTGGGTCGGGGAGCTCGGCGGTGAGCCCGGTCGACAGCCCCACGGTCGCGAAGCCCGAGATGACATCGAACAGCACCTCCTCGATGGGGGCCTGTGTGATCTGGCCGATCGTCACGGTGGAGATCGCCACGATCGTCGCCCCCCACGCCACGACGGAGAGGGCTACGCGCTGCACATCGCTCGGGATGCGGCGGCCGAAGGCCTCGACCGACGGGCGGCCCTTCGCCTCCGACCACACGGCGAGAGCGAGCACGGCCAGAGTCGTGACCTTGATGCCGCCGGCGGTGGATGCCGATCCGCCGCCCACGAACATCAGCATGGATCCGACCACGAGGGTCGAGCCGTGCATGTCGCCGATGGGGATCGTGCTGAAGCCGCCCGACCGCGTCATCGCGGACAGGAAGAATGCTTGGAACGTCGTGTCCCACGCGTCGAGGCTTCCGAACGTCTTCGGGTTGTTGTACTCCAGCAGCAGGATCACCCCGGCGCCGGCGAAGAACAGGATCACGGTCGTGATGAGCGTCAGCTTGGTGTGGAGCGACCATCGCCGCACGTGCCAGTAGTGGCGCCACAGCGTGAAGATCACCGGGAACCCGATCGAGCCGAGGAAGACGCCGATCATGAGGACGGTGAGCAGGAAGTAGTCGTCGCCGAAGGGGACGAGGCCGTCGGCGTTGGGCACGAAACCGGTGTTGGTGAACGCCATGGCGGCGTAGTACGGCGCCTCCCACAGGGCCACCAGCGGGTCGATGCCGGCGAGGATCAGGGACGGATACAGCAGCACCGTGAGCCCGGCCTCGATGACGAGGGTGGACAGAGCGACGGTCGACAGCAGCTGACCGACCTCGCCGAGGCGCACCGTCTGGCCCTCGTTCACGGGGCCGCCGTGGGCGCGGAGGGGATTGGAGTCGCCGGCGGCAATGAGCTTCGCGCGGAGCCCGAGCCGCTTGGAGATGACAAGGCCCAGGATCGAGGCGAGGGTGAGCACGCCCAGGGCGCCGACGTTGACGCCGATGTAGGTGATGATGTGGCCGAGTGGCGACCAGTGCGAGTACATGTCGACCGTCGCGAGACCGGTCACGCAGATCGTCGACACGGCCGTGAACAGCGCATCGGCCAGCGGGGTGCGCTGGCCGTCAGCGGCCGCGGCGGGGAGCGAGTACAGCGCCGTGAACAGCAGGATCAACGCGACGAAGACGAGAACGGCGAACCGTGCGGGGGAGGACGTCGTCAGGTTCCGCACGGCGTCCCAGCCGCCGTCGAGCACGTGCCGCCATCCCGGGAGGGCCCGAGGTCGCACCGGCGCTGCCGCCATCGCGTCGCCCCTTCCGTCTCGCGGCGCGCGCTCGAGGGGAACGCTCCGGCCTGTGGACCCGCTCATGGTACTCCCGGACGGGCGCGGCTAATCTGAACGCATGGCGGACATCTTCGACGTGATCGCAGACCGCACGCGCCGAGACATCCTCCAGCTTCTTCTGGACCGCTCCCTCGCGGGTTCGGACGGCACGAGCGTCTCGCAGATCGTGCAGTCGCTGGGGATCAGCCAGCCCACGGTGTCCAAGCATCTCAAGGTGCTCCGCGACGCCGAGCTCGTCTCGGTGCGCGAGGACGGCCAGCACCGGTACTACAGCCTGCTGGCCGCGCCGCTGGACGAAGTCGACGACTGGCTCGTGCCGTTCTTCACGCTCGAAGACGCCGCCTCCCCGGCGCTGCCGGAGACGGCCGTGCATGCGGCCGAGGCGGTCGGTCGTGCCGCCGCATCCGCGAAGCACGTCGTGACCTCGGCCCTGCGGAAGTTCCCCGGCCGCTGAGGCCGGGCGCGTCAGCGACGGGCGGAGCGGCGCCGGAACAGCCAGGCGCCCCAGACGAGCGCTCCCGCCAGGATTCCGACGCACCAGGCGACGGCCCATCCGGCGGTCGCGGACACGTCGCTGCCGAAGAGGAGACCCCGGATCGTCTCGATGATGGGAGTGATCGGCTGATGCTCGGCGAGCCACTGAAGCCAGACCGGCATCGTGGACACGGGCACGAAAGCACTCGACAGATACGGCAGGAACAGCAGGACGAAGCCGTAGCCGTTCGCGCCCTCGGGGCTTCTCGCCGCCAGGCCGATCGCCGCGAAGAGATACGTGACGGCCAGGATCCACAGCGAGATGACGGCGATCGCCGCGATCCAATCCCCGAGCCCGCCGGTGGGGCGGAAGCCGACGGCGACGGCGACGCCGATGACGACGCCGGTGGCGAGGAGGTTTCTCACCAGGCTCGCCACGACATGTCCGGTCAGGACGGCACCCGCCCGAAGCGGCATGGTCCGGAATCGATCGATGATCCCCGTCTTCATATCGCCGGCGACATAGAGGGCGGTCGATGACGCTCCGAAGCCCGCGCACGTGAGGATGATGCCGGGCACGACGTAGTCGACGTATCCGCCGCCCGGCTCGAGGGCGCCGCCGAACACGAAGGTGAAAAGGAGCATGAGCATCACCGGCAGCAGGATCGCCATGAGCACGGACTCGCCGTCACGCAGCGAGTGCAGGAGGCTGCGCCGCACGAAGACGCGCTCCGCGGTGAGGCCGGACAGACGCGGGCGGATGGCGACGGAGGTGCTCATGAGGGGGTCCTTTCGGCAGCGGGGGCATCGGTGAGGGCGAGGAACACGTCGTCGAGCGTGGGGCGGTGAAGGATCACCGTTCCCTCCGCCCTCATCCCATCGAGCAGGTCGAGGGCCGCGCGCACGCCGCCGACGGTCCCGTCCGTCGGGATGCTCTCGACCAGCTCGCCGGCGTCGTCGAGAACGTGGACGGCGTCGCCGCCCACGCGCGCCTTCAGCTGCGCTGCCGTCCCGGTGGCGGCGAGCCGCCCGGCGTGCAAGACGGCGATCCGGTCGGCGAGGTGGTCCGCTTCCTCGAGGTATTGCGTGGTCAGAAACACCGTGGTCCCCGCCGCAGCAAGCTCTCGGATGACGGTCCACAGCTCCCGTCGGCTACGGGTGTCCAGTCCGGTGGTGGGCTCGTCCAGGAAGAGCACCGCGGGGGTGACGACGAAGCTGAGCGCGAGGTCCAGCCGACGTCTCATGCCGCCCGAGTAGGTGCCGACGCGCCGTGACGCGGCGTCCGTGAGCTGGAAGCCCTCGATCAGTTCGCCCGCGCGTCCGCGCGCCTCGCGCGGACTCAGGCCCGACAGCCGCCCGATCATCACGAGGTTCTCGGTTCCCGTGAGGGCGTCGTCCACGGCGGCGGACTGTCCGGTCAAGGCGATTCGGCGCTGGACGGCTCTCGGATGCTGGACGACGTCGAAGCCGGCGACCTCCGCGGTGCCCGCGTCCGGGTGCAGCAGCGTCGTGAGGATCGAGATCGTCGTGGTCTTGCCGGCGCCGTTGGGGCCGAGCAGGGCGAAGATCTCGCCCGGCGCCACCTCGAAATCGAGGTCGTCGAGAACAGGGCGACCGCGGAATCTCTTCGTCAGCCCGCGGACGATGATCGCCGGTTCCATGGCGGCTCCTTACTGTGTATGCCATAAACTGTGTATGACAATAACAGACTGTGTACGCAATAAACAGATCTAGGATGATGGCGTGTCAGACGAACGCGCCGAGGTCGAGCTTCCCCGCGGCATCGCCCTCACCTGGGGGGTCGCCGCCGACCCGCAGCGCGGCCCCAAGCGGGAGATGAGCGTCGAGCGCATCGTCGAGGCGGCGGTCGAGATCGCCGACGCGGACGGGCTCGCGGCCGTCTCGATGGCGGCGGTGGCCGCGCGCTTGGGATACACGACGATGTCGCTGTACCGGTATGTCAGCGCGAAAGACGATCTCATGCTCCTGATGCAGGAGCAGGCAACCGGGCTTCCTCCCGAGAGCATCGGTGACGAGGTCGGATGGCGCGCGCGGCTGATGGCGGTCTTCCGTGCCGCCGTCGGGGTCTACATCGAGCATCCCTGGGTGCTGGACATCTCCATCACCGGCTCCCCCGCCACCCCGAACTCCGCCGCTTACATGGACGTCATGCTGGATGCTCTGGGCGAGACGCCTCTCACCGAGGACGAGCGGTTGTCCGTGGCCCTGCTGGTGACAGGCCACGCGCGCTGGTACGGGACGATCCTGTCGGTGTATGCGCGGCAAGCGCGGGAGCGCGGCCTGACGCCGGAAGAGATCTCGGCGTCGGAAGACGCGCTGTTCTCGGCCCTCATCACCGCGGAGGAGTACCCCGCGCTCCGTCGCGCGGTGGAGGCGGGAGTCTTCCGGTCGGAGGCGGATCCGTTCACCTTCGGGGTGGAGCGGATCTTGGACGGCGTGGCGGCGTACATCGATCGACTGTCTGCGGGCGGTGAGCGCGATGCCCCCGCGGAATGGCTGTCTTCCGCATCCGCCCCCGCGCTCGCGGACGACAAGCGCTATCGGGAGGCACGCAAGGCGGTGCGCGACGCGGAGAAAGCGCTCCGCGACGCTCGAAAGCTCGAACGGCAGGCGCGGAAGGATGCGTCGGAGCGCGCCGCCCGCGCGGCGCGCGGGGCGTGAGGCGTTCCCCCCGAGCGCCAGTCACAGCAGCAACGTCGGTTTACACACGTCCCGCAAAGACCCTAGAGTGTGTCCAGCACACTGCTGGGAGGATGGAGACGCCATGGCTGAGTTGCCGGACGTTCGATTCCTCACCGTCGCCGAGGTGGCTGAGCTCATGCGGGTGTCGAAGATGACGGTCTACCGTCTCGTGCACGCCGGAGAACTCCCGGCGGTGCGGTTCGGACGCAGCTACCGCGTGCCCGAATCGGCCGTGGTCGAGGCCTTGCAACGGCCCGTCTCCGACGTCGGCTAGACTGATCCGAGGCATTTTTCCGCACCTGCCTGCTCCCGGGCGTCGCTGAGCGACTCCCAGACCCCTGACATAGTGAGGTTTTCCGTGGGTTCTGTCATCAAGAAGCGCCGCAAGCGCATGGCGAAGAAGAAGCACCGCAAGCTGCTTCGCAAGACTCGTCACCAGCGCCGCAACAAGAAGTAAGCGGCCACCGCACCGAGCGCCTGTCCGATGTGACGGGCGCTTCGTGTTCGTCCCATCCGAGGTCGAGGAGCAGTCATGCAGTCCATCACCGTCCAGCAGCTGCGCGAGCGTGAGGGCGTGCCCCTCATCGACGTGCGAGAGCCCGACGAGTTCGCCGCCGGTCACGTACCCGGGGCCGTGAACGTGCCGATGTCGACCCTCGGCGATCACCTCGACGAGCTTCCCGAGGGTCCGTTCGACGTGATCTGCCAGGTCGGGGGCCGCTCGGCACGTGTCGTCGAAGCGCTCACCGCGCGCGGTCTGGACGCGACGAACGTCGACGGCGGCACCGGCGCCTGGGCCGAGGCCGGCTACGACCTCGAGCGCTGATGGCGTCTGCCGCCTCCGCGGCTCAATAGGATCGAGGGGTGCCCACCCTGACGGTCATCGGCAAGCCCGACTGCCACCTGTGCGACGTCGCCGAAGAGATCGTCGAGACCGTCGTCGCGGGGCTCCCGGATGACGTCGCCGAGTCCGTCGTGATCGAGCGCTCCTCGATTTCCGACGATCGTGGACTGTACGACCTGTGGTGGGAGAAAGTCCCCGTCGTCCTCATCGACGGGGCACTGCACGCTCATTGGCGGGTCTCCGCCGACCGCCTCCGAGCCGCCGTGCTGAACGCCGCCGGCCCATCCGAAGGAGCCTCCGCGTGAGCATCCGCCACATCGTCCTCTGGAAGCTCGCGGCGGAGGACGCCGACACTCGCGCGCTCCACGCCGAGCAGGCCGCGGAGCGCCTGCTCGCGCTGGTGGGTGTGGTGGAGGAGATCCAGCGCATGGAGGTGGCCCCGAACGTGGCGTACCCCGCCACGAACTGGGACCTCGCCCTAGTCGCCGATTTCGCCGATGTCGATGCGCTCGAGCGTTACCAGGCGCACCCCGCACACCAGGAGGCGACGGCGTTCGTGCGGTCGGTCGTCTCCGATCGCGCCGCGATCGACCTTCCGATCTGACGCCGCGCTAACGCGGCGTCTGATCTTCGTCGTCTCCCGATTGCACGGGGATGGCGTTCGTGAACGCCGACGCGCGCTCCTCGGCGGCGCTGCTGCCCGTGAACAGGCCCTCGTGCCGCCCGGAGTGGGGTTCGGCGGTGCGGCGCGTCTCGGGGTCGGTCACGAGCACCCGCTGTACGGGAAGAGCCGCCGGCATCTCGCTCTGCAGCCACGTCACCATCGCCTCGCGCACGTAGCAGCGCAGATCGAACAGGGTGGGCGCGTCGGCGGCGGTGACCAGGATGCGGATGCGCACGAAGCCGCCGGTGGCCTCGGTCACCTGCAGCACGGACGCGCGCTGGTCCCAGAGGTCGGTGCGGGCGAGCACCGCCTCCAGCTGCGTCCGCATCCGCCCCGGTGACACGCGCCAGTCGACATCGAACTCCACCGAACCGAGCAGCTCGCTGCCCTGTCGCGTCCAGTTCTCGAACGGCTGCGACGTGAAGTAGGTACAGGGGAGCACCAGGCGCCGGTCGTCCCAGAGGTCGAGCACGACGTAGCTGAGGGTGATCTCGCCCACCCTGCCCCACTGTTCCTCGACGACCACGACGTCGTCGACGCGGAGGGCATCGCTGAACGCCAGCTGCAGCCCCGCGAACATGTTGGCCAGCACGGACTGCGCCGCGAGTCCCGCGACGATCGACGCGATCCCGGCCGACGCGAGGACGCTCGCTCCCACCGCGCGCACCGCCGGGAAGGTCAGCAGGATCGCCCCGATCGCGATCACGACGATGATCGCGATCGCGAGGCGCCGCACGATGAGGGTCTGCGTGCGGATGCGACGGGCGACGCGGTTGTCGGGGACGTCGATGCGGTGACGGCCCAGCGTCACGTCGGTGGCGAAGGTGACCAGCGCCGCGAGAAGCCAGGCCGACGCGACGATCACGAGGATCGTCAGGATCTGCGTGAGCGCCGGGAGCCACGAGGCGTCGGGGAACGCCAGACCGACCGCGATCCACACGCCGGCGAGCAGCACGACCACGCGGAAGGGGCGCCGGGCGTGGCGGATGAGGCTCTCCGGCCAATGCCGCCGGCGGGCGATGAGGCGCGTGATGAGGGCGACGACGGCCGTGAAGATCAGGGCGCCGACGACGGAGGCGACGAAGGTGAGTGCGAAGATCAGCCAGGGGTTGTCGAGCATGGGGACCCACCCTACGCAGCCCGCCTCCGCGGATGCTGTCAGCCGACGGGCCGCGCGAGGACGGGGCTCGGCACCACGCCGATACGCACCGCCTCCTCGAACTCGACCCGCTCGCCGGCGGCATGCTGCACGCGCACGAGCGTGCCGTCCGCCGTGCGCACCAGGGTGCGACGGTAGCTGCCGAGGAAGGTGCTCTCCTGCACGGTCGCATCCACGCCGGGCTCGCCGGCACCGACGAGGCGCACGTTCTCCGGGCGCAGGAACACCTCCCCGTGGCCGTCGGGCGCCTCGCCCTGCAGCGGCAGATCCATGCCCCAGACCTCCACGGTGCCGCCGCTCACGATGCCCGGCACGACGCTGGAGATGCCGACGAACGCGGCGACCCCCGCTGTCGCGGGGCGCAGATACAGGTCCTCGGGAGAGCCCACCTGCTCGATGCGGCCCGCCGCCATCACGGCGATGCGGTCGGACACGGCCAGCGCCTCCTCCTGATCGTGCGTGACGAACACCGTCGTGATCCCCAGGCGCAGCTGGATGCGGCGGATCTCGTCGCGTAGCTGCACCCGCACCTTCGCGTCGAGGGCGGACAGCGGCTCGTCCAGAAGCAGAACGCGCGGCTCGGTCACGAGCGCGCGGGCCAGCGCGACCCGCTGCTGCTGACCGCCGGAGAGCTGGTGCACGAAGCGGTCGGCGAGGTGGCCCAGCCCCACCAGCTCGAGAGCGTCGCGAGCGCGTCTGGCGGCATCCGCTCTGCCGACGCCACGACGGCGGAGCCCGAACGCGGTGTTGTCCAGCACGCGCAGGTGCGGGAAGAGCGAGTACGACTGGAACACCATCCCGATGTCACGCTTGTTGGTCGGCACCGCCGACACGTCGCGCCCGCCGAGGAGCACCTCGCCGCCGGTGGCTCGTTCGAGCCCGGCGAGAACGCGCAGCGCCGTCGTCTTGCCGCATCCGGAGGGACCGAGGAGCGATACGAACTCGCCGGGGGCGATGTCGAGATCGACACCGTGCAGGACCCGCGTCGCGCCGTAGTCCTTCACGACGCCGCGGAACTGCACGCGGGTCCCCTCGCCCGCCTCCGCCAGGAGGGCGTTGTCGGATGTGCGGGGCAGCGAGCGCGGGGCGTCGGCGATCGTCATGAGGTCTTCCTTTGCCGTGCGGCGCCGACGCGGCCGGCGCGACCGATGAGAAGCAGCAGCGCGAACGCGAAGGCGAGCGCGAGGAGGGTGAAGATGGCCGCGGTCCACGCGTCCTGCCGGTTGATGACGACCAGGGCGGTCTGCAGCACCTGACGGTTGAGCAGCGACGCGATCGTGAACTCGCCCAGGACCACGGCGACGGTGATCAGGGCGGCAGCGAGGAGTCCGGTGCGGAGGTTGGGCACGATCACGCGCACGAGCACGGTGAGCCAGCCGGCCCCGAGCGTGCGAGCCGCCTCGGAGAGAGTGCGCAGATCGATCGCATCGATCGAGGCCTGGATCGCGCGATAGGTGAAGGGCAGCACGAGGATGCCGTAGGCGAACGCGAGAGTCCATGCGCCGGTCCCGAGGGTGCGGCCGATCGAGAGGTAGATCGGCGAGAGCCCGACCACGAGCACGATGGCGGGAATCGAGATGGGCAGGAGGGCGAGGAACTCGAACACGCGGCGGAGGGCGGGGAAGCGCAGCGCGACCAGCACCATCGTCGGCGTGAACAGCACCAGGACGATCGCCACCGTGACCGCGGCGAGCAGGAGCGAGTTGCCGAGCCCGGTCCACAGCGGCGCGAGAGCCCGGGCGTTCGCGGGATCGAACAGGCCGGTCCACCGATCGAGTGTGTACCCGCCATCGGGCAGGCGCAGAGTGAACAGCAGCGTGCCGACGAACGGGACGGCGAAGAAGAGTCCCACCGCGACGCCGATCACCCAGCGGACGACCGCCGGTGGCGCGAGCGGATTCATGCCTGCCACCGTGCGGCGCGGCGCTGCACCAGCGCGTACGCCGTCATGACGACGGCCACGACGACGATCATCCCGAGCGCGAGCGCGCCGGCGAGGTTCTCTCGACCGAGGAGGGTCTCACTGGTCAGGGCGGTGCGGATCTGCAGTGGCACGATCTGCGAACCCTGACTCACGAGCGCGGCGGCGGTCGCATACGACGAGAACGCGTTGGCGAACAACAGCAGGAAACTCGCCAGGAACGACGGTGCGAGCACGGGAATGCCCACGTGCAGCCAGAAGCCGCCGCGCGTGCCGCCGAGCGTGAGATGTGCTTCGGCCCATTGCGGCTTCAGCGCCGACATCGCCGGGAAGAACGTGATCACCATGAGCGGAACCTGGAAGATGATGTAGGCGATCGCAACGCCCGGGAGCGAGTAGATCCAGGGACCGTCGGCGTAGAGCTCGATCCCGAACCAGTCGCGGAGCGCGACAGTGACCACTCCGGTCGTTCCGATCGAGGCGATGAGCGTGAACGCGAGCATGACACCGCCGAACTGGGCGAGCACACCGGATGCCGCGTCGACGGTCGTGCGGACGAAACCCGTCTCGCGAAGGCCCAGCATCGCCCAGCAGACGAGGGCGCCGACGAGGGCCCCGACGGCCGCGGTGACGACGGACACCCATGTGGAGTTCCAGAACGTGGCCAGGATGACGGGGTCGGTGAGGGCGGCGAGGTTCTCACCGGTGAGCGTCCCCTCCCCGTCGAACAGACCGGAGCCCAGCGCCAGGACGGTGGGGAGGGCGAGGAAGAGCAGGACGTAGGCGGCGAAGGGAACAAGCCCGAGCCACGACCAGTCGCGCGGCCGCCCGTCGCCCCGTGGCGCGGGAGCGGAAGGCTCCGGCGCCACGGGGCTCGTCACACGGTCCAGCGGGGGACCGTCGAGAACGTCGGTGGTCACTGGACCGCTGCGGCCCACTTCTCACCCAGCAGCGTCCCCGCGTTCGTGGACTGCTCCTCGGTGGGAACGACAGTCTCCTCGGGCGCTTCCGGCAACGCCGCGGCGAGGTCCTCGTCGATCGTGCCGGCCTCGACCATCGCCTCCATGCGGGCAGGACGTGCGCCGCCCTTCAGCCACAGGTTCTGCACGTCGTCGCTGTAGAGGAACTCCTGCCACAGGCGCGCGGCGGCCGGGTGCGGAGCATCCTTGTTGATCGCCTGGTTGTAGTAGCCGGCGTAGCCGATGCCGGGGAGAACGACAGTCTCCCACGTCGGCAGATCGGCCGTGTGGGCAGCGTTGAGGTAGTCCCAGTCGAAGACGACCGGCGTCTCGCCGCTGGCGACGGTCGCGCTGGTCACATCGAGCTTGAGCATGTTGCCCGCGGCGTTGAGGTCGCTGAAGAAGTCGATGCCCGGCTGGAAGTCGTCGAGCGATCCCTCGGACTGGACCGTGGCGAGACCGACCGCGGCGAACGCGGCGCCGGCCTGGGTCGGATCACCGTTGATGGCCACGGCACCGCGGTAGTCGTCGCCGAGCAGGTCGTCGAGCGTCTCCGGGGCGTCGAAACGGGCCGAGTCGTAGCCGATCGACATGTAGCCGCCGTAGTCTCCGACGAATAGACCCGACGGCTCCTTGAGGGCGTCGGGGATGTCGTCCCACGTCTGCACCTGGTAGGGGGCGAACCAGTCGGTGTTCTGCAGCGCGACGGTGAGGCCCAGGTCGAAGACGTCCGGCGCGGTGTCCAGTCCCTCGTTGGTCTCCGCGGCCTGGATCTCCTCGGCGCTGGAGATGTCGGGCGACTGCTCGTTGATCGTGATCTCGGGGTACTGCTCGGCGAACAGGTCGAGGATCTCGCCGTAGTTCGCCCAGTCGCGGGGAAGCGCGATGACGTTGAGCTGACCCTCGGCCCTGGCTGCCTCTTCGAGCTGCTCGAACGAGCCGAAGTCCGCGACGCTCGTGGCGGCGGCCGCGTCGGCGCCGGACTCGCTCTGGCTGGAGGCCTCTGCGGTGCCGCCGGCGCAACCGGCCAGGGCGAGGGCCGCGGCGGCGGCGAGGGCGACGCCCGCGACCAGTCGGCCGGGACGCAACAGGATGGATGACATGTGTTCCTCTCGGGTGCGACGACCCCGCGCACGGGCGAGGTCGGACGAGAGGAAGCTATGCGCGTCACATGACGGCTCGACCGTCCCCGGTTGAACTCGAGGTGGCCGGTCGCGCAACTCCTCAAGATCGCACTGCCCGGCCCGGCCAGGCCGCGCGTTCACGCGGTCGCCGCGATTGCCGGCGCCGCTCTTGAGGAGTTCGGCAGGCGTCTGTGTGCGAGAGGGGCTGCCGTGCCGGGACTACGGGGCGAGGCGGGTCGGACCGCGGAAGAGGAAGGTCACCTCGCGGATGCTGCTCTCGCCGAGGAGCAGCATCAGCAGCCGGGCGAGACCCATGCCGAAACCGCCGTGGGGCGGGGTGCCGTAGCGGAAGAAGTCGAGGTAGTCGGCGACGCCGGCCAGGTCGAGCCCCTTCTCCACGGCCTGCTCCTCGAGCACGCGCACGCGGTGCTCGCGCTGCGCGCCCGTGGTGATCTCGACGCCCTTGAACAGCAGGTCGTACGACTTCGTGAGCCCGGTGTCGGGATCGCGCATGTGGTAGTACGGGCGGATCTCGGGGTGGTAGTCGGTGACGAAGACGAACTGGTGGCCGTACGTCTCTTCGATGTAGGCGGCGACCTGACGCTCGCCCTCCGGGTCGAGGTCGCCGTCGGTGCGCGGGATCTCGTACCCGCGCTGCTTCACGGTCTCCCGCGCCTCGGCCAGCGGGATGCGCGGGAACGGCACGGTCGGAACGACGACGTCGATGCCGAACAGTTCCTCGATGTCGGCGCCGTGCTTGTCCTTCACGGCCTGGATGGCGAACTGCAGGAGCTCCTCCTGCATCCGCGCGACGTCTTCGTGCGAGTCGATCCAGCTGATCTCGGCGTCCACCGACGTGAACTCCGTCGCGTGCCGCGACGTGAACGACGGGTCGGCCCGGAAGACGTCGCCGATCTCGAAGATCTTGCCGAAACCGGCCGACTGCGCCATCTGCTTGAAGTGCTGCGGGCTCTGGGCGAGGTAGGCCGTCTTGTCTTCGAAGTACTCCATGCTGAACAGCTCGGCGTTGGACTCCGAGGGGCTCGACATGAGCTTGGGGGAGTGGATCTCGATGTAGTCGCGCTCGATCCAGTACGTGCGCATGGCGTGCTCCAGAGTCGTCTGCACGCGGAAGATGAGGTTGTTGCGTGCCTGACGCAGGTCGAGGAAGCGCCAGTCCATGCGCTTGTCGAGCCCGCTGTCGGCGGCGATGGGCGTCTCCGGCAGGGCCGCGGCGGCGATGTCGAGCGCACGCACCTTGATCTCCACGCCGCCGAGCTTCACGCGCTCGTCGTGCTTGAGCTCGCCGTGCACCGTGAGGAACGTGCCGGTCGCCAGGTTCGAGATCGACTCGGTCAGCGCCAGTGCGGCGGATGCGGCGGCATCGGCGTCGTCGGCGACCTCGCGCGTCGCGGGGTTCACCAGCTGCACCGCGCCCGTCTCGTCGCGCAGGATGACGAACTGCACCTTCTTCTGATCGCGCACCGTCTCGACCCATCCCGACACCGAGACGGCGCCGTCGGGGAGGGCCTGCAGCTGCTTCACGAGAACGCGTTCACTCACAAGGGGCAGTCTACGTGCGGGCCCCGAGCGTCACCGCCGGCGGCCTCGCGATGGTCGTGGCGGCCCCCGGTGACGTCGAGGAGAACATCCGGATAACCCGAACGACTGCGGGGGAGAGCCCCCAGGCTTCGACCAGGTCTCCCTTCGTAGGGTGGGAGCGGGCCGACCCCCGGAAACCTCATGACGAACACCCTCCTCGCCGCCAGCGCCTCTTCAGACGGCTCCTGGCTGACCGCGCTCGCCGACTGGACAGTCTCGCTCATGGAGGTGATCGGCCCGATCGGCGCCGGCGTCGCGATCGCCCTGGAGAACCTCTTCCCGCCGCTGCCGAGCGAGGTCGTGCTCCCGATGGCGGGGCTCACCGCCAGCCGCGGATCCTTCACCCTCGCCGAGGCGCTCATCTGGACGACCGTCGGATCGGTCATCGGAGCCTATGTGCTGTACGGGCTCGGCCGGTGGCTGGGCGCCGACCGCCTCCGCAGAGTCGCCGGGTGGATCCCCCTGATGAAGGTCGACGACATCGACAAGACCGTCGCGTGGTTCCGGCGTCACGGCGCCGCCGCGGTCTTCTTCGGGCGCATGATCCCTCTTTTCCGCAGCCTCATCTCGATCCCGGCGGGGGTGTCGGCGATGCGCTGGTGGACCTTCGGCCTCTTGACCGCCGCCGGGAGCGCCGTGTGGAACACGATCTTCGTGATGGCCGGGTTCCTCCTCGGCGAGAACTGGCACGTCGTCGAGGCCTACGCCGACATGCTGCAGTACTTCGTGATCGCCGTCGTCGTGATCGCCGTCGTCTGGTTCCTCGTCGTCCGCATCCGCGCGGCGGTGCGCTCCCGCCGCGATGAACAGCCCGACAGCGCCTGACCTCTCGACGGCGACCTTCCTCAGCCGTCCCTCAGCGGCCCGCGCCGTAGACTGATGACGTGCCCGCCGACCGCCTCCACCTCGTGCGCCACGGCGAGGTCGACAACCCTCGACGCGTGCTCTACGGGCGCCTTCCCGGGTTCGGCCTCAGCGCCGACGGCCGGCGGATGGCGCGGCAGGCGGCCGAGTACGTGCACTCGCTCGAGCGCCCCGTGGGCGCGCTCGTGGTCTCGCCGCTGCAGCGCACGCGCGAGTCGGCGCGGCCCTTCGAGGAGTTGTTCGGCCTCGAACCGGTGATCGATGAGCGCGTCATCGAACCGACCAACGTCTTCGAGGGCCGCCGGATGCAGCGGGTCTTCTACAACCCGTGGAACTGGCGCCACCTCGCCCAGCCGGCGCTCCCGAGCTGGGGTGAGGCGTACTCCGCGATCGCGTCGCGCATGCGGGAAGCCATGGACGCGGCGTGGGACGCGGCATCCGCGGGCGATGTGGTCATCGTGTCTCACCAGCTGCCGATCTGGGTGGCCCATCTCGACATCGCCGCGTCGCCTTTCCGGCATGACCCGCGACGGCGTCGTTGCGCGCTGTCGAGCGTGACGAGCTTCGAGCGGCGCGGCGGCGGGTGGACCGAGGTGGCCTACGCCGAGCCGGCCTCCACCGCCGGAGCAGTCGATGTGGGAGCGGTGTGATGCGTCGTGTGCTGGCGGCGGTGGCCGCCGCCGCGCTCGTCCTGGGCCTCGCGGCGTGCTCGAGCGACCCGCTCGCCGAGCAGTACCGCGCCGGTGACAACAAGGGATACATCGCCGCGAACGGTTTCGAAGCCGACGAGATCGCGCCGGCCGACCGGGGCGAGAGCGTCGAGTTCTCCGGTGTCCTGGAGACCGGGGACGAGGTCTCCCACGCCGACTACGCGGGCCGCGTGCTGGTGGTGAACTTCTGGTACGCCGCGTGCGGTCCCTGCATCGTGGAGGCTCCCAGGCTGCAGGAAGCCTACGAGAGCTTCGAAGGCCAGGACGTGTCGTTCCTCGGGGTCAACACGTACGACCAGCCCGCCACGGCCGCCTCGTTCGCCCGCGACCACGGCATCTCCTACCCGAGCATCATCGCCGTCGATGACGGGGCCGTGAAGCTCGCGTTCACCGAGCATGCGCCGCTCAGCGCGACACCCGTGACCCTCGTGCTCGATGCCCAGGGCCGCGTGGCCGCCCGGGTGATCGGCGAGCTCGCGGAGGCGTCGATCCTCGAGTCGATCGTCAAGACGGTCCTCGCGGAGTCGCCGTGAACCCCGGGGCCACCGTCGTTGACGGGGCGCTCTGGGTCGCGCTGCCGATCGCCCTCGCTGCGGGTCTGGTGTCGTTCCTGTCGCCGTGCGTGCTTCCCCTGGTCCCGGGCTACCTCGGGTTCATCGGCGGAACCGTCACGCCGCGTCGTGGCGCGTCCGCCGGCGCCCCGGGGCGGGGACGGCTCCTGGGCGGAGTGCTGCTGTTCATCGCCGGCTTCACGCTCGTCTTCATGACGGTGAACGTGCTGGGGGGCACGGTCGGTCGCTTCTTCGTCGAGTTCGCCGACCCGATCACGCGCGTCATGGGCGTGGTCATCATCCTGCTGGGCCTCGTCTTCATCGGCATGTTCGGACTCGCCCAGCGCACCTTCCGCCCGCAGGCCCGCAGCAACATCGGCCTCGTCGGCGCGCCGCTGCTGGGGATCGCGCTCGGGATCGGGTGGACGCCGTGCATCGGGCCGACGCTCGCCGCCATCTTCTCGGTGTCGTGGAACCTCGGCGACCCCGGACGCGCGGCGCTCCTGGGGCTGGCCTACTCGCTGGGCCTCGGCATCCCCTTCCTCCTCCTCGCCCTCGGTTTCGGATGGGCCACGCGCTCGGTGGCGTTCCTGCGCCGTCACATCCGTGCCGTGAACCTTCTCGGTGGCGTGCTGCTCATCGTGCTCGGCCTGCTCATGGTCACCGGCGTGTGGGCCGTGTGGATGTCGCAGCTGCAGGGGGTGATCGGCAGTGTCCCCCTCCCGCTCTGACGACGACGCCGTCACGATGACCGATCCGTCGCGACCCTCCGATCACGCCGACAACGACGGCGAGGTCACCTCACCCGCGCTCGGCGTCGTGGGGTGGCTCCGGTGGGGGTGGCGGCAGCTCACGAGCATGCGCACGGCGCTCGTCCTGCTCCTTCTTCTGGCCATCGCGGCGGTGCCGGGGTCGATCGTGCCGCAGCGCAGCGCCGACCCGAACGGCGTGACGCAGTACTTCACCGACAACCCGGGTCTGGCCCCGATCCTCGACAACCTCAGCATGTTCGACGTCTATACGTCGCCGTGGTTCTCCGCGATCTACATCCTGCTCTTCGTCTCGCTCATCGGATGCGTCATCCCGCGCACGCGGCACCACGCCAAGGCGCTGCGCTCCCGGCCGCCGCGCACGCCCGCGCGCCTCTCCCGACTCGACGACGTGCGCGAGGAGATCGTCGAGCTCGCCGACGGCGAGGACGCCGACACCCTCGCATCCGAGTCGGTGAGCCTCGCTGCGGCCCAGCTGCGCTCCTCCGGCTACCGCATCGAACGGTACGACGGGCGGGGGGCGTACTCCGTCTCGGCCGAGCGCGGATACCTCCGCGAGACCGGGAACCTCGTCTTCCACACCGCGCTCATCGGCGTCCTGCTCGCCGTGGGGATCGGCGGCGGATTCACCTACACCGGCCAGACCGTGCTCGTCGAGGGCCAGGGCTTCGCCAACAGCCTGCTGGACTACACGTCGTTCAATCCGGGGCGCTTCGTCGACGAGGAGCGGCTGGAGCCGTACACGATGACGCTCGACCGTTTCGACGTCTCCTACGTTCCCGCCGGTGAGCAGGGACAGGGGCAGGCCGGCGACTTCGAGGCCCACCTGACCACCCAACTGCCGGGCGCGGATCCCGCCGACGGCACCGTCCGCGTCAACTCTCCGCTCGACATCGCCGGCGACAAGGTCTACCTCATGGGCAACGGGTACGCCCCGACGATCTCGATCACGGATGCCGACGGGCTGGAGATCTACCGGAGCTCGGTGCCGTTCCTCCCGCAGGATGCGAACATGACCTCGCTGGGCGTCGTCAAGGTCGCCGACGGCCTTCCCGAGCAGATCGGACTCATCGGCTTCTTCTATCCGACCATGCAGCCGCTGAAGTCCGGCGCCTTCTCGTCGATCTACGGGGACCTGCAATATCCGATGCTGACTCTCGACGTCTACGAGGGCGACCTCGGCATCGACGACGGCACTCCGCGCTCGGTGTACACGCTCGACGTGAGCGACATGACCCAGCTCACCGGCCGCGCCGTCGACGTCGACTCGATCCAGCTGCTGCCGGGGGAGAGCGCTCCGCTGCCCAACGGGCTCGGGACGATCACTTTCGTCGACGAGTCCCCGGCGGGGGCGACGGATGCCGGGGAGTCGGTCAAGCGGTTCGTGTCGCTGTCGATCCACCGCGACATCGCCGCGCCATGGGTGCTCGCGTTCGCCGCGCTCGCCACCGCGGGGCTCCTCGCTGCGCTGTTCGTCCCCCGGCGGCGCATGTGGGTCAAGGCGACTCCGCGCGGGCGGACGGTGGTGCTCGAGTACGCCGGGCTCGCGCGCGGCGAGGACCCGACGCTCGCGGCCGCCGTCGAACAGCTCGCCGCCCGCAGCGGGGAGGCCGTCGAGGGGTGGCGGCGTACGCCGCACGTAGACTGAGACCATGCCCGGCACCGAATCCCCGTTCTCGCTCGACTCGGTCTCCGTGCTGCTGGTCTGGACCGCGATCGCGATCTACGTGCTGGCGTTCGGGGCCTACGCGTTCGACATCGCCCGCCGCTCCGACGTGGCCGTGAAGGCGCAGGATGCCGCGCGCGAGCGCGAGCTCGTCGCCGCCGGCGGCGCAGCATCCGCCCCCGCCGCCGCGAGCATCGTCCGCACGGGGGGTGCGGCAGCCGACAGGCCGCGATACGTGTGGGCGCGGATCGGCACGTCGCTGACCGTTCTCGCCTTCCTCTTCCACGTGGCCGCGGACGTCACGCGCGGCATCGCCGCCGGACGCGTGCCGTGGTCGAACATGTACGAGTTCGCACTCACCGGCACGATGCTCATCGTCGCGGTGTACCTCGCGGTGCTGCTGCGTTACGACCTGCGCTTCCTCGGGTCCTTCATCACCGGGCTCACCGTGATCCTCCTCGGCGGGGCGACGCTGGCGTTCTACGTGCAGGTGGTGCCGCTGGCTGATCCGCTGAAGTCGGTGTGGCTCGTCATCCACGTCTTCGTCGCGTCGCTGGCGACGGCGCTGTTCGCACTGGCGTTCGGCCTGTCGGTGCTGCAGCTCCTGCAGGCACGGCGGGAGCGGCGAGCGGCATCCGGGGGGTTCCTCCGAACCCTGCCGGCATCGGATGCGCTCGAATCGCTCGCCTACCGGTTCGCGATCGTGGGCTTCATCTTCTGGACCTTCACGCTCATCGCGGGGTCGATCTGGGCCAACGACGCGTGGGGCCGCTACTGGGGCTTCGACACGAAGGAAGTGTGGACCTTCGTCATCTGGGTGCTCTACGCCGGCTACATCCACGCGCGCGCGACCCGCGGATGGCGCGGCACGCGCTCGGCGTGGCTGTCGATCATCGGCTTCACGGCGGTGCTGTTCAACTTCACGATCGTGAACATGTTCTTCAAGGGCCTCCACGCCTACTCCGGCCTGACGTCCTGACCCGCTCGCGCCCGTGAGACGGCATGGGCGCCACGAGACAGCATCCGTCGGACGCAGTCTCGTGGCGCGGATGCGGTCTCGGGACGGCGGGAGCCTCAGGTCGCGAGGAGGGCGCGCGGCGACACCGAGCGGCGGCGGGCGACAGCGACCGTGGTCGCGACGAACGACAGCACCGCCCACACCGCGAGTCCGACGAGCGCCGAGCCCAGGCCGTCGCCTGCCGTGAGGCCGGCGAGCATGCCGTTGTAGGCGGGCGAGGTCGGCAGAAGACCGGCGACGGCGGAGAGCACCCCCGGCACGGTCGAGACGACGCCGGTCGCCACCGCCAGCACGCCGATGACGGCGGAGATCCACCGTCCCGCGCCGCCGAAGACGGCCACGAGCGCCTGATTCACGGCGGCGAACGCGATGCCCGCGGCAACCGATGCCAACGCGAAGGCCGACCACTCCGCCCAGCCGTACGACGCCGCCAGCTGCACGACAGCGGCCACGAGGAGGCCCTGCGCCGCGCCGATCCCGGCCGCGGGCAGCAGACCGCGAAGCGCGAGCATCGCCGACGGGCGGCGCGACGCGAGCGTGCGGGCGGTCACCGCGCGCAGCGCCACGAACGTGCCGAGGCCGCCGAACCACAGCGCGACGGTCACGAGCAGCGGCACCGCGGATGCCCCGAAAAGGTTCGTCTCGACGCCCTCGGCCGCGACGGGGTCGGCCACCACCGACGCCAGGCTCTGCGCCTCGTCCTCGGAGTAGGCGGGGATCTCGTCGACAGCGGTCTGCAGGCCGGTCGCGAGCTCGCCCGTGCCGTCTGCGACCCGGCCGACGCCGTCGGCCAGCGACTGGGCGCCGGTGGCGAGCTCGCCCGCGCCGCTGGAGAGCTGACCGGCGCCCGACGACAGCGCCCGCGCTCCGGCGGCGGACTGGGTGGCCCCGGCGGAGAGCTGATCCAGCCCGCCCTGCAGCGCACCGGCGCCGGCGGCGACCGAGTCGAGTTGGCCGGCGATCTGCTCCGGCGCGGCCGCGGCGAACTGCCCGAGGCCAGCGCCGACGCCGGCGGTCGCCTGGGCGGCGCCGGCGGCAGCCGGCTGGGTTCCCGTCGCGGTGGCCAGCGCGACGGAGGCCTGATCGCAGACCGGCCCCGGCGTCTCACAGGCCGCCGCCTGCAGCGCGGTGAGCTGACCGACGAGAGCGTCCACTCCCGAGGCGGCCCCGGCCGCGGCCGTGGCCGCCTGCCCCGCCGCTGCGGTGAGCTCCGCCGGCACCAGTCCCGACGCACGCAGCTGTGCGGCTCCGGCGGATGCTCCGGTCGCGAGCTGTCCGGCTCCGGATGCCGACTGCCCGATACCGCCCGCGATCCGGTCGAGACCGGTCGCGAGCTCGCCGGCGCCCGAGGAGAGCTGTCCGGCACCGTCGGCGAGTTGCGCGGCCCCGGAGGGCAGCTGGCCGGCGCCGTCTGCTGCCTGGCGTGCACCGTCCGCGAGCTGGGCGGCGCCGTCGGCGGCGGTGCCCAGCTGGTCGCCGAGAGTGGAGAAGCCGACGAACACGTTCTCGAGGTACACCTCCGACAGCGACGTGCCGAGAAGGGACGCGGCGGCCGAGGTCACCTGCGCCGAGATCGCGTCGTCGACCACGAGGCTGTCGGGGGGAGTGGTGACGCGGATGGTGGCCTGCTCGGGTGAGCCGCCGGGCGCGGTCGAGGTGGCGGCGGCCGAGAAGTTCTCGGGGATCATGATGACCGCGTCGTAGCTGCCGTCGGCGAGTCCCGCCGCGGCGTCCTCGTCGTTCGTGATCGTCCACGTGAGATTGCTCGGCAGCTCGTCGGAGCCTTCGACCAGGCCGGCGGTCAGCTGCCGGCCGAGCGGAACGGTCTGCCCGTCGAGCTCCACCGGCTCGTCGTCGTTGACGACGGCGGCGGTCATGGCGTCGAGCCGCTCGACGGGGTTGTACAGCGCCGTGACGAGCACGCCGCCGAGGATCACGGGAAGCAGGAGCGCCCCCACGATCGTGAGCCACGTGATGGGCCGGCGCGTTCCGGCGCGTTCGAGCAGGGCGGTCATGCGGTCACCTCGGTGAGGTCGGAGGTACGGGGGGATGCGGGGGTGACGGCGACGACGGATGCCTCGCGCCAACCGGCTTCGTCGAGCAGCCGACGCACCGCGGCGACGTCGGCCGCCGTGACGACCAGCGTCCACTCGCCGCGTGCTGCCGCGTCGCGGAGGGTCGCGGCCGCCTGGTCGCGGAGCGCTCCGTGCGCAAGCGCATCGGCGCCGCAGACGGCGAGGAGGCCGGGGCGTCCGCGGAGGGCCTCGCGCAGCTCGCCGAGCGGTTCCTCCGCCTCATCGAGCTGCGCGATGCCGACGTGGCTTCGCACCCACGCCTCGCGGCCGGGAAGGAGATGCCCTGCCACGCGGAGGCGCCCCTCGCTCGGCGAGGTGCGCCCGGCGAGGGTCAGCAGCGCCGCGCGCGCCGAGCGCGGGTCGGTCGATGTCAGGATCGCGGCGTCTCCGGCCTCCATCGAGAGCGTGAGGTCGTCGAACAGCGACACGTCGCGGACCTCGAGGCCGACGCCCTCCGCGGTCACGATCGCCGTCGAGCCGGCTCCTGGCCAGTCCTTGAGCGCACGCTCGCGTTCGACGGCCTCGCC
The DNA here is from genome assembly GCF_052220165.1 of Microbacterium sp. RD1. Lineage (NCBI taxonomy): Bacteria > Bacillati > Actinomycetota > Actinomycetes > Micrococcales > Microbacteriaceae > Microbacterium > Microbacterium sp. RD1. The sequence goes on from NZ_JBQPOL010000001.1 coordinate 1,398,276, forward strand.
TTCGACGTCGAGGGAGGGCAGCATCCGGTCGAGCCAGGCCGGCATCCACCAGGCCTTGTCGCCGAGGAGCGTCATGAGCGCGGGGATGAGCGTCATCCGCACGAGGAACGCGTCGATGGCGATGCCGGCGGCGAGGCCGAGCGCGATCGGCTTGATCGCCGAGTCGCCCTCCGGCACGAATGCGGCGAACACCGCGAACATGATGAGCGCGGCGGCGGTGACCACGCGCGCCGTCGCGGAGAAGCCCGAACGCACCGCGTCGACGGCGATCGTGCGCCGATCGGCGGATGCCCCCGCCCGCGCCCGTGCGTGGACGTAGTCCTCGCGCATCCGTGTCACGAGGAAGACCTGGTAGTCCATGGCCAGGCCGAACAGAACGCCCATGAGGACGATCGGCATGAACGAGATCACCGGGCCCTCGCGCGTGACATGCAGCAGATCGGCGAACCACCCCCACTCGAACACGGCCGCGACGACGCCGAAGGCGGCGGCGACGGACAGCAGGTACCCGAGTGCGGCGGTGAGGGGGACGGCGATCGAGCGGAACACCACCATGAGAAGCAGGAACGACAGCCCCACGACGAACAGTCCGAAGGGCACCAGGGCGGCGCCGAGGCGATCGGAGATGTCGATCGTGACAGCGGTGAACCCGGTGACCTTGAGGTCGATGCCGAATTCGTCCAGCCACTCGTCGTGGTGCGCGCGCAGCTCGCGCACGAGGTCGGCGGTGGCCGGGTCGTCCGGGGCGGTCTCGGGGACGATCTGCACGATGCCGGTGTCGGCGGTCTCATTGGGGGTCGCGAGCGCCACCTCGCGCACGCCCGGGATGCGCTCGACCTCGGCGGCGAGGTCGTCCATGAGACCGACGGGATCGGTGGAGGTCACGATCGTGCCGGTGAGGATCAGCGGGCCGTTGAATCCCTCGCCGAAGCGCTCGGCGGCGAGGTCGTAGCTCTGCCGTGCGGAGTTGGATTCCGGCAGCATCCCCGCGTTCGGGAGCGCGAGCGCGAGGCTTCCCGCGGGGATCGCGACGATGCCGAGTCCGAGCACGACCGCGACGGCCGTGACGAGCGGATGCTTCGACACCAGACGTACCCATCGATTGGTCCGGGGCGCGGGCACCGCAGCCGCCGGCCGCTTCCGCCGGGTGCGTCCCGCCGCCCGGCGTCCGACGAAGCCGAGCAGCGCCGGCGTGAGGGTGACCGAGACGAGAACCGACAGCGCCACGGCGACAGCGGCGGCGATCCCCATCGTGGTGAGGAAGGGGATGCCGGCGAACGACAGGCCGATGAGAGCGATGAGCACCGTGATGCCGGCGAAGGTCACCGCGGATCCCGCGGTTCCGGTGGCACGGGCCGCCGACTCCTCGGGGTCCATGCCGTCGCGCACCTGATCCTGATGTCGCGCGGCGATGAAGAGTGCGTAGTCGATCCCGACGGCAAGACCCAGCATCAGCGCGAGGAGCGGGGTGGTGGACGAGATGGGTGCGAAGGCGGTGGCGAGGAGGATCAGCGCCATCGACAGCCCGACGCCGACGATGGCGGTGGCCAGGGGGAGACCCGCCATCACGAACGAGCGGAACGTCACGAACAGCACGAGGAGGGCGATGACGAGGCCGACGGCCTCGGTGATCGTGACACCCGGGACCGAGTTGGCGAACAGGTCACCGCCCAGGGCCGACTGCGCCCCGTCGGGGAGGTCTGCGGCGAAGGCGTCGGCGGCATCGGTGAGCGCCTGCTTCGCCGACGCCGGGACGCTCGTGCCCTGGCCGTCGAACTGCAGCCGCACGATGGCGGCGTCCGCGTCGTCGGTGACGAGGCCCGACAGATTCTCATCGAACGGGTCGCTGACGGCCAGCACGCCGTCGACGCTCTCGAGGTCGGCCACGAGCCCCGCGATCGCGTCCGTGTACGGCTCTTCGTCGACCCGCTCGCCGTCGGCGGCCACGAGGACGACCTGGGCGCTCGTGCCGCTGACCTGCGGGAACGTGCGCGACAGCTGCGCGAGTCCCTCCTGAGCTTCGGTCCCGGGGATCGAGAAGGAGTTGTCCGTGCCCTGATTGAGGGCGAGCGCTCCGCCGCCGGCGGCCAGCAGCACGACGATCCACGCGATCAGCACGCGCCACGCGTGCCGGTACGACCAACGACCGAGCGTCGAGAGGAGTGTGGACACGGATGCTCCGATCAGATTCGAGCGAGTTCGATACAGCTCTGTATCCAATACACACATGTATCGTAGAGCCCGCCCGGCCGTGCCAGGCTGGGGGAACGATGTGAACCCGGGAGGTGTCATGACCGACGTCGCCAGTACGCCGCGGCGCCGCGAGGCGACCCGGCAGCGTCTTCTCGATGCCGCCGCAGCCGTGTTCGCCGAGGTGGGCCTGGACGCGACCTCGGTGGAGGCCGTCTGCGAACGCGCCGGCTTCACTCGAGGGGCGTTCTACTCCAACTTCGCGTCGAAGGAGGAGCTCTTCCTCGAGCTCGCCGCGACGGTGACGTCGGCGCGGGTCGCCGAGGTCGCCGAGCGCGTCGCGCAGCTCGAGGCGCAGGGCGGATTCGAAGGCACCGCGGTCGAGATCGTCGACCGCGTGCTCGACCTTCCCGGCGACGATCGGCTGGGCGTCCTCCTCATGAGCGAGATCCGCATGCACGCGCTGCGCAACCCGGAGATGGCGTCCGCATTCCTGCAGCAGGACGCCGACGTGTGCGGGAACATCGTGCGACTGATCGACGACATCGCCGCCGCGACCGGGCTTCGTCTGATGCTCCCGGCGGCGGAGGCGGCGCGGCTGCTGCTCTCGGTCTGGGAGGCGACCGTCACTCGCGCGGTGATGGCGGGACTCGACCGCACCGCCGCGCGCCGGGAGATCCAGGAGAGCATCGCCGGCGTCGTCCCGCTCCTCATCGCCCGGAGCTGACCGGGGGTCTCAGCCCGCCGCCAGCAACGCGTGGCAGCGGGTGAGCCGCTTCCGCCACCACTCCCGCCGATCGCCGGACGCGGCGAGCGCCTCCAGGCGCGCCGCATCCGGAACCACCGCGGTCACCGCGAGCGCGCCGTCGCGGGGCTGGAGAGGCGGGTCGGCGACGTCGGAGACGAACAGCGACCCCGTGCCGAGACCGCAGTCGTAGTCGAGCTCGGGGAGCGCCGCGGCGAGGGCGACGCCCATCGCGATGCCGACCGAGGTGTCGAGGGCGCTGGAGACGACGGCGGGCAGGCCGGAGGCGGCGACGAGGTCGCGCGCGCGCCGCACGCCGCCGAGGGGCTGCGCCTTCACGACGAGCAGATCGGCGGCACCCGCCCGTGCGACCCGCAGCGGATCATCCGCCTTGCGGACGCTTTCGTCGGCCGCGATGGGGATCCCCATGTAGGCGACGCGCTCGCGGAGCTGGGCGAGCTCGTCGATGCTCGCGCAGGGCTGCTCGGCGTACTCCAGGTCGTACGGCGCGAGCGCGTGCAGGGCGTGCTCGGCCTCGTCCACGTTCCAGCCGCCATTGGCGTCCACGCGGATGCGGCCCTCCGGCCCCATCCGCTCGCGCACCTCCCGCACGCGCGCGATGTCGTCGGCGAGGGATTGGCCGCGCTCGGCGACTTTGACCTTCGCCGTGCGGCAGCCGTGGAACCGTGCGAGCACCGCGCGGACGGCGTCGGCCGGGACGGCGGGCACTGTCGCGTTGACGGGCACGGTCTCGCGGACGGGGGCGGGTCGCTCCTCCCACCCGAACTCGACAGCGGCGGCGAGCCACGCGGCACTCTCGAGGTCGTCGTACTCGACGAACGGCGAGAACTCCGTCCAGCCGGACGGTCCCTCGAAGAGCATCGCCTCCCGTACCTGCACGCCGCGGAACCTCGTGTGCATCGGCAGGGCCACGACGTGCGCGTCCGCCAGCATCTCGTCGAGCGGAGGGAGAGTCATAGCCCCATCCTGCCGCGACGGCCGGGTGACGACATTGCGCGGTTGACTATAGTGTGCGCGACACAGTAACGTGCGAGATGTGAACGATGATGAGGTGCTCGCCAGCCATCTGCAGGAGATCCGGCGCGGGACGATCGTGCTGGCCTGTCTGCAGCTGCTGCGCGAACCCGGCTACGGCTACGGGCTCCTCGAGGATCTGGCCGGCCGCGGATTCCCCACCGACGCCAACACCCTGTATCCGCTCCTGCGGCGGCTGGAGAAGCAGGGCTACCTCACCAGCGAGTGGAACACCGACGAGACCCGCCCGCGCAAGTTCTACCGCACAAGCCCCGTCGGCGTGACCCTCGCCGACCGGCTTCTCACCGAGTGGCGCGCCGTCGGGCTTGCGGTCGCCGCGCTCGATCAGGAGGACTGACATGACCACCCTCACCGACCGCTACGTCGCGGCAGCGATGCGCTCCGTCCCGGAGAAGCAGCGGCCCGACCTCGGGGCGGAACTGCACGCCTCCATCGTCGACCAGGTCGACGCCCGCGTCGGAGCCGGCGAGGCGCCGGATGTCGCGGAGCGCGCTGTGCTCACGCAGCTGGGCGATCCCGACACGCTCGCGGCGGGCTACGTCGACCGGCCGCTCCATCTCATCGGCCCGCGGTACTTCCTGCCGTGGTGGCGGCTCACCAAGCTGCTGTGGGCGATCGTGCCCGCGTGCGCCGCCTTCGGCGTCGCTCTCGCTCAGGTACTCGCCGGGGCCGGCTTCGGCCAGATCGTCGGCGCCGTCGTGAGCGTGGTGATCGCGGTGATCGTCCACATCGGCTTCTGGACGACCGTGGTCTTCGCCATCGTCGAGCGCTCCTCCGGCAGCGCCGGCGCGGGTCTGGTCGGCTCCTGGAGCATCGACGACCTCCCCCAGGTCCGTGAGAGCGGCGCGAAGCTCAGCGATCTCATCGCCTCGCTGGTCTTCCTCGCCGTGGCTGCGGGCGCCGTCCTGTGGGACCTGTTCGTGGGGTTCGCCTTCCTCCCCGACGGCGAGCGGCTGTCGTTCCTGCATCCGGGGCTCGCGCCGTGGTGGATCGGCGGCCTCTTCGTGGTTCTGGCCCTCGAGGCGCTCCTGGCGATCTGGGTCTACGCCCGTGGACGCTGGGCGGGAGCCTCGGCGACGGTCAACCTGCTCCTCAACGTGGCCATCGTCGTTCCGATCGTGTGGCTGCTCCTTCAGCAGCGGATTCTCAACCCCGACTTCTTCCCGGCTCTGATCCCCGCTGACGGCAGCACCGTGGCGAGCATCCTGGCGACGGTGTTCGGATTCGGCGTCGTCGCGGTCGGCGCGTGGGACAGCATCGACGGCTTCCGCAAGGCACGGCGGAGTCGATGATCGGGCTCGCCGCCGCTCTAGGCTGAGTCCATGCTCCTGGACACCCCCGTACGCATCGGCGTGCAGATCGAACCGCAGCACGCCACCTATGCGCAGATCCGCGACGCTGTGTCGCGACTGGAGGAGATGGGCGTGGACATCCTGTTCAACTGGGACCATTTCTTCCCGCTCTTCGGCGACCCGGACGGCGCGCACTTCGAGTCGTGGACGATGCTCGGCGCGTGGGCCGAGCAGACCGAGCGCGTCGAGTTCGGCTCGCTCGTGAGCTGCAACAGCTACCGGAACGCCGATCTGCAGGCAGACATGGCCCGCACCCTCGACCACATCAGTGGCGGCCGCTTCATCTTCGGGACGGGCTCGGGCTGGTTCCAGCGCGACTACGACGAGTACGGCTACGAGTTCGGCACGCCCGGATCGCGCCTCAACGACCTGGCCGCCGGACTCGACCGCGTCGAGGCCCGGTGGGAGCGGGTGAATCCCGCCCCCACCCGCCGCATCCCGGTTCTCATCGGCGGCAAGGGGGAGCAGAAGACCCTGCGCATCGTCGCGCGTCACGCCGACATCTGGCACAGCTTCGTCGCACCGGAGGACCTTCCGCACAAGATCTCCGTCATCGAGAGGTGGGGCGAGACCGACGGCAGGGATGTCTCGGGCCTCCTCGTGTCGAACGAGCTGAAGCGACGCGACGAGGGCGTCGCCGACGCGCTGTTCGAGGCGGGGGCGCGGCTGTTCACCCTGGGCTGGGCGCCGTCGGACCCCGACTACGACACCGTGCGGCGGTGGCTGCGCTGGCGCGACGGGAAGAACGGCGCGTGACGGTCTCCGAGCTCTTCGACCCGGCGGAGTGGGTGGCCACCGCCGCGGATGAGCGGTACACCGACATCACGGCGCACGTCTCGCACGACGGACGCATCGCCCGCATCGCGTTCGACCGTCCGGAGGTGCGCAACGCGTTCCGGCCGCACACCGTCGACGAGCTGTATCACGCCCTCGACACCGCCCGGCAAGACCCGCGCATCGGCGTCGTGCTCCTCACCGGCAACGGACCGAGTCCGAAGGACGGCGGCTGGGCGTTCTGCTCCGGCGGCGATCAGCGCATCCGCGGACGCGACGGATACAAGTACTCCGAGGACGAGACGAGCGTGGCCGACCCCGCGCGCGCGGGGCGCCTCCACATCCTCGAGGTGCAGCGCCTCATCCGGTTCATGCCGAAGGTCGTCATCGCCGTCGTCCCCGGATGGGCGGCCGGTGGGGGGCATTCCCTTCACGTCGTGTGCGACCTGACGGTCGCGTCGGCCGAGCACGGCAGGTTCAAGCAGACCGACGCCGACGTCGGCTCGTTCGACGCCGGCTACGGCTCGGCGTATTTCGCGCGGCAGACCGGTCAGAAGCTCGCGCGGGAGGTGTTCTTCCTCGCCGAGGAGTACTCCGCGCAGCGCGCGTACGAGATGGGCGCGGTGAACCGCGTCGTGCCCCACGGCGACCTCGAGCGCGAGGCTGTCGCGATGGCGCGCACGATCCTCGGCAAGTCGCCGACGGCCATCCGGATGCTGAAGTTCGCGTTCAACGCCGTCGACGACGGCCTCGTCGGGCAGCAGGTGTTCGCCGGCGAGGCCACGCGCCTCGCCTACGGCACCGATGAGGCCGTCGAGGGCCGCGACGCGTTCCTCGGCAAGCGCGATCCCGACTGGTCAGGTTTCCCGTGGCACTACTGACGCCGCTCGTGTTGCGTGAATCGGCTGCCAAACCCGCCGGTTTGGCAGCCGATTCACGCAAGGGGCGGGGGCGGATGCGGCGATGAGGCTCGAGTCGGTGGGCGGCGACGACGCACGGGACGTGCTGCGCGCGCTCCGCGGCGCCGTGCTCGGCGCGGGCCCCGCCGTCGGCCTCGACTCCGCGGGGCGGACGCTGCCCCGCGACGTCCCTCCCGGGACGGCGGTCGTGCTCACCACCTCCGGGTCGACCGGGGTTCCGAAGACCGTCGCGCTCAGTCGCAACGCGCTCACCTCCAGCGCCCTCGCCACGGCTGAACGGATCGGAGCCGGCGCGTGGCTGCTCGCTCTCCCGGCGGGATACATCGCCGGCGTGCAGGTGCTCGTGCGCGCCCTGATCTCCGGGCGCGAGCCGGCGATCCTCAGCGGATCGTTCTCGCCCGAGGCCTTCGCCGCCGCCGCGGCGCTCATGACTTCCACCGACGGCGGCGAACGCGTCCCCAGCTACACCTCGCTCGTCCCCGTCCAGCTGCACCGGCTCCTCGACGCCGCATCCGCTGACCCCGACGTCGCCCAGGCGCTGCGCTCGTTCGAAGCGATCCTCGTCGGCGGTCAGGCCCTTCCCGACGCGCTGCGCGAGCGCGCCGCCGACGCCGGGGCGCGCATCGTGCGCACATACGGCTCGACGGAGACGAGCGGCGGATGCGTGTACGACGGCGTGCCGCTGGAGGGTGTGCGCATCCGCATCGTGGCGGGGGAGGTGCAACTGTCGGGTCCCGTGCTCGCCGACGGCTACCTCGACGACGAGGCGAAGTCCTCCGAGGCCTTCCCCCGCGACCCCGACGGTACGCGGTGGTACCGCACGGGGGACCTCGGGCTTCTCGACGAGGGGGTGCTGCGCATCCACGGCCGCGCCGACGCCGTGATCGTCTCAGGCGGCGTCAACGTCTCGCTCGACCGCGTGGAGCGCGTGGTCCGCAGCGTCCCGGGCCTGGAGTCCGCCGTGGTCGTGGGAGTACCGGATGCCACGTGGGGCGAGGCATCCGTCGTCGTCGCTCCGCGCGGCGAGGCGCTCCGCCGCAGCGAAGGCGAGCAGCTCGCGCGCGCCAGGGACGCGGTCGCGGACCAGATCGGCGCGCCCGCGCGGCCATCCCGCCTCGTGCTCGTCGACGAGATCGCACGCCTGGCCTCCGGCAAGCCCGACCGCGAGGCCATCCGCCGCCTCGTCGCCAACCTGCACTGACGGGGCCCCGACGGGAGGCACCTCCCGAAGGCACCGACGGGATGCGCGGACGGGAGCGGTCAGGCCGCGGTGCGGTCCCCGGTGTCCACGACGCAGAAGCGATTGCCTTCGGTGTCTTCGAGCACGATCCAGTCGGCGTCCTCGGGATAGGCGTGCCAGTCGACCTCGCGGGCGCCGAGATCGAGCAGCCGCTGCACCTCCGCGCGCTGGTCGTCGGCGTACAGGTCCAGATGGATGCGCGGCGGGTAGTGCTGCGGATAGCCGGTGACCGACAGGGCGAGGCTCGCCCCCGGAGCATCCCAGCCGTCCTTGTCGGGCGGGTCGAGGATCAGCCAGTCCTCGCTCGGTTCCGAGCGATCCACGTAGCCGAGGGCGCTGCGCCAGAAGGCGCCCGCGCGTGCGATGTCCTCGACGGTCAGAACGATCGTGCCCACAGTCAGCATGCCCCCCAGTGTGGGGGGTCGGCACGAGAACGGGAAGGACTTGCGATCGGCCTAATATGGCACTTCGTGGCCGCACAATCCCGATCCCGCCGATCCGGCACGTCCTCGCAACGCCGAAAGCCGCGAGGCAATCCGCAGAAGCGCCCCGCGCCCGCGGCGCCGCGAAAGGCCACCGCCGGCGACTGGATCGGCGCTGCGCGACTGCGCACGCTGCCCCTCGCCGTCAGCCCGGTGCTCGTGGGGACAGGGGCGGCGACCCTCGGCGGAGCCCCCCTCCACTGGGTGATCGCGCTGGCCTGCCTCGCCGTCTCGGTGTGCCTGCAGATCGGCGTGAACTACGCCAACGACTACAGCGACGGCATCCGGGGCACCGACGATGTGCGCGTGGGTCCGGCCCGCCTCACGGGCGGGCGCAAGGCGCGGCCGCGCACCGTGCTCGCAGTGGCGGGCGTCTTCTTCGCGCTCGCGGCGATCGCCGGTCTGGCCGTCGTCATCCGCACCGAGCAGTGGTGGATGCTGCTGGTCGGCGCCGCGGCCATCGTGGCGGCGTGGTTCTACACCGGCGGCAAGCGTCCGTACGGATACGCCGGGCTCGGCGAAGTGTTCGTCTTCGTCTTCTTCGGGCTCGTGGCGACGCTGGGTACGACATGGGTCCAGGCGCTCTCCCTGCCGCAGGAGGCCTGGTTCGGCGCCGTCGCCGTCGGCTTCCTCGCGTGCGCGGTGCTGCTGGTGAACAACCTGCGCGACATCGACCAGGATCGCGTCGCCGGCAAGCGCACGCTGTCGGTGCGGATCGGAAGGCGCGCCACCCAGTGGCTCTACACCGTGCTGGTCCTCGCGCCGTTCGGCATCGGCGTGTTCCTCGCGCTCCTCTATCCCATCGCGTGGCTGACGCTCCTCGCCCTGCTCGCGGCCCTGCCTGCGGTGCTCATCGTGTGGACCTACCGCGCGCCGCGAGAGCTCGTGATCGCCCTCGCGCTCACTTCGCTGACCTCGCTCGGGTACGCGGCCATGCTGTTCTGGGCGTTCGTGGGCTGAGTCGCGTCAGCTCCGGTCTCCCGGCTCGGGTGTCGCCCGGGGCCGCATCGCGCGTGAGGAGGCGGCGCGGGCTGCCACCTCGACGTTGCGGCCTCGTCATCACGTGTCCGTCGGGGTCGCTTCGCGCACGGTGAAGCGGCAGGAGGAGCCACCTCAGCCGGATCGCGGCATCCGGTCTCGCCCTCAGTTCCTGTCGTCGTCCTCGGCGCGCGCGTCGTCGACCGAGGTGCGCACGCGCGCCTGAGCCCGGCGCTGCGCGAGTTCCGAGGTGACGTCGTTCAGCGGCCGCCGGAGGAACAGCAGCGACAGGGCAAGCCCGATGAGGGCGGCGAAGATCGCGGCCAGCCACCACAGCTCCTGGAAGATGGGCAGGAGCATGAGGAGGCCGAACGGCACGAGGAACGCCAGCAACCGCAGCACCGAGTACAGCACAGCCGAGCGAGCGATCATCCTTCCATTCTAGGTCGCCGGGCGGTCCCGGCCCACGCTCAGCCTGCGCGCCTAGGATGAGAGCGTGGCAAGGCTGTTGCTCATCGTTGCGCTGGTAGGCGCCGTCTTCTGGGTCTACTCGATCGTCGACTGCGCCCTGCAGCCCGCCACCCGCCATCGCGGCGTGAGCAAGGCGGCGTGGCTCGTCATCGTGATCGTGCTGCCCGTGCTCGGCGGCATCCTGTGGTTCGTCGTCGGCAGGGCTCGCCGCTCCGCCGTCCAGGCTCGCCGGGCGCCGGATGACGACCCTGAATTCCTCGGGCGCATCGGCACGGTGTCAGATCAGGACGAGCGCATCCGCCGTCTCGAGGAAGAGCTGGCGCAGCTGGACGCCGAATCGGACGACGACCGGTTCCGCGCCGAACGCGACCCCGGGACCAAGCCGGACGCGACACCGCCGGCGCCCGGAACCGAGGGTGACGACGACGCCCGCGGACACCGCGGCGCGGTCGGCTGACGGTGCCGGCCGACCCCGCGCGCTCGAGCGCGGCCCCCGCGACGGACGCGGCGGCGGCCCTGCTGTGCGCCCTCGTCGGCCACGGCGTCGAGCACGTCGTCCTCAGCCCGGGATCACGCTCGCAGGCGCTGGCCCTGGTGGCCGCGGAGTTGGAGCGGGCGGATCGCATCCGGCTGCACGTGCGCGTCGACGAGCGGGTGGCTGGGTTCACCGCTCTCGGCATCGCCCGCGAGACGCGGATGCCCGCCGCCGTCGTCTGCACGTCGGGCACCGCCGTGGCGAACCTGCTGCCGGCCGTGCTCGAGGCCCATCACTCCGGCGTGCCGATGATCCTCCTCACGGCTGACCGGCCGCCCGAGCTGCGCGGTGTCGGGGCGAACCAGACGACACGCCAGCCGGGGATGTTCGCCCCCCAGGTGCGCTGGGATGCCGACCTCGCCGTTGCGGACGAGATCGACCCCGACGGATCGGCACCCCAGTCGACCGTCCTCCGCGCCGTCGTCGCCGACGCATTCGCGGCGGCGACGGGCACCGGCGGACGTCCAGCCGGCCCGGTGCACCTGAACCTGCCGTACCGCGAACCGCTGGCCGGTGACCTTCCGTCGTGGCTGTCGCAGCCGCCCGCCGGGACGGCCGGAGACGACACCGACGGCTCGTCGGGCGCGCTCTACCAGGGTGGCGGCGGCATCGGCGACGCGGATGCCGCGCCCGAGGCGGAAGCTCCCCTCATGCTCGCGCGGGGCCCGCGCACGATCGTGATCGCCGGCGCCGACGCGGGGCCCGGCGCCGAAGAGCTGGCGCACGCGGGGGACTGGCCGCTCGTCGCCGAGATCGTGAGCGGGGCGCGGTTCGGTCGCCATCTCGTGCACGGCTACCGCGAGCTGCTCGGCGAACCAGACCTGGGCGGCGCGGTCGAGCGCGCGGTGGTGTTCGGTCATCCGACGCTCAGCCGTGAGGTGGCTGCCCTGCTCGCGCGCGACGACCTCGATGCGATCGCGGTGCGCGGGCCGGGCGAACCGCTCAACCTGAACGGCGCCACGCGCACGGTCGGCGCGGTCGCGGTGGCGGCCGGTGCGGGTGACCGCGAATGGCTGGGTCGATGGATGCGTGCCTCTCAGGCCGCGGCGGTCGATCTGTCTCCGCCGGCCCCCGACGCCGACGGGCTGGCGTCGGCAGAGCCCAAGCAGCGACTGGGAGCGATCGCCGCCGAGGTCGCCGTGCTCCGCGCTCCGCTGGACCGCGCGGCCCTCGTCGACGCCGTCTGGCGGGCGACCTGGCCGCACGATCGGCTCGTCTTCGGCTCGTCGCGGCTGGTGCGGGTGGCCGACGCCGTCCTCGGCGGGAAGAAGGTCCCCGTCCACGCGAATCGCGGACTGGCGGGGATCGACGGCACCGTCTCGACCGCGATGGGCGTCGCCCTCGCCAGCCAGAGCCGCGGCCGCGCCGGGGTCACCCGGGTGCTCCTGGGCGACCTCGCCTTTCTGCACGATGTCGGCGCGCTCCTCCTGCCCGGAGCGGAGGACGAGCCGCGCATCCAAGTGGTCGTCGGCAACGACGGAGGCGGCACGATCTTCGACGGCCTGGAGGTGGCCGCCCGCGCCGGAGCCGATGCGATGGACCGCGTGCTGTACACGCCGCAGGGCGTCCGGCTGGAGCAGCTCGCGCTGGCGTACGGCTGGGAATACCACCGCCCCACGACGCGGAGCGCCCTCGACCAGCTCCTCACGGCTCCCGCGGGCGGGCGGCAGATTCTCGAGGTGCCGCTGGAGCGGTGAACGCGGCAGGATGAGGCGATGAAGACCTCGCCGAGCTGGACGCATCCTGTCTCCGACCTCCTCCGTGTCGACGCCGGCTTCCGCCTGGCGGACATCGACCCGCACGCCACCCCGGGCTACGACGGCACGAAGGCCGACGCCGCGCGAGAGCTCGCGGGCGGTGCCGCGCGCCTGAGCGACCTGCAGGAGCGCCTGTTCGCACAGAGCGTCGCCGGCGTCGCTCCCGGGTCGGTGCTGCTCGTCCTGCAGGCGATGGACACAGCCGGCAAGGGTGGGATCGTGCGGCACGTCGTCGGCGCGGTCGACCCGCAGGGCGTCGAGCTGGCGTCGTTCAAGAAACCGACCGAAGAGGAGCTCGCTCACGACTTCCTCTGGCGCGTCCGCCCGAGACTCCCCGCCCCCGGACGCATCGGGGTCTTCGACCGGTCGCACTACGAGGACGTGCTCATCGGTCGCGTGCGCGCCCTCGCCCCGCCCGAGGAGATCGAGCGTCGTTACGCGGCGATCGTGGATTTCGAGGCGGATGCGGTGGCCCGCGGCATCCGGATGGTGAAGGTGATGCTCCACATCTCGAAAGAGGAGCAGAAAGAACGCCTCACCGAGCGGCTCGACCGCCCCGACAAACACTGGAAGTACAACCCGGCGGACGTCGACGAGCGCGAACGGTGGGACGACTACATGGCGGCGTATCAGACCGTGTTCGAGCGCACGAGCCTCGCCACGTCGCCGTGGTTCGTCGTGCCCGCCGATCGCAAGTGGTACGCCCGTTCGGCGGTGCAGCAGCTTCTCATCGACGCCCTCGCGTCGCTCGATCCGCACTGGCCCGCCGCCGACTTCGACGTCGCCGCCGAGCGCGCGCGCCTGGCCGCGTCTTAGGCGAGGTCCCTTCGTCTCGTCGCTTCGCTCCTCGCTCAGGGTGCGAGGGGCCGGTTCCGGGCGCTGAGCGTGCGCGGGGCCGAGGGGCCGGTTCCGGGCGCTGAGCGTGCGCGGGGCCGAGGGGCGGGTTCCGGACGCTGAGCGAGCGCAGCGAGACGAAGCGGGAGGGCGCGACGGGGTCAGGCGAGAGCGTCGACGATCGGACGGAACTTCACGCGGGTCTCCACGAGTTCGGACTCGGGATCGCTGTCGGCGACGATGCCGGCGCCCGCGTACGCGGTCAGCGGCATCCGTTCGCCTTCGGCGTCCAGACCGAACTGCGCGCATCGCAGCGCGATGGCCCACTCGCCGTCCCCCGAGGCGCCGATCCACCCCACCGCGCCCGCGTAGCGACCGCGGTCGAAGGGTTCGAGCTGCCCGATGGCCTCCACGGCCGCTGCCGTCGGCGTGCCCGCGACCGCCGCCGTGGGATGCAGTGCGGCCACGAGGTCGAGCGAGCTGGATCCGTCGGCGAGATCACCTTCGACGTCAGTGGCGAGGTGCCACACGTTGGGAAGGCGCAGCGTGAAGGGCTGTTCGGCAGCGGCGAGCGCACGCGTGTGCGGGCGGAGCGATGCGAGCACGCTCTGCACGGCGAAGCGGTGTTCGTCCTGATCCTTCGTGCTGTCGGAGAGCGCCAGGGAAGCCTCGGCGTCCGCATCGGCGTCTGCCCCCCGCGCCGTCGTCCCCGCCAGCACGCGCGCGGTGACCGTGCCCCCGGAGACGGTGACGAGGGTCTCCGGGCTGGCGCCGAGGAGCCCGTCGACGGCGAAGACCCAGCAGTCGGGGTATCCGGTGAGCAGCGACCGGATGAGCCGGCGGAGGTCCGCCCCGGCCGGAACGGTCCCGACGAGGTCGCGGGCGAGCACGACCTTGTCGTACCGGCGTTCGGAGATGGCGGCGAGCGCGGCGCGGACGGCGTCCTGATACCCCTCGGCGCTCATGCGGCCGGGGCCGAGCGCCGCGGACCACTGCGGCCCGAAGGGCGAGCGCGGCGGAAGCTCCGGGCGCGGATCGGCATCGGCATCCGCAAGGCTCACGCGCGTCACCCACGCCCTGCCCCCGCGGCGTCCCACGACGAGGTCGGGAACGATGAGGGTGCTGCCGCGGGGCGATGAGGCGTCGAACGCGAGCGAGCCGAACCCGATCAGCCCCGTGCCGGCGATGCCGACCGGGTCGTCGATCACCGCGCGTGCCGTGAGCTGTCGCCAGCGCGCCGCCAGCTCGGCGGCCGGGGCCGAACTGCCGGCGGTCAGGGCGAGAACGGTGCCGAACGCGGCGAGAGTGTCGCCGCGGCGGCTCCAGAACAGCGGATCGTGCGTGGTCGTGTAGGGAAGGAGGTCCTCCGGGGCCTCGATCTCTCGCGTGACGACGCGCAGTCGGGGAAGCTCGGCCGCTCCGGGATGAGGCACGCTCTCAGCCTAGTTCTCGGCGAAGCGTCCCTAGACTGCGTTCGTGACCCCTGCTCCCGGTACCCGACTCGTCTTCCGCTGGCGCAAGTGGGACGGCTCGCCGCACTGGGAGCACGACTGCGTCTTCCTCGGCAGCGACGATCACGGCGACTGGCTCGGTCAGCCGGCCGGGTGGCGAAGCGCCCGCCCCGGTCGCGCGCTGCAGGCCCCGCACCCCAACGTCACGCTGATGCCTCCCAGCGGGGAGTGGGCTTACACCGCCAACGCCGCGCCGCACCCCACGCGCGTGTACATCGACGTCGCGTGGGACGTCGCCTGGAGCGCGGACGGGCAACCGACCGGGATCGACATGGATCTGGACGTCGTCGACGACGAGCGCCACGGAATCTTCATCGACGACCGCGACGAGTGGGACGACCACCGCGTCGCGCTCGGGTACCCGCTCGACATCGTCGATCGCCTCGAGTCGGTCACCGTCGACCTGGAGCGGCGCGTGCGGGCGAAGGAGGCGCCGTTCGACGAGGCGACCCGGGCCCGCTGGCTCGCGGTCCTCAGCCGCCTAGACTCGGACGCGTGACGAACGCCGAGCCGAACCGTGCCGACCTCGGCAAAGACCCGGCCCGCGTGAGCGGCATGTTCGACAAGGTCGCACCCGCTTACGATCGCACCAACACCGTCCTGAGCCTCGGCAATGACCGGCTCTGGCGCGTGGCGACCACCCGAGCCGTGAATCCGCGGCCCGGCCAGCGAATCCTGGATCTCGCCGCGGGCACGGGTGCGAGCGCGGTGTCGCTGGCGCGCAGCGGTGCGCACGTCGTGGCGGCGGATTTCTCGCCCGGCATGATCGCGGAGGGCCGGCGACGCCACGGCGCGCAGCGCAACCTCGAGTTCGTGCAGGCGGATGCCATGGCGCTCCCCTTCGACGACGCCGAGTTCGACGCGGTCACGATGTCTTTCGGTCTGCGCAACGTGAACGAGCCGCGCGTCGCCCTCCGAGAACTGCGGCGGGTCACCAAGCCCGGCGGCCGCGTCGTGATCTGCGAGTTCTCGCACCCCCCGTCGCCCGCCTTCTCGGGGCTGTACCGCTTCTACAACGACCGCGTCCTGCCGGTCGTCGCCCGCGCGGTCAGTTCTAACGCCGAGGCCTACGACTACCTCAACGAATCGATCCGCCAGTGGCCGGACCAGCGGACGCTCTCGGCGTGGATGCGTGACGCGGGCTGGGCCGACGTCGAACATCGCAACCTCTCGTTCGGCATCGTCGCCCTCCACCGCGGCTTCGCCCGCGGGGCGTCCGACGCGTCGGGGTAGGCTGAGGGGGTGACCCCCAGACCTTCCGCTGCGGGCTCGCAGATGGCGGGCAAGCTGGGTCTCACCGACCGCGTTTTCGCCGGCGCCCGCTCGCGCAAGCTGCTCGCCACTGTCGAGTCGGGACTCGACCGCGTCGAAGAGACGCTGGCCCTCGAGCTGCGCGTGGCCGACGCGCTCGCCGACGCGACCAGT
This sequence comes from Microbacterium sp. RD1, assembly GCF_052220165.1. NCBI lineage: Bacteria > Bacillati > Actinomycetota > Actinomycetes > Micrococcales > Microbacteriaceae > Microbacterium > Microbacterium sp. RD1. Next base: position 1,414,546 of record NZ_JBQPOL010000001.1, read on the forward strand.
CGCTACCTCTACGAGGCCGGCGGCAAACGCATCCGCCCGATGCTGGCGCTCCTCACCGCACAGCTCGGCGACGGCGCGACGCGCGCCGTCATCGACGGCGCGACCGCGCTGGAGATGACGCACCTCGGATCGCTCTACCACGACGACGTCATGGACGGCGCGGACGTGCGCCGCGGCGTCCCGAGCGCGCAGACGGTGTGGGGCAACAACGTCGCCATCCTCACCGGCGACCTGCTGTTCTCCCGCGCCAGCCAGATCATGTCGCGGCACGGGGAGCGCGCCATCCGGCTGCAGTCCGACACCTTCGAGCGGCTCGTCCTCGGCCAGATGCACGAGACCGTGGGGCCGCAGGAGAGCGATGACCCGGTCGCGTTCTACCTGCAGGTGCTCGCCGACAAGACCGGCTCGCTCATCGCCGCCGCCGCCGAAGCGGGCATCGTCTTCTCGAACGGACCCGAGCGGCTCGAAGAGCCGGTGCGCGTCTTCGGAGAGAAGGCCGGGGTGGCTTTCCAGCTGCTCGACGACGTCATCGACCTCTCCGCCGACGCCGACGAGACCGGCAAGGTCCCCGGCACCGATCTGCGCGCGGGCGTGCCCACCATGCCGTACCTGCTCCTCGGTCAGCGGACGGATGCCGCGTCCCGCGAGCTGCACGCGCGGATCGACGAAGGCGTGGCCCGCATCGCCGACGGCGCCGAGCCCGAGCTGCTGGACGACCCCCTCGCACGGTTGCGCGAACACGAGGCCACCCAGGCCACTTTGGACCTGGCCCACCAGTGGTCGGGCGATGCGATCGCCGCGCTCGAGCCGGTGCCCGACGGCGCTGTGCGCGAGGCGCTGACGCGCTTCGCGCAGGCCGTGGCCGATCGCTCCAGCTGACCGAACCATCCGACGCCCGACGTGTCGTCGGACCCGAAAGGACCTTCCATGACCAAGCTCAGGCTGGCCATCGTCGGCGCAGGACCCGCCGGCATCTACGCCGCAGACATCCTGCTGAAGGCCGAGCGGAAGTTCGACGTCTCGATCGATCTCTTCGAGCACCTGCCGGCGCCCTACGGGCTCGTGCGTTACGGCGTCGCGCCCGATCATCCGCGCATCAAGGGCATCATCACCGCTCTGCGCGAAGTGCTCGACCGCGGCGACATCCGCATCTTCGGCAACGTGCACTTCGGGACCGACATCACGCTCGAAGATCTCAAGCGGCACTACCACGCCGTGATCTTCGCCACCGGCGCCGTCCGTGACACCTCCCTCGACATCCCCGGCATCGACGCGCGGGGCTCCTACGGGGCAGCGGACTTCGTGAGCTGGTTCGATGGACACCCCGACGTGCCCCGCGAGTGGCCCCTGACCGCCGCCTCGGTCGCGGTCATCGGCAACGGCAACGTCGCCCTCGACGTCTCGCGCATGCTCGCCAAGCACGCCGACGATCTGCTCCCGACCGAGATCCCCGCGAACGTGTACGAGGGTCTCAAGGCCTCACCGGTCACCGACGTGCACGTGTTCGGCCGCCGCGGCCCGGCGCAGGTGAAGTTCACGCCGCTCGAACTGCGCGAGCTGGGCGAGCTCCGTGACGTCGACATGGTGGTGTACGACGAGGACTTCGACTACGACGAGGCCTCCAAAGCCGCCATCGCCAGCAACAAGCAGGTCATGGTCATCGACCGCGTGCTGCAGTCGTGGCGCAAGCGCGACTCGGTGAACAATGCCGGCGGGACCGCGTCTCGCCGACTGCATCTGCATTTCTGGGCGAAGCCGGTCGAAGTCAAGACGGATGCCGACGGCCACGCCTCGGCGTTCGTCTACGAGCGCACGCGCCCGGACGGCGAGGGCGGCGTCGCCGGCACGGGGGAGCTTCGCGAGGTGCCGATCCAGGCGCTCTACCGCGCCGTCGGCTACTTCGGCTCGCCACTGCCGGGGGTGCCCTTCGACAAGAGGCATGGCGTCATCCCGAACCACGAGGGTCAGGTGCTGCACAAGGACTCCAACGAGCGCGTGCCGGGCGTCTACGCCACCGGGTGGATCAAGCGCGGACCGGTGGGACTGATCGGCCACACCAAGTCCGACGCCATGGAGACCGTGCGTCACCTCATCAACGACCAGGGGTCGTGGTGGCAGCCGGAGAACCCCTCGGAGGAGGCGATCCCGGTGCTCCTCGCCGAGCGGGGTGTCGCGTGGACCGACCTCGACGGGTGGCACCGGCTCGACGAGCACGAGGTCGCCCTGGGGCTGCCGCACGAGCGTGCCCGAATCAAGGTCGTGCCCCGCGACGAGATGGTCACGATCTCGCGCGGGCAGTGACGGGAGCCGACCCCTCCTGCACAGGGCGCCGCCCGGGGGGGGGGGGTCCTCCACAGAACCCCGCGGCACCCGCCGCCGCGCTGTCCTCGCTCCGTGAGCATGGCTGAGCGAGACGATCCGCACCTCCGGCGGACGGCTCGTGAAGCCCCCGGTGCGGCTCCGCCGTGCGGGATCAGGGTGGCTCGGGAGGCGGCAGCGCGCGCCTCGCGGACGTTGGGGACTCCCGTCGTGCCGCGGCATCCTCCCGGGCTGCGCCTCCCCTCTAGGCTGACGACATGAGCGAGGAGTGGGGACCCGACATCCTGGGGCCCGGCTTCTCCCAGCGCACGCTGCCGCTCGGCCGGGACGACGGCGGCGAGATCGTCGCGACCCTCGTGCGCAGCGTCCCGCACCCCGCGGCGCGGCTCTTCGGCGCGTTTCGCGACGTCGACGTGCTGTACGTCCACGGGTGGTCGGACTACTTCTTCCAGACCGAGCTCGCCCGGTTCTGGACCGACCTCGGGGCGCGGTTCTACGCACTGGATCTCCGTCGTTACGGCCGGAGCTTCCGCCCCGGGCAGCGCCCCGGCGACGTGTCATCGCTCGATGACTACGACGCCGAGCTCACGGCGGCGCTCGCGGTCATCGAGACCGAGACGGCGACGGCGCGTCCGCTCGTGCTGCTGGGTCACTCCACCGGCGGGCTCGTGCTCACGCTGTGGGCGGCGCGTCATCCCGGTCGCGCGACCGCGCTCGTGCTCAACAGTCCGTGGCTCGAGCTCCAGCTCGGCCCGATCGGGCGCCAGGCGCTCACGCCGCTCATCAACGCCCGCGCCCGTGTCGATCCGCTGGGCCCGCATCCCGTCGTCGATCTCGGTTTCTATACGCGCGCCCAGCGGGAGCTCGGCTCGCTCCCGGATGCCCCGGACGGGTGGCGGCCGGAGCGGGGCTTCCCCACGCATCCGCGGTGGCTCGCCGCCGTCGTCGCGGGGCATCGCCGCGTCGCGGACGGTCTCGACGTCGGGTGCCCGGTCCTCGTCCTGCTCTCGACGAGATCTACGCCGCCCCTCCGGTGGCTCCCGGAGATGACCGCCACCGACTCGGTGCTGGTGGTCGACGACATCGCCCGCGCAGCCACGCGCATCGGCGAGCTCGTGACGATCGCGCGGATCCCCGAGGCGATCCATGACGTCTTCCTGTCCGCACCGACGCCGCGTGCCGCCGCGTTCCTGACGCTGGAGCGATGGATGCGGGCCATACGCTGAGACGACATCGCCGGCGAAAGGGCATCATGGCAAAGCAGGACCCCGAACTCCTCCTCAAGCGCGTCCTCCTGACGATCTTCGGCGTGCTCGCGATCGGTGGCGGCGTGATCTCGGTGACGGCGTGCGTGCGCGCTTTCGTGGTGCACGGTGACTCGCCCCTGATGCTCATCGGCATCCTCGGCGGGTTGGCCGCGATCGCTGCGGGGTTCTACTACCTCTACCTCGTGATGAACCCCTCGCGGTCCTTTCCTCGCCGCTGATCCGCTCTCGTGCGATGATCGGAACGAGATCGCATCATCCGGGGGGCATGCATGGGACGAGATCGTCGATGGCGTACGCCGATGGCAGCGATGCTCGGGGCGATGCTGATGGTCCTGGGCGCGTGCGCCGCCGACCCGGTGGCCGACCGTTCGCCCACGGCGTCGCCGGTCTCGACCGCGTCTCCCACGGCCGTGCCGGTCGTGCAGCCCACGGCCACACCGGAACCCCAGCCGACGCCGGAGCTGTGCGACGCGGGAAGCCTCGTCGCCATCTGGGCCCATTATGACGATGACCTCATCTTCGGACACACCCGCGTCGCCGATGCGCTCGCCCAGGGCCAGTGCGTCACGATCGCCTACCTCTCCGCCGGGGACGCGGGAAAGGGCCTCGACTATTCCCGCGGTCGCGAAGACGGCATCCGCGCGGCCTACGACACGCTCCGCGGATACGACGGACAGTGGAACCAGACCACCGACACGCTGGAGACGGGCGTCACCGTCGCGGAGTGGAGCCCGGTGTCCGACCCCCGGCTGACGCTCCTATCTTTCCGGCTCGTGGACGGCAACATCGACGGCAGCGGCTTCGCGAGCATGGGCTACGAGAGCCTCGAGAAACTCGCCAACGGCACCATCCCGACCGTGCGCGACGTCGACGGCCCGGAGAACCTCACGATCGACGACATCACGCACTCCCTGGTGGAGATCATCTCCGACGCCGAGCCCGACGCGCTCCTCACCGGGATGCCGCGCGAGGCCGTGGATCTGGCCAGGGGCGACCACTCCGATCACTCGTCGACCGCGTCGTTCGCCCGTGCCGCCTGGCGCAGCATGGAGTACGACCCCGCGGCCGTCAGCTTCGCCATCGGCTACCAGACGTCGGACTACGACCCGAACGTGTCGGGCGACGAGCTGGCACGAAAGGTGGCCGCCTTCGCCACCTACTCGCAGCACGATCCGGTTGTGGCGAACTGCCACGACCTGGACTCGTGCCTGAACATGCGCCTGTTCGGCGCGTGGCTGCAGCGAGAGTATGCCCGCGGCGCGTCGGAGCTCGACCTCGGCTGAGCGGTCCACAAGCCGGGATCCCCCGCCGGCGTCACCCGAATTGACGCCGGCCGGGGACCGACAGGCCGCAGGTGGAGTAACGGCGGTCCGGTCGACGTCCCCAGAACGAGCGACCGGTCCGTCACGTGCCCGATCCCCAAGGACGGACCCCCCTGGCTGGGAAGGACGATACCGTCCCCATCCCCCCGAAATGGGGAACATGAGAGAAGCCTCACACCACGCGCGGCGCGGGCGCGCGTGAGGGGAGCGGACGACCGGAGACCGCGCGCCGACGCCCTTCCCGATGTCGGGATGCGGCCCTAGAGTCGCATCCACGGCCGGAGAAGGGATCCGGTGCACGTGGGCGAATGGCATCCGATCATGGCGGCCGTCGAGGGCCCGACCGGGACATGGCGGATGGTCGATCCGCAGGGCGTCGAGTACGGCCGTATCGAGATCCGCCGTGTCATGAACGGAACGCAGGTCGCCTACAAGGCCATGCGTCGCGGCGCGGTGCTGGGATGGGCGAACACGCTGCGCCTCGCCTGCTACAAGGTGCACATGGACTACCTCGCCGCCATGAGCCCGGGCTACCGCTCGGCGGCCCCCACGCCGGACGAACTGGTGCCCGGTCGCGCTCGCGCGTCCTACCGGTAGTTGATGAACTGCAGGTCGACGTCGAGGTCGGCCGCCTTCAGCAGGCGCTGAACCTCCTGCAGGTCGTCGCGGCTCTTGGACTGCACGCGCAGCTCGTCGCCCTGGATCTGCGACTTGACCGACTTCGGGCCCTCGTCGCGGATGAGCTTGCCGATCTTCTTCGCGTTCTCCTGCGAGATGCCTTCCTTGAGCGTCGAGACGATCCGGTACTCCTTGCCGCTGGCGACGGGCTCGCCGGACTCGAGGCTCTTGAGGGAGATCCCGCGCTTGATCAGCTTCGACTGGAAGACGTCGAGGACGGCCGCGGCACGCTCCTCGGTGTTCGCCTTGATGAGGATGGACTCGCCGCTCCATTCGATGGAGGAGCCGGTGCCCTTGAAGTCGTAGCGCTGCTCGACCTCTTTGCGAGCCTGGTTGAGCGCGTTGTCGGCTTCCTGGCGGTCGATCTTGGAGACGATGTCGAAGGAGCTGTCGGCCATGACGCGAGTGTAATCCGACAACCGGCATCGGCCCCAGCCGGCGGGTTCTTCGTAAAATGGTGGCCATGCGTGCCCTGACCGAAGACGAATTGCGGGAATCGCTCGTCAACGCCGCGCCGGACGAGAAGCGGGTCGTCGCACTCCCGGTCGACTTCCTCCTCACTGATTGGGACCACCTGGACTTCCTCGCGTGGCGCGACCCGCGCACGCGCGGGCGGGGGTACCTCGTCACCGAACGCGACGGCGCGCCTACGGGCGTCGTGCTGCGGGCTGCCGAGGGGACCTCCCGGGCGCGTTCGGCGATGTGCAACATCTGCCACACGATGCAGCCCGCCGATCAGGTCGCCCTGTTCACGGCCCGCAAGGCCGGCTCGGCGGGGGACGCCGGTGCGAGCGTGGGCACCTACATCTGCGCCGATCTGTCGTGCCACGAGAACGTGCGCTTGGCGCCGCCGCTGGCACCGAGCGAGGTGCGGGCGAGCGTGGATCTGAAGATCGACGGCACCCGCCGACGCACCGAGGCCTTCGTGGAGCGCGTGCTCGAGGCATCCTGAACCCGCCACGGCGGCGTCGCCACGTGGTTCTGTGCGCGCCGCGCGGCAGAGTAATATGGGTGATCGCGCCTCTGGTCGACTGAGAAAGCCGGGCGGGTGCGCACCCGGCGAGTTACCCAAGCGGCCAAAGGGATCTGACTGTAAATCAGACTGCTCAGCATTCGGGGGTTCGAATCCCTCACTCGCCACCAAAGGTCTGAAGGGCTCCGCGCAGCGGGGCCCTTCAGACCTTTATCGGGCATTGCGGGTTCGGACCTCGGTTGGGCCCACACCGCCGGAGGCTCCGCGCGCTGCGGAGCGGCGCGTGGAGGGGCGGTGGGGAGAATCCCTCACTCGCCACCAAAGGTCTGAAGGGCTCCGCGCGCTCAGGGCTCGCTCGGGCGGATCGCGTCGAAGGCGTCCTGCAGCGCGTCCTGCACCGCGCGCAGCGCGGCGCGTTCGGTCGATCCGCGCCGCACCGCCGTGAAGATATCGCGACGAGGCATTCCGGGAAGTTCGACAGTGCGCACGGGCGCGGCGGCGCCGGCGTGCACGAGGTCCGGAATCATCCCGACGGCGTGCCCCGCGGCGACCAGCCGGACGTGCGCGGTGAGGTCGGCCAGCTCGAAGCGCACATCGGGTTCGAACCCGGCAGCGCGGCACTGCTGCGTGGCCCACTCTCGGGCGGCGGTGCCGCGCGGCTCGAGGACCCATGCCCGCTCGCGCAGGTCGGCGAGCTCCGCGGGCGCCTCGCCCGGTGGCAGCGCCAGACGCACATCGTCGTGCCCGAGGAGGGTGCGCTCCAGCCCCGATCGGTGCTCACGCGTGTGGCCCGGGTACTGCTCGGCGATCACGAGGTCGAATCCTCGGGCGGCAAGCTCGAACAGGCCCTCCTCCGGGGCGAGCTCGGCGACCTCGACGCGCAGCGTCGGCTCCCGCTCCGCCAGCAGGGTGAGCGCTGTGGGCACCAGCCCGTGCGCGGCCGATTGCATGACCGCGACGCGCACCGGGGCCAGCGACGGCTGCATGCGCTCCAGTTCTGCGCGTGCCTGCTCGTCCGCCTCCAGCATCCGGGCCGCGTGGGCTGCGAGCGCCTCGCCCTGGGGCGTCAGCCGGACGCGCCGGCCATCGGGCTGCAGGAGCGCCACCCCCGCCTCGCGCTCGAGCTGGGCGAGTTGCTGCGAGATCGTCGACGGGCTGTAGGCGAGCGCATCGGCCACCGCGGCGAGGGTTCCGCGCACCGAGAGCTCGTGCAGGAGACGCAGACGGCGAAGGTCGAACACGGGCGCTCGTTTCTTCGATCGATGTGAAGAATACCGATCATAAACCATCGCTTTTCACAACGGATGCGGAGCCGCAGACTGGGCGCACCGACGAAAGGATCGCCATGACCCTCGCGCCCGAGCACACACCGCTCGCTTCCCCCGCCGAACTCGCCGACGACGCCGTCGCGCTCGTGGAGGCGTGGCTGCGAGAGTCTCGCGGCGAGCCCGTCGACGCCTCCGCGCAGCGGTTGGCCGGCGTCCTCGGCGACCCCCACGGTCTCGACTTCACCGTCGGCTTCGTCGATGGCGTCGTGCGCCCGGAGGACCTCCGCGTCGCCGCCCGCAACCTCGCCGCGTTGACGCCGCTCATCCCCGCGTTCCTGCCCCTGCCGCTGCGCGCGGCCATCCGGCTCGGGGCGTTCGCCGCGCCGATCGCGCCGAGCATCGTCGTCCCGATCGCCCGTCGAGCGCTCCGGACGATGGTCCGCCATCTGATCGTCGACGCGACCCCGAACAAGCTCGGCCCCGCCATCCGCCGCATCCGAGGAGAGGGCGACGGCACCCGCCTCAACGTGAACCTGCTCGGCGAGGCGATCCTCGGCCGCGCCGAGGCGGCGCGCCGCCTCGAGGGCACGCGTCGCCTCCTCGACCGCGACGACGTCGACTACGTATCGATCAAGGTCTCATCGACCGTCGCACCCCACACGCCGTGGGCCTTCGACGCCGCCGTCCAGGACGCAGCGGATGCCCTGCGGCCGCTGTACCGCGCGGCACGGGCCGGTCGGAAGTTCCTGAACCTCGACATGGAGGAGTACAAGGATCTCGATCTGACCCTCGCGGTCTTCACGCGCATCCTCGACGACCCGGAGTTCCGCGACCTCGAGGCCGGCATTGTCCTCCAGGCCTACCTCCCCGACGCGCTCGGCGCCATGATGCGCCTGCAGGAGTGGGCATCGGCGCGCGTCGCCGGCGGAGGGGCGCCGATCAAGGTGCGGGTCGTGAAGGGTGCGAACCTGCCGATGGAGCGCGTCGACGCCGACGTCCACGACTGGCCGCTGGCGACGTGGCCGTCGAAGCAGGCGACGGATGCCTCGTACAAGGCCGTGCTCGACTACGCCCTGCGACCCGAGCACGTCGCCGCCGTCCGGATCGGTGTGGCCGGTCACAACCTGTTCGACATCGCGCTCGCGTGGCTCCTCGCCGAGCGGCGCGGCGTGACGGGCGGCATCGACGTCGAGATGCTCCTGGGCATGGCCACGGCCCAGGCGGCCGTCGTCCGCCGCACGGTCGGCTCGATCCTCCTGTACACCCCCGTCGTGCACCCCAAAGAGTTCGACGTCGCGATCGCCTACCTCATCCGCCGACTGGAAGAGGGGGCATCGAGCGAGAACTTCATGTCGGCGGTGTTCGATCTGGAATCGGACGAGGGGCTGTTCCGCCGTGAGCGCGACCGCTTCCTCGCCGCCGTCGCCGACATGCCCGCGAGCGTGCCGGCTCCCGCTCGCACGCAGGACCGCACCGCCGACCCCGAGCCGGCGCCGCGCGAGGGCTTCCGCAACGCCCCGGATTCCGACCCGGCGATCGCCGCGAACCGCCGGTGGGCCGAGGGCATCCTCGAGCGGATGCCGACGTCGACGCTCGGGAACGACACCGTCGCCGCCCACACCCTGACCACGACCGACGAGCTCGACGCCGTCATCGACGGCGCTGTCGCCGCCGGCGCGGCATGGCGGGCGCTGGGTGCTGCCGGTCGTGCGGAGATCCTCCACCGCGCGGGCGACATCCTCGAACGCCGTCGCGCCGACCTCATCGAGGTCATGGGTGCCGAGTGCGGCAAGGTGATCGAGCAGAGCGACCCCGAGGTCTCCGAGGCGATCGACTTCGCGCACTACTACGCCGAGCGGGCGCGCGATCTCGAGAAGGTCGACGGCGCGCAGTTCGCGCCGGCGCGCCTGGTCGTCGTGACGCCGCCATGGAACTTCCCCGTCGCGATCCCCGCCGGATCCACCCTCGCCGGCCTCGCGGCCGGCAGCCCCGTCGTGATCAAGCCGGCGAAGCAGGCGCGACGCTCGGGAGCGGTCATGATCGAGGCGCTGTGGGAGGCCGGCGTCCCTCGCGATGTGCTGCAGTACGTGCAGCTGGCCGACCGAGAGCTCGGCACCCGGCTCATCGCGCACCCCGCGGTCGAGCGCGTCGTCCTCACCGGGGCGTACGAGACGGCCGAGCTCTTCCGCTCCTTCCGTCCCGACCTGCCCCTGCTGGCGGAGACGAGCGGCAAGAACGCCATCATCGTCACCCCCAGCGCCGACCTCGACCTGGCGGCCAAGGACGTCGCCTTCTCCGCCTTCGGTCACGCCGGGCAGAAGTGCTCGGCGGCGTCGCTCGTCATCCTCGTCGGCTCGGTGGCCTCGTCGCGTCGTTTCCGCTCGCAGCTCGTCGACGCGGTCACCTCTCTCGAGGTGGGCGTCCCCGAGGATGCCGCCAGCCGCATCGGTCCGCTCATCGGTCCGGCCGATGGAAAGCTGCTGCGCGCGCTCACGACTCTCGAGCACGGCCAGCGGTGGCTGGTCGAGCCGGAGCGGCTCGACCAGGACGGTGCCCTCTGGCGCCCCGGCATCCGCGAGGGCGTGACGCCCGGGAGCGAATTCCACGTGACGGAGTACTTCGGGCCGGTGCTCGGGATCATGACGGCGGCGAGCCTGGACGAGGCGATCGGAATGGTCAACGCGATCGAGTACGGGCTCACCTCGGGGCTGCACTCCCTCGACGAGAACGAGATCGCCACATGGCTCGACGGCATCGAGGCGGGCAATGCGTACGTCAACCGCGGGACGACGGGCGCCATCGTGCAGCGCCAGCCGTTCGGGGGCTGGAAGAAGTCGGCTGTCGGGGCAGGCGCGAAAGCCGGTGGACCGAACTACCTCGTCGCGTTCGGGTCGTGGGCGGATGCCGCTCCTGCGGCCGCGCGCACCGACGCCGCCGTGGCTCCCGCGCTCGCCGCGGTGGCCGCATCCGACCGCCCGTGGCTGGCGGCCGCTCTCGCCACCGACATCGTCGCGCAGTCCGAGGAGTTCGGCGTCGCACGCGACGTGAGTGCCCTGGCGTCGGAACAGAACGTCTTCCGCTACGCGCCGGTACCCGTGACCGTGCGCCGGGAGGCCGCCTCGGAGGCCGAATTGGTCCGCGTCGTCGCCGCGGGTGCGCGCGCCGGTGCGCCGATCGTCGTGAGCACGGCGGAGGAGCTGTCACCGGCGGTGCGTGCGTGGCTGGACGGGGTCGGCGCCGCCGTCGCCGTCGAGAACGCCGGCGCATGGCACCGCCGCGCCGGACGGCTGGCCGGAGAGGGTGGCCGCGTGCGGCTTCTCGGTGGCTCGGCGAGCGATGTGGCGGCGGCGACGGCGGGCTCGCCCTCTCTCGCGGTCTACGCCGGACCGGTCGTCAGCGCGGGGCGTATCGAGATGCTGACGTTCCTCCGAGAGCAGGCGGTCTCGATCACCGCGCACCGATTCGGCACCCCGCGTCGCTACGAGGTGCCCACCGCGCTCGCTCGCTGACCTGTCCCCAGCTATGTCGACCTGCCCGGGCAGCCGGCGGGTGGCGTGCCAGGATGGACACAGCCGGACGAGAGGAATCCCATGACCGCGCCGCAGCAGCAGCATCCGACTCCGCCACTCACCGCCTCAGCCGAACGCGGACGAGGGCTCTTGCGGGCCGCGATCTGGGTGGCGATCGGCGCGCTCATCGCCGCCGCCATCGTCTGCGTCGTCTGGGTGCTCATCGGGCCGGAGAACGGCATCATCGGTCGTGCGTTCCTCACCATCCTGCTGCTGGCGGGCTTCGCGGGAGTCGCCATCCTCGACGCCTCCCTCGCGCCGCGCCGGCCGGCGTGGTTCGCGCTGACCAGCATGGTGACGTGGGTCGTCACGCTGCTGCTCGGCGCCTTCCTCGTGTGGATGCCGACGCGCTGGGACTTCGACGGCTTCGGGCGCTTCATCTCGTTCCTGGTCATCGTGCTCGTGCTGCAGCTCGCGCTGCTGCACGTGCGGCTCTACACCAAGGCGCTCGCGCGGCACGACACGGCCTTCACCCGCACGATCGGGATTCTCACGCTGGCGCTGGTCACGGCGCTCACGGTGATGCTGGTGCTGCCGCTGGCCTTCCACGAGTTCATCGACTTCGGCGACCTGTACTGGCGATTCGTCGTGGCCATCACGATCCTCGCCGCCGTGGGGACAGCGCTGATCCCTCTCGTGAACGCGCTCTTCGCGCCGAAGACGCCCCGCCCGTCGGCGCCGGCGCCGCTTGCGCCGTGGCCCACGTACGTCGACGGCGTGACGCCGCTTCCGGTGATGCCCGACGGGTCGCCGGACTGGAACGCGTACTACACGGGATACCCGACGTACGCGCAGCAGCAGCCCGCGCCGCACTACCCGCAGCCGCCGGTGCCCCAGCAGGCTCCGCCGGCGCAGCAGCAGCCGCCCGCATCTCCGGCGCAGCAGCAGCCGCCCGCTCCGCCCACCGCTCCGCAGCCCCCCGCGCCGCATCCCGGCTACCAGGGCTTCCCGCCGCCGCCCGCGCCGCCGCAGTAGGGTCCCGCGGACTACAGTGCGAGGAGCTCCCGTGCCGCCATCGCGGCATTGTGCCCGCCGATCCCGCTGACGGCCCCGCCGCGGCGCGCGCTGGAGCCGCAGTAGAGGATCCCCGGATGCTCCGTCGCGACGCCCCAGCGCTCGGCGGGCGAGTGCGCCTCACCGTCGAGCCACGGCCACGACAGCGGGCCGTGGAAGATGTCGCCGCCTGACAGGCCCAGCGACCGTTCGAGATCGACGGTCGTCCGCGCCTCGATGCACGGCGACCCGTCGGGCGCCTCGTAGAGGCAGTCCGCGATCGGCTCGGCGAGGATCGAGTCGAGGCTCCGCTGCGCGGCCGCGAGGAGCGACGCCCGTGCCGCCGCGGCATCCGTGTCGCTGATGAGCCGGTGCGGCACCTGGAGTCCGAAGAGCGTCAGCGTCTGCGCGCCTTCCGCCTGCAGCTGCGGGCCGAGGATCGACGGATCGGTGAGCGAATGGCAGTAGATCTCCGCTGGGAGCGGCTCCGGCACCAGGCCCGCGCTCGCCGTGGTGTAGGCCGACTCGAGCTGCGACATCGTCTCGTGCACGTGGAAGGTACCGGCGAACGCGGCCTCGGCGCGGACGGACTCGTCGCGGAGGCGGGGCAGCCGCCGCAGCAGCATGTTGACCTTCAGCTGCGCGCCCTCGGCGACGGGGCCGGACGCGGCGCCGGCCCCGCCGTCGTGCAGCAGCCGGGCGAGCACGTCGCGACCGACGCCGCTGAGCACCACGCGGCCGCGGAGGGTGTCGCCGCGTCGGTCGTCGATGCGCACCTCGCCGTCGGGCGTCACTGCGACGACGCGTGCGCCGGTGCGAAGCTCCGCGCCCGCGTCGCGTGCGGCCCTTTCGATCTCGGCGCTGACGCGCCCCATCCCCCCGACGGGAACGTCCCAGTCGCCGGTGCCGCCGCCGATCACGTGGTAGAGGAAGCAGCGGTTCTGTCGGAGCGAGGCCTCGTCGGCGGAGGCGAACGTGCCGATCAGTCCGTCCGTCAGCGCGATGCCGCGCGCGATGTCCGACTCGAGGGCCGACCGCAGCAGCGACCCCAGCGGACGCTCGACCACATCCGTCCACAGCGCGTCGTCGCCGAGCCGTCGCCGGAGCTCGGCGGTGGTGGGGAGCGGTTCGGTCATCGTCGGGAAGACCGTCTCGGCCAGCGGGGTCATGCGGCGCGTGAACGCGGCGTACCGCTCCGCCTCGCCGCGGTCTCCCACCGTGCGAGCGAACGACGCGGACGTGGCGTCGGCATCCGCGTTGTCCACGAGGATGCCTTTGGTGGGATCGGCCGGATCGGGCGTATACGACGAGTAGCGACGTCGGCGCAGATCGATGTGGAGGCCCAGGTCGCGGATGATCTGCCGGGGGAGCAGGCTCACGAGGTACGAGTAGCGCGACAGCCGCGCATCCACTCCCGGCCAGGGGCGCTCCGACACCGCCGCTCCACCGACGTGCCCGGCCTGCTCCAGCACGATCACGCTCGCACCCGATCCGGCCAGATAGGCGGCGGCGACGAGCGCGTTGTGGCCGCCGCCGACGATCACCACGTCGTGCGTGTACCCCGGTGTGCGCGCGTTCATGCCACCACGGTAACCGGAGGCGCGCGAGTAGCGTGGGTGCATGACCTCTGCCGCCGAGCTGCTCGATCTCGCCACCGACATCGCCCGGGAAGCAGGCGAGCTCGCGCGGACCCGCCGCGCCGAGGGCGTGACGGTGGCCGCGACGAAGTCAGCGCTCGCCGACATCGTCACCGAGGCCGATCGCGAGGTGGAGGCGCTCATCCGTTCCCGCGTGGCGGCGGCGCGGCCCGATGACGGATTCCTCGGTGAGGAATCGGGTGGATCCGCCCCCGATGCCGAGATCACGTGGGTCGTGGACCCGATCGACGGCACGGTGAACTACGCCTATGGGCTTCCGGCGTGGGCGGTGAGCATCGCCGCGGTTGCGGGATCGGCCGATCCGCAGGAGTGGGAGGCGCTCGCGGCGGTGGTCTACGCGCCGGCGATCGGCGAGGTGTTCGCCGCAGCGCGGGGGAGCGGGGCCTTTCTCGATGGGCGGCAGATCCACGTGAACGCCGAGGTCGGCCCGGCGGGCGCGCTGGTGGCCACCGGGTTCGGATACGACCCGGCGACCCACGCGGGCACGCTCGCCCAGATCGCCCGCGTGATGCCGATCGCCCGTGATCTGCGCCGCGGAGGTGCCGCATCCCTGGACCTGAGCTATGTGGCCGCCGGGCGGCTGGACGCCTACTACGAGCGGGGCCTGCAACCCTGGGATCACGCGGCCGGCGCGCTCCTCGTCACCGAGGCCGGGGGAGTGGTCTCGGGGGCTCCCGGCGGCCGCCCCGGGCGCGCCATGACGATCGCCGCCGCGCCGCCCGTCTACGATCGACTGGTTGACCTTCTCGAGTTCTGACGGGACCGCTTTCATGGCATTCTCAGGGGACCTCGGATAGTGTTTATCTGATCGTTACCTTCGTCACCCGATCGGCGGAGGTGCTTGAAGCGTTCGCCCCGAAGCCCGCCGCCCCCACGGCATGACCCGGAAGCACCCTGCGTCTTGATCGACTCCCGCCAGGCTGAAACCGCGCCCCCCCAGCGGATCAGCCCGACTCCCGACGCGCCCGCGCTCACGCGGGCGGAGCTTCGTCGGAGGGCCCAGCTCGAAACCGCGAAATCCGCCTCCGCCCCCCCGGAGCGCCGCCGCTCACGAGAGCGGGCGCCATCGGAGGAGGCGCTCCCCGCGGTCGCCGTCGAGGACCTCCCCGATCTCGCGCCCGAGGCGCTCGAGCTCCCCGACCTTCCCGCCGAGGTCCCCCTCGTGGTGGAGACCGCCGCCGCGGCGGTGGACGCCTCGCCGACCCGTGTTCCGACAGCTCCGATCTCCCTCCCCTCGCGCCGCTCGCGTGTGCGTCCGATCCGCGTCGAGCCGGATGCCGCGCCGCAGCCCGCCGACGAAGCGACCGCCGCGGGCGACGTCGATGCCGGTGCATCCGAACCGGGGGTCGACGAATTCGAGGCTGCCGCGCGCCTGTTCTCCTTCACCGGGGAGACCCCGGTCCAGGTCGCTGCCGCCGCGCTCGCCGAGGAGGAGGCACCCGCATCGCCGCGCCCCACGCAGGGGTCGTCGTTCCGCCGGGTGGCTGCCGCATCCTTCTCCGTCGGGGTCATCGGTGTCGTCGGCCTGCTCACCGTGGGGATGACGACGCCCGTCGAGGCCGTCGCCGCCGCCCAGGGCGGTACAGCAGCCGTCAGCGTGCTCGCCCCGGGTGACGTCGCCCCCGATGAGAGCGAGATCCAGGCCTACGTCGCTCCGGCGCAGGTGGAGAACCAGGCCGTGACGCGCACGGATGACTACAAGGTGACTTCCATCGCCGAGATCGCGGCGGAGTCGGGCATCTCGAACTTCTCGAACCTGTTCGTCAACAACCCGAACTCGCCGATCCAGTGGCCGTTCGCCGTCGGCGTGCCGATGAGCTACGGCTTCGGCATGCGCTCGGGCACGATGCACCAGGGCATCGACTTCACCCCGGGTGCGGGCGCACCGGTGCAGGCCATCGCCGATGGCACTGTGCGGATCGCGACGGAATCGGGCGGTGCCTACGGCGTGATGGTCATCATCGATCACGTCATCGACGGGGAACTCGTCTCCAGTCGCTACGGCCACATGCAGTACGGCTCGCTGCAGGTCGTGACCGGTCAGCAGGTGAAGGTCGGCACCTTCATCGGCCGTACCGGCAACACGGGCCGCTCGTTCGGCGCCCACACGCACTTCGAGATCCTCGCCGGTGGCACCACCGCAATCGACCCGCTGCCGTGGCTGCGGTCGCACGCCGGAGGCTGACTTCCGTGTGAAGCGGATGCCGACGCTCTGGTATTCTCGTCTAGTTGCCCGGACGCGTCCGGGCGCGCCCCGATAGCTCAGTGGCAGAGCACTTCCATGGTAAGGAAGGGGTCGTCAGTTCAATCCTGACTCGGGGCTCGCAGCATCCGCACGGATGCGTCGCGGCAGGGTAGCTCAGTTGGTGAGAGCGCACGACTCATAATCGTGAGGTCGCGGGTTCAAGCCCCGCTCCTGCTACATATATTCCAGATCAGCCCCGGTTTTCGCCGGGGCTTTCTGGATTACGGATCCCACGATCCCGCACGTACCTCGCTCATTCGAGGGGGGAGCCCGCGAGACTGCACCTCCGCCACGAAACTGCTGCGCACGACCGCAGTTTCGTGGCGGAGGTGCAGTCTCGCGGTTCGGGGCGGGGTCAGGGCTCGTCGCCGGACGGACGATCGGCCCGTCGCGGATATCGGCCATATGGGGGACCCTCGAGCGCCACGGGGACGCGGTGCCCGTCAAGGCACATGTCGGGCGCACACCCGCCGCGTAGGGTCGGGGCATGAGCGGAGGGACGATGCCAGAGCCCCGGACCTTCCGGGCACCGATGCGCTCGCGGCGCGACGACGTGGACCATGCTGCCGCGGTGGAGCGTGCGCTCACCCACGGCCTCGTCGGTGTCGGCGGCGTCGTGGCCGCAGCGCCGCCGACGGTGGCGGACGCCGCGGCTCACGTGGCCGCCGTGCACGGCGAGCGGATGGCCCGTCGTCTCGAGCGGTTCGCCGCGGTGCCTGCCGGCGTCCTGGTATGGACGCGCGACGGCGATGGGCTGACCTGGCTCGGTCGCCTGGCCGGGCCGTGGCGGTACGACGACACGGCGCAGGCGCGGGACCTTGATCTCCCGCATGTCCGTGACTGCGCGTGGCTGGACCACCCGACCGACGACGAGGCTGTGCCGCCGCGTGTGCACCTCGCGTTCCGCAGGGGCGGGCGCAACTGGCAGGAGATCCGCGATGCCGCCGCGGCGACGGCGACCGCGACGCTGTGGGTCGCCGAGACGACGGGGTCGGCCGGCTTCAGCCCTGGGTGAGCCGGTACGACGGCTGCCGCAGCATCCGCACCCACGGATAAGCATCCGCCCCGGGGAGCATGCGCCGCACAGCGTCGAAGCGCAGCTCGCGGTCGTCCTGATCGGGAGCGGTGCGAAGGGTCAGCTCGGCGAACGGATGCCAGCGCCCCGACGGAGTCGCGAAGCACAGGCGAAGGCGCCAGGGCGTGGCGCGCAGGACGGCCGCGAGGGCTTCGGGATCGGCGGGAAGGTCCCCGGGTGTGCGCGGAAGGGCGCCCACGAGCACCGGACCGGACGCGCCGCGGTACGGCAGGACGCACGTGAGCACCGCGCGGGCGGGGGAGAGGTGCGGGATCAGCGCGAAGCGCGATGGCACCGCGATCCCGGTGGAGGCGAGCTCGACGTCGGCCGGGCCGCCGTCGTCGTCGACCCGCAGAGCCAGGCCGATGACATCCGGGAGCCACGCGGGCAGGCCCACCGACCGCGAGACGCGCGCCACGACGGCCACCTCTTGCAACGGGGCGTCGTCGATCCAGGTGATCCCCGACCGCGTGTGCTGACCGCTCCAGCGCAGGTGCCCCTCGAGCACCACGCCGTGGGCGTGGATGGGACGGGGGTGTCGCAGACGCAGCAGGATCGCGAAACCCCCGCGCAGGACGGTGCCGGCGAGCTGGGCGAGGGCAGTCAGCATCCCGGCATCCTGCCCCACCTGCGGGGTGCGCCTCATCCCGTTGACCCGGGCAGCCGGGAGCGTTAGTCCTAGAGGCATGGAACTCCTGCAGGCATGGCTCGATCGCTATCTCGTCGCGTGGCGCACCAACGACGCGGAAGACATCCGCGCGCTGTTCACCGACGACGCCACCTACGCGGGGAGCCCGCTCGATCCCGAGCCGTGGTCGGGCATCGATGCCATCGTCGAGGGGTGGGTGGCGCATCGCGATGAGCCGGGGGAGTGGCGGTTCGAGGGCGCGCCGCTGGCGGCGACCGGGGACGTCGGCATCATCGAAGGACGCACCGACTACGCCGACGGCCGCACGTACGCCAACATCTGGGTCGTGCGCTTCGCCGACGACGGGCGTGCGCGCTCCTTCGTGGAGTGGTTCGTCGAGCCCGGTACGCCGTGGGCATGACGGCAGGCACCCTCCGACGCCTGTGTCGCGGCCTCGCGCTCGCCGCGCTCGCCGCCGTCCTCTCCGGCTGCGGACCCATCCCCGCCGACACCGACGGGACGACCGATCGCATCCGGGGCGATGAGATCCGCATCGGCATCACCCACAACCCGCCGTGGACCGACACATCGGGTCGGCTCCCCGCAGGGTCGGAAGTCGAGCTGATGGAGGGTTTCGCCGAGAGCCTCGATGCCGAGATCGACTGGGTGGAAGACAGCGAGGGCGTCCTCGCCGACGCGCTGCGCGAGGGCGACATCGACATCGCGATCGGCGGGTACACCGATGACACCCCGTGGACGGATCAGGCCGCCGTCACCGCGCCCTACCTCGAGGCGCGCAACGACAGCGGGGTGACGGAGAAGCACGTCATGCTGACGCGACCGGGCGAGAACCAGCTGCTCGTGCGGTTGGAGACCTTCCTCCGCGGGGAGGCCGGCAGATGACCCGGGACGTTCTGACGGAGACCCTTCCACCGCGGCAACAGCGGATGCTGCGTCGTGCCATCAGGCTGGAGTGGGCGACGCTGGCCTTCCTCGTCGTGACGATCGCCGCCGTGGGGATCGTCACGGGCAGCTCGCAGGCGATGCGCGCGGCCTGGATCGAGGATCTGCTGTCGCTCGCACCACCGATCGCCTTCCTCGTGGCCGTGCGCATCATCCGGCGCCCTGCGACACGCACCTATCCCTACGGATTCTTCCGGTCCGTCGGCGTCGCCCACCTGGTCGCCGGCGTCGCGCTGTTCGCGATGGGCGCGTTCCTGCTCGTGGATTCGGTCCTGACTCTGATCCGCGGTGACCGGCCGCCCATCGGAACTGTCGTGCTCTTCGGGCAGACGGTGTGGCTGGGCTGGCTGATGATGGGCGTGATGGCGCTGACCATCCCGCTGCCGATCTACTTCGGCCACCAGAAGATGAAGCTGGCCGAAGAGCTCCACAACAAGGTCCTCTACGCGGATGCGGACATGAACAAGGCCGACTGGATGACGGCTGTCGGCACCATCGTGGGCGTCGGCGGCATCGGCCTCGGGCTGTGGTGGACGGATGCGGCGGCAGCGACGTTCATCGCCGCGAGCATCCTGTGGGACGGCGTCAAGAACACGCGCGCCGCCGTCACCGATCTGATGGACACGCGCGGAACCACGTTCGACGACAAGAAGCCGCACCCCGACCTCGACAAGGTTCACGATCTGCTGTCGAGCCTGCCGTGGGTCAGCGACGTGCGCACGCGCACGCGCGATCAGGGGCAGTTCTTCCACGTCGAGGCTTTCGTGATCCCCAAGCGCGGACGGACGCCCTCGCTCCGCAAGCTCGCCGAGGCGCAAGAGGGATGCCGCGCCCTCGACTGGAAGATCCACGACATCGTGATCGTTCCGGTGGCGGAATTCCCTGAGAACACCAGCGCCAGGTCGGATGCCTCCTGACGTCACGACCGGTGACCGGCGTCGACCGTACGCGCCCGGTCATGCTCGAAGCGCTCCTCGTCAAGTGCCCGCCGCGGCAGCGGATGAGACTGGCCGTATCGGCGGTGCGCTGAGGGCGCCGCCGGGAAATCCACCGAAGGAGACGAAGATGTCGGATCCCACTCCCGCTCTCGCAGACCCCGCCGTCGACGGAGCCGCCCCCGCGGCGGAGCCCGCACCGGAGGCGGCGGTGACGGAGATTCTGGCGCGCGTGCAGGCGCCCGAGGGCCAAGGCCGCGCCATCCGTGACGCTGCCACCGGCGACGTGGTCGGCCGTGCGCCCGAGCACACCGTCGACGACCTCGACGCGGCGATCGCCCGCGCCAAGGCGGCGCAGCCTGCCTGGGATGCGCTCGGCCACGAAGAGCGCAGCCGCCTCCTCTTGGAAGCCGCCGACCGCATCGATGCCGCCGCCGAGGCGCTCGCCCGCCTCCTGTCACGCGAGCAGGGCAAGCCGCTCAACGGCCCCAACGCGCGCTTCGAGGTCGGCGCGTGCTCGGCATGGCTGCGGACGGCCGCGACCACCGTGCTCGAGCCGCAGGTCGTCGTCGACGACGGCGAGGTCCACGCCGAGCTGGTGTACCGGGCCGTCGGTGTGGTCGGCGCGATCGGGCCGTGGAACTGGCCCATGATGATCGCCGTCTGGCAGATCGCCCCTGCTCTGCGCATGGGGAACACCGTCGTGGTGAAGCCCAGCGAGTACACGCCGCTCAGCGTCCTCGCTCTGCTGGACGTTCTCAACCAGGTGCTGCCCGCCGACGTGCTGATCGGCATCTCCGGTGACCGGGAGGTCGGGGCGCGCCTGTCATCGCACCCCGACATCGACAAGGTGATGTTCACCGGCTCGACCGCCACCGGTCGCAAGATCATCGAGAGCTCTGCCGGCAACCTCGCCCGTCTCACGCTCGAGCTCGGCGGCAACGACGCGGGGATCGTGCTCCCCGACGCCGACCCGCAGGCTATCGCCGAGGGGCTCTTCTGGGGCGCTTTCATCAACACCGGACAGACGTGCGCCGCCCTCAAGCGGCTGTACGTCCACGACTCGATCTACGAGGATGTCGTCTCCGCGCTCGGTGCTCTCGCCCAGCAGATTCCGATGGGGCGCGGACTCGACGAGCAGAACGTGCTCGGACCTCTGCAGAACCGCCAGCAGTTCGACATCGTCTCGCGTCTGGTCGAGGACGCGAAGGCCCGAGGCGGCCGGGTCGTGGCGGGCGGTGAACCGGCACCCGAGCTCGGCGAGCTGTTCTACCGCGCCACGATCATCGCCGACGTCGAAGACGGGATCGCGCTCGTGGACGAGGAGCAGTTCGGGCCCGCGCTCCCCATCATCCGCTACTCCGACGTCGACGACGCGGTCGCCAGTGCCAACCGTCTCGATGTGGGTCTCGGTGCGTCGGTGTGGTCCAGCGACCGGGAGCAGGCCCGCGAGGTCGCCGCGCGCATCCAGGCGGGGACCGTGTGGATCAATTCCCACGGCGGTGTGCATCCGATGATCCCGTTCGGCGGGGTGAAGGGCTCGGGCTACGGTCTCGAGTTCGGCGTCGAGGGGCTCAAGGCCGTCTCGGTCCCGCAGGTGATCAACGGCTGATGTGACTCATCCCGAGCCCCCGAGGGCTCGCCCTGACGAATCCGCCGGCGCGCTGACGCCTCCTCTCCGGCGCGATGGCGGGCTTCGCCGGCACGACGTTCTGGCAGGCCGTCGCCAGCGGCCTGGCCCTCATCGCCGCGATCGGGTTGAGCGCGCTGACCCACGTCCTGCGGGTGCGCATGGCATCCGCGAAGGCGCGCCGGCTCGCGAAGGCGGCCTGAGCACGACGGCGTGCCGCCCCGCGTCAGGCCCGCGAGGGCCGCACCACGCTGGGCGGCATGCCGTAGTGGGAGCGGAAGGTGCGGCTGAAGTGGGCGGCGTCGACGAACCCGTTCTCCAGCGCGATCGCGGTGACCGAGCGATTCGCCGCGCCCGGATCGATCAGCTGGTCGTAGCAGCGCTCCAGCCGGCGATTGCGGATGACCGTGGACACCGTGGTCCCCTGGTCGTTGAACAGGGCGTGGAGGTGGCGCACGGAGATGAAGTGCGCGGCCGCGATCATCGGCGGCGCGAGGTCGGCCGATGCCAGGTTCTCGTCGATGAAGTCGAGGACCCGCCGCATGAGGTCGCCGTGAGGGGACGCGAACGTCTGCGCTCCCAGGCCGTCCTCGATGAGGGTCGAGATCAGGTCGATCGCGCCGCGACAGAGCCGCCGTGCCGGATGCGCCGGCATCTGGCCGACCTGACTGGACAGCGAAGCGACATACGGCCGGACGATCGCGCCCACCGGCGAGTCGGCCCCCAAACGGGTCGCGGTGAGCCGCGCCGTCAGGTCGGACGGGAGGGACAGCAGCTCCTTGGGGAACATCACGACGGAGATGCGGGTGTCGTCGGAGCACAGCAGCGAGTACGGCCGGTCGGTGTCGTAGAACGTCATATCGCCGGTGCGAAGCGCGGTCTCGCGCCCGCCCTGGACGATGAGACCCGTCCCGCGCTCGACGAGCGTGAACTTGTAGTAGTGCTGCGGCGCTTCGCGGATCAGCGACTCGGTGCGGTGCACGGAGTGGGCATCGGCATCGATGCCGAGGACGTGCACGTCGCCTGCCGCACGCCCGCGCAGGGCGGCGCGGAAGGACGACGGGTCGTTCGCCTGCACGTTCAGTGCCACCACCGCGTCGGCGATCGCGGTGCGGAAGCCGTCGAGGGGCAGGACGCTGTCGTATGTCTCGGGAGGCGGTGCGTGGTGTGCGGTCATGGTCTCACTCCAGCGTGAAACGTGAATCGTATATGATTCGAGCCACGGTATCACTCTTTCGTCCGGCGGGTGCCTCCCATTGTCGCGAGGTCACGTTTCCGCTCCGTTACGGTCGTGGGCCGGGGGCTTTCCGATTCAGCCGAGCACGGCGGCGACGGCGGCGCGGAGCGCTCCCAGGAGGATCGGGACCTCGGCATCGGTGATGGCCAGCGGCGGGCGGATCTTCAGCACCGAGCCGGTCGGGCCGATGCGGCTGAGAAGGACGCCCTCCGCCTTGACGGCCTCGACGATCGCCTTCGTCCGCGCGCCGTCGGGGATCGTATGGGCCGCGTCACCGAACACGCCGAACCCGAAGAACAGCCCGTCGCCCTTGACCGGGCCGAGCGTCGGGTAGGCGCCTGTCACCTCGGCCAGCTCGGCGCGGATGACATCGCCCAGGCGTGCCGATCGCGCCGCCAGCGCCTCGTCGTCGAGGACGCGCAGCACCTCGAGCCCGACGGCTGCGGACACCGGATTGCCGGCGAAGGTGTTGAAGTACTCGTTGCGGGAGCCGAACTCCTCCAGCAGCGCGTCGGTGGTCACGACGGCCGCGAGCGGGTGCCCGTTTCCGAGCGGTTTGCCGAGCGTCACGAGGTCGGGGACGAGGTCGTATCGCTGGTACCCCCAGAAGTGCCGACCCGTGCGCGCGAGGCCGGCCTGCACCTCGTCGCCGATGACGAGGCCGCCGGCCGCGCGGACGCGGGCTGCGACGCCCTCGACGAAACCGTCGGGCACGCGCGGGAGGCCCTCCGTGGAGAAGATCGACTCGAGGATCACCGCGGCGACGCCGTACGTCTCGCGAAGCTCGTCGATCGCGGCGTCGACGCGCTCGAGGGCATCGTCCCGTACCCGGTCGGAGTCGGCTCCGGCGTAGGCGGCGGCATCCAGGTCGGGCACCGCGAACGCCCGCACGTTGTCGGCGAGCCCCTCGTGCGTCTTCAGGCCGGTGGTGGCCGCGGCCAGCAGCGAGGTGTTGCCGTGATAGCTGAAGTCGGTGACGAGGATGCCGCGTGAGGCGGTGTGCTGCATCGCGATGCGGAAGGCGAGCTCGTTGGCCTCGGAGCCGCTGTTGGCGAAGAGCACGCGATCCAGCTGCGGCTCGAACCGGGCGAGCAGCGTCTCGGCGTACTCCACGACCCGCTCGTTCAAGTAGCGGGTGTGGAGATTCAGCGTCGCCGCCTGCCGGCACATCGCGTCGACCACGCGAGGATGCGCGTGGCCGACGTGCGGCACGTTGTTGTACGCATCGAGGTATCGCCGCCCGCGGTCGTCGGTGAGCCAGACGCCCGATGCCGACACGAGATGCACGGGTTCGTCGTAGAAGAGGGGCGAGTGGCGCCCGATCGTGGCGAAGCGGCGCGCGAGGAGGTCGTCGGTGGTCATCGGTGCGTCTCCGATCGGTGCGGCGAGGTGCGCCAGGGGGCGGGCTCCCCCGCAGTGAGGGCGCCGGCGACGTCGGCGACCCACGGCGCCACGAAGGCGGCGATGAACTCGGATGCCGGGTCGGCGGGGCGCTGAGCGGCCCAGCCGAGATAGGTCAGTCCCCGCGCGAGCATGAGATCGTCCCAGACGGCCAGTTCCTCCGCGGCGAGCGGGCGGCTCTGCGCGTATCCACTCTGTACGGCGTATTCGAACTCGAGATAGCGCGGGTTGCGCGCGTGGTGGAACACCGCGGTGACGAGATCGAACGCGTACCAGCCGGTGCCGAAGTCGTCGAAATCGATGAGGACGACGCCGGCCGGTGTCAGCATCACGTTCTCGGGGGTCGCATCGGCGTGGATCACGCCGAAGACCTCCCTCGACCTGTCGAGTGCGGACAGCGTCCCCTGCACGTGGTCGCGGCCGCGCGAGATGGCACGGCGGGCATCGGGGGAGAGTCCCGCCAGGGCCGTGGGATCGCCCCACAGCGGCCGATCGCCGGCGAGTCCGTCGGCGTCCCACGCCGGTCGGCGGAAACCCTCCGGAGTGCCGATCCGGCCCGCCGCGGCGTGGAGCCTGCCGATCACCGTGCCGATCTCGGCGAAGGCGTCGGCGTGCGGGTCGTGGCTCCCCGACAATGCCCCCTCGATATCGCCGAAGGGAGTCGCATCGGCGATCCACTCCTGCACCGAGACCAGACGAGCGTGCCCCGCGGCGGCGACGACGCTGACGAGTTCGCCGTCGTCGGCACGGCGCACGCGCGGGACGGGAACTCCCGCCTCGGAGAGGGCGTCGAGATAACGCAGCTCGGTGCGGATCTCGTCGTCGTCGTGGTACCCGGGGCGATGGAGGCGCACGGCATAGCATCCCCCGTCGCTCGCGGTCACCCGGAAGACGTGATTCTCGCGGTACTTCACGAACTCCACATCGGCGGCGGGATCGATGCCGTAGCGCGCGAGCGCGTCCCGGACGAGGCGCGCGGCGCTGTCGAGTTCCATGGTTCTCCTCTGGTGGGGCTGCGCACACTCTGCCATACTCAAAGTTCAATTTCCAGAATCGAAGTCTGGATTCGAGGGGGACAGCATGCGCGAGCAGCGTCGTCAGCGGATGCGCGAAGACATCGTCGCCGCGACCCTCGTCCTGCTCGAGCGAGACGGCCTCGACGGCGTCAGCATCGAGCGCATCGCGGCACAGGCGGAGATGGCGCGCGCGACGATCTACGCGCACTTCCCCGACGGGCGTGACGAGATGCTGCGCGCGGCCTACGACGCGGCGGGCCGGATGCTCGTGAATCGAGCGCGTGCGGCGTCCCAGGGCGGCGCGACGTGGGAGGAGCGCATCCTGACCTACGCGCAGACGATGATCGACTTCTCCCGTTCGCCGACCCTCGGCAGCTTCTACAGCGTGTCGGGGCCGAGCCTGATCGGCTTCCGTGAGGGGGGTGGGGAGGGCTCGCGCGGCTACCGCGAAGACATCCGTGCCGAACTCACGGCCGCCCGGGAAGCCGGCGAGCTCTCGCCCGGCGCCGATCCGGAGGCGCTCGCCGTGCTGCTGTCCTCGAGCCTGCGCGATGCGGGGATCGACGCGGCCCGCCACCCCGACTCCGCGGTGCGCTACGTCGACGCCGTGCGCTACATCCTGCGGGGCCTGCGTGCCGCGCCGCCATCCGGACAGGAGCAGTCATGACCGAACCCGCACCCGTCGTCGCCATCACCGGCGGTGGCACCGGCATCGGGGCCGCTGCGGCGGAGCGCTTCGCGCGCGAGGGCTGGCGCGTGGCGGTCGTCGGTCGCCGTCCGGCGCTGCTCGACGCTGTTGCGGCGCGCACCGGTGCGCTCCCCGTGACCGCGGATGCGGCGGATCCCCGCCAGGCCGCCGGGGCGATCGCGACCATCCTCGAGGCTTACGGGCGCCTCGACGCCGTCGTCGCCAACGCCGGCGGGCACGGATTCGCGACCCTGGAGGCGACGACCGACGAGGACTGGGCGGCGAGCCTGCGCGGAAACCTCGACTCGGCG
Organism: Microbacterium sp. RD1; assembly: GCF_052220165.1. Classification (NCBI taxonomy): domain Bacteria; kingdom Bacillati; phylum Actinomycetota; class Actinomycetes; order Micrococcales; family Microbacteriaceae; genus Microbacterium; species Microbacterium sp. RD1. Next base: position 1,440,723 of record NZ_JBQPOL010000001.1, read on the forward strand.
TTCGTCTTCCTCCGTGCCGCGGTGGAGCCGCTTCGCCGGGCGCGAGGGAGTGTCGTGGTGGTGTCATCCCTGGCGGGGCTCGCCGCCGGCCCGAGCACCCTGGGCTACACGACCGCCAAGCACGCGCTGATCGGCCTCACCCGTTCGATCGCCCGCGACTACGGCAACGACGGTGTGCGGGCGAACGCCATCTGCCCCGGATGGGTCCGCACGCCCATGGCCGACGCCGAGATGGACGAGTTCGCCGCCGCGGCGGGGCTGCCCGATCGCGCCACGGCCTACCGCACAGTCACCGCCGATGTGCCGCTGGCGCGCCCGGCCGAGCCGGCGGAGATCGCCGACGTGATCCACTTCCTGGCGTCCCCGGCGTCGTCGTACATCACCGGTGCGGTGCTCCCTGTCGACGGCGGTGCCGACAGCGTCGACCTCCCGACCACCGCCTTCGCCCGCGCCGGGATGTGAGGCGCGGGGGCAGGCGCGCGGCGAGCCTGCACGGACGGTCAAGGGCCCCGCACCGCGCGGCAACAGCCCGGTGGCACGGATGAGCAGAATCGTCAGCATCCGGCCAAAGGAGGTCTGTATGTCCGCACCCGAAAACGCCAGCCTGAAGAAGAACCAGCTCGGCGTCCCGTCCATCGTGTTCCTGGTCCTCGCCGCCGTCGCGCCGCTCACCGTCGCGATCGTCGTGCTCCCGCTCGCCATCGCCTTCGGCAACGGCGGCGGCATCCCCGTCGCCGTGATCATCGTCGCTGCCGCCCTGCTCCTGTTCGCCGTCGGCTACGCGCAGATCTCGAAAGAGCTCGTCAGCGCGGGGGGCTTCTACGCCATCGCGGTGAAGGGTCTCGGCCGGGCGGCGGGACTCGTGACCGGCATCATCGCCACCCTCGGCTACAACTTCTTCGTCGCCGGCGCGCTCGGCACCATCGGGTTCTTCACCGGGATGGTCGTGCTGCCGGCGCTGTTCGGCTTCGAGCTGCACTGGTTCCTCGTGGCCGTCGTGCTCTTCGTCATCGTGTTCCTCCTCGCGCGCGCGGGCATCCACGTCAGTGCCGTGGTGCTGGGAGTCGCGTTGATCCTGGAGATCGTGATCCTTCTCGCGTTCGCCGTCTCCGTGCTCGTGCAGGTGGGCTTCAGCCTCGAGGCCTTCACGCTGGCGTTCAGTCCCGAGATCCTCGTGGGCGGCTCGATCTGGATCGGACTGCTGATGGTGGCCACGGCCTTCATCGGCTTCGAGGCGACGGCTCTCTTCGGCGAGGAGGCGCGCGACCCGCGCCGCACCATCCCGCGGGCCACGTACGCGGCGATCATCCTCATCGGTGTCCTTCACGCCATCGTCGGATGGGCGATCGTCAGCGCGCTGGGGGTCCCGGAAGCGCAGGGTGCGGCGCTGGACAGCCTTGCCGCCGGGGACCTGACGCTCGTCCTCATCGACACCTATCTCGGACCTGTCATCGGCGCGATCGCCCTCGTGCTCCTGGTGGTGAGCCTTTTCGCGGCGCAGCTGGCGTTCCACAATTCCGCTGCTCGCTACCTGTTCGCCCTCGGCCGCGCGCGCGTGCTGCCCCAGTGGCTTGCGACGACCAACCGCAACGGGGCGCCGCAGCGCGCGTTGCTGGTGAATCTCCTGTTCGCGATCGTCGTGGCCGCCCTTTTCGCGGTCTTCGTCGAGACCGACCCCGACGGCAACCCGCTGCCGCCCGTTCTCACCCTCGTCCCCGTCGGCCTCGGGTTCGGCACGCTGGCGGTCATGATCGTGCAGGCGATCGCCGCGCTCGCCGTCGTGGTGTATTTCCGTCGCAAGCGCGACCCGCGATGGTGGTCGACGTTCATCGCTCCCGGGATCGGCTTTCTCGCACTGCTCGTCTTCAGCATCATGGCCATCGTGAACTTCACGCTGGTCGCCGGATCCGAGGCGGTCTACGTGCAGCTCCTGCCGTGGCTCCTGGTCCTCGCCGTGATCGGCGGGGTGGCCTATGCCGCCTATCTGAAATCCCAGCGGCCCGCGATCTACGAGGGCCTGAACCAGGATCTCGAGCGTTTCGACGAGCTCGCCCCGCTGTGATCCCGCTTCGGTGGCGGTCTCCGTGACCGCCGCCGAAGCGTTCACTTGCCAGAAACGTGCTTGCCATCAATAATGAGCACACGCTCAATAAAGATGTTGTGAGGACCGCCGACGGTCCATGATGCGAGGAGCCCCCGATGACAACCGCCGTCTCCCATCCGCTGACTCCGCTCAGCGTCGACGAGATCCGAAACCTGCGCGGCTTCCTGGCCGACGAGGGCCTCGTGACGGAGAGCACACGGTTCTCCTACATCGCCCTGCGCGAGCCGGACAAGAAGGACGTCCTCGCGTGGCATCCCGGGGTCGCGCTGCCACGGGAGGTGGCCGTCCTCCTCACCGACCTCGCGACCGGCGCCGTGAGCGATCTGGTGGTCGACCTCGGTGCGCGCGTCCTGCTCGCTCGTCGTGACGTCGACGTCGCCGCCGAGGGCTTCGGGCCGGTCTTCGACGAGGATTTCGAAGCCGTCGACCGCATCGTGAAGGCCGACGACGGCTACGTCGCCGCGCTCGCTCGTCGCGGAGTCAGCGACCTCGAGAAGGTCGTCGTCGTGGCGCTGTCAGCCGGTGTCTTCGGATACGAGGACGAAGTGGGGGTGCGGATGATCCGCGTCCTGTCGTTCTTCCGCGAGTATCCGACCGACTCCTACTGGGCGCACCCCATCGGGGGCCTCGTCGCCCATGTGGATCTGCAGGCCCAGCAGATCGTCCGCCTCGTCGAGACCGCAGAGGCGTTCGTGCCGACCGAGAACGGCGACTACCTCGATCCGCAGGTGCGCGGGCCGCTGCGGACGACCCTGAAGCCGATCTCGATCACGCAGCCGGAAGGCGTGAGCTTCACGCTCGAAGACGGCGTGCTCCGCTGGGAGAACTGGTCGGTGCGCGTGGGCTTCAACGGGCGCGAGGGACTCACGTTGCATCAGCTCGCCTATCGTGACGGTGGCATCGACCGCCCCGTGATGTACCGGGGATCGGTCTCGGAGATGGTCGTCAACTATGGCGACACGTCACCGACGAACGCGTGGCAGAACTACTACGACGTCTCGGAGTATCAGTTCGGCCGCCTCGCCAACTCGCTCGAACTCGGGTGCGACTGCGTCGGGGAGATCACCTATCTCGACGCGGTGGTGGCGGATGACTTCGGCATGCCCCAGACGATCCGCAACGCCGTCTGCATCCACGAGGAGGACTACGGCATCCTCTGGAAGCACAACGACGCGATCACCGGTACGAGCGAGACCCGCCGCCAGCGTCGCCTCGTGATCTCCTTCTTCGTGACGGTCGGCAACTACGACTACGGCTTCTACTGGTACCTCTACCTCGACGGCAAGATCGAGCTCGAGGCCAAGGCGACCGGCATCGTGTTCACGAACGCCTACCCGGGCGGGGACTACCCCTACTCGACCGAGGTCGCACCGGGCCTGGGAGCGCCGGTGCATCAGCACCTCTTCTCGGCGCGCCTGGACCTGACGGTCGACGGTGTCGCCAACGCCGTCGAGGAGGTCGACGTGGCCCGCGTCCTCCGCTCGGAGGGAAACCCGTGGGGCAACGCCTTCGCCCGCACGCACACGCGTCTGGCGCGGGAGTCCGAGGCGGTGCGCGACGCAGACAACCGCGTGGACCGCACATGGCGGATTCTCAGCACCGACAAGACCAATCGCCTCGGGCGGCCCACCTCGTATCTGCTGCTGCCGGAGGGCAAGCCGACGCTCCTCGTCGACGATGAGGCCTTCGTGCGCCCGCGTGCCGAATTCGCCGCCCATCACCTCTGGGTGACGCGATACGACCGTGACGAGATGTGGGCAGCGGGGCGGACCACGAACCAGAATCCCGGCGGATCGGGCCTCCCGGCATACATCCGAGCCGACCGCTCGATCGACGGGGAGGACATCGTCGTGTGGCACACGTTCGGGCTCACGCACTTCCCCCGCACCGAGGACTGGCCGATCATGCCGGTGGACTACGCCGGCTTCACGCTCGTCCCGCATGGGTTCTTCGACCGCAACCCCACCCTCGACGTCCCCGACCTCGGGGGTGGCGACCACTGCGCCGCGCCGGCGGCGGGAGGTGCGGCCGACCACGGCCTCGCCAATGCCGACCCCGATCACGGCGCGCACGATCACGGCGCGCACGATCATGGTGCGCACGATCACGGTGCGCACGGCCACGCCGGGCGCTGAGAGAGCAGTAGACGCCCCGTGCTGGCGGTGACCGCAGCCTGCGCGGGCGTGATGGCGGCGGGCGGATGCTGCCTGGCGCAGAGTCGCTGGCGCGCACGCGCGCTCGCCGTCGTGATGGCTGTCGCCTGCCTACCGTTCCTCCCCGCCACACTGCGGATGGCAGCCGGCCTGCTGCTGCTCTCCCTGGCCATGGTGCTGAGCGTCGGGGTCCGTCGGCTGACCCCGCGTGAACGTGCCCTCGACGTGCATCGCGCCGTCGGCGGCGCCCTCATGGCCGGCATGCTCCTCGTCGGCGGGCACGACTTCGCCGCAGGATCGACGGCGCACGTCCACGGTGCGGCGCTCTCACCGCACCTGCTGCTCGCGGCGGGGGCGATCGCCTACCTGGGCTGGAGCGTCACGGCGCTCACCCGGCGGGCTCACCGGCCCGTCGGGGCCGCCGCGAGGGTCGAACTCGTCGGGATGGGCGCGATGTTCGCGCTCCTGGTGGCGGCGATGGCTCTGGGCTGAGACCTAATCGGCGAGTGGGTCCGGCGCGACCAGTGCGCGTCCGCGATCCGTCGCCCACGGGTCGAGGATGCTCCGCACCAGGGTCCACTGCGCCGTCGGCTCGGACAGCGGGGCGTCGAGCACGAACGTGACCTGGTGGCCGAGCGAGAGCACCAGCAGGGCATCCGCAAGGGCAGCGGTGGGGGTATGCGCGACGAGTTCGGCGTCGGCGACCGCCTGCTCCAGGTGGATGCGGAACTCGTCCTGCCAGCTCCGCTCGGCGAACGCGCGGCGCACGTTCTGATGCCGTGACGCCGTCACGCGCCCCCAAAAGTTCACCACGACGAGCGCCTCGTCCTGCGTGGTCTTCGTCAGCGGCAGGATCTGCTCCAGCATCCGCACGAGCGCGCCGAGTCCCCGGTGATCACCGACGTGGTCGGCGATCCGCGCCCCCGTGCGCTCGAAGACGGTGGCGAATGCCAGAGCGAGCACCTCGTCGAAGTTGGCGAAGTAGTGCCAGAGGGCACCGGTCGCGACACCGAGCTCTTCGGCGAGACGTCGCGTGGTTGCGGCCTCCATGCCCTCGCGAGCGACGAGCGTCAGGTAGGTCTCGACGATCTCGCGTCGGCGCGCATCCCTGTCGACGATCTTCGGCACGCATCGATTCTGTCGCACGGAACTTCCGCTCCGCTCCCGCCCTCAGCCCGACATCGTCGGAGACCGACCTCACGGGTTACGTGATTCCGCGCGCCGTTCTTCACGTCGCTCGACACTGCGACGGACGTCTTCTGTGCGGTCTACTTCGATTCGAGCGAAGGCGCTCGGCGACGTGATGGCGAAGACGCCCACCGAGAAAGCGAGGAACGCATGAACAGGATCGGCCATGGAATCCGTTCGACACACGCGGTTGCGCGAGGAGCATCCGGACCTCGGCGGGGACGGGTGCGCGGCATCGCCGGTGCTCTCGCCGTCGCCGCGGCAATGGTGCTGACCGCGTGCTCGGGCGGCGCTGCTGCCCCCTCCACCGGTGACCCGGCCGCCGAAGGCGACGGCAGCGTCGCCGGCAAGCGCGTGATCATGGTGCACTGCGGGGACATCAATCCCTGGTGCGCCGTCTACAACAAGACCATCATCGATGGCCTCGAGGCCGAGGGCGTCACTGTCGAATATCTCCAGGATCCGTTCGACGTCGCGCTCCAGATCCAGAACCTGCAGTCGGCGATCGCTCAGCGACCGGACCTCATCCTGCTCGCGCCGACCGACGACAACTCCGTGGTGCCCTCGCTGCAGCAGGCGAAGGCGCAGGGGATCCCCGTGATCGTGAGCAACTCGCGGCTGGCTCCGGGAGCGGAAGACCTCGCGATGACGGTCGACGCCGACCACGGGTCGCTCGGAAAATTCGCCGCGCAGAACATCGTGGAGGGTCTGCAGGCGCGCGGTCTCGAAGAGGCCAACATCATCGCGCTCGCCGGGTCGGACACGACAGCCACGAGCGGGGAGCGGATGAAGGAGTTCAAGGCCGAGCTGGCGAAATACCCGGGCTACAAGCTGGTCGAGGAGCGCAACACCGATTGGGACCCGGCAGCGGCCGGTCGGATCGCCACCCAGCTCTTCGCGGAGTATGAGAGCAAGGGCGGAATCCAAGCGGCCTACGGGATGGCCGACTATCTCGCAAACGCGGTCATCCAGAGCGCTGTTCAGGCCGGAATCCCCGTCGGGGTCGAGAACGACGGACTGATCGTGACCGGCAGCAACTGCTTCAAGGTCGGCATCGACAACATCAAGGCGGGCCTGCAGTACGGAACGGGCACCCAGACCCCCACGGCCGAGGGCGAGTGGGTCGTGCAGTGGGCGCTGAAGTTCCTCGCGGACGGAGAGATTCCGCCCGTGAACCTCAACACGGTGCACCGGGTGACCGCGGAGAACGTGGACGAGTTCGCCGCCGAGTGCAGCACCTCCTGATCCCCATCCGGTCGACACGCTGAACGGGAGCGGTCCGCGCGGCGGGCCGCTCCCGAAGGAGCCCCATCATGACGACAAACACACCCCCTCGCCTGGATGTGCGAGACATTTCCAAACGCTACGGCGCGGTACAGGCTCTCGCCGGAGTGAGCTTCCGCGTGCAACCGGGAGAGATCCACGCTCTGCTGGGCCACAACGGCGCCGGCAAGAGCACCCTGGTGAAGGTCTTGGCCGGCCTCGTGCAGCCCGACGGCGGTGAGGTGCTGATCGACGGTGCGGCCGTCGAGCCGCGCTCACCCCGCCAGGCGCAGGCGAACGGGGTCGCCCTCGTCGATCAGGAGCTCAGCCTCGTGCCTACCCTGTCGGTCCGCGAGAACCTGACCTTGGGCGCGGCACGCGGTCATGTGCCCGACCCCCAGGCGCTGCGGGAGATCCTCGACTCCCTGGGTCTGTCTCGCGTCCAGTTCTCCGACTCCGTCGGGGCGCTGCCGCTCGGCGAGCAGCAGCTCATCGAGATCGCGAGGGCGCTCAGCCGGGACGCGCGCATCCTCATCCTCGACGAGCCGACCGCGACACTCAGCGACCACGAGATCGAGATGGTCTTCCGCGCCGTGCGCCGGATGGCTGCCGACGGCAGGTCGATCATCTACGTCTCCCACCGACTCGGTGAGATCCTGGACCTCTGCGACCGCGCGACGGTCTTCCGCGACGGCACATGCGTCGGGACCGAGGATGTGCGAGGCCTCACCCGCCAGTCGATCGTCGAGATGATGCTCGGTCATCTGCCGGAGGTGAGCACGGAGGTGCGGCCGCCGAGTGGTGAAGGTACCCTCGTCGAGATCCGCGATCTCGCCGTCGCACCCCGCCTCGTCGGGTTCGACCTCGCCATCGCGCCGGGCCAGATCGTCGGGCTCGCGGGCCAGGTCGGATGCGGGGCCAGCGACGTGCTGCGCGCCCTGGGTGGCCTCGTTCCGCACGCGGAGGGGGAGGTCGCGGTCGACGGCAAGCGACTGAAGCTCGGCGAGCCGCTTCGCAGTGCGCGGGCCGGCGTCCTCTACACCACGAGCGATCGCAAGATCGATGGGCTCTTCCTCAGCCACTCGATCGCCCGCAACCTCGTCTCCACACGCCTGCCCCGCGTGAGCATCACCGGCTTCGTCGACTCATTGCGTGAGCGTCGCGCGGTGAAGCGCCTGCTCGAGCTCACCGGCATCGCACCGGGGCGCCGGCGCACACCGGTGGGCGCGCTGAGCGGCGGTAATCAGCAGAAGGTCCTCGTCGCACGGTCTCTCGACAAGGACGGCTGTCGCCTGCTGGTGCTCGACGAGCCGACCCGCGGCGTCGATGTCGGAGGGCGCGCCGAGATCCACGATCTGGTGCGTGACGCGTCCCGCAACGGCAGCGCTGTGCTGTTCTCCTCCACGGAGCTCGATGAAGTACTGGAGCTGTCGGACACCGTCGTGACGATGTTCGGCGGGCGGGTCGTGTCCGTTTACACGCGGGGCGCCGTCACCCCCGCGCAGGTCCTCACCGACATGACCCATGGAAAGCAGGTTCAGGCCGCATGAGCGCGACGACCGACATCCGCCCCCCGGAAACCGGCGCCGCCGCCACGTTCGCGCGTCACCTCCCGCCTGCCCGGGTGGCTGCGCTGGCGTTCATCGTGCTGCTGCTCATCGGATCGCTCACGACGGACGGGTTCTACACCCTTGCCAACATGCGCGCGATCCTCAACTCCGCCGCTGTCGTGGGCATCATCGCCGTCGGCGCCGCCGCCATCGTGATCGGCGGCAACCTCTTCTCGATGTCGCTGGGAACCACCGTGGCCGTCTGTGCGATGGCATTCCTCAGTCTGCTGGGCGCGGGGCTCGTCCCGGCGATCATCGGCACCCTCGTCCTCGGCGCTCTCATCGTCGGCGTCCAGGGGTACGTGGTCGGCCGATTCGGGGCGAACCCGATCATCATCACCATCGGCGCCGGGGCCCTGCTGGAGGGCGCAGCCACGTGGATCTCGGGCGGCACCTCGGTGAATCCGCCGCCCGGTTCGCCGGATTTCTCCTTCCTGGCGGCGCCCCTGCTCGGCATCCCCTTTCCGGTGTACGTGTTCGTCGTGGTCGTCGTCCTGGGCGAGATCGGACTGCGGCGGAGCGTGTTCGGTCGGCAGCTCATCCTGATGGGCGCCAGTCCGAAAGCCGCCCGCGCCGCCGCGCTGCCGGTGACGCGTTTGACGACAGGGGCATTCGTCATCGCCGGGGTGACGGCAGGGATCGCCGGTGTTCTGCTCGGCGCCTTCAACCAGAGCGGCACCCTCACGACGACCGGCACCCTCACCTACGACGCGATCGCCGCGGTCCTCGTGGGAGGGCTCGCAGTGGCAGGTGGACGAGGGTCGGTGCTGCAGGCCGCGGCCGGGGCGATCCTCATCGCCGCGGTCTCCGACATGCTCCTGCTGCGTGGGTTCTCCCCGCCGTTGCAGATGCTCATCCTCGGGCTGATCGTCGGCGCAGTCGTCGTCCTCAACTATGTGAACTCGAGAACCGGAGAAGCGCGATGAGGCTCACGACCACAACCACGCTGGTGACCGCATCCGCGCGCTCACGCCGCGGCCGGATCGTGTCCCTCTGGCCGATCGCGTTCGCTGTCGGCATGCTGATCGTGCTGTTCGTGATCCCCACCCTCAGCGGCCGCTCAGTGACGATCTTCAGCGTCTACAACTCACTGCAGAGCTACGCGGCGCTCGGACTGGTCGCGTTGGCGCTCGGGCTGACCATGATCATCGGGGAGTTCGACCTCTCGGTCGTGGGGACTTACGCGTTGGGCGGGATGATCGCGGTCAAGCTGGGCGGCGAGAACCCGATCTACGGCGCGCTCGCCGCACTCGTCGTCTGCGGTGCCTTCGGCGCGCTGCAGGGGTTCCTGGTGGCGCGCTTCGCAGTCAACTCCATGGCTGTCACGCTCGCCGGTTATCTCGTCGCCCTCGGCGCGACGGGAACGATCGGCGACAACCGGAGCCAGCCGTACGCGAACTTCGACGTCACCGGGGCCCTCAACAGCCCCTTCCTGGGCGTTTTCTCGCTACGCAGCGGCATCGCGATCGTCGTGATCGCCGCCCTGGCGGCACTCTTCCTTGCCACTCCGCTCGGCCGAGACCTGCGTGCGACCGGTGGCGGGAGGCGGGCGAGCCGCACCGCTGGGGTCCGCGTCACCCCGATCGTCATCGGCACTTTCGCGACCTCGGGCATGCTTGCTGCACTGGGAGGGACACTCCAGAGCTACGGTGTGGCCACTGCCGCGTCCAACCCCGGTCTCAGCCCACTCATCTTCGCGGTGACGGCGGCGCTCCTGGGTGGAATCGCCCTGACAGGAGGTCGCGGCACCCCGGTGGGGATCGCGGCCGGGGCTCTCGGTCTGTGCTTCCTGTCGCAGTTGTTCACCGACATGGTCAGCCCTCAGTACGTCACGAGCCTCGTGACCGGCACGCTCCTCGTGATCGTGACGGTGTTCGCAACTCCAGTCGTACTTCGAAATCTCGCCCGCGCTCGCCAGGTGCGAACGCGACAGTCCGCCGCTTGAGTGATCTTTCCAGGAGAAGCCATGCAGAAAAAGCTCATCACGAACGCCTTCGTCATCACGATGGACCGGCAGCGCCGTACCATCTCGCGGGGCGAGGTGCTCGTGGGCGATGACGTCATCCTCGCGGTGGGCCACGACCTCCCGCGGGACGACGCGGAGATCATCGATGCGCGCGGGGGTATCGTCATGCCCGGCTTCGTCGACAACCACCGGCACATGTGGCAGACGAATCTCCGCTCGATGCTGGCCGATTGGACGCTGCACGAGTACATGCGGGGCATCCGGTTCAGCATCTCGCCGGTGCTCCGGCCGGAGGACATCGCGGCGGGCAACTACATCGGCGCGCTCGAAGCCTTGAATGCGGGGGTGACCACGGTCTTCGACTACTCCCACAGCAACAACAGCCCCGACCACGCCACTGCGGGGGTGGAGGCACTGCTTCGCAGCGGCATGCGGGCGGTCTACGGCTATGGTCTCGTCCCGGCCCCTGTGGATCATCCCGCATTCACGAGTGTGGAGGACCGGATCGCCGACGCGCACCGTATCCATGACGAGCTTCTGCCCTCCCGGCGTGCGCTCGTCACGATGGGCTTGGCACTCACCGAGACGGGCCTCATCCCATGGAGCGACAGCGTGAAGGAGATCCAGGCCGCGCTGGACATGCGGATCCCGCAGTCCATCCACAACAACAACTACTTCGGCGTCACCGTCTCGCAGGGTGTGGCACCGATGCATCGGGCGGGGCTGCTTCATGAGAGCCAGATCCACGTTCATTGCAACACCAGCACGCCGGACGAGTTCCGCATGCTGGCCGACGCGGGCTGCACGGTCGTCTCCACCCCCGACACCGAGATCCAGATGGGCATGGGCCACCCGATCTTCAACGAAGCGAGGAAGTACGGGATCCGGTCGACCGTCGGGTGCGACATCATCACTCTCAACGGCGGCGACATCGTCGGACAGTTGAGGCTCGGTCTGCAGGATGCCCGTGTACGGGTGAACGACACTTTCAATGCCCGCAAGGAGATGCCGCTCGTGCTCGAGACGAGCGCGATGGACGCCCTGGCATGGGGCACGATCAATGGCGCCGAAGCGCTCGGCCTGGGTTCGGTGACCGGGAGCCTGGAGAAAGGCAAGCAGGCGGACATCATCGTGATCAGCGGCGACGAGCCCAACATGTGGCCGATCCTGGAAGAGGCCGGAATGGTGGTCTTCCACTCGCACCCGGCTGACATCGACACGGTGCTGGTCGGGGGGAAGATCGTCAAGAGGGGCGGTCGCCTCGTCGGAGTGGACTACGCCGCGGCACGACGCATGGCGGAGGAGTCGCGGGACGCGATCCTGGACGCGGTGCGGCAGAGCACCGGCGTGGTGCTCCCCCCCGAGGAGAGCATGTCGCTCATCTCCGTCGAGGAGACGGCCGTGCGGAACATGAGCCGATGACTGACGCACAGCGTGTCGGTGCAGCGATCGTCGGTCTCGGATGGTGGGGATCGACCATCGCCGCCAACCTTGCAGACAGCACGCATATCCGACCCGTCCTGGGCGTCGACCCCGATGCCGTGCGCCGAGCCGAGATCGAAGGCCGCGGCGTGCGCACGACCGACTCCTTCGAGAAGGCGCTGGCAGATCCCGAGGTCGAAGCCGTCATCCTGTGCACCCCGCACGCCCTCCATGCCCAGCAGATCATCGCGGCCGCGGCCGCGGGCAAACACGTCTTCAGTGAGAAGCCGTTCACCGTCACCTCGGCCGAGGCCACAGCGGCGCTCGCGGCAGCCCGGGAGGCGGGCGTCCACGTGGGGATCGGACACGAGCGCCGGTTCGAGCCCGCCGTGCAGCAAATGCAGCGCCTCGTCGCCGACGGCGACCTCGGGACCCTTCTCGTCTTCGAGGGCAACTTCAGTCAGGACAAGTTTCTCTCGCTCCCGCCCGACAACTGGCGGTTGTCGGCCACAGCGGCACCGGTAGGACCCCTCTCGGCCACCGGCATCCACCTGGTGGATCTCGCGATCAGCGTGCTCGGAGAGCCCGTGGACGTGTGGGCGCGGCTGGGGACGCTCGCGACCTCGTTCGGCAACGGCGACACGTTGACGGTCACGCTCGGCTTCGCCTCGGGCGCCACAGCCTGCATCACGGCCGTGCTCGCGACCCCGTTCATCGGGCGCGTGTGCCTCATCGGCTCCGAGGGCTGGTACGAGATCCGCGACCGTAGCCACCCCGAGCGATCCACCGGATGGGACGTGCGTCTCGCCCGCCGCGACGCCGACATCGAGGAGACCCACCTCCCCCCGTTCTCCGGGGTGCGCGAGAACCTCGAGCGGTTCGCGCGAGGCATTCGTGGCGAGGCCCCCTATCCTGTTGCTGCGAGAGATATCCAGCGAAACGTCAACGCCTTCGAGGCGATCGTCCGTTCAGCGTCGAGTGGCCGGATCGAGCACGTCCGAGCATCCTGAGGTCGGGGAACAGTCGTGATGCAGTCAGATTCCAGCTTCCCGCTGGTTCTGCCGCGATGGTCCCTGCGGAGGGTTCTCGAGCACCCACTTGACTCGCTGCGAGAGCGCATCGTGAAACGGTGCTCGGCCGCGGCGTTCCCCTCTCTCATTGACGACGCGCTCTTCGTGGAGTCGCTTTCGTGCAGCGTCGCCGAGAACGTCCGCGCCCTGAGGGACGTCCTGGTGGGGGACATCACGCTCGACGACGTGCCCCTGGAAAACCGCCTGCGCTTCACGAACATGGAGGCGCAGATGCGCGTCACCCAGGTCGCGATGCAGCGCTCGTATCGCCTCAGCTTCTTCCTGCAGTGGCAGGAATGGTCGCAACTGGTTGCCAGCATCGCCGAGCGGCTTCAGGTGGGCGCCACGGAGCAGGCGCGTGCTCAGCAGTCCCTCGCGGCGACAGTGATGGTGTACCACGATGCGGTCGTCTCGCAGATGTCGGCGAACCTGGCGGCATCGGAGGAGGCGATGAACAGCTCGCGGCACCACATCCGCCAGCGCCTCATCGAGGGACTGCTCGCCGGCGACGACGCACTCGACCCGGCCGACCTTGTGACACTCGACTACGCCGTCGACGGCGAGCACGTCGCGGTGCTCCTTCCGAACGTCCCTGCGCCGTCGGCGGGGCGGGTGCTCGCGACACTGCGGCGTGCCATCCCGCTCGAGAGAAGCCTCGTGTACGGGCGCAACATCGAGTCTGCCGTGCTGTGGCTTGGCTCCAGCTCACCCTGGACGCCGCAGCGGATCGCGGACCTGGTCGATGTGTTGCGCACCTCGGGCGAGACCGCGTCGGTGAGCGCGGCGGCGTCGGGACGCGCCGGTCTGCGGGAGGCGCACGCCCAAGTCGAGAGCATCGAAGAGATCCGGCGCGGCATGACCGCCGGCCAGGTCGCCTCCGGAGTCCTGCAGTTCGCGGACGTGCGGCTGGAGATCCTCCTCACCCAGAGCCCGGCGCTGGCGCAGGAGTTCGTCCGACAAGAACTCGGCCCTCTCGCGGCGGACACCGTCGACGCCGCGCGCCTGCGGGACACGATCGCGGCATCCTTCCGTTTCGGCAGCCATGTCGCAGCGGCCGAGAGTCTCGGACTCCATGAGCACACCGTGCGGAACCGCTTGCAGCGTGCGCAGGAACTGATCGGCCCGCTCCAGGATCGGCGAACGGAACTGCAGGTCGCCCTCCGCCTCCGGCGTCTCTACGCCACCGGCTGAGGCTCCCGTCCCCAGGTGCGGCGAGGGATGACGGCGTCAGGGCGTCGGTTCCCCCCAAGAGCGGTGTCCCGGGCCCCGCCGACTTCCGGGACTCACGCAAACCGTGAAAGCGGGCACGGCGTTCTCATGCCTTCGCACACTGCGGGGGATCGGCGGACTCGCTTGACTTCACATCAGAGCCTTGCTGGACGACAAAGGAGTGACCCCATGGCTTCTCGCACTCTCATCAAGAACGGCACCGTCATCAGTGTCGACCCGGCCATCGGTCAGCTCGACTCTGGAGACGTGCTCATCGAGGATGGCAAGATCCTCGCCGTGGCGCCGAACATCGACGCCGATGACGCGGAGATCATCGACGCCGCCGGCGCCATCGTGATGCCGGGATTCGTGGACTCGCATCGGCACCTGTGGCAGTCGGTCATCCGTCACATCGGATCCGACTGGACCCATGGCCAATATCTGATGGGTGTCCACTTGGGGTTGAGCGGAGACTTCCGTCCAGAGGACACGTACAACGGAAACCTCCTGGGTGCGCTGGAGGCTCTCGACGGCGGGATCACGACGCTGCTCGACTGGTCCCACAACCTCGACACGCCCCAGCATGCGGACGCCGCCGTCGAGGCGCTGAAGGCCTCCGGCATGCGTTCGGTGTTCGCCCACGGCGGGGGCGCCACGATGTGGAACCTGCCGAGCACGGTTCCGCACACGCGCGACGTCCTGCGGATTCGCGACCAGTACTTCTCCTCGGCCGATCAGTTGGTGACGATGGCGTTCGCGCTGCGCGGCCCGCAGTTCAGCGTCCCGGAGGTCGCACACGCCGACTGGAGGCTCATCCAGGAACTCGGGACCCGCGTGACCGTGCACAACGGGGATGGCGAGTGGGGCAAGCAGCGTCCGGTGGCCTGGATGCGCGATCACGGGATGCTCAACGAGCGCGTCACCCACGTGCACTGCTGCACGCTGGCCGACGACGAATACCAGATGATCGCCGACTCGGGCGGCAGCGCATCGGTGTCCGCCGACGTGGAGGCCCAGATGGGCATGGGGTGGCCCGCGACCGGCAAGCTGCTCGATGTCGGCGTGAGGCCGAGCATCTCCGTCGACGTATGCGTGTCCAACGGCGGTGACATGTTCAACGCCATGAAGGCGACCATCGCCATCCAGCGCGCTCTCGACAACGCCGCCGAGGAGACGCCGGGGGAGCAGGAAGAGCTTCGGCTCAGCTGCATGGACGCGATCGAGTTCGCCACGATTCAGGGAGCCCGCGCGTGCGGCCTCGATCACGTCACCGGCTCGCTGACACCCGGGAAGGACGCCGACGTCATCATCGTCCGGGCCGACGGTCTCGGGATGGCGCCCCTGAACAATCCCGCGGGCGCCCTCGTCTACTCGGGTCACAACGGCCTGGTCGACACGGTGTTCGTTCGGGGACAGGTCGTCAAGCGCAACGGCCGCCTGGTGCGCGATGACGTGAGGGACGTCCAGCGCCGTGCAGTGGAGTCTCGCGACTATCTCTTCCGCGCGGCGCTGGATCGTCCCTCGACAGCCGACGCCCGCATCGGCGGGTCGTGGATTCCCGGAATCCACAAAGTGCAGCGCGAAGCGACGGAGGCATGAGCGCCGGTCGCCGGGTCGGTATCATCGGTCTGGGCGCGATGGGGCGACCGATCGCCGACGCGCTCACACGCGCGGGCTACGGGGTCGTGGGCTACGACCTCTCCGATGCCGCGCGTGCCGCGCACGTCGATGCCGGCGGGATCGCGGCCGAGGACGTCGCCGCAGTCGCCCACGCAGCCGATGTCATCCTCACCTCGCTACCGAGCGCGCGGGCCGTGCACGCGGTCCTCGCGGAGATCGGCGCGACTGGCCTCCCGCGCACCGTCGTGGAGACAAGCACGCTGACTCTCGGGGAGAAGATGGCGGCGCGCACGGTGGCTGACGACAGCGGCTTAGTCCTCTTGGACTCCCCGCTGAGCGGAACGAGCGCTCAGGCGGCATCCGGAGACGTCGTCGCCTATCTCAGCTACGACGGCCGGCCCGATCTCACCGCCGTGGAGCCGATCATGTCGGCGTTCGCCCGCACGGTCTACCACGTGGGGCCGTTCGGCAACGGGACGAAGACGAAGCTGGTCGCGAACTCCCTCGTCGCCGTGCACAACCTCGCCGCGGCCGAGGCGCTCCTGCTCGCGGAGCGTTCGGGACTGGACCCCGCCGCGACACTGGAAGCCGTACAGGACGGCGCCGGGGGATCGAAGATGCTGCGGGTGCGCGGCCCGCTCATGCTGAACGGGGCATATGAGCCGGCAACGGCCAGCGTCGACATCTTCGTCAAGGACCTCGGTGCGATCCGGGATCTCGCCGCGGCTTCCGGTACCCCGATGCCCCTCGTCGAGGAGACGTCGGCCGTCTACGCCACGGCCGCCCGCCAGGGTCGCGGGACCCATGACGCGGCGTGCGTGTACGAGGTCCTCCGCACTTCACCCACTGACTCCGGGAAGGAACCGATATGAGACTCGGATATTTCGCGATGCCGCTGCACCCCCACGGGCGCACGTGGCAGGAGACGCTCACCGAGGATCGCGAGGCTGTCATCCTCGCGGACCGCCTGGGCTTCCATGACGCCTTCATCGGGGAGCACCTCACCGATGAACATGAGAACGTCACGAACAGCCTGTTGTTCCTGGCCACGCTGATCTCCGAAACCTCGCAGATCAAGCTGGCGACCGGGACGACCAACCTCTCACAGCAGCACCCCGTGCTCGTGGCGGCGAACTCCGCGATGTTCGACCACCTCGCCGACGGCAGGTTCATCCTCGGCATCAGCCCCGGGGCGCTCGCGTCGGACGCCGAAGCGCTGGGCATCCTCGATACGGATCGCAACAAGCTGTTCGCCGACGCCATCGAGGTGATCACCGCGATCTGGGAGAGCGAGCCGCCCTACGAGCTCAGGTTCCCCGGCAACCAGTTCGAGGTGTCGACCGCGCGGTCGTTCGATCGCGATCTCTCGGTGGGGATCCTTCCCAAGCCGCTCCAGGAGCCGCGACCGGAGATCGTCGGCACCGTCGTGGCACCGTTCTCCAAGGGCGTCATCGCCATGGGTCAGAAGGACTTCCACCCGCTCTCGGCGAACTTCCTCCTCCCGCAGTGGGTGAAGACGCACTGGCCGAACTACGTCCAAGGGAAGCAGTCGACCGGCGCGGAGGCCGACACCAGCGACTGGCGTATCGCTCGCACCATCTTCGTCGCCGACGACGCCACGGTCGCCGAAGACTACGGGCGACGGCGTGAAGACAGTCCGTATCGCTTCTACTACTCGCAGATGCTGAAGAAGATGCGACGTCTGGGACGACTCGAGCTGTTCAAGTCCGATCGCGACATGCCGGACGAGTCTGTCACGCTCGAAGGCATCATGGACGACCTCGTGATCAGCGGAACGCCGGAGCAGGTCGCCGCCGAGATCCTCGCCTTCCGCGAGGAGGTCGGCGACTTCGGAGAGATCGTCTACGCGGGGATGGACTGGGTCGATGAGGGCCTGGGCCGCCGATCGATGGAACTGATGGCGAACGAGGTCATGCCCATCGTGAACACGGAGGTCGGACGGTCATGAGCGCTGCGTTCTCGCGGCTCTCCCTCCCCGCGGAGGAGGAGTGGACGGACGCGCAGCGTGAAGCGTCCGCAGCCATCCGCTCGGGACCGCGGGGCGCGCTGTTCGGTCCGTTCGTGACTCTCCTGCATGCCCCCGAGCTCATGACACGGGTGCAGCGAGTGGGTGAATATCTCCGCTTCTCCAGTGCCGTTTCGAACGATCTCTTCGAGCTGGCCATCCTCACTGTCGCCCGTCACTGGCACCAGGAGTTCGAGTGGGACTATCACTGCCCGTTCGCTGTTGCGGCAGGAGTGCCCGTCGAGGTGGTGCGCGACATCGCGGAGCATCGTCGACCGTCGTCGGGGCGAGCCGAGTTCGGCTTCGTATGGGAATTCGTCGACTCGCTGCTCGCGCAGGGCAATGTGACGACCCCGGTCTTCGACGCCGTTGCCTCCCTCGGAGAGCAGATCGTGGTCGAGCTCGTCTCCACGGTCGGCTACTACACGATGCTGGCGCTCACCATGAACGTCGCGGGCACGGCGCCGACGGGCCGGCCCGATCACCTGCCGGGGATGGTGCCCTGATGCCCCGCCCCGTCGTCGTGCTCCATCCGCTCGGGTCGGATCGAGACTTCTGGGCGCCGGTGCGGGAGCATCTCAGCGACCGTGACGTCTTCGCGCTCGACATCGCCGGGCACGGCAGTGCCCCGCAGCTGCCACTCAACGCCCACATCGACGTGCCCGCCGGACAGCTGATCTCGGAGCTGGAGTCCCGGCTCACCGGCCCGGTGGACCTCATCGGCGTGTCCCTGGGGGGCCTGCTGGCGCAGAGAGTGGCCGTTACCCACCCCGCCCTCGTTCACCGACTCGTGCTCGCCGACACGGTGACGCGCTACCCGGAGCCTATGCGGCGCATGTGGGCCGATCGCGCGGAGACGGCGCGCTCTGTCGGGATGGAGCCGATCATCGCACCGACCCTCGGCCTCTGGTTCACGGAGGACTTCGCCCGGGCTCGCGGCCCGGTGGTCCGTCGGTGCGAGCAGAGCCTCCGCGAGATGCCGGGTGAGGCCTATGCCCGGGCCTGCGAGCTCCTCATCGGAGTCGACCTCGACGCCGATGCCCCGCGCATCGCGGCTCCGACGCTCGTCGTGTGCGGTGAACGGGACGGGCAGGTCTTCCTCGATGCCGCCCCCCGTCTTCGGGATCGCATCCCGCACTCACGGTTGGACTGGCTCCCGGGCGCCCACGCCGCCGCCGTCGAGCATCCGGCCGAGTTCGCCCGCGTCGTCCGGGCCTTTCTCGACGACACCCCCGGCCCTGCTCAAGGAGATTCATCATGAACGACTCGAAGACCGCGCTGCCCGCCGTAGACGGGCGGGAGTTCCGCAACGTGGTGGGACACCTCGCCTCAGGGGTGACCGTCATCACCACCGGCTCCTCCCAGCGCAGGCACGGGATGACTGCGAGCTCGGTGACCTCGCTCTCCGCCGATCCGCCACTGATGCTGGTGTGCATCAACAACTCCGCACCGACGGCGACCGCGGTGGCCGAGACCGGCCATTACGCCGTCAACATCCTGGCCGAGCGCGGTGGAGATCTGGCCTATCGATTCGCTGCCCCGAGCACGGACAAGTTCGCCGGGGTCGCGGTGCGGGAGGGCGTTCTGGGAGCGCCCCTCCTGGAGGACGCCCTGGCGCGGATCGAGTGCGAAGTCGTCGAGTCGGTCGTAGGAGGCACTCATACGATCTACATCGGCCGCGTCGTCAAAGCGGAGGCCGGTCAGGGGCAGCCCCTGACGTATTTCCGCGGCGGGTTCGGGAAATTCGCGCAGGTCCGGGACGATGCCGTCTACCGTGCTCTGCGCCACTCCGTTCTCACACGCGAGTACGCGCCGGGCGCCGTTCTCAGCGTCGCCGACCTCGCGGTGACGCTCGAAGCGGAGGAGTCGTCCATCTTCTACGCGCTCACGCGCCTGAGCGGGGACGGGCTGGTCCGTCGGGAACTGGACGCCGGCTACGTCGTGCTGCCCTTCGACACGAGGTCGTCGGACGCGACTTTCGACGCGCGACTGGTGATCGAGCTGGGCGTGATCGAGAAGGTCTGCGGCGAGGTCGCCCCGCAGTCGCTCGATGAGCTCGAGGCCCGGTTCGACGAGATGGCGGCGCTCCTCGTCGAGGACCGCTTCGTCGATTTCGACGCCTACCTCGAGGCGAACTACCGCTTTCACGAGAGTTTGGTCTCGCTCGCGGACAGCCCGGTGCTGACCGCGATGTTCGAGGGTCTCGCGATCAAGTCGGTGATGACCCGAAGCTTCGGCGCGACAGCGGAGACCTCCCAGCGTTTCGTCGACGTGCAACGCCAGATGGTGCAGGCGCTCCGCGCCGGCGATAAGACGCGCGCTCAGGGGTCGGCGGTGAAGTACTCCGAGATCGCCAAGGACCGCGCGCGGGAGGTGCTCGCCCTCAGCGGCGGAGTCATGTGACCCGGCATCCGTTCCTATCCTCGCGCCGCCCCGCGCGCAACCCGCATGGCGCGGACGTCGCGGCTTCGTATCGTGGGAACGGCTGAAAGGAGCTTTCCGATGAGCAGTCCCGTCCCCCCGATCTCACCCGATGACGAGAATCCCGCCGACGAGCTGAAGACCGACGTCGTCCGCGACGTCGAGCGCGAAGACACGATCACCGGCGACTTCACCGCGACTGACGACGACTGACGTCGTTCAGCGCCCCGTGCCGACGGCGATGCCGTCCTTGACGTAGCGCTGTGCGGCGAAGATGACCACGAGCGCGGGAAGGCTCGCCACGAGCGACGCCGCCATGGTGGCGGCCCACGTGTTGAGGTTCGAGTTCGACAGCGCGTAGATGAACACCGTCACGGGGTACATCTCGTTGCGCGTGACGAGCGTCAGACCGAAGAGCAGGTCGCCCCAGGCGAACAGGAACGTGAAGACGGCGGCCGTGATGATCGCGTTGCGCGAGAGCGGCACCACGATGCGTCGGAGGGTGCCGAGCGGACCGAGGCCGTCGATCGTGGCCGCCTCGATCACCTCGGTGTCCAAGCGCAGCATGAACGAGCGCATCAGAATGATCGCGAACGGGATGCTCGCGGTGGAGTTCGCCAGGATCAGTCCGAGATACGAGTTCAGAAGACCCCACGTGTTGAACATCGCGTAGAAAGAGTTGGCCAGGACGATGCTCGGGATCATCTGAGCGAGGAGCAGCAGGATGAGGCCGATGCTGACCGCGCGCGAGCGCAGCCGGCTGAGGGAGTAGCTCGCCGGGATCGCGACGAGGAGCGTCAGCGCCACCGACCCGAGGGCGACGAGGATGCTGACGCGAAGCCCGTCGAGACCGCCGCTTTCCAGCGCCTCGCCATATCCGGTCACGCTGGCCTCGGTCGGCCACCAGTCGGTGTTCACGGAGTTGGCCCCCGGTTGCAGCGAGGCCGACACCATCCAGTACACCGGAAACAGGTAGATCGCGAGGATCGCGACGGTCAGCACCGTCCACAGCCAGCGGCGGTGCCGACGGCGGGTGAGAGGACCACTCATCGTTCTGTCCTCTCGCGGCGCGCCGACAGCCAGGTGTAGACGATCGCGAACCCGAGACTGATGACGAGCAGCAGCATCCCGTATGCGCCGGCGTGACCGAACTCGAAGAGCTGGAACGCCGACCGGTACGAGAGGACCCCGAGGGTCATGGTGGAGTTGGCGGGCCCGCCCTGCGTCAGCGCGAGGACGAGGTCGACGATGAGCAGTGTGTAGACCACGCTCATCACCACGAGCACCGAGATCACCGGCCAGATGGCCGGGATGATGATGTGGAACAGGCGCTTGACCGCTCCGGCGCCGTCGAGCTGCGCGGCCTCGAGCTGCTCGGGCGGCACCTGCTTGAGCGCGGCCGACAGGATCGTCGACCAGTAGGGCAGGCTCGCCCACACCGCCACGACGATGACGGCCGCGAGGGCCGTGGCGGGCTCAGCCAGCCACGCCGTCCCGGGGAGCCCGAACGCCCCGAGGACGTCGTTGATCGCCCCCTGCCCCGCCAGCAGAGACTTCCAGATCGTCGCGACCACCACGGCCGGAAGCAGCCAGGGAAGGAGGATCAGCAACGGCAGCCAGCGGCTGCCGGGGAAGCGCCGGTTGAACAGCAGCGCCAGTGCCATGCCGAGGACGAGCTCTGCGGAGACCGCCGTCACCGTGATGATCAGCGTGTTGGCGATGGCGGTGCCCGTGACGGGCGAGGCGAAGATGTCGACGAAGTTCTGCAGGCCGACGAACGGCGCCTTGCCGGTGATGAAGGTGCCCGTCGTGAAGTCGGTCGTGCTCATGAACACGCCGTAGCCGAGGGGAAAGAGGAAGAACACCGCGAAGAACGCGATCGCGGGAAGGAGGAACACCCACAGCTCGACGCCGCGACGCCGAGTGAGGGTCAGCCGGAACCGGCCGGAGGCGGAAGCCCCCGGCCGGTCGGTCGCCACGGAGGGCGAGGTCATCAACCCTGGAGGGCCTTCGCGACGGCATCCGCGGCGCTGTCGCCGTTGACTGTCGCGTTCTGGATCGCGTCGACGTACTGCTGCTGGAGCGTGTTCCACTCGGTGCCCAGCTCAGCGGAGTTGTAGGCGCCATTGACCGAGTCGACGAACGACTGGGCGGCCGGCACCTCGGCGACGAAGGCCTCCTGCGCGGCGGTCAGCGCGGGGATGTAGCCGCCCTGCACCGCCGTCTCGACCTGGTTCTCCTCGGCGGCGCGGCAATCCACGAGCGCGGCCGCGGCAGCCTTGCGGTTGGCGTCCTCCTGCTCGGCGATGCCGTAGGCGTATCCGAGGAGGTTGACCTTCCCCTCTTCGCCCTCGAGCGTGGGGATCGGTGCCGTGGCGTATTCGAACGGGATGCTGGTGTCGACGAGGTTCCAGGGACCCGAGACCGTGATGGCGGCGGTGCCGGAGGTCCACTGGTCGATGGAGTCCCAGCCCCAGTTCACGAACTCCTTCGAGAGGCTGCCATCGGCGACGAGCTGCTTGTACAGGTCGATCGCCGCGAGCGAGCCCTCGCTCTCGGGGTCGGCGGGGTCGCCGCCGGCGCTGAGGAGGAAGGGCAGGAAGTACACCGGCGTCGAGCCGTCGCCGCCGATGCCCGGGAGCGCGATGCCCTGCTGGTCGGCGGTGGTCAGTGCCTTGGCGGTCGTGACGAGCTCCTCGAAGGTCGCGGGCGGGGTCTCGATGCCGGCGGCGGCGAACGCGTCGACGTTGTAGAACAGCGCGTAGTCCTCGACCTGCACCGGCAGACCGTAGAGGGCGCCGTCGTACTCGCCGAGCGCGGCGACGCTCTCGGCCTGGCCGTCGGTCGAGAGCCCGAGCTCGCCGAGGTCGGCGAGGACGCCCTGCGAGGCGAGCTGAGGCAGCTGCGTGTCGGTGCTGAGGAGGGCGATGTCGGGGAGCGACTGGGAGCTCGCTGCCTGCAGCAGGCTCGTGGTGTAGTCACCTGACTGCGTCTGCACGTCGACCGTGATGCCGAGGTCCTCGGCGCACGACTCGAAGTAGCCCTTCTGCAGGGTCTGGTACGGGTCGAAGTCGATGTTGTTCCACACCGTCAGTTCGACGCCCTCGAAGCCCGTGGCATCCCCGGACGGGGTGCCCGACGAGGAGCAGCCGGCGAGGAGGAGGACGGCGGCCGCGCCGGCGGCCAGGGGAAGAGCGCGTCGTGCGCGCGTCACCGGAGATGTCATTCGTGCTGTGTCCTTAATCGGGCCGGAGGTGCACCGGAGCCGTCGGGAGTAAAGGAACGGCGGATGCCGTGACAGCAGTTTCGCGGTTCGACGTTTCCGGCGCGTGACAGGCGAAACACGCGGTCACGAAACCGTGCCGCGCGGGCCGGCGCTGTTGTGCGGACGGACGGACGGACGGCCGGCCGGCCGGCCTCAGGCCCGCGCAGGATGCGACGGGGGAAGCCGGTCGGAGCGGTCGGCGCGCATCCGGGAGCGAAGCGTTCCGTCCTGGGGCCGGCCACCGAACAGTCCGCGCTCGCGGAGCCGCGGCGCGAGCAGCTCGGCGAAGTCCTCCAGAGAGCCCGGGGAGACGAACTGGTGCAGGAGGAACCCATCGACCCCCGACTCCTCGACGAAGCGCTCGATGTTCGCAGCCACCGCATCCGGAGTGCCGATGTACCGGTCGTCGGCGAAAGCCGTGACCGAGGCGAACTGCCGGCGGATGTCGCCGGCGAGCACCGGCGGGGTGTCCGAGCGCGTGGCGGCGGTCTGAGTGTGCGTGGTCTGCTGCTTCGTCAGCGGCTCGTCGTCGGCGTAGCGGGCGAAGTCGATGCCGCTCCAGCCGGCGTACGCCGCCAGCTGGGCGTCGCTGCTGTAATGCTGCTGGAAGCCGTCGAGTTTCTCCTGCACGGCGATGTCGGTCGGAGCGATGAGCAGGTTCATGCCGACGACGGCGCGGATGTCTTCGGGGTCACGGCCGAGCTCGGCCGCGCGGGCCCGGATCCCGGCGAGGCCCGAGCGGATCGCCGCGGGATCGGAGTCGCCCACGAAGATCAGCTCGGCATGCCGCGCGGCGAACTCGCGCCCGCGCGCCGACCATCCGGCCTGGATGAGGTAGGGCGTGCGCTGCGGCGACGGGATGCTGAGGTGCGGCCCCGCGACGCGGAAGCTGTCGCCGACGTGGTCGATCGGATGCACGCGCGAAGGCTCGGCGAAGAGGCGCCGAGCCTTGTCGCCGACGAAGGCGTCGTCGTCCCAGCTGCGCTCCCACAGCGCGTAGACGACCTCGAGGAACTCGTCGGCCCGGTCGTAGCGGCGATCGTGCGCGAGGACGTCGAGCCCGAAGTTCGCCGCCGCGCCCGGCAGGTACGAGGTGACGATGTTCCACGCTATCCGCCCCGCCGTGAGGTGGTCGAGCGTGCTGAAGCGCCGAGCGTGCGCGAAAGGATGCTCGTACGTCGTCGAGACCGTGGCCCCGAACGCGATGCGCTCGGTCACGGCGGCCAGCGCCGGGATGTGCAACAGCGGGTCGTGGGCGGGAAGCTCGACGCCCCACTCCAGCGCGGTCGCCGCCGACCCGCGATACGTGTCGTAGAGCCCCAGCACGTCGCCGAAGAAGAACAGGTCGAACCCGGCCTCCTCGGCCGTGCGGCCAAGGTTGAGCCAGTACCGCAGCCCGGTGGCGGTGAGGCGCTCGTCTGCGGGGTGGGTCCACAGGCTCACCGCTCCGGATCCGTTGCCGACGCACGCCTGCTCGTACAGGCCGAAGAACAGCGGACGAGCTTCAGACACCGGCGTTCTCCTTCGCGGAGTCGGCGTTCCACAGCATCCGCCCGCCGACCAGGGTCGCCAGGGCCTCGGATGCTCCGGATTCGACGAGCTCCGCCAGGGCGTCGCCGGGCGTGGTGGCGGCGACGGGGAAGACGGCGAGATCGGCGCGGGCGCCGGGAGCAAGCGTGCCGGCCGGGGCGGGATCGATGTCCAAGCCGAGCGCGCGCGCCCCGCCCGCGGTGGCGGCGGCGAACAGACGCGCATGCAGATCGTCGTCGGTGTAGCCCTGCGCGCGCGCCAGGCGGTGCAGCTCCACCACATCGTCGAGCACGTTCAGCGACGGTGAGGAGGAGAGCGAGTCGGTGCCGACCGCGATCGGGTTCCCCTCGCGGAGGTAGTCGGCGATGGGCGGCGGTTCGAGGCCGATGACGGCGTTCGATCGCGGACAGAGCGCAACGGACACGCCGCGTTCGCGCAGCAGCCGGCGGTCGTCGGCGTCGACGTAGATGCCGTGCGCGAGGTGCGTGGTGGGACCGAGGGCGCCGAGGCCGTCGAGGTAACCCATGACGCTCTTGCCGCTCCCGCCGCCCTGCAGCAGCGCGAACTCGCCGCGTCCGTTCGCCCGCCAGCGGTCGGCGAGCTCGCCGGTGCCGGTGCGGACGTAGGCGTCCTCCCACGCCGACTCCGCGGCGTGGATGTGCGAGCGCACGCCGAGCTCTCGGGCGAGACGGGCGAGATCGCGGATCACCGAGGTGTCGAGGGAGTAGATGGCGTGCGGCGAGATGCCGGTCGGCGGAGGGGAGGGCAGGCTCCGCAGCTGATCGAGCACGGTGGCGCGGCCACCGTCGGCCCATGCGGCATCCGTCCAGCCGAGCACCTCCCAGAAGACGACGCCCGAGAGGCCGGCGTCGTGGACGGCGGAACCGGCGTCGGGGTCGGTGACGATCTCGGCGACCGCGCTGGTGCCGCTGCGAAGCGACAGCCAGACACCCTCCGCGGCGGAGCCGAGCCAGTCGTGCTCCCGCTCGTACAGGGCCATGAACGCCTGCATCCACGTCTCGAAGCCGCGATGGGTCGCCTGCCCGACCTCGGCCATGTGCGTGTACTGCAGATGGGTGTGGGCATTGACGAGCCCGGGCGTGAGCACGCCGTCCCATTCGACGCGGTCGACGCGCGCATCGCCCAGCCGCGCCGTGACCTCGTCGTGGGTTCCCACGTCGACGATGCGGTCGCCGTGGACGACGACGGCGCCGTCGGCGAGCGGCGGGCCGGCGACGGGGAGCACGGCGCGAGCGCGATGGACGGTGACAGCGGTCATTCGGATTCTTCCTGGTTCGGGTGTCAGGATCGCGGGCGCCAGGAGGCGAGGAAGTCGCGCTGGGCGTCGGAGGGGATGTCGACCCCGCCCCCGAAGGAGGCGAGCGCGTGGGCCGCGACTCGGTCGTCGGCGGCTGCGGGGAGGATGTGCACAGCCGTTTCGAGCTCACCGCGGGAGCGCACGAGGTGTTCCACGGCGGCCAGCTGCACCCCGAACGACAGGTCCATGATCTGCACCGGGTTGCCCTCGGCGGCGCTGACGTTGATGCAGTTGCCGTCGTCGAGGATCCGGATGCTGCGGCCCGAGGGAAGTCGGAGGGTCGACACCGCGCCCGCCCGCTCGGTCTCCACGGTGCCGGCGCTCGCCGCATCCGCCAGGGCGATCTCCTGCCCGACACCGCCCCCGACGGCGACGGCGGCGCCCTCGGGGAGGCGCTCGAGGTGTTCCAGCGAGATCGTGTGGGCGATGCCCGTCGCCGAGATCAGGATGTCGGCGTGGGATGCCGCGTCGGCGAGCGGTTCGACGGCGTAGCCGGCGAACACGGCCTGGAGGGCGGCGACCGGGTCGACCTCCGACACGGTCACGCGCGCTCCCAGGGCGGCCGCCGCGCGGGCGATGCCCGACCCCACCCGCCCGAAACCGGCCACGGCCACCTCACGGCCGGCGATCGGTTCGCCGAGGAGGTCGGCCACGGCCAGCACGACCGCCTGGCCGGTGCCGTGGGCGTTGTCGAACAGCGACTTCGTTCGGGCGTCGTTGGCGGCGATGACGGGAGTTCCGAGCTCGCCGCGGCGCTGCATCTCGCGCAGCGGACGCACGCCGCTCGTGGTCTGCTCGGTGGCCCCGATCAGATCGCGGACGAGCGCGGGACGGTCGGTGTGGGCGATGCGGATCGTGGCCGATCCGTCGTCGACGATCACATCGGGGCGCCAGTCCAGGAGCGCCAGCACGTTCTCGCGATCCTCGGCAGCCCCCGCAGCGCGGAACGCGAACACCGGGATGCCGGCGTGGTCGAGAGCGGCGGCCACGGCGTCGTCGGTGTTCCGGCCCGCGCACGAGACGGCGACCTCGGCGCCCGCCTCGGCGAGGACGAGCGCGACGTTGGCGGTCTTCGGCTCGAGCACGTCGGAGACGGCGACCCGTACGCCGCGAACGATCCCCGACTCAGCGAGCTCGCGGGCGAGCGCGGTGGTCGCCGGCATGAAACGGCGTGCCCACGCGATGCGCTCGGCCCCCTCGCGCCACAGCGCCGGATCGGCGATGCGGCTCATGCGAGCACCAGCTCGGCGAAGCGCGCGTCGGCGGTGGCGGGGTCGGTCGCGACGAGGGCCGAAGCGGCGACGAGCACGTCGGCGAGATGCCGGTCGAGGTCGGTCGAGGCACGCGGGTCGGCGATGGGTGGCGGCGTTGCGACGACCCACGTGCGCGCACCCGTCTGCGTGACGAACTGTCGTGCGGGTTCTCCGTCGGCAGCGCCGAGCCCGCTGCCGTCGAAGGAGGCGTCGATCGCCACGCCGCTCACGGTCGCCGGGTCCAGCGCGGCCGTACCCTCGCCCGTCACGACGACGTAGTCGACGGCCGGCCATGTCTCCGGGTCGCTCGCGAGCACCTCGATCCCCTCGAGGCGAGCCTGCAGCCGTACGCCGGGGTCGGCTGCGGCGCGGAGCACGCGAGCACCGCCGCGGCGCAGCATCCGCGCGAGGGCCGCGGCGATCGCGCCGTCCCCGACCACGGCCGCACGGGCGCCGGGGAGGACGAGGTTGGTGCGGTGTGACAGCGCCCGCACGATCTGCTCTCCCCGTGCCTGGGCGAGCACGGCCGCGAACGAGGGCAGTTGACCGATCGGTCGCCCCTCGGCGGTGATTCGGATGTCGAGGCGCCACGCCTCACGGACGGCGGCGGCGACCGCATCCGGAAGCGCCGGGGCGTCGCGCCACAGCACGACCTCGGGCTGGGCGGGGCGGGAGCGGTCGTCGAGGACCCGTCGAGACAGCGCCAGCGCGTGCAGCGGGGCATCGACGAGCGGCCAGGAATGTGCGGACGTCACGGCCGAAGATTACGGCGCGGCGGCTTGCCGGCGCCAATCGCGACCAGCGACGTCGTGCGCGCGTGACGGAGCATGACGGCGAAGCGGCGGGATGCGGCGGCGCCCTCTACGGTCGGAGGCATGAGCGAGGTACCCGACGCCGCGCCGTCGCCCGAGGCGGCCGATCCGGTCTACGACTGGGACGCCTACGGCTTCGACACCCGGCAGGTGCACGCCGGCGAGTTCGACGAGCCGGCCTACGGTGCCCGCACCGCACCCATCTACCTCAGCGCCGCCTTCCGGTTCGACTCGTTCGACGAGGCGACCCGCCGCTTCGGCGGAGAGGACCTGGGTCACATCTACTCGCGCAACCTCAATCCCACCAACGGGGTCGCCGAGCGCCGGATCGCCTCGCTCGAACGGGGCACGGGGGCCATCGTCGTCGCCTCCGGGCAAGCCGCGATCACGGCCGCGGTGCTCGGCCTCGTCGGTGCGGGGGAGAGGTTCGTCTCCACCGCGAGCATCTACAGCGGCACGCGGATCCTGTTCGGCCGCACCTTCGCGCGGTTCGGCGTCGACGTCGACTACGTGTGGGACCCGGGCGACGAGGCTGAGTGGGAGGCCGCGATCGGGCCCGACACCAAGGCGATCTTCACCGAGACGATTCCCAATCCCAAGAACGACGTCGTGGACATCCCGGCGGTGGTGCGGATCGCGCGACGCCACGGCATCCCGGTGATCGTCGACAACACGATCGCGACGCCGTATCTCAGCCGCCCTCTCGAGGACGGGGCGAACGTCGTCGTGCATTCGGGGACGAAGTTCCTCACCGGTCATGGCGCGGCGATCTCGGGGATCATCGTGGACGGCGGCAACTTCGACTGGGCGAACGCGGGGCGTGCGTATCCCGGCATCACCGAACCCGCCGCGCCCGGCAAGCCCTCGATCCTCGAGGTGCACGGTCGGCGTGCGCTCGAGCTGTACCTGCGCGGCGGCATCGTGAACGACCTGGGGCCGGCGCTCTCGCCCGTGCACGCGTTCCTCCTGCAGCAGGGCATCGAGACGCTCTCGCTGCGGATGGAGCGGCACCTCGACAACGCCGTCGCCGTCGCGCGGCATCTGGCGCAGCATCCGGCGGTCGTCGACGTCGACTACGCGGGCTTGCCGGGGCATCCGCTGCACGGCGTCGCCGAGCGGGCGTACGGCGGGCGGTCCGGGTCGGTCTTCGCCGTGACGGTGCGCGGCGGGCGGGCGGGCGCCGAGGTGTTCGTCGACAGCCTTCGCGTGATCAGCCGCATGACCAACATCGGGGACGTGCGCTCGATGGCGCTTCATCCGGCGACCACGACGCATCTCACCTTTTCGCAGGAGCTCCGCGATCGCCTCGGCATCGCCGACGGGCTGGTGCGTCTCTCGATCGGCATCGAGACGGTGGCCGATCTGCTGGGCGACCTCGACCAGGCCCTGGAGGCCGTCGAACGCCGCTTTCCCGCATCCGAGGAGGATCGATGACCGCCACCGTCACGCGCAGCCACTGGACCGGTGTCGCCGACGCCGCCGAGCACGTCCGGTGGGACGCCGTCGCCCAGGCCGTGGCCGACGCGCTCGCCGTGGACGTGCTCGAGCGCGATCGCCGCGGGGAGCCGCCGTTCGCGGAGGCGGCGCTCCTCAAGGATTCCGGTCTCACGACGCTGCTCGACCCGGCCGAGGTCGGCGGAGGCGGCGGGCACTGGTCGTCGGCACTGCGCGCGGTGCGCATCCTCGCGCGCGTCGACGCCTCCATCGCGCAGCTTCTCGGCTACCACTACGCCAACGAGACCAACATCGCGTTCGTCGCCGATCCGGCCGAGCGCGACGGATGGTTCCGGCGCAGCGTCGAGGGGCGCTGGGTGTGGGGCGATTCGGTCAACCCCGTCGACCCGTCGCTCGTGCTGACCGTCGACGGCCAGGGCTACCGCCTGAACGGCACGAAGCGGTTCTCGACGGGCTCTGCGGTGGGCGACGCACTGCTCGTCAACGCCGTGGTCGACGAGGGCCCGGAGGCGGGGCGGCTCGCCTTCGCCGTGCTGCCGGCCGGGCACGAGGGCGTCGAGGTCCTCGACGACTGGGACCACCTCGGGCAGCGCCTCACCGCGAGCAATTCGGTGCGGTTCACCGACGTGCCGGTTCGAGCGGAGCATGTGCTCGGGTTCGGCACCGACGAACCGTTCCAGAGCCTTGTGACCCCCGGCATCCAGCTGATCTTCGGCAACCTCTACTTGGGGATCGCGGAGGGGGCGCTCGCCCAGGCGCGGGGGTTGACGAACGCGCGGTCCAACGCCTGGTTCCTCAGCACCGCCGACCGCTACCGCGACGACCCCTTCGTCCGGCGGCTGTACGGCGAGCTCGTGTCGCAGGTCGCGGCCGTCGAGGCGCTGACCGATCGGGTCAACGCCGTGTACGACGCGGTCATCGCCCGCGGCGCCGACGTCACGGCCGAGGACCGCGGCGATCTCGCTATCCAGGTCGCACGGGTGAAGGTCGTCTCCAGCGACACGGCCGTGGACGTCACGACACGCGTGTTCGAGGCGACCGGATCGAGCTCCACCGCGACGCGGGTCGGACTCGACGCGCATTGGCGCAACATCCGGACGCACAGCCTCCACGACCCGGTGGACTACAAGAAGCTCGAGGTCGGGGCCGACTTCCTCACCGGGGTCCGCCAGCCCATCTCGCTCTACACCTGAGCCCGCGGCGCGCGGGGCCCCGGCGGCGGCGTGCACAACTCCTCAAGATCGGGGCCTGTGTGGCCGGATCGGGGGGCGGGAGCGGGTGCGACCCGGTTCTTGAGGAGTTCGGCACGTCCCGCCGGCCCGCGCAGCGGCCCGGGGGAGGCGGCGCGGAGCGGGGCGTGCACAACTCCTCAAGATCGGGGCCTGTGTGGCCGGATCGGGCGTGTGGGAGCCGGTGCGGCAGCCGGTTCTTGAGGAGTTCGGACCCCCGGCCGACGCCGGCCAGGGCGTCAGAGGTCGGAGGACTGCGACCAGATGTTCACGGCGTCGCCCTCTTCGGCCGTGATCGCGTCGATCTCGGCGCGCTCCTGGTCGCTGAAGGTCGTGTTTCCGAGCGCGGCGAGGTTCTCATCAAGCTGCGCCGTCGAGGATGCTCCGATCAGCACCGACGTCACACTCCGGTCGCGCAGCAGCCACGCGATGGCGAGCTGAGCGAGCGACTGCCCGCGGCGCTGGGCGATGTCGTTCAGCGCACGCACGCGCGCCAGGTTCGACTCCGAAAGGTGCCGGTCGTTGAAGGAGTAGCGGTTGCTCGCGTGCGAGGCCTCCGGATCGTTGAGGAACTTGCTCGTGAGAAGGCCCTGCGCCAGCGGCGTGAACGCGATGAGACCGAGCCCCAGCTCGTCGAGGGCGCCGACCAGCTCGTCCTCCACCCAGCGGTTCAGCAGGTTGTAGGCCGGCTGGTGGATGACCAGCGGCGTGCCCAGGGACGCGGCGATCTCGGTCGCGCGACGCGTCCGCTCGGCGGAGTACGACGACAGGCCCACGTACAGCGCCTTCCCCGACCGCACGATCGCGTCGAGCGCTCCGATCGTCTCCTCCAGCGGCGTGACCGGGTCGACGCGATGCGAGTAGAAGATGTCGACGTAGTCGGTGCTCAGCCGCTCGAGCGACTCGTCGAGACTGTTGACGAGATACTTGCGCGACCCGAAGTCTCCGTACGGACCCGGCCAGTGCGACCAGCCGGCTTTCGTCGACACGATCAGCTCGCTGCGGTAGGGCTTGAAATCGGTGCGCAGCATCCGCCCGAAGTTCTCTTCGGCCGAGCCGTTGGGCGGGCCGTAGTTGTTCGCCAGGTCGAAGTGGGTGATCCCGCGGTCGAACGCGTGCCGGAGGATCTCGCGCTGCGTGGCGAAGGGACGGTCGTCGCCGAAGTTCCACCACAGGCCGAGCGACAGCGGGGGAAGGAGGAGCCCGGTGCGCCCGACGCGACGGTAGGCGAGGCCGGTGTACCGGTCGGCGGCCGCCGCATAGGGGCGGTGGATGTCGGGGACGGACGCGTCTAAGCGCACCTCGAAATCGGACATGGTCTCTCCCTTCGGCGGCCGGTCACGGCCGCTCTCACACTGTCACACCTGCACTGTCACACCTGGTCGAGGCGTCCGGCACCATCGAATGCGCGAGTACCGTGCGCCACGGGCGTGGACGGGCCGAGGCCCAGAACCGCTCGAGCTCCGCCAGCAGCTGCGCGTGAGCCTGTCAGTGGCGGCAGGCTCGGGTCGAGCTCGCCCACGTGGGTGAGATCGAGCACCACATCGACGTCGGGCGGCGGGTCTGCTCCGGGCCCGAGAGCGACCGTGACCGGCTTGTCGACGACATCCGTGGGGAGGGTGAGCGGGCCCCCGATCGCCGGATATCCGGGGTGGGAGATCCGGAGGATCCGCGCGTCGTCGACATACACGCCGGCCTCCGCGTCGCCCACGATGCTGGTCAGCGGCCAGCTCTCCCACAGGTGCGACACGAGTGAGAGCAGGCCGGCATCGGATGCCGCCAGCCCAGCCCGCCGTCCGTGGAGGCTGCTGAGCGTCGAGATGCTGCGCGCGAGGTTCACCGGATGCTGCCGGTCGCCGGCGATCGGCACGACGATGAGGCGCTCGGTCACCGCGAGGAGGAAGGCGGCTGCGACCGTGCGGTCCGGCCCCGGCCCCGAGACGTCGCCGAGGATCAGCACGTCGGCGGCGGCGTCGAGCCGCTTCCCGAACGCGCGTCTCGCTGCCAGCGAGCCGCGGACCTCGGCGGCGAACGCGGCCAGCAGGTCCTCGCCCGCTCGCAGGATGACGGCGCTCATCGGGGCATCTCCCGCATCCACCGCGTGAATCCGGTGGCAGGGCCCTCGGCGAGGAGCCCCCGCGCGCGCAGCACCGGGGTCACATGCTCGGCGAACTCGCGCAGCCCCCACGGGTTGGTGTCGAACAGCAGATTGAACCCATCGGCCGCTCCCGCCTCCACCCACTCGATCATGATGTCGACGAGGCGCTCGGGCGTCCCGACGAAGAGCTGATGCCCGAAGCCGGCGAAGTAACGCAGCACCTCGCGGACGCTGAGGTTCCCGGACGCCCCGTACGCGGCGATCGCGTTGCGAAAGCCCACGGGCGCCGCCGCCGGGTCGCCCGCGAGCCGCGCGATCTCCGCCACGGCGGGGGCGTCGAGGTCGAGGCTCCGGGGGTCGATCCCGAACATGGCGGTGAACCTTCGGAGGACGTAGCCCTCGGGGCTGCGGTCGTGGATGGTCCGGAAGCGCCGCTCCGCCTCCTCCTCCGTCGATCCGACGACGAGGTGGATGCCGGGGAGGACGAGCGGCGCCGGCCGGCCCAGCTCCGCAGCTCGGCGGCGGAGGTCGGCCGCGTTCGCCGCCGCGGTGTCGCGCATGGTCTCGGCGGCGAAGACGGCGTCGGCGCTCTCGGCAGCCAGCTGCCGGCCCCGCGGCGACCCGCCGGCCTGCACGATCAACGGGGCGGCGTCGTCGAGCATCTCGCGCACGTGGTCCGCGACGCCGAGCTCCATGCGGGCGAGCGTGCGCGGATAGTACGGGCCGTCGTGCACGTAGTCGGTCCCCGCCCGTACGGCGGCGAGGAACCCGCCGTACGCGGCGAGGAAGTCCTCCGCCCGTTCGTAGCGCGCCTCGCGGCTCGGTTCGCCGTCGAGGCCGAAGTCGGCGAGCGCGTTCCCGGTCACTCCGGTGACGACGTTCCAGCCGAACCGTCCGCCGCTGTACGCGCCGAGGGAGAGCAGCCGGCGGGCGAGTTCCACAGGGTCGTTCGTACTCGTCGACACCGTCGAGATGATCCCGAGGTGCTCGCTCTCGGCCGCGACGGCCGAGAGCGCGGCGAGGGGCTCAACGAGCCGGTTCGGGCGGATCGCCGGGTTGGAGGCGAGACCGGGGGAGTCGGCGAGGAAGATCGCGTGCATTCCTGCGCGTTCGGCCGTGCGGGCGGCGTCGCGCCAGAACTCCGCATCGAGCACCCGCAGCGGGTCCTCGCCCGGCGCGCGCCACGCCCCGGCATCCGTGCCGTAGTCGTACACGTTCGCGCCGAGCACGAGCGTCCGATCCGGGGTCACCGGGTGCCCGTCCCCACGTACCAGATCTCCGGCAGCTCCGTTCCGGCGACCGACCGCGCCCCGAGCGCCCGCGCCTTCAGATGCGCGGGATTGTGGTTCGCGAGCGTCCGGGCGTTGCGCCAATGGCGGTCGAAACCGCGCCGGGAATCGACGAGCGAGCCGCCGCCGAGGTCGAAAAGGGTTTGGGCTGCCCGGAGGACGAGGGACGGCACGACGGTCTGCGCACGGGTGACCGCGCGATGGCCGGCGAGGGTCTGCTCGTCGGCGGGGAGGGCGAGGTCGTCGCCGAGCGTTCGGGCGGCGTCGCGGACGGCGGCCAGCACCACCGCGGCGATGCCTTCGAGATCTCCGACGCGCTCCTGGATCTGCGGGTCGCCGGCGGGGGTGGATGCCGCGGCATGACTGAAGTGGCGGGTGCGGCCGCGCAGCCAGGCCACGGCGTCGTCGTGCACCCGGAGGGCGATCCCCGCGAGGGTGGCGAGGTGGGTGATCTGCATGACGGCGTCGAGATTCCCCAGCCGGTCGGCCGGTGTCCCTTCCCCGACGGCGACGTGGGCGGCGTCGACGGCGACATCGGTGAACTCCGCGGTGCCGGATGTGGTCAACCGCTGCCCGACGCCGAACCAGTCGTCGCGCAGCACCACGCCCTCCGCATCGGCACGCACCGTGGCGACGAGGTGCCGGCCGTCGTCGTCGGAGGCCAGCACCGACACCCAGTCGGCGTATCCGGTTCCAGTGGCGTACGCCTTGACGCCGGTGAGCCGCAGCGTCCCGGTTGCATCCGTCCGCAGCGAGGTGGCCACTGTGCCGGTGCGGCCCTCTCCCGACTCGGTGATCGCTCCGGCGAAGATCTGGCCGGCGGCGATCTCGGCTGCCCACTGCGGGTCCTCACCGCGGATGACCGCGCGCGCGACCTGGTCGGTGAACGTGGTGTGCGTGCGAAGGCTCTGGGTCACGTTCGAGTCCGCGCGGGCCAGCAACACCTGCAGCTCGACCTGCTGAGCGAAGGACAGGCCGGATCCGCCCGCCGTGCGCGGGAGGCGCGCGGCGGTCACGCCCAGGCCGGCGAGCCGGCGGATGTCGGCGGCGAGGCCGCGGTCGGGGTCACCATCTCCGTCACGTGCGACCGCCGCCGTGGCGATCCGCGCGATCACGTCATCGACCGCGGATGCTGCCCCTCCGGGAAATCCCGCGTCGGCGGCGGAGGTGGGTCCGAGGTCGTCGCTCATCTTTCCTCGACACCCGACGGGCCGCCGCCCGGCCAGTCGGCGGGCGCCCGGCGCCCGGCGGGATCGAGCGGACCCCTCGTCGCGCCGTAGGCGAGGGCGTGGACGAATCGCCGACGGAACTCCGTCAGGTCGAAGCTCGTCACCGCACGAGTGCTCGGCCCCTCGGGAGTCCCGAACACCAGCGGGAGGCCGTCGGAGGTCAGCGCGACGCGCGTCGCGAGTGACGCGCCGTAGGGCGTGAAGTCGACAGGACCCTCGATCCACCCTGTGACGATCTCGGGGCGGTGGAGGATCACGGAGGCCAGCCCGTCGTGCGCAGAGGAGATGCGCCGGCCCCACTTGTATTGATAGAAGTCGTTGTAAGCATCCAGCGCCGTGCCGGCGAACCGCGCCCACGGCAGGTCGGAGCCCAGCAGGAGCGCCGTGACGTGTTCCTCGAGCACGGCCTGGGCGGTGACGTTCACGCCCACCATGATGAGGTTGCCGTTGTTGACCGCGCCGAACACGCGCTCGGCGGCGAGACGGTCGTTCGCGGTGTTGGCGTCGGTGATCGTCGCGCCGCCCGGCGCGGGGTAGGGACCCGCACCGCCCATCAGCACGATGGAGCGGAACTTGAGGAACAGCTGCGGGTCCTGCTCCAGCGCCAAGGCGATGTTCGTCAGCGGCCCGAGAGGATGAAGATCGATCTCGCCGGGGTACTCGTTGGCGATGCGGACGAGGTAGTCGGCCGCGCTCTCGTCCGCCAGCCGCGGCTCCGGCCGTTCGAACCCACGGTCACCGAGCCCGTCATGGCCGTGGACGAACCACGCGATGGACGCCTCGCCCTCGAGAGGGCCGGCCGCGCCGCCGTAGATCGGGATTTCTCCCCGGCCTGCGACATCCAGGACGTAGGCGACGTTTCGCGCCGAGTCGGTCACCGAGCAGTTGCCGTAGATGGTCGTGATCCCGAGGATCTGCACGTCCGGCTGGGCCAGCAGATAGAGGAGGGAGTGCGCGTCGTCGAGTCCGGTGTCGGTGTCGACGACCACCCACTGCTTGCCGGGCTGCGGCGCTGGCGATGCGGACGGGAGGGGGGACGAATCGGGCATGGCACGCTTTCGGCAAGACGACGAGATGCCGGCGCACGCCGGCTCCGCCAGCATGCCTCGTCCGGGGTGGTCGGCGCGGATTGTGTTACCGCGCGTTTCCGTGCCCTCGCTCAGTCGAGGGCCGAGTGCTCACCCAGGCGGTGCCAGACCCGGTTGTGGTAGACGAGTGCGTTGCCGACCGTCCCCGCCTCGATGTCCCTATTCACGTGGGACTGCAGCGCGTGCGCGGCGATGACGGTGGACCCGCCGGCCTCCATCCGGTTCACGACGGCGCACCGCAGCCAGGCGCGGACGCCGGTGAACACCGGCTCGCCCGTGGCCAGCCGCGTCCAGGAGGTCCGGTCGGCGAACCGGTCGATCCCGCTGGTGGCGGCGGTGCGGGCGACGACGATGTCGTCGGCATCGAGAAGGTGCACCACGATCGTCGATGCCGCCGAGATCGCCGGTGCCGCCGACGACGCGGCGGTGACAGAGAAGACCAGGAGAGGCGGGTCGACGCTCACCGAGGACACCGACGTCGCGGTGAGGGCGACGGGTCCGTCCGGACCCTCCGCGGTGATGACGGCGACTCCGCCCGGGTGGCCCCGGAAGACGGCCTTGAAGTCGTCGGGCGTCACCGATCCCCCGAGCGCGTGCACGGGGTGCGGAGCCGGGTCGGACGGACGCGCCGTCGGCGGGACTGCAGTCATAGCAACGACGCTAATCCCGCCCACTGCGGTCGAGGGTCGTGCGCGACACACTCCGTCATCCCGAACACATCTCCGCACCGCGGATGTCGTCGTATTGCGCCGGTTTGCCGCGCGTTGCCCCGTGTGTCGGGCCGGCTGGACATCGCCCGAGCGGCGCGCAGACTTCTGCGCATGCCTCCCCTTCTTCGCGTCGAAGACGTTGCGGCGGCCCTGTCGGCGGGCACCGCCGTGCGGCTGCTCGACGTGCGGTGGCGGCTCGACATCCCGGAGGGACGCCCCGCCTACGTGGCGGCGCATCTGCCGGGCGCTGTCTACGTCGACCTCGAGACCGAGCTCGCCGCCGGCGGCAACCCCGCGATCGGGCGCTATCCACTGCCGGATGCCGCCGGCCTGTCGGAGTCCGCTCGCCGCTGGGGGATCCACCCAGGCGACCTGGTGGTGGCGTACGACGACAACGACGGCGTCGCCGCGGCGCGCCTGTGGTGGTTGCTCCGGCGCCGCGGCGTGGACGTGGGGGTCCTCGACGGCGGGCTTCGCGCCTGGGTCGCGGCGGGGCATCCGATCGAGCGCGGTGACGTGGCGCCCCGGCGCGGCAGCGGAGAGCTTCCGGATGCCGACCCGGGGACCGTCACGATCGAGGAGGCGGCCCGCGCCCCCGCCGAGGGGCAGCTCGTCGATGTCCGCGGCCCCGACCACTACCGCGGGCTGACCGCGGGTGCGGAGCCGGCAGCAGGCCACATCCCCGGGGCCGTCAACGTGCCCACGTCGTTGCACATCGCCGCGGACGGTCGGATGGTGGCGCCCGATCTGATCCGCGCCACCTTCGCGCGAGCAGGGGTCGACCTCGCCCGGCCGATCGTGCTGTATTGCAGCGTCGGCATCGCGTCCGCGCACAGCGCCCTGGCCCTCGCGCACGCGGGCGTCGAAGCCCGCGTCTTCCCCGGATCGTGGAGCCAGTGGGCGCACGCCGCCGGGCGACCGGTCGCCGTGGGTCCCACGCCGTCCGACCGATTCAGCGGCTGGTGAGGACCGACAGCCTTTTCGTGACGCTGCGTTCCGACGCACTCGCCGGGACCGACGAACAGTGCCTAGCGTGGAGTCATGACCGACCCGCGCGTCTATGTGATCCACGAGAACGCCGAATGGTTCCCGCCGTTCGCCGCCGCTTTCGACGCGGAAGGGGTGCCGGCGGAGGAGTGGCTCCTCACCGACGGATCGGTCGATCTGTCCTCGCCGCCACCGGAGGGCGTCTTCTGGTCGCGGCTGAGCGCGTCGGCGCACACGCGGGACCACGCCGCGTCCAAGGAATACGGCCGCGCTCTGCTGCGGTGGCTCGAGGCTCACGGCCGCACCGTCGTGAACGGCAGCGCCGTGCTCGAGCTGGAGGTCAGCAAGGCCGCGCAGCACACCGCCCTCTCGGCGGCGGGGATCGAGGTGCCGCGGACGGCCGCCGTCTTCGGCACCGCCGACCTGTGCCGGCGTGCGCGGGACTTCGCCGCACCCTTCATCTCCAAGCACAACCAGGGCGGCAAGGGCCTGGGGGTCCGGCGGTTCGACAGCCACGAGGAGTTCGACGCGTGGGTCGCCGGCCCCCAGTTCGAGCCCTCGCCCGACGGCATCACGCTGTTGCAGGAGTTCCTTCCCGCTGCAGCTCCCTTCGTGACGCGGGTCGAGTTCGCCGGCGGCGAGTTCGTCTACGCCGTTCGGGTCGACACGAGTGCGGGGAGCTTCGAGCTGTGCCCGGCCGAGGCGTGCGCCCTTCCCGGTGCCGACGGCGCCGAGCCGCCGCCGCTGTTCTCGCTCCGCCCCGATATCGACGCCGCGTCGCCGATCGTGCGGCAGTACGAGGCTTTTCTCGCGGCGAACGGCATCGAGGTGGCGGGGATCGAGTTCATCGAGACCGTGGACGGACGGACCGTGACCTACGACGTCAACACGAACACGAACTACAACCCCGACGTCGAGGCCACCGCCCCGGCATCCGGCCCGCGCGCGATCGCGCGGCGGTTGGGCGCGCTGCTGGGCGTCGTGCCCGTCGCCGGATGACGGCGGCGCCGCTGCGTGTGCTCGCGCTCGGCCCCGCCGAGCGCGCCCGCCTGAGCGTGGATCGGGGCGCCCTCCGCGCCGCGTCCGACGCGCTCGCCGACGTCGAGCCCGTTGCGCTGCTGCTTCCGGAATCCGGTGCCGGGCACTTCGACGCGGCAGTGGCGGTCGCCGGATGGCTGCGGGCCTTCCCCGCGGCATGGTTCGTGCTCGCCACCCGTGGCGAATCCGCCGGGCACCCCTACAACTTCGCGCGGCGCCTC
This sequence comes from Microbacterium sp. RD1, assembly GCF_052220165.1. Taxonomy (NCBI): domain Bacteria; kingdom Bacillati; phylum Actinomycetota; class Actinomycetes; order Micrococcales; family Microbacteriaceae; genus Microbacterium; species Microbacterium sp. RD1. The sequence continues at coordinate 1,480,297 of NZ_JBQPOL010000001.1, forward strand.
GCCTCCCTCGACCAGCTGTCGGGAGGTCGCATCGGATGGCGGCACGAGGCGGGCGCCGACGTCTCCCGCTCCGACGACTACGTACGGGTGGTGCAGCAGCTCCTCCGCTCCTGGCCGCGGGAGACCATCGCCGACCGGCGGGATGCCCCGCACTTCGCCGATGTCGCGCCGATCCGCCGGCTCGGGGTGGTCTCCTCCTACGCGGTCGCGGGGCCCCTCAACGTCCCGAGCAGCCCCCAGCTCCTCCCTGTCCACATCGGGACGGATGCCGCCGGCGCAGATCCGCACCGACACGTCGATCTCGTCGTGCGCGGCGCGGTCTGGGAGAGCCTCGACGGGCGACGGGCGGCGGAGGTCGTGCGCGCGGACTCGGTGGAGGAGTTCGTGACGGCCGTCTCCTCCGGGCCCCGCGCCCCGCAGGTGCCGCAGACGCTCCGCGAACGGCTGGAGCTCACCGCGCCGGTGCTGACCGAGCTTCCGGGCGCGAGCGCGCGGTTCGATGCCGCCGCCCCCGCGGAGGCCTCATGACCGGCTCCGCGCGACGGCACCTGACGATCAACGTCAACGTGCTCGGTGTGGGACAGCGCCCGGCGGCGTGGCGCTCACCCGACATCACCCCTGGCGCCATCATCGACCTGGCGCATTGGGAACGGGTCGCCCGGATCGCCGAGCGGGGCCTCCTCGACGCGCTCTTCCTCGCCGACCGCCCCGCGATCACCGATCCGCGCAGCCGCCCGGTGCAGTACCTCGATCCCAGCGTGCTGGTGCCGGCCATGGCCGCCGTCACCGACCACCTGGGCTTCGTCGCCACGGCATCGACGACGCTCAACGAGCCGGTCGAGCTCGCCCGCCGCCTGTGGGCTCTCCACGGCGCGACGGGCGGGAGATTCGCCTGGAACGCCGTCACCACGTGGGACGTCGAGGCCGTGCGCAACTTCGGCATCGCCGAGCTCCCCGACCGCTCGGCGCGGTACGCCCGCGCCGAGGAGTTCGTGACGCTGGTGAAGAGGCTGTGGGCCACGGCCGGCACCGATGAGGTCGTCCGGCACCGGGGGCCCTCCCTCACGGTCGAGGCGGGGTTGGAGATGCCCGCGCTCGTTCCCGGCCGTCCCGCCGTCGTGCAGGCGGGCGGCTCGGCGCCGGGGCTCCGCCTGGCGGGGCTCGTCGCCGACGGGGTGTATTCGATCGACGCCGACCCGGACGACGCGGTGGAGCATCGGCGGTTCATCCGCGAGGCGGCTGTCGCGGCAGGGCGATCGGCCGACGAGGTGCGCGTGTATCCGGGACTGGCGCTCGTGCTCGGGAGCACCGAGCGCGAGGCATGGGAGAGGTTCGATTTCTGGGAGCACCAGGCGCCCCCGACCTACAGCCTTCACGAGCTCGGCAAGGCGCTGGGCGCAGATCTCTCCGACGTCGACCTCGACAGCCCGCTCCCCGCCTCGGTGATCGAGGAGGCCGATCGACCCGGAGCCGGATGGTCCGACGGATACCGCGCCGTGCTGCTGTCCCGCATCCGGCGTGAGCGCCCCACCGTCCGGGCGCTGCTGCGCGACTTCGGCGGGTACGGTCAGCGCTTCCTCGCCGGCACTGCGGAGCAGATCGCCGATTCGATGGAGCAGTGGTTCCGTGCCGGGGCCGCCGACGGGTTCAACGTCATGATCGACCTGTTCCCGTCGGGACTGGAGGACTTCGTCGACGCCGTGGTGCCGGAGTTGCAGCGGCGCGGGCTCTTCCGGCGCGCGTACGACGAGGTCGCGATCCTCTCGAGGTTCCGCGCGCCGTAACGTCAGTGCGTGTGCGGCTGATCCTCGGGATGAGCGAGCTTGAACGCCAGGCGGCCGTGGGCGAATCCGCCGCCCGCGCGGATGGCCGTCGCGACCCACGCCGCCTCGGCGAGCTCGGTGTCCGTCGCGCCGGCGGCGACGGCCTTCTGCGAGTGGGCGTCGATGCAGTAGACGCACTGCGTGGTGATCCCGACGGCCAGGGCGATGAGCTCGCGGTACTTCAGCGGGATCTCCCGGCCCTCCTTCGCGAACACCGAGGCGTCGAACGCGGTGAACGCCGCGAGGATGTCGGGCGTCTCCTGCTTGTAGACGCGCGTGAAGGTCTTGTCCGCGTCGCGGTCGAAGTAGTCGGTCATCGAGCCCTCGCTTTCGTTTCCCCTCGACGCTACGGACCTCACCTGCTCCCACCGAATCCTGTGTCGTCCTGTGTCGGGTGTCGCGTGGGTAGGGTGGGCGGTGAGCATATCGGGGGCAGAAGTGAACACAACCGTGGTCGACGCGTGGACGCAGCGCGTGACGGCGCGTACGGCGACGGGGATCGCGGCGGAGCTCGCCGCCCTGGTCCGCGAGGGGGCGCTGGCCGACGGCGAGCGGCTGCCGACGATCCGCGAGGTCGCCGATCGGTTGCAGGTCAGTGTGGGGACCGTCGCCGACGCCTGGGCCTCGCTGCGGGAGCAGAAGCTCATCGAGACGCGCCGGCGCGGCGGCACACGCGTGATCGCTGCTTCCGCACCGGTGTTCCGCGGCTGGTCGACCGTGGACTTCCTGCTGGCGAGCCCCGACGTCTCGTTGCAGCCGTCGCTGGAGAAGGCGTTGGCGGCGGGCCTGACGCGGCCGGGCGTCAATGCCTGGGGCCGCGAGCACATGGTGGGCGATCTCCGCGCCGCGGTCGAAGCGAGCTGGCCGTTTCCCGCGCAGGCCTGGCTGACCGCGGGCGGCGGAACCGAGGGGCTGTGGCTCGCCACGCGTGCTGTCGTGCGTCCCCATCGCCCGGTGGCGGTCGAGGAGCCCGCTCCTCCCGGGTACCTCACGCTCGTACGGGAGATGGGAGCCGAGGTCATCGGGCTGCCGGTCGACGACGAGGGCCCCGATCCGGCCGCCCTTCGCGCGGCTGTCGCGCGCGGCGCCGGCGCTGTCGTCCTGCAGCCCGGCGGGCCCTTCTCGTCGCGGTCGGTGCTCAGCGCCGCGCGGCGACGGGAGCTCATCGCCGTACTAACGGGAACGGACGTCGCGATCGTCGAAGACGATTCCCTCGGCCCGCTCTCGAGCGTCCCGGTGCGGACGCTCGGCGACGCCCTTCCCGACCAGACCCTGCGCGTTCTGAGCTTCTGCAAGGCCTACGGGCTCGATCTCCGCACCTCCGTCGTCGGCGGAGCGCGCGACCTCGTCGACCGCGCGATCGCCGCGCGCAGCGGAGGCATCGGCTCGAACAGCCGCATCCTGCAGCACGCCCTCGCCGTGCTCCTGGAGGACGCCGATGCCGCCTCCCACGTCGCCCGCGCGCGCACGCACTACGCGACGAGACGCTCCCTCGCCCTCCGGGAGTTCGCGAATGCGCGCCTGGTCGCCCGTGCGGGGGAGGGGAGCATGGTGCTGTGGGTCGACGTCCCCGACGAGCGCGCCGCGGTGCTCGCACTTGCCGCGCGGGGGATCGTCGTCGAGGGCGGCTCCGCCGCGTATGCCTCCCCGCCCGCGCAGCCGGTCATCCGCCTCTCGATCGCCCAGCTCCCGGAGGAGACGAGCCTCGTCGCCGAGCTCGCGGCCACCGTTGCCCGGGCCGTCGCGGGGGACCTGCGGCTGGTCTTCGACTGATTATGTTCAGTAAAATGATCGTTTTGTGACTTAAGGAACGGAAACATAACGCAACTCTCGGAGCATCGCGGCTCCGCGCGGCTAGCTTGCTGAATCGACGGCCCGTGATGCGGGCCCCTGCCGCCCACCCGAGAGTTGACGCCCGTGACGCGCCCTTCCCGTACCCTCGCCGCCCTGGCCCTGACCGCCGCCCTGGCGCTGACCGGATGCGCCGCATCCGCCGGCACCGCCTCCTCCGCCTCCAGCGCCGGGCAGACCGGCGGCACGATCACGTGGGGATGGGACCTGCCCTCCACGTGGGACCCGGTGACCTCGGCCGTCGGCAACGACCTGCACGCGCTGGCCCTCGTCTACGAAGGCGTGACCGAGCAGGACGCCCAGGGTGAGGCCGTCCCGGGCCTCGCAGAGAGCTGGGACTACAACGAAACCGGCAACGAGGTCACGTTCCACCTACGTGAGGGGCTCACGTTCTCCGACGGCACGCCGCTGGACGCCGAGGCCGTCCGGGAGAGCCTGCTGCGCGGCCGCGACGGAGAGGACTCCACCGTCGCCGCCCAGCTCGCCGTCGTCACCGACATCGTCGCCGACAGCGCGACCGACGTCCGACTCGTCCTGGACCAGCCCGACTTCCAGATCCCGCTTCTCCTCTCCGGCAAGACCGGACAGATCGTCAGCCCCGCGGCCGTGGAGGCGGATGCGGCGGGCCTGGCCACGCAGCCGGTGGGTGCCGGACCGTTCGTGCTCGAGGAATACGTCCCCGACTCGCACGCCACGCTGAAGAAGAACCCCGACTACTGGAACGCCGAGCACATCACGGTCGACGAGTTCGTCCTCAAGCGCACACCCGACCCCGCCGTGGCGGTCGCGGGCCTGCAGAGCGGGCAGTACAACATCGTCAGCATCCCCGCCTCGCAGGTCGAGAACGTCGAGGCCGCCGGCTTCGAGGTGCTCACGCAGGAGGTGCTCCCCGTCCGGGTGATCGACGTGAACAACACCGTGGCGCCGTTCGACAACCCGCTGGTGACGCAGGCGATCAGCCACGCGCTCAACCGCCAGGAGCTCATCGACGTCGCCAACTTCGGCTACGGCGAGCCGCTGTGGCAGCCGTTCCCGGACGGCTACGTCGCCCACAATGACGAGCTCGACGACCTGTACCCGTACGACCCCGAGCGGGCGGAGGAGCTGCTCGCCGAGGCCGGGTACCCCGACGGCATCGACATCGAGCTCTCGGTGTACGCGGAGGAGCCCCTCGCAGAGCAGATCCAGCAGCAGCTCACCGCGGCCGACATCCGCACGACGATCGTTCCGCAGACGCCTGGCGAGAACAACTACATCACGCGCAAGTACCCGTTCGCGCTCGACCAGTTCAACGCCCGTCAGTCGCCGGTGCAGTCCCTCGAGGTGCTGTTCGGCGAGCAGGGGCTGATGAACCTCGGCCGCAACACCCCCGCCGACCTCCCCGCCGCCATCGACGCCGCCCGTGCGCTGCCGCTGGACGACCCGGACTACCCGGCGGCGATCCAGAACGCCACGGCGACGGCGGTGACGCAGATGCCGAACGTGTTCCTCTTCTCGGTCACGCGCTTCTTCGCCTACACCGACGACGTGTCGGGGCTCCAGGGGCACATCGACACCTGGCGCTTCGAAGACGTCACCGTCGCCCCGTAACGGAATCGATTCTCGGAGCCCCCGTGACCCAGCTCGCCGTTCGACCCGGCACCGTCTCGGCGGTGCGCGCATCCTCCCTCGCGCGCACCGCCCGGACGCTGGCGAGCGCGCTCCTGCGCGCGCTCGCCGTCGTGCTGCCGGTGCTGGTCATCGCGACGTTCGCGATCTTCGCCCTCGGATCGCTCAGCGGGCAGGACCCCGCGTCGATGGTGCTGGGCGAGACCGCCCGTCCCGAGGACATCGAGCGGATGCGGGCGTTCTTCGGTCTGGACCAGCCGCTCCTGGTCCGGTACGGCGACTGGCTGCTGTCGGCCGTGCAGGGTGACCTGGGCTTCTCGTGGTTCACCCGCATCCCCGTCATCGACAGCATCGCCGCGCGGCTTCCGGTGAGCTTCGGCATCGCGCTCTACGCGCTCCTGATCGGCACCGTCGTGGGAGCCGTCCTGGGGATCACCGCGGCGCTGAACAACGGCGGGTGGGTCGACCGCGCGGTCACCGCCCTCGCCTCCTTCTTCTCCACGATCCCCGGGTTCGTCGCCGCCGTCGCCCTCGTCGTCGGGTTCTCGGTCGTCTTCCCGATCTTCCCCTCCGGCGGCTACGTCCCACCCGAGCAGGGCGTCGGGCTGTGGTTGCGATCGATCACCCTCCCCGCGATCGCGCTGAGCATCACGCCCGCCGCCGCGGTCGCGAGACAGCTGCGCACGGGGCTCGTCGGGACGCTGCAGGAGAACTACATCGTCGGCGCGACAGTCCGCGGTTTCAGCCGCAGCCGGGTCGTGTTCGTCCACGCGCTGCGCAACGGCTCGGGTCCCGCCCTGGCCGTGCTCGGCACCTACGTTCCCTGGCTCATCGGAGAGGCAGTGATCGTCGAGACGGTCTTCGCCCTTCCCGGCCTCGGGCTCCTCACGACCCAGGCCGCGCTCCAGGGCGACGTGCCCGTCGTCCAGGGGGCGCTGTTCGTCTCCATCCTCCTCGTGGTGGCGTCGTCGGCGCTGGTCAACGTTCTCCTGGTCACGCTTCGCCCGTCCGCTCGGAGGCAGCAATGAACCGCGGATTCCTCGCCGCGCTGCGCACGCCCGCCGGCGTGCTGGCATCCGTCGTCCTCGTCGGGGTGCTCTTGCTCGCCGTGTTCGGCCCGGCGCTCGCGCCCTACCCGCCGAACGAGCAGGATCCGGCCGCCGTCCTCCAGGGCCCGTCGGCGGCGCACTGGCTCGGCACCGACTACGTGGGGCGCGACGTCCTCAGCCGGCTCCTGGCCGGCACGCCCCTCTCGGTCTTCACCGCGGTGGAGGCCGTCGGCATCGGCCTCGTGCTCGGCGTTCTTCCCGGCATCACGTCGGTGTACTTCGGCCGGGCGTGGGAGTGGATCACGCTGCGCGTCATGGACGGACTCCTCGCCCTTCCCTTCATGGTCTTCGCCATCGCGGTGGCCGCGCTCCTGGGAAACGGTCTGCAGCCGGCGATGTTCGCCATCGGCATCCTCATGGCCCCGGGCATCTACCGCATCACGCGGTCCGCGACGCTGAGCTTCACCCACACGCAGTACAACACCGCGGCCGAGCTGTTCGGATCGAGCACGCTGCGCACCATCCGCGTGCACGTGTGGGGCAAGATCATCCCGGTGCTGGTGGTCGTCACCGCCAACGCCGTCGGCAGCGGCCTCATCGTCGTGGCGAGCCTGACGTTCCTCGGCATCGGCGTGCAGCCTCCGCAGGCGACGTGGGGTGGCATGCTCGCCAGCGACTTGGGCTACCTCTACCAGCGACCGTACGGACCTCTGATCCCGTCGCTGCTGATCATGGCCACCGTCGGGGCCCTGAACTGGCTCGCCGACGCCGTGCGCGACACCAGCGGCGACCAGGGGCGCGCGCGCATCGAGGCCTCCGGAGCCGGCGACCGCTTCGCCCTGTTCCGCCTCGGGCGACGGGCGGATACCTCCGCCCCGGTCCCGTCCGCCGTCGACCGGAAGGAGCCCGCCGGTGTCCAGTAGTGTCCTGGAGAGCCCGCAAACGACCGAGCAGCCGAGCTCCGCCCGCTCTCGCGGCGAGCAGCCGCTCGTGCGCATCGAAGGTCTCCGCCTCGCCGCCGCCGGAGGTCGCCGGGAGGTCGTGCACGGCATCGACCTCGAGGTGCACCGCGGCGAGACGGTCGGCATCGTCGGTGAATCGGGAAGCGGCAAGACCCTCGCGTGCCGCTCGCTCCTCGGCATCCTGCCGCACGGCATCACCCGCACCGCCGGATCGCTGACGTTCGACGGGCTCGATCTGACGACTCTGCGCGAGCGCGATTGGCGCCGGGTGCGGGGATCCCGCATCTCGGCGGTGTTCCAGGACCCGGCCTCCTACCTGAATCCCTCCATCCGCGTCGGCCGCCAGCTCGACGAGGTCTTCCGAGTGCGGCTGGGTCACTCGCGTGCCGGCGCCCGCCGCGCGAGCATCGCCGCGCTCGAGCGACTCGGCCTGGTCGATCCCGCGCGGGTGTACGCGCAGTACCCGCACGAGCTGTCCGGCGGGATGCTTCAGCGTGTGCTGCTGGCCATCGCGCTGGCCGCCGAGCCCGAGCTCCTCCTCGCCGACGAGGCCACGACGGCGCTCGATGTGACGGTGCAGGCCGAAGTCCTCGACCTGCTCGCCGAGCTCCGCCAGGCCGGTGGGCTGACCGTCGTGCTCGTCTCCCACGATCTCGCCGTGGTATCGCAGGTGTGCGACTACGTCTATGTGCTCCGTGAGGGCGTGGTGGTCGAGGAAGGCGCGACCGCCGGCATCCTGCGCACACCCGCCCACCCGTACACTCGATCGCTTCGCGACAGCCATTTGCGGTACGGCATCGAGCGCCTCTCGGGCGGCGCAGCATGAACGCGCTGCTGCGAGTGCGCGGGCTCGACGTCGCCCTGGGCCGCCTGCACAAGACGCCCATTCTGCACGAGGTCGACCTCTCCGTCGGGCGTGGCGAGATCGTCGGCCTCATCGGCGAGACCGGATCGGGCAAGACCACCCTCGCCCGCGCCATCCTCGGCCTCGTCCCCGCGGCGGCCGGCACCATCGCCGTCGACGGCGAGGACATCACCGGCCTGCGCGGCCGCCGCCGCCGCGCGTTCCGTCGGGCCGGCGGCATCCAGTACGTCTTTCAGGATCCGCTTCGCAGCCTGGATCCCGACCGCACGATCGCGGAGTCGGTCGCCGAGCCCCTCCAGATCCGTCGCGAGCCGCGCGCTCGCATCCGCGAGGCCGTTCGCGAAGCCCTCGAGCTCGTGGGCCTGCCGGCCGACCTGGCGCCGCGGTACCCGGGGCAGATCTCCGGCGGTCAGCGTCAGCGGGTCGCGATCGCCCGTGCCATGATCGCCGGACCGCGCCTGCTGATCTGCGACGAGCCGGTGAGCGCGCTGGACGCAGCCAGCCGCGTCCACGTGCTCGAGCTCCTCGAGCGGTTGCGAGCCGAGCGCGGCGTCTCGATCCTCCTCATCACGCACGACCTGGGCACCCTCGCCGGTCTCGCCGACGCGGTCGGCGTCCTCTACCGCGGCCGGCTCGTCGAGCACGGCCCCGCGGCGCGCGTACTCACCGAGCCGCAGCATCCGTACACCCGCCTCCTGCTGTCCTCCGTCCCCACCATCGACGGCACCGCGTCGTCGGCCGAGGAGCGGCGGATGCTCCGCGCCGCCGTCGCCGCAGAACCCGTCCTCGCCTCCCCCTCGGCGCCCTCGGCGCCCTGACAGAACGGAACAACCGCATGTCCATCGAGATCCTCGGCATGGTGTCGACGAATCACGTCTCCGAGAGCGTCGGCGGGGGTGGCCCGGTGATCGACGAGCCGTACCTCACCGACTTCGCCCGCGCACACGACAGTGCCGGGTTCGACCGCATCCTGGTCGCTCACAGCTCGGCGAGCCCCGACGCGTTCGCCGTCGCCCAGCACGTGCTGAGCCGCACCGAGCACGCCGGCGTCCTCATCGCCCACCGGCCCGGTTTCGTCGCGCCGACACAGGTCGCGCGGCACCTAGCGACCCTCGACGCCTTCAGCGGGGGTGGGCGCGTCGCCATCCACCACATCACCGGCGGGAGCGACGCCGACCAGGCGCGCGACGGCGACTACGTCGAGAAGGACGCGCGCTACCGCCGCACGGCGGAGTTCATCCAGGTGCTCCGCCAGACGCTGTACGGCGAGGCGCCGTTCGATTACACGGGCGAGTTCTACCGCGTCACCGATGCGTTCAGCCCCGTCAAGCCGGTGACGGATGCGGGTATCCCGATCTTCTTCGGCGGCCTGTCCGACGCCGCGATCGAGGTCGGCGGCGCGCACGCCGACGTGTACGCGCTGTGGGCCGAGCCGCTCGCGGCCACCAAGGACCGCATCGAGCGCATCCAGGCGGAGGCGGCGCGGCACGGACGCACGGTGGAGTTCTCCGTGTCGCTGCGCCCCATCGTCGCCGAGACCGAGGACGCCGCGTGGGCGCAGGCCGACGCGTACTACCGCGCCGCCGAGGAGCGACTGCATGCGAGCCCCCTCGCGGCGCAGTGGCGAGTCCGGCAGGGGGAGAGCAACGCCGTCGGCGCCCAGCTGCTCAACGCGCACGCCGCCGAGAAGGATGTGCACGACGAGCGGCTGTGGTTCGGCCTCAACCGCCTGACGGGCGGCGGCGGCAACTCCACCGGCCCCGTCGGCACGCCCGAGCAGGTCGTCGAGTCGATCCTGAAGTACTACGACCTGGGGGTCCGGAAGTTCCTCATCCGCGGCTACGACCCGCTCCGCGACGTGCAGCAGTGGGGCACCGAACTCGTCCCGCTGCTGCGCTCCCGTGCGGCGGAGCGCGAGCAGGTCGGGGCGCTCGTCTGATGTCGTCGGCGATCACTGTGCGCTCCGAGCTTCTCGAGCTCGTCGAGCCCCCGGCGACCGTCCGCGGGACGGTGCTTCTTCTTCCCGGACGCGGCGACGACCCGAGCTACTACCGCCGCCTTGCCGCGCGCCTGGCCGTCGACGGGTATGCCTCGCGCGTCGCGCCGGCGCCGGTCGAGTCGGCCGCCGACGTGGCGGCGCTGTGGGAGGCGGATCCCGACGCCGAGGGCGTCCGCCTCGTCGTCGGCGTCGACACGTCGGCGGGCTTCCTCGCCGCCGCGCTCGCCGGGGGCGCGGTGGCGCCGTCGGGCGCGGTCTTCGCCGGCACGGCAGTTCCGGCGGGCGTCGTCCCGGAGGCGGGCGAAGAGCTGGCGGCGCGAAGCGCGTGCCCCATCCACCGCGGCGTCGTCGAGCGTGCCGACGCCGCACCGCTGGCCGCGTCGACGATCATCCCGACGTGGCCCGAGGATGCCGCATCCGTTCCCGTGCTCGCGATCCACGGGGGCGCCGACACCATCGCCCCACTCGAATCGGTCTCGCCGCTGTACGACGGATGGCGCGCCGATGTGGTGACGGTCACGGGCGGACTGCACGACGTGCTCAACGACGTCCACCACCGCAGCGTCTCCGCGGAGATCGTGGCGTTCCTCGAGCGCCTGCGGCTGGACGCGGACGCCGCGCCCATCCTCGTGAAGGTGCGCACGCGATGACGGGTTTTGCGACCCGGCAGATCCGGGCAGGCGCAGACCTCGCCGTCGCGCCCAACCCGGCTGTCGTGCCGATCTATCAGACTGCCGCATACGAGTTCGCCTCGTGGGCCGATGCCCGCGACATCTTCGCGCTCCGCCAACGCGGCAACCTCTACAGCCGCACCGGCAGCCCCACCCAGTCCGTGCTCGAGCAGCGCGTCGCCGCGCTCGACGACGGCGTGGGGGCGCTGGCCACGGGCTCGGGGCAGTCGGCGGTTGCCCTGACCCTGCTCGCCCTCGCCGCCCCCGGCGGGCACGTCGTCGCCGGGGCGCAGCTGTACGGCGGCACCGTCGACCTCCTCACCGACACGTTCGCCGACTTCGGCATCGCGGCGACGCTCGTCGACCAGGACGACCTCGCGGCCTGGCGGGCGGCGGTCACCCCGCAGACGCGCGCCTTCTTCGTCGAGAGCGTCGGGAACCCGACCGCGGCCGTCGCCGATCTCGCGGCGATCGCCGAGATCGCGCACGAGGCCGGCGTGCCGCTCGTGGTCGACAACACGATCGCCACTCCCGCGCTCCTGCGCCCCAAGGAGTTCGGCGCCGACATCACCGTCTACTCCGCCACCAAGTACCTCGGTGGCCACGGCTCGTCCCTCGGCGGTGTCATCGTCGACCTCGGCACGTTCGATTTCGGCGCCGACCCGGAGCGCTGGCCGCAGCTGACCAAGCCCTATCCCCGGGTCGGCGACGTCGTGCTGTGGGACCGGTTCGGCCGAGACGGAAGCGCCTACCTGGTGCTCGTGAAGACGAAGTGGGCGCATGACCTGGGGCCGGCCCTCTCGCCGTTCAACGCTCATCAGATCCTCACCGGCATCGAGACGCTCGACCTGCGGATCGCCCGCCAGTCGGCGACGGCGGCGACGATCGCGCGGCACCTGGCGGAGCATCCGGACGTCGCGGTCGTGCACCACCCGGCCGTCCCCGGGAACCCCTCGGCGGAGCGCGCCGCGCGATACCTCCCGCACGGCGTCAGCGGCGTGTTCTCGTTCGACCTGGCCGCGGGGGAGGAGGCGGTGCCCGTGTTCGTCGATGCGCTCGGTGCCTTCACCCTCGCCGCCAACATCGGCGACGCTCGCTCGCTCGTCATCCACCCGACCACCACGTCGCACTCGCATCTCACCGATGAACAGCTCGCGCTCGCCGGCTTCTCGCGCGCGACGGTGCGGCTGTCGATCGGGCTGGAAGACCCGGCCGACCTCGTCGCCGACCTCGATCAGGCGCTCGCGCTGGTGCGGGCCGAACAGTCGCCGGCGTTGGCCGGCGGACAGGAGAAGTGATGCATTTCGGACTGTGGGCGCCGGTGTACGGCGGGTTCCTCCGCAACGTCGAGGACGAGGGCATGCCCGCCACGTGGGCGACCATCCGCGACGTGTCCCTCACCGCCGACCGGCTCGGCTACTCCACGATGCTCATCCCCGAGCTCTATCTCAACGACCGCAAGGGGCCGAGCGCGCCGAGCCTGGAAGCGTGGTCGCTCACGTCGGCGGTGCTCGCCGTCACCGAGCGGCTGCGCGTCATGACCGCCATCCGCCCCGGGTTTCATCTGCCGGCCGTGGCGGCCAAGACGATCTCGACGATCTCCGACCTCGCGCCCGGGCGCCTGGCGCTCAACGTCGTCGCGGCGTGGTGGGCGGAGGAGGCCAAGCAGTTCGGTGGCCGCTTTCCGGCGCACGACGAGCGGTACGACCAGGCGCGGGAGTTCGTCGAGGTCGTGCTCGGGACGCTGACCACCTCGCCCTTCGACTACCGAGGGCGATTCTTCGAGGCGGACGGGACGGTCGTGGAGCCCAAGCCCGCGACCCTCCCCGCCGTCTTCGCCGGCGGGGAGAGCGAGTCGGGTCGCGAGGCGATCGCCGGTTTCGCCGACGCGTACGCGATGCACGGCGGCACGGTCGAGGAGGTGCGCGAGAAGGTCGCCGACCTCAACGAGCGGCGCCGGCGGCTCGCGGGGGAACCGATGCGCGAGTTCGCGATGGCGGCGTACGTCATCGTCCGCGACACCGAGGCCGAGGTCCAGCGCGAGCTCGAACGCATCACGACCGTCGATCCGGCCTCGCCGGGATACGCGTCGTTCCAGGAATTCACCGCCAACTCGGCGCTGGATGTCGCCGTCTCGGCGCGCGAGTACTCGGTGGGTACGCGGGGCCTCCGGCCCAATCTGGTGGGGACCGCCGAGCAGGTGGCGGAGCGCATCAGGGCGTATCAGGAGGCCGGGGTGACGCTGCTGCTCATCCAGTCCTCACCCCTCGCCCCGGAGCTCGAGCGCATCGCCGCCGAGGTCTTCCCCCTCGTGGAGCACGCTCCCGCTCTGGCCTGACCCGCCCCATCGAGCTGCGTCTTGTGGTCGATATTCCGCGTGTTTTCCGACCACACGGCGCAACTCGATGCATGCGGCCGGATGGATTTCCATCCGATCGAGAGAGGGTTCCGAAGAGTTCGTGCGGGCCGCTTCCGGCCCGCACCGCCCCCGGGCGGCACAGCAGAGCCGCAGGCTCTTGAACTCGGAGGAACTCATGCTCAAGAAGAACCACGTCACCGCTGGTCTTGCTCTGGTACTGGCCTCGACCTTCGCGCTCGCAGCTTGTTCGAGCGGCTCTTCGTCGGAGATGACGGAGGAGAGTGCAGCGCCGTCGATGGAGTCCAGCGCGCCCGCGACCGACACGATGGACCCGGCAGCCGACCTCGTGGGCGCCGGCTGCGCCGATTACGCCGAGGCGGTGCCGGACGGTGCGGGCTCGGTCGAGGGCATGGCGCAGGACCCCGTGGCGGTGGCGGCGTCGAACAACCCGCTCCTGACCACGCTGGTGGCAGCCGTCAGCGGTCAGCTGAATCCCGAGGTCAACCTCGTCGACACCCTCAACGGCAGCGAGTTCACGGTCTTCGCGCCCATCGATGACGCCTTCGCGAAGATCGACCCCGCCACGATCGAGACGCTCAAGACCGACACCGCGCTGCTGACGTCGATCCTCACCTACCACGTCGTTCCCGGGCAGGTCTCGCCGGACGAGATCGCCGGTACCCACACCACCGTGCAGGGCGGGGATGTCGAGGTGACGGGCGAGGGTGACATGCTCATGGTCAACGACGCCACGGTCATCTGCGGCGGCGTGAAGACCGCGAACGCCACCGTGTACCTCCTGGACACGGTGCTGATGCCCCCGGCCGCCTGATCACAGAACGACCGGCGGGGTCGCGGAGTCTCCGGGCTCCGCGACCCCTCGTGCGAAGGGAGACGCCATGGCGACGCATCCGCGAGCGCGGACCGCAGCGTGGGCGGCCGTTGTCGGACTGATCTCCGCCGGCGTGCTGCTGGCGGCGAGCGAGCTGGTGGCGCTGTTCGCGGAGCCGGATGCGAGCCCGCTGCTCGCCGTCGGATCCTTCGTGATCGACATCGTCCCTCGGCCGCTGAAGGAGTTGGCCATCACGCTCTTCGGCTTCGCCGACAAAGCCGTGCTCCTGGGAAGCGTGGGGCTGGCTGCGGCGATCGGCGCGGCCGTCGCCGGTCTCGCGCAATACCGGCGACCGCCGCTCGGGGCGGTGCTGCTGGCCCTCGGGGGCGCCGCCGCCACCGCCGCGATCGTCACGCGCGCCGGTGCGGGTGCGGCGTCCTGGGCGCCGCCCCTCCTCGGCACGGCCGCCGGGATCGTCGTTCTCGTGCTCCTCACCCGACGCCTGCGTCGGTGGCGGGATGCCGACGGTGCGCGCCGACCGGACGCGCCAGCAAGCGCGGCGGGCGGACCCGGTGCGATGGCGGGCGCCGAGCGGGAACGGGTGGATCGGCGCGGCTTCCTGACGATGGCCGTGATCGCCGCGGCATCCGCTGTCGTCGTGGGCGTGGGGGCGCGGGTCGTGAACGCGGCGACCACGTCGGCTCGCGCGGTCCGCGAGGCGCTGCGGCTTCCCACGCCGCGGAGCCGAGTGGTCGTCCCGGAGGGCGCGGAGCTCGACATCCCCGGGCTGTCTCCCCTGTTCACGCCGAACGACGACTTCTACCGCATCGACACGGCCCTGACCGTGCCGACGATCGACCCCGCCTCCTGGCGCCTTGTCGTCGACGGGCGCGTCGACGAGCGCGTCGAGCTCAGCTTCGACGATCTGCTCGCGATGGGCGTCGACGAGTACGCCGTCACCCTGACGTGCGTCTCGAACGAGGTCGGCGGCGACCTCGTCGGCAACGCGCTGTGGCTGGGCGTGCCGGTGCGCGACATCCTCGCTCTCGCCGGGCCGCAGGCAGGGGCGGATATGGTGCTCTCGCGCAGCGTCGACGGGTTCACCGCCAGCACCCCGCTCAGCTCGCTCACCGACGACGGCGTGGACGCCATCCTCGCCGTCGGGATGAACGGAGAGCCGCTGCCGCTGGAGCACGGCTTCCCGGTGCGGATGGTGGTGCCCGGGCTCTACGGATACGTGTCGGCCACGAAGTGGCTCACCCAGCTCACCGTCACGACGTTCGCCGACGACGAGGCCTACTGGACGCCGCGGGGCTACAGCGCGCAGGCGCCGATCAAGTTCTCTTCGCGCGTGGACACTCCGAAGATCGGCACGCCCGTCCGTGCCGGTCGCATCCCGATCGCCGGCATGGCGTGGGCGCAGAGCGTCGGCATCGAACGCGTCGAAGTGCAGATCGACGACGGTCAGTGGCAGCAGGCGACGCTCTCGACCGCGGTCAACGACGACACCTGGGTGCAGTGGTTCCTCGAGTGGGACGCCGAGCCCGGCACGCACTACGTCACGGTGCGCGCCGTCGACAAGGCCGGGAATCTGCAGATCCGCGAATCCGCGCCGATCGCGCCCGACGGATCCAGCGGTTGGCAGCGGACCCTGGTGTCGGTGACCTGACGCCCGGGGGACAATGGCCGGATGCCGCGTTCCCCCTGGTCACCGCCGCCCGCCTTCACGACCCGACCCACGCTCACCGGATCGTTCGGCATGTCGGCCTCGACGCACTGGCTCGCGACCGGCGCGGCCCAGAGCGTGCTCGAGCGCGGCGGCAACGCGTTCGACGCGGCCGTGGCGGGGTGCCTCGTCCTGCACCTGGCGGAGCCGCATCTGAACGGCCCGGCGGGCGACCTCGTCGGCCTCGTCGCACCGAACGGCGCCGCGTCTCGCGTTCTGAGCGGGCAGGGCCCGGCGCCCGCCGCCGCGAGCGTGGCGCACTACCGATCGCTCGGGCTCGAGAGCGTCCCGGGCGCGGGCGGACTGGCGGCGGCCGTCCCCGGCGCCTTCCCGGCGCTGCTCCTTCTCCTCCGGGAGCACGGCACGTGGGAGTTCGCCGACGTCGCCGAGTATGCGATCTCCGCCGCCGAACACGGTGTTCCGGTGACGCCGGCGTGGGCGGGTGCGGTGCGCAGCGTCGAGGGGCTCTTCCGGGAGGCGTGGCCGACGTCCGCGGCGTTGTGGATGCCGGGCGGGCGGGTGCCGCGGGCCGGCGAGACGTTCCGCAACCCCGAGTGGGCCGCTGCGCTCGGCCGGCTCGCCGCATCCGCCGACGGCGCCACGCGGACAGACCGCATCGACGCCGTGCTGCGGAACTGGCGGGAGGGATTCGTCGCGCACGAGCTGACCGCGTTCCTCGCGCGCCCGCATCGCCACTCCGACGGCGGAGACTACGCCGGTGTGCTGACCGCCGACGATGTCCGCGGCTTCGACGCCTCGTGGGAGCGGCCGGTGTCGTACCGCTTCCGCGGGGTCGACGTGCTCAAGGCGGCCGCCTGGGGGTCGGGGCCGGTGCTGCTCCAGGCCCTCGCGATCCTCGCGACCTTCCCGGACGATGCACTGGACCCCTCGACCGGCCGCGGCGCGCATCTCGTCGTCGAGGCGCTGAAGCTCGCCTTCGCCGACCGCGACGCGTACTACGGCGAGGATGCTCACGAGGTGCTCCCCCTTCTTCTCAGCGACGAGTACGCGCGGGAGCGCGCCGCCGTCATCTCCGACGAGGCGAGCCCCCAGTGGCGCCCCGGCGTGCTCCCCGGGCGCCCGGCGTTCGTGCCGCCGCTCCTCACCGAGACCGGCGTCGACGGCGGAAGCGTCGGCGAACCGACGGTGCGTGCGACGGGGGAGACGCGAGGGGACACGTGTCACATCGACGTCGTGGACGCTCACGGCAACCTCGCGAGCATCACCCCGTCCGGCGGATGGCTGCAGTCCTCGCCGGCTGTGCCGGGCCTGGGCCTTGCGGCGGGGACCCGCCTGCAGATGACGTGGCTCGACGAGTCGGCGCCGGCTGCTCTTCGCCCGGGTGCGCGCCCCCGCACCACCCTCTCCCCGACGCTCCTGGCCGCGGGAAGCACGGTGGTCGAGGCGCTGGGGACGCCCGGCGGCGACCAGCAGGACCAGTGGCAGCTGCCGTACGTGCTCCGTCGCATCATCGGTGGCTACTCGCCGCAGGCTGCCATCGACGCCCCGACGATGCACACCACGCATCTCCCGAGCTCGTTCTGGCCCCGTGCGTGGGAACCGCTCGGCGTGGTGGTGGAGGACCGGCTCGGAGACGACGTCATCCGCGAGCTGCGTGCTCGAGGCCACGAGGTGTCTGTGGTCGACGGCTGGTCGCTCGGCCGGCTGTCGTCGGTGTCGCGCGATCCGTCGGACGGCACGCTTGCCGCCGCCGCGAACCCGCGCGGCGGGACGGGCTACGCCGCCGGCCGCTGACCTCGCGTTCGAGTGTCAGCCGCGGTCGCTCTGTCCCGCTCGACGCGGCCCGACATGACACTCGACCGCATCGCGACAGGGGTCGGGTGGCAGGTCGCGCCGCTGTCGCCGACGTGAGACGGCATGACCTGACACCTGAGCGCGCAGGGAGACACGTCAGAGCGCGGCTCCGGATCAGCGAGTGAGCGCGAGGACGAGCAGAACGGCCCCGAATACGATGCCGACGCCGAGCATCGCGACCGATGCGACGGTCACCGACAGCCGCCGGTAGCGACCACTGCGCAGCACGCCGGCGCTCACGGCGAGCACGGCGAAGAGCGCGACCTCCAGGGCGATGCCGATCCAGGCGACCGCCGGGGCCACCGGGACCGCGAACGCGAAGAGCACCACCGCGATGAGCCCGATGACGCCCCCGATCACGATGCGGACCATCGAGCCGCCGGTCTTGTCGGCGACGCGGCCGAGGCGATCATCCGGCCGGTCGTCCGGTGAGCCGGGGTCGCCGTCGCTGGCGGCAGGTCCGGCGGCGCGGCTGCCGCGTGCGTGCGCGGGGTCGACGCCCGGTTCATACTCCTGCGCGAGAGAGGGCGCGGGCTCGACCGGGCGGTCGGGCGAGTCCGCCTCCGCGACAGAGGACCCGGAGCTGCCGGATCGGCGATGCCGCACGTCGAAGCCACTCGCCATCGATCCGTCGCCGTTGCGGGTGCCCACGCCGGGGATGTCGTTCTGCGTCGAGATGTTCTGCACGGGGGCCCGGTCGCTGTCGTCGATGCGCGTGGCGTCTGCGGCACCGGTGTCGGCCCCGCGGCCGCCGGCGGGCACTTCGGCGGCGTGGCCGTCCGAGGCCTCGGCGTCGTCGAGGCGCTCCCGGGGGATGTCGTCGCTCATTGGGGTGCTTCCTTCCATCGGCTGATCTCACGCTAGGAACCTCTGCGACCGGTCCGGAGGGGCTTGACACCCGGATGCCCCGGACATGGAGGGCGATCCGGGGCTTGTCAATCCCCACCCCGCTCGGCGCGGACTGCGATGGGCTGGATGCCGTCCGACAAACGACGCAGTCCGAAAACGAGACGCCGTCCGAAAAGCGAGACGCCGTCCGACAACCGAGGAGTGACATGGTCCAGATCATCGAGACGATCGACGTCGACGTGTCCGTGCGCACGGCATACAACCAGTGGACGCAGTTCGAGTCCTTCCCGTCCTTCCTGGACGAGGTCGTGTCCATCACGCAGCGCGACGACACCCACCTGCACTGGAAGGTGCGCGTCGGAGGCGTGGAGCGCGAGTTCGACGCCGAGGTGACCGAGCAGCACCCGGATGAGCGCGTCGCGTGGCGCAGCACCGGGGGCGAGACCGACCACGCCGGTGTCGTGACCTTCCACAAGCTCAGTGACACCAGCACCCGTGTCACCGTGCAGATCGACTGGGAGCCCGAGGGGCTCCTCGAGAAGGTCGGGTCGCTCGTGGGCGCCGGCTCTCACGCCGTGAAGAAGGACCTCAAGAACTTCAAGGAGTTCATCGAGGGCCGGGGTGCCGAGACCGGCCAGTGGCGCGAGGACGTCCCGCGCGACTGACGCCACGCGCGCAACGTGCTGCGCCCCGGCCGTGGACCACGACGACCGGGGCGCAGACGCGCGTGCGCAAAGATATGCAGGAACCCCGAGGAGCAGCGTGAGTGAAACAGGCCCGTCGAGCGAACCGGCTCGCGTTCGACCGATCCGACCCGGCGATGCCGGCGAGGTCCTCACCCTCCAGCGCTCGGCCTTCGTCTCCGAAGCGCTCATCTACCGCAGCGTCGACATGCCACCGTTCACGCAGACCCTCGAAGAGCTCGAAGCCGAGCTCGTCGAGAACCTCGGATGCGTCGCGCTGAAGGGGGCGCGCATCGTTGCAGCCGCCCGCGCACAGCTCGATGGCCCGCTGCTGCTGATCGGGCGCATCGCCGTCGCTCCCGACGTGCAGGGGGAGGGTCTCGGCTCGCTCATCCTCGACGCCGTGGAGGATCGGGGCCGCCAGGCCGGCGCGACCGAGGCGGAGCTGTTCACCGGGCGACTGAGCGAGGCCAACATCCGGCTCTACGAACGTCAGGGCTACCGCGAGACCGAGCGCGCCGGGGGCGAGAACGGCGACGACCAGATCTTCCTGCGCAAGCGCCTCAGCTAGCGTTCCCGGTCGCGGAGCATCCGCGCCGGGACGAGCTCGCGGATGGTGAGCGCCGCGCTGACGACGGCGAGATGGCTGAGCGCCTGGGGGAGGTTTCCCCAGAACGCGCCGTCATCCTCGGCGATCATCTCGGCGAAGATCCCCACGTCGTTGGCGTACCCGACGAGCTCATCCATCGCGGCGACGGCCTCGTTGAAACGGCCGATGCAGGCGAGCGCCCCGGCCCGCCAGAAGGCCGAGGCGACGAAGGTGTGCTCTTCCTGGTCCATGCCGCTGTAGCGGTACAGGAGCGGACCGGCGCCGAGATCGCGGCTGATCGCATCGATGGTCGCCGCCATCCGCTCGCCGCGGTCGAATCCGCTCTCGGCGTGGAGCAGCACCGACGTGTCGAGGTCACCGCTGCCGGGGTACATCACGTAGCTCCCGACTTCGTCCGACCACCCGTGCTCCGCCACCCACGCCGCGATCCGGTCACGCTCCGAGCGCCACCGCTCCGGGCTCCCCGGGATGGCACCCTGCTCGACGAGGAAGACCGCGTCGTTCAGCGCCTGCCAGCATCCCATCTTCGACGACGTGTAATGGCGCAGTTCCGCCAGCTCCCACATGCCCGAGTCGGGTTGGCGCCAGAGGTCGCACGTCCGGTCAGCCATCGCCGCGAGCGATCGCCCCGTCGCCACATCGAGGATGTTGCCGGCTTCGACGTAGGTGCGGCAGATGGCGAAGAGGTCGCCGTAGACCCCGAGCTGCAACTGACCGTGCGCGGGGTTGCCCGTGACGACGGGCCCGATCCCCTGCCAGCCGGCGACGTCGTGCTCGCGCGACCCGTCGATCACCTCGCCGCGGAGGGAGTAGAACACGTGCAGCTCCGGGCCGTTGCGACGGATCGTCTGCAGGAGCCACGAGATCGCCGCGTGCGTCTCCTCCCGCAGTCCGAAGCGCACGAGAGCGTGCGTGGTGTACGCCAGATCGCGTACCCACGCGAAGCGGTAGTCCCAGTTCTTCCCGCCGCGCGGGCTCTCCGGGAGCGATGTCGTCGCTGCGGCGGCGATCGCGCCGGTCGGGGCGTACACGAGCAGCTTCAACGCGAGGGAGCTGCGCTGCACGAGATCCTGCCAGGGGCCGTCGTAGGAGAACTCGCGCGACCAGGCGCGCCAGCCGTCGATCGTCCGGTCGATGCCGCGCTGGACGTTCGCCGGCACCGGAAGGTGAAGCGGCTCGCCGTCGGTGCCGACGAGGACGAGGATGGAGCGAGAGCCCTCGCTCGTGGTGAACTCCCCCTGGACGAGCGGGCCCGCGTCGCCGTCGGCCTCCGGGTGCTCGGCGCCGTGGCCTTCGCCCACGACCGCGAGCGAGATGTCACCCACCCGCAGGATCGATGCGCCGTCGCGCTTCTCGATCCACGGTGCCGCCGTCTGAAACCGCGTGCCCGGTTGCACGCGCCACCGGAACCGCACGCGCCCGGAGATCCCCTCGATGCGCCGGGCGAGCTCCGCCCAGGGGAGCCTGCCCGCCACCCCCGTGACCAGGGCGTCCGTCACGCGGGCCCGACCGGATGCCGTGGTGAAGGTGGTCTGCAGGACGTTCGTGCGAGCGACGTAGCGCCGCCTCACGGTGTACTCCTCGTCGGGCTCGAGCTCGATGCGCCCGCCCGTCTCGGCGTCGAGGATTCCCGCGAACACCGGCAGGGAGTCGAGCGAGGGGACGGGCAGCCAGTCGATCTGCCCGCGCCGCCCGACGAGCGCGATCGTGCGTCCGTCGCCGATGGGGGCGTACTCGCGCAGATCCCGGTGCCGCGGCCGGGCGTCGTCGTTGCGGCTCATGCCGCCACGGTAGACAGCGCCCGGACCGCCGGCCGCGGGGTTGCATCCGCGCGGACGCGGCACTACGGCACTAGCAACCTCCTCGGGCCCCAGCAAGCCCCGGCCGGGGGCGGGGGCGCCGGACTACCGTCGAGACAGCACCACCGATCTCAGGAGGACGAGTATGGCCACGACCGCCAAAGACACCGCCACTCGCAACCGCCGCCGTCCGGCGCGCGGCGGCGCGGGAGCCGGCCTGACGAAGGAGGAGAACGCAGAGAGCGGCTTCACCGCGTCGCAGCAGCTCAGCGACAACCTGCAGAAAGTGCTGGTCGACCTCATCGAGCTGTCGATCCAGGGCAAGCAGGCCCACTGGAACGTCGTCGGGCGGAACTTCCGCGACACCCACCTGCAGCTGGACGAGGTGATCGAGTCGGCGCGCGAGTTCAGCGACACCGTGGCCGAGCGGATGCGGGCGCTCCACGCCCTTCCGGACGGCCGCAGTGACACCGTGGCCGAGACGACGACCCTTCCGGAGTTCCCGCAGGGCGAGATCGACACCGCCGAGGTCATCGACCTCATCACGGAGCGTCTCGACGCGGCAGTGTCGACATGCCGCGATGTGCACGACGAGGTGGACGAGGAAGACCCCACGAGCGCCGACATCCTGCACGCGATCCTCGAGCGTCTCGAGCAGCTGTCGTGGATGGTCAGCGCCGAGAACCGCACGCCGGCCAAGCGGTAGCGCCCGCCGCCGCCCGCCGCAACCCCGGCGGGCGGCTCCGGCGCCCCGCTTAGCGTGGCGCCATGGCTGACATGTACACCGCTCAAGACCCCACGACGCAGTACCCGCGGCCGCCCTTCCCGCCGCAGCAGCAGGAGGGACCCGGCGACGTCCGTCGGATGGACCCGGCCCCCGACCACGGCGAGACCACGTACGTCGGACTCGGGCGCCTCCCCGGGCGCAAGGCTCTCATCACGGGCGCCGACTCCGGGATCGGCCGTGCCGTGGCGATCGCCTACGCCCGCGAAGGCGCCGACGTGGCGCTGAGCTATCTCCCCGAGGAGCAGCAGCAGGCCGAGGAGGTCGCGGCGCTGATCGAGGCGGAGGGCCGCACCGCCGTCCTTCTTCCCGGCGACCTCCAGGACGAGGCGACCGACATCGAGGTCGTGGACAAGGCCGTCGCCGAACTCGGCGGGCTCGACATCCTCGTGATCAACGCGGGCACGATGCCGACCGTCGACAGCATCGACGACTTCGAGACGGCCACCCTCGACCACGTCGTGAAGGCCAACATCTATCCGCTGTTCTGGTTGACCAAGGCCGCCTCCGCGCACCTGAAGCCCGGCGCCGCCATCATCACCACGTCGAGCGTGCAGGGATTCCAGCCCTCGCCGTCGCTCGCGGAGTACGCCGTGTCGAAAGCCGGAATCGCGAACTGGACGCGGGCGCTCTCCCAGCAGCTCATCGAGCGTGGCATCCGCGTCAACGGCGTCGCCCCCGGCCCGGTGTGGACACCGCTGCAGCCGGCGTTCGTGCCGGTGGAGAAGATCGAGCACTTCGGGGAGCAGACCCCGATCGGCCGCGCTGCGCAGCCGGTCGAACTCGCTCCCGCGTTCGTCTTCCTCGCCTCGCAAGAGGCCAGCTACGTCGTCGGCGAGACGATCGCGGTGACCGGCGGCATGCCCGTGCACTGACCCGCTCAGGCATCCGGGCGCGTGTCGCCCTGTGACGCCCGACTCCGCCGCACGATGTCCCGACGTCTACCGTCGGTTCAGGCGCTCGGCGGATCGGGCGTTTCAGCGACTCGGGAGCAGGGATGTCGGCAGCAGGCGTCGAGGGATGGAACTTCGCCACGCGTCAGGTGCACGCGGGCGTCGAACCGGAGGGGACGCACCATCCGCGCGCGACGCCGGTTTACCTGACGGCCGGGTTCGTCTTCGACGACTTCGACCAGGCGTCAGCCCGCTTCGCCGGCACCGACGACGGGCACGCTTACACACGCGTGTCCAACCCCACGCACGCCGCGCTCGAGCGCCGCATCGCGGCG
Organism: Microbacterium sp. RD1; assembly: GCF_052220165.1. Taxonomy (NCBI): domain Bacteria; kingdom Bacillati; phylum Actinomycetota; class Actinomycetes; order Micrococcales; family Microbacteriaceae; genus Microbacterium; species Microbacterium sp. RD1. The sequence continues at coordinate 1,503,810 of NZ_JBQPOL010000001.1, forward strand.
TTGGAGGGCGGCTCCGGCGCGACGTTCCTCGGCAGTGGCCAGGCTGCCGTGTCGACCGCGCTGCTTGCGCTGGCCGCCACCGGCGACCACATCGTGGCGGCGTCGAGCCTTTACGAGGGCTCCCGCGAGCTGCTGCGCGAGAACTTCGCGCGCCTCGGCATCGACGTCACCTTCGTCGCGCGGACTCGCGACCTCGAGGCATGGGAAGCGGCAATCACGCCCCGCACGAAGGCGCTGTTCGCCGAGACGATTCCCAACCCCAAGAACGATCTGCTCGACATCGCCGGCGTCGCCGACATCGCCCACCGTGCCGGCGTGCCGCTCGTCGTCGACAACACCCTCGCGAGCCCGTACCTCCTGCGCCCGATCGAGCACGGCGCGGACATCGTCGTGCACTCGGCCAGCAAGTTCCTCTCCGGCCACGGCACGGTCCTGGGCGGGCTCGTCGTCGACGGCGGCTCTTTCGAGTGGGCGCGCGACCCGGCCCGCTACCCGCATCTCGCCGTGGAGCGCGGCATCGACGGCCGTACGCTCCTGGAGCGTGCGGGGCAAGGAGCCTATCTGGAGTACGTCCGCACGCTCGCGATGCGCTTCGGCCCCGCCGCATCGCCGCTGAACGCCTTTCTCATCCTGCAGGGGATCGAGACGCTGTCGCTGCGCGTGCAACGACAGTCCGACAGCGCTCTCGCCCTCGCACGCTGGCTGGAGCGGCAGCCGGAGGTGGAGTCGGTGGACTACAGCGGATTGGACTCGAGCCCGCACCGCGACCTCGCCCGCCGCTACCTGCCGCGCGGTCAAGGGTCGGTGTTCGGCTTCACCGTCCGCGGTGGTCGGCCTGCCGCCGAGGCTACCGTGAACTCCCTCGAGCTGTTCACGCGGATGACGCATCTCGGCGACGTGCGATCGCTCGTGCTGCATCCCGGCTCGACGACGCACGTCTTGCGCACCGAGGACGACCGCCTCGCCTCCGGCATCGATCCGGGTCTGCTGCGGCTCTCGATCGGCGTGGAGGACCCGGAGGATCTCATCCGCGATCTTGCTCAGGCGCTCGCCGTCGGGCGCGCCGCGATGGTGCAGGCAGCCGGCACCCGATGACCCGGCAGCAGCATTTCGGCTGGTTCCTCTCCCGCGGCTTCGGCCCGCACGGCTGGGCGCGCCCGTACCTCGAGTGGGACTACGACTGGCGGCGTCCCGACCTCTACCAGCAGTCCGCGCGCCAGCTCGAGCGGGCAGGGTTCGATTTCGTGCTGATCGAGGATGCGCTCTCGGTCGGCATCAGCCCGGCCACCCTCGACCTGCGTGTGCGGAAGGCGTACGGCGGGCCCAAGCACGACCCGTGGACCCTGGCGCCGTACCTGTTCGCCGCCACCGAGCATCTCGGCGTCATCCCGACGGCGAACCCCGCGGCCTGGCATCCGTACACCGCGGCACGGCAGTTCGCGTCGCTCCAGCACCTGAGCGGTGACCGGCTGGGTCTCAACGTCGTCACCGACGTCGGCTCGGCGCATCACTTCGGGCAGGACCGGCTGCCGCACGACCAGGCGTACGACCGCGCGCAGGAGTGGCTCGACGCGCTGCGCCTGCTGTGGCGGAGCTGGGACGAGGACGCCCTCATCCGCGACCCCCACACGCAGATCTACGCCGACGGCGCCAAGATCCGCGCGGTGGAGCACCGCGGTCGGCACTGGAGCTTCGACGGACCCCTGAACGCCGAGCCGCTGGAGTCGGAGCCGGTGATCGCGTCGCCCGGCGGGTCGCCCCGCGGGATCGGGTTCGCGGCCGGCAACTCGCAGATCCAGCTCGCACTGTCGAACCTCGACGTCGACGCCGTCCGCGCCTACCGGCAGCGGGTCCGCGAGGCCGCCGTGGCGGCAGGTCGCGGCGCCGACGACATCCGCACGCTTTTCGTCTTCAAGCCGATCGTCGCCAGCTCGGCCGCCGAGGCCGACCGCATCGTCGAGGCATCGGCGCATCCGGATGACGCGGCGCTTCGCGAGGTCGCCGAGGCATGGTCGAGCGACCTCGAGACCGACCTCACCGTGCTCGACCTGGACGCCCCGTTGGACCCGGCGATCTTCGGTGAACACGTGTCTCAGGGGACGATCAAGGGACTTCGCGGGCGCTTCGCCTCGTTCGACGGCGTGCCCATGCGCGACATCCTCGCCGGCAAGGCCCGCCTCGGTCGCATCGGCGACGGGATTAGCGGCACGGTCGGCACGGCGGAGGAACTCGCCGACCTCATCGAGCAGCTCGGCGAGGAGGCCGACAACGACGGCCTGATCTTCTCCGGTGACCTGCACCCCGTGACGCTCCACCGTGCGCTCGACGAGCTGGTTCCCCTGCTGCGCCGCCGCGGCATCCTCCGCCGCGATTTCGTTGCCGGCGGCCTCGCCGCGAACCTCTCGGCGTTCTGACGCGCGTCGCGACGTTTCGTCTCGCTGCGCTCGCTCACGTCCGGGACCCCCGGCGCCGTCCTCGCTGAGCGAGGAGCGCAGCGACGAGACGAAGCGCGGCGGGATCAGAGGGCGGTCAGCGCCTGCTCCAGGTCGGCCTGCAGATCGGCGAGCGACTCGATGCCGACGGACAGGCGCACGACCTCGGCCGGAACCGCCAGCTCCGTGCCGCGCACCGACGCGTGCGTCATCTCGTCGGGGTAGTTCACCAGCGACTCGACGCCGCCCAGCGACTCGGCCAGCTGGAACAGCCGCGTCGACTCGGCGAAGCGGCGCGCGGATGCGGCGTCGGCGAGGGCGATCGAGACGATGCCCCCGAATCCCCACATCTGCGCTTTCGCGATGTCGTGACCCGGATGCTGCGGCAGGCCCGGGTAGTAGACCTTCGCGACGCGGTCGTGCCCGGCGAGGAATTCGGCGACGGCTTGCGCGTTCTCGCTGTGCCGCTGCATCCGCAGCCCCAGCGTCTTGATGCCGCGGGTCGTGAGCCACGCATCCATCGGCCCGGAGACGGCGCCGGCGGCGAACTGGAGGAATCGCACCCTCTTGGCCAGGGCGTCGTCGGAGAGGACGAGCGCACCCCCGACGACGTCGGAGTGGCCACCGAGGTACTTCGTCGTGGAGTGCACGACGACGTCGGCGCCGTGCGTGAGCGGGCGCTGCAGGGCCGGGGACGCGAACGTGTTGTCGACCACGACGAGCGCGCCGGCATCGTGACCGAGGCGCGCGAGCCCCGCGATGTCGGTGACGCGCAGGAGCGGGTTGCTCGGCGTCTCGACCCAGAGGATCTTGGGTGCGCGCTCGGCGATCGCTGCCCCCACCGCGTCGAGGTCGCTCATGTCCACCACGCGCAGCTCCACGCCCCACGGCCCGAGGATGCGGGCGAGAAGGCGGTAGGTGCCGCCGTACACGTCGTTGCCGAGGAGCACCTCGTCGCCCGGGGCGAGGACCGCGCGCAGGAGCGCGTCCTCGGCGGCGAGACCCGACGCGAAGGACAGCCCGTGGCGTCCGCCCTCCAGCGCGGCGAGCTGCTCTTCGAGGGCGGTGCGGGTCGGGTTGCCGCTCCGGCCGTATTCGTACCCGGCGCGGAGAGTGCCGATGCCGTCCTGCACGTAGGTGGTGGACAGGTGAAGCGGCGGGATGACCGCCCCCGTCCCGGGGTCGGCGGCCTGCCCGGCGTGGACGGCGAGGCTGTCGAACGACAGGACGGTGGGATCGACGGTCACGAGGGGGCTCCTTCGGAGGTGGGCAGATCGGCGGAGAGGAGAAGGGCGACGGGCCGGCCGGCGTCGGTGACCAGCGCGATGCCGGTGCGGGCCGCGACGGAGCGAGCGTCCGCCGCGGGCGTTCCGAGTCCCACGAGGGGGAGGGGATCGCGCGACACCGCGCTCACCGGCGCATCGGATGCCGCGGCGGCGAGATCGTCGGAGAACGCGGCGCCGGAGACCTCGCCGAGCACCGGCTGCTCCGCGGATGCGACGGGTGCGGCGGGGAGCCCGGCGTCGCGGAGGACGGCGCGGGCGTCGTCGGCCCGCATGTCGGGAGAGAGGAGCACGAGGTCGCGCCGCGGCAGGTCGGCGACCGTCGGGCCGGGAGGCGGAGCGTCGACGGCGAACCCGCGTGCCAGCATCCACTCGTCGTCGAAGACCTTCGCAAGATAGCCGCGTCCGGAGTCAGGAAGGAGCACGACGACCACGGCACTGTCGGGAAGGTCGCGCGCGACGCGCAGCGCCCCGGCGACTGCCATGCCGCTGGAGCCGCCGACGAGGAGTCCCTCCTCGCGCGCGAGGCGGCGGGTCATCGCGAAGGCCTCGGCGTCGTCGACCGCGACGATCTCGTCGACGACGGACGGGTCGTAGGCCTGCGGCCAGAAGTCCTCGCCGACGCCCTCGACGAAGTAGGGGCGGCCGGTGCCGCCGGAGTAGATCGAGCCGAGCGGGTCGATGCCGACGACGCGCACCGCTTTGTCCGACACCTCTGCGAGGTACCGCCCCGTCCCGCTGATCGTGCCGCCGGTGCCGACCCCGGCGACGAAGTGCGTGACCTCGCCCCCGGTGTCGCGCCAGATCTCGGGGCCGGTCGTCTCGTAGTGGCTGCGCGGGCCGTTCGGGTTGTCGTACTGGTTGGGCAGGAACGCCCCCGGCGTCTCGGCGACGATGCGGCGCGACACGCTGTAGTACGAACGCGGGTCGTCGGGGGCGACGGCGGTGGGCGCGACGACGACCTCGGCGCCGTAGGCCCGCAGCACGGCACGCTTGTCGTCCGAGACCTTGTCGGGGACGACGAAGACGCAGCGGTACCCGCGCTGCTGGGCGATCAGGGCGAGCCCGACCCCGGTGTTGCCGCTGGTGGGCTCGACGATCGTGCCGCCGGGGCGCAGGTGGCCGTCGCGCTCGGCCGCGTCGATGATGTTGGCGGCGATGCGATCCTTCGACGATCCGCCGGGGTTGACGAACTCGATCTTCGCCAGGACGGTGGCGCCGATGCCCTCGGTCACGCGGTTCAGGCGGACGAGGGGGGTGTTGCCGATGAGGTCGGTCACGCTCGAGGCGTAGCGCACGGGTGCATTCCTTCGGTGGGCCGCGCGGAGAGGCGGGCGCTGTCAGGGGTCGTCGGAGGCGGCGCGGAGGCGCTCAGCGACAACAACGACAGGTCTGCACCGCCCCAGCATATCGGCGGCGCGGTGGCGCGCAACTCCGCTCGACGCACGTCGACACGGGCGCTCTACGCCGTCTTGAGGCAGGCCTCCAGCGCCACCCACGGCAGCATCGCGCACTTCACGCGGGTGACCAGGCGCGCGACACCCTCGAACGCCGCCGCGTCGCCGAGCCGCTCGGAGGGCTCGAGGTCGCCGCCCCCGCGCAGGAGCGCGCGGAACTCGTCGATCAGCGCAATCGCCTCGTCGCGGGGGGCGCCGGCGGCCAGATCGGTGAGCACCGATGCGGATGCGGTGGAGATGCTGCATCCGTGGCCGTCCCACACGAGCGTCTCGAGACGGCCGTCGGGGGACAGCGTGATGCCGACGGTGACCTCGTCGCCGCACGTCGGGTTCAGCTCATGGTGGGTCACCTCGGCCGCGGAGACGTCTCCGCGGCCGATCGGGCGCCGGCTGTGATCGAGGATGACCTCGCGGTACAGATCGCTCAGATCGCTCATCGGTCTGCTCCGAAGAACGCGCGGACGTCGCCGAGGGCCTCGCCGAGAGCGGCGATGTCGGCTGCGTCGTTGTACACGTACGCGCTGGCGCGCGTCGTGGCGTGCACCCCGAGCCTGCGGTGCAGCGGCTGCGCGCAGTGGTGGCCGGTGCGCACGGTGATGCCGCGGTCGTCGAGGAACTGGCCCACGTCGTGCGCGTGCACCCCGTCGACGACGAAGCTCACCAGCGCCGCGCGCTCGGCCCCGGCGGCGGGCCCGAGGATGCGCACGCCGTCGACGCGTGACACGGTCTCGACGAGCTCCTGCGCGAGTTCGTGCTCGGCGGCGGCCACGGCGCTCATGCCGATCGCATCGAGGTAATCGACGGCGGCTCCGAATCCGACCGCTTGGACGACGGGCTGCGTGCCGGGCTCGAAGCGGTGGGGCGCCGGGAGGAACTCCGCCCGCTCGAGCGTCACCGAGGTGATCGCCGAGCCGCCGGTGCGCCCGGGCGGCAGGGCATTGAGCAGCTCCGAGCGGCCGTACAGCACGCCGATCCCCGTCGGGCCCAGCATCTTGTGCGCCGAGAACGCGGCGAAGTCGACGCCGAGACCGTGCAGGTCGAGCGGTCGGTGCGGCGCCGACTGACAGGCATCCAGCACCGTCACCGCCCCCGTCCGTGCGGCCAGATCGACGACGTCGCTCACCGGAGCGATAAAGCCCGTGACGTTCGAGACGTGCGCGAAGGCGATCACGCGGGTCCGCTCGGTGACGACCCCTGCCATCGCGTCGACCGACCACAAGCCCGCGTCGTCCACCGGCACGGCCCGCAAGATCGCGCCGGTACGCGCGGCCAGCCGCTGCCACGGGATGAGGTTGGCGTGGTGCTCCGCCTCCGTGACGACGATCTCGTCCCCCGGGCCGAGGACGAGGGCACCCTCCCCGCTGAGGGTGGCGTCGGTGAGCGACCACGTGAGCACGTTGAGCGCGTCCGTGGCGTTCTCCGTCCAGACGATCTCGTCGTCGGCCGCTCCCACGAAGCCCGCCACCCGGGTGCGTGCGCGCTCGAAGGCCCCCGTGGCCGAGCCGGTCGCGGCGCTGGATCCGCGATGCACCGCGGCGTACGCCGTCTCGGTGAAGTCGCGCTGTGCGTCGAGGACGACGCGCGGCGGCTGCGAGGTGGCCCCCGAGTCGAGGTAGATCTGGCCCGAGCGTGCGGCGAGGAACGGAAAATCCTCGCGGACGCCGAGAGTGGTCGAACTGGGCGGTGTCATGATTCCTCCTGGCCCGGATGCATGCCTTCCAGTCTCCCGCTTTTCGCGGCAGCGCGATCTATCAGAGAGCGATGCGCAGCGTCAATAGTCATTCGTTCGCCTCCCGGCCGGGTTACGTTTCTGATGTTCGACCCCCGCAGCAGCCGCCCCGGATCAGTGTTCGGGTCACCGTTTCGAGAGGCGGTGCGGGGAAGACGGCCTCCGGCGCGCAGGGCTTCCGCCGCCGGGGGCCGTGATTTCTTTCAGCGCCGGGCCTGCGCCAGGTTCGCCTCGAGTTCTTCTCTGGTCTGGCGCGGTCCGTAAGCCGGCTGGTCGCGTTCCACGCGCCAGCTCTCGGAGAGGGGTCCGATGTTGACGGTGTCGTAGCCGAACTCGTCGTACACGGTCGTCACGACCGCGGCGGCGTCGGCGAAATCGCTCGCGGTCGCCAGGGCGCGCCGACCGGGAGTGCCCGGTGCCGTGCCGTCGGCGAGGATGTCGCCGCTGTGGATGTGATTGAAGGCCTTCGCGACCTTCGACCGGGACAGGTGCTCCTGAAGGAGGCCGGAGGTCGTCGCCGCCTTGCGGTCGAGCTCGGGGAAGTGGCCGTCGCGTTCGAAGTAGTAGTTGTTCGTGTCGAGGACGACCTTCCCGGCGAGGGGCGCCGCCGGGATCTCCCGGTAGGCCTTCAACGGCACCGTCACGATCACGAAGTCGCCCTGCTCGGCGGCTTCTTCAACCGTGCCGGGCGTGACGCGATCGCCGATCTCGGCGGCGAGCCGCGCCAGGGTCTGCGGCCCGCGCGAGTTGGCGAGCACGACGTCGTACCCCCGGTCGGCGAGCCCGCGCGCCAACGTCGATCCGATTCGTCCTGCCCCGATGATCCCTACTCGCGTCATATCGCCTGCAACGCGCGTCGCGCGGCGGGGATTCCATGCTGGGGGATGTCCGTTCCGCGCCGATAGGCTGAGGCGCGGGAACACCCGTTCTCCGAAGCCGAAACGAGACCGCCATGACCACGACGCCGCCGGGATGGTACGACGACGGCCAGGGCGCGCTGCGCTGGTGGGATGGCGCGCAGTGGACGGAGCACGTCCACACGCCAGCGCCGGGAACGACGCCCGTGGCGGATGCGGCGCCCGCCGCTGCGCCGGAGCCCACGCCCCCGCCGGCCGAGCAGGTCGCCCCCGCGGCGCCGGAGCCCGCGGCTCCCGAGCAGGTCGCCTCCGCGGCGCCCGCCGCTGCGCCGGAGCCCGCGCCCGCGGCGCCCGAGCAGGCAGCCCCAGCGGCTGCCTACCCGCAGGCCTATCCGGGTGCCCCCGCGGGCCCCGCCGGCGGAGCACCCGCCGATCCGTCCGCGTACCCGGCTTCCGCCGCACCGACCGCGAAATCCAAGCTGTGGATCCTGTGGGTCGTTCTCGGCGGCGTCCTCCTCGTCATCATCATCCTCGCCGCCATCTTCATCCCACTCGTGATCGGATGGTTCAGTTCTGCGGCGTCCCCCCAGGACGCCGATCAGCGAGCGGCCGTCGAAGCGGTCGAACTGTACGACGACGCGTGGGGCGACGGCGACTGCGACGCGTTCGAGCAATCGACGACGTCGGCGTATCGCGAGAGCATCAGCCTCACCGACTGCGCGAGCTTCGAGGACGACGCGGAATCGTTCGACTCGTCCACCGACGACTACGACATGCGGGTCACCGACGTCGAGACCGTCAGTGACGACCGCATCGAGGTGGTCACCACCGAGACGTACCTCTACCTGGTCGACGAACAGGGCGAGCCGCTCGACCAGCCCGAACAGATGCGTGACGTCTTCCGGTACGTGCTCGTCCCCGAGGGCGACGGCACGTGGGTGATCGACGCGCTCGACTACGACGAGTGACCGGCACCGCATGACCGACGCCGTACCCGCGCGCCGCGGCGCGCGCTTCGTTCTGACGTGCATCGGGATCGGGCTGCTCGCCGGCCTCATGTCGGGGCTCTTCGGTGTCGGAGGGGGCACCGTCATCGTGCCGTTGCTGGTCCTCCTCCTCGGATTCGATCAGCGCCGCGCGGCGGGAACCTCTCTGGCGGCGATCATCCCGACCGCCACCGTCGGGGTCGTCTCGTACGCGCTGAGCGGCTCGGTGGCATGGATCCCCGCCATCATCCTGGCCGCAACGGCCGTCGTCGGCGCACAGATAGGAACCTGGCTCCTGCCGCGGGTGTCGCAGACCGCCCTGCGGTGGGGTTTCGTCGTCTTCCTCGCCGCCGTGATCGTCAGTCTGTTCCTGGTGATCCCCTCGCGCGATGCCGAGCTCGAGCTGACGTGGATCACCGGTGCCGGACTGGCCCTCCTCGGGCTCATCACCGGAACCCTCGCGGGCCTCCTCGGCGTGGGGGGCGGCATCATCGTCGTCCCGGCGCTCCTGCTGGTGTTCGGCACCAGCGACCTCGTCGCCAAGGGCACGTCGCTGCTCATGATGATCCCGACCGCGATCTCCGGCACGATCGGCAACGCGCGCCGGCGAAATGTCGACGTCTTCGGTGCGGTGCTCGTCGGCGTCGCCGCCTGCACCACGACCGCGCTCGGTGCCTGGCTCGCCACGATCGTGAACCCGTTCGTGGGCAACATGCTCTTCGCCGCGTTCCTCGTGTTCATCGCGGTGCAGATGGCGCTGCGCGCTCTCCGTGGGCGCAAGCGCTGACCCGGGGGCGTCGCATCGGCGCCGATAGGATGACACGGTGCCCGTGAATCCCGAACTGGTCGGTCGCGTCTTTCCCCCCACCCCCTCGTATCTCGTGGGGCGGGAGAAGGTACGCGAGTTCGCCCGAGCCGTCTTCGCCCCCGCGTCCGTCCACACCGACCCCGACGCGGCCAGAGCCCTGGGGTACGCGGATGTGGTCGCGCCGCCGACCTTCGCCATGGTCATCCAGGACCTCGCGCTGCAGCAGCTGCTGGCCGAGGCCGACTCGGGCATCGAGCTGTCACGCACGATCCACGGCGAGCAGCGCTTCCGCTACACCCGCCCCATCGTGGCCGGCGACGAGCTGACGGCCACCCTCGCCGTCACGGGCATCCGCGCGCTCGGCGGCAACGCCATGGTCACGAGCGAAGCCGAGATCCGCGACGCGAGCGGCGAGCACGTCGTGACCGCGACGACGGTTCTCGTCGTGGGGGAGGCGGCATGACCGTCGCCGTCGGGGACGTCCTGGCCGAACGCTCGGTGCATCTGGACCGGGAATCGCTCGTGCGCTACGCCGGGGCATCCGGTGACTTCAACCCCATCCACTACCGCGACGACATCGCCGCGGCCGTCGGCCTCCCGGGTGTCCTCGCCCACGGCATGCTGACGATGGGCATCGCGATCGGGACGCTCGGTGAGGCGATCGGCGATCCCGCCCGCATCCTCGAATACGGCGTACGGTTCACCCGCCCGGTCGTCGTCGACCCCGAGACGGGCGCCGATCTCATGGTCATGGCGAAGGTGGGTGCGGTCGAGGACGACGCCTTTCGCGTCGACCTGACCGTCACCTTCGCCGAGGCGACGGTGCTGGTCAAGGCCCAGGTGCGCGTGCGGGCCTGACGCATGACCGAGATCCCGCCCGTCCCCCTCGCCGAGCTGACGACGTTGCGCACCGGCGGCGCGCCGCGGCGCCTGATCGTCGCGGATTCCGCCGAAGAACTCGTCTCGACGCTGCGCACGCTATGGGCCGAGGCCGAGCCGTGGCTCGTGGTGGGCGGCGGATCGAACCTCTTCGTCGGCGACGAATCCTTCGACGGCACCGTCGTGCTGGTGAGGACAGCGGGAGTCGAACGGCTCCCCGGGTCGCGCCCCGGCACCGTGCGTCTGCGGGTGCAGGCGGGCCACGACTGGGATGAGCTCGTCGCGGCGACGGTGGCCGAGGGGCTCGCGGGCATCGAGGCGATGTCGGGCATCCCCGGCACGGTGGGTGCGGCCCCGGTGCAGAACATCGGGGCGTACGGGCAGGAGATCGTGCAGACGCTCGTCGAGGTCGAGCTGCTCGACGAGGGCACCGCCGAGGTCTCGACGGTGCCGGCGCACCAGCTGGGGCTCGGCTTCCGCACCTCCGTGCTCAAGCAGCACTACGGCAGCGTCGCGCAGCGCTCCGGCGTCATCCTGTCGGTCACGCTCGAGCTCGAGGAGGTCGGCGACGGAGAACGCCCGGTCGCCGGCGAGCAGCTGCGCACCGCGCTCGGCCTCGAGGCCGGCGCATCCGTGACCCTCGCCTGGATCCGCGACCACGTCCTGGCCACGCGGCGCCGCAAGGGGATGGTGCTCGACGACGACGACGCCGACACGTGGGGTGCGGGGTCGTTCTTCCAGAACGCCATCGTGTCGGAGGCGTTCGCCCGCACGCTCCCCGCCGAGTGCCCCCGGTGGTCGCTCGCCCCGGAGGTGGACACGGTGCTCGTGATCCCTCTCGCCGCCTTCGACGGGGTCGTGCCGCCGCCTTCGAGCGCCGCCGCCGAGGTGAAGGTCAGCTCGGCCTGGCTCATCGAGCACGCCGGCATCGGCAAGGGTTTCCGGTTGCCGCGGTCGCGCGCGGGCATCTCCACGAAGCACACGCTCGCCCTCACCAACCGCGGCGGGGCGACGGCCGCCGAGCTCGCCGAGCTCGCGCGCTTCGTCCAGCAACGCGTGCAGGCCGAGTTCGGTCTCATCCTGCAGCCCGAGCCGGTTCTCCTCGGCGTCGAGCTGTAGCTCCGGCGCGTTCGCCGGCACTCGATAGGGTGGGGGTTCCGCCGTCGCGCTGCCGCGCCCATCGAAGGAGAGCCCATGGACATCGCCGCCCTCGGAGCCGTCGGACTGCTGGTGCTGCTCGGCGTCGGCGCCGCGATCGTCGTCCTCATCATCGTGCTGATCCTCATCCGCGCGTGGTACCGCGTGGCCAAGGCCGACGAGGCGCTGGTCATCGTCGGAAAGCGGCAGAAGAGCGCGGCCGGGGATTCGCGTATCACCGTGATCACGGGCGGCGGAGCGATCGTCAACCCGCTCACGCAGCGCGCGGAGATGATCTCGCTGCGGGCCCGGCAGATCAAGATGGAGCCGACCGCGCAGTCGTCCAACGGCGTCACGGTGAATGTCAGCGGTGTGGCGCTGGTGAAGATCGGATCCGACCCCGAGTCGGTGCGCCGGGCGGCGGAGCGCTTCGCCTCACAGGACAAGGCGATCGAGCAGTTCACCACCGAGCAGCTCGAGGGTGCGCTCCGCGGCGTCGTGGCCACCTTGACGGTCGAGGAGCTCATGCGCGACCGGCAGCGGTTGTCGGACCAGATCGCGGAGGGGATCAAGGCGGACCTGTCGAGCCAGGGACTCATCCTCGACTCGTTCCAGATCCAGGGGATCACCGACACCAACGGATACATCTCCGCGCTCGGCGCGACCGAGGTCGAGCGGGTGCGACGCGAAGCCGAAGTGGCGCGCATCAATGCGGAGCGTGAGATCCGCGCGCGTCAGATCGCCACCGACGAGGCCAACCTCATCGAGCAGACAGCGCTCGACAAGAACACCGCCGCTGCCAAGGCCGAGGTCGGGCGTGCGAACGCCGAGGCGGAGCAGGCCGAGGCCCTCGCCCGCGCGGAGCGCCAGCAGGCGGTGCTCGTGCAGGAGGCGCAGAACACCCAGGCACGGCTCGAGTCCGAGGTCAGCCGGGTGGCGGACGCCGATCTGTACCAGCGACAGAAGGATGCCGACGCCGACGCCTACGCCGACATCAAGGATGCCGAAGCCCGCGCGCAGATCGCCGCCCAGGAGGCGACGGCGGTGCGTCTTCGGGCGGAGGCCGACGCCGATGCCATCCGCCTCGCCGGTGAGGCGCGGGCCACTGCCATCCGCGCCGAAGCGGAGGCGCTCGCGCAGAACCAGGAGGCGCTCCTCGCGCAGCGTGCCCTCGAGGCGCTCGTGCCGATGATGGCGGAGTTCGCAAAGGGGTTCGATCGCGTGGGCTCGGTCACGGTGCTCGGCGGCGAGGGCGCGAGCGGACATCTCGCCGCGGAATCGGCGACGGGGATGCGCTCGACGTTCGAGGCCGTGCGCGCGGCGACCGGCATCGACCTCAGCGCGATCATCCAGGGTCGCGCGATCGGCGAGGCCTTCGCGGACGCGACAGCCCGCAACGGCGCTCCCCCCGCCGCGCCGGCGGATCAGGCCGCGGACACGGAGTGAGTCGCTCGACTCGCCAGGAAATGTCGGAAAATGCGTCGAAACTCGACGTTTATTGGCGACTCGATCAGGTGAAGAGGGACTGCAGGCGCTGCACGCCCTCGAGAAGCTGGTCGTCCCCGAGCGCGTACGACAGGCGAAGGTAGCCGCTCGGACCGAATGCTTCACCCGGCACGACGGCGACCTCGGCCTCGTCGAGGATGAGGTCGGCGAGCTCGAGCGTGGTCGTGGGAGTCTGGCCACGCCATTCGCGGCCGAGCAGGCCCGTGACATCCGGATAGACGTAGAACGCCCCGAGCGGATTCGGCACCTCCACGCCCGGAATCTTGGCGAGCTCCGACACGATGAGACGCCGGCGGCGGTCGAAGGCGAGGCGGAACTGCTCGGCCTCGTCCTGCGGCCCGCTCAGGGCTGTCAGGGCCGCGCGCTGGGCGATGTTGTTGACGTTGCTCGACAGATGCGACTGCAGGTTGGCCGCGACCTTGATGGCATCGGTGGGGCCGACCATCCAGCCCACGCGCCATCCGGTCATGGCGTATGTCTTGGCGACGCCGTTGACGAGGATCGTCTGCTCCGCCAGCTCGGGCACCGCCTCGACGATCGACACCGCGCGCGCGCCCTCGTAGACCAGGTTCTGGTAGATCTCATCGGTGATGACCCAAATGCCGTTCTCGAGCGCCCAGCGCCCGATCTCCCGCGTCTCCTCGGGTGTGTACACGGCGCCGGTGGGGTTGGAGGGCGAAACGAACACCAGCGTCGTGGTGCGGTCGGTGCGCGCAGCCTCGAGCTGGTCGACCGTCACCTTGTAACCCTGGTCCGCTCCGGCGAAGACCTCGACGGGCGTGCCGTCGGCCAGACGGATGGCTTCGGGGTAGGTGGTCCAGTAGGGCGCCGGCAGGAGCACCTCGTCGCCGGGGTTCACCACGGCCTGGAACGCCTGGTACACGGCCTGCTTGCCGCCGTTCGTGACGATGATCTGCGACGGCGCGACCTCGAGGCCGGAGTCGCGCAGCGTCTTGGCGGCGATCGCCTCCCGCAGCACCGGGAGCCCGGCGGCGGGGGTGTAGCGGAAGTTCGCGGGGTCGCGCAGCGCCTCGGCGGCAGCATCCACGATGAACTGCGGGGTCGCGAAGTCGGGCTCACCCGCCGCATAGGAGATGACGGGCCGCCCGGCGGCCTGCAGGGACTTGGCCTTGGCATCGACCTTGAGGGTCGCCGACTCGGCGATCGCGGAGAGCTTGCGGGAGAGCGGAGCGCGAGAGGTCACGGGAACGAGCCTACCGGCGGAGCACCGGCGAGGCCGGGCGTGTTTCGGGCTCAGCCCACCGCAAGTGAGCTGAGCCACAGCAGCGTCAGCGGCATCAGCATCAGCACGCCGAGGACCACCGCGACGACCGAGAGCACCCAGCGACCGCGCCGCCTCACCGCGACGCCGATACCGACCCCGCCGAGCACCACCACGACGGCACCCGTGATCGCGAGAAGCGGGATGAAGACGATCCCGAGCCACCACAGGGCGTTCATCTCGGGGATGAGCCCGATGAGGAAGATCGCGAGGGCGGGGAGGAGCACGATCCCGGCGACGCAGACGGCGACGATGCCCAGGACGTCGACGGGTCGGCGGGTGCGCGGTGCCGCCGACGGGAGTGTGTAGGCCATCGCCTTCCTTCCGCTCCCGACCACCTTGGCATACGGCGCGAAGGAGCCGTCAGGTCAGCGGCCAGAAGGGCCGCACCTCGATGGCGCCATGGGTGGCCATCGGATGCTGCGCAGCAAGGCCCACCGCCTCGTCGAGGTCGCGGCACTCCAGGACGTCGAACCCCGCGATCCACTCGTGCGTCTCGGCGAACGGCCCGTCGGTGACGAGGAGGCGTCCACCCCGGCGCCGCACCGTGCGGGCGCCGGTCGGCGGCTGCAGCCGATCGCCCTCGCGCCAGGCGTCGCGACGATCGACCTCGGCGCCCCACTCCTCGATCGAGAGCGGAGGCGTCTCGGCGCCGTCGTTGTCGGGGTCGGCGACCACCAGCATCAGGAATTTCATCACAGCACTTCCCTTCGTCGAAGCGACGTTACGTAAGGACGTCGTGCGACGTGCCGGCGGATCGACAATTCGTGCAGAACTCCTCACATTCGGGTGCCGAGGTGCCCGTCGGGGACGAATCCGCTGCCCGCCCGCCGATTCTTGAGGAGTTGCGCAGGCGGCGTTCGCGCGACGCGGCCGGCGGATGACGCACGGATGCCCCGCGCGCCAGAGCGCTCGGGGCATCCGTCGGGAGAAACTCAGCCGAACTGGTTCATCGTGTTGTCCTTGCCGCCCGCCTTGAGTGCGGCGTCGCCGGCGAAGTACTCCTTGTGGTTGTCGCCGATGTCGCTTCCCGCCATGTTCTGGTGCTTGACGGTGGCGATGCCCTCGCGGATCTCGCGGCGCTGGACGCCCTTCACGTATGCGAGCATGCCGTCGTCGCCGAAGTACCCCTTCGCGAGGTCATCGGTCGACAGCGCCGCGGTGTGGTACGTGGGCAGCGTGATGAGGTGGTGGAAGATCCCGGCACGCGCCGAGCCGTCCCGCTGGAACGTGCGGATCTTCTCGTCAGCCAGCTGCGCCAGCTCGGAGCCGTCGTAGTCCACGCTCATGAGGTTCGCGCGGTCGTAGCCCGAGACATCCGCGCCCTGCTCCACCAGCAGGTCGTACGCCTGCTGACGGAAGTTGAGCGTCCAGTTGAACGACGGGCTGTTGTTGTAGACGAGCTTCGCGTTCGGGATCTCCTCGCGGATGCGGTCGACCATGCCGGCGATCTGCTCCACGTGCGGCTTCTCGGTCTCGATCCACAGCAGGTCGGCACCGTTGCGCAGCGACGTGATGCAGTCGAGCACGACGCGGTCCTCGCCCGAGCCGGCACGGAACTGGTACAGGTTGCTGGCGAGGCGCTTCGGGCGCAGGAGCTTGCCCTCGCGCCGGATGACCACGTCGCCGTTGCTGAGCTCGGACTCGGAGATCTCGTCGACGTCGAGGAACGCGTTGTACTGGTCGCCGAGGTCGCCGGGCTCGCTGGAGACCGCCAGCTTCTGGGTGAGGCCGGCCCCGAGCGAGTCGGTGCGCGCGACGATGATGCCGTTGTCGATGCCGAGCTCGAGGAAGGCGTAGCGGACGGCGTTGAGCTTCGCGATGAAGTCCTCGTGCGGAACCGTGACCTTGCCGTCCTGGTGGCCGCACTGCTTCTCGTCGGAGACCTGGTTCTCGATCTGGATGGCGCAGGCGCCGGCCTCGATCATCTTCTTGGCGAGGAGGTACGTCGCCTCGGGGTTTCCGAAGCCGGCGTCGATGTCGGCGATGATCGGCACCACGTGGGTCTCGTGGTTGTCGATCTGCGACTGGATGAACTCGACCGCGGTCTCGTCACCGGCGCGGCGGGCGTCGTCGAGCTGGGTGAACAGCAGATCGAGCTCGCGGGTGTCGGCCTGGCGGAGGAACGTGTAGAGCTCCTCGATGAGGGCGGGGACGGAGGTCTTCTCGTGCATCGACTGGTCGGGCAGCGGACCGAACTCCGAACGCAGCGCCGCCACCATCCAGCCGGACAGGTAGAGGTAGCGCTTGTTCGTTGTCTTGAGGTGCTTCTTGATCGAGATGAGCTTCTGCTGTCCGATGAAGCCGTGCCACACGCCGAGCGACTGGGTGTAGACCGAGGAGTCCTCGTCGTACTCCGCCATGTCACGCCGCATGATGTCCGCCGTGTACTGGGCGATCTCGAGGCCCGTCTTGAACCGGTTCTGCGCGCGCATCCGGGCGACGTACTCGGGGTTGATGGCGTCCCAGCTCGAGCCGTACTGCTCCTTCAGCGCGCGGACGGCCTGGATGTCGTCGTCGTAGGTTGTCATGTCTCTCCTTGCGTTTCGGTTCAGGTCAGTCGAAGTAGCGGGCGTACGCGGGGGAGGTCAGGAAGGCCGGGAACTGCTCCCGCAGCGCCACCTCCCGGAACACCTCCGCGGCGTCGTCGAAGCGATCGCCATCGTGGCGGGTCGCCTCGCCGAGCACCCGGTCCACCAGGCCCTCGACGTACTCGCGGGTGATCGGGGTGCCGTCGTCCGTGGCGCGGTCCTGGTGGATCCACTGCCAGATCTGCGACCGCGAGATCTCGGCGGTCGCCGCATCCTCCATGAGGTTGTCGATCGCGACGGCGCCCTGGCCGCGCAGCCATGCCTCGATGTAGCGGATGGCGACGGCGACGTTGCCGTGGACCCCTGCGGCCGTGATCGGCAGGCCGATGTGCACGTTCAGCAGCTGACGCGCGATGGCGTCCTCGCTGGCGCCGAGCTCCGACGAGGTGTCACTCTGCCGGTCGATCTGGTTCGGACGCTCGCCGAGCACGGCGTCGAACTCCGCGGCGGCGATCGGGATCAGGTCGGGGTGCGCCACCCAGGTGCCGTCGAAGCCGTCTCCGGCCTCGCGTCGCTTGTCGGCGGCGACCTTCTCGAAGGCGCGCTCGGTCACCTCGGGGTCGCGGCGATTGGGGATGAAGGCGCTCATCCCGCCGATCGCGAAGGCGCCTCGCCGGTGGCACGTCTGCACCAGCAGCTCGGTGTAAGCGCGCATGAACGGCACCGTCATCGTGACCTCGCTGCGGTCGGGCAGCACGAAGCGCGCCCCGCGGCCGCGGTAGTTCTTGATGATCGAGAAGATGTAGTCCCAGCGCCCGGCGTTCAGGCCCGCGGCGTGGTTGCGCAGCTCGAAGAGGATCTCCTCCATCTCGAAGGCGGCGGGAAGCGTCTCGATGAGCACCGTCGCGCGGATGGTGCCGAAGGGGATCCCGATGTACTCCTCGCTGAAGGTGAAGACGTCGTCCCAGAGCTTGGCCTCTTCGCTGGACTCGATCTTCGGCAGGTAGAAGTACGGACCGCGCCCGCTGTCGATGAGCTGCTGCGCGTTGTGGAAGAAGTACAGACCGAAGTCCACCAGCGAGCCGGATGCGGCCATCCGCCGCCCCGCGCGATCGGTGTACTCGATGTGCTTCTCGGTGAGATGCCATCCGCGCGGGCGCATCACGATCGTCGGCGTGTGCTCCGCCGTGACGCGGTAGCTCTTGCCCTCGGGGCTGGAGTACTCCAGCTGCCCGCGGATGGCGTCGAACAACGACAGCTGACCGCCGATGACGTTCTGCCAGGTCGGTGAGGTGGCATCCTCCTGGTCGGCGAGCCAGACCTTCGCGCCGGAGTTGAGCGCGTTGATGGTCATCTTCGGGTCGGTCGGGCCGGTGATCTCCACGCGGCGGTCTTCCAGCCCCGGGCCGGCGCCGGCGACACGCCACGTGTCGTCTTCGCGGATGTGTCGCGTGTCGTCGCGGAAACGCGGGTCGTGTCCATTGCCGATCTCGAACCGGCGACGCAGGCGGTCGGCGAGGCGGTCCTGACGGCGACCACCGAAGCGGGCGTGCAGTTCGGCCACGAAGGCGAGCGCCTCCGGGGTGAGGATCTCGCCGTACCGCTCGCCGAGTGCGGCGGTGACCGAGATCGGCGCGGCGGTGGGGGCCTGGATCGTCATGGCGGTCTCCTTCTCTCTGCCGGGGACGAAGCTGCGTCCCGTGGGGTGGTAGAACCAACCATCCGTGAAGTTCGGGGGCGCGACTGGACATTTCTCGTGTGAAGTTTTCGCAAACTTCTGCGTTCGTGACAGAATCGCGACATGACCACCGTCGTGCGCGTACCCGAAGAGGCGGACCTTCCCGACGATGAAGAGGTGGACCCTCTCACCATCGGCCGTCGCATCCGTCAGCTCCGCGCCGAGCGCGGCATGACCCTCGACGACCTCGCCGCCGCCGTGCAGCGCGCCCCGAGCCAGCTGTCGATGATCGAGAACGGGCGCCGCGAGGCCAAGCTGTCGATGCTGCAGGCGATCGCGCGCGCTCTAGGGACGAGCCTTGACGCCCTGCTCGCGTCCGAGCCGCTGAACGAACGGGCGACCATGGAGATCGCGCTCGAGCGGGCGATGCGGGGGCAGACCTTCCAGTCGCTGGGCATCGCCCCGTTCCGCGTGGGCAAGTCGGTGCCCGACGAGGTGCTCCGGTCGCTGCTGGCGCTGCAGGGCGAGATCGACCGGCTGCGGGACGAGCGGTCGGCGACGCCCGAGGAGGCGCGACGGGCGAACGTGGCGCTGCGGCGCCTCATGCGCACGCAGGACAACTATTTCCCCGACCTCGAGAAGAGCGCGCGCGACATCCTCGCCGCCGTCGGGCATCCCGGCGGTCCGCTCACTCAGCGCACCGCGAGCGACATCGCCGGGCATCTCGGCTTCACGCTGCACTACGTGCCCGACCTTCCGCAGACCACGCGCAGCGTCGCCGACATCCGCAACGGCCGGCTGTACCTCTCCAGCCGCGTGACGGCGAAGGGAGACCCGAGGACGGCCGTGCTGCAGGCGCTGTCGAGCCGGATCCTCGGGCACAGCGAGCCGACCAGCTACGCGGAGTTCCTCCGGCAGCGCGTCGAGACGAACTACCTCACCGGTGCCCTGATGATCCCCGAGGAGTCGGCGGTCACCTTCCTCTCCGACGCCAAGGACGCGCGGGCGATCAGCATCGAAGACCTGCGCGACGCGTACTCGGTCTCCTACGAGACTGCCGCGCACCGCTTCACGAACCTCTCGACCGTGCACCTCGGCATCCCGGTGCACTTCCTCAAGGTGCACGAGTCCGGGACGATCACGAAGGCCTACGAGAACGACGATGTGAACTTCCCGACCGACCAGCTCGGATCCATCGAGGGCCAGTTGTGCTGCCGCCGGTGGACGAGCCGCGTCGTCTTCGACGTCGACGACCGCTTCAACCCGTACTACCAGTACACCGACACCGGAAACGGGACGTACTGGTGCACGGCGCGCGTGGAGAACTCCAGCGAGGGCGCCCACTCCGTGAGCGTGGGTGTGCGCTTCGATGACACCAAGTGGTTCCTCGGCCGGGACACCCCGAACCGGGGCGTCTCGAAGCACTCGGTGGAGGTGTGCTGCCGCCGCGCGCCGCAGGAGCTGGAGTCGGCGTGGCGCGATTACGCGTGGCCGAATGTCCGTACGCCGCGAACGCTCCTCGCCACCCTCCCGACCGGCGCCTTCCCGGGCGTCGACACGACCGAGGTGTACGAGTTCCTCGACGCGCACGCCCCCCGCTGACGGCCGGGGTGGACAACACTCCGGATGCATCGGACGCTGAGCCGCCGCACCCGCGCGCCGGCGCGCCGCAAGGTTCGAGGTGCCAGCTGCGGCCGCATCACGGCGCGGATTCCGGCGCGGAGTGACACCGGAGCCGCGCTGGCGGGTTTCGGAGTGGCAGGCGGGGTCGGATGACGGGGGAGGATGCGGCCGTTCCTGCCACCCGAGCGCGGCGCGGCAGCCGCGGACCGCGGGGAGGGTTGTGCGAAAACCTATCGTGTGTAAGGTTTTAAGCGATGCTCCGTCCCCCCGGAGCGCTTTCGATGAGGAGAGCCATGAAACGCATCGCCGCACGCCTCGCCGCCCCGCTGACAGCCGCCGTGCTCGTCACCGGAGTGATCGCCGCCTCGCCCGCCGTCGCGGGTCAGGGTCATCCCGGAGGCGGGGGCGACCCCCATCCGGGGCACGCGACGTCCACGCTCGAGCGGTACGCCGCCGACACGTGGGCGTCGATGGCCGCCATGACCGATGACGAGACCGGGCTTCCCGCCGACAACATCGGCGGGGACCTCGCCGAGGACACCGCATCCGCGTACACGTCGCCCACGAACATCGGCGGCTACCTCTGGTCCACGATCACCGCGCGGGATCTGGGCATCATCGGCACCGACGAGGCGCGCGAGCGGATGACCGCGACCCTCGCCACGCTCGAGACCCTCGAGCGCAATGCCGCCAGCGGCATGTTCTACAACTGGTACGACCCCGACACGGGGGCGAAGCTGACGACGTGGCCGGAGAGCGGCGACGTCGTGCATCCGTTCCTCTCGACGGTGGACAACGGATGGCTCGCCGTCGGCCTTCGAGCGGTGCGCGAGGCGGAGCCCGCCCTCGCCGATCGCGCACAGGCCCTGTACGCCGGGATGCACTTCTCCGCGTTCTTCGATCCCGCCGGCGCGGCAGGCCTCCCCGCCGGCACGAACCGCGGTGGCTTCTGGGAGGAGCCGCCGGGCGACGGCTGCGCCGTCGAAGCCCCGATGTACAACGGCTCCGGTGCGACGGCGTTCTACACATGCCACCACTACGACACGACAGTGAGCGAGAGTCGTATCGCGACATACCTCGCCGTCGCCGACGGCACGATCCCCGCGACCGGACTCTACGGAACCCATCGCACGATGCCGGCCGGATGCGATTGGGCCTGGCAGGAGCAGCTCCCCGAGGGCGAGACCCGCTCGTACGACGGCGTCAGCGTCTACGAGGGGACGTATTCCTACGACGGCATGCGGTTCGTCCCGAGCTGGGGCGGCAGCATGTTCGAAGCGCTCATGCCCGATCTCTTCATCCCCGAGGCGCAGTGGGGTCCGACGTCGTGGGGAGTGAACCACCCGATCACCGTCGCCGTGCAGGAGAAGCACGGCCTGAAGGACGCCGGGTACGGATACTGGGGCTTCTCGCCGGCGAGCGATCCTTTCGGCGGGTACGCCGAGTACGGCGTCGACCTCGCGGGCATGCGCTCGGACGGCTACGGCTCCGACCGCGAGAAGACCGATGTCGACATCGATCGCCCCGGATGCGCCGAGGGCGCGAACCCCGATCCCGAGTTCGGGGACGGCGTCGTCACGCCGCACGCGTCCTTCCTCGCGCTGCCGTACGACACGCGAGGCGCGCTGAAGAACCTGCGCAACATCGAGAAGAAGCTCGGCGCCTACGGCCCGGGAGGGTTCTACGACGCTGTGGCCACGGGCAGCGGCACGATCGCGAAGCGATACCTGTCGCTGGATCAATCGATGATCCTCGCGGCGATCGGCAACGAGCTGACCGGCGACTCCCTCAAGGCGTACGTGGTCGACGACGCCATGGAGCGCAACCTCCGGCCCGCGATCGCACAGCAGGTGTTCGGCTCGGCGTGGGGGCGCGGCCCCGGCCACTGACGTCTTGCGTGAATCGGCTGCTATCGCGGCGCGAATAGCAGCCGATTCACGCAAGTCGGGAAGGATGGGAGCGAGGAGGCGGACGTGAGCACGAACCCCGAGCGCCCGCGGCGCGGCAGCTACGCGAAAGGCCAGGCCCGGCGGCAGCAGATCGTGGAGGAGGCCGTCGTCGTCTTCGCACGATCGGGGTTCACGAGCGGGTCGCTTCGCGAGGTCGCCAAGCGCGTGGGGCTCACCCCCGCGGGCCTCCTCCACCACTTCGCGAGCAAGGAGGAGCTCTTCGCCGAGGTGC
This sequence comes from Microbacterium sp. RD1, assembly GCF_052220165.1. Classification (NCBI taxonomy): domain Bacteria; kingdom Bacillati; phylum Actinomycetota; class Actinomycetes; order Micrococcales; family Microbacteriaceae; genus Microbacterium; species Microbacterium sp. RD1. The sequence continues at coordinate 1,526,179 of NZ_JBQPOL010000001.1, forward strand.
TCCGCCAGCGCGACGAACGGGTGCGCGCGGCCGCCGGCGACCCCGCCGAGCACACCCTCGTCGAGCAGGCGACCAAGGTGGTCGCGTACAACCAGTCCACCCGCGGCCTCACATCGCTGTACACGACGGTCTCGGCGGAGGCCACCGACCCCCAGCATCCGTCCCACGACGAGTTCGCCGAGCGCTACCGCTCGACGGCCGCCGCCTCGGCCGCGCTGCTGCGCGCGGGGCAGGAGGCGGGGGAGATCCGCGCCGACATCGACCCGGATGCCGCGGCCCGCCTCATCGGGGCCGTCATGGACGGGCTCCAGCAGCAGTGGCTCCTCGACGACTCGGTGAACATGACCGCGATCTTCGCCGAGTTCGTCCGCGGCTATCTGGTCGCTCCGCGGCGCGGCTGACGCGCCCCGCCGGCGAACTACCATCGGATGCACGCCCGAGACCCGGAGGTGCCCGTGCCCCATGCGGCCGATGCGCTCGCCCACGCCGACGACCTCGCTGATTTCGTCGCGTCGTCCCCGTCCAGCTTCCACGCCGCCGCCGAGGTCGCGCGACGGCTCGCGGATGCCGGCTTCACAGCGCTCCGCGAAGACGAACCCTGGCCGGATCAGCCCGGCGGGCGGTTCGTCGTGGTGCGCGACGGGGCCGTGCTCGCGTGGATCGTCCCCGGCGGGGCGACAGCTGCCACCGGGGTGCGCATCTTCGGCGCGCACAGCGACTCGCCTGGCTTCAAACTCAAGCCGCGGCCGACCACCGGCCGGCTCGGCTGGTTGCAGGCCGGTGTGGAGATCTACGGCGGCCCGCTGCTGAACTCGTGGCTGGATCGTGAGCTGCGCCTGGCCGGGCGGCTCGTGCTCGATGACGGCTCGGAGGTGCTCGCGGCCTCCGGTGCGCTCCTGCGTCTGCCGCAGCTAGCCATCCATCTCGACCGCGAGGTGAACGACCGGCTCGCCCTGGACCGGCAGGGCCACACGCAGCCGGTGTGGGGGCTCGGCGAGGCCGATTCGGCAGATCTTCTCGCCGAGCTCGCGGATGCGGCGGGCGTCGACGCCGCCCGCATCCGCGGCTACGACGTGGTCACCGCCGACGCAGCCCGCGGCGCGGTGTTCGGGCGGGACGACGTGTTCTTCGCGGCCGGCCGGCTCGACGACCTCGCCTCGGTGCACGCGGGGGCCGGCGCGCTCACCGCGGCCGCCGACGGATACGACGCCGACCACATCGCGATGCTGGCGGTGTTCGACCACGAGGAGGTCGGGTCGGGCACGCGTTCGGGTGCGGCGGGGCCCTTCCTCGCCGACGTGCTCGAGCGCATCCGGCTCGCGCTCGGTGCCGACCGCGAGCAGCAGCTCCGCGCGTTCGCGGCGAGCTGGTGCGTCTCCAGCGACGTCGGGCACGCGGTGCATCCGAACTATCCCGAGAAGCACGACCCTGTCGTGCAGCCGCGGCTCGGGGAGGGGCCGATCCTCAAGATCAACGCCAACCAGCGCTACGCGACGGACGCGGTGGGTGCGGCGGCGTGGAACGGATGGTGCGCCGCCGCCGGCGTGGCGTCGCAGGAGTTCGTCTCGAACAACGCCGTCCCCTGCGGCTCGACCATCGGACCGATCACGGCGACGCGCCTGGGGATCCGCACGGTCGACGTCGGCATCCCGATCCTGTCGATGCACTCCGCCCGCGAGCTCGCCGGCGTCGCCGACCTGTGGTCGCTCGCCCGCGTCGCCGAGGCGTACTTCCGCTCCTGAGCTGCCGGATGTCGCCGGGCCCGCTCCGGACGCCGAGCGCCGGCGCGTGCCGTACTCAGTCTGGGCGAGTAGCGCGGCGTCGCAGAGCTGTGACTTTCCACGGATGCGGCGTCGGACCCGGGTCACTGAGACTGAGTACGGCCCGGGAACAGGCGCGGACACGGGCCAACCTCGGCTTCGAGCGGGCGGGCGAATCAGGGGAGGGCGTTGCGGCGCGCGACCGACCCGAGCCACGCGAGGCTCGGCTTCGGCGCGCGGGCGAAGGTCTCGCGATCCCACGCGATGAGGCCGAACGTCGGCCGGTAGCTTCCCCACTCGTAGTTGTCGAGCGCGCTCCAGTGGAGGTAGCCGCGCACGTCGACCCCCTCCGCGAGGCACGCCTCGACGGCCTGCAGGGCGCCTGTCGTGTACGCGATCCGTCGCTCGTCATCGGCCGTCGCGATGCCGTTCTCGGTGACGTACACCGGGACGCCGGCGCGCCGCCACGCGTTGCGGATGCCGTCGCCCACGGCCGCCGGGTAGTACTCCCACCCGGTGAGCGTGCGCTCGGCGTCGTCGGGGATCGGGAGCGGGCCGGCGGTGCCGATCCTCGTGCGGGTGTATGCCTGCACGCCCACCCAGTCGTCGCCGGAGGCCGCGTCGAGGAAGACGTCCTCGCGTGATGCGCCGTACTCCGCCGCGACGTCTTCGGCGCCCGGCTCCGGCTGGTAGGCCTGCGTCGCCACGGTCCACCCTGCCTGACCGCCCGCCCCGCGTACGAGCTCGACGGCGCCGCGGTGCGCGGCGATCAGGCGGTCGGTCACCGCGGGAACGCCGGGCGGCAGGCCGACGGAGGGGAAGCCGACGTCGGGGTCGGCCAGCACCGACACCATGTTCGGCTCGTTGACGGTGCACACCAGCCGCACGTCCTCGAGCACCGGCAGCGCCGCCTCGACGTAGCGGCGGAACTCGTCCACGGCGGCGTCGCGGTGCCATCCGCCGTCGCGCGTGAACCACACCGGGTTCGTGAAGTGATGAAGGGTCACCATGGGCTCGAGCCCGCGCTCCCGCGCCGCCGCCACCATCCGGCGGTAGTGCTCGATCGCGGCGCGCGAGACATAGCCGCGTTCGGGCTGGATGCGGGCCCACTCGATGCTGAAGCGATACGAGGTGAGCCCGGCCCGGGCGAGCAGGTCCATGTCCTCGCGATACCGGTGGTAACTGTCGGCGGCGTCACCCGAGGGCTCCTCGACCGGGGCGCCGGCGAGGTGGCCCCACTCGCGCTGCCACCAGTCGGAGTTGACGTTGCCGCCCTCGATCTGGTGCGCGGCGGTGGAGGCGCCCCACAGGAAGCCGGGGGGAAAGGTCATGCGGGGAGGTCCTTCCAGGAAGCGGATGCCGCGGTGCGCGGGCCGAGGGTCATTTGATGCCGGTCAGCGCGATGCCCTGCACGAAGTAGCGCTGCAGGATCACGAAGATCGCCAGCACCGGCACGACCACCACCACCGCGCCGGCCATCATCAGGCCGTACCGGGCGGCGTTCTGGCCCACCGAGTACAGGGCGAGGGCGACCGGCAGGGTGTACATGTCCTCGGTGGTGGCCACCACGAGCGGCCAGAGGAAGTTGTTCCAGCTGCCGAGGAACGTGAGGATCGTGAGCGTCGCGACGGCGGGCCCGCACAGCGGCATGACGACGCGCAGGAAGATGCGCCACTCTCCGGCGCCGTCGATGCGGGCGGCCTCGAGCAGCTCGTCGGGGAGTCCGGAGATGAACTGGCGCATGAGGAACACGCCGACGGGGGTGATGAGGAACGGCAGGATGAGGCCCGGATAGCTGTTGACGAGTCCGAGGTTGGCGGTCAGGACGAACAGGGGGACGAACGTCACGACGCCCGGCACCATGAGGGTCGCCAGCACGAGGGCGAAGAGCAGCTTCTTGCCGCGGAACTCCAGCTTCGCCAGCGCGTAGCCCACCATCGAGGAGAACACGATGTTGCCGAGCGTGACGAAGACGGCCACGACGATGCTGTTGAAGAAGAACGTCGCGAAGTCCAGGCGTCCGAACAGCGTCGTGTAGTTGTCGAGCGTCGGATCGCTCGGGAGGAACTGCGTCGGGTTCTGGCGGATCTCGGCATCCGTCTTGAACGATCCGAGGAGCATCCAGACGAACGGCATGATCATGACGACGAGGCCCACCGCCAGCACGACGTAGAGCCACCAGCGCGGGCGCCCGGCCAGCGGGCTCCGCCGCCGACGGGGTGCCTCGGGCGTTCCGGTCACGGCGACCGGGTTCTGCGAGAGCGTGGTCATGTCAGTCCCTCCGTCCGAGCAGGCGGAACTGGATGAGCGAGAGCGCCACGATCGCCAGGAAGAGCACGTAGCTGGCCGCCGAGGCGTAGGCGTAGTTCCCGAAGCCGAACTGGTCGAACGTGTACATCGCGGTGGAGAGGGTGGCATCCAGTGGTCCGCCCTGCGTCATGACGTAGGGCTCCTCGAAGAACTGGAGGAAGCCGATGCCGGTGATCACGGCGGCGAAGAGCAGCGTGGGCCGCAGCGCCGGCAGCGTGATGCTGCCGAAGCGCTGGAACGCGTTCGCGCCGTCGACCATCGCCGCCTCGTGGTGCTCCCGCGGCACGGTCTGCAGGCCTGCCAGGAAGATCACCATGAGCGTGCCGATGTTGCGCCACACCGCCATCGCGATGAGCGAGGGCAGCGCCCACGTCGTCGATTCGAGCCAGTTGGGTCCGTCGATGCCGAAGATCGCCAGGAAGCCGTTGAGAAGGCCATCCGGTTGCAGGATGAACCGCCACACGATCGCGATCGCGACGATGCTCGTGACGACGGGGGCGTAGTAGCCGACCCGGAACACCGTGCGGATGCGGGTGATTCCCTTGTCGAGCGCGAGCGCGACCAGGAGGGCGAGGGCCATCGTGAGCGGGACCCCGGCGATCACGAACACCAGTGTGTTGAGCAGAGAGCGCAGGAATCTCGGGTCTTCGAACAGGCGCGCGTAGTTGGCGAGGCCGACGAAATCGACGTTGAAGGGCGTCTGCAGGTCGCGCGTGGTGAGGTCGGTGAAGCTCATCGCGAACGAGGCGATGATCGGACCCGCCATGAAGACCAGGAACAGGATGACGAACGGGGCGGCGAACAGCCACGCCGTGAGCGTCCTCTTTCGGCTGCGCCGCGCGGCCCCCGCTCGGGGGGCCGGCGCGCGCGGCGGAGCCGGTGCGGTGACGGCGGTCATCGGATGCGACCTACTGGCCGGTGCCGATCGAGTCGGCCTGCTGCTGGATCGTCGCGACGGCCTCCTGCGGCGTGGTGTCGCCGCGCGTGACCTTCTCCAGCTCCTGGTCGATGACGCTCGACACCTGCGCCCACGTGGGGATCGCCGGGGGAGCCTTCGAGTCCTGCAGCTGGTCGCCGAAGACGCTCAGGTACGGATCCTCGGCGAATGTCGGGTCATCCCATGCCTCCTGCACGCTCGGCAGATCCGTGGAGATGTCGTACCACGCCACCTGGGTCTCGGGCTGGCTGAGCCATCGCACGAACTTCCACGACGCGTCGCGGTTGTCGGTGTCTTCGAACACGGCGAGATTGCCGCCGCCTGTGAAGCTCGTGCGGCTGGCGTCTCCGGGCACCATCGCGACGCCGAACTTGTCGGCGAACTCCGGGCCGCCCTGCTCCTGCAGGAGACTCACGTGGAACGGGCCGCTGAAGAACGCGCCGACGTTGCCGTCGATGAACTCCTGCTCGATCTCCCCTGTCTCCAGTCGCACCGGTTCGGAGATCCCCTGCTCGAAGAAGCTGGAGTAGAAGGTGAAGGCCTCCTCCCACTCCGGGGTGTCGAAGGTGAACTCGGTGCCGTCCTCGTTCAGGATGTCTCCGCCGGCCTGCCACGCCAGCGGGGTGACGTACTGCCACGAGTCGAAGCCGCCGGGAGGGAGCGAGACGCCCCACTGCGCGCCGGCGCTCTGAAGACCCTGCGCGAAAGCGGTGTACTCGTCCCACGTGGCGGGCGGCTCCACGCCGGCTGCCTCGGCGAGATCGGTGCGGTAGTAGAGCACCCGCGTGTCGACATACCACGGCACGCCGTACGCGACGTCGTCCACGACCGAGGTCTGCCATGAGCCCTCGAAGAAGCTCGACTCGTCGACGAGGCCGTCGGGGGTCGGCTCGAACGCGCCCGTGGAGGCGAACTCACCCACCCAGGTCGACCCCAGCATCGTGACATCCGGCGTCTCGCCGCCGGCGATGGCGGTGGCGATGCGGTCGTGGGCACTCTCCCACGGCACCGCGGTCACTTCGATGTCGACGTCAGGGTTGTCTTCCTCGAATCGCTCGGCCAGCTGGTCGAGCACCTCGCCCTCGTTGCCCATGGCCCACACCTCGACGGTGCCGCCGGCGGGGGAGTCGTCGATCGCGTCGCCGGACTGCGGCCCGGAGCCGCCGCCGCCGTCGTTGCGCCCGCAGGACGTGAGGGCGAGCGCGCCGATCGCGAGCACGGCGCCGGCGGTGAGCCAGCGCGCGGAGCGGTGCTGCATGCGAATGGTCATGGGATCTGGCCTCCGTCTTCGGTGACGCCGGAGCGGCGTCGCTGCCTTCCGAAAACGCACCCGGGGGGAGTACGCGACAGTGACGATACTCCAAAAACTGAACAGGTGGAAGGTTTTGAGCGATCTCGTACGCGAGGGGCCGGCGTCAGAGACCGGAGACCTGCAGCGCCGCCCACAGCTCGGCGCGCGCGGGGAAGGAGGCCAGATCGATCCCGAGGACGCGCTCGGCCGAGGCGATGCGCGTGCGGACGGTGTGGCGGTGCACGCCGAGGGCGATGGCGGCCGCGTCGATGCGCGCGTCGCTCTCCAGCCACGCGCGGAGCGTGGGCACGAGCTCGGTCCCCCGCGTCGTGTCGTGATCGATCAGCGGTGCGAGAGCCGCGGCTGCGAGCACTCTCGCGAGATCGCTGTCGAGGGCGCCGAGGACTCCGGATGCCGCGGTCTCGCCGAAGCGGGCGACCGATCCGCGCTGGCGGCGCAGTGCCGCCCTGGCCTCGTCGGCGGCGCGGGGGAACTCCTGCCAGGTGGCGGCGGCGGAAAGGCCCACCCGCACCGGGAAACGGTCCGCGAGGGTCTCCGGGAGGGCAGAGCCGGGCGCGACGACGACGACGAGCCCCTCGGACCCGCGGCCGAATAGCAGGGGCGCGGGGTCGGCGACGCCGCCCGCCAGCCACTCCGACACCGTCTCCAGCAGGGCGCCCGACGCCTCGACCACCCCGACCGCGATCGCCCCGGGCGCGAGCGCATGGCCGAGCTCGCGGGCGAGGCGCCGCGCCAGCCCCAGATCGCCGGCGAGGAGCGCCGCGACGGAGCCGGCCCGAAGCATCCCGTGCGCGCGCTGAACTCCCTCGTTCTGCTCGAGGGCCAGGCCCGCCATCGCGATGACCGAGGTGACGACGGCCCGGCTCTCGGCGTCGAGGTCTCCCGACGCGATCGCCAGGACGCCGCGCAGGTGCCCGCCGCGGCCGAGCGTCTGCAGCGAGAACGGCGTGGGGCCGATCCGCAGCGAGGAGCCGGCCCGCGCGGCGCGTCGCAGCACCGTGGCCACCTCGCCGTCGAGCTCGTCGCGAGTGGCGGCATCCAGTGCGCCGGCGGGGTGCTCGCGGCGCAGGTCCCCCGCCGAATCGAATAGGCCCACCCAGGCGTCGAGCTGGCGGGCGAGTTCGGCGACCGTCGCGTCGAGGCCGTCGGGGCGGAGGGCGGCGAGCGAAACGGCGCGCTGCGCCGCCAGCGCCCACGTGCGCCGGGCGTACGACTCTGCCGCCGTCGCCTCGGCGTTCGCCCGCGCGACGGCGATGAAGGGCGTGCGGTACGGCACCTCGAACAGGGGCATCCCGTTGTTCGCGCAGGCGGCGATGAGGAGCGACGGTATCCCCGCGCGGACGACCTCGGTGCCGAAGCCGAGGGCGACCACGCCTCGCTCGGCGAGACGGCGGACGTAGGCGGCGAAGAGATCGGGGTCGTCCTCGGCATGGGCGAACTGCGTGCCCGTCGTGAGGAGCACGAGACCCTCCGAGAGGAACGGCGTCGGGTCGGCGAGATCGCTGCTGTGCACCCATCGCACCGCGCGGTCCAGCGCCTGCCCGGGCAGTGCGCTCTCGTCGCAGGCCAGCCTCAGGTGCAAGTCCTCGCGGGCGAGGAGCGCGCGCACGGTCGGCGGGGACGTGAGGCGATCGGTCATGGGCTCATGCTCCCATCGGGGGCTTGGACACCGTGTACAGGTGCCTCCTGCGAATGTACACGACGGCGAATGCAACGCCCTCGTGCGCCTCCCTACCATCGCGATCATGACTCCCGCCGTCGCCGCCCCCGTCCTCGGAGGACCCGCGCTGCCGCAGCGCCGCTCCCTCGTCACTGCGCTCCCCGGGCCACGCTCCCAGGAGATCCTCGACCGCAAGGCCGCCGCGGTCGCCTCGGGCGTCGGCCACACCGTCCCGATCGCCGCCGTCGCCGCCGGCGGCGGAGTCGTCGTCGACGCCGACGGCAACTCGCTCATCGATCTCGGCTCGGGAATCGCCGTCACCACGGTCGGCAACGCCCACCCCGCCGTCGTCGCCGCCGTGCAGGAGCAGGTCGCCCGCTTCACGCACACGTGCTTCATGATCTCGCCGTACGAGGAGTACATCGCCGTGGCCGAGGCGCTCAACCGGCTCACCCCCGGCGACCACGCCAAGAAGAGCGCCCTGTTCAACAGCGGCGCCGAGGCGGTGGAGAACGCGGTCAAGATCGCCCGCAAGGCCACCGGCCGGCAGGCGGTCGTCGCATTCGACCACGCCTACCACGGCCGGACGAACCTGACCATGGCCCTGACCGCGAAGAGCATGCCGTACAAGAGCGGCTTCGGTCCCTTCGCCTCGGAGGTCTACCGCGCCCCCCTGTCGTACCCCTATCGCGATGGCCTGACCGGCTCGGATGCCGCGGCGCGCGCGATCAGCCTGATCGAGAAGCAGATCGGCGCCGACAACCTCGCCGCCGTGCTCATCGAGCCGATCCAGGGCGAGGGCGGCTTCATCGTCCCCGCCGACGGGTTCCTCCCGGGGCTGGCTGATTGGTGCCGTGAGAACGGCGTGGTGTTCATCGCTGACGAGGTGCAGACGGGGTTCGCCCGCACGGGCGCGATGTTCGCGAGCGAGCTGTTCGGGGTGGTGCCCGATCTCATCACGACGGCCAAGGGCATCGCCGGCGGCCTCCCGCTGGCCGCCGTCACCGGGCGCGCCGACCTCATGGACGCCGCTCACACCGGCGGCCTCGGCGGCACGTACGGCGGCAACCCGCTGGCGTGCGCCGCGGCGCTGGCTGCGATCGAGGCGTACGAGAGCGAGGATCTCCCCGCCCGCGCGCGCGCCCTCGGGGACATCCTCGGCGAGCGTCTTCGCGCCCTCGCCGCGGCCGATCCGCGCATCGGCGATGTGCGCGGGCGCGGCGCGATGATCGCGGCGGAGTTCGTCGATCCCGCAACGGGCGCGCCGGATGCCGCGTTGACCTCCGCCGTGGCGAAGGCGTGCCTGGCGGAGGGAGTGATCGTCCTCACGTGTGGCACGTACGGGAACGTCATCCGGTTCCTGCCGCCGCTGGCGATCGACGACGACCTGCTCCGCGAAGGCCTCGAGGTCGTGGCCTCCGCCCTGGCCGGGGTCTGAGCATCCCGCAAGACGTCGCATCCGAAGGGGGAACGATGAAAGAACTGACCAGAGACGTCGTGATCGTCGGCGCCGGAGCCGCCGGTCTCACCGCCGCGAACGATCTGCGCGCGGCAGGGCTCTCCGTGGTCGTGCTCGAGGCGCGCGACCGCGTCGGCGGGCGGCTGTGGACGGATGAGATCGACGGGGCGATGCTCGAGATCGGCGGCCAGTGGGTGTCGCCCGATCAGCAGGCGCTCATCGACACGGTCGCCGACCTGGGCCTCGAGACCTACGCCCGCTACCGCGACGGCGACAGCGTGTACGTGGGGCCCGATGGCACGGTCGCCCGGTTCACGGGCGAGGTGTTCCCCGTCTCCGCCGACACCGAGCGCGTCATCGCGCGGATCACCGCCCGGCTGGACGAGATGGTCGCCGAGATCGACCCCGACCGCCCGGAGGCGCACGAGAAGGCCGCCGAATGGGACGCGATCTCCTGGGACGCGTGGCTGCGCGCACAGACCGACGACGACGAGGCGGTGCGAAACCTGGCGTTCGCCACCGGGTCGGCGATGCTCACCAAGCCGACGCATTCGTTCTCGCTGCTGCAGTCGCTCCTCATGGCCGCGTCAGCCGGCTCGTATTCGAATCTGGTCGACGCCGACTTCATCCTCGACAAACGGGTCGTGGGCGGGCTGCAGCAGGTTCCGCTCCTCCTCGCCGAGCGCCTGGGCGACGACGTCGTGCTGAATCAGCCGGTGCGAACGCTGGAGTGGTCCGCAGCGACCGCCTCGGCGAGCGGGTCGGTGGTCGCCCGCACCGACGAGGTCGCCGTACACGCCCGTTTCGCGATCCTCGCCCTGGCCCCGGTGCTGTACCCGCGCATCTCGTTCGTGCCGCCGCTCCCGCGCCGCCAGCATCAGATGCACCAGCACCTCTCGATGGGGTTCGTCATCAAGGTGCACGCGGTATACGACCGCCCGTTCTGGCGTGAGCAGGGACTGAGCGGTACGGCATTCAGCCCCTACGAGCTGTGCCACGAGGCATACGACAACACCAACGCGGGCGATCCGCGGGGGACGCTCGTCGGGTTCGTCTCCGACCGCAGCGCCGACGACGTCTTCCGCCTCTCCGCCGAGGAGCGCCGCGAGCGCATCCTGGAGTCGCTGTCGCACTACTACGGACCCGACGCGAAGGAGCCGATCGTGTACTACGAGAGCGACTGGGGCACGGAGGAGTGGACCCGCGGGGCTTACGCCGCGAGCTTCGATCTCGGCGGACTGTCGCGCTACAACGCCGACCTCCGCACCCCGGTCGGCCCCATCCACGTCGCCTGCAGCGACATGGCCGGCGCCGGATACCAGCACGTGGACGGCGCCATCCGCCAGGGTCACCGCGCCGCCGCCGAGATCGTCGAACGGTCGCGCTCATGAGCCGCCCGGTCGTCGTCGGATACACCGCCACCGATGCCGGAGCGGATGCGGTGGCCGTCGCCGCCCGCCTCGCCCGGGCCACCGGGGCGCCGCTGGAGATCGTGCTCGTCCTCCCCGACGAATCACGCAGCGTCATCACACCGCCCGACGCCGGCTACGCCCGACTGGTCCGCGATCGTGCGGAGGAGTGGCTCCAGAGCGTCGGCCACTCGCTTCGCGATGCCGTGTCGCCGCGATCGTCGGTGCGCTACGGCGAGTCGTTCGCGGAGGGACTCCTCACCGCCGCCCACGAGCTCGACGCGGCGTTCATCGTCGTCGGCGCGGCCAACGGCGGACTGCGAGGCCGCCACTTCCTCGGCTCGGTCGCGAGCGAGCTGCTGCACTCCTCCGACGTGCCGGTCGTGCTGGCTCCCGAGGGGGCCCGCGCCGTGGACCCCGCGACGCCCGTCACCCGGATCACCGCCGCCCTCGGCTCGCGACCGGGAGCCGACGTCCTCCTCGAGGAGTCGGTGGCGCTCGCCGCCGCCGCATCCGTCCCCCTTCGCCTCGTGTCGCTGGAGACGATGGATCTCCCCGCGGGGCTGGACACCGCCGCCATCCGCGTCGTCGGTGCCAACCACGCCACGCGCGTGCTGGAGGCCGCACGCGCGGCCCTTCCCCGCGACGTCGCCAGCGAGGCGGTCGTGGGCGGAGGGGACGACATCGAGGACGCCGTGCAGACGCTGCCGTGGGATCCGGCCGAGCTCGCCGTCGTCGGTTCCAGCCGCCTCGCCCAGCCGCGGCGCCTCTTCCTCGGCTCGACCGCGGCGAAGATGCTGCGAGTCCTCCCTGTTCCGCTCATCGTCGTGCCTCGCACGCGCTCCGAAGAAGGAGGGCGCTCATGACCGCTCCCGAAGGTGCCCCGCTCGCCCCCGCCGGCGAAGGCGGCGGCTTGTCGAAGAAGGGGTTGTCGGCGGGGACGGTGGGCCTTCTCGGCGCCGTCGTCATCGGTATCTCCTGCATCGCCCCGGCCTACACCCTGACGGCAGCCCTCGGGCCCACCGTCTCGGAGGTCGGCTTCCAGGTCCCGGCGATCATCCTGATCGGGTTCATCCCGATGCTTCTGGTGGCCTTCGGGTATCGCGAGCTCAACAAGCAGATGCCCGACTCGGGCACCTCCTTCACCTGGGCGGCGCGGGCCTTCGGCCCGTGGATCGGATGGATGGCCGGCTGGGGGCTCATCGCGGCGACCATCCTCGTGCTGTCCAATCTGGCGGGCATCGCGGTGGAATTCCTCTTCCTCCTCATCGACCAGCTCGCCGGAAGCCCCGGCACCATCGCCGAGCTCGCCTTCAACCCGTTCATCAACGTGACGGTGTGCCTGCTGTTCATGCTCGGGGCGACGTTCGTCTCCTACCGCGACATGCAGACCACGCAGAAGCTGCAGTACGTCCTGGTGACCTTCCAGGTCGTCGTGCTCGTGATCTTCTCCATCGCGGCGTTCGTGCACGTGGCGCAGGGCAACGCCTTCGACGCGAGCCCGGTCGAGCTGTCGTGGTTCAACCCCCTCGCCGTCGGATCGTTCACCGCCGTCGTGGCGGGGCTGTCGCTGTCGATCTTCATCTTCTGGGGGTGGGATGTCACCCTCACCATGAACGAGGAGACCAAGAACCCCGAGAAGACCCCCGGCCGCGCGGCGACGCTCACGGTCATCACGATCGTCGTGCTGTACCTGCTGCTCTCGATCGCGCTCCTGACCTTCGCCGGCACGGGCGAGGGGGAGCTGGGCCTGGGCAACCCCGACATCCAGGACAACGTCTTCTTCTACCTGAGCGGGCCGATCCTCGGGCCGCTGGCGTTCCTGGTCTCCCTCGCCGTGCTGACCAGCTCGGCGTCGTCGCTGCAGTCGACCTTCGTGTCGCCGGCGCGGACGCTCCTGGCCATGGGGCACTACGGCGCGCTGCCGAAGAAGTTCGCCTCGGTCACGCCCCGCTTCTTCACGCCGGGGTATGCCACGATCGTCTCGGCCGTGGTCGCCTCCGTGTTCTACGCGGTGATGCGCTTCGTCAACGAGAACGTGCTGTGGGACACGATCACGACGCTCGGGCTGATGATCTGCTTCTATTACGGGCTGACTGCGTTCGCCTGCGTCTGGTACTTCCGCCGGCAGTGGTTCGACTCGGCGCGCAACGTGTTCTTCACCCTGCTGTTCCCGCTCGTGGGCGGCATCATCCTCGTCGCGCTGTTCGTCATCACGCTCGTCGAGAGCCTCGACCCCGATTACGGCAGCGGCACCGAGTGGTTCGGGCTCGGAAGCGTCTTCGTGCTGGGTGTCACGATCATCGGCGTGGGGATCGTGATCATGATCTGGCAGGCGATCCGGCGCCCGGCGTTCTTCCGCGGCGAGACGCTGTCCAAGGATGCCCCGCTGAGCGCACGCCGTTCGCGGCAGACTGTGTGAGAGGAAAGGAACGTCATGAGCGAATATGCCGTCGTGAACCCCGCTACGGGGGAGAAGCTCGCCGAGTACGACACCCTGACCGACGCCGGTGTCGAGGGCGCGATCGCCGCCGCCACCGACGCTTACCGTTCCTGGTCGCGCACGCCCGTGGACGAGCGGGCCGCGGCGATCCGCCGCGTCGCCGAACTCCACCGCGAGCGACGCGAGCACCTCGCCGCCCTGATCGTCCGCGAGATGGGCAAGCCGCTGGAGGCGGCGCTCGGAGAGGTCGACTTCGCCGCCGACATCACCGAGTTCTACGCCGACCACATCGATCGGATCACCGGCGATCAGCCTCTGGACATCCTCGGCGAGGGGACGGCTGTCATCCGTCGCTCCGCGCTCGGACCGCTCCTGGGCATCATGCCGTGGAACTTCCCGTATTACCAGGTGGCGCGGTTCGCGGCGCCGAACCTCGCGGTGGGGAACACCGTCCTGCTCAAGCACGCCCCGCAGTGCCCCGAGTCGGCCGAGGCGCTGCAGCTGATCTACCGCGACGCCGGCCTCCCCGAGGGTGCCTACGTCAACGTCCGCATCACGAACGACCAGGCGGCCGCCATCATCGCCGACCGACGCGTGCAGGGCGTATCGGTGACCGGCTCGGAGCGGGCGGGCGCCGCCGTGGCCGAGGTGGCGGGGCGCCACCTCAAGAAGGTCGCTCTCGAGCTGGGCGGGTCCGATCCGTTCCTCCTGCTGTCGACCGACGATCTCGACGCGGCCGTGCAGTCGGCGGTCGACGCGCGCCTGGACAACACCGGGCAGTCGTGCAACGCCGCCAAGCGGTTCATCGTCGTCGACGAGCTGTACGACGCCTTCCTCGAGAGGTTCACCGCGCGGATGTCGGCGGCGACGGTCGGCGACCCGCTGGCGGAGGACACCGTCCTCGGTCCGCTGTCGTCCGAAGCGGCCGCCGAGCGGCTCGCCGAGCAGGTCGAACGCGCGGTGGCCCAGGGCGCGAAGCTCGTGACGGGAGGCACGCGCGACGGCGCCTTCTTCGCCCCGACGGTGCTCACCGGCGTGACGAGCGACATGGACGCGTACGGCGAGGAGTTCTTCGGCCCGGTCGGTGTCGTCTACCGCGTCTCCGGTGAGGACGAGGCGATCGCCGTGGCGAACGGGACGGGGTTCGGCCTCGGCTCCTACGTGTTCACCACCGACCCGGAGCAGGCGGAGCGCGTCGCCGACCGCATCGAGGCCGGCATGGTCTACGTCAACGTCGTGCTCGCGGACTCTCCCGAGCTTCCCTTCGGCGGCGTCAAGCGCAGCGGCACCGGGCGCGAGCTGGGGCTCCTCGGCGCCGACGAGTTCGTCAACAAGAAGCTCATCCGCATCGCCTGATGGCGCTCCCGCCTGACGCCTCGCCCCTGGATGACGACCTCGTCATCCAGGCGATGGTGTCGGGCATCCGCCGGCGGCGCCGCCGTCGCCGAGCATGGATCGCGGGAGGCGTCGTCGCCGCGGTGCTGATCGCGGCGGGTGCGACCGCGGGGATCGCGTGGTGGGTGACGGACGCCCGCGAGCGTGCGCTCGCCGAGAGGGCGGTGACCTCGGCGCAGCAGGCGGTCGTCACCGCGGCGGTGGAGGCGACCGCCGAGGTCTCGGCGCAGATCGACAGCCAGAAGGCCGCCTACCGCAGCGCCGTGGCGGTGTGGCAGTCCGCCGAGCAGACCGCGGCGAGCTTTCAGGGCGAGAACACGGCAGCCACCGCCTCGGCGCCGAACCCCGGCGGTGCGTCGATGCCGGGGGGTGACGCCGATGCTCGGGCGCTCCTGGACGGCATCGGGGGCGCGGCGGTGCAGATCGTGTACGACGGCGGCCCGCAGAACTGCGGATACTCCGCGGCCGACGAGAACTTCTTCCTCGCCCTCGGCGGGTGCTACGACAGCCGATTCCGCAACACGGTCTTCCTCGCGTGGGACAGCGGGGCGCGACGATCGGACATCTGGCCGATCTTCGTCCACGAGGCCATGCACTGGTATCAGTGGGACCGCTTCTCGACGTACTTCGCCGCGGCCGACGGTGTCGGGGTGGGACAGGACGCCTATCGGACCCAGATCGAGTCGGATGCGAGCTGTCGTGCGGTCGTGCAGCACGGCGTCCCCGCCTCCGCCTACGAGGGGTCGAGCGCGCCGTGCGATGTCGCCGGATGGCACGAGAACTGGCTGGTCGAGCAGCTCGCGGGGCTCGGCGTTCCGACGGCCGCTCCCGATCCCGAGGCCTTCGAAGTGCGGGAGGTGACGCGGCCATGAGCTCCCTCAGACGTGGAGCGCTCGCCCTCGCCCTGGCGCTGTGCGGCGTGCTCGCCACCGGCTGCGCCCCCGGGCCGTCGCCCGAGGTCGTCACCGATCGTGCCCGAGGACTTTTCGACGGCCTGGTCGGGGACCTCTCCGCCGTCGACCCCGGCGTGCTCCGCAGCGTGGAGATCACGCCGGCGTCGGAGGAGGCGTGCGGGGACGAGGAGCAGCCGGGCGTCCAGACGTCCTTCGTCGCCACCGGCACGCTGTCGATCACGGCGGAGGACGACGCCGGCCGCACGATCCTCGACGCCCTGTCCGACGATCTCGACGACGAGGAGTGGGATCGTATCCGCACGTCGGAGGACGGTCAGGACGCCTGGGCATCCGAGGACGGGATCGTCATCACCACCACGCTGGCCTCGCCCGCCATCGTGGTGGCGGTGTTCACGTCGTGCCGCGCCTGAGACGGCCCGGGCCCGCCGTCTCGTTCGCGAGGCCCTGGGCGATGACGTAGACTCGCTGTGCAGTAGAAGTCTGCATTCTTTCGCCGTGCCCGCCGGTCGGGCCGACCCCTTTCGGATGAGTCACGGTGGCGGAGTGCGGGCACCCGAGGCCCTCGCGGTCTCTAGGGCGGTAGCTCAATTGGCAGAGCAGCGGTCTCCAAAACCGCAGGTTGCAGGTTCGATTCCTGTCCGCCCTGCGCGCCGGCGCATGCTGGCACACGGAAGGCAACTCAGGTGGGTTCGATGGTCCAGGATGAGCCGAACGGCGAGCTCGTCGCCAAGCGCGACGCAGCGCGTGAGAAGAAGCCGAACTTCTTCGTGCGCATCGCCGTCTTCGTCCGTCAGGTCTTCGCGGAGCTTCGCAAGGTCGTCACCCCGACCCGCTCGGAGCTGCTGAAGTTCACGGCGGTCGTCCTCGGCTTCGTCGTCGTCATGATGGCGCTGGTGTACGGCCTGGACGTGCTGTTCGTGTGGGTCACCACCGCCGTGTTCGGCGTTCCGGGCGGCGCGACCCCCTGAGCTGCGCCGTGCGCGCTTGCGGGCGCCGAGAACGCCCGCACCATCAACGGAAGAGATCATCAAGTGTCTGAAAGATATGTCGACGACGCCGACTGGGCGACCGCGGCCGAGCAGTCCAGCGAGGACGACGAGGCCCAGGAGGGCAACATCCTCGCCTCGGAGGACCGTGCCAACTCCGCCGCCGAGCACAACGCGGTCCACGTCGTCGATGACGACGAGGACGAGTCGTTCGACGACGACATCGACGTCGACGACCCCGAAGCCGACGCGATCGTCAACGACGCGCTGACCATCGATGAGGCCGCAGAGGCCGAGGCCGCGGCCGAGGTGCTGACGGACTCCCTGGCCGACGAAGAAGCCGAGCGAGCTGCCGAGGAGGCTGACGACGTGACCCCGTACGACGGACCGGATGTCAACGGCGATGAGGACGAGCCCGTGCTCGACCGCCGATTCGTCGAGGAGGTCGAGGAGGCCGAAGGCGTCGTCGACGAGGTCGAGGCATCCGTCGATCCCGCCACCGCCGCCGAGGAGCCGGAGGGTTTCGACCCGACCGTGAACCCCGATGACGAGGAGTCGGACGAGGACCCGTACGAGGCGTTCCGCCAGGACCTGCGGATGCTGCCGGGCAAGTGGTACGTCATCCACTCCTACGCCGGGTTCGAGCGCAAGGTGAAGGCCAACATCGAGCAGCGCAAGTCCACGCTCGAGGTCGAGGACGACATCTACCAGGTCGAGGTCCCGATGGAGGACGTCGTCGAGATCAAGAACGGCCAGCGCAAGATGGTCACGCGCGTGCGCATCCCCGGCTACGTGCTGGTGCGCATGGAACTCAACGAGGACACCTGGTCGGTCGTTCGTCACACGCCCGGTGTCACCGGGTTCGTCGGCAACGCGCACAATCCCACGCCGCTGCGCTTCGAAGAGGCCTTCAACATGCTGAAGTCGCTCGTCGAGGTCAAGGAGGTCGCCCCCGCCAAGGCGGGCGCCGCCAAGGGCGCGGCGACGCAGGCCCGCAGCATCCCGGCCGAGGTCGACTTCGAGATCGGCGAGACGATCACGATCAAGGAGGGCTCGTTCGCGGGTCTTCCCGGTTCGATCAGCGAGATCAAGCCCGAGAGCGGCAAGCTCACGGTGCTCGTGTCGCTGTTCGAGCGCGAGACTCCGGTCGAGCTGTCGTTCGACCAGGTCACGAAGCTCTGACATCCGTCGAGGAACGCCCCGCTCGGCTCCGGCCGGCGGGGCGTTCCTCGTTCCCGGTGCCGGGAGGCGCTGCGCATCCGGCTACCCTCTCCTGAGCCGCTTCGGAAGGAACCCTTATGCACGACGACATCGCGCTGACCGCCGGTCGCGCCACTCGCGTCCTGCGCGAGCGGATCCTGCCCGCCGTGTACTCGCACAGCGCCCCGCTCACCGTCGAGGCCCACCCGCTCCCCGGCGAGCCGGTCCCGCCGGCGGAGGGTCTCGCGCTGGAGTACATGCCCTACGAGGTGGGAACGCCCTGGGGACCGGCGTGGAGCACGACGTGGTTCCGCCTCACCGGCGCGGTGCCGGCAGAGTGGCGAGGCCGCCGGGTGGAGGCGCACATCGATCTCGGGTTCGACGTCAACATGCCCGGCTTCCAGTGCGAGGGACTGATCTACCGCGCCGACGGAACACCGGTGAAGTCGATCAACCCGCGCAATCAGTGGGCTCTCGTCGCGGAGTCGGCGGACGGCGGCGAAGAGGTCACGCTCTTCCTCGAGGCGGCGGCCAATCCCGTGCTGCTGGACTACCACCCCTTCCTCCCGACGGACGAAGGCGACATCCTCACGTCGTCGCCGAATCCGCTCTACACGACGCGGCGCATGGACCTGGCCGTCTTCGAACAGGAGGTGCACGAGCTGGCCCTCGACGTCGACGTGCTCCTGGAGCTGCAGGCCGAGCTCGGCGAGGGGCCGCGGCGGATGCGCATCCTCCAGGCCCTCGACGACGCGCTGGACGTGCTCGACCTGCAGGACGTCGCCGGGACGGCCGCGGTCGCGCGCGCCGAGCTCGCCGAGGTGCTCGCCTCGCCGGCCGAGCCGTCGGCGCACGAGGTGTGGGCCGTCGGGCACGCGCACATCGACTCCGCGTGGCTGTGGCCGGTGCGCGAGACGATCCGCAAGGTCGCACGCACGGCGGCGTCGATGACCGAGCTGATCGACGAGACCGACGACTTCATCTACGGCATGTCCAGTGCCCAGCAGTACGCCTGGCTCAAGGAGCACCGGCCCGAGGTGTACGCGCGCGTGCGCGCGGCCGTCGCCGGTGGCAGGTTCCTCCCGCTCGGCGGCATGTGGGTGGAATCCGACACCGTGATGCCGCACGGCGAGTCGCTCGTCCGCCAGTTCCGCTACGGCCAGCGGTTCTTCGAAGAGGAGTTCGGCATCCGCTCGCGGGGCGTGTGGCTCCCCGACAGCTTCGGCTACTCCCCGGCGCTTCCGCAGCTCGTCCGCCGCGCCGGCTTCGAGTGGTTCTTCACGCAGAAGATCTCGTGGAACCAGGTGAACAAGTTCCCGCACCACACCTTCCTGTGGGAGGGCATCGACGGCTCGCGGACGTTCGCGCACTTCCCGCCGATGGACACCTACAACTCGCGTCTGTCCGCCGCCGAGCTCGCTCTCGCATCGCGCCAGTTCCGGGAGAACCGGCGCGCCACCGGGTCGATCGCGCCGGTGGGGTGGGGCGACGGCGGCGGCGGGACGACGCGCGAGATGACGGGGCGGGCCCGCCGGTTCGCCGACCTCGAGGGCGCGCCGCGGGTGTCGTGGCAGCATCCGGACGCCTTCTTCGAGACGGCCCGCGCCGAGATCGCCGATCCGCCGGTGTGGGTGGGGGAGCTCTACCTCGAGCTGCACCGGGGGACCCTGACCTCGCAGCACCAGACGAAGCAGGGGAACCGGCGGAGCGAACACCTCCTCCTGGAGGCGGAGGCGTGGTGGGCGACGGCGGCCGTCCGCACCGGGGCGGACTATCCGTACGACGAGATCGACGCGCTGTGGAAGCAGGTGCTGCTCATGCAGTTCCACGACATCCTGCCGGGGACGTCCATCGGATGGGTGCATCGCGAGGCCGTCGCCGAGTACGCGCGCATCCGCACTGCTGCCGAGGACCTCATCGCCCGCGCACTCGCGCTCCTCGTCGGCGACGGGGCGACGCCGTTGGTCGCCAACGCCGCTCCCGTGCCGGTCGCGGGTGTCGTCTCGCGCGGCGCGGCCGCCGCGGCCCCTTCGCGCGACGCCGCGAAGCTGATCGAGCGCGACGATTCGTTCGTGCTCGACAACGGCGTGGTGCGGATCATCGTCGACGACCGCGGCCTCGTGGCCTCGGCGATCGACCTCGCCACCGGCCGCGAGGCGATCGCCGACGGCGGCGCGGGCAACCTGCTGCAGCTGCATCAGGACTTCCCGAACATGTGGGACGCGTGGGACGTCGACCGGTACTACCGCAATGCGGTCACCGATCTCGTCGCCGTCGACGCCATCACGCCGCTGCGGGAGGACGACGGTCGCGTCGGCGTGCAGGTGACGCGGTCCTTCGGTGCGTCCTCGGTGACTCAGCGGCTCACCCTCGCGCCGGGTGCACGCACGCTCGTCATCGATCAGGAGACCGACTGGCACGAGACGGAGAAGTTCCTGAAGGTGGCCTTCCCCCTCGATGTGCGCGCGGAGCACACGGTCGCCGAGACGCAGTTCGGAGCCCACCGTCGCGTCACTCACACCAACACCTCGTGGGAAGCGGCGAAGTTCGAGACGTCGATGCACCGGTTCGTGCTGGTGGAGGAGCCCGGCTTCGGCGTCGCGCTGGTGAACGATTCGAGCTACGGCTACGACACGGCACGGACGGCGGGCGAGGAGGGCGTCTCCACGACCGTGCGGCTCTCGCTCCTGCGCGCGCCGCGCTTCCCCGATCCGCAGACCGATCAGGGTCTTCAGTCACACCGCTACGGGCTCGTCGTGGGGACCGACCTCGCCGGTGCGACAGCGGAGGGCGTCGCGCTGAACATGCCGGCGCGCAGCGTCCGCGGCGCGGCGGGCTTCGCGCCGCTCGTGGCCGCCGACGACGGCGTGCAGGTCTCGTCGGTCGCCCTCGCCGCCGACCGCTCCGGCGACGTCGTAGTGCGCCTCTACGAGCCGACCGGCGCACGCGTCTCCGCCGTGGTGCGCTTCGGGATGCCGGTCGGGCGGGTGCGCGAGGTGTCACTCCTCGAAGACGACCTTCGCGACGTGCCCGCCGCCGACGGAGCCGTCACCGTCCGGCTGGGCGGATTCGAGGTGCGGACGCTCCGGGTGACCCCGGCCTGACCTGGCCGGGCCGCCCGGAGCCGCGTATACTTGTGGGGTTGTCCGTTCTCGGACGACGCACACCCCCACCACTGCCAGGATCCGCCTGGTTCGTGGAAGCGCGCCATCCGGCGCACGAAAGTAAGGAAAGAACATGGCACCGAAGAAGAAGGTGACCGGCCTGATCAAGCTCCAGATCAACGCCGGCGCCGCCAACCCGGCGCCGCCGATCGGCCCCGCGCTCGGTCAGCATGGCGTCAACATCATGGAGTTCTGCAAGGCGTACAACGCCGCGACCGAGTCGCAGCGCGGCAACGTCATCCCCGTGGAGATCACCGTCTACGAGGACCGCAGCTTCACGTTCATCCTGAAGACCCCGCCCGCCGCCGAGCTGATCAAGAAGGCCGCCGGCGTCGCGAAGGGCTCGAAGACCCCGCAGTCGGCCAAGGTGGGCAAGCTCACCAAGGAGCAGGTGCGTCAGATCGCCGAGACCAAGCAGCCCGACCTGAACGCGAACGACATCGAGGCCGCAGCGAAGATCATCGCCGGCACCGCCCGTTCCATGGGCATCACGGTCGAGAGCTGAGGGGGAGAGTAATCATGGCTACCAAGTCCAAGGCATTCCGCGCCGCAGCGGAGAAGATCGCGCCCGACACGTTCTACACCCCGAGCGAGGCCGTCGCCCTCGCCAAGGAGACCGGCTCGGCGAAGTTCGACTCGACCGTCGAGGTCGCGCTGAAGCTCTCCGTCGACCCGCGCAAGGCCGACCAGATGGTCCGCGGCACCGTCATCCTGCCCCACGGCACGGGTAAGACGGCGCGCGTCATCGTGTTCGCGACCGGCCCCGCGGCGGAGGCCGCGATCGCCGCCGGCGCCGATGAGGTCGGTGGCGCCGAGCTCATCGAGAAGGTCGCCGGCGGATACACGTCGTTCGACGCCGCCGTGTCGACCCCCGAGCTCATGGGCCAGGTCGGTCGCCTCGGTAAGGTGCTGGGCCCCCGCGGCCTCATGCCGAACCCGAAGACCGGCACCGTGACCCCCAACCCGGCCAAAGCCGTCGAGGAGATCAAGGGCGGAAAGATCGAGTTCCGCGTCGACAAGCACGCCAACGTGCACTTCGTCGTCGGCAAGGCCTCCTTCACTGCCGAGCAGCTCGACGAGAACCTCAATGCCGCGCTCGAGGAGATCGTTCGGCTGAAGCCGTCGAGCTCGAAGGGCCGCTACATCCAGAAGGGCGCGGTGTCGACGACGTTCGGTCCCGGCATCCCGCTGGACGTCAACGCCATCGCCTGACACCTGTCCGGTACGAAGGGCCCCGCCTCCGGGCGGGGCCCTTCGTCGTGCGTGCCGCGGTAACGAGCGGTAACGCGCCGGCCCCCGCCCCGCGGATGCTGTGATGTACTCGATCGTCCCCTTCCCCACCCCGTTCGTCAGGATCTCCATGCCCACCGCTCGTCGCCTCTCCGCCCTCGCTCTCGCCCTCGGGACCGCTCTCACCCTCGCCGCGTGCGGCAGCAGCGGCTCGTCATCCGGAGCAGCCCCCTCCGCCGGCGACGACTTCGACCTCGTGAGCGCCGGCACGCTCACGGTCGCCACCGAAGGCACCTACCGCCCCTTCACGTTCCATGACGCGTCGGGCGATCTCGTCGGCTTCGACGTCGAGATCGCCGAAGCCGTCGCCGACAAGCTGGGCCTGGACGTGAAGTTCCAGGAGACGCAGTGGGACGCCATCTTCGCCGGCCTGGATGCGGGGCGGTTCGACGTGATCGCCAACCAGGTGTCGATCAATCCCGAGCGCGAGGAGAAGTACCTCTTCAGCGAGCCGTACACCGTCTCGCCGGGCGTGATCGTGGTCCCCGAGGACGACGACTCCATCTCGAGTTTCGACGACCTCGCCGGAAAGACCACCGCCCAGTCGCTCACGAGCAACTGGTACGAGCTGGCCACCGAGGCCGGCGCGAACGTCGAAGCCGTCGAGGGCTGGGCGCAGGCCGTGGCGCTCCTGCAGCAGGGCCGCGTCGACGCGACAGTCAACGACAATCTCACCTTTCTGGACTACGAGAAGAACGAGGGGCCGACGGGGCTGAAGATCGCCGCGGAGACGGATGACCCCGCGTACAACGCGTTCGCGTTCACCCGGGACAAGCAGGCCCTCGTCGAAGCCGTCGACGCCGCTCTGGCCGAGCTTCGCGAAGAGGGTGTGCTGGCTGAGATCAGCGAGAAGTACTTCGGGGCGGATGTCACCCAGTAGCGGCGATCCCCGCGACGCGGCAGGGTGGCGCCATGGGTGAGACCTGGACGCTCGTCGTCGACTCCTTCTGGCCGTTGCTGCTGGCCGGGCTGACCGGGACCATCCCGCTCGCCCTCGCGTCGTTCGCGATCGGTCTGGTCCTCGCGCTCGCAGTGGCGCTCCTGCGGCTCTCGCGCAACCCCGTCCTGTCGGCGGCCGCGCGGTTCTACGTCTCGGTCATCCGGGGCACGCCGCTGCTGGTGCAGCTGTTCGTGATCTTCTACGGGCTCCCCACGATCGGCGTCGTCATCGACCCCTGGCCGGCGGCCATCATCGCGTTCTCGCTGAACGTCGGCGGCTACGCCGCCGAGGTCATCCGCGCGGCGATCCTGTCCGTCCCGCAGGGGCAGTGGGAGGCTGCGCACACCGTGGGCTTGTCGCCCACGAAGACGCTCACCCGAATCGTGCTGCCGCAGGCCGCGCGCGTGTCGGTGCCGCCCCTGTCGAACACGTTCATCTCGCTGGTGAAGGACACCTCGCTCGCATCGCTCATCCTCGTGACGGAGCTCTTCCGCGTGGCGCAGAACATCGCCGCCTTCTCGTACGAGTTCCTGGTCATCTACTCCGAGGCGGCGCTCATCTACTGGCTCTTCTGCCTTGTCCTGTCCACCGGGCAGAGCGCCCTCGAGAGGAGGCTCGATCGCTATGTCGCTCACTGAGACGCCGCTCCTCGAGGTACGCGGGATCACGAAGAGCTTCGGATCGCAGACCGTCGTCGACGGCGTGGACTTCACCGTGCGTCGCGGCGAGGTCGTCGTCCTCATCGGACCGAGCGGGTCGGGGAAGACCACGGTGCTGCGATGCCTCAACGGCCTGGCGACCCCCGACAGCGGCACGCTGACATTCGACGGCGGGCCCTCGCTCGACTTCGCGGCGCCTCCGGCGAAGGCTGATCTGCGGGCGCTCCGCGACCGGTCGGCGATGGTGTTCCAGCATCACAACCTCTTCCCGCATCTCACGGTGCTCCAGAACGTCACGGAGGGTCCGGTCTCCGCGCACGGCGTCCCCCGCGCGGAAGCGGTCGCCCGCGCGGAGGCGTTGCTCGCGCGATTCGGGCTCGCCGACAAGCGCGACGTCTATCCGTTCCAGCTGTCCGGCGGGCAGCAGCAGCGCGTCGGCATCGTCCGCGCTCTCGCGCTCTCGCCCGACCTGTTGCTGTTCGACGAGCCCACCAGTGCGCTGGACCCCGAGCTCGTGGGGGAGGTGCTCATCGTCCTGCGGGAGCTCGCTCGCGAGGGATGGACCATGGTGGTGGTCACCCACGAGCTGGGCTTCGCCCGACAGGTGGCGGATGAGGTGCTGTTCTTCGACGAAGGGCGGATCCTCGAGCGCGGTGCACCCGCTCAGTTGTTCACGAACCCCGCGCACGATCGCACCCGCCGCTTCGTCGACCGGATCCTCCGGCCTCTTCAGGACTGACCGGCCCGGCGTCAGGCGCCGTCGGCGAGGAGGTTGTCGCGGCAGATCCCGAGCAGCGTCAGCAGGCGCGACTGATCGGCGGCCGAGAGACCGAGGACGAGCGCATCCGCCACCCCCACCACGGCCTCGTGGGCCGCCCCGATGGCGTCGTCGCCCGCGCGGGTCAGCATCGTGCCCCGCTCCCGCCGCGGGCCTGGCTCGTCGGCCCGCTCGACGAGGCCCCGCTTGTCGAGCCCCTGGAGCAGCACGTTCATCGACTGCCGCGACACGAACACGCGGCGGGCCAGCTCGGATGCCGTGATCCCCGGAAGGTTCTGAAGCCACTGCAGGCACGCGTACTGCGGGACGCTCAGCCCCAGCGGTCGGAGGGCGTCGTCCATGCGTGAATGCAGGACCGACTGCGTCTCCTTGATCAGCAGACCCAACTGCTCGGGGGCGGACGACTCCGTTTCCATGTCAACAGCTTGACATACTCCGGGATTTATGTCAGGATATTGACACTGAAAGAAGGAGATGCGCCATGACCGAGAAGACGATCGCCCTCGACTTCGTGTCGTTCCAAGTGCGCGACGTGGAGACGTCGGCGCGGTTCTACGAGCAGACGCTGGGCCTCACGCGCGTGCCGACACCGAATCCGGAAGCGGCGGTGTTCAGCGCGGGGGCGACGACATTCGCCGTTCGCGCGCCCCTCCCGGGCACGGATCTCGACGCGATCCCGCAGCCCGGAGCCGGCGTCGCCGTGTGGTTCGGCTCCGACGACGCGGGGCGCCTCCACGCCCGGCTCGCGGCCGAAGGCGTCCCCATCGTCCAGGAGCCCTTCGCGGGGCCTTTCGGGGTGCAGTTCGCCTTCCGCGACCCCGACGGGTACGTCGTCACGGTGCACACGCGCGCCTGACCTCGCCCGGCCGCGCGTGGGCGGCAGACTGGGGACCGTGACCGCGCTCCTCATCCGAAACGCCCGTCTGTGGTCGGCCGGCTTCCTCGCAGGCGATGCGGTCGCCATCCGGGACGGACGGATCGCGGCGATCGGCGACGCGGCGGAGATCTCGATCCGCGGCGCCGACGAGCTCGACGCGCGAGGGGGCCTCGTCACCCCCGGCTTCGTCGACGCCCATCTGCACCTGGGGATCGCGGCCGTCGACGCCGTCCGCTGCGACGTCACCGGGATGGCCGGCATCACCGACGTGGCCGCCCGCGTCCGGGAGTTCGCCGCCGCGTCCGAGGCGGCGTGGGTCGTCGGCGGCGGATGGGAGCCCACGCTCTTCCCGCCGTCCGGGCCCACCGCATCCGCACTCGACGCGCTCGTCCCGGATCGGCCGGCCTTCCTCCTCAACGTCGACCACCACGGCGCGTGGGTGAACTCCGCGGCGCTTCGGCTCGCGGGCATCGACGCGACGACTCCCGATCCCGCAGACGGAAGGATCGAACGGCTGCCGGACGGCACGCCGAGCGGGATGCTCCACGAGGGGGCCGCGCAGCTCGTGGCACGCATCCTCCCGCCGCCCGATCTCGCCGCCCTCGCCGGGGCGCTCGCCCGGCGTTCTGCAGACCTGCACGCGGTCGGGATCACCGGTTGGCAGGAGGCGGCCCTCGGCGAGTACGGCGGACTTCCCGACTTCACGGCGGCCTACCATCGCGCCCTGGGTGCCGGCGCGCTCCGCGGCCGCGCGACAGGGGCGATCTGGGTGCCGCGGGACCTGGACGAGGACGGCATCGACGCATTCGTGGCGCACTGCGTGCAGCGGCGGGAGGACAACCGCGCGGCCGGCTTTCCCACCGGCACGGCGAAGCTCATGCTCGACGGCATCGTCGAGAGCCGCACGGCGGCCGTCCTCGCCCCCTACCTCGACGGCGGGGAGGGACTGTCGTACTTCTCGCCGTCGATCGTCGAGCGGCTCATTCCCGCGCTGAACGCCGCGAGGATCGCCGTCCACGTGCACGCCATCGGCGACCGCGCGACCCGCATCGCGCTCGACGGCTTCGCCCGCGCCGCCGAGCCCGATCGGGCGCGCGTGCGCAATCACATCGCGCATCTCCAGCTCATCGATCCTGCCGACATCCCTCGCTTCTCCGCGCTCGGGGTGACCGCGAACGTGCAGCCGTTCTGGGCGTGCGAGACGGCCTTGATGCGGGAGCAGACCCTCCCCGCGCTCGGACGCGAGCGCGTCTCCCGGATGTACGCTTTCGCCGCCCTGCGTGATGCCGGCGCCGCGCTCGCGATGGGTTCCGACTGGCCGGTGTCGAGCCTCGACCCGTGGCAGGGCATCGCCGTCGGCGTGACGCGGCGGCCGGCGGGGGAGCCGGATGCGACGCCCCTGGGCCCGGCGCAGGCGCTGCCCCTGGCCGTGGCCCTCGAGGCGTACACCCGCGGGTCGGCCGTGCTCCTCGGACTCGAGGGAGGCGGGGAGCTGCGGGTCGGGTCACCCGCCGACCTCGCGATCGCCGACCGGGATCCGTTCGGCGTCCCCGTCGAGGAGCTCGCGGGCACCCGCAACGCGGCCACCGTGCTGGCGGGCGAGATCGTCTTCGGGGGCTGAGCCGGCTCACGCCGTGGGCAGCACTCGGAACCCGGGGTTTCCGGCGGCCGGCACGTCGGTGACGACGACCTCGTCCACTCGCGCGCCGGGAGGCCCCTCGTGGAGGAAAGCGAGCGCCGCGTCGACGGCATCGCCGGAGCCTTCGATCTCGGCCTCGACCGTGCCGTCGGCGCGGTTGCGCACCCATCCGGTGAGCCCCAGCTCGTCGGCGCGCGCCTGAGCGGTGTATCGATACCCGACGCCCTGCACCCGGCCCCGGACTCTCACGTGGACGCGTCTCATCCCTCCATGGTGCCTCGCGGATCGCCGGGCGTGCTCATCCAGGGAGCACCAGACTGACGGCCAGGGCGATCATCACGACCGCGATCGCGCCGTCGAGGATGCGCCACGCCCTCGGCGTCGCGAGCCAGCGGCTCAGATAGCGGGCGCCGAGCGCGAGGCCGAAGAACCACAGAACGCTCGCGCTCATCGCCCCCGCTGCGAAGATCCATCGGGCGTCGCCGTGCGTGCTGGCCACCGATCCCAGGAGGAACACCGTGTCGAGGTAGACGTGCGGATTAAGCCACGTCAGCGCGAGGCACGTCAGCAGCACCGGGGTGAGGCGTGTGCGGGTCGCGGTCGCGCCCGCGCGGGTCGCGACGCCGTCCGCGCCGCCGGGGCGCACCACGAGCCCGTCACCCGTCGGCCGCCAAGCGCGACGGGCGGCGAGCAGGCCGTACCCCGCGAGGAACAGCGCACCCGCCCAGCGCACGACAACGATCAGCCACGGCACCGCCTGGAGCACGAGTCCCAGCCCCGACACCCCGAGCGCGATCAATGCGGCATCCGACGCCGCACACACCGCGGCCACGACGACGACGTGCTCGCGCCGAAGGCCCTGTCTGAGGACGAAGAGGTTCTGCGCGCCGATGGCGACGATGAGGGAGAGGCCCAGGCCGAGGCCGGCGGCGAGCGAGGCGAGCACACTGCGACGGTACGGAGCATCCGACCTTCAGTCCAGTTCAAGATTCTTGCGTAGCATTAGCATTGCTGCATGTCGATCCCGCTCGATCTCGCCCGAACCCTGGCCGTCGTGGTCGACGAAGGGACGCTCGACGCCGCTGCTCGGAGGCTTCACGTCACCCCGTCGGCGGTGAGCCAGCGGCTGAGGACGCTGGAAGACCGGCTCGGGCGGGTTCTGCTGGTGCGCACCAAGCCCGCTCGGGCCACCGAGGCAGGCCTCGCCGTCGTGCGGCTGGCGCGCCAGCTCGACCTGCTCGAGCACGACGTGTGGGAGGCGGTCGGCGGTGGCGGCGGCGCCGCCGTGATCCCGCTCGCCGTCAACGCCGACTCGCTCGCGACGTGGTTCCTCCCGCCCCTCGCGCGGGTCGCGGAGCGCCGCGCGGTCGGTTTCGAGCTGCATCGCGATGATCAGGACTTCACGGCGGCTCTCCTGGAATCCGGCACGGTGATGGGCGCCGTCACGTCGCGCGAGGCGCCGGTGGCCGGATGCCGCGTGCAGACGCTGGGCACTCTCCGATACGAGGCCGTCGCCGGTTCCGCCTTCGCCGAGCGCTGGTTCGGGCGCGGCGTCGACGTCGAGTCGCTGAGGGTTGCGCCGGTGGTGGACTTCGACCGGCGCGACGACCTGCAGTCGCAATGGCTCGCTGCGCGGGGCGTCACGGACTCACCGCCCCGCCACCTCGTGCCCGCATCCGCTGATTTCGCCGCGGCCGTCCGTCTCGGCCTCGGGTGGGGGCTCCTGCCGCGCTTCCAGTCGGACGAGGCGCTGCGCTCGGGTGCGCTGGTGCTCCTCGGCGGGCCGCCGGTGGACGTGCCGTTGTACTGGCAGCAGTGGAATCTCACGTCGCCGCTGTTGGCGGAGGTCGCCGAGGAGGTGGTGGCCGAGGGACGGCGGGTGTTGACGCCGGTCAGTCCCCGCTGACCTGCAGCACGATCTTGCCGCGCGCGTGCCCCGCTTCGATCTCGGCGTGCGCGGCTGCTGCCTCCCGGAGGTCGTACACCCGATCGATGTAGACCTGCACCGATCCCGAGTCCAGCAGCCGCGCGATCGTCGCGAGGGTGCCGCCGTCCGGGATGACGGCGTACCCGGTGGCGCGCACGCCGGCGGCCGCGGCGTCTTCGGCCAGCCCCGGCCAGCCGCTCGTCGGCGCCTCGATGAGGAGGCCCCCCGGTCGCAGCACCGCGAGCGAGCGGGTGCCCGTGTCGGTGTCGCCGTTGCCGACGAGGTCGATTACGACGTCGACCGGCGCGCTCACCTCTTCGAAGCGGTGCTCCGCGTGGTCGATCACGACGGCGGCACCGAGCTCCCGGAGCCACTCGGCGTTGCGGGCGGATGCCGTGGCGGTCACGTGCGCGCCGAAATAAGCGGCGAACTGCACGGCGAAGTGGCCCACGCCGCCGCTGCCGGCGTGGATGAGGATCCGCTGCCCCTCGTGGGCGAGCGCCGTCTCCACCACGAGCCCCCACGCCGTGAGCGCCGCGAGCGGCACTCCGGCGGCCTCGACGTGCGAGAGCGCGGCGGGCTTGCGGGCAAGCGACAGCGACGGCGCGACGACGTACTCCGCATACGAGCCCGGGGTGCGGGGGAAGGCTGCCATCCCGAAGACCTCGGTGCCGGGAGGGAAGGGATGCGACGCGTACGGCGCCTTCACGACGACGCCGCTGAAGTCGAACCCGAGGGTCGTCGGGTAGCCGCCGAGCGCGGGAGACAGCCCGTCTCCCGCGCGCGTGCGGACGTCGATGCGGTTGACGCCGGCGGCGACCACGCGCACCAGCACCTCGCTGAGCACGGGGGAGGGCACGGCCACCTCACCGATGCGCAGCACGGCGGCGTCGCCGGGGGCGTCGACGACGATGGCGCGCATCCGCGCGGGCGGATCGGCGGGAGCGGCGACCAGTGTCGCAGTCGGGGAGGACTCGGGGCGCAGCGGCCGGAATCTCATCCGTCGCTCCTTCCGTGCGGTCGGCGATGGCAGCACGTGCCGTGGGACGCTGACCAGTCAATCCGAGCTATGTCTCGACGGTGTTACGCGAGTGTTCCTGTGTCGAGAAGCCGGGCTCGCCCGCGGCGTCCGGGGCCGTCCCCGCGGCCAGGGCCTGCAGCAGCGACGCCGCATGGCGGATGTCGGGGACCGACCAGTCCACCAGCGCCTGGCCGAGGCGTCCCATATGCGGGGCGCGCGCGATCTCCAGGCGCTCCAGACCGAGGGGGGTGGCAGAGATGACGCGGGATCGCCGGTCGGCCGGATCGGAGGTCCGCTCGACGAACCCGAGGGTTTCCAGCTCGCTCACGCTGCGACTGAGCAGACCCTTGTCGGCGCGGAGGCGCTCGCCGAGCGATGACAGGGTGACAGGTCCGACGCGGGCGATCATCGAGAACACCTTGAAGGTGCCGGGCAGCATCCCCGGGCTCGCCGCCTCCGCCGTCTGGGCGATGAGGGTGCGGAAGACGCCGATCAGTTCGGCGAACGACCCCTCGAGCGCGCGGATGGCCTCCGCGCGCTCGCCTCCGGCGTCCGGGTGATCGGGCGCCGGAGGCGATGCGGTCGAGGTCATGTCACTCATCCTGCCCGGTGCCGGCCGCGCGGCGCCCGCCGCGACCGGAGTCGGCGGCGGTCGGAATCGATCCGGTCGCCGCCAGCGCCGCCATGCCCTCCTCCGTCGACACGGTGGCGAAGTCCGCTTCGCTCGCCGCGATGCGCTCCGCCGTCGTCATCCGGGTCAGGGGGCGGTTGGGGAGGAACAGGATCGCGATGAGCGCGATGATCGCCAGCGGCACGGCCACGAGGAACGCGGCCGCGATGCCCTGGGCGTAGACGTCTTCATAGATGAACCGGATGACCTCGGGCAGCGTCGACACCTGCGGGAGTGTGCTCGAGGTCAACTGCTCGGCCACCGCCGGAGCATCCGCCCCCAGGGTGGCGACGGCAGCGCCGATCTCGGTCTTTCGGTCCGCGAAGAGGGTGGGAACCATGGCGGCGACCACGGCCCCCATCACCGACACTCCCACCGTGCCCCCCAGACTCCGGAAGAAGGTCACCCCCGAGCTGGCGACGCCCATCATCGTGGGATCCGCGGAGTTCTGGACGACCAGCACGAGGTTCTGCATCGTCATGCCCACGCCGGCACCGAGGAGCGCCATGTAGATCGCGACGAGGACGAACGGGGTGTCGTAATGGATCGTGGCCAGAAGCGACGACCCGGCGATCAGCAGGACAGCACCGAGCACGAGAAACGACTTCCACTTGCCGAAGCGCGTGATGAGCGCGCCGACGACGATGGAGGCCACGAGCAGGCCGGCGATCATCGGGATCGTGAGGAGCCCGGCCTCGGTCGGGGTCGCGCCGCGGGCGAGCTGCATGTACTGGCTGAGGTACACCGAGGTGCCGAACATCGCCAGGCCCGTGGAGATCGAGGCCACGGTGGCCAGGGTGAACGTCGCGTCGCGGAAGAGGCGCAGCGGCACCAGCGGCTCGGCCACCTTGAGCTCGACGACGATGAAGAGGATGGTAGCCAGGACCGCGCCGCCGACCATGAACGCCGTCTCGACGCTCGCCCACTCGTACGAGTGCCCGGCGTTGGTGATCCACAGCAGCAGCAGCGACACGGCCGTGGACAGCAGGACGATCCCCAGGTAGTCGATGCGCACGCGGCGCGGCGGGTGCTTGGGGAGGTGGAGCGTGCGCTGCATGATGATGAGCGCGGCCACGGCGAAGGGCAGGGCGACGAAGAAGTTCCAGCGCCAGCCGAGGGAGTCGGTGATGACGCCGCCCAGGAGCGGGCCGCCGACGGTCGCCACCGCCATGACGGCACCGAACAGGCCCATGTAGCGGCCGCGCTCGCGCGGGCTGATGATGTCGGCCATGATCACCTGGCTGAGCGCCGCGAGGCCGCCCGCTCCCAGGCCCTGCACGGCGCGGAAGGCGATGAGCATCTCGGAGTTCTGCGAGAACCCGGCCGCGGCGGTCGCCAGGACGAACAGGGCGATCGCGAGCTGGATGAGCAGCTTCCGGTTGAACAGGTCGGCGAGCTTTCCCCAGATCGGCGTCGAGATCGCCGTGGTCAGAAGCGTCGCGGTGACGACCCAGGTGTACACGTTCTGGTCGCCGGAGAGATCGTGCACGATGACCGGCAGCGACGTCGAGACGACCGTGGAGGCGAGCATCGACACGAACATGCCGAGGAGCAGCCCGATGAGGGCGGGGAGGACGCGACGGGTTGACGTCGGCGCCGGGGTTTCGGTGGCCATACAGGGCCTTTCGCGGAGAAGCCGGACCCGCGACGTCATCGGCGCGATAGTTGATGAAGATCAACTATACGACGATTGGTTGACTTCCGTCAACTATCTTCACTCGGCCAGCGCGAGGGCGCGGAACCTCTCGCGCGGCTGCGCCGGCACGCTGTCGCGGCGGGCGAGGGTCGTCCGGCGGTGCAGCTCGTCGATGAGGGCCGTGGCGAGGCCGACGAGCGTCGCGATCTCCTTCTCGTCGCGATCCACCCACTGGCAGCGCGGTTCGTCACCCACCGGCACGAAGCCGTCGTGCTCCTCCCACGCCACGAGGGTGCGCTCGGCGCCGAGGACGTGCTGCTGCCACCACACCTGGCGGAGGTAGGTGCGAGGGATGCTCCGCCAGCTCTTGTTCGTGGTCTTGATCTCGGCGAGCACAACCCGGCCCGCCGCATCCACCGTCACGCCGTCGGGGGTGGCGAGGTGGCGCGGCTCGACGACGGCGTGGAAGAGCGCGGACGAGGGGGAGATGCCGTGCGTGGCGGCCACCCATGCGGCGATCTCGGGCTCGCGGCGGCGGCCGTGCGCCGTGTAGGCGTTACCGGAGAATCCCGAGCCCTGCAGCTTCGCGTCGGCGGCGCGGGGGATGGCTCGAGCGCTCGTGAGGGTCGCGACATCCGTCGCCGTGATGCCGCGCGAGCGCGCCCGCACCCACGCGACGCGATCGCGGGAATCGGCAACGATGCGTGCCGCGAGCTCGGGGCTGCGGGCGCAAAGCTCGGGGGACATGCCTCCGACCCTAACCCCGTCGCTCCCGGCCGCCCGCGCAACCCGCCGCCGCCCGTGCCCCTGCGCCGAACGCATATGGCATTCACCAGCGCACACCGGATTCCGGCGAACGACGTATGCGTTCGCATGCACGATGTGCGCTCGCGGACAGGCCCACCCTCCTCCCCAGGTGTGCCGGGACGGACGGGCTCCACAGAATCGCGCTGCGGGCCACGCGGTGGGTGTCGATGCCGCCAGCGTGAGGGCATGACCCGCCACCTCCTGCTGCCCGAGCTCGACACCGCGCTGCTCTCTCGTCACGATCTTGTGCGATCAGGGATGACGGACGAAGCCATCGCGCGGGCGGTCGAGCGGGGCGACCTGGTGCGCGTTCGTCGCGGCTGGTTCATGGACGCGCGAGACCATCGAGAGCTCTGGCCGGAGTCGCGTCACCGGGCGGAGGTACTCGCGGTCACCCGGGAGATGCGTGGCGGGACCGCCGTGGTATCCCACGTCTCGGCGGCCGTGTTGTGGGACCTTCCGCTCTACCGCACGACGCCGAGCCGCGTTCATGTCACGGTGAGCGGGGGCCTTGCTGCACCGAGCACTCCGAGCGTCTTCCGTCACCGCGACACGCTTGAAGACTCGGATGTGACGACGATCCGCGGCATCCGATGCACAACGCTGGAGCGCACGGTGTGGGATGTCCTTCGCACCGCCTCCCTCGAGGCGGCGGTGGCCTGCGCGGATGCCGCGCTGCGGCTCACTGCCGTCACCGACCGTGCCGTCGACGAGGAACGCGCAGGGCTTTGGCGACAGGCTCTGCGCGACCGCGCCGGGCAGAGCGTCGGCGCACGCGGGGCCCGCCAGGCGCGATGGGTCATCGAGTTCGCCGACGGGTTGGCGGAGCTTCCCGGCGAGAGCGTCAGCCGGCTTCATCTGCATCGACTCGGCTTCCCGGCGCCGCGATTGCAGGTTCGGGTGCCCGGGCCGGCAGGCCGCGACTACTGGGTGGATTTCGGATTCGACGAGATCGGGGCATTCGGTGAGTTCGACGGAGTGGGTAAGTACCTGGAATTGGCGCTGCGCAGCGGTCGTACGGTGGAGCAGGTGATGCTGGACGAAAAGCGACGAGAGGACTGGATCCGCGGCACGACGCAGCGTCGCCTCGCGCGTTGGGGCTCGGAGCACATCGGCACTCCCGAGGTGCTCGGGCAGCGCCTCGCCGGGTTCGGGATCCGCCCTCCGCGCGGGTGATGCGCGTCATCCGTTCGCGAGCGCACATCCCGTTCGCGAGGGCATACGCAATGCCGGCGAAGAAGATGTGCGCTCGCGCACTCAATGTGCGGTCGCGGGAAAAGGGGCCGGGATTTTGCGACACCGGGAGGGGGCGCGTAGAGTGGGGGTAAGCCAAAGACCGCCGGTCATCGGCGTGCGCGCAAGCGCACCCGATCGAAGCTCTGCGAATGCAGGGGCCCGCGCAGGTGTACGAACGAAAGTCCCGAATCGGGAACCGAGCTCCGTGCGCATGCGCCGGAGCTCTTCTGCTTTCCGGGGTGGGGAATCCGGATGCTGCGGCCCGGCGCCCCGTCACTGCGGCGCGTCTCGTACACACAAGGAGTGGCCATGGCGCAGAAGGATGCATCGGTCGCCGAGCTCACGAAGAACTTCGAGGACTCGACCGCCGTTCTGCTGACCGAGTACCGCGGTCTGACGGTTGCCCAGCTCAAGGAGCTGCGCAACAGCATTCGTCAGGACGCGGAGTACGCCGTGGTGAAGAACACGCTGACCAAGATCGCCGCGAGCAACGCCGGTGTGACGGGTCTGGATGACGAGCTCAAGGGCCCGTCCGCCATCGCCTTCGTGCACGGTGACCCTGTCACCGTCGCCAAGGGCCTGCGCGCCTTCGCCAAGGCTAATCCTCTTCTCGTGATCAAGGGCGGCTACTTCGATGGCGCCGCTCTGACCGCGGATGAGGTCAACAAGCTCGCCGATCTCGAGAGCCGTGAAGTCCTGCTGGCGAAGCTCGCCGGTGCGATGAAGGCCTCGCTGACCAAGGCGGCATACGTCTTCAACGCGCTCCCGTCGAAGGCCGTTCGCACGGTCGACGCGCTGCGCGAGAAGCAGGAGTCCGCGGCCTGACATCGGGTCCCGGCGTAGTACAACCCCAATCAAGGAGATACATCATGGCAAAGCTCAGCACTGAGGAGCTGCTCGACGCGTTCAAGGAGCTCACGCTCATCGAGCTCAGCGAGTTCGTGAAGGCCTTCGAGGAGACCTTCGACGTCACCGCGGCCGCTCCGGTCGCCGTGGCCGCTGCCGGCGCTCCCGCCGGTGGTGCCCCCGCCGAAGAGGAAGAGGTCAAGGACTCCTTCGACGTCATCCTCGAGACCGTGGGCGACAAGAAGATCCAGGTCATCAAGGTCGTCCGCGAGCTCACCTCGCTCGGCCTCGGCGACGCCAAGGCGCTCGTCGACGGCGCGCCCAAGCCCGTGCTCGAAGGCGCCAACAAGGACGCCGCCGACAAGGCCAAGGCCGCCCTCGAAGAGGCCGGCGCTTCGGTGACCCTGAAGTAACACCTCGCGAAGAGAAAAGGACCCCGGATGCCTCGGCATCCGGGGTCCTTTCGCGTCGAGGGCGTCAGCTGCGGCTGAGGCCGGTGTCCGAGACGGCGACCGACATGGCCGGATGCACCGGCGCGGTGGAGCTGCGCACGACGAGGCGGGCCTGCAGCCGCCGGTCCTCGCGCGTGACCTCGGGGTCGCCGATGGCGCGGACGAGCATGTCCACCGCTGCGCGTCCCTGCTCCCGCGGGATCTGCTCGAGGGTGGTGAGCGCGAACATGTCCGCGTACTCGTGGTCGTCGATACCCACCACGCTCAGCTCGCTGGGCACCGCGATCGCGAGGCGACGCGCGGCGATGATCGCCCCGATGGCGACCTCGTCGCACGCCGCCACGATCGCGGTGGGCCGCTCGCGCGCTTCGCTGAGGAGATCGACGGCGGCGGCGTATCCGCCGGGCATCGTGACATCAGCCCTCACATGGCGGGCAGCGTCGTCGAGCCCGGCGTCGGCCATCGCCTGCTGGTATCCGCGCAGGCGCAGGCGATCGACGTGCTCCCAGTGCGCCGCCGCGGCGTCGCCGCCGAGGAAGACGATCGCGCGGTGGCCGAGTGCGAGCAGATGCTCTGTCGCGCGCCGCGCGGCCTGCACGTCGTCGATGGCGACGACGCTGGAGTGCTCCGGCTCGCCGACGACGCTGACGACGGGTCGGCCGAGGCGTTCCAGACATGCCGTCTCGGCGTCCGAGGGCTCGAGCCCCACGACGATGAGCCCGTCGAAGCGACGCCGCGGGAGGAAGTCCTCGACGATGCGGCGGCGATCCGCGGTGCCGGGCGGGGCGGTGTACAGAGTGAGGTCGAGGTCGCGCTCGAGGAGCGCCGATTGCACGCCCGCGAGCACCTCGGCGAAGAACCATCGCGACACCGTGGGCATCAGCACTCCGACCGTCTGCATCCGCCCGGTCGCCAGACTCACGGCGCTCGTGGTGGGGACGTAGCCGATCGACGCGGCCGCCTCCGCCACCCGCAGCCGGGTGTCCTCGGACACGTAGCCGCTCCCGGTGAGGGCGCGGCTCGCGGTGGACTTGGAGACGCCCGCCAGGCGCGCGACGTCGGCGATGCCTCCCATGCGTCTCCGTCCTCGCCGACAGCGGTGGTCCCGGTCACACAGTAATGGGGGAGCGCCAAAAGTGGAACCGGTTGCGATCCGGTAACAATGGCGGGAACCGCTCCCAGGCGAGCGGGAGAGCGCTCCCAAAGTGTGGTTATGTACTCGTGATCAATCAACGTTGTGCGTAGCGCGGATGTCCAATAGCGTGTCCTGGAATCGGTTCCCTACGGGACCGCGCACCACACGTGACTCGAAGAGGAGGAACCACATGGGCATGTCACAGCACCGTCGCCTACTGGCGCCGTTGGCCCTGGTCGGCGTGGCCGGCATCGCGCTCGCGGGCTGTTCGGGCGGGCCGGGATCGTCGACGGGCGGCGGAGGCGGCGGCGAAGAGAACGTCGTGACCGTCTACGGCACGATCGCCGACACCGAAGCAGAGCTGCTCGAAGAATCCTGGGCTGACTGGGAGGAAGAGAACGGCATCGACATCGAGTACGAATCCTCGAAGGAGTTCGAGGCGCAGATCGCGGTTCGCGCGCAGGGCGGCAACGCCCCCGACCTGGCGATCTTCCCGCAGCCCGGTCTCATGAGCGACATCGCCGCGCAGGGCTTCCTCAAGCCCGTTCCCGACGCGGTGCAGGCCAACATCGACGAGGGCTGGAGCGAGGACTGGGCTCAGTACGGCCAGTACGACGGCACGCAGTACGGCGCGCCGCTGATGGCCAGCGTCAAGGGCTGGATCTGGTACTCACCCGCCCAGTTCGCCGAGAACGGGTGGGAGATCCCGACCGACTGGCAGGGGATGCTGGATCTGACCACGCAAGCGCAGTCCACGCTGGGCACCGCCCCCTGGTGCGTCGCGTTCGGCTCGGATGCGGCCACCGGATGGCCCGGCACCGACTGGATCGAAGACATCGTCCTGCGTCAATCGGGCCCCGAGGTCTACGACCAGTGGGTCGCCAACGAGGTGCCCTTCACCGACCCGCAGATCGCCTCGGCGTTCGACGAGTTCGGCAAGATCGCTCTCGACCCGAACTACGTCAACGCGGGCTTCGGGGGCACGGACACCATCGTGACGACGCCCTTCGGTGACGCCGCCACCGCCCTGGCGGACGGCACGTGCGCGCTGCACCACCAGGCCTCGTTCTTCGACGGCTTCATCACCGACGCCGGCGCGACCGTCGCTCCCGATGGAGACATCTGGGCGTTCCTCATGCCGCCGTTCGAGGCCGGCTCCGAGGGCAACGTGGTCACCGGCGGCGGCGAGATCGTGGCAGCCTTCAGCGACGACGAGGCGACGCAGAAGGTGCAGGAGTACCTCTCCAGCGCCGACTGGGCAAACTCGCGCGTCAGCCTCGGCGGTGTGATCTCGGCGAACAAGGGTCTCGACCCGGAGAACGCTTCCAGCGACATCCTCACCGAGGCCATCACGATCCTGCAGGACCCGGAGACGACGTTCCGCTTCGACGCGTCCGACCTCATGCCTTCGGCCGTGGGTGCGGGCACGTTCTGGAAGGGGATGAACGACTTCGTGAACGGCACGCCGACGGCGACCGTGCTCGAGCAGATCGAATCCGGCTGGCCCTCCAGCTGACCGTTGTCCGTGATGGGGTCGTCCGCATGATGCGGGCGGCCCCGTCGCAGACTTCCCGGGTCCCCCTCGAGTCCACCGCCGCACTCGAAAGGTTGCGCACATGACCGCCTTCTTCCAATGGCTCAGTACCCTGTCGCCCTGGCTGGAGATCCCGATCATCATCGGCGTCTTCGTCGTGATCGTCGCGCTGATCCTCGTCCTCGTCGAACTCGCCCCGCGCAACGGCAGGGGCTTCCTGATCCTGCGCCTGCTCGTCTGCGTCGGCACCCCTGCCCTCGTCCTGTGGCTCTTCCAGTCGTATCAGTGGGCGATCATCGCCGCCGCGTTCGTCGGCCTGGGCATCTTCCTGCTCGATCTCCGCGCCAAGAACGGCGCGGGCTCCCTCTTCCAGCTTCTCGCCTTCCTCGCACCGGCCATCATCCTGCTGGTCGTCGGGCTCGTCGTTCCGGCCATCCAGACCACCGGGCAGGCCTTCATGAACCGCGGCGGCTCCGCCTTCGTGGGGCTGGACAACTTCGCGTGGATCTTCACCCAGCCCCAGGGCATCCGGGTCGTGCTCAACACGATCGTCTGGGTCATCGTCACGCCGATCGTCTCCACGATCGCGGGTCTGGCCTACGCGTACTTCATCGACAAGGCGCGGGGGGAGAAGTACTACAAGATCCTCGTCTTCCTGCCGATGGCCATCTCCTTCGTCGGTGCGTCGATCATCTGGCGCTTCATGTACACCTCGCGCCCCGCCGATCAGGAGCAGATCGGGTTCCTCAACCAGGTCATCGTGTGGTTCGGCGGCCAGCCGCTGAACTTCCTCGCCGCCGATCCGTGGAACACGCTCTTCCTCATCGTGGTGCTCATCTGGGTGCAGACCGGTTTCGCGATGGTGATCCTCTCCGCCGCGATCAAGGGCGTCCCCACCGAGCAGCTCGAGGCCGCCGAGCTCGACGGCACCAACGCGTGGCAGCGCTTCATGAACGTCGTCGTGCCCGGCATCCGCCCGGCGCTCGTGGTCGTCCTGACGACGATCGCCATCGCATCGCTGAAGGTCTTCGACATCGTCCGCACCATGACCGCCGGCGCCAACAACACATCCGTCATCGCGAACGAGATGTACACCCAGCTGCGCAGCTTCGAATCCGGACGGGCCGCGGCCTTCGCCGTCGTGCTGTTCGTGCTCGTGCTGCCGCTGGTGATCTACAACGCGGTGCAACTGCGCAAGCAACAGGAGGTGCGCTGATGAGCGCGGTGATGCCGGTCGAGCTCCCCGTCGACGACGACACCAAGAAGGAACTCCGCCGCGGCGAGCGGCGCGCCGAGAAGGGCATCAGCGCGGGCGCCAAGCGGAAGCTGTCTTCGCGCTGGGCGACGCTGGCCGCCCTCGTGATCGCCGTCCTGTGGACGCTGCCGACCTTCGGGCTGTTCATCTCGTCGTTCCGGCCGCAGCAGGAGATCCAGTCCACCGGATGGTGGACGATCTTCTCCAACTGGGGCTGGACGCTCGACAACTACGCCACGGCGCTGCAGGCGGGCAACAGCCAGCTCAACATGGCTGGCGCGTTCGTCAACTCCATCGCGATCACGCTGCCCGCGACGGTCATCCCGATCTCCCTCGCGCTGCTGGCGGCCTACGCGTTCGCATGGATGGACTTCCGCGGGCGGAACATCCTCTTCGTCGGCGTGTTCGCTCTGCAGATCGTGCCGATCCAGATGGCGCTCATCCCGCTCCTGCAGCTCTTCTCCGGCGGCAAGGTGTTCGGGGTCGACGTGATCGTCGGCATCGGGCAGGCCGGATACGCCCAGGTGTGGATCGCGCACACGATCTTCGCCCTTCCGCTGGTGATCTTCCTGCTGCACAACTTCATGTCGGAGATCCCGCGAGACGTGGTCGAAGCCGCCCGCGTCGACGGTGCCGGGCACGGGCAGATCTTCTTCCGCATCATGCTGCCGCTGACGATGCCCGCCATCGCGTCGGTGGCCATCTTCCAGTTCCTGTGGGTGTGGAACGACCTGCTCGTCGCCCTCATCTTCGCGGACGGCAAGGTCGCGCCGATCACCAAGCTGCTGGCGGAGATGACCGGCAGCCGCGGTCAGGACTGGTACCTGCTGACGGCCGGCGCGTTCATCGCGATCATCGTGCCGCTGGCGGTGTTCCTGGCGCTGCAGCGCTTCTTCGTCCGCGGACTTCTGGCCGGGTCGACCAAGGGCTGACGCGCCCGGACATCGTCGGGCGGGGCATCCGGATGCGGGTGCCCCGCCCGTTCGCGTGCGCTCAGCTGCACCCCAGGCGGGCGGACGATGCCGTCATGGCGTCGATCTCGGCGCTCTGGTTCGCGATCATGCTCTTCGCGACCGCGACGACCCGCGGGACGGACCCCCGCTCGATGATCGCCTCCGCCATGGGGATCGCCCCGCGGTGGTGGCGGGTCATGAGCTCGAGGAACAGGCAGTCCGCCTCGGTGCCGTCCGCCCGGGCGAGGCGATCGAGCTCGGCCGGCGTGGCCATGCCCATCTCGGCGAGCATCTCGTCCTCCGTCGCCGTCGCGTCGTGACCGTGCTCGGGCGCGTCGGCCATCCAGGACATCAACGGACCGCCGCGCTGCGGCAGGCCCCACTCCACGAGCCAGCCGAACATCTCGCCGCGCTGACCGGCCTGCGTCGTGGCGATGTCGTACGCGAGCGTGCGGACGGTGTCGTCCTCGGTGGTGCGGTAGATCTCCATCGCCATCTCGATGGCCTGCGTGTGGTGCACCTGCATGTCACGGGCGAACCCGGCGTCGGCGGATGCCGAAGTCGGCGTGGCCGGCACGGCGGTGGCGCCGAAGGCGCTGAACCGGCCGATCGCGAAGGCGACGGCCGCCGCCGCCACGACGGCGACCAGGACGAGGAGCCACGCGCGCGGTGCGACGCGCTGCGCGCTCATGGGGTCACTGCTTGCCCGGTCCGTCGATGGCGCCCGAGCATGCGGCGTTGGGCTCGGGGGCGTCCTGGCTGCGCCAGAACTCCTCGAAGAACTCCGGGATGCGCTCGTCGTCGACCGCATCGAGCTTGAGCTGATGGTTCCACGCGCTCAGCACCACGGGGGAGTCGAGCCCCTCGTACGGCGAGAGGATGACGTACGAGGAGGGGAGGAAGGAGCGGAGCGTCGCGAGCTCGTCATCCGACACCGCCGCCGGGTCGTAGGTGACCCACACGGCGCCGTGCTCGAGCGCGTGCACGGCGTTCTCGTTCGCCTGCGGCTCGGTGTAGATGCCGCAGTTGAGCCACACCGCGTTGTGCGGTCCGCCGGCGGGCGGAGACTGGGGGTAATCGACCGGGCCCTCCACGTGCGAGGTGCCGTTCTCGAACGTCTCCACCCCGTCGATCTCGGCGCCGGTGCTGTCGAGCGCACCGTAACTCGGCGGACCCTTCGGCGCGAAGACGAAGGAGGCCACCACCACGGCGATGACCGCGACCGCCGCGACCCCGCCCACGACCCACCACACGATCTTGCCGCGCCGCCGCTTCGCCAACTGCCGCTGGTACTCCGCCAGCTTCTCCTGACGCTTCTGCTCGCGCTGCTGCTTGACGGTCTGGTTGATCTGCGCCTGCGTCGCCGGGTTGCCGCTGGATCGGCGGTCGGCGGGGCCGGAGGAAGGGGTCATGTGCGCGGAGGTTTCGGTGCGGGGAAGGTGGGCATGTCGGGCGGATGCGACCTGACCAGCCTATTCGGACGAATGCGTCCGCGCCTGGGAGGGTCCCGATTTCCGTCCGGTGCGACGGTGGCGGCTGCCGGGAGCTATCATCGGAGGGGGCCTCGAATCGATTCGGGACTTCCCCACCTCCCTCTCCCCCCGACCCGGCACACCCGCCGGGTCTTTTGCTGCTTCCTCGAACGAAGGCTCCGTGCTCGACACCGCTGAACTCCGCACCGCAGGCGCGCCCGCGCCGCGAACGACCTCGCCGACCGGCGCCATCCGCGTGCTCGGGAGCAATCCGACCACCGC
Organism: Microbacterium sp. RD1; assembly: GCF_052220165.1. NCBI lineage: Bacteria > Bacillati > Actinomycetota > Actinomycetes > Micrococcales > Microbacteriaceae > Microbacterium > Microbacterium sp. RD1. The sequence goes on from NZ_JBQPOL010000001.1 coordinate 1,568,537, forward strand.
CCCCGTCGTGCTGCACCCGGGTGATTCGCTCACGGCGGGTCGCCGCGTGGTCTACATCATCCTGCTCGGTGCGCTGACGGCTCTCGGCCCCTTCACGATCGACCTGTACCTCCCGGCCTTCCCGGTACTGGAGAGCGACTTCCACACGACAGCGGCCGCCATCCAGCTGACCCTCACCGGCACCATGGCCGGCTTCGCGCTCGGCCAGCTGATCGTCGGTCCGCTGAGCGACAAGGTGGGCCGGCGCATCCCCCTTCTCGCCGTCACGGCGCTCCACGTCATCGCGAGCACGGCCGCGGCCCTCGCTCCGACCCTCGACCTGCTCGGGGTCGCGCGCGTCTTGATGGGTGCCGGCGCGGCCGCCGGCGGTGTGGTCGCGGCCGCGATCGTGCGCGACCTCTTCGGCGGGCGGCGGCTCGTCGTGATGCTCTCGCGTCTGGCCCTGGTGTCGGGCGTCGCCCCGGTGCTCGCCCCGCTCGTGGGGTCGGCGCTCCTTCTCGTCGTGCCGTGGCGCGGCATCTTCGTCGTCCTCGCCCTGTACGGCGCGGTGATGCTGGTCTCCGCGATCGTGCTCGTGCCCGAGACGCTTCCGCGCGAGCGGCGGCGCGAGCAGGGATCGACCACAGTGTGGCAGCGGTATGCGAGCGTCTTCCGCGACCGCGTCTTCCTCGGGGTGCTCGTCATCGGCGGGATGACCTTCAGCGGGCTGTTCTCCTACCTGTCGGCGTCGTCCTTCCTCTTTCAAGGCTCCTACGGCCTCGACGCGCAGCAGTACGGACTGCTGTTCGCGGTCAACTCCGTGGGCGTCGTCGTCGGGGTGCAGGCGGCGTCCCGGCTCGCCGCGCGATTCGGCCCGCAGTGGGTGCTGGCCGGCTCCACCACCGTCCTGGTTCTCGCGGCGATCGCCATCATCGGCACCGACCAGCTCGGCCTCGGGATGTGGGGGACCATCGTGCCCCTGTTCGTCTTCATGACCGCCTGCGGCTTCACCTTCCCCTGCGTCCAGGTGCTCGCACTCGACCGTCACGGCAAGGCGGCCGGCACCGCCCAGTCGGTCATCGGAGCCACGAACTTCGGCGTCGCCGGCGTGATCTCGCCGGTCGTCGGCTGGGTTTCGGGCAGCACCGGCATCACCGCCACCACGATGGCGCTGGTGATGGTCGGCTGCTCGGTGCTGGGCGTCGTCGCCCTGTGGGCGCTCGTCCGGCCGCGCTCCGTGGGGCTCCTCGCCCCCTGAGTCAGCCGCCGCGGCGCACCGGTTGCAGGCGGAACAGCCGCACCACGCGCCCCGACTCCCTCTCATAGCCCCGGTAGCCGGGCCACTGCCGCTCGATGCGGGCCCACACCGCATCGCGTTCGTCATCGCCGATCAGCGTCGCGTGCACCGGGATCCGGCGGCCGCGGACGGTGATCTCGGCGTCGGGGGAGGCGAGGAGGTTCGCCGTCCATGCCGGGTGCCGGTCGCCGGCGAAGTTCGAGCCCGCCACGATCGCGCGCCCCGAGCCGTCCGGCGTGTACATCAGCGCTGCATCCCGCGGTTCTCCCGACCGGGCACCGACGGTGTGGAGCACCAGCGAGGGTACGAGGAGCGCGCTCAGCTGCACGCGACCGCGCGTCGACCGCGCGAGAGCCCGCTCGACCGGCGGCAGGAGGCGGGGCCCGTACCGCCGGAAGGCGCGCGTACGGCTGAGCGGGGCGACGACGGCACGCACGACATCCACGACACGGGTCATCTCGCCATTGTGCCGACCTCCCGCCGGCGACGCGACCCGCCGGTGCCATGTCAGCCCGTCGATCGCAAGCCACCGGCGCGGATCCCCCGGGTCGGTCAGACTTGCCTCATGGAGTCCCACCTCGTCCGATCATGGCGCGTGCAGCTTCTCACCGGCCTCGTGCTCCTGGCGCTCGCGTGCGCACTCGGCGCCTGGGTCCTCGCTCGCGGCAACGACCCCTTCGCGATCGACGCGTGGTGGAACGGCCTCCTCCCGCACACCGAGACAGACTCCGTGCTGTTCGACTTCTCCCTGGTCATGAACAGCGTCGGCGGAACGTGGGTCGCCATCTACGTGATCCCCCTCGGCGGGGCGCTCGCGCTCGTCCTCCTGCGGCGACCGTGGGCGGCGGTGTACTTCGTGGCCGCCTCCGCCCTCAGCGCGGCGGCCGTGCAGGTCCTCAAGCACGCGTTCGGCCGAGCGCGGCCGGATGAGATCCTCATCGTCAGCGACTACGGGTCGTTCCCCTCCGGACACACCGCGAACGCGGCGACGATCGCCGTCATCGCCGCGCTGCTGTTCCCCCGCGTCTGGGTCGTGATCGTCGGCGCGGTGTGGATCGTGCTGATGGCGTTCAGCCGCACCTACCTGCACGCGCACTGGCTGAGCGACACCCTCGGCGGAGCGCTGGCGGGAGCCGGCGTCGCCTTCACCCTCGCCGCGGTGTTCTCCGCCCTGCTGGCGCAGGATCGCGTGCGCATCCAGGCGCGTCGGCAGGGCGCGCGCGAGGCGTCGCTGGCCGACGAGAACCCGTCGTGACCGATCGCGCCGCCGAGCTCGCGCGACTGCGCGCCGAGGCCGATCTCGCCGAGGCGGAGCTGCGCGCTGCTCGTGCACGCGCGGCGCTCGCCGCCGCGGAGGCAGCATCCGGTGCCCCCGGCCCTCCGCCCCCGGATGCCGCCGCGCTCGTCCCGGCCGCAGGCCCCTTGGACGCGGCAGAAGTGGCCGCCGTCCGTGCCGGCTACGCCGTGGCGGACGAGGCGCTTGAGATCGGCGCCCTCGTCAACGGGGACGTCGACGCAGCCACGCCGGTGCGCATCCCGTTCGCGATGACGAACCGCCACGGGTTGGTCGCCGGTGCCACCGGGACCGGGAAGACCCGCACACTCCAGCTGCTCGCCGAGCAGCTGTCTGCGCACGGCGTCGCCGTCTTCGCCGCCGACATCAAGGGCGACCTGTCCGGGATGGCGACGCCCGGGGAGGGGAGCGACGCCCTCCTCGCGCGCACGTCCGCGATCGGGCAGGACTGGTCACCCCGCGCCTTCCCCGCCGAGTACTTCGCTCTCGGCGGCAGGGGGTCGGGCATCCCGGTGCGAGCGACCGTGTCGGGCTTCGGGCCACTCCTTCTCAGTCGGGTGCTGGGTCTGAATGCCACCCAGGAGTCGAGCTTGACCCTGGTGTTCCACTACGCCGACCGCAATGGGCTCGCTCTCGTCGACCTGTCGGATCTGCGGTCGGTCCTCACCTTCCTCGTCAGCGACGAGGGCAAGGGCGAGCTCAAGGACCTCGGAGGGCTCTCCGCGGCGACGGTCGGCGTCATCCTTCGGGAGCTGATCGGGTTCGCCGATGCCGGCGCCGATGTGTTCTTCGGGGAGCCGGAGTTCGACGTCGCCGAGTTCGTGCGCACCGCGCCCGACGGGTCGGGGATGATCAGTTTGCTCGAAGTGCCCGGCGTGGCCGACCGGCCCGAACTGTTCTCGACCTTTCTGATGTACCTCCTCGCGGAGTTGTTCGAGCTCCTCCCGGAGGTGGGAGACCTCGAGCGTCCGAAGCTGGTGTTCTTCTTCGACGAGGCGCACCTGCTCTTCCGCGGCGCGTCGAAGGACTTCGTGGCCGCGATCGTGCAGACGGTCCGCCTCATCCGGTCGAAGGGCGTCGGCGTGTTCTTCGTCACGCAGACGCCGAAGGACGTCCCCGCCGATGTGCTGGCGCAGCTGGGTTCGCGCATCCAGCATGCGCTCAGGGCATACACACCCGACGACGCTGCGGCGCTGCGTGCGAGCGTGCGCACCTTCCCGTCGTCGGGGTACGACCTCGAGCGCGTGCTGCAAGAGCTCGGCACCGGCGAGGCGATCGTCACGGTGCTGAGCGAGCGGGGCGCGCCGACGCCGGTGGCCTGGACCCGCCTGCGCGCACCCGCGGGATCCATGTCGCCGACACCGCGCGAGCGCATCGACGCGACGGTCGCCGCCTCCCCCCTGATGGCGAGGTACGGCACTCCCGTCGATCGGGAGTCGGCGCGAGAGATCCTGACGGCCCGGATGAACGCCGCGCAGGAGGCGTTCGAGGCTGAGCAAGCGGCGCGCGAGAAGGCCGAGGCCGAGGCCGAGTACGCCCGGCAGAAGGCGGCGATCGACAAGGCCGCCGCGGCGGCGGAGAAGAAGGCCCGCGCGGAGGAGGAGCGGCTGCGGCGCTCCACATCCCGCGTCACGCGCACCCGGTCGCGGCGGTCGGAGGCGAGTCCGCTCGAAGAGATCCTCTCGGCCCCGGCGACGCAGACGATCCTGCGCGGTGTCATCCGCGGCATGTTCGGGACCGCGCGACGGCGCTGAAGCAGAGCGCTCCGCCGTCAAGCCCTGGGTCGGAACGCCCCGGCGCCGTAGCGTCGAGCGGGTGACGGATGTGAGCGCGCCCTCGGGCGACGAAGCGGCGCTGCGCGCGCGACCCCGGGCCGACGGGTCGGCGCCGCGCGCCCTCGTCATCGGCGCGACCGGGTACCTCGGCGGCCGGCTCGTGCCGCGCCTCCTCCGCGCGGGCTACCGCGTGCGCGTGCTCGCGCGCAGCCCCGAACGCGCGAAGTCGTTCGCGTGGGGCGCGGAGGTGGAGGTCGTCGGCGGCGACGCGTCCGACGCCCAGGCCGTGGCATCCGCGGTCGCGGACGTCGACGTGCTGTACTACCTCGTGCATTCGATGTCGGCCGGTCCCGCGTTCGAGGAGGCGGACCGCACCGCCGCCCGCACCGTCGCTGCGGCGGCATCACGGGCGGGAGTGTCGCGCATCGTGTACCTCGGCGGCCTGCACCCCGACGACGCGCCGCTGTCGCCGCATCTGCGCTCTCGCGTGGAGGTGGGACGGATCCTCCTCGACAGCGGCGTTCCGACCCTCGTGCTGCAGGCAGGCGTCGTCATCGGGTCGGGATCGGCCTCGTTCGAGATGGTGCGCCACCTCACCGAGGTGCTGCCGTACATGCCGGCGCCGCGGTGGGTGCGCAACCGCATCCAGCCGATCGCCGTCCGCGACGTGCTCTACTACCTCCTCGGTGCGGCGCACGTCCCCGCCTCCGCGAACCGCACGGTCGACATCGGCGGGCCCGACGTGCTCCGCTACGGGCAGATGATGAACGGATACGCCGTCGAGGCGGGTCTGCGACAGCGCGCGATCGCCGCCCTGCCGGTGCTCACCCCGCGACTCGCCTCGCACTGGGTGAACCTCGTGACCCCGATACCCCGCGCGATCGCGCGGCCGCTCGTGGAGTCGCTCCAGAACGACTGCGTCGTCAAGGACGGCGACATCGACGCGCTCATCCCGCCGCCGGCGGGCGGGCTGACGCCCTATCGACGCGCCGTCGCCCTGGCCCTCGGCCGCGTGCGGGATGACGACGTGGAGACGAGCTGGCGGGATGCCGAGGTCTCGGCGGTGCCGAGCGACCCGCTTCCCAGCGACCCCGACTGGTCGGGGCGGACAGTGTTCGTCGATGCGAGGACGGCGTTCACAGCCGCATCGCCCGAGCGACTGTGGGACGTCGTCGAAGGGATCGGCGGCGAGAACGGGTGGTACTCCTCGCCGGTGCTGTGGGCGGTGCGCGGGTGGATGGACCGCCTCGTCGGCGGTGTGGGGCTCGCGCGCGGACGCCGCAGCCGCCGCCGCGTCGCCGTGGGAGACGCCTTGGATTTCTGGCGCGTCGAGGCTCTCGAGCCGGGGCGGCTCCTGCGGCTGCGCGCCGAGATGAAGGTGCCCGGGCTCGCGTGGCTCGAGCTGCGCGTCACCCCCGACGACGGCGGTGCGCGGTACGACCAGCGTGCCGTCTTCTTTCCCCGAGGCCTGGCGGGGCGGCTGTACTGGCTCGCCGTCCTCCCCTTCCACGGCTTCATCTTCCGGGGCATGGCCAACCGCATCACGGCGGCCGCGCGCGCCTCGTAGGCTGGGCGGATGCGACGAAACGCCCGGGTGATCACGGTGTCGGACCGGTCGGCGGCGGGTGAGCGCGAGGACCGCGGCGGGCCGCTGGCCGTGCGGCTGCTGCGCGAGGCGGGGTGGGACTGCGCCGAACCCGACGTGGTCCCGGACGGCGCCGACAGCGTCGAGGTGGCCCTCCGCGGCGCCATCGCCGCGGGTGCCGCCCTGGTCGTGACGACGGGCGGGACCGGGGTCTCCCCGCGCGACCTGACCCCCGAGGGCACGGCGCGCGTGCTGACGCGCGATGTTCCGGGGGTGGCGGAGGAGCTCCGGCGGCGGGGAGCGGACGATACCCCGCTCGCGGCGTTGTCCCGCGGCCGCGCGGGCGTCGTCGATCCTGGCGGCGTGTTCGTCGTGAACCTTCCCGGCTCGCCGCGCGCGGTGGAGGGCGGCATCGCGTTCGTCGTCTCGGTGGCCGCGCACGTCGTCGACCAGCTCGCGGGCGGAGACCACGCGTGAGCGTCGTGCGCCGCGCCGCGATCTCCGCCGAGCCGCTCGACGTGGCGGCGCACCTCGCTGCCGTGGACGATCCCGCCCTCGGCGCGAGCACGGTCTTTCTCGGACGGGTGCGTGACAACGATCCGGATGCATCCGGCGAGGTGGTGGCGCTGGAGTACAGTGCTCACCCCGACGCGGAGGCGACGCTCGCGGGCCTCGCCGCCCGGGCCGCGACCGGCACCGACGCGGTCGTCGCGGTCAGCCATCGCGTCGGGCGGCTGGGAGTGGGAGAGGCCGCCGTCGTCATCGCCGTGGCATCCGGCCACCGCGCAGCGGCATTCGACGTCTGCCGCGCCCTCATCGAGGCGATCAAGGTCGACCTGCCGGTGTGGAAGCGCCAGGTCGAGGCCGACGGGACGACGGCGTGGAAGGGCCTCGGCGGCTAGCCACCCCCGCGCGCCACGAGACCGCATCCGCGCCACCAGGCTGCGTCCCTCGACGGCAGTCTCGGAGCGGAGGTGGAGTCTCGCTTCAGCCGCCCGCGAAGGGTGGCAGCACGTCGACGACGGCGCCGTCGGGAAGGGCGACGTCGGAGTCTGCTCGGGCTCCGTCGACGAGCACGGCGCAGCGCGGAAGGATGTCGCCGAGGGCCGGATGCTCCGCGGTCAGGGCCGCACGAAGCGCCACGAGCGAAGCCTCGCCGCGCTCCTCGGCGTCGGTGCCGGCGCGCTCGGCCGCTGCGGCGAAGTAGCGGATGCGGATCACGGGAGGTCGGGCTCCCCGGGCCTGGTCCACTCGCCCGATCTTCCGCCCGACTTCGCGACGATGCGGACGTCCTCGATCACGGTGCCACGGTCCATCCCCTTGACCATGTCGACGACCGCGAGGGCTGCGACCGAGACGGCGGTGAGGGCTTCCATCTCCACCCCGGTGCGGTCGGCGGTGCCCACCCGCGCCTCGATCTCGACACCCTCCGCGGTGATCTCGAGCTCGACAGCGGCAGAGTGCACGCCGATGACGTGGGCCAGCGGCAGAAGCGACGACGCCGACTTGGCGGCCTGGATGCCGGCGATCCGGGCGACCGCGAGCACGTCGCCCTTCGGCGCGGTGCCGCTGCGCAGGGCCGCGACGACCTCGGCGGAGCACCGCACGAACCCGCGCGCGGTCGCGAAGCGCACGGTCGGCTGCTTGCCGGTGACGTCGACCATGTGCGCACGCCCGGCGGCGTCGAGGTGGGGGAAGCTCATGTCACCAGCATGACATCGACCGCGTCGCCGGCGCTCACGGCCTCGACCTCGGCGGGGACGACCGCGAACGCCTCCGCCCGTGCCAGGCCGCCGGCCAGGTGCGATCCCGACCCGCCCGTCGTCGCCGGGCGCACGGTGCCGGCCTCGAGGTCCACGACGGCCGGGAGGTACTGTCGGCGCCCCGGCGGCGTCCGCCATCCGGCGGCGGCGGTGAGCCGTGCGCGGCGGCGGAAGAGAGAGGAGCGGCCCTGCAGGGCCAGAAGTGCCGGGCGCACGAACACCTCGAACGACACCGCCACGCTCACGGGGTTGCCCGGAAGGCCGAAGACGAGCGTGCCCGACGGCAGCACGCCGAAGGCCTGGGGCTTTCCCGGTTGCATCGCGACCGGGACGAACTCGATGTGACCGCCGCCCTCGAAGGCGCCGCGCACGGGCTCGTACGCTCCCGCGCTCACGCCCCCCGTGAAGACGACGACATCCGCGCCGGCGGCAACGGCGTCCGTCACCGCGAGGGTCACCGCCTCGGCCTCGTCGATCACGCGGGCCGTGAAGACGATCTCGCTCTCGGCGCCCGCCACGAGCGCGCGAAGGAGCGGGCCGTTGGAGTCGGGGATGCGCCCCCGGGCGGGGGGCGTCCCGGCGTCGACGAGCTCGCTGCCGGTGGAGACCACGGCCAGACGGGGACGCCGCGCCACCTCGACCTCCGCCACGCCCGCCGCGATCGCGCCGGCGATCTGGAAGGCGCCCAGCCGCACGCCCGCCGCGATCACCACGTCGCCGGCGCGGAGATCGGAGCCGCGGCGACGGATGTGCGCGCCCACCGACGGCGGCCGGAGCACCTGCACCTCGCCGAGCGAATCGGCCAGACCTCCGGCCGTCTGCTCGAAGGGCACGACGGCGTCCGCGGCGGCGGGGACGGGGGAGCCGGTCATGATCCGCGCCGCTTCACCGGCACCGAGCGACGGGTCGGCGTCGGTCCCGGCCGGAAGGTCTGCCACGACGCGGAGGACTGCCGGATGCGCCGCATCCGCGTCGGTCGTGTCAGCGGTGCGCACGGCGAACCCGTCCATCGCCGAGTTGTCGAAGAGGGGAAGGTCGTGGGCTGCGCAGACAGGGGTCGACAGAGTGCGCCCCGCGGCGCGCTCGATCGGAAGCGTCTCGGCGGGGAGCATCCGTACGGCCGAGAGGACAATTCGCAGCTGCTCCTCGACCGACCGGGGGGCGCTCACGCGTGCGCCCCGATCGCCGGCCGGATCGGGATCTCGGTCACCCGTGCGCGCAGGGCGTCGACGGCGGCCAGGCGGCCCAGCAGCGGATCACCCGCACCCGTCACGAGCTTGACGGCCTCGGTCGCCATCATCCCGCCCACCTGGACGCACAGTGCTCCGAGGACGCCCACCTGCTCGCACGTGGGCGGATCGCCCTCTGTGCCCTCGGGGAACAGGTCGCCGAGGCGGATCGCCGGCGCGCCGCCGGGCGGGTCCGACCAGAACACCGTCACCTGGCCGTGCCACTCCTGCACGGCGCCCCACACCAGCGGAATCCCCGCCGCCTCCGCCGCCGCGGCGACGTGCCGCCGGGTCTGGAAGGTATCGCTGCCGTCGACGACGACGTGCACGCCCGCCAGCAGCTCGCTCGCATTGGCGGCGGTGAGGCGCACGGAGTGGGCGAGGATGCGTACCGCGGGGGCGAGGTCGGCGGCGGCCCGCACCACCGAGGCGGTCTTCGGCGCCCCGATGTCGGCCACGCGGTGAAGGATCTGGCGCTGCAGATTCGTCAGTTCCACGACGTCGTCATCGACGACGACGATCTCTCCGACACCCGCCGCCGTCAGCGCCAGGATCGCGGGTGAGCCGAGGCCACCGGCCCCGATCACGGCGACGCGCGCAGCGGCCAACCGGCGCTGCCCCTCTTCCCCGATGCCGGCCAGGACCGCGGAGCGGGCGGTGCGGACGAGCTCCTCGGGGGCGAGGGCGTCGATCGGATCGACCAGCGGCTTCATCCTCCCAGGCTACGGCTCCGACGCATGAGCGAGTCGCCCCGCATGTGCGGATTAATACGGAACGATCTCCCGTGGATGCGGTAATCTGCGTCGGTGAACAGCTTCCGCATCGCGCAGGCGGCGCGCCTTCTCGGGGTCAGTGACGACACGGTGCGGCGGTGGGTCGACGCGGGCACCCTCCCGGCAGCCGGGAGCCCCGCGGAGATCCCCGGAGAGGCGCTCGCCGCCCACGCCGCCTCCTCCGCCGGCGACGCGGGAGACCCCACCGACGTCCTCTCCAGCGCTCGTAACCGCTTCGTCGGCATCGTCACCCGCGTCCAGGTGGATGGCGTCATGGCCCAGGTCGATCTGCAGAGCGGCCCGCACCGCGTGGTGTCGCTGTTGTCGGCCGAAGCGGTCCGTGAGCTGGGACTGGAGGTCGGTTCTCTCGCCGTCGCCTCGATCAAGGCCACCAACGTCGTCCTCGAGACGCCGAGGGACTGATATGCACCGCACCGCTCGCCGACCGCTCGCGGCCGCCCTCCTCGCCGGCATCCTCGCGGTGGCGGGGTGCGCGACAGCGGCACCGGCGACGGCACCGTCGCCCTCCGGGACTGCCGGCGCCCTCGACGGGACGCTCTCGGTCTACGCCGCGGCCTCCTTGGCAGCCGCCTTCGACGAGATCGCCGTCGCGTTCGAGGAGGCTCATCCCGCCGTCGATGTGACGGCCGTGTACGACGGGTCCGCGACGCTGGCGATCCAGATCGGCGAGGGTGCCCCGGCTGACGTGTTCGCCTCGGCCGACGAGGCGACCATGGCCAAGATCGGCGATGCGGCCCTCGGCCCGGAGCTGTTCGCCACCAACACGCTCGTGATCGCCGTGCCGGCCGGCAATCCCGCCGGAATCGACTCCCTCGCCGACCTCCCCGCCGCGACGGTCGTCCTGTGCGCACCGGAGGTCCCGTGCGGAGCAGCATCCGCGGTGCTCCTGGCGAGGGCGGGCGTGGCGGTGGAGGCGGCCAGCCTCGAGCAGAACGTGACGGCCGTGCGGACGAAGGTCGCCGCCGGCGTGGCCGACGCCGGTCTCGTCTACGCCACGGATGTGCGCGGCGTAGACGAGGTCGAGGCGATCGTGCCCGCCCGGGCCGACGAGGTCGTGAACGCATACCCGATCACGGCGCTCGAACGGGCCCGCAATCCCGCGGCGGCCGCCGCCTTCGTGGCGTTCGTCCTGTCGCCGGCGGGGCAGGGCATCCTCGCGGAATCCGGATTCGGGCGGCCGTGAGCTCGCGCGCGGGTTACGCGCCCGGATGGCTCGCCGTCCCGGCCATGCTGGCCGTGGCCTTCCTCACCCTCCCGCTCCTCGCTCTCGTCTCACGAGTGTCGTGGGGGACGCTGTGGGCCGACGTCACCGCCCCGGCGGCCGTCTCCGCCCTCCTGCTGTCCGTGCAGACCGGCATCGCGGCCACGATGATCTGCATCGCGGTCGGTGTGCCGCTGGCCGTGCTCATCGCGCGCGCCGACGGACGCCTCGCCGCGATCCTCCGCGCGATCGTGACAGTGCCGCTGGTCCTTCCGCCGATGGTCGGCGGCGTCGCGCTCCTCTACCTGTTCGGCCGGACGGGGTGGCTGGCGGCATCCGGTCTGCCGTTCACCACCGCCGCTGTCGTGGTGGCGCAGACCTTCGTCGCGCTTCCCTTCCTCGTGCTCGCCGTCGAGGGCGCGGTGCGTACCTCCGGAGTCGACTTCGAGCGCACCGCCGCGGCGCTCGGCGCCGGCCGATGGACGATCTTCCGCCGCGTCACGCTGCCCCTCGCCGCCCCGGGCCTCGTCGCCGGCGTCGTCCTGTGCTTCGCGCGCGCGATCGGTGAGTTCGGCGCGACGGCGCTGTTCGCCGGCAACGCCCCCGGTGTGACGCAGACGATGCCACTGGCGATCTACACCGCCTTTAACGGCGCCGGCGTCACGCCGGGAACGGCCGTCGCGCTCTCGCTGCTGCTTCTCCTCACCGCCGTCGCGGTGCTTCTCCTCGTGCGCGGCTGGCGGCCCGGGAGCGCGCGGTGAGCGGTCTCTCCGCCCGCATCCGGGTGCCGCGCGAGCACTTCGACGTGTCGCTCTCGCTTGAGGTCGCCGCGGGGGAGACCGTGGCGATCATGGGCCCGAGCGGTGCGGGGAAGTCGACGGTGCTCAATGCCCTCGCGGGGCTCGTGCCGCTCGGGGAGGGAGAGATCCGCGTCGGCGATCGCGTGGTCGAGCGCGCGCCCGTTCGAGGGCGCCTGCGCGTGCCGCCGATGCGCCGCGGCGTCGTGCTCCTCGGACAGGATGCCCGTCTCTTCCCGCATCTGAACGCGCGCGACAACGTCGCGTTCGGCCCGCGGGCGACGGGAACCCCGCGCGCGCAGGCAGCGGCCGACGCCGACGTGTGGCTGGCGCGCGTCGGGCTCGACGGCGCGGGAGGCCGGCGTCCCGCCGAGCTGTCGGGCGGTGAACAGCAACGGGTCGCGGTGGCACGGGCGCTCGCCGCCTCGCCGCGGGCCGTGCTGCTCGACGAACCGCTCGTCGCGCTCGACCCGGTGACGGCGGCGGAGATCCGGGCGATGCTCCGTGAGCAGCTGAGCGGGGTTACCACCGTCGCCGTCACCCACGACGCCGTGGACGCGGCCGCCCTCGCCGATCGGCTTCTCGTGCTCGAGGCCGGGTCGGTCACCCAGAGCGGGCTCGTCCGGACGGTGCTCGCCGAACCGGCGACCCCGTTCGTGGCGGCGCTGGCCGGGCTCAACCGGGTGGACGGGGAGGCGGGAGCGGGCCGGTGGGTGCGCGGCGACGTGCGGCTGCGGTCGGCGGACGCGGCCTCGCACGCGCGGGCGGACGGCTCCGGCCGGCCGCTGGCCGCCGTGTTCCGCCCGGCCGCCGTCCGCCTCGTGCCCACGGATGCGGTCGAGAACGCGTGGACGACGACGGTCGACCGTCTGGAGTCCACTCCCACGGGCGTGCGGATGCACGCGCAATGGTGCGCGGTCGACCTCGATGCGGCATCCGCGACGGCGCTCGCTCCGGGCACCTCGGTGCGGCTTTCGGTCGCCCCCGCCGACGTGCGGTTCCTGCCCTGCCCGGCTGGCTAGGATTCCGGGATGCGGATGCGGCCCTATCGACCCGGCGACGAGCGCGCGCTCGCCGAGGTGTGCCTGCGCACCGCCGATGCGGGCGGCGACGCGACGGGGGTGCTCGATGACGACGGTCTCTGGGCGGAGATCTTCGTGCTGCCGTACGTGGCGCGGCATCCGGAATTCGCGTTCGTCGTGGCCGATGACGACGACCGGGTCGTCGGGTATCTCGTCGCGACCCCCGACACGCGGGCGTTCGAACGGTGGTTCCGCGAGGAGTGGTGGCCCCGGTTCGCCGCTCGGTGGCCGGAGCCGACCGGCGACCGCACGCGTCAGGACGGCATCCTCCGCTATGCCTACGCCCGCGGGCCCGGTGCCGAGCCCTACGGCGACGAGTTTCCCGCGCACCTCCACATCGATCTGCTTCCCGAGGCGCAGGGGCGCGGGTGGGGGCGCCGGCTCATCGACGCGCTCATCGAGGCGCTCCGGGAGGCCGGGGTCTCCGGCCTCCACCTGGTCGCAACGGCCGACAACACCGGCGCGCTGGCGTTCTATCGCCGTCTCGGGTTCGCCGCGCTGCCCTCACCCGCCGGCGTGCAGGCGTTCGGCCGCGCCGTCTGACTCGCCGAGTGCGCATCGCCCGGCCGGGAGTGCATCGAATTCGATGCCGGTGCGCCGAGACGATCCGCTCTCGCGTCAGGCGACGAGGCTCCCACCGGCCAGACGCACGGTGCGGTCGACGAGGGGGGCCGGCACGTCGACGTGCGAGATGAGCACGACCGCCTGGTCCGGACGCACGGCGCCCAGGAGGTCCTGCAGCAGGGCGGCGGAGGCCTCGGGGTCGACCCCGGCGGTCGGCTCGTCGAGCACGAGCACCGGGAAGCCGCGCAGCAGCGCACGGGCCAGGGCGATCCGCTGCGCCTGTCCACCGCTGACGAGCGCGCCGCGGTCGCCGACACGAGCGTCGAGCCCACCGCGCTCGCGCACCCAGGCGCCGAGGCCCACGCGCTCCAGGGTTGCCTCGAGCTCGACGTCGGTCGCGGTGTCGCGGGCGAACAGCAGGTTCTGCCGCACCGACTCGTCGAAGAGGAAGGGCACCTGCTCGCACAATCCGACGGTGCGGCGGAGGTCCTCGCCGGCGAGGTCCCGCGCTTCCACGCCCCCGATCGTGTACGACCCGGTGTAGTCGAGGAACCGGACGAGCGTGTGCGCGAGAGTCGTCTTGCCCGCACCGCTCGGTCCCGTCACCCGCACGCGCTCGCCCGGCCGCACGTGCAGGTCGACGCCGCTGAGTCGCCCGGTGTCGGTGCCGGCGGGCGAGAGCGCGGGCCACGTGGCGCCCAGACCGCGCAGCTCGATACCGGAGCCCAGGGCGGGGGCACGGCCGGTCGCGGCGGGCTCGCCGGAGGGCAGCGCCGCGGGGATCCGATCGGGAACCGTGTCGGCGATACGCGCCGCCGCGGCGCGCACCTGCCGCCAGGAGGCGAGGGCGAGGGGCACGGGGCCGAAGACCTCGAACACCGCCATCGGGAGGAGCACCACGATCGCGAGCCCCGGGCCGCTCAGCGTGCCGCTGGCCACCTGCGGCGCGGCGACGACGAGGGAGAGGAGCGATGCGAGTCCGGCCAGGAGCGAGACGGCAGCCGCCGTCGCCCCCTGCGCGACCCCGCGGCGGACGACGGCCCGGCGGAGCTCTTCATCGGCCGTGCGCACGCGCGCGTGCGCTGCATCCGCCGCGTCGAACGCGGTCAGCACGTCGAGGGAGACGAGCAGGTCGTAAACCGCATCGGCGAGCCGGGCCCGCAGCGGCGCGACGGCGCGCTCGGCGCGGGCCCCCGCCGCCCATCCGACACCGACCGACAGCGCGAACGCTGCCGCCAGGCACGCGAGCAGCATGAGGGCCGCGGGCCACGACACGAACGCGGCGAAAGCGACGCTCGCGAGTGCGGCGACGACGGCGACGGCGAGCGGCTGCACGACACGCAGCGGCAGGTGCTGCAGCTCTCCGACGTCGTCGATGAGGCTCGACAGCATCGCCCCATGGCGGGCGGTGCCGAGCCCATCGGGCGCAAGGGGCACGAGATCGCGCACGAGGCCGGCGCGCACCTCCGCGAGCTGTGTGAGTGCCGCCCGATGACCGGTCAGTCGCTCGAGATAGCGGAAGACGCCGCGTCCCAGGGCGAACGCTCGCACCGCCACCACGGCAGCGGACAGGTACATCAGGAGCGGCTGCTCGGCGGCGCGGGTGATGAGCCAGGCGCTCGCCGCGAGAAGGGCGATGGCGCTCACGGCGGTCCCCGCTCCCGCGAGCACGGCCGGGAAGAAGCGCCGCGCCGGCGGCTGGGCCGAGCGCAGCACCCGCTGCATCCGCGTGTTCACGTCCTCACCCCGTTCCTCTTGCGTGAATCGGCTGCCATTTCGCGCGGCGAGGCAGCCGATTCACGCAAGTGAGTGGTGGTGTCGGCGATCGATGCCGCCGACTCCCGGTGCGATACGAGCAGCACGCCGGTCCCGGTATCAGCAAGATGACGGATGCGGTGCCACAGCGCCGCTTCGGTGTCGGCATCCAGCGCACTCGAGGGCTCGTCGAGCACGAGGACGCCCGCCCGGCCGGTCCCGAGCCGGTACAGCGCCCGGGCGATCGCCACCCGCTGCGCCTGCCCGCCGGACAGGCCCGATCCGCCGACCCCGAGTTCGCGCGCCGGGTCGATGTCGGGCGCCTGTGCCTCGGCGAGGCACGCGCGCACGCGCGCGAGGTCGGGCGCATTGTCGCCGAGCGCGACGTTCGCGGCAACGGAGCCTGAGACGAGCCCGGGCCGTTGGCCGGCCCACGCGACCGCGCCGCGCGCGTGCGGGACGGCGACCCCGTCGACCAGCACCTCGCCGTCGAACTCGGCGAACCCCATGAGCGCGGCGACGATGCTGGACTTGCCCGCTCCGCTCGGGCCGCGCAGCCACGTGATCCGCCCGCGCTCGATGGTCAGATCCACCGGCGGCAGCAGGCGGTCGCCGCGCTGCACGCGCAGCCGCCGAGCCTCCAGTCGCCGGGCCCTTCCGCCGCCGCGGGCCGCCGTCGTGCCGGAGCGCTCGGAGGCGCCGACGGATGCGGTGCCGAAGGATGCCGCGGCGTCGAGGACGTCGAAGATGTCGGCCGTCGCGGCGACACCCTCGGCTGCGGCGTGGAACTGCGCCCCCACCTGCCGCAACGGCAGATACGCCTCGGGAGCCAGGAGCAGCACGAACAGGCCGACGAGCAGGTCCATCTCGCCGGCGAGCAGCCGGAAGCCGATCGTCACCGCGAGGATCGCCACCGAGATGGACGCGAGGAATTCCAGCGCGAATCCCGACAGGAACGACACCCGCAGCACCGCCATCGTCTCGCGCGCGTAGCGGCGCGTCACGCCGCCGATCGCGTCGGCCGCCCGGTGCTCCCTCCCGAACGCCTTCAGGGTGCCCAGACCTGCGACGGTGTCGGCGAAGCGTGCGGCGAGGGAGCCCAGTGTGTCGTACTGCCGGCGCTGGGCCGCGCGCGTGGCAAGGCCGATGAGGACCATGAACACGGGGATGAGGGGAATCGTCAGCAGCACGATCAGGCCCGACAGCGGATCGGCGAGGAACATCGCGCCGAGAAGGATCGGCGTGACGATCCCGGTCGCGACGAGTTGCGGCAGGTAGCGGGCGAAGTAGGCGTCGAGGCTCTCCAGGCCATGCCCGGCGGTCACCGACAGTGCCGCCGCGTTCCGGCTGCTCAGCCACCCCGGCCCGAGTCGCCGCACCGCGCTCACGAGAGCATCCCGCAGTTGCAGCGCCGCCGCCGCGCCGCCCCGGGCGCTGACGTGCTCCGAGGCGACGGCCAGGAGCGAGCGCAGCACCACCAGGCCGGCGCCGGCGCCGAGGAGCGGCCAGAGGTCGTCGGCGGGCGCACCCGCCACGGCTCGCACGAGCGTCGTGGTGAGGACCAGGGCGAAGGCGACGACGACGCCGGTCTGGGCGAGGACGATCGCAGCCGTGACGGCGAGGAACCCGCGCGATGCCCGCGCGTACGTGAGGAGCCGCGGATCGACCGGGCCGGTGCGTCGAGTCATGTCAGTGCGTGAGCGCGGCCTGCTCGATGCGCGCGCGTGTGACCCGCTTGCGGAACACCCAGTAGGTCCAGCCCTGGTAGACGATCGCGAGCGGGAGGAAGATCAGCGCCGCCCAGCTCATGATCGTCAGCGTGTAGTCGCTGCTGGAGGCGTTCTCGATCGTCAGGCTGTGAGCGGCATCCGTCGTGGACGGCATCACGTTCGGGAAGAGCGCGCACCAGAGCATCAGCACCGCCGCCAGGATCGTTCCGGCGCCGAAGCCGAACGCCCACCCCTCGCGGTCGCGGAGGTTCGCCACGAGAGATGAGAGGAGGAGGACCGCGGCGAGTGCGCCGAGCGCCACCACGGGGAGGGACAGATGAGCGAGCACCGTCCATGCGACGAACACCGACGCCACCGCGACGGTGGCGACGCCGGCGCGGGTGGCGAGCCGGCGCGCGTCGTCGTGCACGCGGCCGTCGGTCTTGAGCGCGACGAAGTAGACCCCGTGTACGAAGAACAGCAGCAGCGTCGTGAGGCCGCCGAGCAGTCCGTAGGGGTTGAGCAGCGTCAGAAACGAGCCGGTGAACTCATGGTCGCCGTCCAGCGGCACGCCCTGCACGATGTTCGCCACCGCGACGCCCCAGAGGAACGCCGGCAGCGCCGAGCCGATCACGATCATGCGGTCGAAGGCGCGCTTCCACCGCAGCGACTCGCGCTGATGGCGGTACTCGAACGACACCCCGCGGGCGATGAGGGCGAGGAGGATCAGCAAGAGCGGCAGGTAGAACCCGCTGAACATCGTCGCGTACCACTCGGGGAACGCCGCGAACAAGCAGGCTCCGGCGACGATCACCCAGGTCTCGTTGAGGTCCCACACCGGTCCGATGGTGTTGATGATCTGACGGCGGGAGACGTCGTCGCGCCCCAGGAAGGGGAGGGACATACCCACGCCGAAGTCGAATCCGTCGAGCACGAAGTAGCCGACGAAGAGCACTCCGACGATCCAGAACCAGAGATAGGCGAGGTCCATGTCCGCTCCTAGTAGACCGTTGTGGGAGTGTTCTCGAGGGCGTCGGGTTCGTCCGCCGCATCCGGATCGGGAAGGGGATCGGGGCCCTTCTGCCCGTAGGTGATCAGGAGACGGATCTCGACGATCGCGAGCGTGGCGTAGATGGCCGTGAAGGCCAGCAGCGAGATGAGCACGTTCCAGCCGGGAACGCTCGGGGATACCCCGTCTTCGGTGAGCATGAGCCCGAAGACGATCCAGGGCTGGCGCCCCATCTCGGTGAAGACCCATCCGACGAGGCTGCCGAGGAGGGGGAGGGGCGCGGTCCACACCAGCACGCGCCACATCCAGGGGCGCATCACGAAGCGCGACTTCGTGCGGGTGAGCCAGAGGCCCGCGACCGAGAGTGCCGCTGCCGCGCCGCCCAGCGCCATCATCCAGCGGAACGCCCAGTACGTGATCCAGATGACGGGGGTGTAATCGCCGGGGCCGAACTGCTCGGTGTACAGCGCCTGCAGGTCGTTGATGCCCTCCACGCAGCCGTCGAGCGAGTGGGTCGACAGCACCGACAGCAGATACGGCACGCGCAGCGACCAGATCTCCTCCGATCCGTCGGGTGTGCCGATGGAGAAGAGCGAGAACGACGCGTCGGCACCGCAGGAGGTGTTGTACATCGCCTCGGCCGCTGCCATCTTCATCGGCTGCGTCGCGACCATCTGCAGGCTCAGCTGGTCGCCGGAGACCGCGACGCCGGCGAAGGAGATCACGAGGAACCACATGCCGAAACGCAGCGCGGGACGCATCGTCTCGACGTTGCGGGCACGGGCGAGATGCCACGCGGCGATCGCGATCACGACAGCCGCAGCGAACATCCACGCCGAGGTCAGCGTGTGAGGGAACGCGGCCAGCACGACGCGGTTCGTCAGCAGCGCCCAGAAGTCGACGAGTTCCGCACGAGAGCCGTCGGCGGCCATCTCGAACCCCACCGGGTTCTGCATGAACGCGTTGGCGGCGAGGATGAAGTACGCCGAGAGGGTGGAGCCGATCACGACCATCCAGATGGTGCCCAGGTGCACGAGGCGGGGCAGTCGGTCCCATCCGAAGATCCACAGTCCGATGAACGTCGCCTCGAGGAAGAAGGCGAGCAGCCCCTCGAAGGCGAGCGGTGCGCCGAAGACGTCGCCGACGAACCGGGAGTACGCCGACCAGTTCATCCCGAACTGGAACTCCTGCACGATGCCGGTCACGACGCCCATGGCGAAGTTGATGAGGAAGATCCTGCCGAAGAAGCGCGTGAGGTGCAGCCACTTGACGTTCGCGGTGCGATACCAGACGGTCTGGAAGATCGCGACGACCAGCGACATGCCCAGCGTCAGCGGGACGAACAGATAGTGGTACAGCGTCGTGAGGCCGAACTGCCAGCGTGCCAGCAGAAGCGGATCGAGCAGCTCCACGGGTACCTCCGGATGCGGGAATCATCTGTGGTCTGACCACACGGTAACACCGCCGGATCGGCGCTGCGGCACCGATCTCTCGTCATCGAAACACCGGGGACGGAGCCGTAGGTCGGCGGGACCCCGTAGCCTCGGAGGATGCGATGCGGGAACTCAGGATGACGGCCGTTCCGGTCGCGCTCGGCCTGCCGGTTCGGCGGGACGCCGCGCCCGCCGACGGTCTCGTCGACACCCACGGCCGCGTTCACCGCGACCTGCGGATCTCGCTGACCGATCGCTGCTCGCTGCGGTGCACGTACTGCATGCCCGAGCAGGGCAACGAGTGGCTGGCGCGCACGAGCATCCTCACCGTCGACGAGATCGTCGATGTCGCGCTCGTGGCCGCGAGCCTGGGCGTGACGACGTTCCGACTCACCGGCGGCGAACCCCTTCTGCGCCCGGACCTCCCCGAGATCGTGCGCCGCCTGTCGTCGATCGAGGGCGCCGAGGGCCGCGTGCAGGTGGCTCTGACGACGAACGGGATCCGCCTCCCCGAGATGCTGCCGGCGCTCGTGGATGCGGGACTGACCCGCATGAACATCAGCATCGACACCATCCGGCGCGACCGCTTCGCCGCGCTCACCCGCAGGGACCGCCTCGACGACGTGCTCGCGGGGATCGCCGCGGCCGCGGCATCCGGTCTTCGCCCCCTCAAGCTCAACGCCGTCGCGATGCGCGGGGTCAACGACGACGAGCTCGTCGACCTCGTCGATTTCGCCGTCGGCGTGGGCGCGCAGATGCGGTTCATCGAGCAGATGCCCCTGGACGCGGGCCACACCTGGGACCGCGCGACGATGGTTCCACGGGAGGAGATCCTCGCCGCCCTGCGCACCCGGTGGGACCTCACTCCCCTCCCGGGTCGCGGCGGCGCGCCGGCCGAGACGTGGCTCCTCGACGGGGGTCCGGCCCGCGTCGGGGTCATCGCCTCGGTCACGGCGCCGTTCTGCGGCGCGTGCGACCGGTTGCGTCTGACGGCGGACGGGCAACTGCGCAACTGCCTCTTCTCGATCGCCGAGTACGACCTGGTGCCGACGCTCCGCGGGGCGAGCGAGGAGGGACGGGCGGAGGCGATCGCGGCGCAGCTGGCGGCGTGCGTCCGCGGCAAGCTCCCCGGCCATGCGATCGACGACCCCGGCTTCCTTCAGCCGCCGCGGGGGATGAACGCGATCGGCGGCTGACGTCCGCCCGCCGTCCGCCGAGGCGCACCCCTATACTGCGTAGATACATACTCGATATGCCGAGGAGAGTCATGACGGTGCGCAGCGGCCTGTTGGCGATCCTCGATCAGGGTCGCTGCTACGGCTACCAGCTGCGCACGGAGTACGCCCGTCGCACCGGGCAATCGCTCAACGTCGGTCAGATCTACACCACCCTCGACCGCCTCGAGCGCGACGGGCTCGTGGCCAAGCAGGGGACGGATGACCGCGGTCACACCTCGTGGGGCATCACCCCCGAGGGGCGACGCGAGGCGCAGCTGTGGCTCTCGGAAGCCGACGCCCCGGTCGGCCGGAACGAGCGGGCCGTGAAGATCGCGCTCGCGAGCACCCTTCCCGGCGTGGACACGTCAGCCCTCATCGCCGCGGAGCGAGCTGCCGCGACGGCGCGACTGAGCGCCCTGGAGGACGAGGACCGACCGGAAGACGTGCCGAGCGCCGTGCTCCGTGAGGCCGAGCGCGCCCGGCTGGTGGGCGAGATCGCCTGGCTCGACGCCGTGGGCGATCTGGTCCGCGCCGACGGTCCTCCCGCGGCCTTCGCCCTCTCCGATGAGCGACCCAGGCGGGGGCGCCCGGCTCGCGCGGGTCAGACGGGGTAGTTCGCCCCGGACAGGAGGGCCGCCAGGTGCGCGGCGTTGGCGGCGACCGTGGCCGTCGTCTCCGCCGTGCTTCCGGGAGTCTCGGGAAGGTCCTGATAGTCGACCGAACCCATCGCCTCGCCGTTCCAATAGGTCACGCCCTGCGCGGGGATCGTGTAACCCACGTCGTTGAGCGCCTGGAACAGGTCGGCGGCGATCTTGTGCGCGCCGTCCTCGTTCCCGACCACGGCGACCACGGCCACCTTGCCGAAGAGGATCGGCCGGCCCTCGGGGTCGGTCTCGCTCAACTCGGCATCGAGCCGCTCGAGAACCCGGGAGGCCACCGATGACGGATGACCCATCCACGTCGGCGTGCCGAGCACCAGGATGTCGGCGGCGAGCACCTTCTCACGGATCGGCGGCCACTCGTCACCGGCGCCCATGTCCTTCTCGACGCCGGGCCGCACATCGACGTCCACGACCCGCACCAGCTCCGACTCCACTCCGAGCCCGTCGAGCTCCGACAGCACCTCACGCAGGAGCTTCTCGGTGCTGGAGGGGGCAGGCCCCGGCTTGAGGGTGCAATTGAGTGCGAGCGCGCGGACCATGGCGTTCCTTTCGTCGAAGCGGGATGCCTGCGAACCTACGACGGCGAGGGTTTCGGTGTACGGCCTTGACAAGGTGGTGCCGAACCGCCCCTCGATCCACGCGCGAACGCCTACCGTGGCGGCCGCGATCCGTCAACCCCGAATTTCGAAAACGAGGCGACAGGGCACTCTGTGGAGAAAGGCAGAAGGAGTCGCCGCATGGTGATGGAAGCACGTCACATCGAGTCGACTCCGCTCGCCGCCCCTCAGCCCTGGACCCGGGTCGACCTCGATCTGTACGAGATCGCGTGGGACGGCGAGGTCGCCGGGTACGTCGAAGTCGTCGGTCATGTGTTCGTGGCGCTCGCCGGCACCCGGTACGACCGCGCCGTCGAGGTGCAGCAGGCGCTCACCTTTCCCGACGCCGTCGGCGCGTTGCGTCGCTTCGCCGTCGTGGCGGCCTGAGAGCCGGGCCCGGCTCCGGGCTCAGCCGACGAGGGAGTAACCGGCCTCGGTGACGGCCGCGCGGAGTTCGTCGTCGGAGGCGTCGCCGTCGACGCGCACGCGCGACGTCCCGCCGGCCACCAGCTCGACACGCACCGCCGTGACGCCGTCGAGGGCGGAGATCTCCTCTGTGACCGCGCGGACGCAGTGATCGCACGTCATGCCCACGACGCCGATCTCCCGGCCGGATGCCGCGCGACCGGCGGCGTCCCCGTACGCCGCGTCCGTCGGGGCGGCGCACGCGCACGAGTCGCCGCCGCATCCGTCCGCCGGTGCGGCAAGTCCGAGGTTGAGCTTGTGAACGGCCATGCGTTCTCCCGTTGTCAGGAACGGACGAGGCGGGCGATCGCCTCGTTCGCTTCGCGGATCTTCTCTTCGGCGACAGGCCCGCCTTCGGCGGTCGCCTCGGCCACGCAGTGGCTGAGGTGATCGCTCAGCAGCGAGAGGGCGACGTTCTCGAGCGCCTTCGTCGCGGCGGACACCTGCGTGAGGATGTCGATGCAGTACTTGTCCTCCTCCACCATGCGCGCGATGCCGCGCACCTGGCCCTCCGCGCGCCGGAGGCGCTTGAGAAGGTCGTCCTTGCTGCCCTCGTACCCGTGCACGCGGCAATGATACCCCCGGGGAGTATGTCCGGCGCCGTGTCGCTCCCGCGACCCGGCGCGACGCGTTACGGTCGGATCATGGTGTCCGACGATCGCGACGACGAGGTCGATCTGCTCATCGACGCGTGGTCGGAGCGTCTTCCCGATGTCGATCTCACTCCGCTGGACGTCATGTCGCGCCTGCGGCGGGCGGCACGGCGGCTCACCAAGCTCCGCGCGGCGTCATTCGCCAGCGCCGGTCTCGCGGCGTGGGAGTTCGACGTCCTCGCCGCCCTTCGCCGTGCCGACGAGCCGCACGAGATGAGTCCCGCGCAGCTGATCGAGGCCACGATGATCGGCTCGGCGGCGATGACCAATCGGCTGGAGAAGCTCACCGCGCGAGGATTCATCGAGCGGCGCCCCCACGAGTACGACCGGCGGAGCATCCTGGTGCGGCTGACGCCGGAGGGGGCGGAGCGCGTGGATGCCGCCATGACAGAGCTCGCCCGCCGCGAGGGGGAGGAGCTGCAGGTGCTCAGTCGTGCCGATCAAGCGGCGCTCTCGCGCATCCTGCGCCTGCTCGTCGACGACCCGTCGTGAGCGCGGCACGGCCGATCCCTGCCGGTGCGGCCCGCCGATTGTGCCTGAGCCGGAGATCGGGGGAGATCTGCACACGCGAGGCCGGCCATCCGGGTCTTCATTCCCGGCGCGACACCGGCCTCATGTGGAGCGAACGCGGGGCCGACCCGCCGCGCTGCCCCGGAAGCGGAGCGCCCGGATCTCCCGCCGAGCCGCTTCCCGACGGATTCCCCGGCGGGCGCGCCCTGTGCCCGGTCTGCGACGGTTTCGTCCCGCTCCGCGACGGCACGCTCATCGAACACGACTCCTGGCGGGGCGACGCCACGCGGGAGGAGGCGGATCGACGGCGCGAGTGGTTCAACACCCACGGATGGTGAGAATCCGCGCGTAGGCTCGCATCGTGACCGGTGTGCGATCCGTCTTCCCCCGCGGGCGTCGCCGCCGTCTGGCCGTGGGCGGATTCATCGTCAGCCTCGCCGCCCAGGTCGTGCTCGTCGTCGTCGGGATCGGCTTCATCCTGACACCCGCGATCAAGCCGGCCCTGGTGCTCCTCGTGGTGTGGTGCATCATCGGGACGCTCTACGTGATCACCGTGTGGACGCTGCTGACGGCAGCCGCCCGCTGGGCCGAGACCGACGAACCTCCCCTCGTGCTCGAGCTGAGCCGACCGACGCGTGTCATCTCGGTGACGTCGACGGCGCTCGTCAGCCTCGTCGGTGTCGCCGCGGCGGTCCAGCACATCTTCTTCCTCGATCCGTTCGCTGATCACGACAGCTTCCTGCTCAATGCCGCCGGGATCTGGGCGATGGTGCTGGCGTGGATGCTGTTGCACTGGGGGTTCTCGCAGCTGTATCTGCAGGACTTCTACCGCGACGGCGACCGGCCCCTGCGTTTCCCCGGCACCGACTCTCCCGGCTTCCTGGAGTTCGCCTACTTCGCCTACACCGTGGCCGTGAGCCTCGCCGTCTCGGACGTCCAGGTGGTCGATCGGCGCATGCGGGGGCGGGTGCTCGGGCACGCGGTGCTGTCGTTCTTCTTCAACGGACTCATCATCGTGACGGCGCTGGGCGCGATCGCCGAAGCGGGGGGACGGCGGTGACCTCGCGCGAATCGGAGCTGCGTTCCCTCCGGGCCCGCGCATACGGCCCCGACGCCGACATCCATACCGACCCCGCCGCGCTCGCCCGGCTGGCGGAGCTGGAGGATGCGCTGCGCCCCGCGCCGTCGCCTCCGACCGACCCGCCGGCCCTCGCGAGCACGCCGACGGCAGGGCCGCCCGCATCCCCGCCGGCCGCGAACGAGGCCGCGCCGACGGAATCGGGGACGCCTCCGCCGGCGGGCTCCCCGGCCCCTGCACCGACGAAGCCGCCCCGCGGGCGCCGGCGCCTGGCGATCGCGTGGGCGGTGTCGCTGGTGGCCGCGCTCGTGATCGGCGCGGTCGCCGCGTCGACGACCGTCCGGCTCGTCTCGCGGGATGCCGGCGCGGCCCAGGTCGCCGCACTGGAGCTGTCGGAGCCGACGGCGTGGCCCGGATTCCTCGGTCCTCAGGCCGATGACGCACGCGTGTCGCAGGACTTCTTCGGAATGACCGCCGTCACGACCACGGAGGGCTCGTGGTTCGGCGGCGAGGATCCGTGCCTGGTCGTGATGCCCACCGAGCAGTTCGAGTCGGACTCGGACTCCTTCAGCGGACCGCAGTACTTCGGCTGCGGCGCCGGAGCGTTCGCCGCGACCGTCCAGTTCACCGTGGACACCGAGCAGCCGCTGCCGCTGCGGTCGCGCTTCGCGGTTGGGTCGTCGCTGCAGTTCGTCTTCGACGGCGACCGCGTGGGAGTGTTCTCCGACGCAGGGTGAGAGGGTGGAGTGTGCCCCCGACCCTGCTCGATCTCATCCCGTCCGGCTCGGATGACGACGCCGTCTACACCGGCTTCGTGGCGTGGGCCGAGGAGCGCGGCGTCACGCTGTACCCGGCGCAGGACGAGGCCGTCATCGAGCTCGTCTCCGGCTCTCACGTGATCCTGTCCACGCCGACGGGGACCGGCAAGTCCCTCGTCGCCGTCGCCGCGCACGCGGCGTGCCTTGCTCGCGGCGGACGCACCTATTACACCGCGCCGATCAAGGCTCTCGTGAGTGAGAAGTTCTTCGCGCTCGTGGAGATCTTCGGCGCCGGGAACGTCGGCATGGTCACCGGCGACTCCTCCGTCAACCCGGATGCTCCCATCGTGTGCTGTACGGCGGAGATCCTCGCGAACCTGGCGCTGCGCCAGGGCGCCGACGCCCGGGTCGACTCCGTCGTGATGGACGAGTTCCACTACTACGGCGACCCCGATCGCGGCTGGGCGTGGCAGGTGCCGCTTCTCCTCCTCCCGCGCGCGCAGTTCCTGTTGATGTCGGCGACCCTCGGCGATGTCGCGTCGATCGCCGACGACCTGACCCGCCGGACGGGACGGCCGACCGCACGGGTGACGGGGGTCGAGCGCCCCGTCCCGCTGCACTTCTCCTACGCGCGGCGGCCCGTGCACGAGGTGCTCGAGCTTCTGGTGCGCGACGGCGAGACGCCGGTGTACATCGTGCACTTCTCCCAGGCCGCGGCGCTGGAGCGCGCGCAGGCGCTCGCGAGCGTCAAGCTCATCACGCGCGAGCAGCGAGACGCGATCGCGGAGGCGATCGGCGGATTCCGCTTCACGACCGGGTTCGGCAAGACCCTCTCCCGGCTGGTCCGATCGGGGATCGGCGTGCACCACGCCGGGATGCTCCCGCGATACCGGCGTCTGGTCGAGACGCTCGCCCAGCGCGGGCTCCTCCGGGTGGTGTGCGGGACCGACACGCTCGGCGTCGGCATCAACGTCCCCATCCGCACGGTGGTGATCACCGCGCTGTCGAAGTTCGACGGCACGAAGATGCGGCAGTTGACCGCGCGCGAGTTCCAGCAGGTCGCCGGCCGGGCGGGGCGCGCGGGATTCGACCCGTACGGCAACGTCATCGTCATGGCGCCGGAGTGGGAGATCGAGAACGCCGTCGCGCTCGCCAAGGCCGGTGACGACGCGGCCAAGCGCAAGAAGATCGTGCGGAAGAAGGCGCCGAGCGGGGTCGTGAACTGGGGGGAGGGGTCGTTCCAGCGACTCGTGGATGCGACGCCCGAACCCCTCGTACCGCAGCTGCAGCTGACCGCGGCCATGATGATCAACGTCCTCGCGCGCGGCGGCGACGCGTTCGCGCACATCCGCTCGCTCGTCTTCGACAACCACGAGCCCCGAGCGCGGCAGTTCGCGCTGGCACGGCGGGCGATCGCGATCTTCCGGACGCTGCGCGACGCCGGAATCGTGCAGGTCGTCGCGGATGAGGCCGGCGTCATCCGCGTGCGCCTGACCGTGGATCTGCAGCCGAACTTCGCCCTCAACCAGCCGCTGTCGCCGTTCGCCCTCGCCGCGATCGAACTCCTGGACCCTTCCGATGCGCCGCGGGCAGCGGGCACCGGGCACTATGCGCTGGACGTCGTGAGCGTCATCGAGGCGACTCTCGACGACCCGCGCGCGATCTTGTCGCAGCAGGAATACGCCGCGCGCGGCGAGGCCGTCGCCGCCATGAAGCAGGACGGCCTCGACTACGACGAGCGCATGGCCGCTCTCGAGGACATCACCTACCCGAAGCCGCTCGCCGAGCTGCTCGCCCAGGCCTTCGAGGTGTTCGCGTCGAGCCAGCCCTGGGTGCGCGACTTCGAGCTGTCGCCCAAGTCGGTGGTCCGCGACATGTTCGAGCGGGCGCTGTCGTTCGGGGAGTTCGTCTCCCTCTACGCGCTGACCCGCAGCGAAGGCCTCGTCTTGCGCTACCTGTCCGACGCGTACCGCGCGATCCGGCAGACCGTTCCCGCCGATGCCCAGACGCCCGACCTCGCCGATGTGATCGCCTGGCTCGGTGAGCTCGTGCGGCAGGTCGATTCGAGCCTGGTCGACGAATGGGAGGCGCTGATCGCCCCCGCTGACGCGCCCGATGCGCCCGTCGTCCCGCCTGCGCCGCCGTCGGTGCTCACCAACCGGCGGGCGTTCGGGGTGCTCGTGCGCAACGAGCTGTTCCGCCGCGTGCAGCTCGCCGCGCTGCAGCGCGACGACGAGCTCGAGGCCCTCGATCCCGACGTCGACTGGCCCGCGGCGCTCGATGCCTACTTCGCCGAGCACGATCAGATCCTCACCGGCGGACCGGCCCGTTCGGCGGCGCTCGTCTCGATCGACGAGGCCGACACCGCATCCGGGTTCTGGCGCGTGGAGCAGACCCTCGACGACCCGGCCGGCGATCACGACTGGCGCATCCGCGGCGTGGTCGACCTCCCCGCATCCGAGGAGGCAGGCTCCGCCGTCGTGCGCATCGCCGAGGTCATCCGCCTGTAGCCCGGGGTCGTCTGCCCGTGGCCCGGTGCCCTGCCCCGGGTTCGGGGCGCTCGATGTGGTTCGGGGCGCTCGTCGGTCGCCCCGAACCACATTCGGCGCCCCAAGGTGGCGCGGTCACTCCGGGATCACCCGTCGGAGGAGGAGGCGCTGACCGAGGGTCCACGCCACGGTCACGAGCAGGTACAGGCCGGCGGCCAGCGGCACGAACGCCGCGACGGCCGCGGTCACGAACTGCGCGACACCGAGCATGCGCACCGCGAACGCCGGGGCCGACGTCGCCGGGTCGGGGCGGAACGCCCGTCGCGTCAGCTCGCCCACGACCGCGATGGCGAGGATCAGGCCGCCGAACACGAGCGCGGTGGCGAGGCCGGCGGTGCCCGTCAGCACCGTGGTGACCAGGGCGGATCCGAGCGGCACGCCCCACAGGGTGTCGGTCAGCAGCGCGTTGGCATGACCGGCGATGACCGGGTGGAGGAAGACCGCGTAGAGGAGGCCCACGAGAGGTGCTTGCGCGAGCACGGGAAGGCAGCCGGCGAACGGCGAGGCGTTCTCGTCGCGATAAAGCCTCATGGTCTCGCGCTGGAGCCGCTCGCGATCGGTGCGGTGCTTCTTCTGCAGCTCGGCGAGGCGAGGGGCGAGGCGGGCGCGGACGCGCTCGGCGCGCGCTTGTGCGACGCCGACGGGGATCAGCGCCATGCGGACGAGGAGCGTGACGACGACGATCGCGGCGGCGGATGCGGCGGATCCGGCCACGGGAGCGAGGACGCCGGACAGCGCAGTGAGGCCGCCGTAGGCGAGGTCGAGGAGGAGGGCGAGCGGGGGAAGGTCGAATAGATTCATGGTTCTCCGTTCTGCGGGAGCGATCAGGGCATGATCGGCCGCGAACGGACGCCTTCGCACCGCCGTCGGTGCGACGGGTGCGGGTCGGCGGGGGCTACGCGGCCGGAGCCGCGATGCCCGGTGCCCTCGGGCGCGGGTGGCCCGAGGCATCCGGATCGCTCTGCGCGAGAGGAGAGGAGAGGTCGATGGCACGACGCGGATGCGCGCCGGACCGACGGGGTGCGACACCCGTCGCCAGCGCGACGGCGACGGCCGCCGCGACAGCGACGGCGAGGATTACCAGCGCCAGACCCAGCGCGCCGGATTCGGCGGCGGCGGTCAGTCCGACGGCGAAGAGGAGCACGTGCAGCGGAGAGAGCAGCGCCTCGATCACGCGTCACCTCCTCTCGGTCGGAACCACCGTAACAGCCCGCCTAGGCTCGGACCGTGGAGACCCTTCTCGCCGTCCTGTTGCTGGTCAACGCCGCATTCAACGTCGTCGTGTGGCCGCGCTTCTTCGGGCGCATCGCGAAAGACCCGCGCGCCCGCGACGCCGCCGGAAAGCCCACGCGCTTTCTCATCGTGCATGCGGTGCTCATCGGCCTCGCGCTCGTGCTCGCACTCGTGTCGGCGGTGGCCGGGGTGTGGGCGCTCATCGCCTGACGACGCTCGCCCGCGTCGCTCCCGGTCGCTGAGCGAGCCCGGAGGGCGAGACGAAGCGTGCGGCGCGCACCCCCGGTCGCTGAGCGAGCGGAGCGAGACGAAGCGTCAGAAGGGTGGGGGTTCGTTGTCGGGCACGAAGACCACGCGACGGGGTGGTTCGTCGATGTAGGCGTGGCCTAACGGACTTCGGAACTCGAGGACCCCGTCGCGGTGTTGGGTGACGGTCCACGTGGTTTCGGTCTTGAGGGTGTGGTGGCGGACGCAGAGATGCGCCAGGTTGGCGCCGGTCGTCTCGCCCCCGTCGTGGTGTTCGTGATTGTGGTCGATCTGACATCGGTGGGCGGGCTGGCGGCATCCAAATCCGCGGCAATGCCGGTCGCGAGCGCGGAGGAACCGCGCCTGCGACGCGGCGGGCGTGTACCTGTCGACCGCGATCACGACCCCGGTGAGCGGGTGGGTGAACACGCGGTCCCATCCGGGCGCGTTCCCCGCGAGGCGACGGGCGGCGTCGGCGTCGACGGGGATCCGGCCGTTGAGCATCGCTCCCTTGTCGGTGGCTCCGGTGAGCAGGGGTGCCGGGATGGTGACCTGCACGTGTCCTGCGATCCGGTCCAACGCGCCATCTCCGATGGGATCGACCGTCGGCGGGGCACACAGCAGCATGTCGGCGACGAGGTCCGCGCTGATCTGAGCGGTCGTGCGCACGTCGTCCACGACCGTGTCGTCGGTGGTCGAAGCCGCGTCGCGGGCCTCCTGGTTGCGACGAGCTCGTTCGGCGTTCGCGGCATTCCGGATGGTCTTCGCCATCTGCCGGACCCGGTCCCTGATCCCGTAGGCCAGCGTCGACGGCAATCTCACCTGCAGCAGCGACATTCCGTCGTCCAGGTCCACGATGTTCACAGATCGGGCGAGCCGGGCCCCCGCGTGGCGCTCTTCCATCGAAACCGGACTCACCACCTCCGCGAGCTCGCGGGCGTAGGACTCGGTGCGCCCGGGTGTCTCCTTCACCGCAAAATCGAGGACGGTCTCTTCCCAGGCGGCGCGGACGTCGTCATTGTGCAGGGCGATCCCGGTCTTGAGGATCACCGCGGTGTGCGTGAGCGAGATCCGACCCTCTTCGAGCACGTCGACGGTGCGGGCGAACCGGGTCACGAGCGTGTAGGCGTCATCGAGCTCCCGCTGCGCGGTGCGGTCGGGCACGTGTGCGGCGAACGCGATCTCCGCCGCGATCGACCGCACGGGCATCTCCCGGATCGCCGACCCTGACTCCTTCATCTGCGCCAACGCCTCGGTCATCAACGCGCCCATGTGCCGGACCCTGCTGGCCTGCGCCTTCGCGATGACCACATCATCGGACAGCAACCCGGCCAGCGACGCACGCATCCGCGTCGCCTGCTCCGGGTCCACCTGGCCCGGGATCGGGAACCTGTCCATACCCCGAAACTACCCAGGGCCACCGACATCGAGCGTGCCCATCCGGAACACCGGAAAGAACCTGTGGACTGGTCTTTTCCCGGGAAGGCTGGGGAGGAACAGTCACCCCCTGTGGGCGCTTCGTCTCGTCGCTGCGCTCCTCGCTCAGCGACCGGTTCGACACCTCCCGCGCGCTTCGTCTCGTCGCTGGGCTCCTCGCTCAGCGGCCGGTCCCGGCGCCGTCCCGGTCGCTGAGCGAGCGGAGCGAGACGAAGCGTCACGGCCCGGGGGATTCTCGCTGCCAATTCGCGC
This sequence comes from Microbacterium sp. RD1, assembly GCF_052220165.1. Taxonomy (NCBI): domain Bacteria; kingdom Bacillati; phylum Actinomycetota; class Actinomycetes; order Micrococcales; family Microbacteriaceae; genus Microbacterium; species Microbacterium sp. RD1. The sequence goes on from NZ_JBQPOL010000001.1 coordinate 1,599,459, forward strand.
GCGGAAGCGGACAGATGAGCGCTTCGGCCGCGCCGGCTGACGCGGAGGGTGTGGAATGGGCCGATGGGCAAGCTCGGGCGGTTCGGAACCACCGCGGCACGCGATCTCGGGGTGGATCCGGGAGAGGTCGATGTCGAGATCGTCGCGGGCGAGCGTCTTCCGTGGCGCTCACGCCTCCCCGTCGGAGAGCTCGCGATCGACAGTGTCGCGCTCGCCTCCGCGGCTTTGAACCGGGTCAGCACTGCGCGCAGCGCCGCGCCGCGATCTCCGGTCGTCGTCGACGCGGCGCGCGTGGCGGCGTCTTTCGGAAGCGAGCGCGTCCTGCGGATCGGCGGCGTCGCGCCGTCGGTCTGGGCGCCCCTTTCGGGCTTCTGGCCGGCGCGGGACGGATGGGTGCGGACGCACGCGAACTATCCCCACCACGCCGACCGGCTCCGCATGATCGTTGGGCTCGGTCCGGATGCCGACGCCGAGGCCGCGGCCGCGGCGATCGCCGACCGCGACCCGGACGAGCTGGAACGCACGGCGATCGCGGCGGGGGCGATCGTCGCCGCCGTTCGCACCCCGCGCCAGTGGGTGGAGGATCCGCAGGCCGCCATCTTGAACGGCCTCCCTCTCGTCTCCCTGGTCCGCAGCGGAAACGCCCCGGCGCGCGCGTGGGCGGGGGAGGCGGACCTGCCGCTCGGCGGCATCCGCGTGCTCGACCTCACGCGGGTGATCGCGGGGCCGGTCGCCACCCGAGATCTCGCGCTGGCCGGAGCCGATGTGCTGCGCGTGGACTCCCCGCGCCTTCCCGAGCCGTCGTGGCAGATGCGCGACACGGGCCAGCACAAGCGCGCGACCCTGCTTGATCTCGAAGCCCCGGGCGATCGCGAGCGATTCGCGCAGCTGCTGGCAGAAGCCGACGTCGTCGTGACGGGCTACCGTCCCGGCGCGCTGGCGCGCTACGGCCTCGCCCCAGCGGATCTCGCGCGAACGCACCCGGGCCTGGTCGTGGCGACGCTCAGCGCGTGGGGCACCGCCGGCCCGTGGGGGTCGCGCCGTGGGTTCGACAGCATCGTGCAGGCGACGATCGGCATCGCCCAGCGGGAATCGGCGGGCGGTGAACGCCCCGGCGCCCTCCCGGTGCAGGCCCTCGACCACGCCTCCGGGCACCTGCTGGCGGCCGCGGTCGCCACCGCGCTGCTGCGTCAGCGCACGGAAGGCGGCTCGTGGCACGCGTCGGTCGCGCTCGCGAGGACCGGCATGACGCTTCTGACGACTCCGGGCGAGACGGTGCCGGGGGCAGACCCCGGCGACCTGCCGTCGCAGACGCGGGGCGATGCGTCGGACGCGCTCACCTGCGCGCCGCCGGTGCTCGGCTTCGCGGGCGCACCGCCCGCCTACTCCGGCCCGGTCGCCGACTGGGGCTCCGACGAGCCGGTGTGGCGCACGTGACGGGGCCGGTCGGATTCCTCGGCCTCGGCGTGATGGGGCAGCCGATGGCGCGCAACCTGGTGCGCGCGGGGGTTCCGCTCGTGGTGTGGAACCGCACGCGCGAGCGCACCGAGGCGCTGCGTCGGGAGGGCGCCGAGGCGGCGGAGCATCCGGCGGAGGTCTTCGCGCGCTGTGCCGTGGTCATCCTGATGCTCGCGGATGAGGCGGCTGTCGACGCGGTGCTGGAGCAGCTGCCCGCCGGAGCCCTGCGGGAGCGCACGGTCGTCTTCATGGGGACCATCGCTCCCCGGGCCTCGCGAGCGATCGCCCGGCGCGTCGAACGAGCGGGCGGCCGCTACGTCGAGGCGCCGGTCTCGGGTTCGCGGGTGCCCGCCGAGAACGCCACGCTCGTGGGGATGCTCGCGGGCGAGGATGCCGCGTGCGACGAGGTGGAGCCGCTGCTGCAGCCGCTGTGCTCTCAGGTCTTCCGCTGCGGTGCGGTGCCGGCGGCGCTGGAGATGAAGCTCGCGGTGAACGTCACCCTCATCACTCTCGTGACGGGCCTCGCGGAGTCGTTCCATTTCGCGGAGCGGGCCGGGATCGACGCGGCGCTCCTGCGCGACGTGCTCGCTGCCAGCCCCATGGCGTCGCCGGTCGCACGGATCAAGGCCGACAAGCTCGTCGCCGAGGACTGGAGCGTGCAGGCGGCGATTCCCGACGTGGGGAAGAACGCGCGTCTGATCGCCGACGCCGCACGCGACGGCGGCACCGCCACGCCGCTGATCGACGTGTGCGTCGCGCTCTACGACGAGACGAGCGGGCTGGGCCACGCGGATGCGGATATGGCGGCGGTCATCGCGGCCCTCCGTGCGCGCACGAAATCCGCCGCGGAACCCCCTCCCCGCACCTAGACTCGCGGAGGGGAGCCGCCCGGCTTCGATGACCCTCTGAGGAGGCAGCACATGCAACTGGCCATGGTGGGACTCGGACGGATGGGTGCGAACATCGTGCGTCGCCTCATGAAGGACGGGCACGAGTGCGTCGTCTACGACGTGAACCCCGACTCCGTCGCGACCCTGGCCGGGGAGGGCGCCGTCGGCTCCACCGACTTCGCCGACATGGCAGCGAAGATGTCGACGCCGCGCGCGATCTGGCTCATGATCCCCGCCGGCCTCACGGGTCAGGTCGTCGAGCAGATCGCCGCCGTGCTGGAGCCGGGCGACATCATCATCGACGGCGGCAACTCGAACTACCGCGACGACGTGCGGCGCGCGGCGGCGCTGAAGGACCGCGGCATCCACTACGTCGACATCGGCACGAGCGGCGGAGTCTTCGGGCTCGACCGCGGCTACTGCCTCATGGTCGGCGGCCCCGACGCCGCTTTCGATCACATCGAGCCCGTGCTGAAGACCATCGCCCCTGGGCCCGGCGACATTCCGCGCACTCCGGGACGCACGGGCGATTACGCACCCGAAGAGCAGGGGTATCTGCACTGCGGACCGTCGGGCTCGGGGCACTTCGTGAAGATGGTGCACAACGGCATCGAGTACGGCATCATGGCCGCGCTCGCCGAGGGATTGAACATCCTCCACAACGCGGATGCCGGCACCCGCGAGACGACCCACTCTGCCGAGGTCGCGCCGCTGGAGGAGCCCGAGTTCTACCAGTTCGACATCTCCACGCCCCAGGTCGCCGAGCTGTGGCGGCGCGGATCGGTCATCTCGTCGTGGCTCCTCGACCTCACCGCTGCTGCGCTCGAGGAGAACCCCACGCTCGACGGCCTCGCCGGCCGGGTGTCCGACTCGGGAGAGGGTCGCTGGACGGTCAAGGCGGCCGTGGACGTCGGCGTTCCCGCGCCGGTTCTGGCGGCATCCCTCTTCGAGCGGTTCGCCTCCCGCGGCGAGGACCACTTCGCCAATCAGGTGCTGTCGGCGATGCGCCTGCAGTTCGGAGGGCACCAGGAGCTCCCCGCGGGCGACGTGCTCGAAGCCGGCGGGGCGAAGTCCGACAGCCACGGGTCGTGACCCGGCGCCACCCCGGTGACGAACGGCATCGCCCGACGTAGGCTGTCGTGCATCCCGCGGGCGGAAGGGGACACCATGGTGCAAGTACGCGTGGCCGGCGTCGCCCTCGACGCGGCGCAGCAGCACGTCATCCTGCTCAAGCCCGTCGACGCCGCCGCAGCATCCGGAACGATCCTTCCGGTGTGGATCGGCGCCCAGGAGGCCACGTCGATCCTCGTGGCCGTGGAGGGCGTGACGCCGCCTCGGCCCCTTGCTCACGACCTGATGGCGCGATTGGTGGAGGCGCTGGAGGGCGCGGTCGAGCGGGTGGAGGTCACGCGCGTCGAGGACGGCACGTTCTTCGCCGAGGTGACGCTGTTCACCCCGCACGGCCTCCGCGTGATCGACGCGCGGCCGTCGGACGCTATCGCCCTCGCCTCGCGGATGGGAGCGCCCATCTGGGTCGCCGATCGCGTGCTCGCCGAGGCCGGTGTGCCCGACGACGTCACGGAGGAAGCTGACGAGTCCGAGAAGCTCGACGAGTTCCGCCGGTTCCTCGACGACGTCGAGCCCGACGACTTCCAGCCCTGATCGCGCCTGCACCCTCGGCGATCAGGACGTCGTGGGCTCCCACCCGAGCGCCGGGGCGACATGGCGGGCGAAGGCCTCGATGAGGCGGAGGTTCCATGCCGCGCCGAGCTGGCTCGGGATCGTGAGCATGAGCGTGTCGGCGCTGCGGATCGCCGCGTCGTCCAGCAGCTGCTCGACGAGCACGTCGGGCTCGGCGGCGTAGGTACGGCCGAACGTGGACCGCACGCCGTCGATGATGCCGACCTGATCGGCGTCCTGGCCGCCGCGCAGCAGCATCGCGTCCTGCTCGGAGGTGATGGGGAAGATGCTGCGGCTCACCGACACCCGCGGCTCCCCGACGTGCCCGGCCGCATGCCAGGCGGCGCGGAACGCGTCGATCTGCCGCGCCTGCAGCTCGTCGAAGGGGATGCCGAGGTCTTCGCTCACGAGCGTCGACGACATCAGGTTGAGGCCGAGCCGGCCGGTCCACTCGGCGGTGGCGATGGTGCCGGCGCCCCACCACACGCGCGAACGGAGCCCGGGGGAGTGCGGCTCGACCCGCTGCGCCCCCGTGCCGGAGCCGAAGGGGCTCATCGGATCGGGCTCGGCGAGGCCCTCGCCCTCGATGGCGCGCAGGAAGAGGTCGAAGTGCTCGCGGGCGATGTCGGCGCCGCGGGGGTCCTGGCTCCCGGTGTAGCCGAACGCCTCGTATCCGCGAACGACGGTCTCGGGTGAGCCGCGGCTCACTCCGAGCGCGAGCCTCCCCCCGCTGAGGAGATCGACGGCGGCGGCCTCCTCGGCGAGGTACAGCGGATTCTCGTACCGCATGTCGATGACGCCCGTGCCGAGTTCGATGCGCCTCGTGCGCGCCGCGATGGCCGCCAGGAGGGGCAGAGGGGAGGACTGCTGCCGCGCGAAGTGGTGCACCCGGAAGTACACGCCGTTGACGCCCAGCTCGTCCAGGCCCTCGGCGAGCTCCACCGCCTGCAGCATCGAGTCGGCCGCGGTCAGCTGCCGGCCGCCGCCGAGGGGGCCGTAGTGACCGAAAGACAGGGTGCCGAATCGCCGCATACCCGCCTCAACCCCCGGTCATCCGGATGCATTCCCGCGCATACACATCCGCCAGCGGCGGTCGGCCTACTGCGCGGCCGTCGGGTCGTCGTGCTCGGTCTCGTCGTCGACGCCGGATGCGGCGTGCTCGGCGATCGCGTCATCGTCCGCCTGCACGGGAGCGAGGTCGGCGAGGTCTTCGCGGTCCTGGTTGGGCTGGCCGGTCTCACCGGTGACGTCTTCGGAGTCGGAAAGCGGGGCGGTGTCGGACATGGGTCTCCTCTCGGGGCGGATGCGATTCCCATCCGACCGCGCGGGAGCACGCGGCGGGACGGGGTTGACACCGACCGCTCACGCCGACAGGGCGATGTACTTCTCCTCGAGGTACTCGTGGATGCCCTCGAAGCCGCCCTCGCGTCCCAGTCCGCTCTGCTTCACGCCGCCGAACGGCGCGGCCGGGTCGCTGACCACGCCGCGGTTGACGGCGACCATGCCCGACTCCAGGCGTCGCGCCACGGCCACGGCCTCCCGCTCGGGCCCGAACACGTAGGCCATGAGTCCGAAGATCGTGTCGTTGGCCATCCGTACCGCGTCATCGACGTCGGTGTAGCGCACGACGGCGGTGACGGGCCCGAAGATCTCCACGGCGTTGATGGACGAGCCGTGCGCGACGCCGGTGAGGAGGGTGGGCGGGTAGAACGCGCCAGTCTCACTGCGCGTACCGCCGCGCACGAGCGTCGCACCCTCCGCGACGGCGCCGTCGACGAGGTCGGCGACCTTGTCGCGCTCGCCGACCGACACGAGCGCCCCGAGCGTGTTGTCCCGGTCCAGCCCGCTCCCGGTACGGATTCCCGCGAGCGCCTCATCCATCCGCGCGACGAAGGCGTCGTGGAGGGACTCGTGCACGTAGAAGCGGTTCGCCGCGGTGCAGGCCGATCCGCCGTTGCGCATCTTGGCCACCAGCGCGCCGTCGACGGCGGTGTCGAGGTCGGCGCCGGGGAGCACGATCACCGGTGCGTTCCCGCCGAGTTCCATCGACGCGCTCACGACGCTGTCGGCGCTGGCGTGCAGGAGGTCGCGGCCCACCTCCGTCGAGCCCGTGAACGAGAGCTTGCGCACTTCGGGGCGGTCGAGCATCGTCTTCACGAGCGGACCGGTGGGCACCGGGGTGACGAGGTTCACGACACCGTCGGGCACTCCCACGCGCTGGAGCACCTCGACGATGTACGCCGCGGTCAGCGGCGTCTCGCGCGCGGGCTTGAGGATGGTGGTGCATCCGGCCGCCAGCGCCGGAGCGAGCTTGCGCGTGGCCATGGCCGCGGGGAAGTTCCACGGCGTGATCAGCAGAGACACCCCGATCGGCTGACGGTCCACGACGATGCGCTTGTCGCCGGCCGGCGAGAGGCGGTAGTCGCCGCCGATGCGTACAGCCTCCTCGGCGAACCAGCGGAAGAACTCCGTCGCGTACGCCGCTTCGCCCGCGGCATCCGCCCATGCCTTGCCGTTCTCACGGACGATCGTCTCGGTGAGAGTATCCGCCTCCGCCCGCAGCGTCTCGAAGGCCGCGCGCAGGAGCTCGGATCGTTCGCGCGGCGCGGTCGCCGCCCACGCCTCCTGCGCCGCCGCGGCGGCGTCGACGGCGTCGGCGCAGTCCTGCTCGGTCGCCGCCGCGAAGCGCGCGAGGACCGATCCGTCAGCGGGATCGAGAACGTCGAAGCGCTCACCGGATGCACCGGCCCGCCAACGGCCGTCGATGAAGAGGTCGGAGAAGAAGGTCATGGGAGTCCCTATGCGTCCAGGGCGCCGGTGTCGGCGCGATCGAGGATGTCCAGAAGAAGCGCCCGGTCGGCGCGCACGGGAGACATCGTGACGAGCCGCGCCGACTGCAGCGCCCGCTCCGCGATGTCGCCGTGCTGGTCCCGGGTCACACCGATCTCGGCGAGCGTCGCCGGCACGCCGATGCGCGCGTTCAACCCGGCGATCGCGTGCACCACCGCGGCAGCGTCGTCGTCGGTGCTGAGCGATGATCCCAGGAGTGCGATGCGTGCGGAGGCGGCGGGGTCCTGCCGCAGCCGGTCCAGCACGAACGGGAGCAGGAGACCGGTGCCGAGGCCGTGCGGCGTGTGGGTGAGGGCTCCGATCGGATACTGCAGCGCATGGGAGAGGTGGGTGCCGGTCGGACCGAACGCGATCCCCGCCTGCAGGGATCCGAGCGCGGTCTGCAGGCGCGCTTCCCGATCGCCGGGGGAGTGCACGGCGACGGGAAGCCACGTGGACAGGCGTGCAGCCGCCTCGCGCGCCATCGCCTCCGCGAGGGCGTTGCGTCCCGTGAACAGCGGCAGCTCCCCGCCGAACTCGAGCGGGATCGCCGCTGCCGTGAACGACTCGACGGCGTGGACGAGCGCGTCGATCCCGGAGAACGCGGTGACGGAGGCTGGGGCGCCCATGCCGAGCTCCGGGTCGACGAGCGCGGCAGCGGGGATGAGGAAGGGGCTGGAGATCCCCACCTTCATCGCCCGCTCCGGGTCGGAGACCACGGCGACCGGCGTCACCTCCGACCCCGTCCCGGCCGTCGTCGGCATCGCCACGATCGGGGTCACGGGACCGGGAACGAGATTCTCGCCGTAGAACCGCGAGAGCGCGCCGGGATGGGCGATCGCCAGCGCGACGACCTTGGCCGCGTCCAGCACGCTCCCGCCGCCGAGGGCGAGGATGCTGTCGGCTCCGGCGTCGGCGGCCACCGATGCCGCCGCTTCGAGCGAGGCGAGCGGGAGCTCGGGGGCGATCTCGGTGTAGATCGTCGCCTCCAATCCGGCGCCGGCGAGATCGGCGAGGATCCCGTCGAACAGCGCGGTGCCGACGAGGAACGGATCGGCGAGGACCAGCACACGGGTGCCGAAGGAGGCGAGCAGGCGGGGCGCCTGCGCGCGGACGCCGAACCCGACGTGCACGCGGGCGGGCAACCGGAGGGTGCCGATGGCCCCGTCGCCCCCGGGGAGCGGAATCGTCATGCCACGAAACCGCCGTCGACGGGCAGGATGGCGCCGCTGATGTGCCCGGCGCGGTCGCTCAGCAGCCACGCCACAGCGTTCGCGACGTCGGCTCCGCGCCCGGCCCTGCGCAGCGGTGTGGCGGCGATCCGCGCCTCGACGCCGCCCGGGATGGCCTCCCGCGTGCGGTCGAGCATCGGGGATTCCGTCGGCCCCGGGGCCACGACGTTCACCCGGATGCCGGCGGGACCGACGTCGTGCGCGGCTGTCCGGGTGAGCCCGATGACCGCGTGCTTGGTCGCCTGGTACGCCCCCATGCCGCTGCTGCCGCGGAGCCCGCCGATGCTGCTGACGTTGACGATCGCTCCGGCCCCCCGCGGGCGCATCGCGCGGATCTCCTCCCGCAGGCACAACCACGTTCCCTTGACGTTGACGTCCAGGATGCGATCGAAGTCCTCCTCGGACACATCCTCGAGAAGTCCGGCCTGCGTCATCGCGGCGTTGTTGAACGCACCGTCCAGTCGCCCGTGGCGCTCCAGCGCGGCCTGCACCATGCGCGAGACGTCCTCCGCGGAGGCGATGTCGCCGGTGACGGCGGAGACCTCCGCGCCCGTCTCGCGGAGCTCCGCGGAAAGATCGTCCAGCGGTTCGCGGCGACGCGCCGCGAGCACGAGCGTGGCGCCCTCGGCGGCGAAGACGCGCGCAGCGTCGGTGCCGATCCCCCCGCTGGCGCCGACCAGCAGCACGACCTTGTCCGCGAGAAGCCCCGCGGTTGCCTCAGTGTTCGTCATCGAAACCCACCGTCCTGCCTGCCGTGACGGCGGCGCGCGCGGCCGCCCCCAGCAGACTCGCATCATTGCTCATCATCGTGAAGGTGAACCCCAGCGCGACGGCCGAGCGCACCGCATCCGCCGTCGCCCCACCGGCGTTGCCGACCGGGGTTCCCGTCGGGGCGATACGGGCGACCGCCTCGCGGATCAGCTCCGTCACGCGCGGGTCGCCGTCGGCCAGTCCCTCGCTCATCGCGAGGTCCGCCGCGCCGACGAGCACGGTGTCGACGCCCTCGGTCGCAGCGATCTCCCCGGCGTTGCGCACCGCCTCGGCGCTTTCGAGCTGGGCGATGAGGACGACCTCCTCCTGCCCGAAGCGGACGTATTCCTCACGCGGGAGGGCGCCCCACGCACCCGCCCGACTCGTGCCGCCGACACCGCGCGTTCCCACCGGCGGGAAGCGCATCATGCGCACCACTCGAGCGGCCTGGTCTGCCGTGTCGACGTGGGGCACCATGATCCCTTCCGCGCCGGCGTCGAGCACCCGCTGGATGAGGCCGGCGTCGGCTGCCGGAATGCGCACGATGGGCGCGACCCCCGACAGCCGCGCGACGCCGATCTGCGCATACATCGTCTGCAGGTCCAGGGGAGAGTGCTCCAGATCGATCACGACGAAGTCGAAGCCGGCGAGCGCGGCGAGCTCCACGCTCTCCACGGCGGGGAGCTTGACCCATGTCCCGATCGCCGGACCCGACGTGCGCTGCAGCGCCGCGCGGAACAGGCTCCGCCGCCGCGGGTCAGCGGGCGGGGTAGTCATCGGCGTTCAGCACCCATCCCGACTCGGAGAAATCCACGCGCGGCGGCGCGAAGATGTCGATCAACTGCTGGTGCGCGCCGACGCCCTGCGTCGTGTGCACCGTCGGCGGGGGGATGACGCAGATCGACGGGGTGCCGATCTCGCGGTGTTCGTCCTCTCGCCACTGCGTGGCATCCGGGCCCCAGGGGTAGCGGATGTGATGCACGAACCGGCCCTTCACCCCGAGGGAGATCTGCTCGAAGTCGTCGTGATGATGCGGGGAGAGCTTGCGCTCGTCGCGTGGCTGAGGCTCCTCGGCGAGGAAGTTGACCATCACCGTCGTCGTGCGGAAGATCCGGCCGAACCGGCCCTCGGCGATCGGGGTGTCCGCGAGACGGTACACGCGCAGGCGGAACCCGCCCACCGGGTCGGGCCAGGGCTCCAGGGGCGCCGCACGCAGGTCGGGCTCGGCATACGCCGGGGCATTGAGGGCGGCGGAGCGCAGGTCGTCGGCCACCGTGGAGAACAGGCGGATGACAACGCCGTCGCTCTCCGCACGGACGACGCTGTCGCCCGGGGGGACGACGATGAGCGCCTCTTCGGAGACCCCGGCCGTCTCGGTGCCCGCGCGGACGGTCACGGCCGCGCTGTCGGAGTACTGCAGCACGGTGTACTCATCGGGCTGACCCGTGCGGGCGAATTCGTCCCCGGCGCGCGCGTCGGTGTAGGCGATCACGAGGTTGGCCGCGCGCGCGATCCACGTGCGGCTGCCACGCGCGCTCGTGTCCGTCGGCTCGTGCGAGAGGAACTCGATCCACTGCGACGGCTTGATCGGCGTGCGGGGGTCCACCGTCCGCACCGGGGCGGCGGCGGCCAGGGTGGAGCGGATGTCGTCCGCGGCATACGTGCTCATGCGTTGCTTCCTGTCTTTCGTCCGCGAAGCGCCAGGATCGCGCGCGCGTCATCCGGGGTGGCGATCTCCTTGCCGAGGTCTTCGACGACGGCACGGATCTTCGTCACCTGCTGGGCGTTGGATTCCGCGAGCGTGCCCTTCGAGATCCACAGACTGTCTTCCAGCCCTACGCGCACGTGGCCGCCCAGCCACGCGCTGTGCGTTGCGAACTGCAGCTGGTCGCGCCCGGCGGCGAACGCGGAGAACGAATAGTCCGCGCCGAAGAGCTTGTCCGCGATGCGGACCATATGCTCGAGGTTGGCGTGGTCGGCGCCGATCCCGCCCAGGATGCCGAACACGCCCTGGATCATCAGCGGCGGCTCGGCGAGGCCCTTGTCGACGAAGTACGCCAGCGAATACAGGTGCCCGATGTCGTAGCACTCGTACTCGAATCGTGTCCCGCGCTCGCCGAGGTCGCGCAGCGTCCTCTCGATGCGGTCGAAGGTGTTGATGAAGGGGTGGGCGTACGTGTTCTGGACGTAGGGCTTCTCCCAGTCGTGCCGCCAATCGGTGACCTTGTCGGCGATCCCCGAGTAGACGAAGTTCATCGACCCCATGTTCATCGACGCCAACTCGGGCTCGAAGGTCACGGCCGCGGCCAGGCGCTCGTCCATCGTCATCTGCGACGAGCCGCCCGTGGTGATGTTGATCACGGCGTCGGTCTCGGCCATGATGCGCGGGACGATCTCGGCGAAGATCTCCGGTTCGAAGGCCGGGCGTCCGTCGGGATGCCGGGCGTGCAGGTGGACGATCGCCGATCCCGCTTCGACCGCTTCGATCGCCGCCGTGACGATCTCGTTCGGGGTGATGGGAAGGTGCGGGCTCTGGGACGGCACGTTCACCGACCCGGTGACGGCTGTCGTGATGATGACCTTCTCGGCTCGCCTCACTTGTTCGACTCCTCGAGACCCAGCAGGTAGGCGGTGTTGTGGCAGATCATCTGACGCATGTCCTTCTCGGAGATGCCGTGATCGAGCAGCTGCTGCACGATGTAGATGTAGCCGTCCACCGGGAGGGGGTTGCCCTTCTGTCCGAGGTCGGAGTCGATGACGGTGCGCTCGGGCCCGATCTTGCGGATCCAGTCCACCAGCTGCGTGATCGGCCACCGCGGGGCGGGAACGCCGGGGTGGTACATCGCCAGCTCGTGCTCGACGAACGCGCCGTATCCGAGCAGCTCCTCGATGACGTTGTCGGGCGTGTTCACGATGAAGTCGGGGTGGTGAAGCAGCATCCGGCGCACGCCGTTGCGATGTGCGGTCTGGATGAACGCCCGGAGCGAATCGCCGTCGAGGTGCCCGCCGGTGAGGAGGACGTCGGCCTCCGCGACGAGCTTCGTGACCAGCTCGGTCTCGGCCGAGACGTCCCCGGACTCGTCGAAGACGCTCTCGGCGTGCTCGTACAGCTCGCCACCGGGGCTCGGGAAGCCGTCGTCGTGCGTGTGCGCGGCGATGTGCTGTGCCGCTGACACCGTCGGCCCCCACACGCAGCGACCCCCCATGTTGATCGCCAGCGCCACCGCTGAAGGGTTCACGCCGCCGACCTCGGTGTTCAGCGCCACGCCGCCGTAGACGGGCGTGGGGGCGTCGGCGAGCAGCTTCTGCATCGCCAGGACGTCCATCGCCGTGTTGTGGTGGTGGCTCTTCACGAGGATGGCCCGCATTCCGATGCGCGCGCCGTCATAGGAGGCGTCGACGTGGTCCATCCGGCGAGGGAACGGCGAGGGGCCGGAGTGGCAGTGCAGGTCGACGGTGCCGTCCAGGACCTTTCGCAGCGCGGGGGAGGGGGTGAGTGCATCCTCAGCGATGAACGTCACGATAGGAGTCCTTTGTTCGGAATGTGCAATGTCCGTTCAGAATATGGACTTCCGAGTCGTCTGTCCAGTCGACCGTCGGAGCGCTGTGGTCGCGCCGTGTTCGGATTCTGAAAATGCAGATTGCATTATGAACGCGATATTGCTTTACTGAGCACGGCTCCCGGCGACTGCTGCCGGGTGCGATCCTCGAGGAGGCGGACGCGTGAGCGTGGATGATGTGGTCGGTACCGAGCCGGCTGAGACGCGCCTCGACGTCGATCGCGGCGGCATCCAGTCGATCGACCGGGCCGCCAACGTCCTCGCGCTCCTGGACCAGCACACGATGACCCTGACGCCCGCGATCGTCGCCGAGCGCCTCGGCCTCAATCGCACCACCGCGCACCGCTATCTGCAGTCACTGCAGGGCGCGGGATTCTTGAGCGCGTCCTACGGGCCGGGTCCGCTGCTCGACCAGCTTTCGGCCCTGGTCTCCGTGCGCCAGCAGATCCTCGGGCTGGCGCCGGCGATCCTGCGGCGCCTGGCGGATCAGACGAAGCTCACCTGCGTGCTGAGCTTCCTGGGCCGCTCCGGCGCCGTCGTCACCCTCGTCGAAGAGGCGAGCGAAGGGGCAGTGGTCCTCACTGTGCGTGTCGGAACCGTCCTGGAGCCTCGCGCCGCGCAGACTCGCGTGCTGTTGGCCTTTTCCTCCGACCCCCAGGCCGTCACCCGCATGCACGCATCCCTGTCGCCGTCCCGCACGCGCGAGGAGGAGCTCGCCCTGGCGCACGCGCGGCGGGATCGCATCGCGTGGGCCGACCTCGGCCAGGTCGGCCTGTCCTCGGTCGCCGTGCCGATCTTCGGCCGTCACGACGTCGAAGCGGCCATGGCGATGCTGGGCACCACCGCGATGCTCGAACCCGGCGACTCCCGCGCTGAGCGCGTGCGGGCCCTGCAGTCGGCGGCCACCACCCTGTCCTCTCTCCTGGCGAAGTGAGCACCATGACGACAACCGCGATAGACACTCCTGACGCGCCGGCGCGCCGGCGGCGCCTCGACCCCGGCTGGCTCCTGCTGATCCCGGCGCTCGGGCTGCTGGCGGTCGTGCTGCTCTACCCGCTCATCCAGAGCATCGTGCGCAGCTTCGGCAGCGCCGAAGGCTTCACGCTCGAGCACTACGCGAACCTGTTCACCGACGGCGTCACGATCACGATCCTGATGCGGACGGCACTGACGGCGGTGGTGGTGACGGTGGTCGCGTTCCTCCTCGGGTATCCGTACGCGTACCTGATGACGCGGGTCGGCCCGCGAACGCGGGGAATCCTCCTCGTGATCGTGCTCATCCCGTTCTGGACGTCGGTCATGGCGCGCAACTTCGCCTGGATCGTGATCCTGCAGCGCGACGGCCCGGTGTACCAGTTCTTCTCGTTCTTCGGATTGGACGTGGTGCTCTACGGCGACGTGGGCGGAGTGATCGTGGCGATGAGCCAGGTGCTCCTGCCGTTCATGGTGCTGCCGCTGTTCAGTGCCCTCAGCGGCATCGACCGCCGTCTGCTGCTGGCCGCGCGCGGGCTGGGCTCGCATCCGCTGGTCGCCTTCTGGAAGATCTACTGGCCGCTGTCGCGGGGCGGGGTCGTCTCCGGCCTCATCCTCGTGTTCACGCTGAGCCTCGGGTTCTACGTCACCCCGGCACTCCTCGGCTCCCCGCAGCAGTCGCTCGTCGCGCAGTTGCTGGCGCAGCGCACCACGCAACTGCTCGATTTCGCCGGTGCCGGCGCGCTCGGGATGCTCGTGCTCGTCGTGACCATCGCGCTCGTCGCCTGGGCCAACCGCCTCGGCGGGACCATCTCGGCCCTGGGGGTCGTCGCCACCACTCGGACGGGGGAGCGTTCATGACCGCCACGACAACGCCGTCGATCGACGACCGGACCGGCTCGCTGGGGGTGCCCGCCCCTCGACGACGCCGTCGCGACCGCGGCGTCGACCCGATCCCGTGGTGGCTCGTCGCGGTCGGCGCGATCGTCGCGCTCTACTTCATCCTCCCGACCCTCTTCGTCATCCCGATGAGCTTCAGCGAGGCCACGACGTTCCAGTTCCCGCCGCGCGGGTTCTCGTTCCATCTCTACGAGAACTTCTTCACCAACCCGGCGTGGCTGACGTCGCTGGGCAACTCCTTCCTCGTCGGCATCCTGGCCGCGATCCTGGCGACGGTGGTCGGCACCGCCGCCGCACTCGGTCTGCACCGTCTCAGCGGACGGCTCGCCGGCTTCGCGCGGACGCTCCTGATGATCTCGCTCGTCTCGCCCGCGATCGTCATCGCGGTGGCGATCTACATCACCTTCCTGCAGTGGCGACTCACGGGGAGCCTCGTCGGCTACGTCCTCGCGCACGCCGCCATCGGTATGCCCTTCGTCCTCGTCGCCGTGACGAGCGCCCTGGGAGGACTCGACCCGAAACTGTCCCTGGCCTCCGCGTCCCTGGGTGCGCCGCCGTTGCGGACTTTCCTGCGCATCACGATGCCGCTCATCAGCCGAGGCATCTTCACCGGGGCGATCTTCGCCTTCGTGACCTCGTTCGACGAGGTGGTCATCGCCCTGTTCCTCCGATCGCCGACATTCCAGACGCTCCCGGTGCAGATGTACAACAGCGTCACCGTCGAGATCGACCCCACCATCGCCGCGTCATCGAGCCTCGTCGTCGTGGCCGTCACCGCCGTCTTCCTGCTGCCGCTCGTCGTGCGGCGCAAGAAGAAGAGTTAGGAGATCCCCGTGTCCACCTCCACCGTTGCCTCCCCGCAGTCGCCGGCGTCGGCGCCGACGCAGGGAACCCAGATCCGACTACGCGGCGTCACGAAAGACTACGGTCTGGCCGCCCCCGCCGTCGACGACGTCACCCTCACGATCGAGCCCGGAGAGTTCATGACGCTCCTCGGACCGAGCGGTTCGGGTAAGACCACGACGCTGAACCTCATCGCCGGGTTCGAGACCCTCACGGCAGGAACCATCGCGTTCAACGGAGCCGATGTCGGCATCCTCCCGCCGCACAAGCGCAATCTCGGGATGCTCTTCCAGAACTATGCGCTGTTCCCGCACATGACCGTCGCGCAGAACATCGCCTACCCGCTGCGCGAACGCCGGATGCCTCGGGCAGAGATCGAGCGCAAGGTCGCGGATGTGCTCGAGCTGGTGCAGCTGCAGGGCAGAGACGGCCACTACCCCCGTCAACTGTCGGGCGGCCAGCAGCAGCGCGTCGCCCTCGCGCGGGCGATCGTCTTCCACCCGAGCGCACTGCTCCTCGACGAGCCGCTGGGAGCCCTCGACCGCAACCTCCGGGCCGCGCTGCAGCTGGAGATCCGGCGCATCCATCGCGAGGTGGGATCGACGTTCGTCTTCGTGACGCACGACCAGGAGGAGGCCATGAACCTCTCCGATCGCATCGCCCTGTTCAACACCGGCCGCATCGAGCAGCTGGGGACGCCCGAACAGCTGTACCACGCCCCCGAGACGCTCTTCACGGCGCGCTTCCTGGGCGACTCGAATGTTTTCGCCATCGACGGCCCGGGTACGGGCTCGACCCTGGCGTGGGAAGGCGCGGTGTGGCGGGTCGATCCTCGGACCGTCTCCCCGCATCCGGGAGTCGCGCAGAGATGCGCCGTGGTGGTCAGGCCGGAGGACCTGCACCTCGCGCCGTCGACGGCCGATGTGCCGCCGGATGCCAACTCCCTCCCGGCCCGTGTGCGCGACATCGAGTACATGGGCTCGTACCGCACCGTGGTCCTGGCGTACGGCTCGGCGGGCACCCCCGGCCGCGTGCGGGTCGAGGCGTTCGACGCCGGCTTCGCCATCGACGACCAGGTGGTGGCGTGGTGGCGGCCCGAGAGGCAGCGCGTCGTGGCCGCGTGACGTTCGCATTGTGGGACGGCGAGCCCACAATGTGCCGATCAGGTAACGATCACCGTCCATCGACACTCGGACGAACTCTGCGACCTAATGTTCACATGACGAAGTCACAGATTACATCACGAACAGTTCTCACAACTCACACCCGAGAAAAGGAAGAGAAATGACCAAGACGAAGATGTCTCTGGCGGTCCTCGCGGCGCTGGCCACGACGGTCGCCCTGTCCGCCTGCGCGGGAGGCGGCGCGAGCGCGCCCGAGGAGTCCGGCGACGGCGACCAGGCGGCCTCGGTCACCCTGACGTACGTCGGCTACGGCGGCGACGGACAGGCGGCGCAGATCGAGGCGTGGCAGAAGCCGTACACCGCAGCGAACCCGAATGTGACCTTCATCAACACCTCGCCGCCGGACGTCGCCCAGGTGAAGGCCCAGGTCGAAAGCGGCGCCATCCAGTGGGACGTCATGGCGATCGCCCCCTACGCGGCCGAGCAGAACTGCGACACCCTCTTCGAGCCTCTCGAGTTCGACGACCTCGACGAGACGGATCTCGTCGAGGGCGCGGTGGGCGAGTGCTACATCGGCAACTGGATCAACACGACCCCGTTCGCGTACCGCACCGACGCCTTCCCCGAGGGCAAGGGCCCCAAGACGATCGAGGACTTCTTCGACCTCGAGAAGTTCCCCGGCCAGCGCGGCATCGTCACCAACCTGCAGAACGGCATCCTCGAGTACCCGCTGCTTGCTGACGGCGTCGCGCCCGACGAGCTGTACCCGCTGGATGTCGACCGGGCGCTGGACAAGCTCGACGAGATCCGCGACAACACGCTGTTCGCCCCGAACGTCGGCGCCCTCCAGCAGGCCGTCGCCTCCAACCAGGTCGACATGTTCTTCCTGCCCGACTCGCGGCTTGTCCCCCTGATGAAGGACGGCACCGACATCACGATCGTGTGGGACGGCGCAGTGGCCTCGATCAACGGGTTCGCTGTGCCGAAGGGGTCGACGAAGCTCGAGGCCGCGGAGGCCTTCATGGCGTCGGTCACCGCACCCGAGCAGGTCGCAAAGATCACCGAGCTCCTGGGCGTGGCGCCGATCAACCTGGCCTCCGAGCCGAAGCTCGACGAGTACACCGAGAAGCTGGATGTCTTCAACCCCGAGGTGAACCCGGGCGAGACCGTCATTCAGGACATCGACTGGTACGCCGAGAACTTCAACGAGGTCACCACACAGGTCACCAACTGGCTGGCGGGATGACGATGACCCTCCTGGACGCGCCGCCCTGCCCGGTTCCTCATGTGAACTACCATTCGGGCATGGCGAACACCGAGCAGGGCGACGCGTCCACCTCCGACATCCAGGCCGTCGCCCGCGTCGGTCAGATCTGCGCCCTCTTCGGCCCCGGAACCGTGGAGCTGTCGGCCGCGGACGTGGCCGAGCTGACGAGCCTGAACCGCACGACCGCCTACCGGTACTGCTCGTCGATGGTGGCGGCCGGCATCCTCCAGCGGGGCGAGCGGCGCGGAACCTTCGCCCTCGGTCGCCTGATGCTGGAGCTCGGCATCCACGCACTCGGGCGTCAGCGTGTGCTGGAGGTGGCGCCCCCTCACCTGCGGGAGCTGCGCACCCAGGCGCGGATGACGGCGATCCTGAGCCTGTGGGGAGCAGCCGGGCCGGTCGTCGCCCTGGTCGAAGACGATGTCAGCCGCGCGGTCGTCGTGACCGTGCGCGCCGGCACGCGTCTGGACACCACCGCGGCGCAGACCCACGTCTTCCTGGCCTACGCGGGGGCGGACGTGTTCGAGGAGGCCGCATCCGGCCTCAGTGCCGCGGAGAACGAGCGGCTTCGAGCGGATGTCGCGCGCGTGCGCGAGCACGGCTACAGCGTGCTCCCGCAGTCCGGTGGCCTCGTGGCCGCGGCCGCGCCGGTCTTCGATGACGAGGGCATCCGGGCATCCGTCGCCCTGCTGGGCGCGCAGCCGCGCGAGTACTTCGCGGAAGGGTCGGAGCCCTTGCGCCTGCTCCGCGAGACGGCGGACGCGATCGGACGAGAACTGGGAGGCGGCCGTGGGCGGACATCCGGACTATGACGCCCTTCTGCGAGCGGATCCGCCCGGCTCCAGCTGGGACGTGTTCGGGCGCACGGACGAACGGGGGACGATCAACTTCCTCACGCCCGAGCGGGTGGCAGCGGCGGCGCACGCGGTGCGGACGGGGTCGCGGTTCAACCTCGACTATCCAGTGAACGCCTTCGAGCCCTACCCCACCGGGACGCGGCCGGCCACGCAGCACCACGTCTTCGCCAACAACGAGTTCCACCGCGACGACTGGCTGGACTCCTTCTATCTCCAGTCGACGTCGCAACTCGATTCGCTCCGGCACATCGGTCATCCGGAGCACGGGTTCTACAACGGCCTGCCGGCCGCGGAGAACACCGACGATTCCACGGCCCTCGGCATCCACACCTGGGCGGAGTCGGGGATCGCGGGGAGGGGTGTGCTGCTGGACGTGCCGGCGCATTTCGCCCGCACCGGTCGCGACTACGACGTCGAGACGACAGTGGTCCTCGACGTCGAGGACCTCGACGCGATGGCGCAGGCGCAGGGTGTCACGTGGCTCGGCGGCGACATGCTGCTGCTGCGCACCGGGTGGGCGGAGAACTACGTCGCGAAGACGCCCGAGGAGCGCGTGGAGTTCAACACCCGCAACCGCTCGCCGGGCCTGGCACAGCGCGAGCGGATCCTGCGCTGGTTGTGGGACCGCGAGATCGCGCTCGTGGCGAGTGACACCCCCGCGGTGGAAGCCGACCCCGTCGTGGAGTCCGACTTCCGTGTGCCGGGGGAGCGCGCGCCCGAGCGCGGCGTCAATCACAGCGGGATGCTCCATCGTCCGCTCATCGCGCTGCTGGGCATGGCGATGGGCGAACTGTGGAAGCTCGACGAGCTCGCCGCCGCCTCCGCCGCCGACGGACGCTACGACTTTTTCCTGACGTGCAAGCCGCTCAACATCCCTGGTGGGGTGGGGTCACCCCCGAACGCCCTCGCCATCCGCTGACGTGGCCGGCACGAGGAGGGGTCGGGGTGCCCCAGGGTGCGCGCGGCGTCCACAGGCCAGTTCGGATGGTGAAGGAGTTCGCGACCGAGCGCGACCAGGTCGGCGACTCCATGACAGGTGTCGGGCGTCAGCCTGCTGGCGTACGATCTGGCGGCGTCCGTCCGCGCGGGCGACCGCCCGAAGGATCGGCTCATCGCCTGCTGCATCTCGGCGCCGTGGGTACGCCCGCCCCGGACCCCTGTCAATCCCCGCGCCGTAAGAACCGGATCGCGACAGGCTCGACCGGCGGAAGCGATGCGCGCTCCGCGGGACGGAGCGGACGATGAAGGCGTTGACGTGGCAGGGCAAGCGGTCGGTGGACGTGCGGGAGGTGGCCGATCCGACGGTGCAGCTGCCGACCGACGCGATCGTCCGCATCACGTCGACGGCGATCTGCGGGTCGGACCTGCATCTGTATGAACTCTTCGGGCCGTTCCTGGACCCGGGCGACATCCTGGGGCACGAGGCGATGGGAGTCGTCGAAGAGGTGGGCGACGGCGTGTCGACGCTTCGTCCGGGCGACCGCGTCGTCGTGCCGTTCAACATCGCGTGCGGGCACTGCTTCATGTGCCGGCACGGCTTGCAGTCGCAGTGCGAGACCACGCAGGTGACCGAGTACGGCTCCGGCGCATCGCTCTTCGGCTATACGAAGCTCTACGGGCAGGTTCCGGGCGGGCAGGCGGGCATGCTGCGGGTGCCGCTCGCGGACTACAACACAATTCTCGTGGGAAAGGACCTCCCGGAAGATCGCTACCTCTTCCTCAGCGACATCCTCCCCACCGCGTGGCAGGGTGTGCAGTACGCCAACCTGCAGGAGAACGGCACTCTGGTCGTCCTGGGACTCGGCCCCGTCGGGCAGTTCGCCGCCCGCATCGGGGTGCACCTGGGTCACCGGGTGATCGGGATCGACCCCGTGCCCGAGCGACGTGAGCTCGCGGCGCGTTTCGGCGTCGAGGCGTGGGAGGACGAAGACACCCTCGCGCGGGTGCGCGACGTGACGGAGGGCCGCGGCGCCGACGCAGTCCTGGATGCGGTGGGGCTCGAGGCGCACGGCAACCCGGGGGTGCAGTTCGCGCATCAGGCGATCGGGCTCCTCCCCGACGCTGTCGCGAAGCCGCTCATGGAGAACGCCGGCATCGACCGGCTGGCTGCCCTCCACTCCGCCATCGACCTCGTGCGCCGCGGCGGCACCGTGTCGATCAGCGGCGTCTACGCCGGCGATGCCGACGTCCTCCCGATGAAGACGATGTTCGACAAGCAACTGTCGCTGCGGATGGGCCAGTGCAACGTCAAACGGTGGATCGACGACCTGCTTCCCCTGGTGGAGGACCCGTCCGATCCGCTCGG
The DNA here is from genome assembly GCF_052220165.1 of Microbacterium sp. RD1. NCBI lineage: Bacteria > Bacillati > Actinomycetota > Actinomycetes > Micrococcales > Microbacteriaceae > Microbacterium > Microbacterium sp. RD1. Next base: position 1,620,126 of record NZ_JBQPOL010000001.1, read on the forward strand.
GACGGAGCAGCTCGTCACCCATCGGGCTCCGCTGGAGGACGCTCCCGGCCTCTACGAGAAGTTCCAGAAGAAGCAGGACGGGTGCATCAAGGTCGTTCTCGAACCCCGCTGAGGCCGGGCCGGCACCGCCCGTGCCGTGCGCGCAGAGTGCGCATGGGCGTGGCTGCGCGTGCGATGCGGCGACCCCCGTACCGTACCCCGCCGCGGATGCGGAGGACGAGGGCTGCCCACACCGTGACGCTGCGCTCGGCCACCCACGCGGGCGCCCAGAGAGCGCTCGTCGGGGGGAAGACCGCGCGACCCCCCGCGCGGCGCCTTCCGATCTCCGCGAGCGCGACGGCGCCGGCGAGGACGATCGGGACGGATCGGCGGCGGAATGTCGCGACGACGAGCGGCAGGAGCGACGCCTCGACAGCGAGGCGCACCGGCTGAGCAAAGTCGTCGTACGCCTGTCGCACGCGCTGCGACAGGAAGTGCCGCGCGCTGGGCGGACGGCGCGCGATGAGGATGTCGCGGCGGATCGCCACGCGCGCGCCGGCGGCGCGGAGGGTCCGCTCCATCTCGAGGTTCTCGAAGAGGACGTCGGCGTCATACCCGCCGGTGCGCTCCAGCGCCGATCGGCGGACTCCGTATGTGCCGGGATAGTCCGCCGCGAGCGCGCGATTGAGCAGCATCCGGCCGGTGTCCCATCGCGCATGCCAGGGGAGGGGGACGAAATGATTCTGTGGCCTGACCATGTCGGCATCCGTCAGGGCGTCCACGACCGCGCGCAGGGAGGCCTCGTCGTACCGCACGTCGTCGTCGGCGAGAATGACGCGCTCGTGCCGCGCGATGGCCAGACCGGTGAGGACGCCGCGCACCTTGCCGTTCGCGCCCGCGGTGACGGCGACCGGCACGTGACGCACGAAGCGCCCCCATGCCCGCGCGTGGGCGTTGAAGCGTGCGAGTGACGATCCGTCGACGATCGTCACGTCGACCCAGGTCGACAGCTGCGCGAGGTATTCGGTGACGTCGGCGAGGGCGGCGTCATCGCTCCATTTCAGCGGCAGGATGTACTCCGCCTCGATCGCGGTCACTCCTCGGTGCGGAATCCCGCGGGCTTGTGGGTGCCGTCGCAGAAGGGCTTGATGGCAGACAACCCGCAACGGCAGAGAGCCACCGTACGGCGCCGCCGAGGGATCGGCGCCCCGTCGGCGTCGAGCAGTTCGACGTCGCCGCGCACGAGGAGTGGACCGTCGGCGTAGGCCGTGATGGTGACCGGCGGGCCGTTCACGGGCGCGCTCCTTCTCGCAGCGACGTCTCGCCGCGCGACCAGCAGTCGAGCATATGGGAGCCCACCCGCCCATCCACGACGAGGCATGCGGCCGCGCCGAAGACGATGTCCGGGAGGAGATCGGGGCGGTCCTCCGCGAGACTTCCGGCCAGGTCCCTTCCTGCGATCTGCTCGTGCACCGCATCCGCCTCGACGTGCTCGTCGAAGTACTCCGTCACGTCCTCGCTGTATCCCAGCCGGCGAAGACCGTCGGCGTAAAACTTGTTCGGTATAGAGGACGTCATCTCGAACGCGGCGAGGTGCCCGACGATAGCGCCGAGCAGGCGACGATTCATGCCGAACATCGACATGGTGTTCAGCGACGCCAGCGTGACGGCCGGCACGGCGTCGACATAGGCACCGTACGAGTCATCGAGTCCGGCACCGCGCATCGCGGCAGCGAAGATCGTCGCGTGCATCCGCTCGGGCCGGCCGCCGCCGTACTCGTCGGACTGGATCTCCACGAGGGCCGCCTTGGCCCGTCCACGCAGCCGCGGGATCGCCCAGGAGTGCGGATCTGCCTCGCGGAGCGTGTAGACGGAGCGTTGGATGAAGAACTCCCGCGCCTCGCCTGCGCTCGCCTTGCGGGCCATATACCGCGACAGACTCGGACCGCTGTCGGCGGATGTGAGCGCGAAGAGTGCGCGGGCGACCGCATCGGCCGTGGGTTCGGGAAGCGGGGGCAGCGGCACGGTGGACCGCAGTTCGTCCTCGAACGCCGTCTCCAGCACGCGCCGCACCTCGACGAGCTCGGGGTCCCATTCGAGGTCGGCGGAGAATCCGTCTATCGAGCCGTACGCCGAGGCATACAGGGCGAACAGGGCGAGCTGGACGTCGTCGTCGTCGCTGACCGCGGCGGTCGCCGCGACGGCGGCGGCGGCGAGGTCGGCGAGCTCCGAGGGGGCGGCGGCGAGGGTGAGGCGGCGCAGCACGGCGTCGCTCAGGGGCCCGCGGGGCGAGAAGGGCACGCCGACGGCGGAGGGGACCAGATCGAGCACGGTCACGGAGGGCTCCGTTCTTCCTGGGGAGATACCTGCACTCTCCCGCACGAGCGGAGGTCGGCCGGTGCCCTTGACAAGCACAGCGGCGGGCGTCCGCCCCGCGGGCTCTCGCGCGGATTGTGCACCCGTCGCGTCCGCAGGACAACCCCCGTGGCGGATCGGCCCCGACACGCCTTGGGTGGGACGCACGCGCCACCCCGGTCGACCGACCATCCCCCCGACGGCGCGAAGGAGAGATGCGATGTTCTTCCATCGGCAGGAGCTGCAGCACAAAGCGAGCCCGGACAAGCCCGACGCGGTCTACGCCCGCAAGCTCCAGGAGGTGCTCGGCGGGCAGTACGGCGAGATCACCGTCGCCCTGCAGTACCAGTTCCAGGCGTGGAATATGCACATCCCCGGAAAGTACCGCGACCTCGTGTTCGGGATCGGTGCCGAGGAGATGGGGCACGTGGAGATGCTCGCGGTCATGATCGCGCAGCTGCTGGAGAAGTCGCCGCTGGGCATCACCGACGAGGCGGTCCAGAGCGACCCCACCGTGGCCGCGGTCGTCGGCGGTACCGACATCCAGCACGGGATCGTCGCCGGCGCCGGGGCGCGGGCGGTGGACAGCATGGGCAATCCCTGGCAGGGAAGCTACATCACCGCCAGCGGCAACCTCCTGGCCGACTTCACCGCCAATGCGAACGCGGAGATGCAGGGGCGCGTGCAGGTCGCGCGGCTGTACCACATGACCGACGACCACGGCGTGCGCGACCTGCTGGCCTTCCTGTTGGCTCGCGACACGATGCACCAGAACCAGTGGCTCGCCGCCGCCGCGGAGCTGCAGGAGGAGGGTGTCGAGTCGCTCCCGGTGCCGAGCAACTTCCCCCTCGAGAAGGAGGACCGCGACGTGTCGTACCAGTACATCAACTTCTCGGACGGACAGGCGGCCGCGGAGGGACGCTGGGCGGCGGGACCCACGCCCGACGGCAAGGGCGAATTCACCTACGTACCCGAGCCGCAGTCCCAGGTGCCCCTGCCGCCTCCCACGCACCCCGACGTGCGCTTCTACGGCACCACCGAGCTGCCGAACACGGTGGAGAAGCTGGCCGGCCGGGCCCAGGACGCCCTGAAGAAGGAATGAGCGCCTCTCCGGGCACCGGGCTGCCGGCGATGCGGAGTGCGAAGGTGCCGCGCACTCCGCTCGCCGGTCCGTACGGCCATCCCTTCCACCCCATCGCGGTGACGATTCCGATCGGCGCGTGGACAGCGTCGATCGTCTTCGACGTCCTCGGACTGGCGTCCGAGGACGCGGAACCGTCTGCGGTGGGAGCCCGTGTCTTGATCGTGATCGGCCTTATCGGCGCGGTCGTGGCCGCTTTCTGGGGACTGCTGGATCTGTCCCGCATCGCCCCGCAAACCCCGGCTCGCCGGACCGGGCTCATCCACCTCGCCCTCAACACCGCGGCCGCGCTGCTGTTCGCCGTCGGTGCTGTCGTGCGATTCGCCGACGATGACCACATCCCGGGAGGTGCCGTCGTCCTCAGCGTCATCGCGTTGGCGGTGCTGGGAGCATCCGGATGGCTCGGCGGAAAGCTGTCGTACCGCTGGGGCGTGCGCGTGGCCGATGAGGCGACGCAACGAGAAGGATTCGAGCGCTCCTGATCAGTGCCGGCGTCGCGGACGGAGGAGCACGAACGCGGCGCCGGCACCGATCATGGCGGCGGACGCGCGGGCCCGCCGCGAGCGCCATCCGCCCGTGCGTGCACCCGCATCCGCGTGCGGGACCACGAGGACGCCGGGAGTCGGCGCGGTGGGGGGCCGTCGTAGGCCGAGCGTCTGCACCAGAACCGAGATGACGCGGTCGTACACCCGCGGAGCCGCGGCGGAGAGCACCGTCATGGCCGATTGCAGCGTACCGACCTGCACGCTGTGCCGTCCGCGACCGGATGACGCGCGCATGATCGCCCGCGCCACCCGATCCGGGGAGGACACCGGCGGCAGGGGATGGGGCGTGAGCCGCGTGAAGTTGGCGGCGCGCTGGTAGATCTCGGTGTCGATGGTCGCGGGCAGCACGATGCGCACGTCGATTCCCGGACTGTCCAGGAGCTCCTGGCGAAGTGCCCGAGCGAACCCGCGCAGGGCGTACTTGCTGGCCACGTAGGCCGACGCATAGGGCGCGGTGAGGCGGGAGAACAGCGACCCGATGAGAACGATGCGCCCCGTGCCCTGCGAACGCAGCTGCGGGAGCACCGCGCGGACGGCGTCGACGTGAGCGAGCAGGTTCGTCTCGATCACGCGCCGGAAGACGTCGGTGGGAAGCTGCTCGACCGACCCGTACGCGAAGACCCCCGCCGCGCCCACCCAGACGTCGATGCGGCCGAACCGGTCGATCGCGGCGCGGACGAGGCGAGCGACGTCGGCCGGCTCGGTCAAGTCGGCCGTCACCGTGACGACCTCGGCGCCGTGGCGTCGGCATTCCGCGGCGGCCGCCTCGAGCGCCTGCGAGCCTCGCGCGGCGAGAACGAGCCGTGCCCCGCGACGCGCGAACGCGATCGCGGTGGCGCGGCCGATGCCGCGGGAGCCGCCGGGGATGACCACGACGCGATCGGGGAGGCGCATGACCCCAGCCAAGAGGCCGCATCCGTCGGCGGGCAGCGGGTTGACAGCGGCGCGCCTCGGCGGATACCAGGCGCGTCCTGGCGGCACAACCCCGTCGGAGGGTCACCCGGCCGGCCGCAGGGTGTGCTCCATGGCTCGTAACCCAGACGGCGTGTTCCCCGTTGCGGAGGGTGTTCTGCGCATCACCCGCGCCGCGGTGAACTGCTATCTCGTCCGTTCGACGGATGGGCCCGTGCTCGTCGATGCCGGGCTCCCGCGCTCGTGGCCCCTGCTGACCGCAGCACTCCAGTCGTGGGGCCTCTCCGCCGACGACCTCGTGTCGGTGTACCTCACGCACGGCCATTTCGATCACGTCGGGATGTGCGAGCGGCTGTGGCGGGATCATCACATCCCGCTCCACATCCATGAGAAGGATGTGGAGCTCGCGGCGCATCCCTATTCCTACGATCACGAACGGCCGCGCCTGGCCTACCCGTTCCGGCATCCCCGTGCGCTGGGGCCCCTCGGCCGCATGGTCGCGGCCGGAGCTCTCGCGGTGCACGGCGTGCGCGCGCACGGGGACGTGCGGCCCGGCCCGGGTGCGGTCCTGCTCGGCGGGCTCGTTCCGGTGGCCTCACCCGGTCACACCTACGGTCACTGCGGGTTTGTGCTCCCCGGACAGGGCGTGCTCTTCAGCGGCGACGCGCTGGTGACCTACGACCCCTACACCGGCGCCACCGGGCCACGCATCGTGGCACGCGCCGCGACGGCGGATGCGGCGACCGCCCTGGCCGCGCTGGGAAACCTCGCCGCCACAGGGGCCCGGATCGTCGCGCCGGGGCACGGGGACCCGTTCACCGCGGGTGCGCGACGCGCGGTGAGGTCGGCTGTCGAGGCCGGCGTCGCCTGAGGCCGTCAGGCGACGAGCCCGGAGCTGTCCAGCAGCGCACCGAGGGCGAAGGTCGCCGCCAGCGCCAACGCGCCTCCGACCACCACGCGCAGCGTGCCGCGCGTGACACGACTGCCGCCGATGCGGGCGCCGACCGCGCCGGTGAGCGCGAGGGCTGCGAGGACGACGAGGAACGTGACGGGGATCCGGATGCCGGCGGGAAGCAGAATCGTCAGGAACGGGAGGATCCCGCCCACGAGGAACGCCGCTGCCGAAGCCGCTGCCGCCCGCCACGGGCTGACGAGGTCGTCGGGGTCGATGTGGAGCTCGGCCGACAAGTGGGCCCGCAGCGCGTCCCGTGCGGTGAGCTCCTCTGCGACGCGACGCGCCGTATCGGCGGTGAGCCCCTGTGCCCGATATAGACCGGCCAGCTCTTCGAGTTCGGCCTCGGGCATCGTCTGCAGTTCGTGGCGCTCCTTCGCGATCAGCGCGCGCTCGCTGTCGCTCTGGCTGCTGACCGAGACGTACTCCCCGAGCGCCATCGAGAACGCGCCGCCGATGAGCGCCGCCAGCGCTGCCGGCACGATCGCGGCCGTCTCGGTCGTCGCCGCGGCCACGCCCACGGCGATGGCGGCGACGGAGACGATGCCGTCGTTGGCTCCGAGCACCCCCGCGCGCAGCCAGTTCAGCTTTCCCGCGATGCCCGCGCCGTGCGGTTCGTCTCCATGCGCGCTCATGCCTCCACGCTACGGCGGGCTACGTCGGGGTCGGCGGATTCGCGCGGCGCGGACCGGTGCTCCAGGATGAGCGCATGCAGGGCGCAGCGCAATGGCTGGAACGACACCAGGTAGTGCTGTGCGTCCTCGCCGTCGCCGGGGCGGTCGTGCTGGGGATGTGGGCGCCGGGCGCGGCGGTTCCGCTCGAGCACGTCATCACGCCGGCGCTCGCGGCCCTCCTCTACGTCACGTTCCTCGGCGTGCCGATGTCGCGAGTCTGGCGAGGTCTCACCGACGCGCGGTTCTTCGTCACACTCCTCGTGGTCAACTTCGTGTGCGTCCCCCTCGTCGCTTTCGGCCTCAGTCGGCTCGTGGCATCCGATCGCGGCGTCCTCATCGGCGTCCTGCTCGTGCTCCTGACCCCCTGCGTGGACTACGTGGTGGTCTTCGCGGGACTGGCGGGCGGCTCTCGCGAGCGCCTGCTCGCCGCCACCCCCGTCCTCCTTCTCCTGCAGCTGGCGCTCCTCCCGGTCTACCTGTGGCTCTTCGCAGGCGCTCAGGCCGCCGGTGCGATCGAGGCGGCCCCCTTCGTGCGCGCCCTCGTCGTGCTGATCGTGATCCCCGCGCTGCTGGCCGGCCTGACCCAGCGCGCCGCACGGCGCTGGCGGCCGGCGCGGATGCTGCAGGGCGCATCCGCCGCCGCGATGGTGCCCCTGCTTCTCACGACCCTCGTCGCCGTCACGGCCTCGCAGGTCGGCGGAGGCCTCGCCGGCCTGGACATGCTCGCGACGGTCGTGCCGCTGTTCGCGGTGTTCGTGATCGCCGCCGCCTTCGTCGGAATCGCGGGCGCACGCATCGCGGGGCTGGATGCGCGCCGCGGGATCGCCGTCACCTTCAGCGCGACGACGCGGAACTCGCTCGTCGTGCTTCCATTCGCTCTCGCACTACCGGCGGCCTACGCGGTCGCGCCGCTCGTCGTCGTCACCCAGACGATCGTGGAGCTGGTGGCGATGGTGGTTCTGGTGCCTCTCTTCAGATCGGCAGGAGGGCGATCGCTGCTCCGCCGGCTGCTCCCACCAGCACCACGACCCACGGCGGAAGACGCCACGCCGTGAGCAGGACGAAGCACACCAGCGCGAGGCAGAAGGACGGGACCCCCGTCACCGCGGTGGTGAACACGGGGGTGTAAAGAGCCGCGGCCAGGATGCCGACGACCGCCGCATTGGCGCCGCGCAGCAGGGGCTCGGCCCAGCGGTGCCCGCGCATCCGGTTCCAGAACGGCATCACTCCGACGAGCAACAGGAACCCGGGAAGGAAGACGGCGAGCGTGGCGATCAGCGCGCCGACGACACCGCCCGGCCCGACATCGGCCAGGGCGCCCAGGTACGCGGCGAAGGTGAACAGCGGACCTGGCACGGCCTGCACCGCTGCGTAGCCGGTGAGGAATTCCGGGGGTGAGACCCAACCCGGGCCCACGACCGCGGCCTCCAGGAGCGGGAGCACGACGTGGCCGCCGCCGAAGACCAGGGCCCCCGCCCGGGAGAACGCCTCGAACAGCGCGACGGCGCCGTGGGAGGTGACCGCCGTCAGGACCGGAGGAACGACAAGTACTGCCGCGAACAGCGCGAGCGCGGCGATCCCGGCAGCGGGGGAGACGGGAAAGCGCAGCGTGGAGGACGCAGCCGACGGGGGTACTCCGCGGCACACCAGCGCGCCCGCGGCCGCCCCCAGCGCGATCGCGAGCACCTGACCGGCCGTCCCGCCCACCCCGAGCGCGAGCACAGCGGCACCGAGCGCGATAGTGGCCCGGCGCGCATCCGGCGTCAGCGTGCGCGCCATCCCCCAGACGGCCTGGGCGACGATCGCCACGGCGACGATGGTGAGCCCGTGCACGATGCCGGACGCTCCGGGACCGTCGAGCAGATCCGCACCCGCGGCGAGGGCGACCATCAGCGCGGCGGACGGCAGGGTGAAGGCGACGAAGGCAGCGAGGGCGCCCGCCGCGCCGGCGCGGAGCATCCCGATGGCGAACCCCACCTGGCTCGAAGCGGGACCGGGCAGGAACTGGCCGAGAGCGACGAGGTCGGCGTAGTGCTCCTCACTCAGCCAGCGGCGCCGAGTGACGATCTCGTCGCGGAAGTAGCCGAGGTGCGCGATGGGTCCGCCGAAGGAGGTGACGCCCAGCTTGGCGAACACCACCAGCACCTCACCCGCTGAGCCGCGCACCCGAGAACCTCAGCACGGCCGCGGAAACACCGGGTGAACGGCAGACATGCCTCCGAGTGTGCCACCGTCGCCGCCCCGCCGCTGCTTGCAGACCGGGACCACGGCGTCAAGCGTCCCCGGGAAGGCCGTCACCAGCGGTACCGTCGCACCACATCCCATGCCCTCCGTGCCCGCGGAGAGGGAGGACCCCGTGAACGCCCACCCCGATGACGCGCCCACCGACGCGCTGCTCGACGGCCGGTACCGGCTGCGCGACTGCGTCGGTCAGGGCGGCATGGCGCGTGTCTTCCGCGCGGACGACCTGACGCTCGAGCGGACCGTGGCCGTGAAGCTGTTGCGGCCGGGGGCCGATCCGGCCGTCAGCCCCACACGCGTGCGCACCGAGATGACGGTGCTGGCCGGCCTCAACCATCCGTCGCTCGTCACGCTCTACGATGCCAACGTCGCGCCGGGGGGAGCGGACTACCTCGTCATGGAGTTCGTCGACGGCCCGAGCCTGTCGGAGCGGCTCGCGGCCGGGACCGTGTCATCCCGAGAGCTGGCGGGGCTCGTCGGCGAACTCGCCGAGGCACTGCACGTCGTGCATGCATCCGGCGTCGTGCACCGGGACGTCAAGCCATCCAACGTACTCCTGGCCCCGACGAATCTCCCCGGGCGGCAGTACCGCGCCAAGCTCGCCGACTTCGGCGTCGCTTACCTGATCGACAGCACGCGTCTGACGACGCCCGGAACCGTCATCGGCACCGGCGCGTACCTCGCCCCCGAGCAGGTGCGCGGCGAACCGGTGACCCCGGCCGTGGACGTCTACGCCCTGGGCCTCCTTCTGCTCGAGGCGCTCACCGGCCAGCGCGCCTTCCCGCATGCGACGGGGATCGGTGCGGTCCTCGCCCGGCTCAACGCCGCGCCCGCCATCCCCTCGTGGGTCGGGGCGGAGTGGACCCGGCTGGTGCAGCGGATGACGTCCACCGACCCGGCCGACCGCCCGAGCGCGTGGGAGGTCGCCACCGCTGTCGTTCGACTGCCAGAGGTCACCCGACCTGACGGAGAGTCCTCGAAAGTCGGGGAGCCAGAGGCCACTCAGCCCCTGCCGCCGCTTCCGGCGCTCTCAGCGTCTGCCGCCGCGTCGTTCTCCGTCGCATCCGTCCCGGGACCCGCGGCCTCCCACGCCGTCCGTCGGCGGAGTCGTCGGCGGCGGCCGCTTCGATCGTGGCTCGTCCTCGGATCGGCTGCCGTGGCGGCGGTGGTGATCCTCTCCGTCGGCCTGTGGGCCCTCGGGGCGGCCGGAGGCGCACCGCTTCCCGGCACCGTACCCGCCGTCAGCGAGCCGTCGGAGGCTCCGCAGGAGGAGGTGCCGACCGAGCAGCCGGTCGTCGACGCCCCTGTCGTGCCCGTCGTCGAACAGCCCGTCGAGCAGCCCGTCGAGCAGCCCGTCGAGCCGGTCGTCGAGCAGCCCGTCGACCACGTCCCCTCCGGCCCGGATGGGCAGCGCGGAAGCGCCGGCGATGGTGAGAAGGCCGAGCCTGAGGCGCAGAAGGCCGCGGAGAAGGCGGCTCGGGAGCAGGCGAAGGCCGCGGAGAAGGCCCAGCGCGACGCGGAGAAGGCGCAGCGCGCCGCCGAGAAGGCGGAATCGGGCGCGCCCGGCGGGGGATCCGGCCCCGCTGGCGGCGCGCCCTGATCGAGGGAGTCGTGGTACCCGCGAGGGCCCGGATTCCTTGATAGTGTCCCCTCGCGGCCGGTGATGTGCGGCCGCTACCCCGACGAGGAGAACGGCATGCCCTATCGGACCAAGGCGGTTCTGGAGGACTGGCTACAGGAGTTCCCCGCGTACGGCAGCGAACTGCTCGGCCATGTGGCGCTGCAGGACGGCAGTGACGGCAGCGACACCGGACTGGTGATCGTGCGCCTGCAGAACGCGCCGACCGGAGTCTTCATGCAGCCCGTCGGACGAGGCGATCCGCGCTGGGAGGTCACCTTCGAGGCCCGCCTCGAGGATCTGTCGATGGATGCCGACCGGGTGGCCGCGCTGGCCCGCGAACTCGAGCTGGCCTCTCGGCTGTGCCGTCACTTCGAGGCGAAGTCCCGCGAGCACGACCGCGAGGTGGCGGCGGCTGAGACCCCCTGACGGAAGCGCCGCGACGATGGGTGTCAAGACCTACCGCCGCGCACGGCGGACCGCCAGGATGGAGCGCGTTCGACATTCGCATCGGCTGACGGGAACCGCATGTTCGACATCTTCGTCACGGGCGCGAGAGTGGCCACGAGCGACGAGGTCGCCGAGGCGCTGCTGGAGTATCTGCGGGTGCTCTCCGAGCAGGACCGCACCGAGCTCGTCTCCTTCCCGGCGCTCCTGGATGGTCAGCCGGGCCAAGCGTGGGTGACGCTGGGCAAGGGCGTCCCGCTCCTCGCTGTCAAGAGCGAGCCCGAACTCGGCCTGTCGCTGGAGGGCGAGGAGTTCGCGGCCTGGAGCATCCGGCGACGCGCAGCGGCAGCGGCCGCGCGGGTCTCCGATCTCGACTGGAACGACGTGCCCTGACACGAAAGGTCCGCGCAGCTCTTCGCGCTGCGCGAGTTCTGCGTTAGGGTGGACAACGCGGTCAATCTGACCAGCCTCCAGATCCGGCTCCGGATCGCCCGATTGAATCGAATCTTCTTCATCACCTCCCAGTTCAGCCCCTCGCGTCGCCTCTCCGTTTCTGCGGTGTTGTGGCGACGCCCCCCTCTGCCGGGCGATACCGCCCGCCTCCGACTCCGCGGCATTTCCGGCGCGGTCAATCGGGTCGCTGTCGCGGCCCAGCCTTACGAAAGAGAGATCCGATGACATTCGGAACGGTGAAGTGGTTCAACGCGGAGAAGGGCTACGGCTTCATCGCGCCCGAGGACGGCACGCCCGACGTGTTCGCGCACTACAGCGCGATCGACGGCGGCGGCTTCCGTTCGCTGGAAGAGAACCAGCGCGTGGAGTTCGACGTCGAGAGCGGCCCCAAGGGCCCCCAGGCCTCGCGCATCCGCGCCGTGTGATACCCCGGATGCGGCGGGTGTCAGCCCGCCGCATCCGTCCGGGGCCTGTGCAGTGGCTGTACATCGGTGGCGTATCCGTTTTGCGGCATGTGAACCGCGTAGGGTCGTCCTCGAGGCACCCCCCGCCCCGCTCACGCCAGCTTCGACTCCCGAGTCTCGCTGCAGAACATCAGGAGTCGCATGACAGCCACCGTCGCACCTATCGAGGCCACGCTGGGGCGCGTACGCCAGACCTACGCCAGCGAGAAGAGCTTTCCTCCGGTAGCTCGGGCCTACACACAGGTGTCGCAGGTGGCCAAGGAGATGGGTCTGCTTCGACGCGCCCCGCTCTTCTACGCGGCCGTGGCCGGCGCCATCCTGGTGGGCTTCGGCGGTGCGATCACCGGGTTCATCCTGCTGGGCGACAGCTGGTTCCAGCTGCTGATCGCCGGGGCGCTCGGCATCCTCTTCACGCAGGTCGCCTTCCTCGCGCATGAAGCCGCCCACCGTCAGATCCTGGCGTCCGGACCCGCGAACGACCGGCTGTCCCGGATCATCGGACCCGGACTGGTCGGCATGAGCTACTCGTGGTGGAACTCCAAGCACAGTCGTCACCACGCCAACCCCAACCGCGTGGGCAAAGACCCCGACATCGAGATCGACACGATCTCCTTCGTCGAAGATGACGCGGCGAAAGCGCGGGGCCTGGTTCGATTCATCACGCAGCATCAGGGGTGGTTCTTCTTCCCGCTCCTCACCCTCGAGGGCCTGAACCTCCACTTCCTCAGCATCAAGCACCTCGTGACCACGCGCGGTCCTCTTCCCGGCCGTTGGATGGAGCTCTCGCTCATCCTCCTGCGCCTGGCCGTCGTGATCGTGCCGGTCTTCCTCTTCCTGCCGCTGGGTATGGCCTTCGCCTTCATCGGCGTGCAGCTGGCGGTGTTCGGTGTCTACATGGGAGCGTCCTTCGCCCCCAACCACAAGGGCATGCCGATCATCGCCCCCGACGCCCGCATCGACTTCTTCACCAAGCAGGTGCGCACCTCCCGCAACGTTCGCGGGGGATGGTGGGCGACCGCCCTCATGGGCGGCCTGAACTACCAGGTCGAGCACCACCTCTTCCCGAGCATGGCGCGCCCCTACCTCTCCCGCGCTCGCGACATCGTCCGTGACGCCTGCGAGACGCTGGACGTGCCGTACACCGAGACGTCGCTGTTGCGTTCCTACGGCATCGTGATCTCGTACCTCAATCGCGTCGGCCTCGCCGCGCGCGACCCGTTCGACTGCCCGACCCGTGGCCAGCTGCGCGGCATCTGAGAAGACTCCGCGGACGTAGAAAGCCCCTCTCGCTTCGGCGAGAGGGGCTTTTCGTGCGGAATCAGAGGGGGCGAACCGACGAGATCGAGATCGGTTTGCTGGCGGGACCGTGCGTCGATGCGGCGGCGGTCTCGGCGTCATCGAGCGAGGCGGAGTTCTCGGCCTCGTCGGCGGGGTGGGGGGGAAGTGCGGTGAGGTGTCCGGGGCGGGGGCGGACGGAAGCCCGTCGGGAGGGGGAGGCGGGGTTGGGGGGTCGCGCGGCAGAGGTGCTCATGACCCCACCGTAGGCCGTTCACATGTGAGCGTCCACAGGCAGTCGTATCAGCGCTCGAGAACCTGGCCCGGGGTCGTGCCGAAGACGGCGGCATGCCTGTCGGCGAAGTGGCGGGGCCATCCGAACCCCCACCGCAGGGCGACCTCCGCGATCGTGTCGCCTCGCGACGGGTCTGCCCGGGACAGGTCGTCGTGGGCCCCTTGCAGACGGACGCGCAGGAGGTAGTCGTCCATCGACCGGTGCCGTGGGTCCCGCGCACGGAAGGCGCGATCGACGTCTCGTGCGCAGGCACGGGCCGCCACCGCGACGTCCTCCGCCGTGATCGGAAGGGCGGCGCTGTCGTCGATGAACTGGCGAGCGCGCCGGTGGATGGCGCTCAACTCGCCGCGGGTGAGCGAACGCTCCCGACGCTCGCCGCCCGGCGCGAAGACCTCGAGGGCGGTCGCGGCCAGCGCCGTGTAGGTGCGCGCTCGGATCAGGTCGGATTCGAGATGTCCGAGGTTCGCCTCCGTCATCGCCACGAGAGCCGCCGTGCGCCACCGCAGTGCGGCATCCGCGTCGCGAGCTTGGGTGCGCAGTGACAACTCCCGCGCGTCGTCGGCGCACAGCGCCCGGAGAGACGTTTCCAGGGACGCAACCTCCAGGTTCACCACGTGCACGTCCGCATCGGTGATGCACGATGCCGCGCGCACTCCGGGTCCGCAGGCCATCGGGGTCTGGGTGGCGTCTCCGGAGTGCCGGCCCACGTCCCACCGGTACGACCCGGTGCCCGACGAGATGACCACCATCGGCACCTCACCGGCGAACGAGAATCGTCCGTCCAGCCGCATCCGCAGCAGTGCGAATCGATCCTCGCTGGCGCTCCACTGCTCGAAGGAGATGCGCGTCGCCGACATCGAGACGGTCCCGAACTGCTCGCGGATGCGGTCTTCGGCGAACTCGGGCACCGCGGCATGGAACGTCTCGATCCGCATGCCACCTCCCGCCGCCTCCGTTGGCGTGATCCGACCATACCGCCGTCTTCGCGGCGCGTGAGACTGCGCGCGCGCCACGAGACTGCATCCGGCGCACGTAGTTTCGTGGCGGCGGTGCAGTCTCGTGCGAAAATCGGCGGAGGATAGGGGATTCGAACCCCTGAGAGCTTTCACTCAACACGCTTTCCAAGCGTGCGCCATAGGCCACTAGGCGAATCCTCCAGCAGCCCCGGAGGGCCGCCGACCATCCTACCCGGTCGCTCGGAGCGCTCGAGTCCGCGTCGACGGAGGATCAGTGCGCCGGCGCGGGCTCGGGCGGATGCGCGTACGCCGACCCCGGCCGGATGACGATCGAGCGCGGCGCCACGAGCGCCAGCGCGCGCCGCCATCGCGGCGCCGCGGCCCGCAGTCCCGCCCGCACATCGACGACGGCCGTCGCGAGCTCCGCGCCATCGGGGTGCCAGAGTCGCCCGGCGTAGCTCGAATGCTCGATCGCCGTCACGAGGATCGCGACGGCCGCGGCGGGAGCACCGTGCGACGACGCCAGCCGCGCGCCGAACGCGCGGGGCGACTCCGCCGCGGGAACGGGGACGCCCAGATCGATGGCGACCTCCTGCACGGTGAGCCAGGCCGACGCGGCGTCGCCGCCCCGGGCGTCTGCGAGAAGCCGCCGGCGTCGCACCTCTCCGAGCACGGCGGGGGTCACGAGCAGGAGGAGGGTCAGGAATCCGATGGCGACTCCCGGCGCCGGGTTGGCGGATGCCTCCGAGCCGGCGCCGCCTCCTGCATCCACGTTCTCGTCCGGGCGCAGTCCCGCCGGCGGCGTCGCCGTCGGGGCTGCCGCCTCGGGTGCGCTCTGCTGCGGCGCCCGGTCGGCGGGACTGCCGGCGCCGGGAACGAAGGCGGCCGAGAACGTCGTCGGCACCCCGAGGCTGTTGGTGGGTTCGAAGGGGATCCATCCGAGGCCCTCGAAGTGCACCTCCGGCCACGCGTGCAGCTGGCTGCTGGAGACGGTGTAGAGCGTCTGCCCCTGAGTGGTCGTGCTCGTGTTCGCTCCGGGGAGATATCCCACCACGATGCGGGTCGGCATGCCGAGAGAGCGCGCCATGAGCGCGAAGGCCGACGCGAAATGCACGCAGTAGCCCTCACGCTCCTCGAGGAACTGTGCCACGGCTTCTGCGCCGCTGCCGTCGAAGCCGTCGTCGACGGGGGCTTCCAGGGAGTAGGAGAACGCCGAGCTGCGAAACCACGACTGCAGGGCCTGGAGCGCGTCGTAGTCGTTGGTCGCGGATGCGGTGATCTCGCGCGCGGTCGTGCCGATCACGTCGGGCATGCCCTCCGGAAGGGCGAATGTCACATCGCGTACCTCCCCGCCGGCGTTGCGCGCGCGGATCTGCTCGAGCGTCGGTCGCGGCACGTGCGTGACCACCTCGTAGACCTGACCCTGCGTCGAGCCGGTGCGGGTGACGACGGTGCGGTTCTGAGCGAGCGTCCCCCACGCCCCGTCCAGGCCGGCGATGGAGGTGGCCGGATAGGGGACCGGGAGCCAGGGCGAGTTCAGATCGGTGATCTCCACCGTGGTGCGATACTCCCCGACCTCGACGTCGCCGTCCACCGCCAGCTCGGGGAAACCCGCGCCTTCTTCGAGGGGAAGCGTCCGCCCGTCGTCGGGCTCCCAGACCGCGCCGTCGAACCGCGACAGGGTCACGGCGCGCAGATAGGGCGGGTTCGCGGCCGTGGAGCGCAGCGACAGCACCTCGACCTCTCGCGGCTGTCGGAGGTCGTCGCCGAGCTCGAGCGTGGGATCGATCGTGGCGCCCACGCCGACGCCCGTCCCGCCCGCCCGTGCCCCGGGCGCCGGGAGCAGCGGACCGGCTACGAGGGCGACGATCACGGCGATCGCCCCGATGCCCACGGCCGTCGCGGTGGCGCCGCTCTGACGCGAACGCTCGGTTCCCTCCACGCGGGCGTGCGACTGCCGCTGACGGGCGCGTGTGTCCACGCGCATCAGGAAGAGGATGGCGCTTCCCAGGAGCACGAACGCGGGCAGATCGACCTCCCCGGGAACGGCGATGCTGGGGATCAGCGACACCGCGATCAGCCCCACGGCCGCCAGCAGCGGCATCCGGGCGGTCAGCACGACGTGGTCCAGAGCGATGGCCACCAGCCCGACAGCGGCCACGAGAAGGAAGGCGAGCGGCACGGCCGCCTCCAGCGGCGCCGCACCCAGCACGATCTCCTCCACCCCCGCGGAGACGTACACCGGCACGAGGGCGAGACTCTCGGGGCTCGGGATGATCCACACGAACGCGGTGCCGCTGCCGAACAGGGCAGTGAGTCCGACCACCCAGGTCGCCGCCTCCAGGAGGGCGACCGCGACGCCGGGCAGGCGGAACCAGCGCGCGGCGAAGCCGGTGCCGAGCACCGCGGCGGCGAGGAGGATCGAGGCGGGGAGCCATCCGGCGGGCTCGATGACGCGCAGGATCGGCAGCACCGCCGCCACGATCGCGACGAACACGCCGATGGCCAGCGTGAGGTCGGTGCGCCGCCGGCCCACGATGCGCTCGGGGCCGCGCCGGGCGGTCCACGGGTCAGCGGACACGGGCGCCCCCTCGGTCGATCGCGCTCTCCCACGCTCGGGCCAGGTCGCCGGACGGCGCGACGGATGCCGCGGAGAAGCCGAAGCCGCGTACGCGGTCGATCGCGTCGGACGCGCTGCCGATGCCGAGGACGATCGGCAGCGCAGAGTGATGCACGAGGGGCGCCAGCGCCGACGCGTCGGCCGCGGCGAGACGGCCGGTGATCACCACCACGGGGCCGGTGAGCACCCCGGCGAACAGCCCCGCCGTGCGGAGGAGGTCATCGCCTCTGCGCGTGGTCAGTGTCGCGAACTGCGCCGCGAGCGCCTCCACCTCGTACACCTCGCCCCCGGAGATCGGCTCGGACAGGCTCGTGCCGTCGGAGTCGATGACCGTCACGGTGTAGCCCTCGCGCACGAGGCGGAGCGCCGCGGAGACGGCCAGGCACACCCCTGCCTCGAAGGCGGGATCGGTTCCCGGGGCCAGGAGCGCGTCCGGACCCCATCTCAGCGCGCCGCGATCCAGCACGACTGTCGCCTCGGGGCTGGCCTCCTGTTCCTCCTGACGCACCATGAGCGCGTCGCGGTGCGCGGTGGCGCGCCAGTGGATGCGGCGCATCGAGTCGCCCGGTGCATACGGCCGCGCGACGAGGTTGTCGGCGCCCTGTCCGAGCTGCGCGGTCGCTGACTGCAGCATCCCGCCCGCCTCGCCGGGCGCGCCCGGGAGCGCCGCCAGGTCGACGAGGGCCGGCGCCACGGTGACGCGCGTGCGCTCGCCGAGGGAGAATCTGCGCCGTGCCAGCCCGAACGGGTCGGTGGCGGTGATCACGAGCGGACCCAGCGGGTGCACGCCGCGGAGCCCCGCCTCGATCGAGTAGGTCAATTCGACGGTGCTCTCGCCGCGGAAGCCCGAACCGATCGCGGGGAACACGCCGTGCGCCCGCCCGGAGAACGCTGCCGGGAGGGCATCGTCCCAGCGCCCCGGAGCGGTGGGAAGCGCCGAGCGCAGACCGACACGCACCCGCACGGTGCTCTCGCGGCCGACGGATGCGACGTCGGGGGTGAGCGAACGGCTGACGGCCTCGGTGTGGCGGGCGGCGAACAGCGAGATGACGCTGACGACGACCACCGCCGCCAGGAGCACGCCGAAATAGATCAGCTCGGCGACCCCGGCCTCGTGCGCGAGGAAGAACGCGAGCACCGCCAGGACCGCGGCCGCGGTGCCGCGGGCGGTCAGCGGCCACAGGCGTCTCATGCCGGCCTAGGCCCGGGCGGCGAGGGGGACCCGCACGGATGCCGCGATCCTGTCCAGCGCGGCTGCGATGACCTCCACCGATGCGCGGCCGCCGGCTGCGGCGCGGCTGGGAATGAGACGGTGGGCGAAGACGGGCGACAGCAGAGCGGTGACGTCGTCGGGGATGACGAAGGCGCGTCCGTCCAGCGCCGCCCAGACCTTCGCCGCACGTACCAGCTGGAGCGTGGCTCGCGGGCTCGCGCCCAGGCGCAGATCGGCGTGCGCGCGTGTCGCCTGGGACAGCGCGACGGCGTAGTCCTCGATGGCGGGGGAGACGTGCACCGCTCGCGCCCAGGCGATGAGCTCGCTCACTCGGGCTGCCGTCACGACGGGCCGGAGAGCCTCCAGCGGATTGACGCTGTCGCGCTGGCGCAGCATGAGCGCTTCGCTGCGTGCATCCGGGTAGCCCATCGAGATGCGCACCATGAACCTGTCGCGCTGCGCCTCGGGCAGGGCGTAGGTGCCCTCCATCTCGAGCGGGTTCTGCGTCGCGACCACGAGGAAGGGACTCGGGAGCACGTGCGTGCGGCCGTCGACGGTGACCTGCCGCTCCTCCATCGCCTCCAAGAGCGCGGACTGCGTCTTAGGAGAGGAACGGTTGATCTCGTCGGCGATCACCACCGAGGCGAAGATGGCGCCCGGCTTGAACTCGAACTCACGGCTGACGGGGTTGAACACCGAGACCCCGGTGACGTCGCCCGGGAGCAGATCAGGAGTGAACTGGATGCGACGCACGCTCGCATCCACGGAGGCGGCGAGGGCGCGCGCCAGCATCGTCTTGCCGACGCCGGGGACGTCCTCGATGAGCAGATGCCCCTCGGCCAGGAGCGTCACCAGCGCGAAGCGCACGGCCTCCGGCTTTCCGTCGATGACCCGGGAGATCGAGTCCACGATCTCGCCGGTGATCTCGCCGAACTGCTCGGCGGTCAGTGCCGGGGAGGCCGGCGGCACGGAGAGGGAAGCGGGTATCGCGGTCTCGTTCATGCGTGCCCTCGGGTTCGGGGATGGGGCGCCGTCGCCCGTCGTTACCCGATCGTAACCCGCCGAGAGCTCACCGGGGCTGAGAGGTGGCCCTGCGCCCGCGTTGGCGGGCAGCGGCGTCGGCGGATAGAGTAGGGGCGGCTCTCCGCGTGGCGGCATCCAGGCCAACTCCCCCAGGACGGAAACGTAGCAAGGGTAACCAGGCTCTGCTGGGTGCGCGGAGAGTCTTTTCTTTGCCTCGCCGCGGGACTCACCGCGCGGCGAAGGGCCCCTCGAGAACCGCCCACTGCAGCAGCAGGATGGTCTTGGCGTCCTGGATGCGCCCGTCCCTCACCCGGGCGAGCGCATCGTGGATGTCGAGCTCGACGATCTCGATCTCCTCTCCCTCTTCCTCGAGGCCGCCGCGATCGCCGCTGCGGGATGCTGCGTCGTAGGGCGCGGCGTAGAAGTGGAGTCGTTCGGTGACCGATCCGGGGCTCATGTAGACGTCGAAGACGTGCTGCACGTCACCGACGGCGACGCCGGTCTCCTCGTGCGCCTCGCGGCGCATGGCCGTCTCCGGGTCGTCGTCATCCAGCAGCCCCGCCGCGGTCTCCAGCAGCATCCCGTCGGGGTGATCGTTCACGTACACCGGGTAGCGGAACTGCCGGGTCAGCAGCACCGTGCGGGCCGCCTGGTCGTAGAGGAGCACGGTGGCGCCGTTGCCCCGGTCGTACGTCTCCCGCTGCTGGGTCTGCCACACGCCGTCGTCACCGAGGTATTCGAGGGTGGTCCGGCGCAGGACGTGCCAGGCGGAGGCGACCAGCTCCACGTCTTTCACCCGCACGCGGGGGTTTCGGTCGAGGTCTGCACCGGTGCGGTCGAGGCCGGTGCGGCCGCGTGCGTCGGGGATGTCGGCGCCGGGCGTGCCGGGGGAGGTTGGGCTCACGCAAGCAGCCTAGGGTGGTCCCGTGGCGCAGAGCATCTACATCACCTCCGCCGAAGGCCACTCCGGCAAGTCGACCGTGGCGCTCGGGGTGCTCGACGCGCTCAGTCGTGCCACGCCGCGCGTGGGGGTGTTCCGCCCCATCTCGCGTTCCACCGCCGAGCGCGACTACGTGCTGGAGATGCTGCTCGATCACGACGGCGTCGATCTGGATTACGACGACTGCATCGGCGTGACGTACGACGATGTGCGCGCCGATCCGGATGCGGCGCTCGGGCGGATCGTCGAGCGCTACAAGGCCGTCGAAGCGCAGTGCGACGCGGTCGTGATCCTCGGCAGCGACTACACCGACGTCTCGAGCCCTGCCGAACTCGGCTACAACGCCCGCATCGCCGCGAACCTCGGCGCCCCCGTGCTGCTGGTGCTGGGCGCTCGACGCCATCAGGGCCAGAGCGAGCAGCTGGGCATGGGCGAACCGCGCACCGCCGCCGAGGTGGGGCAGCTGGCGGCCCTCTCCCTCGTGGAGCTCGCGCACGAGCGGGCCCAGCTGTTCGCCGTCGTCGTGAACCGCGCCGACCCCGACGGCCTCGCGGACATCATCGCCGAGACCTCTCGCATCGTCGCCGCGGAGCGCCCGCTCGCCACGGGGCGCACGGTGCCGGTGTGGGCGCTCCCCGAGGACCGGTTCCTCGTGGCCCCGTCGGTGCGAGGCGTGATGCGCTCGGTGGACGGACGGCTGATCAAGGGGGATCCGGAGCTGCTGCGCCGCGAGGTGCTGGGGGTCGTGATCGCCGGTATGTCGATGGTCCACGTCCTGCCGCGGCTCATCGAATCGGCGGTCGTGGTGATCGCTGCCGATCGGGCCGACGTGCTCCTGGCGGCACTGGTGGCCAACGCATCCGGGACCTTCCCGTCGCTCGCCGGCGTGGTCCTCAACGGAGGGTTCGAGCTGCCGGAGTCGGTGGACCGCCTCATCGACGGACTCGGGTCGTCGCTGCCGATCATCGCCACAGACCTCGGCACCTACGACACGGCCGTGCGCGTCATGAACACGCGAGGCCGCCTGGCCGCCGACTCGCAGCGCCGGTACGACACCGCGCTGGCGATGTTCGAGCGTCACGTCGACACGGCCGAGCTGACCCGCGCCCTGGGTGTCGTGCACACGAGCGTCGTGACGCCGCTCATGTTCGAATACGGCCTGGTCGAACGGGCGCGAAGCGACCGGCGCCACATCGTCCTTCCGGAGGGCGACGACGACCGGGTGCTGCGGGCCGCGGCGACGGTCCTCGCCCGGAGGATCGCCGACCTGACGATCCTCGGCGACGAGAGCGACGTGCGCGGCCGCGCCGTCGAGCTCGGCATCGACCTGAGCGCGGCCCGGATCGTCAGCCCGTTCGACCCGGATCTGGTCGACCGTTTCGCGCGGGAGTACGAGCGGCTCCGCGCGCACAAGGGCATGACGTATGCGCGCGCGGCCGACAGCGTCACCGACGTGTCGTACTTCGGCACGCTCATGGTGCACCTCGGCCTCGCCGACGGAATGGTGTCGGGCGCCGCGCACACCACCGCCCACACGATCCGCCCGGCGTTCGAGATCATCAAGACCCGTCGCGGCGTCTCCGTCGTCTCGAGCGTCTTCCTGATGGCACTCGCCGACCGCGTCCTCGTCTACGGCGATTGCGCCGTCATCCCCGACCCCACGAGCCCCCAGCTCGCCGACATCGCGGTGTCGTCGGCGGCGACGGCGGCGCAGTTCGGCATCGAGCCGCGCGTGGCGATGCTGTCGTATTCGACGGGGGAGTCCGGTTCGGGCGCCGACGTGGAGAAGGTGCGCCAGGCGACCGCGCTCGTGCGGGAGCGGGCGCCACAGCTCCTCGTCGAAGGGCCCATCCAGTACGACGCGGCCGCCGATGCCGCCGTGGCGAAGACGAAGCTGCCGCAGTCCGACGTGGCCGGGCGGGCGACGGTGTTCATCTTCCCCGACCTCAACACCGGCAACAACACCTACAAGGCCGTGCAGCGCTCGGCCGGCGCCGTCGCGATCGGCCCCGTCCTGCAGGGGCTCAACCGGCCGATCAACGATCTCTCGCGCGGCGCGACCGTCGACGACATCGTGAACACGATCGCCATCACGGCCATCCAGGCCCAGGGTGCGGTCGAGCTTGCGGAGGAAAGCGCATGAGCGTCGTGCTCGTGATCAACTCCGGCTCGTCCTCGCTCAAGTACCAGCTCCTCGACGTCGCCACCGAGCAGGTCCTCGCCTCGGGCCTCCTCGAGCGGATCGGGCAGAAGACCGGCGTCGCCACCCACACCGTCACCGCGGCTGCGCTCACCTCGGGAGGCGACGCGCCCGCGCTCACCGTGACGGATGCCACGTACGAGATCGAACGCGCGATCCCCGATCACACCGCAGGTCTGCGGGTGATGCTCGACGCCTTTGCCGCGCACGGCCCCTCGCTGCAGGAGACTCCGCCGGTGGCCGTCGGACACCGTGTCGTGCACGGCGGCGCGCGGTTCTACGAGCCGACCCTCGTCACCCCGCTCGTCGAGATCAACATCGACGAGCTCGCCGTGCTCGCGCCGCTGCACAACCCGGCGAACCTCGCGGGCATCCGCGCGGCTCGGGCGGCGTTCCCCGACGTGCCCCACGTCGCCGTGTTCGACACCGCGTTCCACCAGACCCTCGCCCCCGCCGCCTACACCTACGCCATCGATGCGCGCCTGGCCGCGGACCACCGCATCCGCCGCTACGGCTTCCACGGCACCAGCCATCAGTTCGTCAGCGCCGCCGCCGCCCGTCACCTCGGCCGCGACCTCACGGAGCTGAAGCAGATCGTCTTCCACCTCGGCAACGGCGCCTCCGTCGCCGCCATCGACGGCGGTCGCTCCGTGGAGACCTCGATGGGACTGACACCCCTCGAGGGGCTTGTCATGGGGACGCGCTCGGGCGACCTCGACCCGGCGGTGCTGCTTCATCTCGCGCGTCGCGCCGACCTGTCGATCTCCGACCTCGACGACCTGCTCAACAAGCGCTCGGGGCTGGTGGGGCTGGCCGGTGTCAGCGACATGCGCGACATCCGTGCGGGCGTCGAAGCGGGGGACCCCGCGATCACGCTCGCGTGGGACGTGTACATCCACCGCCTCCGCTCGTACGCCGGCGCCTATCTCGCTCAACTGGGGGGCGCGGACGTGATCGTCTTCACGGCGGGCGTGGGGGAGAACGTGCCGGCCGTGCGCGCCGAGGCGCTGTCGACCCTCGCGTTCGCCGGAGTGGAGGTCGACCCCGAGCGCAACGCCGCCCG
The DNA here is from genome assembly GCF_052220165.1 of Microbacterium sp. RD1. Lineage (NCBI taxonomy): Bacteria > Bacillati > Actinomycetota > Actinomycetes > Micrococcales > Microbacteriaceae > Microbacterium > Microbacterium sp. RD1. The sequence goes on from NZ_JBQPOL010000001.1 coordinate 1,643,492, forward strand.
CGAGCGCGGCATCCGCGTGATCTCGACGGATGCCTCCGCCGTGGCCGTGCTCGTCGTCCCGACCGACGAGGAGCTCGAGATCGCCCGCCAGACGCTCGCCGTCGCACGGGGCTGAGTCCGAGCATCCGCCCACCGGCCAACTACGCTGGAGGCGTGCCCGAGGCGACTCCCGATCCCGTCCTGCCCGATCTGACCGCGTACGACGCCGTCCTGTTCGACCTCGACGGCGTGCTGACCCCGACCGCCGAGGTGCACATGCGGGCGTGGCGGACGATGTTCGAGCAGCTGTTCGCGCAATGGGGCATCTCACCGGCCTACAGCGATCGCGACTACTTCGAGTACCTCGACGGCAAGAAGCGCTACGACGGCGTCGCGAGCCTGCTGCGCAGCCGCGACATCGAGCTGGCGTGGGGCGACCCGGCGGACGACCCGGCGGCCGACACGGTGTGCGGTATCGGCAATCGCAAGAACGTCGTGTTCGCCGGCATCCTGCGCACCGAGGGCATCGCCCCCTACCGGGGATCACTGCGCCTGGTCGAGAAGCTCCAGGCGGCGGCCGTGCCGATCGCGGTCGTCTCGAGCTCGAAGAACGCCGAAGAGGTCCTCCAGGCCGCGGGCATCCGCGACCGGTTCCCCGTCGTGATGGACGGCGTCGTCGCCGAGCGCGAGCACCTCCGCTCCAAGCCCGCCCCAGATGTCTTCGTCGAGGCGGCGCGCATGCTGGGCGTGAAACCGGCACGTTCCGTCGCGTTCGAGGATGCGCTCAGCGGTGTGCAATCCGCCGCGGCCGGGGGCTTCGCCGTCGTCGTCGGAGTCGACCGCGGAGCCGGTGCGGAGCACCTGCGCCAGGCCGGCGCGACCGTCGTCGTCGACGACCTCGCCGCCTTCGTAGACTGACCTTCCGAAGCACCCGAAACCGCCCTCACCCGGAAGGCACCCCATGATCGATCGCGGTCGTTTCCCCGTCGACGAGTGGCGACTCGTCGAGACCGAGGGCTCGCTCGATGACGCCGGCGTGACCGAGACGCTGTTCTCGGTCGGCAACGGCTATCTCGGGCTGCGCGGAAACCACCCCGAGGGTCGTTTCGCGCAGGAGCAGGGCACGTTCATCAACGGCTTCCACGAGATCTTCCCGATCCACCACGCCGAGCAGGCCTACGGCTTCGCCGAGGTGGGGCAGACGATCATCAACGCCCCGGATGCCAAGGTCTTGCGGGTGTACGTCGACGATGAGCCGTTGTCCTTCGACGTCGCCGACATCCGGGAGTACGAGCGCGTGCTCGACATGCGCGAGGGCGTGCTGCGCCGTCGTATCGTCTGGGTGACGCCGTCGGGCAAGCACGTCGAGATCGAGGACGAGCGTCTGGTGTCGTTCGAGGAGAGGCATCTCGCCGTCATCCGCCTCTCCGTGACGGTGCTCAACGCCGATGCCCCCGTCTCGATCAGCTCGCAGCTCATCAACCGCCAAGACGGCGAAGGCATCTACGGCGGGTCGCCGATGGGCGCGCGCGGCTCGGCGGCGGGGTTCGATCCGCGCAAGACCGACAAGCTCGCCGAGCGGGTGCTGCAACCGCAGGAGTACTGGCAGGACGGCGAGCGCTCCGCGCTGAGCTACCGCGTCACCGAGTCGGGCATGACGATCGCCGTCATCGCCGACCATCTCGTCGAGACCGACAACGCCTACACGTCGCGCCACCTCATCGAGCCCGACATCGCCAAGAACGTCTTCCGGGTGCAGGCGCGGGCGGGGGTCCCGACGACGATCACGAAGTTCGTCAGCTACCACACCTCGCGCGGCGTCCCCACGGGCGAGCTCATCGACCGTGCCCGCCGCGGGCTCGACCGTGCCGAGTCGATCGGCGTCGAGCAGATCCTCGCCTCCCAGCGCGCATGGCTCGACGCGTTCTGGGAGCGGTCGGACGTGCGGATCGAGGGTCACCCCGACCTGCAGCAGGCCACGCGCTGGTGTCTGTTCCAGCTCGCGCAGGCCGCCGCCCGAGCCGATGGGCAGGGTGTCCCCGCCAAGGGGGTGACGGGCTCCGGCTACTCGGGCCACTACTTCTGGGACACCGAGATCTACGTCCTCCCGTTCCTGGCGTACACGACGCCGCTGTGGGCGCGTAACGCGTTGCGGATGCGCTACCTGATGCTGCCCGCGGCGCGCAAGCGCGCGCACCAGCTGAACGAGGCGGGGGCGCTCTTCCCTTGGCGCACCATCAACGGTGAGGAGGCCTCGGCGTACTATGCGGCCGGGACCGCGCAGTACCACATCAACGCCGACGTCAGCTTCGCGGTGGCGAAGTACGTCCGCGCGACCGGGGACGTCGACTTCCTCGACTCCGAGGGTGTCGACATCGCTGTCGACACCGCGCGGCTGTGGGCCACCCTCGGCTTCTGGCGCTCGGGCGACGGCGTCATCGACGGCGACAACGAGGTCTTCCACATCCACGGTGTGACCGGACCCGACGAGTACACGACGGTCGTCAACGACAACCTCTTCACGAACGTCATGGCGCGGTTCAACCTGCGGTTCGCGGCGCGCACGGTGCGCGAGATGGAGGAGGCCGACCCCGGCGCCTACGAGCGCATGGTCGAGCGGATGAACCTCGATCCGTCGGAGCCGGAGATGTGGGAGCGCGCCGCCGAGGCGATGCACATCCCCTACAGCGAGGCGCTGGGCATCCACCCCCAGGACGCGGTGTTCCTCGAGAAGGAGATCTGGGACCTCGAGCACACGCCCGCCGATCAGCGGCCGCTGCTGCTGCACTTCCATCCGCTGGTCATCTACCGCTACCAGGTGCTCAAGCAGGCCGACGTGGTGCTCGCCCTGTTCCTGCAGGGCAACCATTTCACCGCCGAGGAGAAGCTCGCCGACTTCGAGTACTACGACCCGCTCACCACGGGCGACTCCACGCTGTCGGCTGTCGTCCAGGCGATCCTCGCGGCCGAGGTCGGCTATCAGGACCTCGCACTGGAGTACTTCCGGAACTCCCTGTTCGTCGACCTGGGCGATCTGCATGACAACGCCGCCGACGGCGTGCACGTCGCATCCGCCGGCGGGGTGTGGACGGCGCTCGTGTCGGGGTTCGGCGGCATGCGCGACCACTTCGGCGAGCTGACGTTCGACCCGCGCCTGCCCGCGGACTGGCCATCGCTGTCGTACACGCTCCAGTGGCACGGCACGCGGCTGTCGATCACGCTCCGCCGGGACGTGCTTGTCGTGGAGGCCGGCGAGGGCGACCCCGTCAACTTCTCCGTGCGCGGCGTCCCGTACTCCGTCCAGGGCGGGAGCCGCGTGGAGGCGCCGCTGCTCGGGCAGGGTCCGGTCATGGCCGGGAAGCCCTCGCTGCGGCAGTTCGCGGATGCGCGCCGGGAGGACGGCACCTTCCTGTCGGCTTCGGTTCCCACCACGACGGCGGCGATCCCGATCGTCGAGGACGACCTCACCGGCACCGGCATGCCGGCCCCGGTGTCCGTCGACACGTGAGCCCGGGGGAGCGGCGGCGGCCGGGGCGGAGCACTCCTCGCCGCCCCGCACACGTGTCGGCGGTACGCCGTAGGCTGTTCGGGTGACGACAGCCCTGTACCGCCGATACCGCCCCGAGGCGTTCGGCGAGATGATCGGGCAGTCCCAGGTCACCGACCCGCTCATGACGGCGCTGCGCAGCGACCGTGTGGGTCACGCCTACCTGTTCTCGGGTCCGCGCGGATGCGGCAAGACCACGTCCGCGCGCATCCTCGCGAGATGCCTGAACTGCGCCGCGGGCCCCACCGACACCCCGTGCGGCACGTGCGACAGCTGCGTCGAGCTCGGCCGCGGCGGGGGAGGGTCGCTCGACGTCGTCGAGATCGACGCCGCGAGCCACAACGGCGTCGACGATGCCCGCGACCTCCGCGAGCGTGCGATCTTCGCCCCGGCGCGCGATCGCTTCAAGATCTTCATCCTCGACGAGGCGCACATGGTCACGCAGCAGGGCTTCAATGCGCTGCTGAAGCTCGTCGAGGAGCCGCCCGACCACGTGAAGTTCATCTTCGCCACCACCGAGCCCGAGAAGGTGCTCGGCACCATCCGGTCGCGCACCCACCACTACCCGTTCCGTCTCGTGCCGCCCGCCGCGATGCTCGAGTACGTCCAGGAGCTGTGCGCCACCGAGGGCGTCACGGTCGAGCCCGGCGTGCTGCCCCTCGTGGTGCGGGCGGGGGGCGGGTCGCCTCGCGACACCCTGTCGCTGCTCGACCAGCTGATCGCGGGCTCCGAGGCGGTTGCGGAGACCGCCGGAGGCTCGACGGGGACCGTGACGGTGCGGTACGAGCGTGCCGTGTCACTTCTCGGGTACACGCACGCCGAGCTCCTGGACGAGGTGGTCGACGCGTTCGGCCAGGGTGACGCGGCAGCGGCGTTCTCGGCCGTGGATCGCGTGGTGCAGACCGGTCAGGATCCGCGGCGATTCGTCGACGACCTTCTCGAGCGGCTGCGCGATCTCATCGTGATCGCCGCCACCGGGCAGGGGGCGTCGGCGGTGCTGCGGGGGGTCCCCGCCGACGAGCTCGAGCGCATGGCGCGGCAGGCTTCCGTGTTCGGGGCAGCGCGACTGTCGCGCACCGCCGACCTCGTGATCGCGGCGCTCGACGAGATGACCGGAGCGACGTCGCCGAGACTGCAGCTCGAGCTGCTCGTGGCACGCGTGCTGGCCCGTGCCATCGGCCCCGCCGCGGAGCCCGCCCCGGCCCCGGCGGCGTCCGCTTCGCCTTCCGCCCCGGTCGCTGAGCCAGCGCAGCCCGCCACTCCGGTCGCTGAGCGAGCGCAGCCCGCCACTCCGGTCGCTGAGCGAGCGCAGCCCGCCGCCCCGGTACCGGCCTCCGCCCCGGTCGCTGAGCCAGCGCAGACCTCCGCCCCGGTCGCTGAGCGAGCGCAGCGAGACGAAGCGCCCGCCCCGGAGCCGGCCTTCGCCCCGCCGGCGCCCGCGGGTCCGCTCTCCACGCAGCGGATGCGCGACGCCTGGCCGGAGGTGCTCGCCCGCCTCGAGACCCTCAGCCGCACCTCGTGGCTCGTCGCCTCCGGCGCGCGCGTGATCGACCTCGACGACGACGTGCTGACCCTGTCGTTCGCGAGCGCCAACGACCTCGCGGCTTTCAAGAAGCGCTCGGCCGGCGCCGGCCCGAGCGAGGATCTTCGTCAGGCCATCCTCGGGATCCTCGCCATCCGCGTGAAGTTCCTCGCCAAGCATGACGGTGACGGCCCCGGGCCCGGCCCCGGTGACGCCCCCGCCGCCCCGCCTCCCGCGCCCGAGCGCCGCCCCGCGACGGCGGCCTCCGCGGCCCCGGTGACCGAGTGGGCGGTCGCTCCGATCCCGGTCGCCGCCGACGAGCCTTCACCCGCGGGTCCGCCCGCGGCGCTCGCGCAGTTCGCCGTGGACGACGAGCCGGAAGACGCCGCATCAGCCGGTGCCCGCACGGCCACCCTCGCCCCCGTACGCGAGGGCGAGATCCTCCCCGATGCACCGCCCGCACCCGAGGACGACGCCGACGAGCCCGACCCCGACGAACCCCGGGACCTCCCCGTGCCGCCCACTGTCGCGCCGCCGATCGTCCCCCCGCGCAGCGGCGTGCAGCGCTACGGCGAGGCCGTCGTGCGGCAGGTGCTCGGCGCGACGTTCGTGCGCGAGGAGCCGCACCAGTCGCCGACGAGGTTCAACTGAGCCATGTACGACGGCATCGTTCAAGACCTCATCGACGAGTTCGGGCGGCTCCCCGGCATCGGCCCGAAATCGGCGCAGCGCATCGCGTTCCACATCCTGCAGACCCCCTCGTTCGACGTGTCGCGGATGGCGCAGATCCTCTCGGAGATCCGCGAGAAGGTGCGGTTCTGCGAGGTCTGCGGCAACGTGTCGGAGCAGGAGCGCTGCTCGATCTGCCGAGATCCTCGGCGAAACGACACCCTCATCTGCGTCGTCGAAGACGCCAAGGACGTCGCCGCGATCGAGCGGACGCGCGAGTTCCGCGGCCTGTACCACGTGCTCGGCGGCGCGATCAGCCCGATCGCGGGCGTCGGACCCGATGACCTCCGGATCACCCAGCTGATGCAGCGTCTGGCCGACGGCACGGTGCAGGAGGTCATCCTCGCGACGAACCCGAACCTCGAGGGCGAGGCGACGGCCACCTACCTCAGCCGGCTGCTCCATACCCTCGAGATCCGGGTGACGCGTCTCGCGTCCGGTCTCCCCGTCGGCGGCGACCTCGAGTACGCCGACGAGGTGACGCTGGGCCGCGCCTTCGAGGGCCGACGCACCCTGTGAGCGCCCTCGCGACACGGTTCACGCCCCGCGCCTGGCTGCTCTTCGCGACCATGTGCCTGCTGTGGGGCATGCCGTACCTGTTCATCAAGGAGGCGGTGGAGTCGCTGTCGCCCCCCGCGGTCGTCTGCATCCGCACCCTGGGCGCGGCGCTGCTGCTGCTGCCGTTCGCGTTGCGGGCGGGGGTCGTCCGGCCGGCGCTGCGCGCGTGGCGGTGGGTGCTCGTCTTCGGACTGCTCGAGATGGCCGGCCCGTTCCTTCTCCTCGGCCACGCCGAACAGACCCTGCCGTCGGGCCTGACGGGACTGCTGGTCGCGACAGTCCCGCTCTTCGCGGCGATCATCGGTTTCGTCGGCGGCGATCGCGGTGCCCTGAGCCCGGTCCGCATCGTCGGACTGGCCGTGGGATTCATCGGAGTGGCCGCGGTCGTAGCCGGTCCGGGGCTCGCGGCCGGGGGCGGGGTGCCGGTGCTGCTGGCCAGCGGCGAGGTGCTCCTGGTGGCCGTGCTCTACGCCATCGCGCCCTTCGTCGTGGCCACCAAGCTCCGCGGCGTCCCCTCGCTCGGTTCGATCACGATGTCGCTGCTGTTCATCGGTGTCGGGTACCTGCCGTTCGCCTTCCTCACCCAGCACGAGACGCCGACCCTCCCGAGCCTGCTGTCCGTGGCGGCGCTCACGGTCTTCTGCACCGCCGTGGCGTTCCTGGCGTTCTTCGCGCTCATCGCCGAGGTCGGGCCCGCCCGGGCGCCACTGTTCACGTACGTCAATCCGCTCGTGGCGATCGCGCTGGGTGCGCTCGTGCTCGCCGAACCGCTGCACGCGGGCCTGATCGTCGGCCTGCCGCTGGTGATCGCCGGATGCTGGCTCGCCGCGACCGGCGGGAGCGTGCGCATCCGTCGCCGCCCCGGCGAGCCGCCGCCGGTGGCGCCCGGCTGATCAGCGGAGCACTTCGACCAGCACGATCCACGACACCACGAGCGCCGTGATGACGGCGACGACGGAGCCGACGGCGAACACGACCAGTCCCGCGCCGGCCGCACCGCCCAGCAGGAGAGCCGCGCCGACCACGTACGTCGCCGCGGGGAGGAAGCTGACGGCGCTGCGGAGCCCCTTGAACCGGTTGGCGGGTCGCCGGTTCTGGTACACGCGTCGCGCCGCCACCGCGGCGAACATCGTCGCCATGAGCGCCAGGACGAGCACGGCGATCCCGTAGGCCGCGACCGGGATGCGGGGGATCAGCCCGATCGCCGACCCCGACAGGGCGAGGATCAGCGCGGCGATGGCGGCGCCCAGCCGAGCGGTGAGCGAGGCCTCCTTCACGATGTCGGCGATGTTCACGCTCGCCGCGACGATCACGAGGCCGGCGAGGGCCGCCGTGGCACCGACCATCGCGACGTTGAATTCCGACCATCCCTCGAGCGCTTCCATGGCCGGATGCTATCGGTGAGGGAGGGTGCCCCGCGCGCACCGCATGGCGGATGCGGAATGCGCCCTTCTCTAGAATGGGAGCCGGGCGCAGCATCCGCCCGTCTCTGCCCCCGGCGCACCGCCGGGCGACGCATCCCGGGAGATCCACACGTGGCGCTGATCGTCCAGAAGTACGGCGGTTCGTCGGTCGCCGACGCCGCGAGCATCAAGCGCGTCGCCAAGCGCATCGTCGACACCCGACGCGCGGGGCACGACGTGGTCGTCGCCGTGAGCGCCATGGGCGACACCACCGATGAGCTGCTCGACCTCGCCGGTCAGGTCGCCCCGATCCCGGCGCCCCGGGAGCTCGACATGCTGCTTTCCAGCGGTGAGCGCATCTCGATGGCGCTCCTGGCCATGGCGATCCACTCCATGGGCTTCGAGGCCCGTTCGTTCACCGGCAGCCAGGCCGGCATGATCACCGACGCCACCCATGGCGCCGCGCGCATCGTCGATGTGACCCCCATCCGCCTCCGTGAGGCGCTGGACGAGGGCGCGATCGTCATCGTCGCGGGCTTCCAGGGGTTCAACCGCGACACCCGCGACATCACGACGCTCGGCCGCGGCGGCTCCGACACGACAGCCGTCGCCCTCGCCGCGGCGCTCGAGGCCGACGTGTGCGAGATCTACAGCGACGTCGACGGCATCTTCACCGCCGACCCCCGGGTCGTCCCGAACGCCCGCAAGCTCGACCGGATCTCCAGCGAAGAGATGCTCGAGCTCGCCGCGAACGGCGCCAAGGTCCTCTACATCCGGGCGGTCGAGTACGCCCGTCGCCACGGCGTGCTCATCCACGCCCGTTCCACGTTCAGCTCGAGCGAGGGCACGTGGGTGCTCGATCGCTCCCGCACGTCCAGCCTCATCCCCGAGGGAGTCCAGATGGAAGAGCCCATCGTCGCCGGCGTCGCCACCGACCTGAGTCAGGCGAAGATCACCGTCATCGGCGTGCCCGACGTGCCCGGCAAGGCGGCCGAGATCTTCAAGATCGTCGCGAAGTCCGGCGCCAATGTCGACATGATCGTGCAGAACGTGTCGGCTGCGGCCACCAGCCGCACCGACATCTCCTTCACGCTCCCCAAGACGGATGCTCCGACGGCCCTGAAGGCGCTGGCCGCCGACCAGCGCGAGGTGGGCTTCGAGAGCCTCGTGCACGACGATCAGATCGGCAAGCTCTCCGTCGTCGGCGCCGGAATGCGCACGCACTCGGGCGTCTCGGCGACGCTCTTCGAGGCGCTGAGCGTCGCGGGCATCAACATCGAGATGATCTCGACGTCGGAGATCCGCATCTCGGTGGTGCTGCGCGGCGACGACCTCGCCTCTGCTGCCCGCGTCGTGCACTCCGCCTACGGCTTGGATGGCGAGGTCGAGGCAACGGTCTACGCCGGCACCGGCCGCTGACCGCTGCATTCCTGCCACTTCTCGAGCCCGGCCCCTGACCGTACTCAGGCACAGCGGAAGCTCTCACGCTGCAGATCCGTGGAATTCCGGGGTCTGGCTTCCGCCCTCGCCCTGTCCTGCCTGAGTACGTGCAGGGGGAGTGGGATGCGGCGGCGCGCTAATCTGAAGCGAGACGCCGCTCGGCGCCGGCCACCAGCACCCGAGGACACCCCCATGACCCGCATCTCCGATTCCGGAATCTCCGTCGCCGTCGTCGGCGCCACCGGCCAGGTCGGCTCGGTGATGCGCGAGATCCTCGTGGAGCGCTCGTTCCCGATCCGCGAGGTCCGCTTCTTCGCGACGGCCCGCTCGGCGGGTACCTCGATCGAGTTCGCCGGCCACGACGTGATCGTCGAGGACGTCGCGACCGCCGACCCGTCGGGAATCGACGTCGCGCTGTTCTCCGCCGGCGCCACCGGCAGTCGCGCGCACGCCCCGCGCTTCGCCGAGGCCGGCGCGCTCGTCATCGACAACTCCAGCGCCTGGCGCATGGACCCCGACGTGCCCCTGGTGGTCAGCGAGGTCAACCCGCACGCGATCGACGAGGCCCGCAAGGGTATCGTGGCGAACCCCAACTGCACGACGATGGCGGCGATGCCGGTGCTGAAGGTGCTGGATGCCGAGGCCGGCCTCGAGCGCCTGATCGTCAGCACGTACCAGGCGGTCAGCGGTTCGGGTCTCGCCGGTGCGCAAGAGCTGCTCGGCCAGGTCGAGGGCGTGCTGGCGCAGGGCGATGTCGAGCGCCTCGTCCGCGACGGCTCCGCGCTCGATTTCCCCGAGCCGGAGAAGTACGTCGCGCCGATCGCGTTCGACGTGATCCCGTTCGCCGGCAATCTCGTCGACGACGGCCTCAACGAGACCGACGAGGAGAAGAAGCTCCGCAACGAGAGTCGCAAGATCCTCGAGCTGCCCGATCTCCGCGTCGCGGGCACGTGCGTGCGCGTGCCGGTCTTCACCGGCCACTCGCTGAGCATCAACGTGGAATTCGCGCGGGATCTCACGCCCGAGCGCGCGCGAGAGATCCTCGCCACCGCGCCCGGGGTGAAGCTGGAGGAGGTGCCGACGCCCCTTCAGGCAGCCGGTACCGACCCGAGCTATGTCGGCCGCATCCGCGCCGACCAGTCCGCTCCGGAGGGCAAGGGTCTCGCGCTGTTCATCAGCAACGACAACCTCCGCAAGGGCGCGGCGCTCAACGCCGTGCAGATCGCCGAGATCGTCGCGGCACGCCTCGGAGCAAACGCCTGATCAGCACCTGAACTCTCTCGATGTCGAGCGGATCCGATCTCTTGATGTCGAGAGAGCCGGATGCTGCCGCCTAGAATCGTCTGGTGACCGATAACGTCGACGTCCTGCTCATCGGCGGCGGGATCATGAGCGCCACCTTGGGGACGCTGCTGAGGGATCTGCAGCCCGATTGGAAGATCGCGGTGTTCGAGCGTCTGGGCGAGGTCGCTCAGGAGAGCTCCAACGCGTGGAACAACGCCGGCACGGGCCATGCTGCGCTGTGCGAGTTGAACTACATGCCGCAGGCGCCCGATGGGAGCGTCGACCCGGCGAAGGCCGTCGCGATCAACGAGCAGTTCCAGCAGAGCCGCCAGTTCTGGTCGAACCTCGTGGAGGAGGGCGTCCTCAACGCCCCGGAGACCTTCATCAACTCCACGCCGCACATGACGTTCGTGCGCGGCGAGAAGGATGTCACGTACCTCCGCAAGCGCTACGAGGCGCTGAAGGACCAGCCGCTGTTCGCCGGAATCGAGTTCAGCGAAGACTCCCGCGTCATCCACCAGTGGGCGCCCTTGCTGATGAAGAAGCGGCTGAAGACGGATCAGCCGTTCGCGGCCACGCGCGTGCCCTCCGGCACCGATGTCGATTTCGGCTCGCTCACGCGTCAGCTCTTCGACCACCTCCAGAACTCCGGCGTCGACGTCGTCACCAACCGCGAGGTGCGCAGTCTGAAGCGCCAGAAGGACGGCACGTGGGAGGTCGGGTTCCGCCACACCATCGGCCACACTCCCGGCCGCGTCCGCGCGCGCTTCGTCTTCGTCGGCGCGGGCGGCTGGGCACTGAAACTGCTGCAGCGCTCGGGAATCCCGGAGATCAAGGGGTACGGCGTGTTCCCCGTCGGCGGCCAGTGGCTGAAGACGTCCAACCCCGCGATCGTGGCGCAGCACAAGGCGAAGGTGTACTCGCAGGCGTCCGTGGGCGCCCCGCCCATGTCGGTGCCTCACCTGGACACCCGTGTCGTCGACGGTGAGACCTCCCTGCTGTTCGGTCCGTTCGCGACCTTCAGCCCGAAGTTCCTCAAGAACGGTTCCCCGCTCGACCTCGTCACCCAGGTGCGCCCGCACAACCTGATCCCGATGCTGAAGGTCGCCATCGACAACCCCGGCCTCATCAAGTATCTGGTGTCGGAGCTGCTGAAGAACCACGCGAAGAAGGTCGACAGCCTTCGCGAGTTCATGCCCACCGCCGAGGCGGAGGATTGGGAACTGCTCAACGCCGGTCAGCGCGCTCAGGTCATGAAGCGCGACCCGAAGAAGGGCGGCGTGCTGCAGTTCGGCACCGAGGTCGTCAGCGCCGCGGACGGCTCGATCGCGGGCCTGCTCGGAGCATCCCCGGGCGCCTCCACCGCCGTGTCGATCATGCTCGGGCTGCTGAAGACCTGCTTCCCCGACCGGATGCCCGAGTGGGAGCCGCGGCTGAAGGCCCTGATCCCGACGTACGGCGAGACGCTCAACCCGCGTCCCGAGATCGCTCGCGAGGTCACCTCGGAGACCGCGCAGGTTCTGGCCCTCACCGCCTGAGTCGTCATGGCCAAGCTGTACTTCCGCTACGGCGCGATGAACTCGGGGAAGTCCACGGGGCTCCTTCAAGCGGCCTACAACTATGAAGAGCGCGGCCAGCGCGTGCTGCTGACCAAACCCGAGATCGACACCAAGGGCGCCGACCAGATCGCATCTCGGCTCGGCGTCACGCGCACCGTCGACTTCCTGATCGCGCCGGATGCTGACGCCCGTGCCGCGTTCCACATGGCGGCGGGGGCACGGGAGGTCGCGTGCCTGCTCGTCGATGAGGCGCAGTTCCTCTCCCCGGCCCAGGTAGACGATCTCCTGCGCGTCGCCGTGCTCGATGACATCCCCGTGATCGCCTACGGGATCCGCACCGACTTCCGCACCGAGGCCTTCCCCGGCTCCGGCCGCCTGCTGGAGCTGTCCCACAGCCTCGAAGAGCTGAAGACGATCTGCCGGTGCGGACGCAAGGCGATCTTCAACGCCCGCCTCATCGACGGCCGCTTCGTCTTCGACGGCGATCAGGTGGCGATCGACGAGGGCCCGACGACCGGGGTGGTGACGTACGAGTCGATGTGCGCCGCGTGCTACCTGCGGGAATCCGGCGGGCGCCTCGACGGCCGCTGACCTCTCCCTCCCGGCTGCTCAGCGACGCGCACGGCGCGAGACGGCGCCACGACGACGGCTACGCTGAAAGCATGCGAGTCCTCCTTGCCGGCGGCGCCGGATACATCGGCGCGCACACCGCCGTCGCCCTGCTGGACGCCGGGCACGACGTGGTGTTGCTGGACGATCTTTCCGGAACGAGCGCCGTCGCCGCCGACCGGGTGGCGCAGATCACCGGCAAGCCCGCTCCGCTGGTGACTGGCGACGCCGCCGATCGCGCCGTGGTCGAATCGGTGTTCGCCGACCACGGGCCGTTCGACGCCATCATCCACCTCGCCGCCTTCAAGGCGGTGGGCGAGTCGACGCGGATCCCGCTGGAGTACTACCGCAACAACCTCGACACGACGTTCGCGCTGGTCGAGGTCGGAGTGCGCCACGGCATCCGCTCCTTCGTGTTCTCCAGCACCGGCACCGTCTACTCGGATCCGGCCGACCTGCCCTTCACCGAGGAGTCGACCACGAGCGTCGATCTCTCCAACGCGTACAGCAAGTCCAAGCGCATGAACGAGGTCGTGCTCGCCGACGTCGCTCGAGTGAACCCCGACCTGAACGTCACGGTGCTCCGCTACTTCAACCCCGTCGGCGCTCACCCCAGCGGGCTCATCGGCGAAGACCCGGCCGGCATCCCCAACAACCTGATGCCCTTCGTCTCGCGCGTCGCCATCGGGGCGCTCGATGAGATCGGGATCTTCGGCGACGACTACGACACGCCCGATGGCACGGGGCTGCGCGATTACATCCACGTCGTCGACCTCGCGGAGGGGCACGTCGTCGCCCTGGAGCAGGCCCAGCCGGGCGCTGCGGTGTTCAACCTGGGCACCGGCCGTCCGGTGAGCGTCCTGGAGCTCATCGCCTCCTTCGAGAAGGCGGTCGGCCGAGCGCTTCCGTCCCGCGTCCTGCCCCGCCGGCCGGGCGATGTCGCCGCGACGTATTGCGATCCGTCGAAGGCAGCCGACGTGCTCGGCTGGCGGACGCGCCTCACGATCGACGACGCGAGCCGTGACTACTGGAACTGGCAGAGCACGAACCCGCAGGGGTACGCCACCGCCCGGTGACCTACGGGTGGGCCGCGACCGGCGCCTTGCGCCGCGGCCACGGGACGAGCATCGACGTGGTGCGCTGATAGTCGGCGTAAGCCGGATACTTCGAGGCCGTGATGGACTCGGTGAAGATCGTCGAGCCGATGAACAGTGCGGTGAGCAAGGCCGGCCCGACGATCGTCCCGTTCAGTATCCCGCCCCACACCCCCGCGCCGCCCGCGAGGGCTGCCGCGGCTCCCAGCAGATAGAAGACCCACCACTGCGCCTGCTCGAAGAAGAAGTTCGGGTGCCGGCTGGTGCGCCACAGGCCCTGGGTCGCGAACCCCGGCTCGAGGGTGCCGCCGGCGCGCTTCTTCGCCTGATGGAAACGCCACTGCTGCTGATCGGCGACGTACTCGCCGATCAGGAAGAGCGCGAACACGACGGCGAGGGCGGCGTCCCAGCCCGTGAAGGGCGACGGATGCTGCCACGCGATCAGGGCGGGCAGCGTGATGAACACGAGCAGAGCGTTCTGATACAGCACGATGAAGAGCAGGTTGAACACCTGGAACTGCGCCGGCGTCATGCGGGCGCGCAGGATCGCCCACCGGTAGTCCTCCATGCCGGTGTACCCGCCCTTGCGGGCGAAGTTGAAGGTGAGGCGCGCGCCCCATGCCGTGACGAGCACCGCCATCACGAGCAGGCGGGTCGCGTTCTCACCCGCGATGAGCGCGGCGGCGGCGAAGACCCAGACGTACAGGACCGGGACGACGGACCAGATGCGATCGACCCAGGAGGTGTCCTTCGTGATCAGCGACAGCACCCAGCAGGCGGCGCACGTCACCGCGGCGAGGATCAAGACGAGTGTCAACGGTTCCACGGCATCAGGGTAGACCCGCTTGTGTGGTCTGACCTCGCGCCGTATTGTGGTCTGACCACAGGAGGTCACATGGACGGACAGGCGACGCCGCGCGCGTGGGAGCTGGTGCTCGCCCGCGTCGAGGCCGACCTGCGCGCCGGCCGGCTCGCCCCGGGCGACCGGCTCGCCCCCGAACGCGAGCTCGCGGCCCAGCTGGGCGTCGGTCGATCAAGCGTCCGCGAGGCGCTGCGCGTGCTGGAAGTGCTGGGCCTGCTGCGCACCGCGACGGGGTCGGGCCCGACGTCCGGGGCGATGATCGTCGCCGCGCCACGCGGCGGCCTGTCCGCCCTTCTGCGCCTGCAGGTCGCCGCGACTGGATTCCCGGTGGCCGACGTCGTGCGTACCCGCATCGCCCTCGAGACCGCCGCCGTCGAAGTCCTCGCCGGCGCTCCCGACCGCGACACCGCATCCGCTCGCGCCGTCCTCGACGCGATGGACGCCGAGGGTCTTTCGGTCGAGGAGTTCCTGGCCCTCGACGCTCAGCTGCATCTCGCTCTCACGGAGGCGTCGGGAAACGTCGTCGCCGCCGCGATGATGGAGGGCATGCGCACGGCCATCGAGTCGTACGTGGTGGCGGGCGCCCAGGCGATGGACGACTGGACGGCGACGGCGGCGCGGCTGCGCGTCGAGCATCGTCGCATCGTCGAGGCCGTGGAGGCCGGCGACGGGGAGACAGCTCACCGTCTCGTGCGAGACCACATCGCCCGGTACTACGCCGACGCAGGCCTCGCTCACCCCCGCAACGGAGAGGACACCGCATGGTGAACCGTCAGCTGCCCCGGCCCGCCGAGATCTTCGAGCTGATGAGGTTCAAGGCGCCGGATCTGCACCCGAAGCGGCGGCGCCTCAGCTCCGCGCTCACCATCTCGGACCTGCGGAGGATCGCCGCTCGCCGGACCCCGAAGGCGGCCTTCGACTACACCGACGGCGCCGCGGAGGGCGAGCTCTCGCTCGCCCGCGCCCGTCAGGCCTTCGAGGACATCGAGTTCCACCCGCGGATCCTCCGTCCGGCCGACCGCGTCGACACGTCGACGACGATCCTCGGTGGTCCGAGCGAGCTTCCCTTCGGCATCGCCCCGACCGGATTCACCCGCCTCATGCAGACGGAGGGTGAGACGGCGGGCGCGTCCGCCGCCGCGGCCGCGGGGATCCCGTTCACGCTCTCGACGCTCGGCACGACGTCGATCGAAGGGGTGAAGGCGGCCAATCCGCGCGGGCGCAACTGGTTTCAGCTCTACGTCATGCGCGACCGCGACATCTCCTACGATCTCGTCCGTCGGGCGGGCGAGGCCGGTTTCGACACCCTCATGTTCACGGTGGACACCCCGATCGCGGGTGCACGGCTGCGCGACAAACGCAACGGGTTCTCCATTCCGCCGCAGCTGACCCTGGGCACGATCGTCGATGCCCTGCCGCGGCCGTGGTGGTGGATCGACTTCCTCACGACGCCGAAGCTGGAGTTCGCCTCGCTCACCGACACCGGGGGCACGGTGGGGGACCTGCTCAACGCCGCGATGGACCCGACGATCAGCTTCGACGACCTCGACGTGATCCGCGACATGTGGCCGGGGAAGATCGTCATCAAGGGGGTGCAGAGCGTTCCGGATGCGGTGCGCCTGGTGGATGCCGGAGTGGACGGCATCGTGCTGTCCAACCACGGTGGGCGCCAGCTCGACCGTGCGCCCATCCCGTTCCATCTGCTCCCGCACGTGGTGCGGGAGGTGGGCGCCGACGCCACGATCATGATCGACACGGGCATCATGAACGGCGCCGACATCGTCGCCTCCGTCGCGCTGGGCGCGAAGTTCACGCTGATCGGCCGCGCCTATCTGTACGGGCTGATGGCCGGTGGGCGGGCGGGAGTCGATCGCGCGATCGAGATCCTGCGGACCGAGATCGAGCGCACGATGGCCCTCCTCGGGGTCTCGTCGCTGACCGACCTCGAGCCGTCGCATGTCACGCAGCTCACGCGGCTCGTGCCCGTGGGGGAGCGCTCGGCGCAGCCGGTGTCGTCCTGACGCGAACGGGTCAGCGGACGGGGAGCGAGGGAAGGAGCTCGTCGAGGAATTCGGCGGTGTCGGGCCAGCCCTCGACCGCGTGGCAGGGCACGCCGAGGGCGAGAACGGGGTAGTCGTTGCCGTCGGGATCGAGCCGGTCGCCGACGAACAGCATGTCGCCGAGCGGGATGCCGGTGACCTCGGCGAGCTGCGTCATGCCGTAGGCCTTGTCGATCCCGCGGTGGGTGATGTCCACCGAGGTCGACCCGCCCGAGCGGACTTCGAGGTCGGGCAGGCGCGCCGCGACCGCTTCGCGGAGGGCGTTCTTCTTCGCCCCACGGGGATCCCACGCCGTCTTGGCATCGAGCGGGGCCTTCTGCCCGAGTGCGGAGAAGGTGATCTGCGAGCCGCGGTCTTCGAGGATCGGACCCCACGTCTCGCTCTCCCACAAACCGAGACGCCGCGCCTCCTCCTCGACGGCGGCGAGGGCGCGTGACTTCTCGTCGTCGGTGAGGGAGTGCGCGTAGATCGTCTCGAGGCCGTCGGGGCCGAGTCGGTAGTACTGGGTGCCGCACGTGGGCATCAGATGCACGTGCGAAAGCGTCTCGACGGATGCCCCGGGAAGGCGCTCGACGACCTGCGTACGGAACTGCGCGAGCTGACCACCGGAGATGATCGCCACCTCGACGCGCTCCGCGAGCGCGATCAGCAGGGCGCCGATGCGCGGGTCGATGGCGGTCTTGGAGGGTGCGAGCGTGTCGTCGAGGTCGAACGCGACGAGGCGGGGCGCGGGTTCGGGCACGATGCTCCTTCTCGGGCGGAGCCTCCATCGTATGGGCGGACGGGACGTCTCGACGGGGCTCGCACGCGTGCGGGTGGGCGGAAGACCAAGGGCCGGCCCTCGCGGGTCGGCCCTTCGTCGTTCCGGTCGGGGTGACAGGATTTGAACCTGCGGCCTCTTCGTCCCGAACGAAGCGCGCTACCAAGCTGCGCCACACCCCGGAAACAACCCTCCGAGTCTAACCCGAACCCGATCCCGCTTCGAACCATGCCTCAGCCGCCATGGCGGGCGCGGCGTCGAGCAGACAGGTGCGCGAGCAGCGCGCCACCGGCCGCCATGGCGGCGAGCCCGCCCGCAGCCAGACGCGGACCCGCGTCGTCCCACAGCCCGGTGGCGGCGAGGGCGCGGGGTGTGTCAGCGGGTGCCGGCGGCGGCGTGGGGACGTGCACGATCTGCGACGGGGTGGCGAACTCCTCCGCCCAGCGGTAGTCCCGCTCGAGGTGGACGGTGACCTCGGGGGCCTGCGCGGCGGCCGCGATCTCCCACACCGCGGTGTAGTAGCCAGGGCCGGGGATCTCCCACTCCGACGTGACCCGATAGGTGCCTGCACCGCGCGCGGGGTCGGCGATCAGGGCGAGATCGCCCACCGGCACGGCATCCGCCGGCACGTCGGGCCCGACCGGCGCGGCATCCGTGCGGTACACCACCGCCGTCGCGCGAACCGGCACGAACGATCCGTCGCCGAACCGCGGCCACGCGCCCTCCACCGCGCTGAGCGTCACATCGTCGACGAACGGGCCGGATGCTGCCTCCGGGGAGGCGACCTGCGTGGTGAGTCCCGGTGAGAAGACGACCGGGCGCGGTGCCGAGTCGGCCGCCTCGATCTCGTAGCTCACCCCACCGCCGGGTCCGGCGGTGCTCTGGTGTCCGGCGGTGGTGAAGTACCGAACGGCGGGCGCGATCGCCGCCGACACCACGCCATGGGCCCGGACGGTGAACGGTGCGCCGGTCTCGTCCGGAGGGATGGCCGTGATCTCCCACGTCGAACCCGGGGCGACGTGCTCGCGCGTGGCCGACCCGGAATCGGTGAAGACGGCGTTCTGGAGCGTCAGGACGGCGGTCGTGCCGGCGCCGCCGTCCATCCGCACGGTACCCCGACGCGGATCGTCCTCGTCCCTCGTGAGGTACAGCGAGGCATCCATGGCGGGGACGGGCACGTCCACGGCCTCGGCGTAGAGCGCCTCCGCACGCTGCTGGACGGCGGCCGAGTGCTCCGGCGCGAGTCGCGAGAAGATCCAGTCGATCATCCCCGACAGCGAGTCGCCGGTGTGGCCGAAGGCGTGCACCGTGGCCTCGCGATCGGCGATCGCCTTCACCGCCCAGCCGACGCTGGCGGCCTCGACCGGGTCGTCGGTCTGCCCGTGAGTGGTCACGAGATGGTTGATGGCGACGAGCTGCTGGGGAGAGAGCCCGCCGGCGTCCCCGCGCACGCCGTTGTCCACGCTCGAATCCGTCGGCACGAGGGAGCCCGGCAGGATGCAGTAGGTGTGCATTCCGCCGGCGATCATCGAGCCGTGCCAGCCCAGGGCGGAGCGGGGTGCCCACGAACCGAACCCGGCGCCCTGCGACGCGGCGGATGCGGGGGACGCCCACAGCACCAGGGGAGCGAGCACCGCGAACAGGCTCAGGACGAGGGTCCAGAGGCCGAGCTGTCGTCGGACGGGGGAGGCGGGCACGGGGGTCATCGCGATCCTTTCGGCGGGGTGTCCGTCGATCGTGCGATGGCGCGTGGCGCGAGGGAGCCGGCAGGAGCGCGATTGTGGAGAGGGCGCCCGGGAGGGCGGCTGGGGAGGAGAGGTGGCGGCCCGACGCTCAGCGCGGGAGGAGCGTGAGAAGCGTGACCTCGGGGCGGCACGCGAAGCGCACCGGCGCGTAGATCGAGTGACCGAGGCCGGCGCTGACGTTCAGCGGCACAGCGCGCCCCCCGACCTCCCACGTGCTCAAGCCGCGTGCCTGCTCGAGGGGAATGTCGCAGTTGGCCACCAGCGCCTTCGCGCTCCCCGGGATCCGCACCTGACCACCGTGGGTGTGGCCGGCGAGGATGAGGTCCGCCCCGTCATCGACGAATGCGTCCAGCACGCGCCGGTAGGGGGCGTGCGTGACCCCGATCGTCACGTCCCCGGCGGTCACCGCCCCCAGAGCCGCCCGCGCCGCGGCGAGGTCGTCGCCGTCGCGGTGCGCGTCATCCACACCGAAGGCGCGGATGCGGACCCCCGCGGCGGTGACGAGCGTCGCCGTGTTGTCGACATCCGCCCACCCCAGCTCATCGCCGAGGTAGCGGTCGAGGGCGTCCACATCGAGCTTCTGCGCGCGATGGTCGCGTCGGGAGGGCCCGGCGAAGTACAGCACGGGATTGCGCGGGGAGGGGGCCTGCTTGTCGTTGGAGCCGTGCACGAAGACCCCGGGGATGCCGGCGAAGGGCGCGAAGGCGCGCCGGATGCCGTCGAGCCCCTCGGCGTGACCGAGGTTGTCGCCGGTGTTCACGATGAAGTCGGGACGAAGGTCGGCGAGGCCCGCGATCCACCGCTGCTTGCGGCGCTGCCACGGCGCCATGTGCGCGTCGGAGAGGTGCAGCACCCGCACGGGGGTGGCATCCTCCGGAAGGATCCGCAGAGCGCTGTAACGGACGGTGAACAGGTAGCGCTCGATGCCCACACCCCATACCGCCGTGGCGGCGCCGACCGCCCCCACGGTCCCGAGGGCCGTGAGGGCGATACGAGTGATCGGTCCCGCCGCCACTCAGCAGTTCTTCGCGCTGTAGCTCACGGTGATGCCCGCTGCACGGGAGACCACCGATCCGGCTGCCGGGCTGGTGCCGGTCGCCGTCGCCGGGCCCTCGGGCCCGCCGGGCGTACACGCCTCCAAGAGATTGGTGAATCCCGCGCTGAGCAGCGTCGATCTGGCAGCGTTCTGCGGCATGCCGGCGACATCCGGGATCGGAGCCGCCTGGCCGTTGCTGGGGCTGATCGTCACGGGAGTGCCGCCGGGCGCGGAACCCGCCGGGCTCTGCGCGGCGACGATGTCGGTCGCCTGGTCGGAATCGACCGGCGGACCCACGATGACCTCCCACCCCGCGTTCTCCAGAGTCGCCGTCGCCTGCTCGATCGTCTGTCCGACGACGTTGGGCACTTCCTTGGTGACCCGGCGCGTGAGGTTGTTGTCCGGGGCGGGGAACGACCGCTCTCCGCCGTAGATGTCGTTCGCGACCGACTGCACGGCCCTGGCGATCGGATAGCGGATGTTGGACAGCTGGATGCCGCGGTAGCTGTTGCGGAACGGGTTCAGCGCCCCGTCGGCGTTGCCCGCCCAGACCGCCGTGGCCACCTTGGTGCTGGACTCGACCATCCAGGTCTGGGTCAGTTCGTGCGAGCCCGTCTTGCCGAGGACCGCGACGCCGTCGCGCGGGTTCGCTCCGCTACCGGTTCCGCCGTTCATGACCCCCTGCAGGGCGTACGCCGCGGTGGCGGCGACCTCCGGCGTGAGGGCCGGAGTGCAGGTGC
This sequence comes from Microbacterium sp. RD1, assembly GCF_052220165.1. Lineage (NCBI taxonomy): Bacteria > Bacillati > Actinomycetota > Actinomycetes > Micrococcales > Microbacteriaceae > Microbacterium > Microbacterium sp. RD1. The sequence goes on from NZ_JBQPOL010000001.1 coordinate 1,664,419, forward strand.
GTTCCGGCTTGGGCAGCTCGTTGCCGTCCGCATCGGTGACGTGGTCGATGACCTGCGGCTCGCACTGGATGCCGCCGCTGGCGACCGTCGCGAACGCCCCGGCCATCGCCATCGGCGAGACGGCGTCGGGGCCGATGATCTGTGCGGGGCCGTTGATCGCGAGCGGCTCGGCGGTGTCGTTGAGGGGGCTGGTGCGAACCGTCGCACCCTCTTCGTTCACCTTCGAGTTGGCGTACACGCCCATCCGGGCGGCCACCTTCCCGATGTCGCACAGGTCGAGCTCGGCGGCCATCGCGACGAAGCCGGAGTTCAGCGATGCCGACGTGAACGACATGGGTGTGCCGACGCCGCCGTTGCCGCCGCCGAAGTTGTTCGCCTTCCATGTCGAGTTGAAGACGTCGCCGATACAGCTGTTGGTGAACTTCTTGATGATCCGCGACCGGCCGTCGACGGACTCGTTGACCGAGTGTCCCTTTTCGAGCCAGTCGACAAGGGTGAAGATCTTGAACGTCGATCCGGCCGAGAAGCCGTTCGATGCACCGAAGACGGGGTCGCCCGCGTACACGATGGAGGTGTATGCCGGATCGGCGATGGCGAGGTCGCGGTCTTCGGTGAACTTGGTGTTCTGCGCGATGGCCAGCACCTTGCCCGTTCCGGCCTCGACGCTCACCGAGGTGGCGCCGTAGCGCGTGTTCGGCATCGTCACGGGGGCGTACTGGGCGATCGCGGTCTCGGCAGCCAGCTGCACGCGGCGGTCCATCGTGAGGTACACCCGCAGGCCGCCGCGCTTGAGGGCGCGCTCACGGTCGGCGTCGGTCTCGCCGAAGGCCTTGTCGTTGCGGATGACCGACACGGCGTACTGGCAGAAGTAGGCGGCGGCGCCGGTGGACTCGCATCCGGTCTGCGGCTGCTGGATGTTGGGGGTGATCGGCTCGATCACCGCGGCGTCGTACTGCTCCTGGGTGATCTTGCCGTCTTCGAGAAGGCGTCCGAGCACGTAGAGCTGCCGCCCCTTGGTGACGTTGTAGGCGTCGCCGGCGGCGACGTACTGCTCCTCGGTGATCTCGCCCGCCTCGAGCTTGCGGTTGAGCGCGGGGAGGATGTCACGGTTCTCGACCACGCCGTTCGCCGCGCCGTTGTCCTCGCGCTCGGGCTGGTCAATGCGATAGATGTTCGGGTTCTGCACGACACCGGCGAGCGTGGCGGCCTGGGCCACGGACAGCTGCGACGCCGGAACGCCGAAATAGCGCTTTGCGGCCGCGTCGACGCTGTAGGTGATGCCGCCGAAGTTCGCGATGTTCAGGTAGGCGAGCAGGATGTCGTTCTTGGAGTACTCGTTCTCGAGCTGGATGGCGTAGCGCATCTCCTGCAGCTTGCGCTCGTAGCCCTCGACGCCCGAGGACTGCGTCGCCTCGAGGAAGCACTGCTGCTTGGCCTCGTCGAGCGTGACCTTGGTCGTGCCGTCTTCGTTCTTCTCCTCGGTCGCGTTGGCTTCGCACCGCTGGATGAGGACGTTCTTGACGTACTGCTGACTGATCGACGAGCCGCCCTGGGTCACACCACCGGCGGCGTTGCTGAGGAGCGCGCGGGTCGTGCCGATGAGGTCGACGCCGCCGTGCTGGTAGAACCGGGGGTCCTCCGACGAGAGGACAGCGTCGTACATGACGGGCGCGACCTGGTCGAACGTGACGACGGAGCGGTTCTGCTCGAAGAACTGCGTGAACAGCTCCCACTCGCCGTTGTCGGGGTTCTGCGTGAACAGCTCGGTCGGCTGCATGACCTCGTCGATCTCGAGGTAGCTCGGCATGTTGTCGAAGATGGAGATGGCGCTCGAGGCGGCAGCCCCCGAAACGGCGATCGCCGGGGTCACGGTGGCGGTGATGAGAACACCGGCGACCGCGCTCAAACCGACGAGGCCGGCGAGGCCTCCGAGCACGCCGGACGTCGTCCGTTTCTGATCGGGCATAGGGTGATGCTAAGCCAAGTACCTGGGCGAAGCCTTGATAGGCATGCGTGGAACGGGCCTTCGACTCCTTCGCCAACCGACCTTCCGGAGCTGCGATGACCACGTGGGAATACCTCACGGCACCCCTTCTCGTCCACAACACCGCCGCGATCCTCAACAACTGGGGCAAGCAGGGCTGGGAGCTCGTGCAGGTCGTGACCGGCCCTGAGGGCGGCCTGGTCGGCTACTTCAAGCGCCCGAGCGGCGGGGGAGCGGAGAACGCGGGCCTCGGCCCCGCCGCGCAGGCCTCCCAGCAGTTCGGAGAGCAGGCATGAGCGCCGCCGACAGGCTCGCCGAGCTGGGCATCGATCTTCCCGCCGTCTCGGCTCCCGCCGGAGCGTACGTGCCCGCGAAGGTCTACGGCGACCTCGTCTTCACGGCCGGCCAGCTCCCCTTCGTGTCGGGCGTGCTGCCGGCCACCGGCAAGGTCGGCGACGGGCACGGGCTCGTTCCCCCGACCGACGCGTACGAGTATGCGCGGCTGTGCGCCCTCAACGCGATCGCCGCGGCGGCGGATGCGGCGGGCGGGCTCGAGCGGATCACCGGCGTTCTGAAGGTCACCGGATTCGTCGCATCCGTGCCGCAGTTCACCGGTCAGCCGGGGGTCATCAACGGCGCCAGCGAGCTGCTCGGCGAGGTCTTCGGCGACGCCGGGCGTCACGCCCGCTCGGCCGTGGGCGTGCCCGTGCTGCCGCTGGACAGCCCCGTCGAGGTCGAGGTCATCTTCACCCTCGCCTGACCGCCCTGCCCGTGGGGAGGGCGAGCGACCGGGGTCTCGGCTACTTGACCTGCTTGCTGATGACGCTCATCACCGCCGTGTCGGCGAGGGTCGTCGTGTCGCCGACCTCGCGGCCCTCGGCGACATCGCGCAGCAGGCGCCGCATGATCTTGCCGGAGCGGGTCTTGGGCAGTTCGCCCACGATGTAGATGTCCCGGGGGCGCGCGATCGGCCCGATCTGCTCGCCGACCCACTTGCGCAACGTGTCGGCGAGCCCCTCGGGGGAGTGCGCTTTGAGGAAGCTCTCCTTGACGATCACGAACGCCACGACCGCCTGCCCGGTCGTCTCGTCGGATGCTCCGACCACCGCCGACTCGGCGACGGCCTCGTTGCCCACGAGCGCTGACTCGATCTCGGCCGTGGAGAGGCGGTGGCCCGACACGTTCATGACGTCGTCGACGCGTCCGAGGAGCCACACGTCGCCGTCGTCGTCGAGGCGCGCGCCGTCGCCGGCGAAGTAGAAGCCCTGATCGGCGAACTTGTCCCAGTACGTCTCCTTGAACCGCTCCGGGTCGCCCCAGATGCCGCGGAGCATGCTCGGCCAGGGCTCGGTGATCACGAGCAGGCCGCCGTTGCCGTTGCCGACGTGCTCGCCGGCGTCGTCGACGACGTCGATCGCAATGCCCGGGAGCGGCACCTGCGCCGAGCCGGGCTTCGTCTCGGTGATGCCCGGCAGCGCCGAGATCATGATCGCGCCGGTCTCGGTCTGCCACCAGGTGTCGACGATCGGCGTGGACTCCCCGCCGATGATGTTGCGGTACCAGATCCACGCCTCGGGGTTGATCGGTTCACCCACGGATCCGAGCAGGCGCAGCGACGACAGGTCGAAGCGCTGCGGCACCTCGCGGCCGATCTTCATGAAGGAGCGGATCGCGGTGGGAGCGGTGTAGAAGACCGTGACGCCGTACTTCTCGATGACCTCCCACCAGCGCCCCGGGTGCGGCGTGTCGGGTGTCCCCTCGTACAGCACCTGGGTCGCGCCGTTGGCGAGAGGACCGTAGGTGACGTAGGTGTGCCCGGTGATCCAGCCGATGTCGGCCGTGCACCAGTACACGTCGGACTCCGGGTGGATGTCGTGCACGACCCGGTTCGTGAACGCGGCCTGCGCGAGGTAGCCGCCGGAGGTGTGGAGGATCCCCTTCGGCTTCCCGGTGGTGCCGGAGGTGTAGAGGATGAACAGCGGGTTCTCGGCGGGGAACGCCTGCGCCTCGTGCTCGGCGGATGCGGCGGCGACGGCCTCATGCCACCAGATGTCGCGGTCGGCATCCCAGTCCACGTCGTTGCCGCCCCGGCGCACGACCAGGACGTGCTCGACGGAGGCCTGCGGACCGGAGCCGTTGCGATCGCCCAGTGCGAGGTCGACGGCGGGCTTGAGCGGCGAGACCTTGCCCTTGCGGTAGCCGCCGTCGGCCGTGATCACGACCTTGGCTCCGGCGTCGTCGATGCGGGCGCGCAGGCTGTCGGCGGAGAACCCGCCGAAGACGACCGAGTGGATCGCGCCGATGCGAGCGACGGCGAGCATCGCCGCGACAGCCTCGGGGATCATCGGCAGGTAGATGGCCACGCGGTCGCCGTGCCCGACGCCGAGATCGGTGAGGACGTTCGCGACGCGCTTGACCTCCTCGGTGAGCTCCGCGTACGTGACGCGGCGCTCCTCGCCCGGCTCGCCCTCCCACAGCAGCGCGACACGGTCGCCGTTGCCCGCCTCGACGTGACGGTCGAGGCAGTTGTACGCCACGTTCAACTCGCCGTCGGCGAACCAGGTCGCGAACGGCGGGTTCGACCAGTCCAGGCCCTGCGTGAACGGCGTGTGCCAGTGCAGCAGCTCCCGCGCCTGATCGGCCCAGAAGCCCTCGCGGTCGGCCGCGGCGCGTTCGTACAGGTCGGCGGTGCCGACGGCGGCGGCGGCGAAGTCCTCCGACGGGGCGAACCGACGTGTCTCGGACAGGAGGTGGTCGATCTGGCTGCTCATGCGCGCTCCTTCGCGGAAACCCTGGCGGGACATGGCCGCGCGGCCGACGGGCGCGTCGCGACATCGCACAATCTAGTTCCGGCCGCAGGCGCGGACTACCTCCGATAGTTGGGTTCGGCTTAGGTCCGCCTGAGTTGCGCACTCCGGCGATGTGCGTATGGTGGATGCGCCCGGACATCGATTCGGCATCGCGACGGGTGTGGCCCCCCATACTGCCCGTCGTGCGGCGGCATCCCGTTTCCCCCCAGATGGGATGCCGCCTCCTCCGACCCTCCCTGCCGGCGATGCTCCTCCCCAAGCGCGGCGAGTGAAGCGCTGTCCACCGATCGGATGCTGCGGCGCCGCTGCATCCGGTGCTGCGCCGTAGCGTCGCCCCATGCCCGAAGCGTTCGTCGTCCGCCCCCGCGGCGCGCGACGTCCCGTGGGAGCCGACGAGCCGGCAGCAACGATCGACCACGAACCGGCGCTGGCGCCCTTCGTCCGCTTCCTCGCCGACGGCGATGTCACCGATCTCTTCGTGAACGGCGCGGGAGGGCTGTTCGTCGACCGCGGAGGGGGTCCTCGGAGGGTCCCCGAATGGCGCGCCGCCGAGTCGGATGTGCGCGATCTCGCCGTCGCCCTCATCGGCGCGGGAGGGCGCCACATCGACGACGCGACCCCGTGCGTGGACGTGCGACTCGCCGGCGGGATCCGCGTCCACGCGGTGCTGCCGCCCATCGCGCACGCCGGTACCACGCTGTCGATCCGCGTGCCCCGTCTTCTGGCCCCCGATCTCGACGCGCTGGTCGCCGGCGGTCTCACCGACGCCCGCGGCCGGGAACGTCTGGTCGGCCTCGTCGATGACCGGGTCAACGTCCTGATCACCGGCGCCGCCGGCTCGGGGAAGACCACGCTGCTGTCGGCCCTCCTGTCGCGCGCTCCGGCGACCGATCGCATCGTCACGATAGAAGACGTCGCCGAGTTGCGGCTGCGCCACCCGCACCACGTCGCGCTCGAAGCGCGGCAGCCGAATCTGGAGGGCGTCGGCGGGGTGGATCTGCCGCGGCTCGTGCGCGAGGCGCTGCGGATGCGGCCCGACCGGCTCGTCGTCGGCGAGTGCCGCGGTGCCGAGGTGCGGGACCTGCTCGCCGCCTTGAACACCGGCCACGACGGCGGCGCAGGGACGCTCCACGCGAACGGCCTTCCCGACGTCGCGGCTCGGCTCGAGGCGCTCGGAGCGCTCGCAGGCCTGGAAGACGTCGCGCTCGCGCGGCAGGTGGTCAGCGCGATCGGATGCGTCGTGCACCTCGAGCGGGGTGGCGACGGCGTGCGCCGCATCGCCGGTGTCGGCGCGCCCGTGCTCGAGCAGGGGCGCCTGCGGATCGAGGAGCGGCCGTGGCGATGAGGCGCACGCCTACGGCGACGGATGCGGCGGCCACGGCCGACACCGTGCTGCGTCTGGCGGTGCTGCTTCGCGCCGGGATCGCGCCGGCGCGCGCGTGGACCGCGCTGGATGACGCCGGCGATGCCGTCGCCGCACGCGTGCGTGCGGCGGGTGTGCGGGGAGAGGATGTCGCGGAAGCCCTCGCTGCCGAGGGCGGCGCGTGGCGGGCGGTCGCGGCGGCGTGGTCGATCGCATCGACGGTCGGGGCGCCCCTATCGGAGAGCCTCCGCGACGTCGCAGCGGCCCTCCGCGACGGCCAGGAGGCCGCCGACGAGGTGCGGGTGGCGCTCGCCGAGCCCGCCGCGACCGCCCGTCTCATGGGGTGGCTCCCGCTCGTGGCGGTGGCCCTCGGCGCGACGCTCGGATTCGACACGGTGCGGGTACTCGCCGCCACGCCCGCCGGCTGGGGGTGCATCGCCATCGGCGTCGGCCTCATGGTGGCGGCGCAGCGCTGGAGCGCCGCTCTCATCCGCCGCGCCCGCCCCGACTCCGCGATCCCGGGGATGACGGCGGAGCTGACGGCGATCGCCCTGTCCGGCGGCGCATCCGTCGCGCGTGCCCGCGAGCTCGTCTCGGTCGCCGACCCGGGGGCGGCGGATGCCGCGGTCGACGACGTCCTCGCCCTGTCCCGCTCGGCGGGGGCGCCGGCGGTGGAGCTGCTGCGCTCCTCGGCGTGGCTGGCGCGGCATCGCGCGCGCACCGAGGGGCGCCTGCGCGCGGCGCGTCTCGCCGCCCGCCTGCTGCTGCCGCTGGGCGTCTGCACGCTGCCCGCCTTCCTTCTCCTGGGCGTCGCCCCGATGCTCCTGAGCATCCTGTCCTCCGGCGTCCTGAGCCTGTGACCCCAACGCGCCCGTCGAACCCGTGCCCCCCACCGTGCCCCCGAAGAAGGGAAACACCATGACCCACCGAACGTCGCCCCGAGCCCTCTCCCGCCCGCCCCTCCGCCCCCTGACCCGCGCGCGGGCACGGCGGCTGTTCGCCGATGAGACCGGTGCGGCGACCGCCGAGTACGCGATCGCGACGATGGCTGCTGTCGCGTTCGCGGGACTGCTGGTCGTCATCATGCGCAGCGATGAGGTGCGCGGCATCCTCACCGACCTCATCCGCCGGGCCCTCACCGTCGAATGAGGAGGAGGCGTCGCGCGCTCGGGGACGCGGGAGCGGTGACGGCGGAGTTCGCCGTCGCCCTCCCCGCCGTTCTCCTCGTCGTGCTGCTGGGCCTCGGGGCGTTGGGCGCGGGCGCGCGACAGGTGCGGCTGCAAGACGCCGCGGCCGACGCCGCCCGCCTGGTCGCGCGGGGTGAGGAACCGGCGCGCGCCATGGCGCTCGTGGCCGCTGCCGGGGGCTCTGCGGCCGTCGAGGAGGGCGGTGACCTGGTGTGCGTCGTCGCCAGGGCCCCGGCCGCCCTTCCCGGGCTCCCCGAGGCGGTCGCCCGCTCGTGTGCCCTGGCCGGGGGCCTGTGATGCCCGGCACGCTGCTCGCGGCGGGCGCGCTGGCCGCCTCCGCCACCCTGGCGGTGTCGCTGTGCGCGGTGGCCGGCGCGTCCGTCCATGCTCAGCGGCTGGCCGGGGTGGCGGATGCGGCAGCCCTGGCCGCGGCCGACGCGCTCAGCGGCGCGGTGACCGGGCAGCCGTGCGCACGCGCCGCCGAGGTCGCCGCCGCGGGCGGCGCGGCGGTGTCGTCGTGCGTGCTGGACGGACTCGTCGCGACGGTCTCCGTCGCGGCGTCGTGGGGCGTCTTCCCGGCGGGCGCGGTCGCTCGCGCGGGCCCGCCGCGCAATGTCGCCGTCGAGTGAGTGCGGAGCCGCCTCCCGTTCGGCGTGTGTATGGTGTGCATCGAAGAAAGGACGCCCCCACGTGCCTCAGGCCCAGTCCGGCAAGAAAGCCTCGACCGGCAAGTCCGCGCCGTCACACGGCAAGAAGCTTGTCATCGTCGAGTCGCCGACGAAGATGCGATCGATCCAGGGATACCTCGGTGACGACTACGAGGTGCTCAGCTCGGTCGGGCACATCCGCGACCTCGCCAGCAAGAAGGAGATCCCCGCCGACAAGAAGGCGGCGTACGGCAAGTACTCCATCGACGTCGAGAACGACTTCGACCCCTTCTACGTCGTCAACGAGCGCAAGACGAAGACCGTCGCCGAACTCAAGCGCGCGCTGAAGAACGCCGACGAGGTCCTCCTCGCCACCGATGGTGACCGCGAGGGCGAGGCCATCGCGTGGCACCTTCTCGAGGTGCTCAAGCCCAAGGTCCCCGTCAAGCGCATGGTCTTCCACGAGATCACGAAGGACGCGATCCAGGACGCCGTCGAGCGCACGCGCGAACTCGACACGTCGCTCGTCGACGCGCAGGAGACCCGGCGCGTCCTCGACCGGCTGTACGGCTGGGACGTGTCCCCCGTGCTGTGGCGCAAGGTCGGCTCCGGCCGCGAGGGAACGGCGCTCAGCGCCGGGCGCGTGCAGTCCGCCGCGACGCGCCTGGTCGTCGACCGGGAACGCGAGCGCATGGCGTTCGTCTCGGCGTCGTACTGGGACGTCGAGGCCCTCGCCCGCCGGGCCGGCGACGCTTTCACCACGCGCTTGGCCCGGGTCGACGGCGCCCCGCTGGCCCGCGGCACCGACTTCGACGACCGCGGCGCGCTGAAGAAGGCGGTCGTCGCCCTCGACGAGGATCAGGCGCGCGCGCTGGCCGCAGCGATCGCCGCCGCCGGCGAAGCATCCGTCACCGCGGTCGAGGCCAAACCGGGGACGCGCAGCCCGAAACCCCCCTTCACGACCTCGACCCTCCAGCAGGAGGCCGGTCGCAAGCTCTCGATGAGCGCCAAGCACGCCATGAGCGTCGCCCAGCGGCTCTACGAGAAGGGGTACATCACCTATATGCGCACCGACTCGACGGCGTTGTCGGCGCAGGCCGTGCGCGCCGCGCGCGAGCAGGCCGTGTCGTTGTACGGCGATCGGGCGGTGCCGCCGAACCCGCGGACCTACCGCAACAACTCCAAGAACGCGCAGGAGGCCCACGAGGCCATCCGCCCGTCCGGCGAGGTCTTCCGCACGCCCGCGGCCGTGGCCGGCGGGCTCGACCGCGACGAGCAGCGCATGTACGACCTGGTCTGGAAGCGCACGGTCGCCAGCCAGATGTCCGACGCCAAGTACGAGACGACGACCGTGACTCTCAGCGTCCAGGCGGGGGAGCGGGTCGCGGAGTTCACCGCGTCCGGCACCGTCTACACGTTCAAGGGCTTCCTCGAGGCGTACGAAGAGGGCCGCGACGAGAAGCGCAGCGACGCCGACAAGGCCGACGATCAGTCGCTTCCCGCTCTCGCCGTCGGCGATGCCCTCGCCATCAGCGACGTGGAGCCCAAGGGGCATGCCACGTCCCCCAAGCCCCGCTACACCGAGGCGAGCCTCGTGAAGGCCCTCGAGGAGAAGGGGATCGGTCGGCCGTCGACCTTCGCGAGCATCATCGACGTCATCCTCGACCGCGGCTACGTGTCCAAGCGCGGGCAGGCGCTGGTGCCCAGCTGGCTGGCGTTCAGCGTCGTGCGGCTGCTGGAGGAGCACTTCGCCGATCTCGTCGACTACGACTTCACCGCCGCGCTCGAGGACGACCTCGACGCGATAGCTCGCGGCGAGCAGAAGCGGAGCGAATGGCTGCGGTCCTTCTACTTCGGCTCCGACGACCAGGTGGGGCTGCGCAACATCGTCGACAACCTCGGCGAGATCGACGCCCGTGAGCTCAACTCGACCCGCATCACCGACACGGCGACCCTTCGATTCGGCAAGTACGGCCCCTATCTCGAGGTCGCCGATCCGGCCGATCCCGAGGCCAAGCCTCGCATCGTCAACATCCCGGATGACCTCGCCCCCGACGAGCTGACGGTGGCCAAGACGCAGGAACTCATCGACGCGCCCGTCGCCGGGGACCGCGTGCTCGGCGAGAACCCCGACAACGGCAAGCTCATCGTCGTCAAGGACGGCCGCTACGGGCCCTACGTGCAGGAGGTCGAGCCCGAAGACCCCGAGAACGTCGACGAGGCGACCGGAGAAGTCGCTTCGGCACCCAAGAAGAAGGGCGCCAAGAAGGACGCCGCGCCCAAGCCGCGCACCGCGTCGCTGCTGCGGTCGATGTCGCCCGAGACGATCGATCTCGACACGGCGCTTCGCCTGCTCAGCCTGCCGCGCATCGTCGGCGCCGACCCCGAGTCGGGGGAGGAGATCACCGCGCAGAACGGCCGATTCGGGCCCTATCTGAAGAAGGGCACCGACTCCCGCTCGCTCGATTCCGAGGATCAGATCTTCGACATCACCCTGGAGCAGGCTCTCGCGAAGTACGCCGAGCCGAAGTACGGCGCCCGTCGGGCCTCCAGCGCGCTGAAGGAGTTCGACAACGATCCGACCAGCGGCAAGCCGATCCGCCTGCGTGATGGTCGCTTCGGCCCGTACGTGACGGACGGGGAGACGAACGCGACGATCCCGCGCGGCGAGGTCGCCCTGGACGTCACCTTCGAGCGGGCGGTGGAGCTTCTCGCCGACAAGCGCGCGAAGGGCCCGGCGCCGAAGAAGAAGACGACGGCGCGCCGTACGACGACGACGCGCAAGCCCGCGGCAAAGAAGTCGTGACCGCGCCCGCCGCACGCGGTGTGTTCGTCACGTTCGAGGGCGGCGACGGCGTCGGAAAGACGACGCAGGCGCGCCTCCTCGAGGAGTGGTTGTCGGGGCGGGGGCGCACGGTCGTGCGCACGCGGGAGCCCGGCGGCACCGAGGTCGGCGACCTCATCCGCGACATCGTGCTGCATCATCGGGGCGAGGTGGCCCCGCGCGCGGAGGCGTTGCTCTACGCCGCCGACCGCGCGCACCACATCGCCACGCTCGTGCGCCCGGCGCTGGAGCGCGGTGACGTCGTCATCCAGGACCGCTACCTCGACTCGTCCGTCGCCTACCAGGGCGCCGGGCGGGTGCTCGACGGCGGCCAGGTGCGCGAGCTGTCGCTGTGGGCCGCCGAGGGGCTGCTGCCGGATCTCACCGTGCTCCTCGACCTCGACCCCGCCGCCGCGCGGGCTCGTCTGGACGCGGACGACAAGCCCTTCGACCGGCTCGAAGCCGAGCGCGACGACTTCCACGCGCGCGTGCGCGCCGGGTTCCTGGCGCTCGCCGAGGCCGAGCCCGGCCGCTTCCTCGTGCTCGACGCCGCGCAGCCGGTCGACGACATCGCCGCTGCCATCCGCGACCGCGTCGCGGCCCTGCTCTGACCGCGGCGTCGAGAGTGCGTCGTCTCGCCGAACGGGCACCGCACGGGGTGCATTCTCGCCGAGACGATGCACGTTCGAGGCGGCCGCGGGAGGAGTCGGTGGCCGCGGTTAGGGTGGAGGCATGCCCGTGACCGCGACCCCGGATGCGCGCGGTGAGCACATGTGGGACGCGGTGTGGGGGCAGGACGATGCCGTCCGCACTCTCCGCGCCGCCGCCGAAGACCCGGCCGCTCTCACGCACGCGTGGCTCATCGTCGGCCCGCCCGGGTCCGGTCGTTCGACGCTCGCTCGAGCCTTCGCCGCCGCCCTCATCGCGGAGCCGGGGGATGAAGCGGCGGCCCGGCAGGTGCTCGCGGGTACGCACCCCGATCTCACGGCCCTGCGCACCGAGCAGGTCGTCATCCGCATCGATGAGGCGCGGCGACTCGTGGAGCGCGCCTACTTCGCGCCGTCGCTGGGGCGGTATCGCGTCATCGTCGTCGAAGACGCCGACCGCATGACCGAGCGCACCTCCAACGTACTCCTCAAGGCGCTGGAGGAGCCCCCCGAGCACACCATCTGGGTCCTCTGCGCGCCGAGCGACGCGGATCTGCTCCCCACCATCCGTTCGCGCGTGCGCGTCCTCCGGCTCCGCGAACCCGAGATCGCCGACGTCGCCGCCCTCATCTCGCAGCGCACCGGGGTCTCCGCCGAGATCGCCGAGCAGTCCGCCCGCCACGCGCAGCGTCACATCGGCATGGCCCAGCGCCTGGCCACCGATGCCGAGGCCCGCGCACGCCGCGCGGAGACGGTGTCGGCGGTGCTGCGCGTCCGCGGGGTCGGCGACGCCGTCGAGGTCGCCGGCGACATCGTCCGCGTGGCCACCGACGATGCCAAGGCGCTCACCGCTCAGCGCGACGCCGAAGAGCGCGCCGCGCTCCTGCGCACTCTCGGTGTCGCCGAGGGTGCGGCCGTGCCGCCGGCGGTGCGGAGCCAGCTGACGGCCCTCGAAGACGATCAGAAGCGCCGCGCCACGCGGAGCCTCCGCGACGGCATCGACCGCGTGCTCACCGATCTGCAGTCCCTCTACCGCGACGTCGTGGTGCTGCAGTTCGGACGCGGCGACTCCCTCATCAACCGGGAGTACGAGAGCGAGCTGAGAGCCGTCGCTGCGGACTGGTCGCCCGAGCGTACGCTCACCGTCCTCGACCGCATCGCGGAGACGAGAGCGAACCTCGAGCAGAACGTCGCCCCCCTCCTCGCACTGGAGAGCATGCTGCTCACCGTCGCGCTCGGGTTGACCCCGTGAGGCGGTGGCGACGGCTCGCCGCCTCGGCGCTGGTGGTCGCGCTGTCGGCGAGCCTCAGCGCGTGCTTTCTGCTTCCCACCCCGATGCCCAGTCGCACGCCCGACACGAGCGGGGTCAGTGCGGAACTGCTGCCCTATTACGCGCAGGAGCTCGACTGGGCCCGCTGCGAACAGGACCAATTCGACTGCGCCACGGTGCGCGCGCCGCGCGACTGGGCGAATCCGGATGCGGGTGACCTCGATCTCGCGATCATCCGCCAGCGCGCGACCGGCGGCGGGTCGCCGCTCGGGTCGCTCCTGAGCAACCCGGGCGGACCGGGTGTGAGCGGATACGACCTCGTGCGCGACGCCGCCTCGGCCGTCATCTCGCCAGAGGTGGCCGAGCGCTACGACGTCGTCGGCTTCGATCCGCGCGGGGTCGCTCGATCGGCGCCGATCACCTGTCTCGACGCGGAAAGCATGGACCGCTTCCTCTACGACATCCCGCCGGGGACCCGCGGCTCCCCCGAGTGGGAGGAGGCGCTGACCGTGCAGGCGGAGACGTTCGCCGACGCGTGCGAGGCGAACAGCGACGGGATGCTCCCGTACATCAGCACCGACAACGCCGCGCGCGACATGGATCTCCTGCGCGCGGTGCTCGGCGACAGCCACCTCAACTACATCGGCTACTCCTGGGGCACCGCGCTGGGTGCGCGGTACGCGCAGCTGTTTCCCGAACGAGTCGGTCGCGTGGTGCTGGACGGCGCCATCGACCCCGCCGTCCCCGGGTCGGTCGTCGGCGCGGAACAGGCCGTCGGGTTCGAGCGCACGCTCCGGTCGTTCTTCGCCGACTGCGCGGCACAGGAGGACTGCCCCTACGCGGGCGATGTCGACCAGATGCTCGCGGATCTGAACGCTCTGCTGGCCCGCGTCGACCGTCGTCCGATCGCCGGTGCCGACGGGCGCCGGCTCGGGGCGGACACGCTGCTGACGGGGATCATCCAGACGCTGTACTCGCCCGCCACGTGGTCGTGGCTGAGAAGCGGTCTGACCGATCTCGAGGACGGCGACCCCGCCCTGATGTTCCAGGCCGCCGACGCGTACAACGGCCGTGCGGACGGCGGCTATGCGAACAACTCCACCGAGGCCTTCACGGCGTACAACTGCGTCGACTACCCCGACGAGCCCGAGGAAGCGCACGTGGCCGCGGAGGAGCGTGTCCGCTCCGCCGCGCCGACCACGGCCGACTACTGGTTCGGGCCGGATGTGTGCGCCGCCTGGCCGGTCCCGCCGACGGGCGTGCGCGAGCCCGTCTCCGCCGATGGGGCAGCGCCCATCCTCGTCATCGGCTCGACCGGCGACCCGGCGACACCGTACGAGTGGGCCCAGTCGCTCGCCCAGCAGCTCTCATCCGGGGTGCTCATCACGCGCGTCGGGGAGGGGCACACCGGATACAACGCCGGCAGCTTTTGCGTCGACGACGCGGTCGACGCGTACTTCCTCGAGGGCGCCGTCCCCGACCGCGACCTGGTCTGCGAGTGAGTCCGGCCGTGTTCGCGACCCCTGTCGCGAACAGGTAAGATCGGTGATCGTGCATCGCGCGAGCGAGGCGCGCCACCTTAGCTCAGTCGGCAGAGCGATTCACTCGTAATGAATAGGTCAAGGGTTCGATTCCCTTAGGTGGCTCCACTTCCCCCACACCCGGAGTGGACCATGACGAACGCGCTCGAGGCGGTCGTCGAGATCTTCTCGTGGGTCGGAATCGGCGCCGGCGTCCTCCTCGGCGGGATCGCCCTGCTCGTCCTGCTGGCCGATGGCAGGTGGGCGCCCGTGCGCGGATTCATCGAGCACGAACCCGAAGGCGCGGTCATCCGCTGGTTCGATGAGGACGGCGACGTGAACTCCGCCCCGCTGACACCCGAGCAGGTCGCCGCGCTCGGCGACGGCGACGCCGCCGACGTCTACGCCCTCCGGGGGGCTCCGGACCGGATGCGGATTACCCGCCGATCACCGGCGCTGCGGGGCCTCGCGGGGCTGGCAGGCGTCTTCCTCGGGGTCGGGGTGCTCGCCCTCGTCGTGTCGATCGTGCTGCTCTTCGTGGAGTGACCGGATAGCGCGGAGGGATATTGCTAGATAAGCTAGCTATATGTCCGCGCCTCGCACCGCCCCCTCACGCCCCCCGCGATGGCTTCGCGTTCTGCTGCCCGCGGCGCTCATCCTGATCTGGGTCGCCGGGGGCGCCGTCGGAGGCCCGTACTTCGGCAAGGTCGACGAGGTCGCGACGAACGACCAGTCGACCTTCCTTCCGCAGTCCGCCGACGCGACGCAGGTGAACGAGCGCCTGCCCGACTTCCTGGGCGAGGGCAGCATCCCGGCCGTCGTGGTCGTCGAGGGCGGCACCGCGCTGACAGAGGAGCAGCTCACCGACCTGCAGGCGCTGGCGGACGATCTCGCGGCCGTCGAAGGGGTCCTGGACGAGGTGTCGCCGCCCATCGTGAGCGAAGACGGCCAGGCGGTGCAGATCTTCGTGCCGATCGACGGCTCCGGCGAGGTGCGGGAGACGGTTGTCGAACTGCGCGACGTGGTCGCCGCCGACGTTCCGGAGGGGCTCGAGGCGTGGGTCACCGGACCGGCCGGATTCACCGCCGATCTCGCGGAGGGCTTCCTCGGCATCGACGGACTCCTCCTCCTCGTCGCGCTCGGCGCCGTGTTCGTGATCCTCGTGATCGTCTACCGCTCGCCGCTGCTGCCGATCCTCGTCCTCATGACATCCCTGTTCGCGCTGTGCGTGGCCCTGCTGACGGTGTGGTGGCTCACGAAGGCCGAGATCGTGGTGCTCAACGGGCAGGTGCAGGGGATCCTCTTCATCCTCGTGATCGGCGCGGCGACCGATTACGCCCTGCTGTACGTCGCCCGATTCCGTGAGGCGATCGCCGAGGGGCGCGCGAGATGGGACGCGATGTGGCGCGCGTGGCGGGGGGCCTGGGAGCCGATCCTCGCATCGGGCGGCACGGTCATCGCGGGGCTCCTGTGCCTCCTGCTGTCCGATCTCGCGAGCAACCGCGCTCTCGGACCCATCGCCTCCATCGGCATCGTGTTCTCGATGCTGTCGGCCTTGACGTTCCTCCCCGCGCTTCTCGTGGCCTTCGGCAAGGCGGCGTTCTGGCCGTTCATCCCGAAGAGGCCCGCGGCCGAACTCGCGGACGATCTCACCGGGCCCGTCACCGGCGTGTGGGCTCGGCTCGCCCGGTTCCTCACGCGCCGCGCACGCCCGGTGTGGATCGTCAGCACGGTCGTCCTGCTCGTGGGCTGCGTCGGTGTGACCCAGCTCCAGGCCGAGGGGGTCCCGACGAGCGAGTTCGTCCTCGGATACTCCGAGTCGCGCGACGGGCAGCAGGTGCTCGCCGACCACTTCGCCGCCGGATCGGGCAGCCCCGCGTACGTGCTCGCGGGCGAGGGGAAGGCATCCCACGTCCTGGCGGCTCTCGAAGACGCCGACGGTGTCGACAGCGTGTCGATCGTCGTCGAGGACTCGGCCACCGGCCAGGCACCCGTCGCGCTCGAAGACGGCGAGCTTGCCGTCACGGCGCTCGGTCCTCCCGGAACCCCGGCTCCGGAGCCGACGGTGTCGGCTGGCGAGGTCCTGTTCGCGGTGACGCTGTCGGATGCCGCCGACTCGGATGCTGCGGAGCAGACGGTGCGGGAACTGCGCATCACGTTGGCCGACCGCGGTGCGGGTGCGGCGCTCGTCGGCGGTGAGACCGCCATCGACGTCGACACGAACGACACGTCGATCCGCGATCGCACGGTCATCATCCCGGTGATCCTGCTCGTCGTGCTCGTCATCCTCATGCTGCTGCTGCGAGCGATCCTCGCGCCGCTGCTGCTGATCCTGAGCACCGTGCTGTCGTTCGGGACGGCCCTCGGAGTGAGCGCCCTGGTGTTCACCTCTGTGTTCGCGTTCCCCGGCGCCGATCCGGCGGTTCCGCTGTACGGCTTCGTCTTCCTCGTCGCCTTGGGCATCGACTACAACATCTTCTTGATGTCGCGGGTGCGGGAGGAATCGCTCACGCACGGAACCCGCGCGGGCATCCGGCGCGGGTTGGTGTCCACCGGCGGCGTCATCACCTCGGCGGGTCTCGTGCTCGCGGCGACCTTCGCGGCGCTCGGGGTCATCCCGATCCTGTTCCTCTCCCAGATCGCGTTCATCGTCGCGTTCGGCGTGCTGCTGGACACGTTCATCGTGCGCTCCCTCCTCGTGCCGGCACTCGGTCTCGATATCGGACGGGCGATCTGGTGGCCGTCGAAGCGGCTGTGGCGCGAGGGCCCCGAGACGGGTGGCGGAGCCGCGGCCGGGAGCGCTCCCCACGACACGAACTCAGGCTCCGAGCTCGCCGCAGCCCCGACACGCCGATCGCTGCGGCGGCGGTGACCGAGCCTGCCTGAGTACGTGCACGGGGGAGGGGTGGATCGAGAAGTCGTGGTTGCCGTCGCCGGCCTGCGCTAGACACGGAGGGTGACAGCAAAGCGACCCTCGCCGTGATCGACCGCACCGCACTGGCGGACTTCCTCCGGCATCGGCGCGAGTCGCTGCAGCCGGAGGACGTCGGGCTCTCGCGGGGCCCCCGTCGGCGCACGCGCGGGCTTCGCCGCGAGGAAGTCGCCGCCCTCGCCCACATGTCGACGGACTACTACGCCCGGCTCGAACGCGCCACCGGGCCGCAACCGTCCGAGCAGATGATCGCATCCATCGCGCAGGGTCTCCATCTGTCGCTCGATGAGCGCGACCACGTCTTCCGCCTCGCCGGTCACCGTCCGCCGGTCCGAGGCTCCTCCAGCGATCACATCAGCCCGGGGTTGCTGCGGATCTTCGATCGCCTCAGCGACACGCCCGCCGAGATCGTGTCCGAACTGGGCGAGAGTCTTCGTCAGACGCCGTTGAGCATCGCCCTCACGGGCGACAGCTCGCGGTACACCGGCTCGGCGCGCAGCTTCCCCTACCGGTGGTTCGCCGACCCGGCGGTGCGTGCGGTCTACGCGCCGGAGGACCACACGCGGATGTCGCGCTTGTACGCCTCGGGGCTGCGGGAGCTCGTCGCCGCGCAGGGCCCGGCGTCCCGCGCCGCGCAGCTCGCGGAGGCGCTCCAGCGCGAGAGCCCGGAATTCCGCGCGTTGTGGGACACGCAAGAGGTGGGCGTGCGGCCGACCGAGCTGAAGCGCTTCCGGCATCCGGCCGTCGGCGCCCTCGAGCTGTACTGCCAGACGCTGCTGGATCCGGATCAGTCCCATCGGCTGCTCGTCTACACGGCGGTGCCGGGGAGCGAGAGCTACGAGAAACTGCAGTTGCTCGCGGTTGTCGGCGCCGAGCGGATTCTCGCCTGACCCGCCGACGCTGATCCGGGAGCCGTGGATCGTCAGGTCCTGGATGCCGCGGACCCGGCGTTCGAGCATGGAGGGACAGGTCGCCACAGCGACTCCCGACACGAAGGAACCCCGCATGCCTCGTCGATACGACATTCCCCTCCCCGATCTGACCGGCACGCGCGCGGTCGTCACGGGCGCGAGCGACGGGATCGGCGCGGTGCTCGCCCGCCGGCTCGCCCAGGCGGGCGCGGAGGTGATCCTGCCCGTGCGATCCGAGGCCAAGGGCGCGGCCGTGATCGACGCCATCCGCCGGCAGGTCCCCGGTGCGGCCGTGACGCCACGGCCGCTGGATCTCGCTTCGCTCGACTCCGTGTCGCGGTTCGCCGCGGGGCTGGTCTCCGAGGGCCGGCCCATCCACCTCCTGATCAACAACGCGGGCGTGATGCGTCCGCCGCAGCGACAGGAGACCTCCGACGGCTTCGAACTGCAGTTCGGCGTCAATCATCTGGGCCATTTCGCGCTGACGCTGGGGCTTCTGCCGCTGCTGCGCGAGGGGCGGGCGCGGGTCACTTCGCAGACCAGCGTCGCCGCGCGGCGGGGGAGTGTCGCCTGGGACGACCCCGACTCCGAGCGCAGCTACGACGTCATGAAGGCGTACGCCTCGTCGAAGATCGCGGTGGGACTGTTCGCCCGCGAGCTCGACGCCCGCAGCAGAGCCGCCGGATGGGGCATCTCCAGCAACCTCGCACACCCGGGGATCTCCCCCACGAACCTCCTCGCCGCACAGCCCGGAATGGGGCGGCGCCGGCCGTCGCCGGCGCGGCGGGTGATCGGGCTGCTGTCGTGGCTCGGCGTCGCCGGTACCCCCGAGAGTGCGGCCCTGCCGGCGCTCCTGGCCGCCACCGATCCCCGGGCGGCGGGTGATGAGTTCTACGGCCCCGCGCGGACGGTCGGCGGGCCGCCGACGCGGCAGGAACTGTGGGGGCCGCTGTGGAGCAGAGACGACGCCCGACGCGTCTGGGAGCTCTCCGAGCGGATGCTGTCCTCCACCGCGTACGCTCCCTCCGCTCTCGGCTGACCACACGCGGCCTCCGCCGACGGCCGCAGGTACGCTCGGAGCATGACGCGCGCCCTGTTCATCGTCGACGTGCAGAACGACTTCACCGAGCGCGGTGCGCTGGGGGTCGCCGGCGGCGACGAGGTCGCCGCGCGCATCACGCGCTTCCTCGCCGCGCACGCGGACGACTACGCCCTCGTCGTCGCGTCACGGGATTGGCACGACGGCGACAACGACAACGGCGGGCATTTCTCGGACACCCCCGACTTCGTCGACACGTGGCCGGTGCACTGCGTCGCGGGAACGTTCGGCGCCGAGTACGACGAGGTCTTCGACACGGCCGGCATCACCCATCACCTCAAGAAGGGGCAGGGGAAGCCGGCGTACTCCCTGTTCGAGGGGGTCGGCGACGACGGCGAGACGGCGACGCAGCTGCTGGAAGACCACCGCATCCGCGATATCGACGTGGTCGGGCTCGCGACGGACTACTGCGTCCGCGCATCGGCGCTGGACGCGCTCGCCGCCGGGCGTCGTGTCCGCGTGTTCACCGACCTCGTTGCGGGGGTGCATCCCGAATCGAGCGCCGCAGCGCTCGAGGAGATCCGCGCCGCGGGTGGCGAGGTCGTCGAGTCCGCACGCTGATCGCCGTGGCCGGTCGCGACATCCGCCCCTGGTGGGAGTCGGAGGGGGCGGGGTGGGGGGCCGCCCTCGCCCTCAGCATCGGGGTGATGGCCGTGGTCGCCTCGGTCAGCGCCGACCTGCTCTTCACCGACGGCGACTCGCTGATCGTCGCGATGGTCGCGCGCTCCCTCGCTCTCGGCGAGCCGCAGGACTGGGCTCTGTCGCCCGTGCTGTTCCTTCCCGAGACCGTCCTCTACGCGGTGCTGTCGCTCCTGGGCCTCGGCATGCGGGCGACGCTGCTCCTCAACGGTATCGTGAACCTCCTCGCCCTCTACGGGGCGCTGCGCGTGGTGAGCGGTCGCCGGGGTCCCGGCCGCGCGCCCGTGGCCGGGGCGCTCGCGGCCTTCACGGTGCTCGCCGTGCTTGCGGTGCTGGAGGGCACCGCGAGGCGCGACGGCGCGCAGTTCGTGACCCTGTTCACCACGACGACGTACTACTCGGCCACCGTGGTCGCCATGATCTTGAGCGTCGGGATCGTCGCACGGGCCTTCGCGCGCGACACCGCGACGCCGTGGGGGGCGGGTGCGCTCCTCGCGGTGATCTCCGCCGTGTCGGTGCTGTCCAATCCGCTGTTCGCGGCCTGGGCGACCCTCCCTCTCGTGCTCGTCCTGAGCGTGCTCGCGATCGCGCGGCGGAGCGGGTGGCCCGGGACGCTCATCCTCGGCGGAGGGCTCGTGGCCGGGGCGATCGGAGGATATGCCGCACGCGGCATCTTCGCCGGGACGATCGTCGCCCAGAGCGGCAACTACCTGCGATTCGGCGAGCTCGGACGCTCGGCGGGTGCGTACGGCCAGGCCCTCGCGGATCTGTTCTCCCGCGTCAACGGCGTCGTCTGGCTGCTGATCGTCGCGGCGCTGTGGCTCGGATGCCTGCCCCTGCTCACCCGGGCGTGGCGGGGCCGGGACCTCTCGGGCGCCTTCGTCGCGCTCGTCGCCCTCGGCGGGACACTCGTGCTGACGGTCGGGGCTTTCCTCCTCGGGACGGATGCGGTGCGCTACCTGCAGCCGTGGCTGTTCCTGCCTGTGGCCGCCCTGGCGCACGCGGTCGCCGCGCGGCCGGCTCCCGCTCTCCGCCGCCGCGCGGGAGGGCAAGCGGTGGCGATCGTGGCCGCGATCATCGCTGTCGTCGCGGTCCCCGTCGCGGTCGCGGCCGCGACAGCCCGCGACGACGATCTCGACTGCGTCGTGCAGTGGGTCGACGCCTCCGGGCGCACGGGGGCCGGGCAGTTCTGGACCGTGCGTGCGCCGAAGGCCCATCTGGACGACCCGAGGCAGCTCATCCAGGTCGACCACACCCTCCGCGTGTACACCTGGCTGACCAATCGCGCCGACGCGGACGACGACGCCGCCGTCACCTTCCTCGTCACGGATGCGGCGACATACCCGTTCGACCCGCCCGCGGGCGTCGTCCTCGGCGACGCCGAGACGGTCGGATGCGGCCGCTACACGATCCTCGACTTCGGCGACCGGATGCTTCCGCTGGGACCGCCGCGCGACTGAGGCGAGGGCGCCGTCATGTGCGTGCGAGGGCGCGGATGTCGTCCTCGAACTCACTCAGCGCCGCCGCGGTGACCGTGGGACGAGTGGCGGCGATGGCCTCCAGGTAGGCCACGGTGTCGAGATCCGCCGCCCCCACCGCATCCGCGGGGGCGCCGCCGACGACGCGCTCGAACGCCGCTTGCGAAGCCGAACGTGCGGCGAACTCGATATCCGCCGGCGAGAAGCGTTCGCTGGCCTGCGCGAGGACCGCCAGGTCGACGGCCTCGGCCGACAGCGGCACGTAGCGGCGCCAGATCGACTGCCGCGCCTCGAGGTCGGGGAGCCCGATCGGGAGGACGTAATCGAACCGTCCGTGACGAAGGAATGCCGGATCGAGGTTGCGGATGAAGTTCGTCGCGCACACCAGCAGCCGCCCTTCGCGCTCGCGGAAGAGAGGAATGGACTTCAACATCTCGTTCGTCGCCGCCTGCTGCAGCGGTGAGGCCGCCCGGTCGCGCCGCGAGGCGATCTCATCGACCTCGTCGATGAACACGACGGCGTGCTCCAGACCGGCGATCTCCACGAACCGGGAGCGCAGCGCGTTCGCCAGCCCGCCGCTCTCGCCGGCCAGACGGGAGGGGTGCAGCTCGACGAACGGCCACCCCAGCCGGCTCGCGATCGCGCGGGCGAACGTCGACTTGCCGGTGCCGGGCGGGCCGAACAGCATGGCGGCGCGCGGCGGGCGCACGCCGAGCTGGTCGGCGAGGTCTGCGCGGGCGAGGGGCAGGATGAGGCGGGACTCGACCAGGCGCTTCGCCGCGCTCATCCCGGCCAGCTCGCGCCAGAGCGTGCGGGGAAGCAGCGACGCACCCAGGCGGGTGAGCGGCTCGAGATCGGACCGGTGGACGGCGATCCGCCGCTCGAAGTAGCGCAGGGTCGTCTCCGGCGAGAACTCGCTGTTCTCGAAGGCGCGCAGGCGCGTCTCCGACTGAGGAAGCAGCGCGCAGATGCGCGAGACGCCGCGCGCGATCAACCGTTCCTCCAGACCGCCCAGGAGTGCGCTCCCGAGCCCCTGGTCACGCCGGCTGGGATCCTGCGCCAGCAGCATGATCCACGCGCGATCGTCCTCGACGCGGGCGACTGCCGCGCCGAGGACCGCGGAGCCGTGCGTGATCACGACTCCCAGTCCGTCCTCGCACGCCGCGACGATCTCGGCGAGCGTGTAGACCGGATCGTCCTGACCGCTCGTCCACTCCTGCCAGACGCGTACGACACCCTCGAGATACTCGGGGCGATAGTCCCGCGCACGCCATGCCGGCGTCCACGTGGACGACCCCGGGAGAGCGAGAGGCCGGGTCTCCGACGGGACGCTCACGGATACAGCCCTCGGATGCGGTGCGCTTCGGCCACGCGGGACACCGCGATCGCCGTCGCCGCCGCGCGCAGGGTGACATCGTTGTCCCGCGCCGTCTCGGTGACCAGGTGCCAGCCCGCGAGCATCCGTTCTTCCAGGCGCTCCTCGACCTGCTGCGTCGACCACCAGTACGCCTGGTTCGCCTGCACCCACTCGAAGTAGCTCACGACCACGCCGCCGGCGTTCGCGAGGATGTCGGGGACGACGAGCACGTCGCGATCGCGCAGGATCTCGTCGGCGTCCGGAGTCGTCGGTCCGTTCGCCCCCTCGACGACGATGCGCGCGCGAACCGCATGCGCGTTATCGGCGGTGAGGACACCCTCGATCGCACAGGGGAGGAGCACGTCGACGTCGGCGGTGAGCAGCTCGGCCGGGTCGATCGCCTCCGCTCCCGGAAAAGCCCGGACCGAGCCCGTCGCCCGCACGTGATCAGCGAGGGCAGCCACGTCGATCCCGGCGGTGTTGAGGAGGGCGCCGTACTGGTCGCTGACGGCGCGGATCGCCACGCCGGATCCGGCGAGCAGGCGGGCGACGCCCGCTCCGACCTTGCCGAATCCCTGGATGGCCGCGCTCGCGCGAGATGCGCGGAGCCCGCGGCTCTCGAGGGCGGCCAGCGCGATCCGCGCGACCCCGAGCGACGTGGACTGGGTTCGTCCCCGCGAGCCGCCGATCTGCAGCGGCTTCCCGGTCACGACCCCCGGGACGGTGTATCCGCGGCTGACGGATACCGTGTCCATCATCCACGCCATGGTCTGCTCGTCGGTGCCGATGTCCGGCGCGGGGATGTCGCGTTCGGGGCCGATGAAGCCGGCCAGCTCCGACGTGTAGCGACGGGTGACCCGTTCCAGCTCGGCGGGGGAGTGCGTCCGAGGGTCGATCGCCACACCGCCCTTCGCGCCGCCGTACGGGATGTCCACCAGGGCGCACTTCCACGTCATCCACATCGCGAGGGCGCGGACCTCGTCGAGGTCGACGCCCGGAGCGAACCGCACGCCGCCCTTCGCCGGACCTCGGGAGAGATTGTGCTGGACGCGATAGCCCTGGTACAGCGCGATCCTCCCGTCATCTCGCCGGAGCGGCACGCTCACCGCCATCTCGCGACGGGGATGCGCGAGGAGCGCGGAAAGCCCCTCGGAGATGCCGAGGAAATCTGCCGCCTCGGAGAGCTGGCGGCGCGCGGCGGCGAGCGGGGAGTCGGCGCGCATCGTGAGCGGGGTCACCGGGGCGCCCTCAGTTGTAGCCGAGGACCACGAAGGTCCCCGTCGCCGGCGGCGCGGGGCGCGGGCCGGACGGAGAATCGGGGCGCGGTCGCGGAGCTTCGGTCGGATGCAGCTGGGTCATCATCGATCCCTCGAAGTCGTCGTGCGGTGAACGAGAACGACCCCATCGTGGCCCGCCCATCCATGCGACAAAAGCGACTAATGGTCATCGGTATTCATCGATCACGGCGATCAGTGGTCGCAGCGGTGCCGCGTCGGGACCGGGCCGGAGGCGCGCTCCGCGTTTCTTTTACGTGCGCGAAACAACAGCCCGGACGCCGCGAAAAACCGGCGGGGTTCCCGCGGTCGGGCCCGCGCGGTCGAGGCGGGGCTTGCAGAAATGTGCACGACGCACACGCGCCGGCGCCAGAGCACCGTCACTTTGCACAGCGAGAGCGGGAGCCCCCTCGTAGCATCGCCCCATTCAACGTGCAGGAGGCATGAAGTGACTAGCTACAGGGTGTCCATGGACATCGGCGGGACGTTCACCGACATCGTGACGTTCGACGAGACGACGCGTGAATTCCGCGCGACCAAGGCGTCGACCACTCCCGGTCACCTCAGCAAGGGTGTGCTGAGCGGGCTCGAGTCGATCATCGATGATCTGGCCGACATCGACTTTCTCGTCCACGGCACGACGCAGGGCCTGAACGCGTTCCTGGAGCGTCGCGGCGTGCGCGTCCTCCTGCTCGCGACCGATGGGGTCCAGGACGTCTACCACATCGCCCGCGGGCCGCGTCATCGCCTCTATGACGCGCAATACCGCAAGCCCGAACCGCTGGTCGAGCGCAAGGATGTCGTCGGCATCCCCGGGCGCTTCCAGTACGACGGCAGCGAGCTGACGCCGCTGGACGAATCCGCCGTCCGGGCCGCCGCGCAGCGGGCCAAGGAAGAGGGCTACGGGGCCGTCGCGGTCGGCTACCTCTTCAGCTACCGCAACCCCGCGCACGAACTGCGCACCCGCGAGATCCTCCGCGAGGTGCTCGGCGATGACTTCACCGTGTCGCTCTCGCATGAGGCGGCGAAAGAATGGCGTGAGTACGAGCGCACCTCCTCCGCCGTCATCGAGGCGTACACCGGGCCCGTGGTGCGCTCCTATCTCCTCGACCTGGAAGACCAGCTGACCGAGCGCGGCGTCGACGCGCCGCTGCACATCATGCAGTCCTCGGGCGGAGTCCTCACCGCGAAGTCGGCGCGGGAGCGACCGCTGCAGACCCTGCTGTCCGGCCCCGTCGGCGGCGCCATCGGCGGCGAGGCGCTCACGCACATCGTGGGCAACAAGAACCTCATCGGCGTCGACATGGGCGGCACCTCCTTCGACGTCTCCCTCGTCGTCGACGGAACGCCCGACGTCTCCACCGAGGCCGTGCTCGAGGGCCTGCCGATGCTCATGAGCATCGTCAACATCCACACCATCGGAGCCGGCGGCGGTTCCGTCGCCTGGATCGAGGCCGGCGGCCTCCGCGTGGGTCCGCGATCCGCCGGTGCCCAGCCGGGGCCGGCGTGCTACGGGCGCGGGGGGACGGAGCCGACCGTCACCGACGCCAACTTCATCCTCGGCCGCGTGGACGCCGACAATTTCGCCGGCGGTCAGATGCGCCTGGACCGCGACGCGGCAGTGCGTGCCCTCGAGAGCGTGGGGGCGCAGCTCGGCTACGACGTCGTCCAGATGGCCGAGGGCATCTGCAACGTCGCCAACTCGCAGATGGCGCAGGCCATCCGCACCATCACGATCTCGCGCGGCATCGAGCCGCGCGACTTCTCGCTCGTCGCCTTCGGTGGCGCGGGGCCCATGCACGCGGTGTTCCTCGCCAAGGAGCTCGGAATCAAGGAGACCATCGTCCCGCGCTTCCCCGGCGCCTTCTCGGCGTGGGGGATGCTGCAGGGCGACATCCGGCGCGACTTCACCGAGCCGTACTACTTCCTCGACGAGGACATCGACACGACCGACATGAGCCGCGTGCTGCGCGCCGTCGAGGCCGAAGCGCTCCACTCCCTCGAGAGCGAGGGTGTACCGGCGGCGAGCCGCTTCGCGCAGCACTCCGTCGACGTGCGGTACCTCGGCCAGGAGTACTTCCTCACCGTCCCGCTCGAAAGTGCCGATGAGCCGCTGCGAAGCGGATTCCTCGACTCTCTCGGGGCGCGGTTCGCCACGGCGTACGAGGCCCGCTACGGACACTCGACGCTGGGCGCGCCGATCGAGATCGTGACCCTTCGCACCCGCGTCGTGGGAGAGCTCGAGGGCGTGAGCGCCTTCACCGTCGACGCGGCGACCTCGCCCGAGTTCGCGCACGAGATCCGCAAGGTGATCTTCGACGGTCGGGAACTCGACACGATCGTGACCGAGCGTGACGGCCTCCGCGGTGGGCACTCCTTCACCGGGCCCGCGATCGTCATCGAGCCCACGGCGACCACGGTCGTCCCTCCGGGCTTCCGGGTCGACGTCGACGCCCACGGATCGCTTCTCATCACCAACCTCGAAATCGAAAGTGAGGCCTGACATGGCATCCACCGTTCTGGACCCCACGGTCACGGTCGACCCTGTCACCGTCGAGATCCTCCGCAACGCCCTGACGAGCGCCGCTGAGGACATGAATGCCACCCTCATCCGGTCGGCGTACTCGATGATCATCTACGAAGGCGGCGACTGCGTGGTCGCCCTGCTGGACCAGAACCACCAGGTGCTGGGTCAGTCGGCGGGCCTGCCGCTGTTCCTCGGGAACATCGAGACGTGTTCCAAGGCGGTCGAGGAGAAGTACGGGCGCGACGTGTGGCGCGAGGACGACGTCTGGATCCTCAACGACTCGTACATCGGCGGCACGCACCTCAACGACGTCACGATCTTCGCCCCGGTCTTCGTCGACGGCGTGCTCGTGGGCTTCTCCGCCACCCGCGCCCACTGGATGGACGTGGGCGGCAAGGACGTCGGGGCGTCGATGGACTCGATCGACATCTTCCAGGAGGGCTTCCGGATGGGCCCGGTCAAGCTCCTCGAAGCCGGCGTCGAGACCGACGTCGTCGAACTCATCCAGACCAACACGCGCTTCCCGTACCAGACCATCGGCGACATGCACGCGATGGTGGCCGCCCTCCGAATGGGGACCGTGCGGATGCAGGAGCTCGTGCGCAAGTACGGTCTCGAGGTCATCGAGGCAGCCCGCGACGAGATCTTCCGCCAGACCGAGGAGCTCGAGCTCGAGCGCGTGCGCCAGATCCCCGACGGCGTCTACACCGCCGAGGGCGTGCTCGACAACGACGGCATCAACCTCGACACCCCGATCCCGATCAAGCTCAAGGTCACCGTGTCGGGCAACCAGATCGAGTTCGACGTGACGGAGTCGGCCGATCAGACCCAGGGCCCCGTGAACTGCGGTGTGGCCCAGGCGATCTCCGCGCTGCGCGTCGGGTACAAGATCCTGGTGAGCCCCGAGACCAACTCCAACGGCGGGTCCTTCCGGCCGCTCACGGTCAAGGTGCGCGAGGGATCGGTGCTCGGTGCCGTGGCCCCGGCCGCCTGCCAGTGGTACTTCTCCCACCTCGGGATGCTGATCGACATGGTCTCGCGCGCCCTCGCGCCGGCTCTGCCCGACCGCGTCGCCGCGGCCAGTCATGGTGACTCGATGATCATCACCAGTGCCGGCTTCGACCCGCGGGTCGGACGCAACTGGGTCTCGATGGAGGCGACCCTCGGCGGTTGGGGCGCGTGGGAGGGAGAGGACGGCGAGTCCGCCCTCATCAACAACGTCAACGGCTCGCTGCAGGACTTCCCCATCGAGATGGTGGAGACCAAGTGGCCCTTCCGCATCCGCGAGTACTCGATCCGCACCGACTCGGGCGGCGCGGGGCAGTGGCGCGGGGGCAACGGCGTCATCCGTGAGTACGAGTTCCTCGCCGACGGCGTGGTGGGGCTGTGGTTCGAGCGCTCCAAGACCCCGGCGTGGGGCCTGTTCGAGGGCAACGACGCGGTCGGGCCCGAGGTCATCGTCAACCCCGGCAAGCCCGACGAGCTTCGCACGCTCAAGATCAACGCGCACCCGGCGAAGAAGGGCACGATCGTGCGACTCACCGTGGGCGGCGGCGGCGGCTACGGCGACCCGAGCAAGCGCGACCACGATGCGGTCCGCTACGACGTCGAGAACGGCTATGTCTCGGCCGAGCGGGCACTCGCCGACTACGGCTACACGCACTCCTCCTGAAATCACCCGAAAAAACACTCAAGAGAAACGGCACTGCCATGAAAAAGAAGTACCTCGCACTTCCCGGGCTCCTTCTCGCCTCCGCCGCTGTGCTCGCCGGTTGCAGCGGCGCAGCCCCCGAGCCGGCCGCCGGCGGTGACGACGAGGCGCTGAGCATCGGCTTCTTCGGCTTCGCCGCAGCGAACTCCTTCGCGCAGGGCGTCTACGACGGCGTCGAAGCCGCCGCCGAAGAGTACGGCGCCACGTCCGAGTTCGTCGACTCGAACTTCGACGGACAGCTCCAGGCCCAGCAGATCACCGACGCGACCACGTCGGGCCAGTACGACATCATCATCATCCAGGCCAACGACAACCTCGTCGTGCAGAAGCCGCTCGAAGACGCCATCGCGGCCGGCATCACCGTGGTCGTGGAGTTCACCGCGGTGGGCCCCGACTTCGAGACCGTCGATCCGCAGATCGAGGGCGCGATCTCCATCGTCGACCCGGCCGTGGTGAACGGCGAGAAGCTCGGCGAGATGGGCCTGCTCGCGTGTGAAGAGGCCGGCGCCGACCCGTGCCAGGTGGGATACATGGAGGGCTTCCGCGCCCTGCCGCTGGACAACGCCCGCACCAAGGCCGTGGTGGACACCCTGACCGCCGGCGGCGCCGAGGTCGTGGCGCAGGTCGAGGGCGGGTACACCGCCGACGCCGGTCAGGCAGCTTTCCAGGACATCATCACCGCGAACCCGGACGTGGATGTCGTGATCGGGTCGTCGCAGGCGGTCGGCGGTGCACGCCTCGCGGCGGGTGCCGACAGCGACGTCAAGTTCATCGGCAACGGATCGTCGAAGCAGGCCGTGCAGGCAGTCCTCGACGGTGACTGGTTCGCCGCGTACGCGCTCGACGTCTACCTCAACGGCTTCACCGCCGCGGAGCTGGGCATCCAGAAGCACAACGGTGAGGACGTCGAGGTCGCCATCTCCGAGGCCGACCTGACCCCCAGCAAGGGAATCGGCACGGCCGAGAACCTGAAGGACTTCGTCGCCACCTACGACGACTGATCCTGCCCGCGTCGACGGGGCCCGCTGCGGCGGGTCCCGTCGACCGGTCATCCGCGTCCGCATCCGCAAGGGGGAAACAGTGACTCCGTCGATGACGCAAGAGAAGACCCCGCTCCTCGGGCTCGAGGGGGTCGGCAAGTCCTACAACGGCATCGCGGTGCTCCGCGACGTGTCCCTGGAGATCGCGCCCGGCGAGATCCACGGTCTCCTCGGCGAGAACGGCGCGGGAAAATCCACGCTGCTGAAGATCCTCGGCGGCGCCATCACGGCGGATGCCGGGTCGGTCACGTTCGACGGCGCCCCGACGCGCCTGGGCACTCCGCGCGATGCGATCGCGCACGGCGTCTCCCTCATCGCGCAGGAACTCGCGTTGGTTCCGCAGCGGACGGTGCTGGAGAACGTGTTCCTCGGCCGCTGGTCGCAGGCCGGGGGAGTCGCCGTCCCCGCCGCCGACCGCCGCCTGTTCGACACCCTCTGCGCCGACAGCGGGTTCGACCTCGATCCGCACGCCATCGTCGGGTCCCTCCCGCTCGGCAAAGCCCAGCAGGTCGAGATCCTCAAGGCGCTGGCCCGCGGATCCCGCATCCTCTGCCTGGACGAGCCGACCGCCGCTCTCGGCGAGGCCGAGACCGAGCAGCTGCTGAGCGTCCTGCGCGTGCTGGCCGCACGCGGGACGACCATCATCATCGTCTCCCACTTCCTCGAGGAGATCCTCGGCCTCGCAGACCGCGTCACTGTGCTTCGGGACGGGGCCCAGATCGCGACCGACGACGCCGCCGCGCACACAACGGAGTCGCTCGTGCGCCTCATGGTCGGACGCGAGGTCGCGGCGCTGGCTCGCACGCCGCTTCCCGTCCCGCCCGGCGCACCCGTCGTACTCCGTGCCGAGCACCTCACCACCGACCGCATCACGGACGTCAGCCTCGATGTCCACGCGGGGGAGGTGCTGGGGCTCGCCGGTCTGGTCGGAAGCGGCCGCTCCGAGACCCTGCGGGCGATCTTCGGTGCCGACCGCGTCCGCTCGGGCACCCTCACCATCGACGGGACGCGGGTGCGTACCGGCTCCATCCGCCGCATGATCTCCCGAGGACTCGCGCTCGTCCCGGAGTCGCGCAAGGACGGCGGCCTGATGCTCGGCCGCGACGCCTCCGAGAACATCGCCCTGCCCTCGCTGGGGGCGCGGCAGGTCGGGGGCGTCGTGCGCCGGAGCGCCGAGCACGCCGCCGTGGATCGGGTCGTCACGACCGTCGACGTGCGCGGAAGCGTGCGCCACGTCCCGGTCGGTGCGCTGTCGGGAGGTAACCAGCAGAAGGCCCTCTTCGGAAAATGGCTCGTCGAGCCGCCCCGGGTCTTCCTGATCGACGAGCCCACGCGAGGCGTCGACATCAACGCGAAGGTCAACATCCACAACCTGATCCTCGATCTCGCCGCGGCGGGGACGGCCGTGATCGTGGTGAGCTCCGAGCTCGAGGAGGTCATGGCGCTCTCTCACCGGATCATCGTGATGCGCCGGGGCCGCGTCGCCGCCGAGTTCACCAGCCCCGCCGCCCGCGAAGACATCCTTTCCGCCGCCTTCCTGTAGGAGAAACCCCGTGAGCACTGGAACATCAGAGACCGCCGTCGCCCGGCGCCGTAAGCGGATCGACCTGAAGGACTTCGGCATCCTCGGCGGGCTGGTCGCCATCGTCGTGTATCTCAGCCTGGCGACCAGCACCTTTCTCACCGGGCAGAACATCGTCAACCTCCTCGACCAGGCCGTGGTGATCGGGCTGCTGGCGGTGGGCGCGACGCTGTGCATCGTGTCGGGGGTCTTCGATCTGTCGGCATCGGCGAACCTCGCCGTCTCGGCGATCGCCGGCGTGTTCCTCACCGCGCATTTCGGCGTGGCCGGCGGCTTTCTCGCGGCGCTCGTCGTGGGCGCGATCCTCGGTGCGATCACCGGCACCCTGATCGTCCTCACGCGCGTGAACTCGTTCATCGGGTCGCTGGCCGTCAGCATCATCTACCGCGGGGTCGCGATCGTCCTTACCGGAGGGGCCATCGTCGCGGTGCCGGCCGACCAGCTCGCGGCCTTCCGGGTGTGGGCGCTCCCGGTGTTCGGGGGGATCTCCGGCGGCACCATCCTTCTCGCCGTCGTGGCGCTCGTTCTCGGCTTCGTGCTGTGGGGCACGACGTTCGGGCGTCGCATCTACGCCGTCGGCGGCAACGAGGAGGCGGCGCGGCTGAGCGGTGTCCGCACGCCCCTCATCCACATCTCTGTCTTCGCGATCAACGGCGTATGCGCCGCGGCGGCGGGGATGGTGCTGGCCTCCCGTGCCGGGTCGGCGCAGCCGGCCATGGCCATCGGAATGGAGCTCACGGCCATCGCGGCCGTCGTCATCGGCGGCACCAGCATCCTCGGCGGTTCCGGAGCGGTGTGGCGGACGGTGGTCGGCGTCATCATCCTCACCGTGATCGGAAACGGGTTCAACCTGCTGCGGTGGGACACCACCTACCAGCAGGTGGTCACCGGCGCGCTCATCCTCGTCGCCGTCGCGGGCGACGCCTGGTTGTCGCGGCGGTCGCGTCGCGCGGGATGATTGACAGCGAGCTCTCTGTCCCCGCTCGGAAGGACGCCATGCGGATCGGTGTACGTGTGACGGCCGACGAGGTGTCGGCGGCGGCCCTCACCGCCGACGGCAGGACGCACTTCGCCTCCCGCCGATTCCGCGGCGCGCTCACGCGCCCCGTCGCGCAGGTTCTCACCGAGGTCCGCCGCGCGCTCGAGGAGCCGGTCGCCGTCGTCGTCTTCGACGTCAGCGGAGTGCTGCGCCGGGATGCCGGTGCCCGCGTGGTGTCGATCCTGATCGAGCCGCGGCGACCGATCCGCCCGCGCCGGCACCTGTGGGCGGCGGAGGCGCTGCAGGTGACCGCCGCACACGTGCGCGGCGGTCACAACGCCCTCGGACAGGAGCTGTTCCCGCTCGACGAGGACGCCCTGTCCGCCCTGGCTGCGGGAATCCCCGACGGTTCGCACATCGTCGTGTCGGCGGCCGGGTCGCCCGGCAACGGTGACCATGAGCGCCGGGCGGCAGAGGTCCTCCGGTGCGCGGTGCAGCCGGCGAGCATCACCGAGTCGCGTTCCTTCTACGGCGACAGCCTGCTGGTGCGGGAGTACACCGCGGTGCTCAACGCGGTGCTGGCCGCGAGCGCCGAGCGGATCGCCTCCGATCTGACCGACGCGGTCCGCAGATCCGCGGGGGAGGCCGTGCGTGCCTTGGTCGCGACCAACGAGGGCGGCTGCACTCCGCTCACGCGCCTGCCCATCACCCCGGTGCACTCCTTCCGCGCCGATGTCGCCGGGGAGATGCTGGGCGCTGCGGTGCTGGGGGAGCGCTCCGACGGACGCCTCATCGTCGCGCGACCCGGTGCCGTGCGCATCGCCGAGTTCATCGACGGTCTTCCCTCGGTGGTGAGCCGCACCACCCTTCCCGACGGCACGTCCCTGGCATCGAGCATCGCGCACGTGGTGCCGCTGACCGATCTGCTGGTGTCGGGGTCGGGGGACCCGGCGCTCACGGTGCTCGTCGCCGGCGCGGAGGAGGAGTTGACGCCCTTCGGGTTGACGCCCGCAGTGACCACGGACCGGGATCTCGTGGCACTCGGAGCGGCGGTCGCCCCGATGTCCTACTGGCACAATCGCCTGGTCGAGGTGGCGAGCGCCTCCGACATCGCCCGGGCACTCTCCGACGGCGAGGCGATCGCGCGGGCGAACCTCGTGGCGGCGGGTGCGGATCCCGGGGATGTCCGCGTCCGCGAGTCCCGCGTGCTCGCGACGACCTACGGCGAGGCGCAGATGGTCCGCATCCGCGTGGGGGCGGTTGCTGCCGCGGTCCCCTCGGCGTCGTCGGTGGAGCCGGGACGGGGCGCGGCATGACCCGGCGGGAACTCACCGCCGCCGACATCGGGCATCTCTCCACCGGCGCCACGTTCGTCGCGTCGACGATCGAGCATTCCAGCAGGGTGCAATACCGCGACATGGCGCTGGAGCTGATGGCGGAAGAGGGACGCGGCCCCGTGCTGACCGCGGTCGAGGACCTGCCGTCGGAGTCGATGACCACCTCGATCGGATTCGTCAACAAGGGCCTCATGCTCGCCGAGATGATCCCGGTGGGCGACGAGTTCGCCACGGCACTGACGCTGCTCGAGCGTCGCCTGGAGACCCGGCTGGCGGGCATCTTCCCGCTGGCAGCGGCCAGCGTGAACGCGATGGTGCCGGCCTACGTCGCCCTGCAGACCGGTCTCCCGCTCATCGACGCCGACCCGATGGGGCGGGTGTTCCCGCTCCTGCATCAGACGACCCTCGCGCTGGGCGGGCTGAGTGCCGGCCCCATCGGCCTGACGGGCCCGACGGGGGAGACGGCGGTCATCGACGTCTCCGATCCCGTGCGGGCCGAACGCATCGTCCGTGCCATGGCAGCCGAGCTCGGCGGCTGGTCGGCGACGGCGTCGTATCCCGTGACCGCGGCGCAGCTGCGGCAGCACGGTGTGCTCGGCAGCATCAGTCGGCTGATCGAGATCGGGAAGATCCTGGACTCGACCGAGCACACGCAGGCCAAGTACGCCTCTCTGACGAATCTCCTCGGTATGCGCAAGGTCATCCGTGCCCGCGTGGCGGATGTGGAGGGACTGTCGCGCCCATCGCTGCACGGAATGCCGGATCGGCCCTCGAGCGTCACCCTCGTCGACGAGGCACAGGGCCGGATCATCCGGCTCGAGATCCAGAACGAGATCCTGATGATGCTCGTCGACGGCGCCGTGCACGCGATCATGCCCGACATCATCACCATGGTCCGCCCCGAGGATGCGAGCGTGGCCAGCGTCGAAGACCTCTGGGTGGGCAACAAGCTCGACCTGATGTCGTTCCCGGCGGCGCCGCAATGGTATTCGGCCGAGGGGCGAGCGCTCGTCGAGCCGATGGCGGTCCGGATCGTCGGCCGAGGACGAGGAGGACCCCCATCGTGACCGCTTCCCGCCGCGGGGTCACCCTTCGCGATCTGCTGACCGCGCACGACGGGGGAGGACTCACTCCTCATCACCTCCCCGCCCACGCCCAGTCGGTGAGAGACATCGTGCTCGTCACCGATGTCGATCGCATCCTGTCCGTCGGACCCGACAGCGTGGTCCTGCTCGGTGAGGAGCTCGCCCTCGGCGGCTGGGTCGTTTCCGTCGCGCTGCGGTACGCGTGGGAGCGGCGAGCGGTCGCCCTGATCGTCTCGGACTCGTCGATCTCCGACACCGTCGTCGAACTCGCCCGACGCTTCGGTGTCGGTCTGTTCACGACGGCCGCCGGCATCGACCGCACGGCGCTCGAACTGGCGAGGGAGCTCGGGGCGCTGGAGGCGGGCGTGCTGACCCGACTCGACGCACTCCACGCGCGGGTCGTGCGCGCGACCACGCCGGCCGAGGTCCTCGCGCAAGTGTCGCAGGAGCTCGGAGACGCCCGCGTCGATCTGCTCATCGGCGGGATCAGCCTGTGGTCGGTGGGGAGCGAGGCCGAGAACGCGGACGAGATCCGCATCCCGCTGTCCCCCGGCTCGCCTCGGGAGCTGGCCGTCCGTGCCCCGAAAGCACAGCTCGAGATCGCCGCGCAGGTGCTCTCCCGTGCAGCCCCCACCCTGCGCGCCCTTCTGCTGGCGCAGGAGATCGACGATCTCGCCGGCGCGGCACCGTTGCTGTCGTTCACCGCGCTCACGGGCCTGCGCGACCCCGAGCTCGACGAGGTGCCGCTCCCCTCGGGCGGCCCGGTCTCCCCCTGGCCTGCCGGCGCCCCCGTAGCGGCGGTCGTGCTTTCTGCGGCCCGCAACTCGGCGGATCACGCAGGCCGGGTCGGGCCCCTGCTCAGCAGCCACTGGCGCGCGACGTTCCCCCGCGCACCGCTGGCCCGCACGCAGTCGGGGTGGTTCGCCTTCCTCCCGCTGGAGAACGCGGCGTTCGACGTGCATGCGCCGCTGGACAGCCTGGCGCGCACGGCCCTGCGGGGCCTCGGGCTCGCGATCGGGGTGGCCGCGGATGCGGACGGCACGGTCGAGACCGGGAGTCTCCTCCGCCGCGCGTGGCTGGCCGCCCGTCTGGCCGAGCCGGAGGGCGAGGTCATCGACTTCCACCGGATGGGCATGGCGATGGTGGAGCGACTGCTCCCGCCCGATGTCGCGCACGACATCGCCGAGACGGCTCTGCCGCTCCTGACGGCCGACCCGCACGCCCCGGAGGTGATCGGCGCAGTGCTCGCGTATCTGGACTGCGCGGGCTCCGTGGTGGGAGCGGCCGAGCGGCTGGGCATCCACCGCAACACGATGCAGGCGCGGCTGCGTCGCGCCGCCGAGCTGGGACTCCGTCTGGACGACCCCGATCAGCTGCTCCCGACCCACCTCCTTCTCGCCTCGTTCGCGCGCGGACAGAACCCGCCCTCGAGCGCGAACACCGACATCTGACCATCCACCTCACGGAAAGCATCACCAATGACTCCTCTCTCCCTCGCCGAAGCAGCAGACCAGGCCCGCGAGCGCCTCGGCACCATCCTGTTCACCGTCACCGTGCTGACCCCTGACGGCGGGGAGATCTCCCGCGTCTACTCCACGCACCCCGACGTCTACGCGGTGGGCGGCCGCAAGCGCACCGACCCCAGCCAGACCTCGCCGATCTGGGCCGAGCAGGTGATCGCCGGCCAGAACCCCTTCCTGGGGGCCGACCGGGCGGCGGTGCGGAGTTTCTTCTTCGACTGGGAGACCATCGAATCCCTCGGATGCGGTGCCATCGTGAACACTCCCGTCGTCCACGAGGGGCGCACGATCGGCTCCATCAACTTCCTCGGGCCGGAGGGAAGCCTCGACGAGGCGTCGGTGGCGACCGCCGTGGAGATCACGCAGCAGAGCGCGCCTGCTGTCGCGCAGGCGCGCGCCGAGGTCTTCCCGGAGACGGCGCTGTGACGACCTTCCGCGCGCGAGGCGGCTCGGTGCGTATCCGCAACGGCGTGGTCTTCGACGGGGAGTCGGCAGAGCTCCGCGCCGAGGACGTCGTCATCCGCAACGGTGTTCTCGTCGCCGACGAGCCCGCGCCGGATGCCGTGGAGATCGATGCCCGGGGCGGTCTGGTCACCCCGGGCTTCATCGACGCCCACCTCCACGCCTACGCCGTGTCTCTCAACCTCCTCACCAACGAGACCCGGCACCTCAGCTACATCGCTCTCATGGCCGCCCGCCGCCTGGGCTCGGCGCTGGCGCGCGGGTTCACCACCGTGCGCGATGTCGCCGGCGGCGACGCGGGCCTTCACACAGCCATCGAGGAGGGTCGCCTCGTCTCGCCGCGGTACCACTACTCCGGCGCGGCGCTCAGCCAGACCGGCGGGCACGGGGATCCGACCGCACCGGATGACACACTGTGCTTCCACGCCGGCCCGAGCCTGGAGATCGTCGACGGCGTCGACGCGTTGCGGGTCGCGGTGCGCAGTCGCCTGCGCGGCGGAGCCTCGGTCATCAAGATCATGGCGTCGGGAGGCGTCATCTCACCGTCGGATCCGCTGCGCATCCCGCAGTACTCCCTCGAGGAGATCCGGGTGGTGAGCGAGGAAGCGCATCGACGAGGAAGCTACGTCGCCGCCCACGCCTACTCGCCCGAGGCGATCGGACACGCTCTGGAGGGCGGTGTCCGCTCCATCGAGCACGGCAACCTGCTGGACGACGCGACCGCGCAGAAGATGGCGGCCGCGGAGGCGTACCTCGTGCCGACCCTCGTCACGTACGACGCGATGTCGCGCCATGGCGCGTCTCTGGGCATGACCGCGGTCGGACTCGCGAAGAACGCCGAAGTCCTCGGCCATGGCATGGCGGCGATCGAGCGGGCGCGCGCAGCCGGAGTCCCGGTCGGCTTCGGCTCCGACCTCATGGGCGATCTCGAGACGGAGCAGCTGCAGGGGCTGCGGCTGCAGAGCGAGGTGACCGGGGTGCTGGACCTCCTGCGCAGCCTCACCTCCGTGAACGCCGCACTCCTTCGCGAAGACCGCCTCGGCCGGATCGCCCCGGGCGCGGCGGGAGATGTGCTCGTCTTCGACGGCAACCCGTTCGACGACCCGTCGCTGCTGTGGCGCGACGAGCGCCCGCTCGTCATCCTCGACGGCGTCCCCGTGACCGCCTCGTCATGACGACGATCGCGATCCGGGGGGTGTGGGCCGACGATGTGTCCTGCGGGGTGGTCGACGCGCGCTCGGTCGACGGCTTCACCGGCGAGATCGGCCAGTCGCGCATCGAGCAGGACGGGCCCCAGGTCGTGGCCCTGACCGGGCTCGGCCGGCGCGGCGACGCGCAGACGGCGGGCCTCCGTCGCGCCGCGAGCGTGGCGGCACGCCGGATCGCGGCGGCGCTTCCCGCCGATGCCGAGCCGGCGCCGTTGACGCTCGACGCGGAGTCGTTCGCGTGCGCGGTGGATCCCGGCGCCGCGCACGCGGCGCTCGTCGAGGGGGCGCTGTCGGGCGGCTACCGGTTCCGGATGACCGGTCCCCGCGCCTTCGTCTCCGCCTCGGTGCCGCTCCTCGCCGGCGGAGCGACCGACCCCGCCGGATGGCGGCGGGGGAGCGCCGTCGGGGCGGCGGTGAACGCCGCGCGCGACCTCGTGAACCTTCCCGCCGCGGCCCTCACGCCCTCGGGTTTCGCGGAGCATGCGCGCGAGACGCTGGAGCCGCGAGGCATCCGCGTGAGCGTGCGGGGACGGGACGAGCTCGTCGCCGGCGGATACGGCGGGATCGTCGCGGTCGGCCAGGCGGCGGCGAATCCGCCCCGCCTGCTCGAGCTGGCCGTCGGCGACGGCCGGCCCGAGTACGCCTTCGTCGGAAAGGGCGTCACCTTCGATTCCGGCGGACTGTCGTTGAAGTCGGCCGACGCACTCATGGACATGAAGTCCGACATGGCGGGGGCGGCGGCCGTCGTCGCGGCTTTCGGTCTTCTTCCGACCCTCGCTCCCGCGCGGTCGTTCGCGGCCGTGATCCCGCTCGTGGAGAACATGCCGGGCCCGGGCGCCACCCGCCCCGGCGACGTGGTCACCCTCCGCAACGGCTCGACGCTGGAGATCCTCAACACCGACTTCGAGGGGCGGGTCATCCTCGCCGACGCCCTCGCGCGGGCAGCCGAACTGCACCCCGCGGCCATCGTCGACATCGCGTCGCTGACGTACGCCTCGCGCCACGCTCTCGGTGACGACTACGCCGCGCTGGTGTCGACCGACGACGCACTGGCCGCGGCGATCGTGGCGGCGGGGGAGCGATCGGGCGACCGCGCATGGCGGATGCCCCTCCAGCCGCAGCTGCACGCGCAGATCCGCTCCGACCTGGCCGACTACAAGAACTTCCCCGGCGTCCCGCACGCACGCGTGTCGAGCGCGGCGCTCCTCCTCAGCCGGTTCATCGGAGAGGTGCCCTGGGCGCACCTCGACATCTCCGGCCCGTGCTACCGGCACGTCGCCGGCGTCGAGGGCGCCGCCGGCGGGACGGGGTTCGGCGTGCGGCTGCTGGCCGAGCTGGTGCGGCGTGCGTGAGCGGCCGGGACGGCGCGGCGGACGCGGCGTCGTGGCGTCAGGCGACCACCGCGGTCGCGACGAGCTCCACCCGGTAGCCCGGCGCCAGTGCAGCGCCGTGCGTGTACCGGGCAGGCAGGTCGGAACCGAGGTGTTCGCGGTAGACCCGGTTCATGACGGCGAAATCGGCCATGTCGGTCAGCATCACCTGGATACGCAGCACGTGGGCGAAGTCGCTTCCCGCG
The DNA here is from genome assembly GCF_052220165.1 of Microbacterium sp. RD1. Lineage (NCBI taxonomy): Bacteria > Bacillati > Actinomycetota > Actinomycetes > Micrococcales > Microbacteriaceae > Microbacterium > Microbacterium sp. RD1. Next base: position 1,703,388 of record NZ_JBQPOL010000001.1, read on the forward strand.
GCTTCGAGCACGGTGCGAAGGTTCGTCAGAGCAAGCGCCACCTCGTCGTCGAAGGAGTCGGGGACGGTGCCGTCGGCGCGCTCGCCGACCTGCCCGGCGGGGAACACCCATCCGCCGGCGATCGTCGCCGCGCTGAAGGGCGAGCCATCGGCTCCGGCCAGGCGTGCGATGTCCTCGGTCATGTTCCTTCTCCTTCGCGACGACGTCCGGCGGGGTGCCGGGCGGGCGCGGTGAGGTTAGCAAGCGCGCGCCCCCGAGGGCTGTGCGTTTCGCACAACGGAGTGGAGGAGAGCGGAGGATGAGCCTCGCGGATCTGGTGCTTCTCGACGAGGAGCAGGTCTTCGCCGCGGTGCCGTGGCGCGCCGCCGTGGATGCGCTGCGCGCCGCCCTCCTGGCCGGCCTGGACCCCGCCGCCCAGCCGGCGCGCACCGCGGCACCGGTGCGCCGAGGTGAGCTGCTCTTCATGCCCGCCGAGCACGGGAAGACGACCGGGGCGAAGCTCCTCTCCGTCGCGCCGCACAACGCCGGCCTCTCCCGTCCGCGGATCCAGGGGATCTACCTCCTGATGGATGCGGAGACCCTCACCCCGCGCGCCCTCCTCGACGGCACCGCGCTCACGACCCTGCGGACACCCGCGCTCGCGGCCGTCGCCGTCGATGCGCTCGCCCCCGCCGACGCGCACCGCCTTGTGGTGTTCGGATCCGGCCCGCAGGCCGAGGGCGCCGTGCACGCGTTCCGCGCGGTGAGACCGATCGACAGCATCCGCATCGTCTCCCGCCGCCGCGAGAGCGCCGATGCGCTGGTGCGGCGTTTGGCTGCGCAGGGGATCGCCGCGGACGCCGGGGAAGCCAGTGACGTCGCGGGAGCCGACCTCATCGCCGCTGCCACCTCCTCGGTCGTCCCCGTCCTGGACGGCACTCTCATCCCCGAGCACGCGGTCGTGACCGCGGTCGGGTCGCACCATCCTGACGCCCGCGAGCTGGACGCGGCGCTCCTGGCGCGTGCGGCGGTGGTCGTCGAAGACGCCGGCACCGCGCTCCGCGAGGCGGGCGACGTCGTGATGGCGATCGCGGAGGGCGCGCTGCGCGCCGAACATCTCGTCACGATCGGCGAGGTCGTCCGCGATCGCGCACACCCCGCGCGCGCCGACCGGCGCCGCGGTCCGGCGGTGTTCAAGTCGGTGGGGCAGGGCTGGCAGGACCTGGTTCTCGCCCGCGCCGCCTACGATGCCGGCAAGGCGCTGCGCGGGTGACTCAGGTGACGCGTCCGTCCCCCGGGCGCGACACCCTCAGCCAGCGGTAGCCGTAGGCGGGCACCTCGAACTCCACGTCACCGCGCCGCCCCAGCTCGAGGCGATCGGAGTTCAACAGGTCGACGAGCGCGACCCCTTCGCCCTCGTCGGCGAGAGCGAACGAGGCGATCGCGGGCGTGCCGGCGAAGTTGTGCACGGCGACCATCCGGCCGACGTCGGCGCGCAGCGAATGGATGAGAAGCGCGGGCTCATCGTGTTCGAGCAGCTCGAACCGGCCCCATCCGAGCTCGGGCGAGATGCGATACCGCGAGATCAGGTCGCGGAAGAAGTGCAGCAGGGAATCGCGGTCTTCGATCTGGTCGGCGACGTTCACGTGCGTCGGCGCGTATCCGTCTCCCGGGGGAGGGGCGACCAGCCGCGAGGGCGGTGCGGTCGAGAAACCGCCGTTGCGCTCGGGCGACCACTGCATCGGCGTGCGCACCGCCATGCGCTTGTCGAGCTCGGCGTTCTCGCCCATTCCGATCTCTTCGCCGTAGAACAGCACGGGTGTTCCCGGCAGGGTGAACAGCAGGCTGTACGCCATCCGGATGCGTCGCGGGTCTCCCTCGAGCATCGTGGGGATCCGCTTGGTGATGCCGCGGCCGTACACGCGCTGGCGCTCATCGGGGGCCAGCGTCTCGAAGACCTCCTGCCGTTCGTCTTCGGTCAGCTGGTCGAGAGTGAGCTCATCGTGGTTGCGGAGGAAGTTCGCCCATTGGGCTTCGACGGGGAGCTCGGGCCGGGCGCGCAGCGCCGCCGCGAGCGGCGCGGGGTCGTGTCGCACGAGCGAGAGGTAGAACGCCTGCATCCCCGCGAAATCGAACTGCATCGTGAGCTCCTGGCCGTCGTTGCCGACGCCGAAGAACGCGAGCTGCTGGTCGTAGGGGAGGTTCACCTCCCCGAGGAGCACTGCTTCGCTCGAGCGGCGCTGCAGGAATCGGCGGATGTCGCGGAGCATGTCGTGCGGATCGGCCATCTGCGCACCCTCGGGGATCTCCAGGAGGAACGGCACCGCATCGACGCGGAATCCCGTGATCCCGAGCTGCAGCCAGAAGCCGATGGTCTTCGCGATCTCGTCCCGCACCGCGGGGTTGGCGATGTTGAGGTCGGGCTGATGCGGATAGAAGCTGTGCTGGTACCACTGCCCCGACCTGTCGTCCTTCGTCCACAGGCCGCCCGCGTCGCCGGGGAACACCGGGTTCTGCTGGCCCTTCGGGGGCGGGTCGCTCCGCCAGACGTAGAAGTCCCGGTACGGCGACGAGGTGCTCCGCTTGGCCGCCTGGAACCACGGATGCCGATCCGACGTGTGGTTCACGACGAGGTCGGCGATCACCCGCATGCCGCGGTCGCGGGCGGTGCGGATCACCTCCACCAGGTCGCCGTGCGTTCCCAGGCGCGAGTCGACGCCGTAGAAGTCGGTGATGTCGTATCCGTCGTCGCGGTCGGGGGTCGGATAGAACGGCATGAGCCACAGGCATGTCACCCCGAGCTGCGCGAGATAGTCGATGCGGGACGCGAGGCCCTGCAGATCGCCCATACCGTCCCCGTCGGAGTCGAGGAACGTCTCGACGTCGAGGCAGTAGACGACGGCGGACTTCCACCACAGGTCGCTGGTGTCGGTGATCCTCACAGCAGCTCCCGCAGTCGCGGCAGGAGGGTCTCTCGAGCCACGCGCAGGAACGGCGCCTGGTCCTTCGAGACGTGGTGCAGATACACGCGGTCGAAACCGAGCCGCGCGTGCTCGGCGATGCGCTCGGCGAGCTCGTCGAGATCGGCGGAGATCAGCAACGCCTTGCGGAGGGCATCGTCGTCGGGCTCGCCCGCCAGGGCGTCGAAGTGCTCGGGCTGCTCGATGTCCCACGGCGACGCCCCGGACATCGCGCCGTTGCGCCACTGGTCGCGAGCGATCGCCACCGCCTCTGCATCCGTCTCGGCCCAGCTCAGATGCACCTGCAGGATCAGGGGCCCGGCGCCGTCGGCCGATCGGTACGCGCCGACGACGTCGCGGAGTGCTTCCGGGGCCTGGAGGACGGTGGCCAGCCCGTCTGCCCACGACGCCGCCCACCCGGCGGTCTCGGCGCTGACCGCGGTTGCGTACAGCGGCGGCGGCTGATCGGGGAGGGTCCACAGCCGCGCCTCGTGGACCCGCACGTGGCCGTCGTGATCGACCGCCTCGCCGCGGAGCAGCCGCCGGATGACGTCGACGCTCTCGGCGAGGCGCTCGTTGCGTTCGTGCTTCGGCGGCCAGGGGTCACCCGTGACGTGCTCGTTCATCGCCTCGCCGCTGCCGAGTGCGGCCCAGAAGCGCCCGGGGAACATCTCCTCCAGGGTGGCGTACGCCTGCGCGACGATCGCGGGGTGGTAGCGCTGCCCCGGCGCGTTGACGAATCCGATGGAGAAGTCCGTTCGCGCCAGGGCCGCGCCCAGCCAGCTCAGCGCGAAACCCGACTCGCCCTGCCGGACGCCCCACGGCGCGAGATGGTCGGAGCACATCGCGCCGTCGAAGCCGGCCGACTCGGCCTGCACGACGTCGTCGAGGAGCCTGCTCGGGGGGATCTGTTCATGGGAGGCGTGGAATCCGAGGAAGACCATGCCTTCGAGTCTTCGCGATCGTGATGCCGCGAGAAACGCGTTGCCCTTCGGGCGGGAGTGCGGTATCCGGTGAGGCGCTCACCCAGGGAGAGCGCGCCACGCCGGCGCAGGCAGACCGTCGCGCTGGTACCGCGCCGTGTACACCGAGCGGTGACGCGCGGCCAGCACGTCGTGCCACGCGTACGCTGCGGCAGCCACCTCCGCCAGCGGTGCGAGCAGCTCCGCATCCAGGACATCGGGGCCGGCCTGGGAGGTGTCGAACGGGATCAGGCGGACGCCGTCCTGCATGGCGAGCCCCACCTGCATCCACACGGCGTCGGGGCCGTCGTCCTGTGGCCAGATGCTCAGCTCTACGACAGGGAACCGCTGATACCGGATCACCGAGATGTGGTCGGGGAGGCGGTGCGAGCGGCTGTCGGCACGGGTGCCGAGCGTGGAGGGCGCTCCGCCGTTGACGCGGGCTGCGGGCCACCCGGGCTCCCGCTGGAGCGCCCAGACGGCCGACGATCGCGCGCGCACCCGGGGAGCGCGAGGTCGGTCGCATACGACCGGCGGTAGCCCCAATCTCGCTCGAAGCGCTCCAGAACGCGCTGGAAGTCGTCGCTGAGAGCGGGATAGCGGGCGTCGATCTCGAGCGCCAGGTGATCGGCGATGAGTGCGGAGGTCTCGCCACCGGGGTGTACGGCCAGCTCGCTCAGTCGTTGCGTGGCTCGATCCCGCAAAGCCTCGCGCACCGCCCACGCGGCGGGGTCGACGGCGCCTACGAGGAGCTCGTCGAAATCGCCGGTGGCGATGAGATCGTCGACCACCCGGGTCACCGTGGCATCGGCGCCCGGGCGGGTGGACCCGCGCTCCGCGGCGCGCCGGTGGGCGTTGGCGATCAGGACTCCGGGCGGTAGCTGCCTGTCATCGAGAATGCGCTCGGTGTAGTCAGCGATCGATCGCATGGGACTCCCTTCGTCGTGGTGTCAGCCGACCGACACCGTATCGCCGACCCGGATGCGGCCGGGCCCGTCGGCGGGGAGCAGGAGGACGCCGAAGGTGGGCGCGGCCTGATCGAAGTGCGCCGTGAGGGTGCGGAGCAGCCGCGCGTCCCGCTCACCCGTGTCGGGGTTGGCCAGAATGGCCGCGCATCGTCCGATCGGGTTCTGCACCTCGAACGCCACTTCGCCGATCCGGATGCGGCCGGTCCAGGCGAGCTCCTCCCACGGCGCCGTGCCGGAGACGACGATGTTGGAGCGGAAGCGGCGGTCGTCGACCGGCGCTTCGACGGCGCCATCCACCGCCGCGACCGACGCGGTGCCGTGGAGGGAGACGTATCCGCGGGGGCGGTCCTGAAACCGTGAGGTCACCCCGTCGCCGACGAGGCGGAGCGGGAGGATGCCGTCGCGGGCGATGCGGGCGGCGTCAGGGGAGCCGGCGAGGAATGCGGTGACGGCGTCTTCCAGCACTCGCCGTCCATCCGCGCTGAGATCCGCGTCGGCGAGCACACGCTCGCCGTCCCGGATGCGCACCCGCCTCGTCCCGGAGTCGTACTGCAGCCGTAACCGGGCCAGCGAGGGGAATTGCATCAGGGCGAGACCCTCGTCCTTCGGCCAATAATCCAGCCCGTCGCGCTGCTGCGGAGTGGCCGCCGTGGCGAATCGAAAGGCGAGCACGCGGTCGCCCTGCACCCGCCCGTCGGGTTCGATCAGCAGGTCGTCTCGTGGTTCGGGGGTGAACCCCTTCGCGGGGTAGCGGTAGAGCGCGGCAACGGACGGCACGCGTCCATCCTCTCAGCGCGTCCCCGCCGCTGCGGTCAGGTCAGCTGTGCGCGCCGCCGAGCTGGCGCAGGATGCTGTGCTTGTCGTCGCGGACGATCTCCTCGACCATCCGGCCCGCATCGTCGAAACGGAAGATATTGATCAGATCCCACTGCACCCGGCCGCCGGTCGGCTCGAGATGACCCACCGGCGAGTGAGTGAATGGACGCACGAATGTGCCCTCGGAATACGACCTCGAGGGCCTCCGACTCACCGAGCTTCGCAACGCGGTTCGGGAAGTGAAGCCGCCGGGCGCGTGACCGGGGCGTTCATCGTGGCGGCTCATCTACGATGTGACCTGAGACGCACGCTCCAGAGCCGGGGCGACGTGGTGCGGGGGAGATGTGACCGGTGCCGTCGAGGCGGGTGGAGAGGCGGCGGCAGTCGGTGCCGTCGGACCCAGCCTCGGCCAGCACCCATCGACACGAGGCGCAGGACTGAACCGCGCGATCCGGGCTCTTCTCCTTCTCACCATCGCTGTCAACGCGATCTATCTCGGCGCGCTCCTGCTGCCGGGGGACCCGGCGAGCACACTGGTCAACATCTGGCTGTCGATCATCGCTCAGTGGGTGCCGGTCGGGGTCTTCTGGCTCGTCGCCGTGCGGACGCGTTTCGCCCGCTGGGAGGTGATCCTCGCTGCCGCGGGGATCACCTGTAACGCCGCGGGCGACACGTTCTACGCGCTGGCGATGGATTCCTCCGGGAACCTGCCGTCGCCGTCGCTTGCCGATGTCGGATACCTCCTCTACTACCCGCTGACCATGGCTGCTCTTCTCGTGCTCGTCCGGCATCAGTCGCGCCACTCGATGAGGCCGGTGCTCTTCGACGGCGGCGTGGCATCCCTCGGGGCGGCAGCCGTCCTGGCTGTCATCCTCGCCCCCGTCTTCACCGACGCGACAGCCGATGCGTCGCCTCTCAACGGTGCCATCGCGGCCCTCTACCCGCTCTTCGACCTGCTCCTGATCACCGCTGTCGTGGGTGTCTCCGCCTCGCCGGCGTTGCGACTGGGCCCTCGGTGGCAGTTCCTCGTCTTGGGGTTCCTCCTGTTCACGGGTGCGGACATCGCCTATGCCCTCCTCAGTCACGCGGGGGCGTACACCTCCGGCACGCCGCTCGACGCAGCCTGGACGGCGGGCGTGGCTTTCTCTGCGATCTGGGTGGACGGGGTGACCGGCGGTGAACCCGAACCCCGCCCGGCCCCCGCGCTCACGCGGATCCTGCCGGTGCCGGCGCTCGCCGTTCTCGCGGGTCTCGCGGTACTGCTCATCGCGACGCAGACGCCGCTGCCGCCCGTGGCTCTGGTGCTCGCGGCCGCCACCGTCGCGCTCGCGGCGGTGTCGGTCCTGCTCCGGCAGGCGACCCTCACCCGCCTGCTCGATGCCCAGGAGCAGCTCGTCGGGCAGCTCAAGAGGCTCGACAAGTCCAAGAGCGACATGATCGACACGATGAGCCATGAGATGCGGACCCCGCTGACCTCCATCCTGGGCTACCTCGACCTGCTGCTGGACGACGACTCGAGCCTCCCCGCGGAGCGGAAAGACATGCTTCGAGTCGTCGAGCGCAATGCGCGTCGGCTCCAAGATCTGGCCGGCAACATGCTGGTCCTCGCGGGGCTCGAATCCGGCGGCGCGGCGCCCACGATGGCACCGATCGACATCGGACGGATGCTGCGGCGGGTGGCGGAGTCACTGGAACCCTTCGTGCACTCCCGGCGGGTGAGCCTTCGGATTGCCGCAGGTTCCGGCGAGATGCTCGTCGAGGGTGACGAGTCTCAGCTGGAACGCGCCGTCACGAACGTGGTCGAGAACGCCGTGAAGTTCACCCCGCCGGAAGGATTCGTCCGCGTGGGGGCGGCTCCGGCTGCGGGTTCGACCGGACGCCCGGCGGTGGTCATCGACATCACCGACACCGGCATGGGGATTCCGGCAGACGAGATCCCGCAATTGTTCGGGCGCTTCTTCCGTGCCACCAATGCCCAGGACCAGGCCGTACAGGGGACGGGCCTCGGGCTGGCCATCGTGCGCGAGATCGTGCAGGCGCACGGGGGCGAGATCTCGGTTTCCTCGGTTCTCGGCAAAGGAACGACCGTCCGCATCTCGCTTCCCGAACACTCCGAAAGCTCCTGACGCCGCGGGAAGCAGGTTCAGCGCAGGTCTCGCAGACGCGCCACGATGCCGGCATTCTCGCCTGCGCGGCGTTCGTAGCTGACGGCCACCACGAGGAGCACCGCTCCGACCACCGAGAGCGTGATCCACCACGGCATCGCTGCGATGCCGCGGCCGATCTGCACCAGGAAGGCCAGCACGTTCTCGACCGGCAGCACGATGATCCCGAGAAGGAACGGCGCGGCCAGTCGGCGGGTCGCTCCGACCACGATCGCGCCGAGGGCCAGCACGATCACGAGGATGGCGCGCCACGTGAGCGGGTCGGTGTACGTCGACGCGACCGAGGCGCCGAAGAGAACCAGCATCCCCGGTGCCAGGAGTGCCCAGGAACCGTGCCACCGCGCCGGCCACGAGTCGAGGGTGCGCGGATGCGGAGCGTCCGGGGGTCTCGCGCTGAGGGCCAGCGCGCCGGCGGAGAGCAGGCCGAATCCGAGCGGCAGCGAGAACCACTCCACGCGCAGGTCGCGGGGGCTCCACGCCACCACGGCGGTGACGAAGGCGATCGCGAAGAGGAACCACACCGGCGGAAGCCCGGTCGGGCGCCGGAGGGCGCGCACCGCGGTGATTCCCAGGAGGCACACATACGCGAGCATGAGCGCCCACATCGCCCAGATCGTGAACCAGTCGCGCTCGATCGCCGTCCACGTCCCCGCCGCGACCGATAGCAGAGCCGGGGCGAGCAGCCACCGGCTCGCGGCCGCGCGCGAGTTCTCCTGAGCTGAGGCACGGATGCTTCGCGCCGCGAGCGCCGACGGCAGCGCTCCCGCCGCACTCGTCGCCAGGCACACGAGCAGGAGCGACGTCACCGCCGGCGCCGGGTCGGCGGCGAGGCCCCAGCGCAGGCCCTGCACCGCGCCGGCGAGACCGGCGAGCATCGCCGCGGCGAGCGTGGGCGTGCGAAGCATCCGGAGGCGCCGCAGACGACCTGGCGCGCGTCTCATCCACCACGCGATGGCGAGCAGTCCCCACGCCGACAGGATCAGTCCGTACGCGCGCCAGGGCACCGCGCGGTCGGTGCCGGTGACGGCGAGAAGCACGAGGAGGGGAGCGATCGCCATGGAGAGCCCGGCGAGGTAGAGGGCCGGCGCGGGGGAGCCGCGGACCGTCAGCACCGCGGCGATCAGGGCCGCCCCGAGGGCCGGGGGCAGAAGGTACGGCTCGACGAGGACGACGCCGGCCAGGCCCCAGGCGCACCAGAGCGCCCCCGTGAGCGCGGCGCCGCACAGCCACCACCCGTACGTGCGCCCGGCGATCCGCGCGGTGAGGCCGAACCCGGCGGCGAGGATCACGAGCACCGTCAGGGTCGTCCCGAGCCCGGCGGCTTCGCGGACAAGGGCGAGGAGCACGACGATCGCGACGGTGAGGAGTGTCGACGCCTCGATCGCGAGAGTCGCCGTCGCCGCATCCCTTCCGCCGATACGGCGGTTCAGTGCCGTCTGGACAAGGCGGCGCGAGGGCAGAGCCAGTGCTCCGAGGGCGGCGATGATCGGCAGCACGACCGGTGAGCCGCTCGTGGCGAGCAGCTGCGCGCCGAGGCATACGACGACGACCGCGAGCGACGGGACGAGGATCCCCGCCGCGGCGGTGCGGATGCCGACGCTCAGCCCCGTGCGTCGCGTTCCCGTCAGTGCCAGAGCGAGGAGGAAGATGACGCCGGTGGACAGGGCGGTCCAGCCGCTGCGCTCGAACACGACCTGTACCACCCCGATGCCGAACGGCACCGACGTCACCGCGAGGATGGCGTACCACGCTCGCGGCGTCACTGACGGGGTGAAGGTCGCCGTGATCGCGCCCGCGCCGCCGAGCGCCGTGGTGAGGCAGACAAGCGCGATGCCGTCCATGCCCGCGACGCTCAGCGCGGTGGCGAAGACGAACAGGCCGTAGGCGTAGGCGGCGCCGACGTGGACGAATCTCACACGCGCAGGGAGTGTGCGAGTCAACAGCAGCAGCACCCCCACGATGGCGATGCCGGCGACGACGGTCGCCGCCGACGTGGCCCATGACAGCAGCGCGGATAGGGCGACGAGCGCGTGCGCACCCGCGATCAGCGGCAACCGCATCCGCAGGGGTGCGCGACGGAGCGTCGGCAGGGTGACGAAGGCGACTGCCGTCGCCGCGGCCAGCGCGATTGCGAGAGCGAGGCGGCCGAGAAGTGCCATCGCCGGGACGGTCGCGAGGGTCAGTGCGGCGAGCACGGCGAACCACTCGGCGAGGGCCAGGGCCCAGTGCCGCGCGATCCCCGCCGCCGATCCTCGGGTGTCGACCGCCGCGAGCGCGCCCAGCGCGAGAGCGACGGCGGTGAGGCCGATGGTGCAGGTGATCTCGAGCGCGGTGGGGATGAGCCAACGGCCCGTGAGCGTGACCCACACCGACAGCCCGCCCGAGAGCAGGGTCAGCCCGAGGAGAGGTGTCACCGCGATCGCGGCCGTTATCAGCGCGCCGCCACGGAGCAATGCCCGGTGCACGGCGGCCGGCAGCGGGAGAACCGCTGCGACCACGACGACACCGAGCGCGGCTGCCGCGGGGACGGCGGCCACCGGCCACTGACCGGGAACGTGCCCGGCGACGGCGAGGGGGATCAGCGTCGCGGTGGCCACACCGGCACCTCCGACGACGAAGCTCCAGAATGCGCCGCCGGGGTGCATCATGGACGCCACACCGAGAGCCGCGATGGCGAACAGCACGACGCACAGCGCCGCAGCGATCGCGTTCGGCCAGGCGAGGGGCAGCCACAGGGCATTCGTCAACGCCACGACGAGGAACACGGCCTGCGCCACGGACAGCGTGACCAGCTCCGCCGCCAGCCGGCTCGAGAAGCGCGCAGCGATACGGGGCACGGCGGCGATGATCGCGAAGGCGGCGCCTGCGCTGCACAGCGACCCGGCGACGACGCCGAGGGTGCCGCCGGCGAGACCGAGGAGGAAGGGGACGACGGCCAGGGCGAGCAGTGAGGTCCACAGCCACACGCGCATCCGCACGCGGATGCCGAGAGCCGCCATCGAGCCGCCGGTCACGAGTGTGGCGATCCCACCGACGACCCACGGGTCGGCCTCGCCGAGAACGCCCGTCAGGGTGATCGAGCCGAGCGCGAGGAAAACGAGTCCGAGCCCGCCGACAGCCTCGGCCGAGAACTGCAGCCGCCGCCGCGACAGGGCGATCGCGGCGAGCACGAAGACGATCGCGATCCCGAGGAGGATCGACGTCCGCGCCACGCGATCGGTCAAGTCGGGGCTGAAGAACGCGAACACGATCGCGGCGACGCCGAACAGGCCCGCTCCCGCGGTCGCCAGCACCGATTGCACCGTCGTGTTCGACCCCGCCGGCGGAGTCGGGCTCATCGGCGCCGATGCGGGTGCGGGTGCCGGAGATGTCGCGACCGGCGGGACCGCGGGGGCCGGCGCGGATGCGGCGGGCGCGGATGCGGCGTCGGGGCGCGGGACGGATTCCAGCAGACGCTGGCGCGCCTCCAGGGCTTCGGCGGCGGTGAGCGACGCGTTCCACAGCTGACTGCCGACCGTGCGGAAATCCGCACCGCAGGTGCGGCAGCGCGCGTCGTCCACCGTCGCGGATGCGCACACCGGGCAGAGGGTGGCGTCGCGGAGCGCGTCGATCGCAACGCGGCTCCACGACGGCATGGACGACGTCGCGCTGTGAGGCGCGCTCACGCCGGCTTCCCCGCATCCGGGACTCGCGGTGAGTCTGGCACCCACTCGAGGATGTCTCCCGGCTGGCACTGCAGCACGCGGCAGATCGCGTCCAGCGTCGTGAAGCGCACGGCCTTGGCGCGGCCGTTCTTGAGGACCGACACGTTCGCGGGGCTGATGTCGATGGCGGCGGCGAAGTCCTGCACCGACATCTTGCGCTTGGCCAGCATCACGTCGAGCGTGATGACGATCGGCATCACACCACCTCGGACAGGTCGTGCTCGAGCTGCGACGCTTTACGCAGCAGTCCCCGCAACACGACGATCAGCAGCGTGAGACCGAGCCCCACCACGACGCCGAGGAGGCACAGCAGGGTGATGGAGGGTGTGGAGAAGCCGGTGGTGAGGAAGGTCACGAGGGCGACGAGCACGAGAAGGGTTGCCACTCCCACCGCCGCCAGGCTGATGTCGACGGCGGGGTACGCGCTCTCGCTGAAGATACTGTCGGCGCGGACGAGCGACAGCAGCCGCCAGACGCAGAGCAGGACGACCTGCGTGCAGAGGAGGAAGGTGATGCCGACGAGGATCCCGGGCAGCTCCAGGTAGGCGATCTCGGCGTATCGCACGGCCGATTGCGCGGCGACCTGCGGGACGACGACGACCTGGCAGAACAGCAGCAGCGCCAGCAGCACCGCGATCAGGGACTTCAGGACGGTGGTCGTCACGTTTGACATGCGATACCTATCGTTTCTCGAGGTTCCTACATCGAGAAACAATAGGGGGCGCGAGGAGTTGGCGAGGGAGCGCACGGGAAACTCCCAGCCGGGTGTTCCTCAGTCCCGCGGTGGTGGGGCGCCGGCGAGAGCCTGCAGCCGCCGAACCGGCGAACCGCTCGCGGGGCGCCATCGTCGGGTGTGGTCGATCCAGCGGGGAGCTTTGACCCACGGCACTCCTCGGATCATCCGGATCTCCCACCCGCCGGTATCGATCGTGCGGTGATGGAACCAGCACAAGAGGACGCCGTTGTCGATGTGGGTGGGGCCGCCGGCAGCGGCAGGTGCCACGTGGTGGATCTCGCACCACGCGGCCGGGACGTGGCATCCGGCGATGACGCATTCGCCGTCTCGGATGCCGATTGCCCGGCGCTGGTGCGCGGTGAAGATGCGCTGCGGAGAGCCGAGGTCGATGACGCGACCGAGACCGTCGAGCACGACCCGTTGGATCTGACCCGCGCATCCGACGCGCCGCGCGGCGGCGGCGGGGGTGGCGTCGGTCTGGTCGGGGTGGCGAGCGGGGAGGAACGCGACCCCGTCCGGCTTGCTGAGCTCTTCGGCGGCGACGGTGACGATGAGGGTCGGCGGCGCCCCGCCCTGCACCGGCGCGGTCTCGACGCCGGCGGCGATCGTGAGGATGCTGGCGAGGGCGTCGTGGCGGCGCTGAGCCGGGGTACGGCGCTCGATCAGGTCGTCATCGCGGTCGGGATCGGCGCCGTCGGGCCGGAAGCGAGGTGCACGGGTGCGCGGGTTCTCGACCGCGTCCAGGAGGGTTTCGAGCTGAGAAGCGATCTCGGGGAGGAGTCCGCCACGCACAGGGATGACTCCGTCGCGCAGGCGTCCGAGGGTGAAGAAGCGGTGTCGGAGAGCTTGATGCTCGTCGCCGAGGGTGCCGTCGGGATCGAGGAACAGCGCCCAGGTTCGCGCCATGATCGTCACATCGTCCGCCGTCGCAGCCGCGGTATCCGCGGCGCCGGTCGCTGCCGCGACCAGTTCTGTCTCTGCCGCAGCGAGAGCGCCGGGTTCGGCGGCGCCGCGCGCGGCGATGGGAGCGAGAGCGGCGACGATGGCGGATGCCGCATCCACTCCCAACGCCCCGGAGGCCAGTGCACGAGAGACCTCGGGGAACGCGGCCGGAAGCTCCTCGCCGGTGAGTCCCTGACGCGGGCGCAGAGGTTGAGCGGTCCGAATCCGCAGGCTCGCGGTGGCGGCCGAGACGCGCGTGACACGTTCGAGCAGTTCGCTCGCGTTGCGGCATCCGAGTCGATGCGCCAGTCCGTCGGCGGCGACGGTCGAGCGGCTGCGGTCGGCGATCTCACCCGCGGCACGTACTCGCGCTGCATCGACGAGACGTCCGAGCTCTTCCAGCTCGCCGGTGTGGGCGAGGAGCGCGTCATCGCTGGCGAGCGCAAGGTCGAAGCCCTCGATCAGGCGGTGCAGACCGGCGCGGATGTCGTCCGCGAGAGGGGTGTGCCGGCTGTCTGCCATGCCCCCATTCTGACGAGGGCCACCGACATTCAGACCCCGATTCGGCCCAGATCAGCAGCAGATTCGGAGAAGTTTTTCCCGGCCCGTGCGGGTCTCGCGATCAGGGCCCTCGCTCTCGACGCGCTCGTCGTGCGGGTGGCGGATGAGCGGGCACGCCTCCGGGTTCATCCTTGCCCCGGTTTCCCGAGCGAGGTGCCGGGCGGCAGCGACGGGCAGACGGCGGACTCGGTGAGGGCCGCGATCTGCGCACGCACGGCGACTCCGTCATCCCGCTTCGCGACGGTGTAGACGATTCCCTGTTGCGAGTCGTCCGACGGTATGTAGCCGACGTTCACCTCACCGATGTCCGCGACGTCCGGCACGGGTCCCACTCCGGTCGAGACGAGATCGGCGGTCGGGTTCGCCATCAGCCAATTGGCCGCTTCGGCAACGGTGAGATCCGGGACGGTCCAGAACGCCTCCAGGCGTGCGGTCGGCCCGCACGGCCACCCTTGATACGAGGTGAAACTGCCCGTGGCCACGGACGAGCGGACCGCTCCTGGCGGGAGCGTCGCCGCATCCAGCCACGCCTGAGCCTGCTCCAGCGCGGCGGCCTCTTCGCTCCCCGAATCGGTCGCTGTCGAGCTCGAGGTCGGAGCGCCCTCGCCGGCGGCGGTCGTGCAGCCGACGAGGGGCGCCAGCAGGAGGAGCATCGTCCCGATTGCTAGGGCAGGGTGTCGCATAGCCACACCCTAGAGGCGGCGGGTCACCGTCTCACGCAGGCCCGACGGACGGTGCTGTTCATACGCAGACGGCTGGATGGCTCGACCGCGTTCCGCGCGATCGAGGCGAGCGATGCGGATCGATGTGCGGCCGGCGCCGCGGGCAAGCCCGACCGGCTCGCACGAGCCTCATCGCGCGGGCGTCGGTGCGTAGGCGGATCGCCCGAGAAAATCCGTGATCAGGCTCGCCACCTCATGCGGGCGTTCCTCCGGGGCGAAGTGGCCGCACTCGTCGATGATGTGCAGTTCGCTGCCGGGGATGGCTCGATTCAGCCGGTGCGCCCAATCCACGACCTGCCACGCGTCATCGGCTCCCCAGATCAGCTGGACGGGGGTGTCCACCAGCTCGTTCAGCCGGTCGCCGACCTCCAGAGTGTGTTTCGGGTCGTAGTGAGTGATCTGGTGCTGGAAGAGGCTCGGTTGGCCGATCGGGCCGCTGATGTAGCCGATGTACTCATCGAGCGCGGCCGGGTCGAAGCCCGCCGGGTCGCTGTGCGTGGAGAGCAGCCACTCCGTGAAGTGCGCGCGGTGCTCCTCGTCCGACCTCTTCGCGAGGATCTCGAGACCGACGGCCATCTGCTGCCTGGTGCGCGCGGAGGGATAGCTGTCGAAGCTGACCACGTCGATCATCGTGAGGCTGCGCAGCCGCTCGGTGTTGTCGACCGCATAGCGCTGGGCGACGCCGCCGCCGATGTCGTGTGCGACGAGGTGGAAGGTGTCCAGACGCCAGACATCCAGGAGTCCCTCGAGAATCGTCACGTTGCCGGTGATCGATGTGTCGGCGTTCGGGTCCCACGGACGTTCGGACAGTCCGTAGCCCAGCAGGTCGAACACGTGGGTCTGATAGCCGGCGCGCACCAGGTCGGGCACGACGTTCCGCCAGATGTAGGACGACGAGGGGGTGCCGTGGACCAGGACGACCGGCTCCCCGGCCCCCTGCACGCCGTGCGCGACGCGGTAGCCGCCGACGATCGCGTTGGCATCCAGGAGGGGATTTCGCTCAGACAGGCTCATGATGGTTCCTTCGGTGGAGGGGCGAGAGTGCTTCGACTCGATGAGATCAGCGCTGGCTCGCAGCGGGGGCGGTGTCGGGCGCCGGGTCGCCCGCCGTCTCGTCGGTCGTGCGCATCGCGGGTGAGCCGGGGAGGGGTCGTCCCGCGCTCTCGGTGATGCGCCACAGCGCGACGATGCCGACGACGGCGGCGAACATCATCCAGTACGCCGGCATGAGGTTGTTCCCCGTCGCCGCGATGAGCGCCGTGACGATGAGCGGAGTGGTCCCCCCGAACAGCGAGACCGACAGGTTGTACGAGATGCCGAGGGCGCCGTTGCGGACGGTCGTCGGGAACAGGGCCGGGAGCGTGGAGGGGATCACGCCGGTGAAGCACGTGAAGATCAGGCTGAGGAGAACCACTCCGAGCACGGTGAGGATCCCCCCGGCCTGCATCATCAGGAAGGCGGGAACGGACAGGGTGATGAACGCCACGCATCCGGCCGTCAGGATGGGCTTCCGGCCGATGTGGTCCGACAGGAGTCCGACCCAGGGGTTGGCCAGCAGCATTCCGACCATGATCACGAGGGTGAGCAGGAGGCCGGTGGACTCGTCGAGACCCACCTCGACGTTGAGGTACACGGGGAGATAGGTCAGCACGAGGTAGTAACCGACGTTGAAGACGATCACCAGACCGGCGCACTTGAGCAGCTGCCTCCACTGCTTGCCGACCGTCTGCTGAATCTGGATGGCGGCTGTCGTGCCCGACAGGGTTTCCTCGCGCTTCTCCGCTTCCACGAACGCCGGGGTCTCTTCCAGACGCTTGCGAAGGTAGAAGCCGATGAGGGAGAGCGGGCCGGCGATGAGGAACGGGATGCGCCAGCCCCACTCCTCGGTGGCCTCCGGACCGAGGAACAGCAGGAGAGAGGTCACCACGCCGGCGCCGAGGGTGAATCCGCCGAGGGTCCCCACCTCGAGCCAGGCGCCGTAGAAGCCGCGACGGTTGTCGGGCGCGTATTCGGCGATGAAGGTCGTCGCGCCGCCGTACTCGCCGCCGGTGGAGAAGCCTTGCACCAGCCGGCAGAGGAGCAGCAGGATGACGGCCCAGGCGCCGATCGTCTCCGGGGACGGAATCAGCCCGATCGCGAGGGTGGCCGCCCCCATCATCAGGATCGTCAGTGACAGCACGCGCTGACGACCCACCCGGTCGGCGAGGGGCCCGAGGATGATGCCGCCGAGCGGCCGGACGAGGTAGGCCACGGCGAACAGGGCGAAAGAACTGATGAGCTGCACCGGCTCCGGCTGGCCCGCGAAGAACACGTGGCCGAGAACACCGGCGATGTAGAGGTAGACCGCGGCGTCGTACCACTCCACGGTGTTTCCGAGGGCGGCTGCGGTGATCGCGCGGCGTACCTGCCGGCGATCGAGCGCCAGGTGAGGGGAGCGCGGGGTCGCGCCGCGAGGAGCGGAAGAGGAGGAAGCGGACATGGGTGACTCCTTCGTCGTCGATGACTGATGGGGTGAGAGGGGATGGTCAGGGCCGGGGATGCAGCCGGAATCGTTCGTTCCAGCGCGTGGGCTCGCCGAGTGAGCGAGCAGATTCCCACCACGCCGCGGCATCGGGATCGGGGCCGGCGCAGAGGTCGAACTTTCGCCGGATGTCAGGCCAGGGCCACAGTGCGCCGCGCGGGGCGTCTGCGCGCTCACGGATGGTCCGGCCGTCTGTGGTGGTCGCTGTCACGACCGCGTACGCGTCATGCCAGTCGCGAACGCCGGTAGGCGGCGTTGCGCTGGTGTCGGCCGTCACCCGTGCGGCGAGACGCTGCACGAGGGGCCGGGCGAGTGCCTCGGGGGAGAACGATTCCACCGTCACGTCGTGGTCGACCAGTGCGAGCGAGACGAGCGCGGGAAGGCTGAACCGTGCTTGGTCGGGCGTCTGCGGATCGGGGTGGACGAGGGCATCCAGGCCGCCGGGCTCGACGACGACGGAGACCGACTCGATCATTCCGGGGTCGATCCGGAGACGTCGGGCAGCATCGATCGCGCACCGCGCTGCCGAGCAGGCGGGGTACGGCTTGAGGTCCGGCCCGTGCGTGCGAAGCGCCCAGGGGAGCTCGAGGCCGGCGGCGACCTGCGCGGCGTCGGCCCTTCGGCCGAACATGTCGAGCAGGCCTCCGGCGCCTCCGAGCGGATCGTCGCCCGCGGTGACGCCGCGGCGCGCCAGCACCGCCGACGAGAGACCGTCCGACGCGCTCTGCGCAACGGTGAGGGGTTTCGCCATGGCGCCGAAGTTGGCCAGCGAGCCGCCCGCGCGAGCCGTGGCCAGTCCCAATGCCGCGGAGGTCTGCTCCTCGCTGAGGCCGAGTAGGCGGGAGGCCGCCACGGCGGCCGTGAGGGGACCGATGAGGCCGGAGGCATGCCATCCGCGGGCGTAGGCGCTGCGAATGGGGAGCGTCGCGGCAAGGGCGTGCTCAACCTGGTACGCCACCGCGTACGCCTCGATCACCGCGCCCTGCGTGAGGTCGCGAGCGTCGCCGGCGGCGGCGATCACCGGAACGAGCGTTGCGCTCGGATGCGTGTACGCGCGTTCGGAGACGTCGTCGTAGTCGAGGACGTGCGCGGCGAAGCCGTTCAGGAGGGCCGCGGTCTGCATGTCGGTCCGGATGCCGCTCCCGTACACCTGACAGGGTCCCGCGGGCAGCGGATGCAGCGCGTCGACGAGAATACGGAAGGCCGGGAGCCGTGACCCTGCGATCGCGACGCCGACCGTGTCCGCGACCAGTGCGGCGACCCGCTCGGCGAGGGCTTCCCGGTCGTCGGTGATCGTGGCGGTGACGGCGAAGTGTGCGACCGCTGCAGTGAGGCCTGTCACCGTCGACCGGCCGTCTGATCGAGTGCCGCGTCGGCGCCGTACGCCACCGTCGCGTACCCGACCCGTTCCGAGCGTTGCACCTGCTCCAGGAGTGACCCGGACAGGTGCTCCCCGAGCACGTCGGTATTCCATGCCAGCCCGGCCAGGCACTCCCGCGCGAACACCGTTGCCGTCTGGGTGAGTTTCACGATGCCCGGATGCAGCTGCGCGAGGATGACCGGCTCCATGACGTTCAGCTCCAGCTCGCCGGCGCGCACGGCTGCCTCGACGACGTGATCGACGCCCGACATCTCCATCGCGACCTGCATGACGAGCTCCGGGATGGCCGGGTTGGTCTTGCCCGGCATGATCGACGATCCCGCCGAGACGGCGGGGAGCTGCACCTCGTTGAAGCCTCCGCGGGGTCCGGACGACAGCAACCGCAGGTCGCCGGCGATACGAGCCAGCGTCGCCGCCGCCTCGGCGACCGCATGACCGATGTCGGACATCGCATCGAGGTGGGCGAGCGCGTCGAAGTAGTCCTCCGACGGGCGCAGCGGCCGATCGACGACCTCGGCCAGGAGAACGACGGCGACCTCGCCGAAGCGGTCCGGCGCACCGGCTCCGGTTCCGACGGCGGTCGCCCCGAGAGGGACGCTCTGCAAGGCGAGGGCCGCTGCATCCAGTCGTCGCATCGCGCGGCGGACCGCAGATGCCTGACCGCGGTGGGTGTCGGCGACGTCCACCGGCAGGGCATCCCGAAGACAGGTGCGACCCAGTCGCTGCGTGCCCTCGTACTCGCTCGCTTTCGTCTCGAGAACGCCGGTGACCTCCTGCAGCGCGGCGATGAGGCGCTCGACGAGCACCATCGTGGAGATGGCGACCGCCGTGGGGTAGGTGTCGTTGGTCGACTGCGAGCGGTTCACGTGGTCGTTCGGATGCACACGCGCGTACTGTCCGCGCGCGTCCCCGAGCAGTTCGGATGCCCGGTTCGCCAGCACTTCATTGATGTTCATGTTGGTCGACACCCCGCCCCCGCCCTGGAGCACCGGGGAGGGGAACTCCTCGTTCCAACGGCCGGCGCGGACTTCTTCGCCGGCGACCCGGATCGCGTCCGCGACCTCCTCCTCGAGAAGTCCGTACGATGCGTTCGCGCGCGCGCACGCGATCTTCACCGCGGCGTAGGCCCGGAGAAGCTCGGTGAAGTCGCCGAGGCGAGGTCCCGCGAGCGGGTAGGCGCGCAGGGCGCGCACCGTGTGGACCCCGTACAGGGCGTCGGCGGGGATCTCGACAGAGCCGATCGCATCCCGCTCCACCCGCGTTCCGGCGGGCGGGTCGGTGCTGTGAGGGAGCGTGGCGGGGGAGCTCATGAGGCGTGTCCTGGCCGCAGCTTGATACCGGCGAGATCTTCGTACAGCTTCACGGGGCTCATCTCTCCGGCACGGGGGCCGTACGTGAGCGCTGCTCGGCGGTAGATCTGCTCCACCAGAGCCGACAGCTCGACGGAGACGCCGAGCTCGCGCCCGAGACTGACCGCGAGCCCCGAGTCCTTCGCCGCGAGCGACACCGCGAAGGACTCGTCGTAGTCGCCCTCGTACACGCAGACGATGTCCTTCTCGATGAGCGTGCTGTTCGAGGGGGACGCGGCGATCGTCTTACGCAGCAGCTCGACGTCGACGCCTGCCTTCGCGCCGAGCGTGAGGACTTCTGCGGTGGCGACGAGATGGGAGAACCACAACTGATTGCCGACGATCTTCGTGACATATCCCGCGCCGTGGGGGCCCATGTGGAACACCGTCTCGGGGCGGCCCAGAACATTGAACACCGGCCGGACCCGCTCCACGATCTCGCCGTCGCCGCCGACGAAGATCTGCAGTGTCCCCTCCGTGGCGCCGCGGACCATGCCGCTGACGGGGGCGTCGAGGCGGTGCACACCGCGGGAGTCCAGCGCCGTCTCGGCGACGAGTTGCGCGGTCTCGGGTGACGACGTCGACATGTCCACCCACACCGCGCCCGGGCGGAGCGCGGCGGCAGCGCCGTGGCGCAGCAGCACATCCTCGACCTGACGTGGACCGGGCAGCATCGTGATCAAGAGATCGGCGTCCGCGGCAGCGGACGCGGGGGAGTCAGCCCACCGCGCGCCCGCGGCAAGGTGCGGCGCGGCCGCGTCTCGTGAGATGTCGAAGACGCTGACGTCGCGGCCGTCTCTCAGGAGGTTCATGGCGATGGGCGCGCCCATGTTGCCGAGTCCGATGAATCCGATGCGCTCTGTGGTCATTGGTGTTGCTCCGTTGCGTAGGGGGATCTCAGCCGGGGTAGGAGAACGGGTCGGCCAGGTCGCCGTCGTCGTAGTTGACCCAGACGCTCTTCAGCCGGCTGTACTCGAGGATCGCCTCGATCCCGTTCTCCTTGCCGATTCCGCTCTGTTTGAAACCGCCGAAGGGGGACAGGGCGGACTCGTTGCGGTAGGTGTTCACCCAGACGATCCCGGCGTCCAGCGCGGCTGCCATCCGATGTGCGCGAGAGAGGTCAGATGTCCAGATGCCCGCGGCCAGCCCGAACTCGCTGTCGTTGGCCATCTCGAGAACCTCCTCCTCGGTCTCGAAGGGGATGACGCTCAGCACCGGTCCGAAGATCTCGGTGCGCGCCACCGACATGTCGTTGGTCACGCCGGTCAGCACCGTTGGCTCCAAGTACCACCCGCGATCGAACCCGTCCGGCCGGGTGCCGCCGAAGGCGACGACGGCGCCCTCCTCGACCCCCTGCGCGATGCAGCGGGTCACGTGGGCGTGCTGCGCCCCGTTGACGAGCGGGCCGAGCTCCGTCTCCGACTCCAGAGGATCGCCGATCGTGATGGCCCGTGCCCGTTCCACGATGCGCGCGACGATCTCGTCGTGCACGGATGAGTGGACGAACAGGCGTGAACCCGAGGTGCACATCTGGCCCGCGGCGGCGAAAACACCGGCCACCACGCCGGTGGCGACGTTGTCGAAGTTCGCGTCCGGGAAGACGATGCTCGGCGACTTCCCGCCGAGCTCCAGGCTGACCTTCGCCAGTCGTTCGCCTGCCCGGCCCGCGATCCGCCGGCCGACCGGAGTGCTGCCCGTGAACGCGACCTTCGCCACCCGGGGGTCGTCGACGAGGAGGTCGCCGATCTCGCGCCCGTGGCCGCTGATCGCGTTGACGACGCCCGCGGGGAAGCCGGCCTCGGTGAAGTAGGACGCGAGCAGCAGGCTGGCGGCACTCGTGTACTCGCTCGGCTTGAGGACCACGGTGTTGCCCATCGCGAGAGCCGGCGCCAGCTTCATCGCCGCGAGATACAGCGGGGAGTTCCACGCGGTGATCGCCACGACGACGCCGAGGGGTTCGCGGAGGGTGTAGTTGAGGGCGTCGCGTGCGACGCCCTGGATGAGGTCACCGCGCACCTTGTCGGCCAGGCCCGCGTAGAAGCGGAAATAGTCGGGGAGCGACCGCAGCTGCGCCTTCATCTCGCGCAGCAGCTTGCCATTGTCGCGCGCCTCGATCTCGGCGAGCTCATCGGCGTGGGATGCGACGACATCGGCGAGGCGGGAGAGCATCTGGCCGCGCTCGGTGGGGGTGGTTCTCGACCACGGGCCCCGCGTGAAGGCGGTATGCGCCGCGGTGATCGCCGCATCGACGTCGGGGGCGGTCGCCCGGGCCGCCTCGTACCAGGGCTCGCCGGTGACCGGGTTCTCGCTGGGGAAGAACGACGCTTCAGCCGGTTCGATCCATTCTCCGTCGATGAAGAGCCGATGGCGGGTGAGACTCACGTTGTCCTCCAAGTTGACTGGCTCGAAGAACATACCACTCAAGTGGATTTATGAGCAAACCAATTTATCGACCCTGTCCGTTCAGCATCTCCCGCCGGTAGATCACGAGGTGATCGCGCCAGATGTCGGCGGCGTCTCGGGTGCGGCCGTCGCGGACGGCCTCCACGAGTGCCCGGGCCTCCTCCAGATGTCCACGCACGGAGGCGTGAGATTCCAGTGCGCCTCGCTTGAGCTGCCGCCACATCGGTCCGTTCGTATAGCGGAGGGTTTCCCGCAGTGCGTTGGCGAGGATGGGGTTCTGAGCTGCGTCGGCAATGGCGAGGTGGAAGAAGTGGTCGTCGTAGTCCAGGCCGGCCTGGTCTCCCTGGGCTTCCAGTCGCTCCAGAGCCTGCTCGAGTGCCGCGACTGTCTCGGGTGTGCGCTTCGACGCTGCCAGGGCGGCGAGTTCGGGCTCGATCAGCATCCGTACCTCGAGGATCTGCGGCGGGAGGATCTGCTGACCCCACGACGCCAATTGGTCGGCGTTGGCGACGACCGTGGTGCCGCTGCCGTGCTGGGCGCTGACGATCCCGGCCAGCTCGAGCGTGGCCAACGCCTGACGCAGGCTCGACCGGCTCACCCCCAGGACCGACGCCAGCTCGCGCTCGGCGGGCAGTCGCGACCCGGTCGGATAGTCGCCGCGGGTGATGGCCGCGACGATTGACTCCGCGATCTGCGCGGGAACGCGCTTCTGCTGCAGCGGCTCGAACGTTCCGGGCTCGCTCGTCATTCTGATCCTCCCGATTGGGTTCCCCTGAGTACCAATGTACGCATGCCACGGGTCACGGACCACCAGGACGATCTGAGTCGATACCCGTTCCGGTGAGCTTCATCTGTCCCCGCATCAGGCTGACGATCAGGCCCGCACCGCCGGCGGCGGCGCGTGCAGGAGAGACGGCGTCGTCGGGGCCAGGGACGCCTCTCGGCGAGGTGGATCTCGTTCTCGCGGCTATGGCGGCGTGCAGCAGACTCGGAAATGGGCGCCGGATTCGGACATCGTCGGCCGGAGCATCCGAATCCGCGTGCGATCTCCTAGTTCGCCGTCCCCCGATCGGGCAGGGCCGGGCGCAGCGGATCTCGACCTGTTGCGGTGGGATGCGGCCTCGCCACTGTTGCCCCGAAAGCCCGCAGGAGCGGGTGCCCCAGTGTCGCGTCGGAACGGCCACGGCGGTCAGGATCAACACGACGCACCAGGCCTGAGGGCGAGAACGGCACATGCGGGCTCGGGAGGATAACCCCGCGATGCACGTCGAACGCTCGTCGCAGATCTGGACATCCGGACCACCGAGGCGTGATGCGCCTTTGAGCAGGCGTCGATTGTGCACGAGCGGTGCCGAGACAGTACGCTCACTACGTGCAAATGAGAATCGTTATCATTACCGGACTAGGGGCAGCGTCTTTGGCGCTTGCCGGGTGCGGCGCGACGTCCTCGGCAGGGAGCGCACCAGCCCCTGCGTCGACCGACGGCTACCCTCTCACCGTCGACAACTGCGACGCCGAGATCACGATCGACCACGCTCCCGAGCGAGCGGTCTCGCTGAACCAATCCGCGACCGAGATCCTGCTTGCCCTGGGGCTGGAAGATCGCATCGCGGGAACGTCCTATGAGACCGACCCCGTCCCCGACGAGGCTGCAGAGGCGTACGGCAGTATCCCGCTGCTCACGGACGGCGTCCTGGGGCACGAGAAGCTGCTCGAAGCCCGGCCGGACTTCGTGTACTCCTCCTTCGCCTCGTTCCTCACCGCCGAGAACGCCGGTGAGCGCGCCGAGCTGCAGGAGTTGGGCGTCCCGTCGTACCTGAGCGAGTTCGACTGCACGTACCACGCCGCCGTTGAAGGCGGAGCCACCTTCGACATGCTGTTCGACGAGATCGAGACCATCGCGCGGATCTTCGACGTTCCCGGTGCGGGTGCGGACGTCGTCGCTGCGCAGCAGGAGACCCTCGACGAGGGTCTCCAGATCGCGGAGTCGATCGAGGGCACGCCGAAGCTGGTGTGGTTCTATTCCACGGCGGCATCCGCGGCGACTCCCTCGGTGGCCGGCCCGGGTGGGCTCCCGCAGACCGTGACGGAGATGCTCGGCGCCGAGAACCTGTTCTCCGACGCCGCGACCAAGTGGCCTGAGGTGAGCTGGGACGAGGTCGCCGTCCGCAACCCGGACGTCATCGTGCTCGCCGACCTCACCCGTGGGTACCCCGGCGACACCGCCCAGGAGAAGATCGATTTTCTCAAGAGCGATCCGCTGACCTCGACGATGGATGCCGTCATCCACGACCGCTTCATCATCGTTCCCGGCCAGTACATGGACCCTTCGATTCACAGCGTTCAAGCCTTGCCCGTCGTGGCGCAGGGCATCGTGGATCTGGGGTGGGGCGGATGATCGGACAGATCAAGGCACTCATCCAGTCCTGGGATGACCAGCAGGCGGCGTACATCACGAACCGGGAGCAGCGTTTCGACGTCATGCTCGATGTGATCGCCCGCGTGTGCGACAGCTCCGCGACTTTCGGGGGCGACGGCACGGGTCTCACCGTCCTCGATCTCGCGTGCGGGCCGGGAAGCCTCTCGCAGCGCATTCTCGACCGGTTTCCCGCGGTCGATGTGATCGGCATCGACTACGACCCCGTGCTCCTCGCGCTGGCATCGGCCTGGCTGGGGGAGCGGCACGGGTCGCGTTTCACGCCGCTGGATGCTGACCTGGCCGCATCCGGATGGGCGTCCATGCTCCCGGCGGGGGGCGTGCACGTCGCCGTGTCCTCGACCGCGCTGCACTGGCTGGAGCCTTCGGAGCTCGTCGCGCTGTACGGCACGCTCGGCGGCGTGCTGCCAGAGGGCGGCGTCTTCATGGATGCCGACCACCTGCGGTACGACTCCGCCGCGCAGCCGATGCTGACCGAGCTCGCCGCTGCCGATGATGAACGCACTCGCCGTGCCGCGTACGGGCGTGGGGTGCAGACGTGGGATCAGTGGTGGGCGGATGCGGTCGCGCTTCCTCTCCTCGCGGAGCACAGCGAGGAACGCACACGCCGCTTCGCCGACCGGCCGCCCACTCCGCACGCACCGTTGGAGCTGCATCTGAGCGCTCTGCGCACCGCAGGATTCGTCGAGACCGGTGTGGTCTGGCGGCTCTACGACGACGTCGTGATCCTCGGGCGACGATGACGACGGTGGAGGTCGCGCCTGCGCCAGCGCGGCGTCCGCTGCGATCGTCCGCCATCATCGCTTGCTTCGTCGCGGCCCTCGCGGTGTCCGTTGTCGCGGCGGCCTTCGTCGGCACGGCGAACATCGGGTTCGCGGAGGTGTTCGGCATCGTTCTCCAGCATCTCGGCCTGGGCGCTCTGGCACCGGTACCCCCGGTTGCCCCCCTCATCGACGCGCTCATCTGGGAATCGCGCCTGCCGCGGGTTCTGCTTGCGGCGACCGTCGGGTCGGGTCTCGCCGTGGCTGGAGCCGTGCTGCAGTCGATCACCCGCAATCCGCTCGCCGAGCCGTACCTGCTCGGTGTCTCGTCGGGCGCGTCGACGGGCGCGGTCGCGGTGATGATCCTCGGGCTCGGCTCCGGAGCGGTCACGCTCTCGATGGGGGCGTTCGCCGGGGCGCTCCTCGCGTTCGGGATCGTCCTGCTCCTGATCGGTGGCGGTCGTGTGTCGAACCCGGCCAGGGTGGTGCTCACCGGCGTGCTCGTCTCGCAGTTCTTCTCGGCTGTCACCTCGCTCGTGCTGATGCTGAATGGCGACGCCGACTCGACCCGCGGATTCACGTACTGGCTGCTGGGCTCGCTCGGCGGCGCACGATGGGAGCCGCTGCTCGTCGCCTCGACCGTGATCGTGGTGTGCATGCTGCTGTGCCTGCTGTTCGCCCCTGCGCTCGACGCGTTCACTTTCGGCTGGGACACAGCGGCGTCGCTCGGCATCGATGTCGCCCGGGTTCGCGTGATCCTTATGGTGCTCACCGCGCTCATGACGGCCGCGGCGGTCGCGGCATCCGGAGCCATCGGCTTCATCGGACTGCTGGTGCCCCACATCGTCCGGTTGCTCGGCGGTCACGCCCATCGGATGCTGCTGCCGCTGTCGGCGCTCGGCGGCGCGGTCTTCCTGATCTGGGTGGATGCCTTCGCTCGCTCCGCATTCGCGCCGCACGAGATCCCGGTAGGAGTGGTCACCGCGCTCCTGGGCGCGCCGATGTTCGCCATCGTGCTCCGCAAGGCGGCCGCGCGATGACCGAACTGGCTGCGCGCGACGTCGTCTGGTCAGCCGGCGGTCGTCCGATCCTGAAGGGAATCACGCTCGAGGTGCGCTCCGGAGAGGTGCTCGGCCTGCTCGGCCCGAACGGCGCCGGCAAAACCTCGTTGCTGCGCGTCCTCGCCGGTCTCCGTCGGCCCGCGTCCGGAGACGTGCGGCTCGGCGGCGCCGACGTGGCGCGCATGCGCCGCAGAGCGCTCGCCCGGCGCCTCGCGATCGTCGAACAGTCTCCGGAGGTGCACGAGGACGTCACGGTCCAGGAGACCGTGGCTCTCGGCCGCACTCCGCACCGCCGTCGATTCGCGAATCTCGCTCGCGACGACCATCGTGCGATCGATCGCGCGCTCGTGCTCACCGGGCTGTCGACCTATCGCACGCGGACGTGGAGAAGCCTGTCCGGCGGGGAGCAGCAGCGAGCACAGCTCGCCCGCGCCCTGGCGCAGGAACCCGAGGTCATCCTCCTCGATGAGCCGACCAATCACCTCGACATCCGCTACCAGCTCGAGGTGCTCTCCCTGCTCTCATCGCTCGACATGACCGTGGTGACTGCGCTCCACGACCTGAACCTCGCTGCCCGGTACTGCGACTCGGTCACGGTGCTGCAGGACGGCGTGACCCGAGCATCGGGTGCGCCCCGCGAAGTGCTCACGGTCGAGATGCTGCGCCGGGTCTACGAAGTCGATGCCGTTGTCGAGACATCGGTGCACACCGGCGCGCCGGTCGCGACATATCTGGGGGGTGCGAAGGAGTCGAGGCTGCGCTGAGAGGTGCCCCGTTGCCCCGCGCAGTCGCTTCCCGGTTCGGCTCGCGAGCGTCGGCCCGCCGTGCGGGGCTCCGCTATCTGAGGGGTAGATCGAGTAGCTCGGCGAGAGAGCGCGCGACGTCGGCGGTTGCGGATATGCTCCGGGGCACGATGGTCGACCGCGCGACCAAGCCCGTACTGCACCTGGATACCGTCGCGGAATGGGAAGCCTGGCTGGAGTCGTCCCCGGATCCGACAGGGATCCGACTCCGACTGCGGAAAGCGGCCACGACGCAGCCGGGGATCACGTACGCCGAAGCCCTCGATGTCGCATTGTGCTTCGGATGGATCGATGGGCAGAAGCAATCCCTCGACGTCGACTACTTCCTGCAGACCTTCACGCCCCGACGACCGCGGAGTGTGTGGTCGAAGGTCAACATCGGTCACGTGAGCCGGCTGATCGAGGAAGATCGTATGCGCCCCCAGGGTCAGCTCGAAATCGACCGTGCCAAGGCGGACGGACGATGGGACCGGGCGTATCGGCAGCGCGACGGCGACCTGCCCGAAGAATTGCGGGCCGCGCTGGACGCGGACCCGAAGATCGCGACCGCGTTCGCGTCCCAGTCGGCGCAGAACCGGTTCGCGATGTCGTTCCGCGTGGCCAACCTGAAGCGGCCCGAGTCGCGAGCTGCACGCGTCGCAGAGTACGTCGAGATGCTGAAGCGAGGCGAGACCCTCCACTGACGCCGGTCGGATCGTCGCCTGGCAGTGGAGGACGTGTTCGCTGGCGCCACCGTCAGCGGTGGAGGGGCCCGGAAAGGTCGGATGCGATCACGGTGGGCCCCGTGGGGCTCGAACCCACGACCCGCGGATTAAAAGTCCGATGCTCTACCGACTGAGCTAGAGGCCCGTACCGTCCAGCCTACTGGGACCGGCGTGGTGCCACCGTCGAGATGACATGGTCTTCGCGAGCGCACATCGTGCGAGGGCGAACCGGGTGTGTGCTCGGTGATGGGATATGCGTTCGGTGCCGGCCCCGGTCGGCGCCGGCACGGGGGAGAGCAACGCGGCCGCCGTGCCCCCTCGCCAAAGACGGTCGGCGGCCGCGCGGTCCGGCGGACGGCGCTGCGTGGCAGCATCCGTGACCGGACATCTCACGCCCCATATGTCTTCGGATGCCGGCTAGAAACGGATTGGCGCGGCGCTGGCCAATCCGCAAACCACCTCGGACACGAACACAAGGGGAGGGCGGATGCGGGGGAGTGAGGCATGCTGGGGGATGTGGTGATCGACGGCGTTGAGGTGTCCGAAGACGCCGACGCCCCGGTCGATCACGTCGCCGTGCTCCTCGGGAAGGTCGCCGAGGGCGACCGGATCGCGTTCGCCGAGCTGTACGACATGCTCTCCTCGCGGGTGTTCGGCCTCATCCTGCGCGTGCTCGTCGACCGTTCGCAGAGTGAAGAAGTGCTGCAGGAGGTCTTCCTCGAGGTGTGGCAATCCGCTTCCCGGTTCGTTCCGAACAAAGGCCAGGGGAGATCGTGGCTCCTGACGATCGCGCATCGTCGGGCCGTCGACCGCGTGCGGTCGTCACAGGCGAGCTCCGACCGCGACATCCGGGCGGGCTTTCGTAACATCGAGGTTCCGCGCGACGATGTCGCGGAGAGTGTCGAGTTGCGACTGGAGGGCAAGAGGGTGGTGGAGGCGCTCGCGACGCTCCCCGAAGCGCAGCGCGAGGCGCTCACCCTCGCGTACTACGGCGGATACAGCCAGAGTGAGATCGCGGCGCTCGTCGGAGCGCCGCTGGGAACGATCAAGACACGGATGCGGGACGGACTGACCCGTTTGAGGAACGAGATGGGGGTGACCGCATGAACATGGACGACTTCGCCGAGCTGTCGGCTGCGGCCGCTCTCGGCGCTCTCGGCCCCGACGATCAGCGTGCCTTCGACGCCGCCCTGGCGGAGCATCCGGAGTGGGCAGACATCGTCGCGGCCGATGCGGCGACCGCCGCACAGCTCGCGGAGGCGGCTCCCGAGGTCGCACCGCCGCCGGCGATCCGCGATGCGCTGCTCGCGCGCATCGCTGCGCCGGCGCCGCATCCGGATGACGCGGAGGACTCCGCCGCAGCAGGCCCCGCCCCGGTCATGCCGGATGCTCCGACGGCCGGGTCGAGCGGATGGGGGGCACGTCGCTGGTTCGCGCTCGCCGCATCCGTCGTTCTTCTCGTCGCGCTCGGGTTCGGGGCTGTGACGGTCAGTCAGTTCCTCAATCGTCCGGCTGCCGTCGTGGCGATGGAGGAGATCCGGTCGGCTCCTGATGCGCAGTCGGCGCAGGTGGAGCTCGCCGAGGGCGGCGAAGCCACGGCGTACTGGTCGGCCGAGCGCGGGCAGGCGGTGCTCGTCGCCGACGGACTGCCGCGGATCGAGGACGATCGCACGTTCGAGATGTGGCTCATCAACGAAGATGCGGGCGCCGTGTCGGCGGGACTCTTCTCGACGGACGACGGCGACGCGACGGCCGTGCTGGCCGGGGAGTACCAGCCGGGCGACGTCATCGCGGTGACGGTCGAGCCCGCCGGGGGAGCGCCCGGCGGCGTCGCCACGGGCGAGCCGATCGTCGTCATCCCCACGGCGTAGCGCTCCCGCCCCTCTCTCTGTCTTGCGTCTTGCGTGAAGTGGCGGCTAAATCGCGCGCGGAGGCAGCCGATTCACGCAAGTGGCGGGGCGGGCGCGCGGCGGGGGTCGCGGACGGAACCCGCGGGTAGCCTGGAACGATGACCGATCAGCCGCGTGATTTCCACAAGCCGGTGCGCCGGCCCGCGGAGCTGTTCGACCGGCTCTTCGCCGCCGACGACCCGGCGGAGGTGTCGCGCGTCGCGCACAGCACCGCTCAGGCGCTCCTCTCCCGCGTGCGGGAGGATCCCTCCACGGATGTCGTCGGACGCCTGGTGTCGTTCACCGATCAGCACGGCATCGACGACATCGCCGAGCTGTGGTCACGGTCGCCCGCGCGCTCCCTCCCGGGCGCGCTGTGGCGGCTGTACCTGCTGCAGCTGATGATCCACGACGACCCCGCGACGGCGGCGCTGCTGTTCGAGCGCGGGCGCACGCAGATTCCATCCGTCGACCCTGTGGTCGTGGGCGCGCCGGCGCCGGCGAGTCCCGAGGAGCTCGTACAGCTCATCGACACGATCCTGCGCGGGCTCTTCGAGGGCGACTTCGCGGTGGCGCTGGAGCGGGCAGCGGCGTTCTGCCGCGTGCAGGCGGCCGGGGCGACGTATCTCGCCGACGACTACGAGCAGACGGAGTCCGACCGGGCGTCCGCGCTCACCACGCGGGCCCTGCGCCTTTCGACGTATGCCAACGACTTGGCCGCGTGCGCGGCGTTGTGGCGGCGCGAAGCGCTGACCTGACGCACCCGGGCACAGAGGTGCCGGGCCGCAGAACGCCCGGTGCCGGATGCCGCTTCGCGGGAGAGGCCTTCCGCGGCCCGGGCACAGAGGTGCCGGGCCGCAGAACGCCCGGTGCCGGATGCCGCTTCGCGGGAGAGGCCTTCCGCGGCCCGGGCACAGAGGTGCCGGGCCGCAGAACGCCCGGTGCCGGATGCCGCTTCGCGGGAGAGGCCTTCCGCGGCCCGGGCACAGAAGTGCCGGGCCGCAGAACGCCTCTCGGCGCGAGGCCGCTCAAAGCGGCAGAAGATGGAGCCCGGGGTTACTGCGGCCCGGCTATAGAAGTGTAACGGGTGAGGGCCGGGGGTATTCCCGGACCGTAGGCTCGGTGCATGGCCTGGAGCTACGCACTCGTGATCGACCCGGCGGCAGCGGATGACGCGCGCACCGATTTCGCCGGCTCGTTCACGCCGATCGACCCGACGGCGCCCGCCCTGAGCGTCGGCGAGCTTTCGACACAGCGCGGCGACGGCATCTTCGAGTCCATCGGTGTCGTCGACGGGCACGCACAGGAGACGCAGGCGCATCTCGAGCGCCTCGCGCACTCCGCGCGCCTGTGCGATCTGCCCGCGCCGCACCTGGAGCAGTGGCGGCAGGCCGTCGCGGCCGTCGCGCGCACCGCGGAGCCGGGAGAAAGCGTGCTGAAGCTCATCCTCAGCCGCGGCGTCGAGCACGGGCCGTCGCCGACCGCGTGGGTGACGCTCGCTCCCGCGCCCGACAACACGCGCGCGCGGGTCGACGGCATCCGCGTGGTGACGCTCGATCGCGGCTTCGACAGCGAAGCGCCCGCGCGCGCGCCGTGGCTGCTCCTCGGCGCGAAGACGCTGTCGTATGCGGTCAACATGGCGGCGATCCGCGAAGCGCGGCGGCGCGAGGCGGATGACGCGTTGTTCGTCTCGAGCGACGGCTTCGTGCTCGAGGGGCCGACCTCATCCGTGATCCTCCGCTTCGGCGATCGGTTCGTCACCCCCGAGCCCGGCGCCGGGATCCTTCACGGCACCACGCAGGTGAGCCTGTTCGAGCACCTGGCCGAGCGCGGCTTCGAGACGACCTACGAGCGTGTCGCCGCGTCCGCTCTCTCGAACGCGGATGCGGCGTGGCTGGTGTCGAGCGTGCGCCTGGCCGCACCCGTCCGCGCGATCGACGCCCGCCCGCTCGCGGTCGACGCGGACTTCACCGCGTCGCTGAACAGGTACCTGCTCTCCCCGCGCACGTAGCCCCGCTCATCCGCCCCCCAGCGCACACTCGATCCGCGAGCGCACATCGAATTCGGCCGTGCGGGATGTGCGCTCGGCGACGGGATGTGCGCTCGAGGTAGCGGCCGGGCGCGGCGGGCGGATGCGGCGGCTCAGCCGAAGCGGCCGGAGACGTAGTCCTCTGTTGCCTGCACCGACGGCGTGGTGAAGATCGTTGCGGTGTCGTCGTACTCGATGAGGTTGCCGGGCTTGCCGGTGCCGGCGATGTTGAAGAACGCCGTCTTGTCCGACACCCGCGAGGCCTGCTGCATGTTGTGCGTGACGATGACGACGGTGTAGTCGTTCTTCAGCTCCGCGATCAACTCCTCGATCGCGTACGTCGAGATCGGGTCGAGGGCCGAGCACGGCTCGTCCATGAGGATGACGTCGGGGGACACCGCGATCGCCCGTGCGATGCACAGGCGCTGCTGCTGGCCACCCGACAGGCCAGAGCCCGGCTTGTCGAGGCGATCCTTGACCTCGTTCCAAAGGTTCGCGCCCTTGAGCGACTTCTCCACGAGGGCGTCGCTGTCCGACTTCGACAGGCGGCGGTTGTTGAGCTTGACGCCGGCCAGCACGTTCTCGCGGATCGACATCGTGGGAAAGGGGTTCGGCCGCTGGAACACCATGCCCACCTGGCGCCGCACCAGCACCGGGTCAACGCCCGGGCCGTACAGGTCGTCGCCGTCCAGCAGCACCTGACCCTCCACGCGTGCGCGGGGGATCACCTCGTGCATGCGGTTGAGCGTGCGCAGGAACGTGGACTTGCCGCATCCGGACGGACCGATGAAGGCGGTGACGCTCCGCGGCTCGATCTGAAGGGAGACGCCCTCCACGGCGAGGAAGTCGCCGTAGTAGACGTTGAGGTCGTTTACTTCGATGCTCTTGGACACGAGTGTCTTCTTTCGGGTGGGTTCAGCGACCGGTCTTGGGAGCGAACGCGCGCGCGATGACCCGCGCGACGAGGTTCAGCAGCATGACCAGGACGATCAGGGTGAGGGCGGCGGCCCACGCGCGGCCGACGTAGGCCTCGGCGGGGATGCCCTGGTTCATGTACTGCGTGTACGTGAACACCGGGAGGGTCTGCATCCGACCGCTGAAGAGGTCGTAGTTCATCGATGCGGTGAATCCGGCGGTGATGAGCAGCGGCGCGGTCTCGCCGATGACACGGGCGATCGACAGCATGATGCCGGTCGTGATTCCCGCGATCGCCGTGGGGAGCACCACCTTGGCGATCGTGAGCCATTTCGGCACTCCCAGGGCGTAGGAGGCCTCGCGGAGTTCGTTCGGCACGAGGCGCAGCATCTCCTCGGTCGAGCGGACGACGACGGGGATCATGAGCACGGCGAGTGCGACCGATCCGATGATGCCCAGCCGTACGCCCGGCCCCAGGAAGATCGCGAACAGCGCGTAGGCGAACAGCCCCGCCACGATCGACGGGATGCCGGTCATGACGTCGACGAGGAACGTGATGCCGCGGGCCAGGCGGCGGCCCTCGCCGTACTCGATCAGGTAGATGGCGGTGAACACGCCGATGGGGATGGAGATCACGGCTGCCGCGAGCGTGATGAGGAGCGTGCCGATGATCGCGTGCAGCGCCCCGCCGCCCTCGCCGGTGACATTGCGCATCGAGGAGGTGAAGAACTCGGCGCTCCAGTGCGGTGCCCCCAGGCTCACGACGGTGATCGCGACGGAGACGAGCGGCACCATCGCGATGACGAAGGCGACGGTCACCAGTCCCGTGACGAAGCGGTCGACGGCCTTGCGCCGCCCCTCCACGATCCCCGAGATCGAGAAGACCAGCGCGAGGTAGACCAGAGCGCCGACCACTGCCCAGCCGGCGACGTTGAAGCCGCCGTCGCCGGAGACGGCGAGGATGCCGAACAGCACAGCAGACACGGCGAAGGCGGCGAGAAGCAGGAACCACGGGCTCCAGCGGGGGAGCTGCCCGTTGGTGAGGCGCCGATCTTCCGCGGGCGCCGTGCTCGGCGGAGTGAGGGTCGTGGTCATGTCAGTTCGCCCCCGAGAATTCCTTGCGCCGGCCCACGATGTAGCGGGCGAGCGCGTTGACCGCGAAGGTCACGACGAAGAGGATCAGGCCGGTCGCGATGAGCACGTTGATGTTCAGCCCGAACGCCTCGGGGAAGCTCAGCGCGATGTTCGCGGCGATGGTGTTGGGGTTGTCGGGTGTGAAGAGCTTGAAGGTGATGCCCCCCGACACCGACAGCACCATGGCGACCGCCATCGTCTCGCCGAGGGCGCGGCCGAGGCCCAGCATCGCGGCCGACACGATGCCGCTTCGGGCGAACGGGAAGACGGCCATGCGGATCATCTCCCACCGGGTCGAGCCGAGGGCCAGCGCCGCCTCCTCGTGGAGGACGGGGGTCTGCAGGAAGATCTCGCGGCAGATCGCGGTGATGATGGGCGTCACCATGACGGCGAGCACGATCGCGGCGGTGAAGATCGTCCGCCCCGTGCTCGACAGCGGGGGTGCGAACAGCGGGAACCATCCGGCGTTCTCCACCAGCCAGCTGTAGATCGGCTGGACGGCGGGGGCGAGCACGCCGATCCCCCACAGGCCGAAGACGACCGAGGGCACGGCGGCGAGAAGGTCGACGATGTAGCCGAGCGCCTGGGCGAGACGACGCGGTGCGTAGTGCGAGATGAACAACGCGACGCCCAGCGACAGCGGCACCGCCATCAGTAGAGCCAAGAACGCCGCCCACACCGTGCCGAACACGAGGGGGCCGACGTACGACCAGAAGTTGGAGGGGAGGATCGAGGCGTCCTCGTTGGTGGCGAACAGCGCCGGGACCGACTGCACGATCAGGAAGATCGCGACGGCCGCGAGCGTCACGAGGATCATCGAGCCGGCGAACAGTGCCGTTCCCGAGAACCAGCGGTCGCCAGGGCGCTGCTTTCCCCGAGGAGACGCGGTTCGGGTGACCGCGGGAGTGGTGGTCATGGGTTCGATTCTGTGGGTTCGGATCGGCTTCCGCACGGGTGCCCGGCCCGGTGGAACCGGACCGGGCACCTGAGGCGTTGTTACTGAATCGCCTCGATGGCGGCGTTCACCTGCTCGCGCAGGGTGTCGGAGATCGGCGCGCTGCCCGCGGCCTCGGCCGCAGCGTCCTGACCCTCGGCGCTGGCGACGTAGGTGAACAGACCCTTCACGAGTTCGGCCGTGGCGTCGTCCTCGTAGTCGGCGCAGCCGATCATGTAGCTCACGAGCACGATCGGGTAGGTGCCCGCCTCGGTCGTGGTGCGGTCGAGCTCGATCGCGATGTCGGTGTCGGCGCGGCCCTCTTCCTCGGGCGATGCGTCCACGACGGCCGCGGCGGCCTCCGGCGAGTACTCCACGAACTCCTCGCCCACCTGGATGGCGACGGTGCCGAGCTCGCCCGCACGCGAGGCGTCGGCGTAGCCGATCGTGCCCTGGCCGCCCTCGACGGCCGAGATGACACCCGAGGTGCCCTGAGCGGCCTCGCCGCCCGCCAGCGGCCAGACGCCGTCGGGCTCGCTCGTCCACACATCGGGCGCCGCCTGGAACAGGTAGTCGGTGAAGTTCTCGGTCGTGCCCGAGTCATCCGAGCGGTGGACCGGCGTGATGGCGGTGGCGGGAAGCTCGACGTCCTCATTCAGCGCCGCGATGGCCGCGTCGTCCCACGAGGTGATCTGACCGGCGAAGATGCCCGCGACGGTGGCGGCGTCGAGGTTGAGCGAGTCGACGCCCTCGAGGTTGAAGACCACCGCGATGGGCGAGATGTAGGTGGGGAGCTCGACGATGTCGGAGTCCGCGGCGCACGCGTCGAACGGACCCGCCTCGATCTCCTCGGCCTTGAAGGCGCGGTCGGAGCCGGCGAACTGGAACGCTCCGGCCTGGAACGACTCGCGGCCCGTGCCCGAGCCGGCCGGGTCGTAGTCGATGGTGAGGTCGGGGTTGACGGTCTGGAGCTCGGCGGCCCAGGTCTGCACAGCGACCTCCTGGGACGAGGCGCCGCCGCCGACGAGGTTTCCGGACAGCGTGCCGGCCGCCTCGGAGCTGCCCCCTTCCGGGGCGGCTTCGTTGGAGGCGCAACCCGCGAGCGCGAGGGCCGCGATCGCGGCGACAGCGCCCAGCTGGGCGAAACGAGTGATCTTCACGTGTTGGATCCTTCGGGTGTCGGAACTGTGTGGAACCCGGTGCAGGGCTCGCCAGAACGGTAGACAGCGGCTCTTAATCGATGGCGCTGCCCCGGTGAACGGCAGGTGAACGGGTCGGGGCGTCCCGACGCCGATCACACGCTCAGATGGCGGGCTCGTGCGTCTCGATCGCGACGATGCCCGACCCCGGATGCTCCGCCGACAGGTGCGCGACCGAGAACCCGGCGGTCGCGAGCGTCGATGCGCTCCCGAGGTACGAGCCGGCGAGCGTGCCGGTGGCGAGGGCGAGCTCGCTGAGGATGTCCGGAAGCACCGGCCGGTGGCTGCAGAGCACCGCCGCCCGTCGCGCGCGCACGCGCTCGCCGATCACCGTGCGGGGGTCGGCGGCGCCGTCCTCCCAGGCGTCCTGGCTCAGCAGCTTCGTCTTGTCGACCCTGATCTTCAGGGCCGCCGCGAGAGGAGCCACGGTCTCGACGCAGCGCACCGCCGGGCTCGACACGATCTTGCGGACACCGAAGGCCTGCAGCGGCCCGGCGACGGCCTGGGCCTGCGCCCGTCCGCGGGAGGTGAGAGGCCGATCGGCGTCGGCTCCCTTCCATCCGTCTCGCGGCTTCGCCTTGGCGTGCCGCAGCACGATCAGCGGGAAGGTGCGGAGGATCCCCTGCTCCAGCAGGGCGGAGAAGGCGTCGAGGATCTCGATGTCGACGGGGTAGCTCAGACGCTGACGCGCCTTCTTCATGCTCGTCCACTCGATCGCCGCGATCTCGCGGTTGGGGACGAAGGACGACGCCGCCACGGCGGCATCCGTCGCCTCCGCCGCCCAATAATGCACGATCTTCTCGCGCTTGTTGGGGAGCCGGTATCGCGAGATCCCCACGGGGACGCCGAGCGCTACCCGGACGCCGGTCTCCTCGTGGATCTCCCGCACCGCCGTCTCGGCGAGCATCTCGCCGGGGTCGACCTTGCCCTTGGGCAGCGTGATGTCGCGGTACTTCGTGCGGTGGATGAGGAGGACCCGGAGCTTCCCCTCGACCAGACGCCACACCACCCCGCCGGCTGCGTAGACGGCGGTTTCCGTCATCGCACCGCCCGCGCCCGACGCTGGCGAGACACCGACGCCATCGTCTTCTCCTGCAGGTCGACCAGGGGCTTGCCGTCCTCGTCCTGGCTGTGGCGCACCCACTCGCCGTCGTCTCTCAGGCGCCACGAACTGGTGCCGTCGCTCATGGCGAGGTCGAACAGCGCGTTCAGATCGTGCAGCTGCGCCGGGGCGGTCACGCGCACGAGAGCCTCGACGCGGCGGTCGAGGTTGCGGTGCATGATGTCGGCGCTGCCGATGTACACCTGCGGGTTGCCGTCGTTCTCGAAGGAGAAGATGCGCGAGTGCTCGAGATAGCGACCGAGGATGCTGCGGACGGTGATGTTCTCGCTGAGGCCGGGCACGCCCGGCTTCAAGGAGCAGATCCCGCGCACCCACACCTCGACCGGCACACCGGCCAGGCTCGCGCGGTAGAGCGCATCGATGATCTGCTCGTCGACCATCGAGTTGACCTTGATGCGCACGCGTGCGGGCTTGCCGGCGAGGGCGTTCCGGCGCTCCTTGTCGATCTGACGGATGAGGCCCTTGCGCAGATGCAGCGGGGCGACGAGGAGCCGCTTGAACTTCTTCTCGATCGCGTACCCGCTCAGCTCGTTGAACAGCCGGGTAAGGTCGCGGCCGACCTCGTTGTCGACGGTGAACAGGCCGAAGTCCTCGTACAGCCGGCTCGTCTTGGGGTTGTAGTTGCCCGTGCCGACGTGGCTGTAGTGACGGAGGACGCCGTCCTCTTCCCTGATGACGAGGGCGAGCTTGCAGTGGGTCTTCAGCCCCACAAGGCCGTAGACGACGTGGACGCCGGCCTTCTCGAGCTTGCGCGCCCACACGATGTTCGCCGCCTCGTCGAAGCGCGCCTTCACCTCCACCAGCGCCAGCACCTGCTTGCCCGACTCGGCGGCGTCGATGAGCGCCTGCACGATGGGACTGTCGCCCGACGTGCGGTACAGCGTCTGCTTGATGGCGAGCACGTGCGGGTCTTTCGCCGCCTGCTCGAGGAACGCCTGCACGCTCGTCGCGAACGACTCGTAGGGATGGTGCACGAGGACGTCGCTGCGACGGATGGCGGCGAACAGGTCGGCGCGGGAGCTGCCCTCCGTCGGCTGGAACGCCACGGCGGTCTTGGGCACGTGCGGCGGGTAGTGCAGGTCGGGGCGATCGATGCGCGACAGGTCGAACAGGCCGCGGAGGTCGAGGGGGCCGGGGAGGCGGTAGACCTCCTGCTCGGTGATGTCGAGTTCGCTCAGGAGCAGGTCGAGCGTGAGGTCATCCATGTCGTCGGTGATCTCGAGGCGGATGGGCGGTCCGAACCGGCGGCGCAGCAGCTCGGCCTCGAGCGCCTGGATGAGATTTTCGGTCTCGTCCTCCTCGATCGTGACGTCTTCGTTGCGGGTGAGGCGGAAGGCGTGGTGATCGAGCACCTCCATGCCTGGGAAGAGGTCGCCGAGGTGGTTCGCGATGAGGTCTTCCAGCGGCAGGTAGCGCACGGTGTTCCCGTCACGGGGCACCAGGACGAGGCGCGGCAGCATGGGCGGCACCTTCAGACGCGCGAACTCCTGCCGCCCCGACCGGGCGTTGCGCACGCGGATGGCGAGGTTCAGCGAGAGGCCGGAGATGTAGGGGAACGGATGCGCCGGGTCGACGGCGAGCGGCATCAGCACCGGGAACACCTGCGCCTGGAAGTACTCCGACAGCCGCTCGCGCTCATCGTCGGACACTTCGCTCCACGTCACCACCTCGATGCCGGACTCGGCGAGCGCCGGGCGCACGTGATCGGTCCACGTCGCCGCGTGCCGCAGCTGCAGCCGGTGCGCCTCGGCGGAGATGTCGGAGAGCACGTCCTGGGCGGAGCGGCCCACGTTGGTGGGGACGGCGAGCCCCGTGACGATACGGCGCTTGAGGCCGGCGACGCGCACCATGAAGAACTCGTCGAGGTTGCTGGCGAAGATCGCCAGGAAGTTCGCGCGCTCCAGCGTCGGCACCAGCGGATCCTCGGCGAGCTCGAGCACCCGCCGGTTGAACGCCAGCCAGCTCAGCTCGCGATCGAGGTAGCGGTTCTCGGGCAGCTGCGCGTCGGCTGCCTCTACGGCCTCGTCGAAATCGTCGTCGTCAGCGTCGCCGAGGCCGGCGTCGAGCACGTCGTGTTCGATCATCCCCACATCATTGCAGGGCGAAGGAACCAGCGGGTGACCCGTTGACGACAGTTCAGGACGAGCGGGGTGAGGACGCGGGCAGCTGGTCGTCCTCGTACACGTTGAAGCGGTACCCGACGTTGCGGACGGTGCCGATGAGCTGCTCGAGGTCGCCGAGCTTCGCGCGCAGGCGCCGCACGTGCACGTCCACGGTGCGCGTGCCGCCGAAGTAGTCGTAGCCCCACACCTCGCTCAGCAACTGCTCGCGCGTGAAGACGCGGGAGGGGTGGGTGGCGAAGAAGTGCAGGAGCTGGAACTCCTTGTACGTGAGGTCCAGCGGCTTGCCGTGCACCTTCGCGGAGTACGACGACTCGTCGATGGTGATGCCGGAGGTCTGGATGCGCGTGGAGACCTGCTCCTTCGACATGCGCCCGATCGCCAGGCGCACGCGGGCGTCGACCTCAGCCGGACCGGCCGTGACGAGGATGACGTCGTCGATGCCCCAGTCCGTGGAGACGGCCGTGAGGCCCCCCTCAGTGACCACGAGAACGAGCGGCGCGTCGAGGCCGGTGGTGTTGAGGATCTTGCACAGCGACTTCGCGCCGACGAGGTCGGTGCGCGCGTCGATGAAGATGACGTCGGCGCTGGGAGCATTGACCAGCTGGGCCGGCTCCGCCGGAATCTGGCGCACGCGGTGGCTCAGCAGCTCGAGCGAGGGCAGCACGGGACCCCCGCTCTGCGCGGAGCTCAGAACCAGAAGCTGTGCCAAACGGACCTCCCCGGACGCGGCGGACCGCGTCGATTCCCCACATTCTAGGGCGCGGAAGGCACCGCTCCCGCCGCGCCGGATGCGGCGGAGGTCGCTGGTGCGCGAGAATGACGGGATGTCCGTTCCGGAACTCGCGCCGCGGCGCACCGTGTGGGGCGTCGTCGCGGTCTGGATCGTCTCCGCGCTCGCCGGGGTCGCGATCGGTGTCTTCGTCCCCGAGCCGTGGCGCGCCGCGTGGCTCACCGTGGCCCTCGGCGGGATCCTCGCCCTCGCCTTCGGGGTGCAGCTCTGGTACGGCCGGTCGCACGAGTTCATCTTCCGCGTGGCGGCGAGCGTGCTCGGAGCGATGATCATCATGGCCGTCATCAGCGCCGGGTTCGGTCTCGCCGCGATCATCCCAGGCTGAACGGCACCCGGCCCCCGTGCCCGGTGGGATAAACTCGCGGCATGGATCTCGTCGCGCTCGAACTCTTCT
Source organism: Microbacterium sp. RD1 (assembly GCF_052220165.1). NCBI lineage: Bacteria > Bacillati > Actinomycetota > Actinomycetes > Micrococcales > Microbacteriaceae > Microbacterium > Microbacterium sp. RD1. The sequence goes on from NZ_JBQPOL010000001.1 coordinate 1,743,853, forward strand.
TCGTGGGGTTGCTCGGCCTCGCGTCCCTCGCCATCGCGTTCGTGTCGGGCACCGTGGTCTGGAACCTCTTCCGCGGCCAGCGCTGACCGGCGGCGCGGCATGCTCGAACTGCCGACCGATCTGCCGGCCGATCTCGTTCCGCTCTCCTGGCTCGTGGGCGTGTGGGAGGGCACCGGCGTGCTCGACTACGCCGCCGCCGGCGAGCACTTCTCGGGGGAGTTCGCGCACCGCGTGAGTTTCAGCCACGACGGCGGCGGCTATCTCAACTACTCCGCCGACGCCTGGCTGCTCGACGGCGAGGAGCGCACGCCGCTCGTGGCGGAGATGGGCTACTGGCGTCTGAGCCGTCGCGCCACGGACGCCGATGCCGGGCCGGGCCTTCTTCCCGCCGTGGCCTCCGCCCCCGCGCGCACCGTCGACGACGTCGAGTCGCTGCGCAACGCGGAGGGCGGCTTCGACATCGAGGTGTCGCTCGTGCACGCCGACGGCGTGAGCGAGCTCTACCTGGGGCAGGTCCGCGGACCCCGGATCGATCTCGCGACCGACGCGGTGATCCGCACCGCCAGCGCCAAGTCGTATGCCGCGGCCACGCGGATGTACGGGCTCGTCGACGGGCACCTCCTGTGGGCCTGGGACATCGCCGCGCTCGGCGGTGAGCTCGCGTCGCACGCGTCGGCGCGACTGGCACGAGCGGAGTGAGCATGGATATCGCAGCAATCCCGGGGGCCGTCTCGGACGAGCGCGGCCTCCGCCATCTCGGCAACCCCTTCGCCGAGCAGCGCTCGCTCGCCGCCGGCGGCGCGCTGGCGCCGTTGGGCGACCGGCGCGTCGTCACCGTCGCCGGCGAAGACCGGCTCTCGTGGCTCGATTCGCTGTCGTCGCAGGCTGTCGCGCATCTGCCGGCGGGGGTCTCGACCGAGCTCCTCATCCTCGACCCGCAGGGTCACGTCGAGCACGCCGCATCCGTCGTCGACGACGGCGCCACGACGTGGCTGATCGTCGACGCCGCGGATGCCGCGGGCCTGGCCTCCTGGCTGCAGCGGATGCGATTCCGCCTGCGTGTGGAGATCGCCGAGCGTCCGGACCTCGAGGTGGTCGGCGGCACCGCTGCCGCGATCGCCGCCGTGACGCCGGTCGCACCGGCCGGCATGCCGGTGCTGTGGCGCGATCCCTGGCCGGAGGTCTCACCCGGCGGCCACGCGTACGCCACCGTGGCGGCGCATCCGGGCGCCGAGCGCGACTGGGTCGAAGCCGTCGTCGATGCCGAGGAGGCGGCGCGAGTGGCGGATGCCGCCGTGTCGGGGGCGGTGACCTTGGCCGGTCTCGACGCCGCCGAGGCGCTCCGCGTCGCGGCGTGGCGCCCGCGGGTGGGCGTCGACGCCGACGAGCGCGTGCTGCCCCACGAGCTGGACTGGCTGCGCACCGCGGTGCACCTGTCGAAGGGCTGCTACCGCGGTCAGGAGACGGTCGCCAAGGTGCACAACCTCGGACACCCTCCGCGCCGGCTCGTCGCACTTCAGCTCGACGGCAGCGACAGCATCCTCCCGGCACGCGGCGACGCGGTCCGCGCCGGAGAGACGGTCATCGGCGCCGTGACCTCCGCCGCGTGGCACTTCGAGGACGGTCCCATCGCCCTGGCGCTGGTCAAGCGCACCGCCCCCGCCGACGTCGACCTCGTCGTCGACACGGAGCAGGGCGCCGTAGCGGCGGCGCAGCAGGTCGTCGTACCGGCCGATGCCGGCGCGACGGCGTCGGTGCCGCGCCTTCCCCGGCTCTCCCGCCGAACCTAACCCCTCGACTCGCCAACAAGCGTCGTTTCTTGACGCGAAAGTCGACGGATGCTGGCGAGTCGACGGGTCAGGTCGGCGCGATTGCCTCCCACGGCACGCCGACCTCACCCAGGCGCCACCGCGCCCGCCCGACGAGCGGCCATCCCCGAGCGGCCAGGGCGTCCAGTGCCGTCCGCCAGCGGTGCACCGGGCCGAAGGGGGCGACGACCGCGGCCCGCTGCCACTCGTCGTCGAGGCCCTGCAAGAGCGCGTGGATGCGCTCCCCGGGCACATTGCGGTGGATGAGGGCCTTCGGGAGGCGCTCGGCGGCGATCGCCGGCGAGTCGAGCCCGGCGAGACGCAGCGAGATCGTGAGCGAGCGCGGTGCGGCATCCGCGCCGATCTCGACCCACGTCACGATCCTGCCCCGCTCGTCGCACGTGCCCTCGACGAGCACACCGTCCGGCGACAGACGCGCGGCCATCCGCTGCCACGCCGTCGCCACCTCCGCCTCGTCGTACTGACGCAGCACATTCATCGCGCGGATGACCGCGGGGCGGCGACCGGGCGGCAGCGGCACCTCGAACCCGCCGCGGACGAACGTCACCCGTTCCCGTGTGCGCGGCGGAGCGAGGGCGAGCTGCGCGCGGGCGCGCGCCACGCGGTCGGCGTCGATCTCGATCCCCCGCACCTCCACGTCCGGACGCGCCGGAGCGAGCCGCGCGTACAGCTCGAGAGTCGTGACGGCGCTCGCCCCGAACCCGAGGTCCACGACGAGCGGATCGTCGGCGCGGCGCAACGCGGGGTGGCGGGCGATCCAGCGGTCGACGCGGCGCAACCGATTGGTGCCGGTGGTGCCGCGCGTGACCTGACCCTCGACCCCCGTGCGCACGCGCCCCATGATGCCAGGCCGGGTGGCACGCGATCGATAGGATGGCGGCATGAGCGCCCCCTACACGTTGATCCTGCTGCGCCACGGCCAGAGCGAGTGGAACAAGACGAACCAGTTCACCGGGTGGGTCGACGTGCGGCTCACCGACCAGGGCAAGGCCGAGGCCGCCCGCGGCGGCGAGCTGCTGGCCGAATCCGGCATCCTGCCCGACGTCCTGCACACCTCGGTGCTCAGCCGTGCCATCCAGACCGCCGACATCGCGCTGGACGCGGCGGACCGCCTGTGGATCCCGGTCAAGCGCTCCTGGCGCCTCAACGAGCGCCACTACGGAGCCCTGCAGGGCAAGGACAAGGCGCAGACGCTCGAGGAGTTCGGCGAGGAGCAGTTCATGCTGTGGCGCCGCTCATTCGACGTGCCGCCGCCTCCGCTCCCGGCCGACGACCAGTACAGCCAGGTCGGCGACCCGCGCTACGACGGCATCGACGGCGAAGTGCCCGACACCGAGTCCCTGAAGATCGTCATCGACCGCATGCTGCCGTACTGGCACGGCGAGATCGTGCCCGACCTGAAGGCCGGCAAGACGGTCCTCGTGACGGCGCACGGCAATTCGCTGCGCGGTCTCGTGAAGCACCTCGAGGGGATCAGCGACGACGACATCGCCGCGCTGAACATCCCCACCGGCATCCCGCTGGTGTACACGCTCGACGAAGACCTGAAGCCCCGAGGCGCGGGCGAGTACCTCGACCCCGAGGCCGCCGCAGCCGGCGCCGCGGCGGTCGCCGCGCAGGGGAGCAAGTAGCCCGAATCGACGCGAGAGGGCGGATGCGACAGCATCCGCCCTCTGCTCGTCGGTGGTGTTCAGCTCGTCGGCGCGTCGACCGGGACCGGCTCGGCCGTCCAGTCTCCGGTGGCGAGATAGACGACCTTCTTCGCCACCGAGACGGCGTGGTCGGCGAAGCGCTCGTGGTAACGGCTGGCGAGCGTGGCGTCGACCGTGGCCATGGCCTCGCCCTTCCAGTTGTCGCCGAGAACCTTCTCGAACACGCTGATGTGCAGCTCGTCGATGGCGTCGTCGTCGTTGCGGATCTCCTCTGCGAGGCCGAGGTCCTCGGTGCGCAGCAGCTCGGTGAGCTTGCGGGCGACAGAGACGTCGAGCTCTCCCATCCGGATGAAGGTGCCCTTCAGGCCCTTCGGGATCGCGCGCTCGGGGAAGCGGGAGCGCGCGAGCTGCGCGATGTGCTCGGCCATGTCGCCCATGCGCTCGAGCGAGGCGCTCACCCGCAGCGCCGTGACGACGATGCGGAGGTCGCGAGCGACGGGCTGCTGGCGCGCGAGGATCTCGATCGCCAGCTCGTCCAGCGCCACCGCTTTCTCGTCGATGATGCGGTCGGCCTGGATGACCTCCTCGGCGAGGGCGACATCACTGCTCGAGAACGCCCGGGTCGCGCGGTCGATGGCGACGGTGACCAGTTCGGCGATCTCGACCAGACGGTTCTGCACGTCCTCCAGCGACTGGTGGAACACTTCGCGCATCGCGCAACCTCCTGAAATCCGCGGCACGGCACACCCGCCGCGACTTCCGCGATTGTTTCCCGCGATGGTGAACGGACGGTGCCTCCGAGGTGAATAGTAGCCCTCGGAATCGGCTCGGATCCCGCCACCGGCCGAGAGCGGTCGAACGGCGCCCGTACGCTGGGGGCATGGATCAGACGCAGCTCGCGCTGCTCGCTCTCCTCCTCGGGATAGCGGTCGGCGGCTCCGTCGTCCTGCTCCTCGCGTGGGCGGTGCGCGTCCGCGACCGCCAGCGCGCCCGCACCACCACCGAGCTGCCGGAGGGGGTGACCGAGGTGCTCCGCGCCATGGACGACCCCGCCTTCATCTCGGATACGTCCTCCACCGTGCTCGCCGCATCCGCCCCCGCAGAGGTGTTCGCGATGCGGGTGGGCGCCGTCCTCCCGGACGAAGACCTCCGCCGCGTCGCGCGTACCGCACGCGACAGCGGGGCGCCGGTCACCGAGAACCTCCGCCTGCGCCGCGGCGCGGCCCCCGCCGAGCCGCGCCTGGTCGCCGTGCGCGCGACGTCCATCTCGCCGCGGCTGACTCTCGTCGTGCTGCGCGACATCACCGAGCGCGAGCGCGTGGAGGAGATGCGTCGCGATTTCGTCGCCAACACCAGTCACGAGCTGAAGACGCCCGTCGGCGCGGTGAGCCTCCTCGCTGAGGCGATCGAGTCCGCCGCGGACGACCCCGCCCAGGTGCGGGTCTTCGCCGCACGCCTGACCGCGGAGGCGGGCCGTCTGGGAGCCCTGACATCGCGCATCATGAGCCTGTCGCGGCTGCAGGCCTCCGATGAGCTGAAGGAGGTGCGCGACGTGTCGGTGGACGAGGTGGTGACGGCGGCTGTCGAGTCCCACGCGATGCAGGCGGACTCCGCGTCGGTCACGATCGTCCGCGGCGGCACGCGCGGTCTCTACGTGCGCGGTGATGCACAAGTGCTCACCGAGGCCGTCGGCAACCTCCTCGCCAACGCGGTGGCCTACTCGGCCGCGGGATCGAGCGTCGGGGTCGGGGTGAAGGATGCCGGCGGCATCGTCGAGATCGCCGTGACCGATCGGGGGATCGGCATCCCGGAGGGCGACCAGCAGCGCATCTTCGAGCGGTTCTACCGGACCGACCAGGCCCGCTCGCGCAGCACCGGCGGCACGGGCCTCGGTCTCTCGATCGTCAAGCACGCCGTGCAGCGCCACGGCGGGGAGGTGCGGCTGTGGTCCCGGCCAGGGCGCGGCTCCACGTTCACCATCCGCCTGCCTCTCACTCCCGCGCCCGAGCGGGAACCCGCCCGCCAGAAATCCCGACGCAAGAGCCGCAAGTCCGCGGCCCGCGCCACACCCGTGAAGGGGGAATCCGCATGAGCCGTGTTCTGATCGTCGAGGACGAACCCGACCTCGCCGACCCGCTGGCCTACCTCCTACGACGCGAGGGCTACGAGGTCGAGATCGCCGAGGACGGACCGGCGGCGCTCTCGGCGTTCTCCGAGCGCGGCGCCGACATCGTGCTGCTCGATCTCATGCTGCCCGGCATGCCCGGGACCGAGGTGTGCCGGCAGATGCGCGCGGGCTCGACCGTCCCGATCATCATGCTGACGGCGAAGGACTCCGAGGTCGACATCGTCGTCGGTCTCGAGCTCGGCGCCGACGACTACGTCACCAAGCCCTACTCGGCGCGGGAGCTCCTGGCCCGGATGCGGGCGGTGCTGCGCCGCTACGCGCAGATCGAGGCCGACCTCGACGACCGCGTCCTCACCGGCGGCCGCGTGACCCTCGACATCGACCGCCACACTGTCGCGGTCGACGGCGGCGAGATCAACATGCCGCTCAAGGAGTTCGAGCTTCTCGAGGTGCTCATGCGCAACGCGGGGCGCGTGCTCACGCGCGGCCAGCTGATCGACCGGGTGTGGGGGACCGACTACTTCGGTGACACCAAGACGCTCGACGTGCACATCAAGCGCATCCGCTCGCGCATCGAGGAGAACCCGAGCGACCCGTCGATGCTCGTGACGGTGCGCGGCCTCGGCTACCGATTCGAGGCCTGAGGCCCCGGGGCCCGCGAGCGGCTACGGGAGCAGCTCGTTGTAGTAGTCGAGCGAGCCGTCGAGCACCGGCACCTGCCACAGCACGCCCTCGGCGTCGCCGGACTGGAAGTAGACGGGGACCGTCGATCCGGGAAGACCGCCGACGTCGTCGATGTTCAGCGGCGGGGTGTCGTCGGAGGGGTTCCCCAGGCTCACCGTCGACTTGGCCGGCACGCGGACTGTCGCCTTCTGAGCGTCCGAGCCTTCCCCGATCTCGACGTTAAGCGTCTGGCTCTCGTCCGTCTCGTTCACGATCGCCGCGATCATGTTGCCCTCGCCGCCGTCCTCGCCCGTCACGAAGAGCACGTTGCGCACCTTCAGCGGGCCCGAGGAGGGGATGTTCACCCCGTCGGCGGGGGAGTACTGGATCGTGGTCGCCTGCGTGCTGACCAGGGCGCAGCCGCTCGTCCCGAGAAGGACGGCGGCGCCCAGAGCGACGGACGCGATGAGGCGCGAGTTCACAGATCCTCCCGATGGGGCAGTCGACTACCCCTGCATTCTATGGGGTAGCGGGCCGCCGCCACGTGCCCTCGCGCGCGAGCCCCGGGCGCAGGCGGAGAACCTTAGCGCATACTCCGCTGTGGTAGACTGGACGTTGCCGAAAGGACATAACTGCATGCTTTTTGAGGTTGGCGAGACCGTCGTCTATCCGCACCACGGAGCGGCCACGATCATCGAGGTCAAGGACCGCATCATCAAGGGCGAGACGAAGAAATACCTGAAGCTCAACGTCACGCAGGGAGACCTCGTCATCGAGGTGCCCGCGGAGAACGTGGATCTGGTCGGCGTCCGCGATGTGATCGGCAAGGAGGGCCTGGACAGGGTCTTCGAAGTGCTGCGCGCCCCCTTCACGGAGGAGCCCACAAACTGGTCCCGTCGGTACAAGGCGAACCTCGAGAAGCTCGCCTCGGGTGACGTCATCAAGGTGAGCGAGGTCGTGCGCGATCTCTGGCGTCGCGACCAGGATCGTGGGCTCTCCGCGGGTGAGAAGCGGATGCTGGCCAAGGCTCGGCAGATCCTCGTCTCGGAGCTGGCCCTGGCGGAGAAGACCGACGAGGAGCGCGCCGGCGTCGTCCTCGACGAGGTCCTCGCCTCCTGACGTCGCGCTAGCGTAGGGGCGTGAGCATTCCGCCGGTCCCGGCCGTCGCCATCATCGTCGTGGCCGCCGGCTCCGGCAGCCGGCTCGGTGCGGGCGCGCCCAAGGCCTTCGTCGGCATCGACGAGCGCTCCGTGTTGCGCCATGCCCTCGACGGCGTCTTCGCCGCCGCGCCCTCCGCGCAGGTGATCGTCGTGGCCCCGGCCGAGCGGGAGGGCGACGCGTTGACCGAGACCCTGGCCGCATCCGGGCCCTCCCGGGACCTCGCATCCGTCGTCGTCGGTGGAGCGAGCCGCCAGGAATCGGTCGCGGCGGGATTGCGGGCAGTCTGGCCCGACGTCTCCGTCGTGCTCGTCCACGACGCCGCACGCGCCCTGACACCGCCGGACGTCTTCCGGCGGGTGCTCGACGCCCTCGCCGACGGATCGGCCGCGGTCGTGCCGGCCCTCCCGGTCGTCGACACCCTCAAGCGGGTGGAAGGCGAGACCGCCGTGGCCGCCGTCGACCGGTCCGAGCTCGTCGCCGCCCAGACGCCGCAGGGCTTTCCCCGCGTCATCCTCGACGCCGCCTACGCCGCAGCCGACCGGGAGTTCACCGACGACGCCGCCCTCGTGTCGGACGCGGGGCACCCGGTCACTGTCGTGCGCGGGGATGCGCGCGCCTTCAAGATCACCACCCCCGACGACCTCGAGCGCGCGCGGGCGCTGGTCGCGCCGGTAGGCCAGAGCCGCGTGGCGCTGGAGCAGCCGCATCCGCTCCCGCGGGTCGGGGTCGGCACCGACGTCCACGCTTTCAGCGCGGAGGGGCCGCTGTGGCTCGGAGGCGTGGAATGGCCGGGCGAGCCGGGGCTGTCGGGCCATTCCGACGGCGACGTCGTGGCCCACGCGATCGTCGACGCGCTGCTGTCGGCTGCGGGGCTCGGCGATATCGGTGCGCACTTCGGCACCGATCGCCCCGAGTTCGCCGGCGCGCACGCCGACGTCTTCCTCGCGCACACGCTCGGCCTCGTCGGCGAAGCCGGATGGCGCATCGGCAACGTCTCGGTGCAGTTCCAGTCCGCCCGCCCCCGGTTCGCGGCGCGGCGCGGCGAGGCGGAGGCGGCGCTGTCGGCGGCCCTCGGCGGCGCGCTGGTGAGCGTGAGCGCGACGACGACCGACGGTCTCGGGTTCGCCGGCCGCGGCGAGGGCGTGGCCGCGTTCGCCGTCGCGCTGCTCGTCCCTGCCTAGCGGGTCGCACGTCTCGCTCACCCGCACCGTTTGGCGGTTTCAGACCGGCGAAAGCGGCAGATCGGTGCGGGGGAAGCGGCGCCTCAGAGGCGACGGGTCATGAAAGTGGAGAGCGGATCGGGCGCGTACGGCTCGAAGGGGGCGCACTCGACGAAGCCCTCGCTGGCGTACAGCGCGCGGGCCGGTGCGAACTCGGCGGCGCTTCCGGTCTCCAGCCACACGCTCGTCATGCCGCGAGCGCGTGCCGCGGCGACGAGGTGACGCACGAGCGCACGCCCGATGCCGCGGCCGAGGAACGCGTCGACGACGCGCATCGACTTGATCTCCCCGCGATGGGCGTCCAGCGCCTTCAGCGCAGCGATGCCGGCGAGATCACCGTCGACGCGGGCCGCCCAGACCGTGACATCCGGATGCTGCAGCTCCGCCGCGCCCAGCGCGTGAACGCTCTCGGGAGGAGTGGCCGCGAGCATCCCGGCCAGGTGCGTCGCGACGAGGGCTCGGGTGTCCTCCGACGACAGGTCGTCGACGTCGATCTGCAGCGTCATCAGCCCTCCACCGCGAAGGGCCGCGGGTCACGGGGGGCGCGCGAGCCCCACGCGAGCACGACGAGGCCGATGCCGAGCACGACCAGCCCGGCGATCGCCGCGGGCGACAGGCGCTCGCCGAGGAGCGCGATTCCGAGGATCGCGGCGGTGAGGGGCTCGGCGAGCGTCAGGGTGGCCGCCGTCGAGGCGGTCAGGCCCTGCAGTCCCCACGTGAACAGCGTGTAGGCCAGCGCGATGGTGGCAAGGCCCAGCCACATCGACATCGTGAGGCCCGACGGGGTCGCGGCCCACCGCAGATCGACGAACGGCACGACCGCCGCGGCCACGATCGCCGAGCCCGCCCCCATCGCCCCGGCCACGGTGAACGGGTCCCACCCGCCGTCCATCAGCCGCCGCTGGGCGTTGGCGAAGACGGCGAAGGACGCACCGGCTCCGATCGAGCCGGCGAAACCGATCGGATCGGCACCGGCCTGCCCCGCGTCGCCGCCGAAGGCGAGGACGACGACGCCCGCCAGTGCCAGGGCGGTGGCGACGATCCACGTCGCGCGGGGGAGGCGGCGGGTGAGCGCCCACTCCAGCAGTCCCGCGATCACCGGCGCGGAGCCCAGCGCGACCACCGTGCCCACGGCCACGCCGTTGCGCTCGGTGCCGAGGAAGAACAACGGCTGGTACACGGCGAGGCTCACACCGGTGAGCGCCATGAGGCCCAGCGCCCGGGCATTCCACCGCGGCGCGCCGGCCCGCCGACGAGCCCGTAGGCCCGCGGAAAGGCCGACCACGGCAAGCGCGGTCCCGCCGATGAGCAGCCGCATCGTGCCGACGCCCAGTGGTGTCGTCTCGGCGGGTCCGAGCGCCTGCGCCGTCCCGGTCGTTCCGAACAGCATCGCGGCGAAGACGACGGCGAGCACGGCGGGCATCCGTCCTTTCTATCGCCTCGCGTCCCCGGATGCACCGCGGGGCCGCCGGTAGGCTGGGACGGTGACGGTCCGGATCTACGACACGAAGGCGCAGGCGCTGCGCGACTTCACTCCCGTCGACCCCGAGAACGTGACGATGTACGTGTGCGGGCCCACCGTGCAGTCCGGGCCTCACATCGGGCACGTGCGGGCGGCGCTGAGCTTCGACATCCTGCGCCGCTGGCTGTCCCATCGCTTCGGCCGGGTGACCTTCGTCCGCAACGTCACCGACATCGACGACAAGGTGCTGGCCAACGCGACCGACGCGGAGCCGTGGTGGGCGCTGGCGTACCGCATGGAACTGGAGTTCTCACGGGCCTACGGCGCCGTCGGCATCCTGCCGCCGACGTACGAGCCGCGCGCCACCGCATCCATCCCGCAGATGCAGGAGATCATCGCCCGGCTCATCGAGGCCGGCCACGCCTACGCCGCCGATCCGGCCTCGGATGCCGCGGGAGACGTGTACTTCGACGTGCGGTCGTGGCCGTCGTACGGCTCCCTCACCCGCCAGTCCGTCGACGCGATGGAGGCCGCAGGCGACGCCGACCCGCGCGGGAAGCGCGCACCGCAGGACTTCGCGCTGTGGAAGGGTGCGAAGCCCGGCGAGCCCGACAGTGCATCGTGGGAGTCCCCGTGGGGACGCGGGCGGCCCGGATGGCACATCGAGTGCTCCGCCATGTCGCGCCGCTACCTCGGCCCCGAGTTCGACATCCACGGCGGCGGACTCGATCTGCGTTTCCCGCACCATGAGAACGAGCTCGCCCAGTCCACCGCAGCCGGCGACCCGTTCGCTCGCTACTGGGTGCACAACGGCCTCGTCACCGTCGACGGACAGAAGATGTCGAAGTCGCTCGGCAACTTCCTCCTCGCCGACGACGTGCTCCGCCGCGTCGATCCGCTCGTCGTGCGCTACGCCCTCGGGGCCGCGCACTACCGGTCGAGCCTCGACCTCTCCGATCGTGCGTTCGCGGAGGCCGAGGCCGCACTCGGGCGCATCCGGTCCTTCCAGGAGCGAGCACTGCGGATGCTGCGCGCCGACGCCGACCGTGCCGTCATGGCGGCCGTGCCCGAGCGGTTCGCCGCCGCGATGGACGACGACCTCGGGGTGCCGCAGGCGCTCGCCGTCGTGCACGAGACGGTACGCGAGGGAAACGTCGCGCTGGAGGCGGGCGACCGCGACGGCGTGCTGCGGGCCTTCGCGGACGTCGCCGTCATGACGGGTCTGCTCGGTGTTGACCCGCTCGATCCGTTCTGGCGGGGCGCGGACGCGGCACCCGAGACCGGTGCGCTCGATGCCCTTCTGACCAGGCTCCTGGCCCAGCGCGCCGACGCGCGCCGGGAGAAGGACTGGGCGACGGCCGACCGCATCCGGGACGCCATCGCCGCGGCCGGCGTGACGCTCGAAGACACCCCCGATGGAACAGTGTGGAGTATCAATGGCTAAGCCAGGAAACCCGTCCGCCGGGCGCGGCAAGAAGGGCCCCAGCAAGGGGTCGGGCGGCAAGAACCGTCGCTCGCTCGAGGGGCGCGGACCGACTCCGAAGGCGGAGGACCGTGCGTGGCACCCCGCCGGTAAGCGCAAGGCGGCCCAGGAGCGCTTCGCCGCTGCCGGCGGCAGGAGCCGGCCCGCCCAGCGCCCCGCATCCGGCGCCCAGAACCGCGGCGGCCGGGCGAAGCAGAGCGATGACACCGAGACGGTGACCGGGCGCAACTCCGTGCTCGAGGCCCTACGGGCCCGCATCCCCGCGACCGCGATGTACATCGCCCAGCGCGTCGAGATGGACGATCGCGTCAAGGAGATGCTGTCGATCGCGACCCACCGCGAGATCCCCGTGCTGGAGGTGACCCGCCCCGAACTGGATCGCATGGCCGGCTTCGACGGCGTGCACCAGGGCGTCGCCCTGAAGGTCCCGCCGTACGCGTACGCCCATCCGCAGGATCTTCTGGAGCGCGCGTCGGAGACGGGCGAGCTCCCGCTGCTGGTCGCGCTGGACGGCGTCACCGATCCCCGCAACCTCGGGGCCATCATCCGCTCGACGGCCGCGTTCGGCGGTCAGGGGCTCATCATCCCGCAGCGGCGGTCAGCCGGCGTGAACTCCGCGGCGTGGAAGACCAGCGCCGGCGCTGCCGCACGGATCCCGGTGGCTATCGCCCCGAACCTCACGAACACCCTCAAGGAGTTCAAGAAGCAGGGGGTGTTCGTCCTCGGCCTCGACGGTCACGGGGATGTGTCGCTGCCCGCGCTCGAGCTCGCCGACCGGCCCGTCGTCATCGTGGTGGGTTCGGAGGGCAAGGGGCTCTCGCGCCTGGTGACGGAGACGTGCGATCAGATCGTCTCGATCCCGATCTCCGCCAGCACGGAGTCCCTCAACGCCGGCATCGCCGCATCCGTCGCGCTCTACCAGGTGGCGACGCTGCGAGCCGTACGCGAGTAGGCCCGCAGCGCCGCCGATCCCGGCTTACTTCTTGTACTGATACGGGTTGTAGAGCACTTCGCTCTCGGGGATCTCGGGGTGCTGACCGGAGATCCAGTCATCGCCGACCTCGCGCTCGAGGTACGCTACGGTCTCATCGAGCTGAGCCCGGACACCGGGGAGGTCCCCGGCAGTCAGCCGGCCCTCCCACTTCACCACCTCACCGCCGACCAGCACGGTGTGCACATCGCCTCGCTGGGCCTGGTACACGACCTGTCCCCACGGGTTGATGAGCGGCGCCCAGGTCGGCGAGTGCTCGTTCTTCAGCAGCACGACGTCGGCGAGCTTGCCCTTCTCCAGCGAGCCGATCTGATCGCCCTTGCCGATGGCGTCCGCCCCGCCGCGCGTCGCCATGTGCACGACGTCTTCCGCGCGCAGCTTGACGTGCGTGATCGTCTCGGCCGGCTCGAGCTGGTGGGCCTGGTAGTGCTCGAGGGCCCGGTCCGCGTTCACGGTGGCACGCATGGCGGAGAACAGGTCGGCGCTGAACCACACGCTCGTGTCGACCGAGAGCGACGTGGGGATCCCGTAGCGGCGGAGGTGATGGATCGGGGGGTAACCCTGACCGCAGGTGTCCTCCGACTCCGTCGCGAGGGAGACGTTGCCGCCGGTCGCCGCGATCTTCTGGTACGACTCCGCCGACAGCGAGGCGGCGTGCACGTACGTGAAGCCCTCTTCCATGACGCCGGCGTCGTAGGCGTTCTTGATCCCCCAGTCGTTCGTGGCGCCCCACACCCCGGCGTGGGTCGTGACCCGGAGCCCCAGGTCCTTGGCCACGCGGTACGCCGCGAGCTCGGGGAAGTTCTCGTCCTGGTTGGGGACGTCGAAGGCGATCTGCGTCCCGAACATGCGGGAGTCGTCGCGGGACTTCGTCAGCAGAGCCTGGACCGCCGGATCGGCCGTCCACTCCCACGGCGACTCATGGATGTTGCCGTACGCGAAGACGAAGCGTCCGGGCGAGGACACCAGGGCGTCGAACGCGGCCTCGGCGTGCTCGACGGTGCGCAGTCCATGCGACCAGTCGAGGCTCGTGGTCACGCCCGATTCGATCGCATCCAAGGCCGAGATGAGGTTCCCCGCGGCGTAGTCCTGCGGGCGGAACTTCGCGCCGTGCTGCAGGTAGTACCAGACGAAGTACTGCGTGAGCGTCCAGTCCGCGCCGTAGGCGCGCATCGCCGTCTGCCACATGTGACGGTGGGTGTCCACCATCCCGGGCATCACGATCCCCCCGGCGGCGTCGATCTCGAACGTCCCGTCGGGGACGTTGAGCTGCTCGCCCACCTCGGCGATCTTGCCGTCGATGACGAGGACGTCGCCGCGGGGGAGGACAGTGTGGGAATCGTCCATCGTGAGGACGATCCCGTTGCGGAATACCGTGGGCTGACCCGGGGTCGGGGTGTCGGGCATGGGCGCTCATCCTCCTTGATTCGCTGTCTCCGTCGGTCGCGCCGGCGCGCGGGACTTCCGATCGGACGTGGACCAAAATTAAGCCATGCTGAACAGGCTTGTCCAGTGTTACTCCGGGGGGTTTCGTCGATGAAACCGCCCCGGATGCGGCCACGGCCGCCGCCACGTCGGCTTGACAAGCCCCGTGCCGGCGGATTGACTTCTGTTAAGCCGCACTGTACATGCCGTGCGGAACAACCATGGACGTGCGCCGTTCTTGCCATGGCGAGCGGGATCGCACTCAGCCTCGAAGGAGAGAAGTGAGCGAAAAGACCATCGTCGTCGTCGGGGGAACGTCGGGCATCGGCCTGGAGATCGCGAAGGACTGCATCGAGCGCGGGGACAGCGTGATCATCACGGGCCGCGACCGCGAGCGTGCCGTCGCCATCGCAGCTGATCTGGGACCGCGGGCACGCGGAATCGCCCTGGACATCTCCGAGCCGCACTCCATCGCCGCTCAGCTCGCCGACATCGATGTCGTGCACGGGCTGGTCCTCGCCGCGATCGAACGCGATGCCAACACCATCCGCGACTACGACATCGACCGTGCCGTGCGTCTGGTCACGCTCAAGCTCGTCGGGTATTCCGAGACCGTCCACACCCTGCTCGACCGCATGGACGCCAGCGTGGACACCGGGATCGTGCTGTTCGGCGGGCGGGCCAAGGACCTTCCGTATCCGGGATCGACGACGGTCTCCTCCATCAACGGCGGAGTGACCGGACTGGTGAACACGCTCGCGCTGGAGCTGGCTCCGATCCGTGTCAACGCGCTGCACCCCGGCATCATCGGTGACAGCCCGTTCTGGGCCAACAAGCCCGCGGGAGTGCTCGAGAACTACGAGAAGCACACGCCGGGAGGCGCCCTCGCGACCATGCGCGATGTCGTCGAGGCCACGCAGTTCCTGATGCGCAGCCGAGGGGTCTCGGCGGTCAACCTCTACGTCGATCGCGGCTCCACACTGCTCTGAGACGGCAGAGAAGGGGGTGCCCGCTTCTGCGGGCACCCCCTTCTCTGCACGCGGCAGGCTCGCCCGTCAGCCGAGGTCGCGGCGGCTGACCTCCGCGATCGCGCTCCAGTCCGCCTCGCGCAACTCCGGATCGGCGAGGGCGGTGTCGAAGACCTCCACGAGGGCCGGCATGGTCGCCGCCGTGACGCCCACGGAGGCGGCGACCTCCGCTGCCAGCCCGAGGTCCTTGCGCCCCAGCGCGATGTGGAAACCCGCGGGCGTGTATTCTTGGCGGGCGATGATCCGGCCGTAGTTCGTGTAGACGACCCCGCCGAAGAGTGTCTGGGAGAGGAGGTCGGTGAGGACCTCGGGAGCGATCCCGAGCCGCTCCGTCATCGCGACGGACTCTCCGATCGCCTGCATCGCATGGATGATGTTGTAGTTCACGACGGCCTTGACGGCGTTGGCGATCTCCGGGCGCTCGCCCAACCGCCACACGCGCTTGCCGAGGGTCTGCAGCAGCGGCTCGAGGGCATCCACGACGGGTCCGCTTCCCGCGGCGAGGACATTGAGCTGGCCGGCCGCGGCGACGTCGGGCCGGCCGAGCACCGGAGCCGCGACGTAGTGCGCCCCCGCCCGCGCGAACGCGGACGCGAGCCGCTCGGCCAGAGCAGGGCTGATCGACGCCGTCATGACGAGCGTGCGGCCCCCGAGCGCCGCGATCCTCTCCGCCGTGAGCACGGCCTCGGTCGCCTCGTCGTTCGCGAGCATCGCGAACGACACCTCCGCCTGAAGGGCCTCGAGCGGATCGGATGCGGCTCTCGCTCCGCGGGCGACCAGGGCCTCGACGGGTTCGCTCGAACGGTTCCACACGACGACGTCGTGCCCGGCGTCCACGAGCCGCGCGGCCATGCCCGATCCCATGGCGCCGAGCCCCAGGAACCCGAGAGTCCGGCGGTCCGACGGCGATGGGGAGGTCATGCCTCGCCGCGTCCCCACGTCGTGTTCCGGTGCGACTGCGCATCACGCTTCAGATTCAGCGGACCGTCGATCGTGTAGTAGCGCCGACCCGCGACGATGAGCTCTTCTGCGGGGAACTTGGTGATGACCTCGCATCCGTCGGCGGTCACGACGACCTCTTCCTCGATGCGCGCCGCGCCCCATCCGTCCGCGGACGGCCAGTACGTCTCCAGCGCGAAGACCATCCCCTCCTCGAGGACCTCGGGGTGGTCGAAGGACGTCAGACGGGAGAAGATCGGCTTCTCCCAGATCGACAGCCCCACGCCGTGCCCGTACTGGAGGGCGAAGGCGGCCATCTCGTCGGCGAAGCCGAACTCCTGCGCGGCGGGCCACACCGCGACGATGTCGGCGGTGGTGGCGCCCGGCCGGACGAGCGCGATGGCGCGGTCCATGTACTCTCGGGCGCGCGTGTAGGCGTCGCGCTGGGCCTGGCTGGCGGAGCCGACGGCGAACGTGCGGTAGTAGCAGGTGCGATAGCCGTTCCAGCTGTGCAGGATGTCGAAGAACGCCGGGTCGCCAGGGCGGATGAGGCGGTCGGAGAAGACGTGGGGATGCGGTGAGCACCGCTCGCCCGAGATGGCGTTGACGCCCTCGACGTATTCCGAACCCAGATCGTAGAGAGTCTTCGCGACGACCCCCACCGCTTCGTTCTCCCGCACGCCAGGGCGAAGGAAGCGGTACAGCTCCTCATACGCGGCGTCGACCATGGATGCGGCCTGGGTGAGCAGCCGGATCTCGTCCGACGTCTTGATGCGGCGAGCCTCCATGAACACCTGCTGCCCGTCGACGACCTCGATGCCTTCCTTCTGCAGCGCGATGAGGACGGGCAGCTCGATGACGTCGACGCCGAGGGGCTCGTTCGCCAGGCCGAACTTCTCCAGCTCTCTCTTGATCTTGCGGGCGACGTCGCCGGCCAGATCCGCGTCGGGCGGGAAGGCGCCACGCAGCGTCGACAGTCCGGCGCGTGCGCCGCTTTCCGCGCGCGGTCGTTTGGCGCCCTCATGCGGCGCGTTCGGATCGGCGTCGAACTCCTGCGTCGTCACGTCGAGCCACGGGTTGTACAGGGCGTGGTGCTTCGCGGCCGATCCGAAATCCCAGACGATCGGGTCACTCTTGCGCGTCAGCAGCGCGAAGCGGATGAGCTTGTCCATCGCCCACGTGCCGATGTGCGTGGCGCTCATGTATCGGATGTTGGAGAAGTCGAACGCCAGCACGGCACCCAGATGCGACGACTCCAGCTGCGCGTGAAGGCGCGCCAGCCGCGCGTCGCGCAGGCGGTCCATGTCGACGCGCTGTTCCCAATCGACCGCATTCGTGCCAGTCGTGCCGGTGCTCTTCATCGAATCCTCCAGAGTCGCTCTTCCCGGAGCGGTATGTACAGTGCAACTTAACACTTGAAGAGCGAGGATCGCCAGAAGACGTCGCGAACCGCCGTTTCGCGCGACGAGCGCCTCCCTCTCGGGGTGCGCGTATCGACCGACGCTTGACAGTGGTCCTGGCATCCGCCATTTACAATGGCGCAAGCACGATCGCTGACCACACGGAGTCGGCCGACGTCGACGGTGGGAGTCACGACATGGCGGACAGTCTCGGGTCACGGCTGCGGCAGGCCCGCCAACAGCGCGGCTTGAGCCTTCGCTCGGTGGCACAGGCGCTCGGTGTCTCGGCCAGTCTCGTCTCCCAGGTCGAGATCGGAAAGACGCAGCCCTCCGTGTCGACGCTGTACGCCCTCGCCAACCACCTGGGCGTCTCGCTGGACGAGCTCCTCGGGCTCGCCGCTCCCGCGGCCCGCACCCCATCGATGTTCGGCCACCACGGCGATGCGCTCCCCGATGTCCAGCACGCCGACGACAACCCCGTCATCGACATGGAGAACGGCGTGCGATGGGAGCGCCTGGCGGCGGGAGCGGGCGGCCCCGCCGACGCCCTGCTCGTCACGTACCAGCCGGGGGCCAGCAGCTCCATCGAGGGCAAGCACATGCGACACGCGGGTGTCGAGTACGCCTACCTGTTGGAGGGTGAGCTCACCCTGCACCTCGATTTCGACACCCACGTGCTTCGCCCCGGCGACTCCTTGCAGTTCGACTCGCTGCGACCCCACCTGTACTCCAACCGCGGGAGCACGGTTGCGCGCGGGGTGTGGTTCGTCGTCGGCCGTCGCCTGCACAACCAAAGCACGCCGGACGCCCCGGGTGCGGAGCTCGGCCGGGGCGCGCCGGCATCCGCCGTGGACGTGCTGCGGGCGATGGACGAGCTTTCCTGACCTCTCGTCGGTCAGGAGCGCGCGTGCTGCGCGGCACGCGGCGACGTGGCCCACGGGTCGATCAGCGTCTTGATCTGGGTGCCGCCCCCCTCGAGCAGCGGGCGCAGCCCGTCGTCGACGAGCCCGTCGAGAGGGACGACCCGCCGGGCGATGTCGGACCAGTCCTCCCGCGTGCCGAGCAACCTGACGGCCTCCGGGAAGTCGTCGCGGAAGACGTGCGCCACGGTTCCGATGATCGTGTACTCGCGAAGGGTCCACGAGCCCAGCGGCAGCGCGGGCTCACCACGCTGGATCCCGACGGGCACGATCGTCGATCCGGGACGGGCTGTCTCCAGAACGGAGGCCAGACCGGGTGCGGACCCGCTCACCTCGAAGAAGACGTCGACGTCGAATCCGAGTTCGGCGACCTTCTCCGCCAGGGGCATGCTGCCCGACAGCAGCGCCTCGCTCGCCCCCAAGGTGAGCGCCAGGTCGAGCCGGCTCTGGTTCAGATCGACCACGAGCACGCGTGCACCGGTCGCGGCGGCGGCGACGGTGATGAAGGCGCCGATACCGCCGATGCCGATGATGACGGCATCCTGGCCGGCGGTCAGTCCGCTCCGGCGCACCGCATGGACGGCGATCGCCATGGGCTGCGCGAGTCCGAGGGTGTCATCGCTCAGTCCCGAGTCGCTGACGTCGAGCACGATCGCGGCCGGCGCGACGACGTACTGGGCCAGACCACCGTCGTGGTGGAACCCGAGCGTCGTGTACGAGCGACACAGATTCGTCCGGCCGCTCCGGCACGGCTTGCACGTTCCGCAGGAGATGCCGGCCCCGCAGACCACGGTGTCACCGACCCGGAGATCGTCCACGCCGGGTCCCAGCGCGTCGACAGTTCCGGTGAACTCGTGGCCGAGGGTCACCGGCGGGGCGGCGAGGACGAGCCCGCGTCCGAATTCGGTGGCGTCGCTGCCGCAGACTCCGCAGACGGCGACCCTGATGCGGACCTCGCCGGGTCCCGGTTCCGGGATCTGGCGCTCCTCGACCCGCAGGTCTCCGACGTCGTGCAGCACGGCGGCGCGCATGGTGCTCACTGGAACGAGCCCTGTGAGACCTCGAGCTGCACGGCGCTTCGCTCCGCGAGCATGTTCCCGAGGAGAGACGCATAGACCTCTTGGTGGAGCGGGTGATCCAGATAGGTGTCGAGCCCCGCCTTGTCATCCATGAGAGCGGCCACCCCGAAATCGCTGCCGCCCGGCCGGAGGTGGAGATTCGCGCCCGCCGAATACGACCGGATCTCCGGGATCTGCGCGGCCATCTCGTGCAGGGCCTGCGTCAGCGCGTCGACGTCGGCCGGTCCGACGTGCTCTTTCCAGCGGAAGGTCGCGATGTGGAGGATCATTCGGTTCTCTCCTCATTGAGGGTGAATGGATGCTGTCAAGTGTAGTTGAACAGACGTCGGGTGAGACCGGCATTTCCGCGCAGAAGTGCGGTCATCGTGTACATCCCTACTGTATCGTTGGCGGCACCGCGAGGGAGGACCGTCATGTCGGATCAGCGGATCGCAGTTCTCGGCGCCGGCGCCAACGGTGCCTCGATCGGTGCGGATCTCATCGCCGCGGGGCGGGACGTGACGCTCATCGAGCAATGGCCGTCGCACGTGGAGGCGATGCGCGCCGATGGGTTGCGCATCCTCTCCGATGCCGGCGAATTGCACGTGCGCCCCCGAGTCATCCATCTGTGCGAAGTCGCCGAGCTGACGGAGGACTTCGACGTGGTGCTGATGCTCGTGAAGGCGTACGACTCGCGGTGGGCGGCGCAGCTGATCGAGCCGCACCTGGCGTCCGACGGGCTGCTGGCCGGTGTGCAGAACGGCATGACGACATCCATCGTGCGGGACGTCGTCGGGGCTCGCCGGACGGTCGGATCCGTCATCGAATGCTCCGCCACGATGACGGAGCCGGGGATCGTTCATCGGCACACGGGTGTGGATCGGTCGTGGTACGCCGTGGGAGAGGTCCACGGCGGACGCGAGGGCGGCGCCGCCGAGGTGGGGGAGCTGCTGGCGACGAGCGGGACGGTCGCCACCTTCGACGACATCGAGTCGGCCAAGTGGATGAAGCTCGTGAGCAACTGCACCCTGCTTGTGACGTCGGCGATCCTGGGTCTCCCCATGCTCGACGCGCTCGCGCTTCCCGGTTATCGCGAGGTCATGGTCGCGGCCGGCAACGAGGCGCTCGCCGTCGGTCAGGCGCTCGGCCACACCGTCCTTCCGATCTTCGGGCTGCAGCCGCAGGAGATCGCCGACCCCGAGCGCGTCGTGGACATCATGACCGACAAGCTCTTCGCGGGATTCGTCGTGCCGGGCGCGACCACCACGGTGCTGCAGGACTGGCGCAAAGATCGTCGCTCCGAGGCGGGCGAGCTCAACGGCCATGTCGACGCCGAGGGGGCGCGTCTGGGCATACCGACGCCGGTCAACACGCGCGTCGTCGAGCTCGCTCGTCGGATCGAGCGGCGCGAGGCGGTGCCCGACGTCGCCCATCTGGACGCGCTCCGCGACGCTCTCGCGTGACCGGGCGCGTTCCGCGGTGCTGACGATCCCGCACCGCTGCGCGCCGGCGGCGCCGCGGCCGCCGGGAATACCGGGGCGCGTAGCCGTCTTGGCCTGAGTGACCCTGCTTGGACGAAAGGATCTGGACGTGGCTCGTATCGCTGTTCTCGGAGGAACCGGCTACGCCGGAAGTCACATCGTTCGTGAGGCGGTGGACCGCGGCCACACCGTCGTCTCGGTCGCCCGCTCGGTTCCGTCCGAGCGCGTCGAGGGCGCCACGTACATCGAGGGCAACATCCTCGACGTTCCGACCCTCGTTCGCGAGCTCGAGGGCGTGGAGGTCGTCGTGTCGGCGGTGGCTCCCCGCGGCGACATGCTGGGAAAGGTCCGGCCCGCGCTTGCGGAGCTGTTCGCGGCGCTCGCGCCCGAGGTGCGCGTCGGCGTGATCGGCGGGGCCGGCGGCAGCCTCGTCGCGCCGGACGGTCCGCGCGTGGTCGACACCGAGGGGTTCACCGAGGACTACAAGCCCGAGGCCCTCGAGGCCATCGGTGTCCTCGAGGACCTGCAGTCGGGCACCGGTGGGCGCGAGTGGTTCTACGTGCACCCGGCGGGAGGGTTCGGCGTCTGGGCTCCCGGCGAGCGCACCGGCCGGTACCGCGACGGCGGCGACGTGCTCGTCGTGGGGGAGGACGGCGAATCCTTCATCTCCGGATTCGACCTCGCGGTGGCGATCGTGGACGAGATCGAGACCGGGGCGCACACCGGCCGACGTTTCACCGTCGGCTACTAGACGAGATCGCGCCAGTCCACCGCATCCTCGTCGTCGTCGACGACGGGGATCGCTTCGGTGAGCACCGGCAGCGACACGGTGTCGGTGGGCGGTCCCATGACGGTGGCCTCGTCTCGGCGGTGACGGAGGACGTCTTCGACGTAGGACGTCAGCACCTCGGCGATCGGAACCGAGCGCCCGCGCGCCTGAGACATGTACCAGCGGTGTTCGAGCACCTGATGGAACACCTCGGCCGGCTCGAGCTTCGCCCGCAGATCGAACGGGATCGCCATCACCACGGGCTCGAACACGCGCGTCAGCCATTCGTGCGCGACCATCTCCTCGTCGGATCCGAGCCGAGACACCCGGGCGCGGAATTCGTCGAGGTCGTTGAGGAGCCGGCGCGCCTGGTTCTCTTCGACGTCGAGTCCGGTGAGGCGAAGAAGACGCCGCTGATGGTGGCCGGCGTCAACGACCTTCGGCTGGATGGACACCCGCGTACCGTCAGGGGTGGTGTCGATCGACATCTCGCCGATGTCGAATCCGAGCGCGTTCAGGCGCTGCACGCGCTCGGTGATGCGCCAGGACTCATCGACGGCGAACGTCTCCCGGTCGGTGAGCGCCCCCCACAACGAGCGGTACGACGACACGATCCCGTCGGCGATCTGCACGGCGTCGATGCCGCCCTCCAGGCGCCCGCCCGCTTCGAGGTCCATGATCTCGCCGGCGATGTTGGTGCGCGCGACGTCGAGATCGTGCTCCCGCTGTCCCCGCGTCAGCCCGCTCTCGTGCAGCTCGCCGGTCTCGGCATCGACGAGGTAGGCCGCGAACGCTCCCGCATCGCGGCGGAAGAGGGTGTTCGACAGCGAGACGTCACCCCAGAAGAACCCGACGTTGTGCAGGCGCACGAGAAGGACGGCGAGCGCATCCACGAGGCGGGTCGCGGTGTGCGGCCGGAGCACCTGCGTGAAGAGGGCGCGGTAGGGGAGGGAGAACCTCAGATGAGCCGTCACGAGTGCGGCGGGAAGGGCCGCGCCGGAGGAATCCGTCCGCCCCGCCACCACCGCGACGCGCTCGACGCACGGCGCGGCGAGGCGGTGAAGGTTTCCGAGCATGTCGTACTCGCGCCGCGCCATCTCGGCCGTGGTCTCCTTCACGGCCACGACGCGGCCGGAGAGGTTCGCGAAACGGACGAGGTGGCGCGAGATCCCCTTGGGCAGATACACGATCGTGCTGCTGGGCCATTCGCCGAGCGGTGTCGACCAGGGCAGCGACAGCAGGCCGGGGTCGACCGAGCTCGCGGTGATGTTGAGGGACTCGGCCACGGAAACCTCCCGCAGATGCCGACGCGGCGCGGGCCGCTCAGGCCGCCCGCGCCGCGTCAGGATGTCGGTCAGGCCGAGACGACCGGCTTGTCGTTGAGACGCTCGCCGGAGTCGACGTCGAACGCGTGAACGTGGCCGGCGGTGGCGGCGAGGGTCACGGTCTCACCCGCGTTGGGGTGGCTGCGGCCGTCGACGCGCGCGACGAGATCGGTGCGCTTGCCGTTGATGTCGGTGTGCCCGTAGAGGTACCCGTCGGCGCCGAGCTCCTCGACGAGGTCGACATGCACCGAGAGGCCCTTGCCGTCGGCGGGGCCGACCACGATGTCCTCGGGGCGGACGCCGACCGTGACCTGGCTGCCGTTGGCGCGGCCGACCGTGTCGCGATCCAGCGGGACGACCTCATCGCCGAACAGCACGCCGCCCTCGGCGAGGTCGGCCGAGAACAGGTTCATGGCCGGGGAGCCGATGAAGCCGGCGACGAACACGTTGTTCGGCTTCTCGTAGAGGTCGCGGGGGCTTCCGACCTGCTGGAGGATGCCGTCCTTGAGCACTGCGATCCGGTCGCCCATGGTGAGCGCCTCGGTCTGGTCGTGGGTGACGTAGACGGTGGTGACGCCCAGGCGGCGCTGCAGCGACGCGATCTGGGTGCGCGTCTGCACGCGCAGCTTCGCGTCGAGGTTCGACAGCGGCTCGTCCATGAGGAACACCTGCGGCTGGCGCACGATCGCGCGCCCCATGGCGACGCGCTGCCGCTGGCCGCCGGAGAGGGCCTTCGGCTTGCGGGTGAGGTACTCCTCGAGGTCGAGGAGCTTGGCGGCCTCCAGAACGCGCGAGGCGCGCTCTTCCTTGCCGACGCCGGCGATCTTGAGGGCGAAGCCCATGTTCTCGGCGACCGTCATGTGCGGGTACAGCGCGTAGTTCTGGAAGACCATCGCGATGTCGCGGTCCTTCGGCGGGACGTCGGTGACGTCGCGGTCGCCGATGAGGATGCGGCCGGAGTTGACCTCTTCGAGACCGGCGAGCATGCGCAGGGACGTGGACTTGCCGCATCCGGAGGGACCGACCAGGACGAGGAACTCGCCGTCGCCCACTTCGAGGTTGAGCTTGTCCACGGCGGGGCGCGTGCCCCCGGGGTACAGGCGGGTTGCGTTGTCGAACGTGACGGACGCCATGTTTTCTTCTCCTTCACCGGCAGGTACGTGCCGGACGATCCGTAGTGAGGAATGAGCGGGGGCTTGGCCCGCACGCCCGCCAGTGGGCGCGTCCTCAGTATGCCACGCAGCATCCGCGTCTGGGTTTTTCCCAGGCTGCCTGGCTAGCATCGACTCTTGGTCGCTCCACCCGCGCGACCCGCCGGATGCCCGGCCCACGATCGGTTTCAGAGGTTTCATGTCGAACGACGAGACGCCGCAGGTGCCTGCGACACGTCACCGCAGGGAAGCGGTGCGCGAGAAGGCCCAGCTGGTGCAGGCGAAGCAGTCGCGCTCGCGCTGGGTACGCCGGGCGGTCGTGGGTGTCGCGGCGCTGATCGTCGTCGCCGGTGGCACCTTCGCGGTGATCTGGGCCTTCACCGAGATGGGCCCGAAGCCGCTGGTGAAGCCCTTCGCCGCCCAGGACGACGGGTTCGCGATCACCTCGGTGACCGGGGTCGCCGACGGTCAGGACGCGACGGTGGACGACAGCACCGGTCAGGCAGACCCGGAGGTCACCGCCGAAGAGCCGACGCCGACGCCCACCCCGACCGTGGCCAGCGCCGTCGACATCCGCGTCTACGTCGACTACCTCTCCACCGGGGCTCGCGAGTTCCAGATCGCGAACTCCGCGCAGCTGAAGAAGTGGGTCAGCCAGGACGCGGCCACCCTGACGTACTTCCCGGTGGCCATGCTCACTTCCAAGTCCAACGGCACCAAGTACTCGCTGCGGGCGGCGGGCGCGGCAGCCTGCGTCGCCACGTACTCGCCCGACACGTTCTACGCCTACAACGACGAGCTGTTGCGCAAGCAGCCCGCTGTCGACTCCGACGGCATGAGCGACGACGAGCTCGCCGACCTCGCGCAGGCGGCAGGTGTCACGGCCTCGAAGGTGGTGCGCACCTGCATCGAGGAGGGTTCCTTCGCGGCCTGGGCGCGGTCCGCCACCGATCGCGCCCTCAACGGCATCCCCGACACCGATGGGGTGGCGCTGATGGGGACGCCGACGATCCTGGTCAACGGCACCCCGTACGTCGGCGATCTGAGCGACCCGAAGGAGTTCGCCCAGTTCGTGCTGACCGTCGCGAGCGACGCGTACTACCGCACTCCGACTCCGACTCCGACACCGTCGCCGTCGGCCTCGGCGGAGGAGCCGACACCGGCTCCCACGTCCTGATCGAAAGAGCTCACCCGGTAGCCTGAACCGACACCTGCTCGGAAGGCCCATCGATGTCGAACGTTTCCCGCCCCGCACCCTCGCGCGGCAAAGTCCTCCTCACGAGCTTCCTCATCGCGCTGTGCGCGGGTGTGGCCTATGTCGTGGTCACGCTCTTCAGCGGATTCGACCCCCTGTGGACCCCCATCGGTGCGGCGGGCGTCGTGATCGTGCTCACCGCGATCTTCTTCGCCGTGAACTGGCGGCGCGCCAAGCAGGACGCCGCCGCCAGCTCGGAACGATAGACCCGGCGCCCTCGCCCGCGCCACGGCGGGAGTGCGTGTGCCGAGGGGAGTGCGTGTCACGAGGGGAGTGCGGATGCGCGGCATGGGCCCCTCCGCTCGTGACATGCACTCCGCTCGGGACGTGATCACGGGGGACTGACGCCACGCGATGCGGGGAGTGGCTCGCCTCGCAGACCCGTGGCTGAGGATGGGCGTCCCCGTGGCGCAGGCGGCGGTGAGAGGCGCGCGGCCGACGCCCTAGACTCGGTGCTCAGGAGCGGAGTGCGCGGGGTTGGTGCGGCCTGCCTGTCACCTCACCCACGTCCTCTCCCTACGATCCGCGTCGCTGCGCGGGTACGCCGGCTTGGCGCAATTGGTAGCGCACCTAACTTGTAATTAGGGGGTTGCGGGTTCGAGTCCCGCAGTCGGCTCTCTCTGCTCGGTCCCGCTGCGATCCGCAGGCGTGGCGCCTCGACGGGCTAGTGCATCGCGGCGCGGTTGACAAGTCTCTTACCCGCCCGCCGACGGTGGCGTTTCGTGAGCAGGGAGGCGCCGCGGGGCGCCGACCGAAGGAGGAACCGTGGATACGACAGTCCTCATCTGGATCATCGTCGTCATCGTGGTGGTGCTCGCGATCGCGGCCGTCGTTGTCGTCGTCACGTCGAAGGGGCGCCGGGAGCGGCGTCAGCGGCGCCAGCACGAGCACGCGGAGAAGCTCCGGGCCGAGGCCCGGGATGCGGACGCCCGCGCGCGCGAGCACGAGGCCGGTCTGGCGCAGGCCCGTGCCGACGCGGCGGCGGCCACCGCCGAGTCCGAGCGAGCGAAGGCGCAGGCGATCCATGCCGATCTGGAGGCCGAGCAGCGTGCGGCCGACATCGACGTCCACGCGGCGGAAGCGGCGCGCCGGCGTCAGGAACAGGCGGAGACCCTGCGCAAGGCCGACAAGGTGGATCCGTTCGTCGCGACCGACCGCGACGGGGGAGAGACGGGCGCACCACGCCGCAGCGACACCTGACACCGACCGCTCCCACCCTCCCCGCGGCACCACCTCGCTCCGCGGGGCCGTAACATCGTCCCGGCGGATCACCCGGGAGGAACGTGAGCGAGCGACGCATCCCCCTCTGGGTGGCGGTGGCGGCAGCCGTGCTCATCGGCGTGGCCACGGCAGTCCAGGCGCGGGTGAACGGCTCCCTGGGTGGGGCGCTGAACGACGGCTACGCCGCCGCCCTCGTGTCTTTCGGTTCCGGGCTGGCGATCCTGATCGTCCTGTGCGCGGTGCTCCCCGCGGGACGGGCGGGGACGCGCCGCCTGATGCGCGGCATCCGGACCGGACAGGTGCCGTGGTGGGTCCTGCTGGGCGGCCTGGGCGGCGCCCTGACCACGGCGACGCAGGGACTGACGGTCGCCACCGTCGGAGTCGCGCTGTTCACGGTGGGAGTGGTGGCCGGGCAGACCCTGAACGGTCTGGTGCTCGACAGGGTCGGGTACGGGCCGGGAGGCACGGTCGCGGTCACGATGCCCCGCATCGCCGGGGCGGCCCTCGCTCTGACAGGGGTCGTCGTGTGCGCGTCGGCCGCGGGCTCGACGGCATGGTGGATGCTGCTGCTGCCGTTCCTGGCCGGAGCCGGGATCGCGTGGCAGCAGGGCACGAATGGCATTCTCGGATCCCGCATCGGCAGCCCCGTCGTGGCGACCCTCGTGAACTTCTTCGGCGGCACGGCGGCGCTCGCCGTGGCGACGGGGGTGCATGTCCTCGTGGCTGGGCCGCCCGCACCGCCGCCATCCGATCCGTGGCTGTACGTCGGCGGCGCGCTCGGCGTCGCCTACATCGCGCTGTCGGTCGCCGTCGTGCGCACCACGGGGGTCCTGCTCCTCGGACTCGGCTCGGTCGTCGGGCTGCTGCTGTCGTCGGTACTGCTGGATGCCGTGTGGCCGGCGCCGTCCGCCCCGCCCCTCCCCGTCGCGCTCGTCGCCGTCGCGATCGCGCTGGCCGGTGTCACCGTCGCGGTGGTGCCGTGGCGACGCGGCGGACGCAAGAGCGCCTAGGCCTTCGTGCCCTCGCGCTTCTTCCCCGCCGGCATGCGCGACAGGTGGTCGGCGGCCTCGACGGGCTTCCGTCGGCCGGGGCGATCGGTCGGGGGTTTCCCTCCCACGTACAGCCAGCCGAGGAGCGCCTCGTTCTTGCCGAGGCCGTGCGCCTTCGCGACCGCCTTGTGGCGCGTGTACCAGCCGGTGCGCCAGATGACGCCCCATCCGGCTTCATCCAGGAGCAGGCTCAGGGTGTGGGCGACTCCCGAGGCCACCGCCTCCTGCTCCCACCGCGGCACCTTCTCGCTCTTGCGGTAGGTCGCCACGATCGCCACGAGGAGAGGCGCGCGCAGCGGCTTGGACGACCGGCCCTTATCGCCGGAGGCCTTGCTGATCGCGCGGCCCAGGCGATCCCGGTCGCTTCCGCGCAGCTCGATGAGGCGCCACGGGCGGAGCGAGGAATGGTCGGCCACGCGTCCGGCAGCCGAGACGAGTTCCGCCAGCTCCGACGGTGTGGGCGCGTCATCGGTGACGCGAGACCACGAGCGGCGCGCCCTGACGGCCTCGAGGGCCGTCACGCCTCTGACTCGGGTGCGAAGTTCAGCGACAGCGAGTTCATGCAGTATCGGTCGCCGGTGGGGGTGCCGAAGCCGTCGGGGAAGACGTGACCGAGGTGCGAGCCGCAGTTCGCGCAGCGCACCTCGGTGCGCACCATGCCGTGGCTGCGGTCCTCGATGAGTTCGACAGCCTCCGGTCGCACCGACTCGTAGAAGCTCGGCCATCCGCAGTGCGAGTCGAACTTCGTGCCGCTTTGGAACAGCTCCGCGCCGCACGCGGCGCAGGTGTACAGCCCCGCGCGGCTCTCGTCGAGGAGCTCTCCGGTCCAGGCGCGCTCCGTGCCGGCCTGGCGGAGCACGGCGTATTGCTCGGGCGACAGCTCTGCCCGCCACTGCTCGTCGGACTTGTTCACGGCGTAGGTCATGAGGAGATCCCTTCCACCCTCCATTCAACCCGACGCCGGCACCTCGGCGGCGATAATGCCGGGATGGAACAGGATGCGGTCGCCGCCGTCGTGAGCCGCTACGCGAGGTTCGCGCGAGACGAGGCGCCCGGTCGTTCGGAACTGTACGCGGAATGGGCGCGCGGCGTGGCCCGGACCCCGGAGGTGGCGGCCGTGCTGGCGCGGATCCCGCCCACCCGCCGCCAGCCGCCGTTGGTGTTCGCGGTGACCCGCTTCCTCGGGGCCCCCGAGGCGGATTTCGCCTCCTGGGCGTCGTGGCTCCGCGCGCACGCCGACGGGGTCGTGGCGGAGTGCGCGGTGCGGAGCATCCAGACCAACGAACCGCTTCGCTGCGCGGCGATCCTTCCCGCTCTCAGCGCGATCGACGGTCCGATCGCGCTGCTGGAGATCGGCGCCAGCGCCGGGCTCTGCCTCTACCCCGACCGCTACTCGTACCGCTATCGCACGCCTCGCGGCGGCGTCGCGCTCGATCCGCCGGCGGGGGAGAGCGCCGTGGTGCTGGTGAGCGACCTGGACGGCGACCCGCCCCTGCGGCTGCCCGATGTCGTCTGGCGCGCGGGCATCGACCTCGACCCGCGAGATGCCCGTGATGCGGCGGACCGCGCGTGGCTCACCGGCCTGGTGTGGCCGGGGGAGGAGGGGAGGATCGAGCGCATCACGGCGGCGTTGGACATCGCGGCCGTCGATCCGCCGCAGCTGGTGGCCGGTGACGCCGCCGAGCGGCTCGCGGAGGTGGCGGTGACCGCGCCGCGCGACGCCACGCTCGTGGTGACCACTCCCGGCGTGCTCGCCCACATCCCCCGGGCGCGACGCCACGACCTGATCGACCGGGCGCGCGCCGCCGGGCGATGGATCACGCTCGACGAGCCGGGGCTCCATGACGGCTGGGACCGCATCCCCGAGCCCTGGCCGGGCGGGTTCGCCCTCGCACTCGACGGCGTCGTCCTCGCCGCAGTGGACCCTCTCGGCGCTTCCGTGGCGTGGCTCCCCGGTGCGCGGAAGCACCCGTCGTAGCGTGAGCACGTGCCCCTCTCCGACCGCGATCGCGCCCTGCTCGCCTTCGAGGCGGAGTGGCGCCGCCATGGCGGCGCGAAGGAAGAAGCCATCCGCGCGGAGTTCGACATGCCGCCGGCGCGCTATTACCAGCTGCTCGCCCGGTTGATCGACACCGCCGAGGCGCTGGAGCACGATCCGCTGCTCATCCGCCGCCTCCGCCGCCTCCGCGACACCCGCGCCGCCGTGCGGGAAGCGCGAACGGGCGCACGGTGATCTGCGCGCGGCCCCGGTAGCATCGGAGCGTGGCCCGAACGACCTTCCCGCCCGACCGCTTCGACGACATCGCGCCCGAGACGGGTCGCGTGGGCGCTCACCGGGCGGAGAACCCCCGCATGCGCGGCGGCGTGGTCTTCCTCTGGGCGGCCCTGGCCACCGTCGTGCTGCTGGCGGCGGGGATCTTCGGCGCACTGCTGGTGTCGGGGCGCATCTCGCTCGCCCCGGAGGCTGCGCCCTCCTCCACCCCCCTGCCTCCGCAGATCGAGCCGGTCATCGACACGTCGTTCCCGGTCCTGGTCCTCAACGCCACCGGGCAGGAGGGGCTGGCCACGCAAGTGCGCGACGTGGTCGTCGCCGCCGGCTGGCCCGCCGATTCGGTCAACGCGGGAGCGGCCGGCAGCACCGATTTCGAGACGACGACGATCTATTACGCCTCGCCCGATGACGAGGCCGCGGCGCTCGGGCTGGCCGAGGTCATCGGCGGCGCGGAGATCGCCGAGAGCACGCAATACCTGCCGCCCGATGATCCCGCGACCGAGGAGAACGAGGCCGGTCGCCAGCTGACCGTCGTGCTGGGCCTGGATCGCGTCTCGCCGCCCGCGGAGACCCCGGCATCCTGATTTCCGGGCCCGTGTTTCGGGCCGGTAAACAGTTCGATGCGGCCGTGCAACAGTTGCCCGAGCGGGCGATTTCGGCCCGCGCGTCGTGGTTACGATGACGATCGTCCCGTCGCAACAGCAGGAGATCAGCATGGCCCAGGGCACTGTCAAATGGTTCAACGCCGAGAAGGGTTTCGGCTTCATCACCTCCGGCGACGGCCAGGACGTCTTCGTCCATTACTCGAACATCGACATGACGGGCTTCCGCGTCCTCGAAGAGGGTCAGACCGTCGAGTTCACCGTCGGCGCCGGTCAGAAGGGTCCGCAGGCCGAATCGGTCCGCGTGGTCTGACGCGTCCTCGCACTTCGTCCCCGCATCCCGTGTCGGATGCGGGGACGAAACATGTCCGGATGCGACGACTTCCCCCCGGTCGCGGCTTGCACTCCCCAGGGGCGAGTGCCAGAATGATTTAGCACTCGTGTTTGTTGAGTGCTAATGACTGACACCCACCGTCCGGGAGGGACGACACACACATGGCAAAGATCATCGCTTTCGACGAGGAGGCTCGTCGCGGCCTCGAGCGCGGCCTGAACATCCTCGCCGACGCCGTCAAGGTGACGCTCGGCCCCCGCGGTCGCAACGTCGTGCTCGAGAAGAAGTGGGGCGCACCCACGATCACGAACGACGGTGTCTCGATCGCCAAGGAGATCGAACTCGACGACCCTTACGAGAAGATCGGCGCTGAGCTGGTCAAGGAGGTCGCCAAGAAGACCGACGACGTCGCCGGTGACGGAACCACCACCGCGACCGTCCTCGCTCAGGCGCTCGTCCGCGAGGGCCTTCGCAACGTCGCCGCCGGCGCCGACCCCATCTCGCTCAAGAAGGGCATCGAGAAGGCCGTCAAGGCCATCACCGACGAGCTCCTCAACGGCGCCAAGGAGGTCGAGTCCAAGGAGCAGATCGCTGCCACGGCTTCGATCTCTGCCGCTGACCCCGCCATCGGCGAGCTGATCGCCGAGGCGATCGACAAGGTCGGCAAGGAAGGCGTCGTCACCGTCGAGGAGTCGAACACCTTCGGCACCGAGCTCGAGCTCACCGAGGGCATGCGCTTCGACAAGGGCTACATCAACCCCTACTTCGTGACCGACCCGGAGCGCCAGGAAGCGGTCTTCGAAGACCCCTACATCCTGATCGCGAACCAGAAGATCTCGAACATCAAGGATCTGCTGCCCATCGTCGACAAGGTGATCCAGGAGGGCAAGGAGCTCCTCATCATCGCTGAGGACGTCGAGGGCGAGGCTCTCGCGACGCTCGTGCTCAACAAGATCCGCGGCATCTTCAAGTCGGCTGCCGTCAAGGCTCCCGGCTTCGGCGACCGTCGCAAGGCGCAGCTGCAGGACATCGCGATCCTCACCGGCGGCCAGGTCATCACCGAAGAGGTGGGCCTCAAGCTCGAGAACGCGACAGTCGACCTGCTCGGCCGTGCCCGCAAGGTCATCATCACCAAGGACGAGACCACCATCGTCGAGGGTGCCGGTGACTCCGCTCAGATCGAGGGTCGCGTGACCCAGATCCGTCGCGAGATCGAGAACACCGACAGCGACTACGACCGCGAGAAGCTCCAGGAGCGCCTCGCCAAGCTCGCCGGCGGCGTCGCCGTCATCAAGGCGGGCGCGGCGACCGAGGTCGAGCTCAAGGAGCGCAAGCACCGCATCGAGGACGCCGTTCGCAACGCGAAGGCTGCCGTCGAGGAGGGCATCGTCCCCGGTGGTGGCGTCGCGCTCATCCAGGCCGGCAAGGTCGCGTTCGAGGGCCTGTCCCTCGAGGGTGACGAGGCCACGGGTGCGAACATCGTCCGCGTCGCCATCGAGGCCCCGCTCAAGCAGATCGCGCTGAACGCCGGTCTGGAGCCCGGTGTCGTGGCGAACAAGGTCGCAGAGCTGGAAGCCGGTTGGGGCCTCAACGCCGCCACCGGTGAGTACGGCGACCTGTTCGCGCAGGGCATCATCGACCCGGCGAAGGTCACGCGCTCGGCGCTGCAGAACGCCGCGTCGATCGCGGGCCTGTTCCTCACCACCGAGGCGGTCGTCGCCGACAAGCCCGAGAAGGCTGCGGCGGCTCCGGCCGACCCGACCGGCGGCATGGACTTCTGATCCACCGCTGAGACGCACAGAGGGCCTCTTCCTTCGGGAAGAGGCCCTCTGCCGTTCTGCGAGGGGTCGCATCCGGCGGCATGTCGGCGGTGCGTTGCCGCGTGTCGCGACCCCTCGCGGTGTCAGGTCAGCGGAAGAGGCTCGTGCTGGCCTGCTCGACGTCCGCGTACTGCCGCCCGGCGATCGTCAGGGCGCGGTCGATCTCGGCCAGCGAGGCCGCGACCTCCCGCTGGGTGGCGCGCCAGCGCTCCACCACCCCGGCGAACGCCGCCGAGGCACTGCCCGTCCACGAGCCCTGCAGCTGCGTGAGCTGGGCGAGCAACGAGGCGGATTCGGACTCCAGTCGGTCCACGCTCCCGCGGATCGCGCCCGATGCGGCGAAGACGGCGTCGCTGTCGACGGTGAAGACGGCCATGAAGAGCTCCCTTGTTCGGTTCGTCGTCACGCTAGGCGGCCGCGCCGACCGCTCTTCGTCCAAGCGGGAGGCCCGGTGGGCAACGCCTCGCCGATCGCCGCTGGGGAGGAGGGGTGACGCGATCCGGCGCGGCAGTCAGCCGGTGACGCGGGGAACGGGGCGCGTGTCGGCGATCTCGTCCGCTGCGGCGGGCGGCGCCAGCGGGAAGGCCACGCGGAAGGTGGCTCCCCCTCCGGGCGTCTCCGACACCGAGACCGTGCCGTGTAGCGCCTCGACGATGGACGCCACGATGGACAATCCCAGACCCGACCCGCCGGTCTCACGTGCGCGGGAGGTGTCGGCGCGCCAGAAGCGCTGGAAGATCTGCTCGCGGATCTGCTCGGGGATGCCCTCGCCGTGGTCGATGATCTCGATCCACCCGGCATCCGCCTCCGCGCCCGACTCCTCGGCGCGTGTGATGCCGATCCGCAGCCCGATGGGGGAGTCGTCACTGGTGAAGCGGCGAGCGTTGCCCAGCAGGTTCGCCACGACCTGGCGGATGCGATTCTCATCACCCAGCACGATGGGTTCGGGCGGGGCGAGGAGGAGTCGCTCCTGCTCGCCGGTGTCGGTGGGCTCCGAGGCCGTGCGCGGGCGTCGGCGTAGGCGCGAGAGCGTCGCACCCGCCAGGGCGATCGCCGACGTGGCGGCGGGGCGGCGCCGCGCCTCTTCCCTCGGCGAGGAGGACGCCAGCGGCGGATCGACGGTGATCGTCATGGTGACCTGCGGGCCCTCGGCCAGCGTCGTGTCCTCGACGGTGACTTCCCGAAGCGGCGAAGCGGCGCGCAGGTCGAGCGCGGCGTCGCGGGCGATGGGGCGGAGATCCACGGGCACGATCATCACGTCGCGTCGCTCGTCGAGACGGGCGAGGGCGAGGAGGTCCTCGACGAGCACCCCCATCCGGATCGCCTCCTTCTCGATGCGTTCCATCGCCTGGGCGATCTCCTCATCGCCGCGGATCGCTCCCATCCGGTACAGCTCCGCGTATCCGCGCACGGTCACGAGGGGCGTGCGCAGCTCGTGGCTGGCATCGCCGATGAACCGGCGCATCTGCCCGACCGTCGCGTCGCGCTGGCGGATGGCGGCGTCCACTCGGCTGAGCATCGCGTTGATCGCGGCCTTCAGTCGTCCGACCTCGGTCCCGGGGATGACGTCGGTCAGGCGCTGGCTGAAGTCGCCGGTGGCGATCGAGATCGCCGTGTTCTCCACCTGCCCGAGGCCGCGGAAGGTCAGCGTGACGAGCCACCGCGTCAGGAGCGCGCTGGCGACGAGGATCAGCAACGCGAGGATGCCGTAGATGCCGATGTACGACGCTACGACGCGCTCGGTGGAGGCGAGGGGGACGGCCACGAGCTGAGTGAAGACGTCGGTGACGCCGTCGATGGGAAGGACGTCGACGGTCGCCCGGAAGGCCGCGCCCGTATCGGGGTCGTAGTACTCCACCGGCTCGCCGAGCTTGATGTACGTGTCCTGCAGCGGGAAGGTGTCGGGCAGGTCGGGGTGCATCTTAACGGAGGTGCCGTCGTAGATGGCGAGCAACGGCCCGTCCCCCGGCCCATAGACGACGACGATGCTGCCGGTGGGGGCGAGGTCGTCGCGCGGCAGGAACTCGATGACGCCGTCCTTCACCTCGGTCTCGAAGACCGTCTGCGCGATGTTGCTCGACGCCAGGAGGCGCACCTGCTCGTCGACATTGGCCACGAGGGTGGTGCGCAGGAACCACATCGTGCCGAATCCGGCGGCGACGAGCCCGACGGCGAGCAGACCGACGGTGACGCCCGTCACCTTGGCGCGCAGGCTCAGCCCGCGCCACCAGCGGGTCACTGCGTCGTGCTTCTCAGCCAGGAGGTGCTCCGCTCAGGCGGTCTTGCCGGCCTTCAGCATGTAGCCGAAACCGCGCTTGGTCTGGATGAGCGGCTCGGTCGAGTGCGGGTCGATCTTGCGGCGGAGGTAGGAGATGTAGCTCTCCACGATGCCCGCGTCGCCGTTGAAGTCGTACTCCCAGACGTGGTCGAGGATCTGCGCCTTGCTCAGCACGCGGTTGGGGTTGAGCATCAGGTAGCGCAGGAGCTTGAACTCGGTGGGGCTGAGATCGATCGAGACGTCGCCGACGGTGACGTCGTGCGTGTCCTGATCCATCGTCAGCTCGCCGGCGCGGATCACCGACTCTTCGTCGGCCTGCATCGTCCGGCGGAGGATCGCCTGGATGCGCGCGACGATCTCGTCGAGGCTGAAGGGCTTCGTGACGTAGTCGTCGCCGCCGGCGTTGAGGCCGGTGATCTTGTCCTCGGTCTCGTCCTTCGCCGTGAGGAACAGGATGGGTGCGGTGTAGCCGGCGCCACGGAGGCGCTTGGTGACGCTGAATCCGTTCATGTCGGGAAGCATGACGTCCAAGACGATGAGGTCGGGCTCCTCCTCCAGCACGGCAGAGATGGTCGAGGCTCCGTTGGAGACGGCCCTGACCTGGAATCCGGCGAATCGCAGGCTCGTGATGAGCAGATCCCGGATGTTCGGCTCGTCGTCCACGACGAGGATGCGCGGTGCGGTCATAGGGCCATTATCGTGACCCAACCCATGCCGTGGCTGGATATCACCGGTTCGGCGGGTCAGGCGGCGGGAGCGAGCAGGTCGTCGGCGTCGAGAATCGTGTACGCGTACCCCTGCTCGGCGAGGAAGCGCTGGCGGTTCTGCGCGAAATCCTGGTCCACGGTGTCGCGGGAGATGAGCGTGTAGAAGCTCGCGGTGTGACCGTTCGTCTTGGGGCGCAGGAGCCGGCCGAGACGCTGCGCCTCCTCCTGCCGCGACCCGAAGGAGCCCGAGACCTGGATGGCGACGGATGCCTCGGGGAGGTCGACGGAGAAGTTCGCCACCTTCGACACCACCAGCAGCGAGATCGTGCCCTCGCGGAAGGCCTGGAAGAGCTCCTCGCGCTCGGACACCGGCGTGGACCCCGTGATCTGCGGAGCATCCAGAGCCTCCGCCAGGATGTCGATCTGATCGAGGTACTGCCCGATCACGAGGATGCGCTCGCCCTCGTGGCGCTGCACCAGTCCGCGGACCACCTCGATCTTCGCCGGTGCCGTCGCGGCGAGGCGATAGCGGTCTTCGTCGGCGGCAGCGGCGTACTCCAGCCGGTCGCCGTCGGGCAGATCGATCCGCACCTCATAGCAGGCGGCGGGGGAGATGAACCCCTGCGCCTCGATCTCCTTCCACGGCGCGTCGAACCGCTTGGGGCCGATGAGGCTGAACACGTCGCCCTCGCGGCCGTCCTCGCGAACGAGGGTCGCGGTCAGACCCAGCCGGCGACGGGCCTGCAGGTCGGCGGTGAGCTTGAAGACCGGTGCGGGGAGGAGATGCACCTCGTCGTAGACGATGAGGCCCCAGTCGAGCGCGTCCAGGAGCGCGAGGTGGGCGTACTGCCCGCCGCGCTTGGCCGTGAGGATCTGGTAGGTGGCGATGGTCACGGGCTTGATCTCCTTGACCTGCCCGGAGTACTCGCCGATCTCCTCCGCGGTGAGGGAGGTGCGGCGCAACAGCTCGTCCCGCCACTGACGTGCGCTGACGGTGTTGGTGACGAGGATGAGAGTCGTCGTCTTGGTCCCCGCCATGGCGCCCGCGCCCACGAGCGTCTTGCCGGCGCCGCAGGGGAGCACGACGACACCCGACCCGCCTTCCGAGAAGGCCTCCACCGCCTGGAGCTGGTAGGGCCGCAGGTGCCATTCGCTCTCGTCGAGGTCGATCGGATGCGGCGTCCCCGGCGTGTACCCGGCGCGATCCTCGGCCGGCCAGCCGATCTTCAGCAGCTCCTGCTTGATGTGGCCGCGTGCCCACGCGTCGACGACGTACGAGTCGGGGGAGGGATGACCGATGAGCAGCGGGGAGATGCGCTTGTTCCGCGCCACCTCGGTCAGCACCGCCGGGTCGGTCGAGCGCAGGACCAGCACGCCTTCGTCGTCGCGCTCGATCACGAGGCGGCCGTATCGACCGACGGTCTCGCGGATGTCGATGGAGACCGACGCGGGGACCGGGAAGCGCGACCAGCGATCGAGGGTGCCCAGCATGTCGTCGGCGTCGTGGCCGGCGGCGCGGGCGTTCCACAGGCCCAGCCGCGTGATGCGATAGGTGTGGATGTGCTCTGGCGCGCGCTCCAGCTCCGCGAACACGGCGAGCTCGTGCCGCGCGCTCTCCGCATCGGGGTGGGCGACTTCGAGGAGCACAGTCCGGTCGCTCTGCACGATCAAGGGGCCGTCAACCATAGCCTTCGATTCTACCGCCGCCCCGGTCGCCTCGGCTCCACGCGGCCGGGTCAGGGCGCGGGGTGGACGCTGGCGATGCTCGACAGCGGCAGGGTGCGCTCGACATCCGCGCCCCGGTCGCGCCCCCGAAGTCGCCCGCCGCCGAGACCGGTGGCCTCCAGACGGAAGGTGCGCGACGAGCCGTCCGGGAGCCGTACGACCACGTCCACGACCGCCCGTGCCCGCACGGCCTGATCGAGTTCGCGCTCGAGCCATGCGGCGTCGGCGTCCTCGGAGGCGCTCGCCGCGCGAAGGCGCGCCAGCAGATCGGCGTAGGCGCTGCCGGGCGCACCCGCAGGCGTGTCGGCGGCGAGCCGCGCGCGATCGAGGTGCCGCGGTCGTCCATCGTCGTCGACGGCGACGACCGGATAGCGCGCATCGGCCAGCGCCCAGAAGACAGTGTCGTGCGACACGCGGGAGACGAGTTCGTCGCCGTCGCGCACCAGCCCCAGGGCGCGCAGCGCCGAGTCGACGACGAGGGTGCTCACCAGCGCGGGGTCATCACTCGCGACGAAGGTGCGACCGCTCGCGTTGCGCCCGACCCGCAGGGTGCCGTGCCGTTCGGCGCTGCGCGCCAGCACGTACTCGAGCGGCTGCGGGATGCCGGTCAGCGACAGCTCCCGCAGGAACTCGCGGATGGCGTCGGCCGTCTCGCCGGCCGTGATCGCGGCGGCGATCGTGTCGGCGCTGAACCGGTACGTGGAGGCCTGCGCGCGCGACTCGCGCGCGGCCATCGTGCGCAGGCGCACGTCGAGGTGCGGCGCGAGCGGACCAGGCGCGATCGCCGTCAGGTCGTTCTGCAGATACACGCGGTCGACCTCGGCGGGGAGGTACGAGCGGAGGGCGCCGAGGTCGGCGGATCCGCCGGCGGCCATCGGAGCCGCCCACGGCGGCTCACCGCCCGACGGGGTGATGAGGCCCCACGCGACCGCGAACGCTCGCCACAGTCCCGCCCGCGAGGGCCACCCCGTGTCGAACGGATAGGCATCCGCCCACTTCGTCGCCGCGACCCATCCGCCGGCCGGCGCGTGCAACGCCGGCGGCAGCGCGTCGCGGAGGCGCTCGGCCGCGAGGGCCCACCGTTCCGCGGTCGCCGTCGCGACCCAGTCCTTGCCCGCGGGAGTCACCAGCCATGATCGCTCGTCGGCCCGCAGCAGCCCGATCGTGTCGGCGAGACTCACGAGGAGGTCGGCGGTGTCCCCGTCGGTGACGGCGCCGTCCTCGACGAGAGCCCGCCGGTCCGTGGCGCCGAGGGCGCCGTTGCCGATGCGGGTGAGCGGCTCGCCGAGGGTGCGCAGCAGGATGTCGGCGAGCGAGGCCGCCGAGGTGAAGGCGCGCTCGGCGGCCGCGGCGTCCGCGGCGGGCGTCGTGGAGCGGTCGGCCGGGCGGGGGGCGGGAGGAGCCTCGCGGTCACGCACGGCCACGGCGACGGCGGCGAACGGCCGGCCCGCCGCATCCGTCATCGCGGCGGCGGCGAGACCGGCGCGCGCGTCGTCGTCGGCGACGTCGTCGGACGAGACCGCTCGCGCCAGGGGGCGGGCGAGACGCAGCGGCAGCGCGGCGACGCCGCGCGCGACGGAGGTGGGGTCGAGCAGTGCCTCGGCCATGTCGAAGAAGTCGCGCCAGGCGACGGATGAGGCGACCCCTCGCGCGGCGAGCAGTTCAGCGAGAGCGTCGTCGCCCATCGCCTCCAGGGCGGTGGCCAGCGCGCGCTGATCAGAGGTCGGCGGCACCGTCAGGAACCTCGGTTGGCCCGAGCCCTTCGCACCAGACTCATCACGAGCACCGTGATGAGGAGGACGAACGCCAGGATCGGGGCGATGTACACCACGACGCCCACCGTCGGCCAGACGCCGGTGCCGAAATCGGCGCGCGCCGCGGAGCCGATCATGATGGCGAAGAAGCAGATCACCGAAAGCAGCAGCAGCCCCAGCGACATGAACGCCAGGATGCGGTCGATGCGGCGGACCGGAAGATCCTCGCCGGGCGTGCGGGTGCTCATCCGGCTCAGCCTATCGCTTCGCGCGTGTGCCGTAGGGTGGAAGAGCGACGCTTCCGTCGCGATTCACCCTCGTCCGCTCCGGCGGACGCTGTTCAGCGAGGTTTGTCATGCCCACCGGCAAGGTCAGGTTCTACGACGAGGAGAAGGGGTTCGGCTTCATCACCACCGATGACGGCCAGGACGTCTTCCTGCACGCGACAGCCCTGCCCACCGGTGCCCCCGCTCCCAAGGCGGGCACCCGGCTGGAGTTCGGTGTCGCCGAAGGCAAGCGCGGACTGCAGGCGCTCTCGGTGCGCGTGCTGCAGGCGCCGCCGAGCCTCGCCAAGCGCTCGCGCAAGTCGGCCGACGACATGGCGGTCATCGTCGAAGACCTCGTGAAGCTCCTCGACGGCATCGGTGCGGATCTGCGCCGCGGCCGCTACCCCAGCGGTTCTCACGGCAAGAAGGTCGCCGCTGTCTTGCGCAAGGTCGCCGATGACCTCGAATCCTGACGCGATGGCCGAGGGTCGCCCCGACGAGCGACTGCTTGCTGCGCACGATCTGGCCCGGGCGGCCCTGCTCGAGGTGACGCCCGCCGCCACCGTCGGTGAGCCCGCCGGGTACCTCGACGAGGGCGACGGCGTCGTCTCGCTGCGCTTCGCGAATCTCCTCGCCGGATATCCCGGATGGTTCTGGACGGTCAGCGTCGCGCGCGTCGACGACGAGGACCCCACGGTCCTGGAAGTGGAGCTGCTGCCCGGGGACGACGCTCTGCTCGCGCCCGACTGGGTCCCGTGGGCCGTGCGTCTCGCCGACTATCAGGCGGCGCAGGCGGCGCAGGCCGAGATCGCGGCCGGTGCCGACGACGAGGTCGATGACGACGATCTCGACGACGATCTCGACGACGTCATCGACGACGACGACCTCGATGACGACGATCTCGACGAGCTCGGCGACGACGAAGACGACGACGAGCTCGACTCCGACGGCTCGCCCATCCTCCACGCCGGGGATCTCGACGGCGTGGACATCGACGAGCTCGACCCCTCCGCTGCCGACGACGACGACCGGTAACTCACCGCGAGACTGCAGCAGCGCCACGAGACAGCATCCGTCGACCGCAGTCTCGTGGCGCGCGTGCAGTCTCGCGGCGGCGCCGGATCAGCCCGGCGCCCGGCGTCAGAGCCGTTCGATCGTGTAGTCGATCGAGCGGATGAGCTGACGCACGTCGTCGGGCTCGATCGAGACGAACGTCGCGATGCGCAGCTGGTTGCGGCCGAGCTTGCGGTACGGCTCGGTGTCGACGATGCCGTTCGCCCGCAGGCTCGCGGCCACCGCGGCGGCGTCGACCCGCTCGTCGAAGTCGATCGTCACGACGACGGGGGAGCGGTCGGCGGGGTCCGCCACGAACGGCGTGGCGACATCGGATGCCTCGGCCCACGCGTACAGCGCGTCGGACGACTCGCGCGTCCGCGCGTTCGCCCACGTCAGCCCGCCGTTCTCGAGGATCCAGCCGAGCTGATCGTCCAGCAGCAGCAGGGTCGTCAGCGCCGGGGTGTTCAGCGTCTGCTGCAGGCGCGAGTTGTCGAGGGCGTTCTTCAGGCTGAGGAACTCCGGGATGTAGCGATCGGATGCGGCGATGCGCTCGATCCGCTCGATCGCCGCGGGCGAGACCGCCGCGAACCACAGCCCCCCGTCGGAGCCGAGGTTCTTCTGCGGCGCGAAGTAGTACACGTCCGCCTCGGCGACGTCGAAATCGATGCCGCCCGCCGCGCTCGTCCCGTCGATCACGGTCAGCGCGCCCTCGTCGCCGTGCACGCGCGTGATCGGAGTGGCCACTCCCGTGGAGGTCTCGTTGTGCGGCCACGCGTACACGTCGACGCCCGCGACCGGTTCGGCGGAGCTGCGCGTGCCCGGCTCGGCCTTGCGCACGTCCGGCGCCTGCAGCCACGGCGCCTTCGCCGCGCCGGCGAACTTGCCGCCGAACTCGCCGAAGACGAGGTTCTGCGCGCGGCGCTCGATGAGTCCGAAGGCCGCCGCGTCCCAGAACGCCGTCGAGCCGCCGTCGCCGGCGATCACCTCGTAGCCGTCGGGGAGGCGGAGCAGATCGGCCAGGCGCGATCGCACGCTGCCGACCAGGCTCTTCACGGGCGCCTGACGGTGCGAGGTGCCCAGGATCGTCGCCCCGCGGGTGACGAGGGCTTCGAGCTGCGCTCCGCGGATCTTCGAGGGCCCGCATCCGAAGCGTCCGTCGGCGGGCAGCAGGTCGCGAGGAAGTTCCACGTGCGGCATGCCTCGATTCTAGGGCGGTCGCAACCGTGGCCCTGTGCGCCCGGGCCCGGCGTCGCCCGCGTTGGATAGGCTTGAGGTTCACCCGCGACGCTCCGAGGAACCCCTTATGACCGATCTCATCGACACCACGGAGATGTACCTGCGCACGATCCTCGAGCTCGAGGAGGAGAACATCGTTCCGCTGCGCGCACGCATCTCCGAGCGACTGGGCCACTCGGGTCCGACGGTGTCGCAGACGGTCGGTCGGATGGAGCGCGACGGCCTCGTGGTGGTCTCCGACGACCGTCGCCTCGAGCTCACCGACGCCGGTCGCCAGAAGGCCGTCGACGTCATGCGCAAGCACCGGCTCGCCGAGCGTCTGCTCAGCGACGTCATCGGACTCGACTGGGCCTACGTGCACGAAGAGGCGTGCCGCTGGGAGCACGTCATGAGCGAGCAGGTCGAGCGCCGCCTGGTCGAACTGCTCGGGCACCCCACCGAGTCGCCGTACGGCAACCCGATCCCCGGCCTCGATCAGCTCGGCGACAACCCGGCGCTCACGTTCGAGCAGGGCGTCGTGGGGCTGGTGCGCCGGCTGACGGATGCCGGGGAGCCCATCAGCGGCACGGTGCGGCGCCTCGCCGAGCCTGCGCAGGTCGACCCCGAACTTCTGCAGCAGCTGAAGGCGGCCGGCGTCCTGCCCGGCGCGCGGGGTGACTACCGCTTCAACGAGGGCTACGTCTTGGTCGAGATGGAAGGCAGCGACGAGGG
This sequence comes from Microbacterium sp. RD1, assembly GCF_052220165.1. Lineage (NCBI taxonomy): Bacteria > Bacillati > Actinomycetota > Actinomycetes > Micrococcales > Microbacteriaceae > Microbacterium > Microbacterium sp. RD1. The sequence goes on from NZ_JBQPOL010000001.1 coordinate 1,786,224, forward strand.
GCTGGAGCTGCCCGTCGAGGTGGCCTCGCACATCTTCCTGGTGGACGAGGCACGCTAGTCCCCCCGGTCGCGGATAGCTGGCAGTTGTCCACAGGTCGGGGTCGTCAACGTGACATATTCGTTACCTTCGGGTAGCGTGAACCCGTCCACAGGCGAGAAGCCCGCCGTCGGACCCCTTGCAGATTGCCTCGCCGGCTCGTCGTCTGCACAGGGTGAAGCCCGCACATCGCGCCACATATCGAGTGCCGACGAGCCAGCGCCACCGGCGCAGAGGCGCCGGAGGAAATTTGGCTGGAATGAATGACTCGGTCGGGGATGCACCCGAGCAGCCCGCGACCGACCTGACGCGCCGCTCGCGAGCGCGCACCACCCCCCGCACCAAGGCCCCGCGGCCCGCGCGGGCCGCTCGTCCGGCCCGCAGACCCTCGAAGCCCGCGAGCACCGGCAAGCCGGTTCGCAGCGTCATCATCCTCTCGATGGTCGCCGGACTCGTCGCGACCGTGGCGATCCCCGCCTATGCCGCATGGCAGCCCGAGACGGAGGCGGTGACCCTTCAGCAGATGGCCGCCGACGACGCGCAATCCCTCGTCGTCGCCTCGGACGCCTCGGCCGTGCAGCTCGAGCGCAGCAGCTACTCGGCGACCACGCCCGAAGAGATCGCCAAGAAGAAGGCCGTCGAAGCCGCCGCCGAACGCGCGCGTGCCCGTGCGAAGTCATCCGTCTCGCTGTCCTCGATCGACCTGACGATGACCGCGCCCGGCTCGGGAGAGGTGCGCTGGCCGCTGAGCGGCTTCACGCGCGGCCGCGGGCTCGGCGACTCCGGCTACCACCAGGGCGTCGACCTCCTGACCGGATGCGGTCAGCCGATCTTCGCCGCGGCCGGCGGTGTGGTGCGGACGTCTCAGGAGAGCTACGGCGGGTACGGCGTCGCCATCACCATCGACCACGTGGTCGGCGGTCAGCGTGTGAGCACGCTGTACGGTCACATGACCTACGGCAGCCGCGTGGTCCAGGCCGGCGAGAGCGTCTCCGCCGGTCAGCTCATCGGCCTCGTGGGCAGCACCGGCAGCTCGACCGCGTGCCACGTGCACTTCGAAGTCCGCGTCAACGGTTCGCTCGTGGATCCGTACGCGTGGCTGGAGATCAACGCGAGCTGACCGGGGTCGACCATTCCCGTTCGCCGACACGCCGCCGCGCGTTTGCTTTCCGCGCGTCCCCGGGCGTGTCGCGTGGGTTAGCCTGTCAGCGACGCTGAGAGAAAGCGGGAGAGCCGATGGGGAGCACACCACGCATCCGAACCATGGATGCGCTCGGGCTGCTCGTCCTCCGGCATCGCGTGCCCGGATGCCACGGCCTTACCGTGGCTCCGAAGGCGCTGTCCATGTGACAGCGCCTTTTTTCATGCCCTCCCGCCGTACCGATTCGTCGCACGTCGAATATCCGAGAAGCCGTCCCGGCCATTCGAGAGGAATCGGAATGCGCACTCTGGTGCTGAATGCGGGCTACGAACCGCTCGCTGTCGTGTCGTTCAAGCGGGCGATCGTGCTCGTGATGAACGAGAAGGCCACCGTCGTCGAACGCATCGAGGGCGATCCGGTCTGGGGCAGCGGGGCGAGCGTCGACCGCCCCGCGGTCATCGTGCTGACGCGCTATGTGCGCGTCCCGGGTGGGCGTCGTGTGCCGGTCACGCGGCGCGGCGTGCTCAGACGCGATGGGCACCGCTGCGGATACTGCGGCAAGGCCGCCGCGACGATCGATCACGTCCTGCCGCGTTCGCGCGGCGGCAAGGACACGTGGGAGAACCTCGTGGCGTGCTGCCTGCGGTGCAACAACGTCAAAGGCGACCGCACGCCGCAGGAGATGGCGTGGGAGCTGCGGCTGACGCCCGGTGCACCACGAGGGACGCAGTGGACGGTGCGCGGCACCGACCGCGCCGACCCGCGCTGGGAGCCGTATCTGGCGCTGGCGGCCTGAGCTTCCGGTCGGACAGTCGTCGGCCTGGCGCCGCCTTCGCGCCACAACTCCTCAAGATCGGAGGGGGGCGGTCACCGCATCCGCGGAATGACGCAGCGGCCGGCTGCGGCTGGTGCGGATGTTGAGGAGTTGTGTCGCGCGTCAGTCCGCGCCGAGGGCGCTCAGCCATCGCGTGAGGATGCGCTCGAGGGCTGTCGCGTCGCCGTCGCCGAGGAGGGCCAGGAGGCGGTTCTCGTTGTCGATGTGGGCGGCGAAGGCGCGATCGATCAGGTCTCGCCCCGCAGGGGTGAGCCGCACCGGACGGCGGCGGGCGTCGGCATCCGAGGGCACCCGTTCCACGAGGCCGCGCTCCGAGAGCCGGTCGACGCGCTTGGTGAGTCCGCCGGTGGTGACCATGGTGTGCTCGGCCAGTTCGCCGGCTGTGCGCTCGTAGGGCGCGCCGGCTCGGCGGAGGGTGGCGAGCACGTCGAACTCCGCCTCGGTGAGGTCATGAGCGGCGTAGACGACGTCGAGTTCGCGGGTGAGGGCCAGCGCGGTGCGATGGAGTCGTCCGATGACGCCCTGAGGTGTGACGTCGAGGTCGGGTCGCTCGCGGCGCCATTCCTCCTGGATGCGCCCTGCTCGGTCGAGATCGCTCATGGGTTCACTTTATCTTCCCGGGAAGCTAAAATGTCTTCCATGGAAGATAAGCAACTCCGCTGGGTACTCCTCACCGCGATCGCGCCGGTGGCCTGGGGGAGCACCTACTTCGTCACGCGGCACGCGCTCCCCGCCGATGCGCCGCTGTGGGGCGCGGTCATCCGGTGCCTGCCGGCGGGGATGCTGGTGCTCCTCGTCGTGCGGCGCCTTCCGCGAGGGGGATGGTGGTGGCGTTCGCTCGTGCTGGGAGTGCTCAACGTCGGCGGCTTCAACGTGCTCGTCTACATCGTCGGCCAGCGCCTTCCCTCGAGCCTCGCGGCAACGCTGATGTCGACGTCGGCGGCGGCGATGATGCTCCTCGCCTGGATCGTGCTCCGCCAGCGCCCGCGCCTGCTCGCGGCCGCGGGGGCCGTCGCGGGGATCGGAGGCGTCGCGCTCATGCTCGCCCCCGGCGCAGCGGGCGCGGTCGACGGATGGGGTGTCGCCGCCTCGATCGGGGCGATGCTGTCCTCCTCCCTCGGATTCGTCCTGACCGTGCGCTGGGGATCGGGGATCCCGCCGCTGACGATGACGGCGTGGCAGCTGCTGGCGGGCGCGGTCGCCGTGCTCCCCGTCGCGCTGGTGGTGGAGGGGGGGCCGCCCGCGCTCACCGTCACCTCGCTCGCGGGGTTCGTCTACGTCATCGTCGTGGCCACGGCGCTGGCCTATGCGGTGTGGTTCACGGGGCTGCAGCGGCTCCCCGCCGGGGTGGTCGGGGTGATCGGCCTGCTCAATCCGGTGACGGGCGTCGTCCTCGGGGTGGCGATCGCCGCCGAGCCGTTCGGCCCTCCTCAGATGATCGGCCTCGCGCTCGTGCTCGGCGGCGTGCTGCTCGGGGCGACGCGCGTCCGGTTCGCGCCGCGCGAGGGGTCGCATCGTGCGGCATGACAGTGTCGGGTCGCCGCCGTAGGCGACCCTTCGCGGGGAAAATGCGCGGCGGCGGCGATGTCGGAGGCCGTTCTTATCTTCGAACCACGGGATTGAGTCCTTAGAACAAAAGTTCTAGCCTGTGGGAGTGAGGGCGATCGTGCGAACCGAGGCGGAGGCGCTGCATGACGTCCGCGCGCTGCGCGCTCAACTCGAGCGTATGCAGGGCCGCAGACTCGACGCTCCGGTGGTGCCGACGCATCCGGCCTTCGCAGGTCTTCTTCCCGGCGGAGGGCTTCGCCCGGGGGCGTCGTACTCCCTCACCCCGTCGGCGGCCCTGCTGCTCGCGCTGATGGCACGCCCGTCGCAGGACGGTGCCTGGTGCGCGGCCGTGGGCATGCCCGATCTGGGCGTCGAGGCGGCCGAGCGGTACGGCCTCGATCTCGACCGGCTCGTGCTCGTTCCCGACCCGGGGCCCCGCTGGCTCGCGATCACCGCGGCGATCGCCGAGGTGATGCCCGTCGTGGCCGTGCGCCCTCCGGCGCGCGTCTCCGAGGGCGACGTGTCACGGCTGGCCGCGCGGCTGCGCGATCGCGGCAGCATCCTGCTCGTGCAGGGCGTCTGGCCGCAGGTGGAAGCCTCGATCGAGGTGGCCGATCCGCGCTGGTCGGGCCTGGGGCCCGGTCACGGCTATCTCGCCGGCCGCGAGCTCACCGTCTCGGTCACGAGCAGGCGCTCCCCCTCCGCCCGCCGAGCGCGGATGCTGCTTCCCGCCGCCGACGGCACGGTGTCGTTGCTCGGCCCGGTGGCCGCCGCGGAGAGGCCCCGCTTGGAGACGGTTCCGGACTTCGTCGAGGCGAGGGCGGTGGGATGAGATGGCCGTTCCCGTGCGCAGCCTCGTGCTGTGGTTCCCCGACTGGCCGGTGACGGCGCTGACCCTCGAGAAGGCACCGGCGGCTTCGGACGAGGCATCCGGTGCCGACGCGGCGATCGCGGTGTTCGAGCGCAACGCTGTCGTGGCCTGCTCCGACGCTGCGCGGGCGCAGGGTGTGCGCCGCGGGCAGCGGCGTCGTGATGCCCAGGCGGCGAGTCCGGGGTTGCGGGTGGTCCCCTCCGACGCGGCGCGGGATGCCCGCGCCTTCTCGCCGGTCGTCTCGCGCATCGAGGAGATCGCCCCCGGGGTGCAGATCATCCGTCCGGGACTGTGTGCGCTGCGGGCGCGCGGCCCCGCGCGCTACTACGGCGGAGAAGCGGAGGCGGCGCGGACGCTGCTGGCATCGCTCGCTCGCGAGGGGCTGCCGAACGTGCGCGCGGGGGTGGCCGACGGGCCGTTCACCGCGCAGCTGGCCGCGCGCGCGACACGACCCGAGAGCCGGGTGCGCGTGGTGGCGCCGGGGGAGGCGCCGGCGTTCCTCGCGCCCCTGTCGGTGGCGGTGCTGGAGGCGAGCGTCCTCGGCGGCGGTGCGCCGGCATCGAAGGAGGCGGCCCTCCCCGAGCTCCTCGCCCGGCTGGGGGTGCACACGCTCGGGGCGTTCGCGGCGATGGCGCCCGACCGGGTGCGCGAACGATTCGGCGAGCAGGGGGTGCGCCTGCACGCCTTGGCCTCGGGGCGGGACTCGCGCAGCGTCGAACCGCGGACCCCGCCGCCCGAGCTGCACCGCGAGGTGTCGTTCGAGCCGCCCTTGGAACTGGCCGACCAGATCGCCTTCGGCATGCGCATCGCCGCCGAGGAGTTCATCGACCGTCTCGGTGAGCGGCGGCTGGTGTGCACCGAGCTGCGCGTCGAGCTCACCGGCGACCGGGGGGAGCGCAGCGAACGTGTCTGGCTGCATCCGGGTTCGTTCGATGCCGCTGCGGTGGTCGACCGCGTCCGCTGGCAGCTCGCAGAGGACTCTCGGCTCGACAGCGGCGTCGCGCACGTGCGCATCTCCCCGGAGGCGGTGGACGAGGCCTCTCATCACGTGATCGGACTGTTCGGGGCAGGGCCCGAGGAGCGCGTGCATCATGCTCTCTCGCGCGTGCAGGCCATACTGGGGCACCGTGGCGTCCTGACTCCGGCGGTCGGCGGCGGCCGCTGGCTGATCGAGCGGCAGGTGCTCGTGCCGTGGGGCGACCGCGCCGCGGGCGCGCAGGAACGGGGGCGGCCCTGGCCGGGGAGTCTTCCCGATCCGCTGCCGGCGACGGTGTATCCCGAGCCGCGTGCTGTCGAGGTGCTCGACGGCGCCGGCGCGTCGGTCGTGGTGGGGGAGCGCGATGCGCTGAGCGCCCCGCCGACGTGGATGATCGCCGCGGGACGCCGCCGCGGCATCCGTTCCTGGGCGGGGCCGTGGCCCATCTCCGAGCGCGGGTGGGATGCGGCGCGACGGCGCCGTGCGCACCGGTTCCAGGTCGTCGACGACGACGGCATCGCCTGGCTCCTCGTCGAGGAGAACGGCGCGTGGATCGCGGAGGGCCGCTATGACTAGGCCCTTCGTCTCGCTGCGCTCGCTCAGAGACCGGGGGCCGCTGCGCTCGCTCAGGGGCGGGGGGCGGATGCGCGCGCTCAGGGGCCGGGGGCGGATGCGCTCGCTCGGGGACCGGGGGCGCTGATGGGCTTCCACAACCCGCCGGTGCCGTGGTCGGAGATCGAGCGCACTCTCAGCGACCGCCGCCGCCCCCGGCCCGTGCCCGCCGGTGCCGACGGCGGTGACAGCCCGGCATGGTCGCACAAGCGTGCGCCCTACGTGGCTCCCGTCATCGAGCGCCCGCCCGACGCTGTCCCCTACGCCGAGCTGCACGCCCACTCGTCGTACTCCTTCCTCGACGGCGCCTCCTCGCCCGAGGAGCTGGCCGAGGAGGCGGAGCGCCTGGGCCTGCACGCCCTCGCCGTCACCGACCACGACGGGTTCTACGGCATCGTCCGCTTCGCCGAAGCGGCCGAGGCGCTGCAGCTGAAGACCGTGTTCGGTGCGGAGCTGTCGCTCGAGCTGCCTCGGCCGCAGAACGGCGAGCCCGATCCCGTCGGCTCCCACCTGCTGGTGCTCGCCCGCGGTGAGGAGGGGTATCACCGGCTGGCCGCGGCGCTCACGGCGGCGCAGCTGCGGGGGGCAGAGAAAGGCCGCCCCGTCTACGACCTCGACGAGCTGGCGGAGCGGGCGGGGGGCCCCGGCGATCCGCACTGGGCGGTGCTGACCGGATGCCGCAAGGGCGAGGTCCGCCGAGCGCTCGCCGAGGAGGGCCCGGATGCGGCGGCTGCCGCGCTCGACCGCCTCGTGACGCTGTTCGGGCGGGAATCCGTGCACGTGGAACTGATCGACCACGGCAATCCGCTCGACACGCGCCACAACGACGTGCTCGCTGCGCTCGCCGCCGATCGGCGGCTGCCGACTCTCGCGACCAACAACGTGCACTACGCCGTGCCCGAGCGGGAGCTCCTCGCCGCCGCGGTCGCCGCGGTGCGCGCCAATCGCGGACTGGACGAGCTCGACGGATGGCTCCCCGCCCACGCCGGTGCGCACCTGCGCTCCGGCGCCGAGATGACGCGCCGTTTCGCGCGCTACCCGGGGGCCGTCGCGCGCACCGTGACGCTGGCCGACGAGCTCGCCTTTCCGCTTCGTCGCGCGAAGCCGGCCCTGCCGAAGCAGAGGGTGCCCGACGGTCACACCCCGATGTCGCACCTGCGGATGCTGGTGTGGGAGGCGGTGCCGCGCAAATACCCCTCCCTCGCGCCCGAGCACCGGGCACGCATCGAGAACGAGCTCGACGTGATCGAGGCCAAGGACTTCCCCGGCTACTTCCTCATCGTGCACGGGATCGTGCAAGAGGCCCGCCGTCGCGGCATCCTGTGCCAGGGGCGGGGCTCCGCAGCGTCGAGCGCGGTCTGCTACCTGCTCGACATCACCGCCGTCGACGCCATCCGCTACAACCTGCCGTTCGAGCGGTTCCTGTCCCACCTCCGCGACGAAGAGCCCGACATCGACGTCGACTTCGACTCCGATCGGCGCGAGGAGATCATCCAGTGGGTGTACCGGGAGTACGGCCGCGAGCGCGCGGCGCAGGTGGCCAACGTCATCCAGTACCGGCCCAAGAACGCGGTGCGCGACATGGCGAAGGCCCTCGGTCACTCACCCGGGCAGCAGGACGCGTGGTCGAAGCAGGTCGAGAGGTGGGGCGCGTCGTTGGACACCGGTGCCGACCACGACATCCCCGATCAGGTGCTGACCTTCGCCACCGAGCTGCTGAAGGCCCCCCGACACCTCGGCATCCATTCCGGGGGAATGGTGCTGACCGAGCGTCCGGTGGGAGAGGTCGTCCCCATCGAGCACGCGCGCATGGCCGACCGCACCGTCATCCAGTGGGACAAGGACGACGCCGCCTGGATGGGGCTCGTGAAGTTCGATCTGCTGGGCCTCGGGATGCTGGCGGCCCTGCAGTACTGCTTCGACCTGGTCTTCGACGCGACGGGGGAGCGGTGGACCCTCGACACGCTGCCGAAAGAGGAGAAGGCCGTCTACGACATGCTGTGCCGGGCCGATTCGATCGGGGTCTTCCAGGTCGAGTCGCGCGCGCAGATCGGGCTGCTGCCGCGCCTACAGCCGCGGGAGTTCTACGACTTGGTGATCCAGATCGCGCTGGTGCGTCCCGGGCCCATCCAGGGCGGCGCGGTGCACCCCTTCGTGCGACGCAAGCTCGGGCAGGAGGAGGTGACATACGTGCACGACAAGCTCCGGCCGGTCCTCGAGCGCACCAAGGGCGTCCCGGTCTTCCAGGAGCAGCTCATGGGGATGGCCGTCGCGATCGGGAACTGCACGGCCGCCGACGCCGACGTGCTGCGCCGGGCGATGGGCTCCAAGCGCGGCATCGAGCGGATCGAGTCCATCCGCACGCAGCTGTTCGCCGGCATGAAGGAGAACGGGCTCACCGACCAGCAGGCCGATGACATCTACGCGAAGATCCAGGCGTTCGCGAACTTCGGGTTCGCGGAGTCGCATGCGCTGTCGTTCGGGCTGCTCGTGTACGCGAGCTCGTGGATCAAGCTGCACTATCCGGCGGCGTTTCTCGCGGGGCTGCTGCGCGCGCAGCCGATGGGCTTCTATTCACCGGCCACCCTCACCGCCGATGCCCGCCGGCATGGCGTGGAGGTCCGTCGACCCGATCTCCTGCGCTCCGGCGTTCAGGCCACCCTGGAGTCGCTCGCCGAGCCGCGGGGCCCGCTCGCCGACCCTGACGAAGCGTCCGTCCCGACCGGCCTCGCTGCGTGCGCGCATCGCGAGCAGCCGCCCGTCGGCGACTTCGACCCGGATGCCCCGGATGAGTCGGAGGCGCACCGCCGCGACGGCCGTTTCGCCGTGCGTCTGGGACTGGCCGCCGTCACCGGCATCGGGGTGGCGGTGGCGGAACGCGTCGTCGCCGAGCGCGAGGCATCCGGTCCCTACCGGGACCTCCGCGATCTCGTGCGCCGCACGAGCCTCACCGCGGCGCAGCTGGAGGCGCTGGCCACCGCCGGAGCGTTCGAGTGCCTGGGGATCAGCCGCCGCGAGGGCATCTGGCTGGCCGGTTCCGCGGCGCAGGACCGGCCCGAATACCTCCCCGACTCGATGGTGTCGGTGCAGCCGCCGCTCTTTCCCGATCAGACCAGCTACGACGTGCTCGCCGCCGATCTGTGGGCGACAGGGGTCTCGACGACGGATCATCCGATGACCCATTACCGCTCGGGGCTCGACGCGCGCGGGGTGCTCGCTTCTCGCGAGCTGCGCAGCCATGAGAACGGCCGGCGCATCGAGGTGGCGGGCCTCGTCACTCATCGCCAGCGTCCGGCGACGGCATCCGGCATCACCTTCCTCAACCTCGAGGATGAGCATGGACTGGTGAACGTGGTGTGCTCGGTCGGGGTGTGGAACCGCTATCGGCGGATCGTGCGGGACTCGCCCGCGCTCATCGTGCGCGGCATCCTCGAGCGCTCGGTGGAAGGGGTGACGAACCTCGTGGCCGATGCTTTCGAAGACCTTCGCGTGGGCGTCGTGCACACCTCACGCGACTTCCGGTGAAGCGTCCTGGCTAGACTCGCGACGACGCCCCTCATGCGAAAGGACCGACATGACCGACGCCTCGCAGGTCCCCCCAGGATGGTACGACGACCCCGAAGACCCCCGCTCGAAGCGGTGGTGGAACGGTCTCGCCTGGACCGATGACCGCCAGCCCGCCGCCGAGCCGGTCTTCACGGCACCCGCCGCGCCCGCCTACGCGGCGTATCCGTCCTACCCGTCCGCGCCCGCCGCGACGACCCCGGAGCTGCGCCGCGACATCGCGACCAACACCGTGTGGATCTGGGTCGTCGTCCTGCTGCCGCTCCTGTCGCTGGTGCCGCTGTTCTTCGTCGACTGGGCGGGCTACATCGAAGGCACCGTGCGCGATTCGATGCAGTCGCCGTCGACGGCGTGGATGTCGTCGTTCACCGGTTTCTCCCTGGTGCTGACTCTGGTCGGCTGGGTTCTCGTGGCGGTGCAGATCGTCGCGGCGTATCTCGATTGGCGGGCTCTGCGTGCCCGCGGCATCCAGCGCCCCTTCCACTGGGCGTGGATCTTCTTCACGCTCGTCATCTCCAACGGCGTCTACGTCATCGGCCGCGGAGTGGTCCTGCGACGCCAGACGGGATCGGGTCTCGGCCCCGTGTGGGCGTGGATCGCCGTCACCGTGGTGACGATCGCCGTGGGCATCGGCTTCGCGGTCTACATCCTCAACATCGTCTTCGCGCTCATCCCCACCATCGAGCAGTACACGCGGTCATGAGCGATCAGACGAGTGCGGCGGGTCAGATCGACCCGGCCGCCGCGCCCTCGGGAACCGGCTGCGTCGAGTGCGAAGCGGCGGGCGGGTGGTGGGTCCACCTCCGTCGATGTGCGGCCTGCGGGCACATCGGATGCTGCGACGACTCGCCCGAGCGCCACGCCACCGCGCACTGGCAGGCGACCGGGCACCGCTTCATCCAGAGCTTCGAGCCCGGTGAAGACTGGTGGTGGGACTATCTGGAGCAGGCGAGCGTCGAGGGGCCGGAGCTGGCTCCCCCCACCAGCCGCCCGGAGTCACAGCCGTCGCCCGGACCGGAGGGCCGCGTGCCCGACGACTGGCGCGAGCAGGTGAGGGCCCGCCGCCGCTGACGCGCCCGAGCAGCCGGCGGCATCAGGCGCGGTCGCGGAGGACCAGCGCCGCGGCCCCGACCAGCGGACTCTCGTTGCCGAGCTCCGCCCGCACGATCTCCGCGCGCCCGAGGAACGGGTAGGCCGCCGTCCGATCACGCGCGTCGCGAACCAGGTCGACGTAGTCCGGCGACACGTGCGAGAAGCCGCCGCCGATGACCACCATGTCGAGGTCCAGGAGGGCGGTGGCGGAGGCCAGCGCCGAACCCACCGCCGCGGCGCTGCGCCGGACAGCGGCGACCGGGATCTCCTCGCCCGCGGCGTATCCCACCGCGAGCTCTTCCCCGCGGGTACCGCCCCAGCCCTGATCCCGCGCCCACCGCACGATGTTCGGCCCGCTGGCGATGCGTTCGACAGTGGCCTCGCGGCCATGCACGCCGGGGGGCGTGAACCCGGCCACCTCGATCTGCCCGAGATGGCCGGCGTTGCCCGTCACCCCCGGATACGGCTCGCCGGCCGCGATGATCCCGCCCCCGATGCCGGTGGAGACGACTATCCCGAGCATCGAGCGGGTGCGCCGCCCGGCACCCTGCCAATGCTCGGCGATCGCGATGCACAGCCCGTCGAGAGCGAAACGCACCGGCACGTCGCCCCACGTCTTCGGCAGGATGGCGCGCACCGCGTCGGCGAGGGAGAAGCGCTCCGCATGGGGGAGGTTGAGCGGCGAGACGGTGTCGTGCACGGTGTCGATGGGTCCGGCGCTGCCGATCCCGACCCCCACGGGGATGACGCCGGCCGGTAAGGCCGTGAGTGCCTGATCGACCACGGTGTGAACAGCGACGCGGAGGGCGTCGTGGTCGCTGTCGGGTCCCGTGGGGGCGCGGAAGCGGGACGCGTCGACGACGTGACCGTCCTCGTCGATGAGGCAGGCTTCGACCTTGGTTCCGCCCAGGTCCACGGCGATCGCAACGGTCACGGAACACGAGGCTACAGAAGTCGGAGCGGACCCGAGAACTCGTTGGCACTCTCAAGGGGAGAGTGCTAATCTGGTCTTAGTTGAGTCACACAGACTCAACTTCACCGATCTGCCGGATCACCCGGCACGCGAAGAAGGAGGAACCATGGCAGGCTATGACCCTTTCCGTGACTTCGACCGTCTCGCATCGGCCCTGATGGACACTCGTCGCGGCCCGCGACGCATGCCCATGGACCTGTATCGCGACGGCGATCACTACGTCCTCACGGCGGACCTTCCCGGCGTCGACCCGGGCTCCGTCGACATCGACGTGGACGGCCAGCTGCTCACCATCCGCGCTGAGCGCACGCTCGCGTCGGGTGACAGCGTCAAGTGGATCACCCGCGAGCGTGAGGCTGCCACGTTCGTGCGCCAGCTCAACCTCGGTCAGGGGATCGACACCGAGAACATCAGCGCCTCGTACAACAACGGGGTGCTCTCGGTCACCATCCCGGTGAGCGAGAAGGCCAAGCCGCGTCGCATCGAGGTCACCAGTGCGGCCGGCGACGCGACGATCCGAGCGCACGAATCCGACGCGCCGCAGCCGATCGAGCAGTAACGCCGCGCGCGTGAGCGGGGGCGATCCTTCGGGATCGTCCCCGCATTGCGTACAGGCCGGATGATCGAAACGCTGCCGCTGCGTGCGCGCTCCCTAGCGTGGAAAGACGGGTAACCACCGTTGCGAAGGAGCATCATGAGTCTCAGAGGCCAACAGAGCGCGCGCGATCGGATCCTGGCATCCCAGGGTGACGCGGATCGCATGATTCTCGTCGAGGGCGCCACCATTCTCACCATGGCGGGCGACGAGCCGTTCACCGGGGACGTCCTGATCCGCGGCGTACGCATCGTGGCGGTCGGCGACCGCCTCGCCGAGCGGGCGGGGGACGCCATACGCGTGGACGCGTCGCGCTGCATCCTTCTTCCCGGCCTGGTCGATTCCCATGTGCACGCCTGGGAGGGACAGCTTCGCGGCATCGCCCCCGACGCCGACTTCGGCAGCTACATGGCCCTCACCCACGACGGTCTCGCGCGGCATTACCGGCCGGAGGACATCGCCATCGGCGAGAGGCTCACGGTGCTCCAGGCGCTGAATTCCGGGACCACCACCATCGTGGACAACAGCCACAACTCTCGCAGCCGTGCGCATTCCGAGGCCGCGATCGAGGCGCTCCTGTCCTCCGGCATCCGCGCCGTCTACGCGGCCGGCAGCGCGCAGGCCGGTGCGCACGAGGGGCACCTCCCGGGCGATCTGCTCCGCCTGCGCAGCGAGTACTTCGAGAGCGGACAGGATCGCGTGACCCTCCGGATGTTCGACATCCAGCCGTCGGTGGACACGTGGCGGTTCGCCCGTGAGAACGGCTTCGGCGTGTGCGCCGAGATGGGCTCGTGGATTCCGAACCTCGACGAGCTCGTCGCTTCGGGGCTGATGGGGCCGGATCACTCGTACAACCATTGCGCCGACATCTCGGCCGCCACGTGGGATGCCATCGCCGAGAGCGGGGCCGCCGTCAATCTGGTACCCCGGTCAGACTCGCATTTCGGCCTCGGTGCGTTCGCACCGGTGCTGGAGGCGCAGCGGCGAGGCATCCGGATCGGGATCAGCAGCGACAACGAGATCAGCTACCAGCACGACCTCTTCACGGAGATGCGGACCCTGCTGACCGTGCAGCGCGGACTGAGCTTCGCCGCAGAGTTCGCGGGCGACGCGACGGCTTTGCCGCGCTATCGCGCGATCGACGTCCTGCACGCGGCCACCGTCGGAGGCGCAGCGAACGCGGGGTTGATGGACGAGATCGGAACCGTCGAGGTGGGCAAGCGGGCCGACCTCATCTTGATATCGCTCGACGACGTCGGCACGCGACTGTGGGGATCAGCGGTGGGAACGGTGGTCAACTTCGCCAGCGCGGCGACCGTCGACGCGGTCTTCCTCGACGGCGACGTGCGCAAGTGGGACGGAGGGCTGATCGGCGTGGACGTGGATGCCCTGATCTCCGCGGGAGAGGAGTCTCGCGCCTACCTGCTGGAGCGGTTCGGCACGGATCTCGCGGCGGTGCGCTCGGGCCTTCACCGCACGGTCGACGAGGCCGACACCAGCGCGGCGGTCACCTCGATCCTCGCGGGCTCGGGTCACTGATCGCACGAAGGTCCGGCCGCCGAGCGAATGTCGGCGGCCGGACCTTTTCGTGGTGTCACACGCGGTCGCGCACTCGTGATTCCCGTCCGTATACGGCGACGGCGGCGAAGATGATGACACCCGTGACCATCTGCTGCGCGGCAGCGCCGAGGCCGAAGCCCACGAGCAGGATGCTCAGCAGCTGGATGATGAGGGCCCCGAGCACGGTGCGGAGGTAATCGCCGCGACCGCCCAGCAGCGAGGTCCCTCCGACGAGCACCGCGGCGAGGCTGGTGAACAGGTACGGGTCGCCGACGTCCGGCTGACCTGCGCCGCCGAAGCCCAGCAGGACGATGCCGAGGAGGGCGGAGCTGCAGGCGCTGGCCACGAACGTGCCCACCCACACCGCGCGCACGGGGACGCGAGCCAGTCGCGCCGCGCGGGCACTGGCCCCGGTCGCGTAGAGCCGCAGACCCGTCCTCGTCCACACCAGCACCACGGTGATCCCTCCGATGAGAAGCGCCCAGAGGAGGAGGACGGGAGGAAGGGGGATCGGCCCCACTGTTCCCAGAGGCGAGGAGAAGCGGGCGAGCCAGTCGGGGAGCGAGCCGATGACATTGCCGCCGCCGGTGGCCACGAGGGCGAGACCGATGGCGATCGAGCCCACCGCGATCGTGACGACGAGTGGAGGCAACTGGAATCGCTCGCTGAGGTAGCCGTTCGCGGCGCCCACGCCTGCAGAGAGCACCGCGATGACCGCAACGACCACCCAGAACGGCCATCCCTGTCCGAGCCACAGCGCGCACAGGAGATTGGAGGCACCGATGACGGCGGGTACCGACAGGTCGATCCCGCCGATGAGGACCACCAGTGTCTGTCCCGCTGCGGCGATGCCCAGGAAGGCGGCCAGGATCAGCAGCGAGTACACGCCGGTGACGCGGCCGATCCCAGGGATGAGAACGAGGGTGGCGACCCACGCCGCGACCACGACTCCGATCTGCACGAGCGGGAGGGAGCGTGCCCACCGGGGGAGGCGTACGGCGACGCGGTCGGCAGTGTTCACGTGGTCCTCCGACGAGTCGATGAGAGTGCGGCGTTTCCTACGACGGCCAGCAGCAGCGCGGCGCCGTAGGCCACGTTGACCCACTCCGCCGACACGCGCATCGACGTCAGCAGGAGCGACAGCAGGTAGATGCTGGCTGCACCGAGCAGCGGCCCGAGCATGCCGCCGGAGCCCCCCGCGAGCGACACCCCGCCGATGGCGACCGCGGCCAGCGCGACGAGGACGTAGGGTCCGCTGAGGTTGGCGTCGGCGGTGCGGACGAGACCGGTGAGCGCGATACCCGCCGCTGCCGCCAGCAGTCCGCCCAGCGCGTAGGCGCTGACGCGAACGGCCCAGACGGGGACTCCACTCGTGTACGCGGCGACCTCGTTGTCCCCCACGGCGAGGAGCACACGGGTGTAGCCGGTGGCACGCAGGGCGCCCCACAGCAGGAGGGGAGCGCCGATCGTGAGCGCCGCGCCGGGGATCGGCCCGAACGTCGTTGCGAGTGCGTCCGTCCAGTTCGGCGGTGCCGTCAGCGGCGTCGGGACGAGCAGCAGGCTCAATCCGCTGAGCACGAAGAACATGCACAGCGTCGCGATCACCGCGGGAAAACGCAGCACCGCGACGGCGAGGCCGTTGATCGTCCCGATCGCGAGCCCGATCAGCAGGCAGACGGGCAGCGCGACGGCGGGAGAGGCAAGCGGCCCCCCGACGATGCCGGTCACCAGGAGGATGTTGATCAGCCCCATCGTCGGAGCGACCGACAGGTCGAGCCCGCCGTGTCCGGAGAGGATCGAGGGGGCGCTCGCCATACCGAGGAGCGCGAAGGGCGCAAACGCCGCCAGCGTGGACGGTATCTGACCGACGGCGGCGACCGACGGCAGCACGACGATGTTGAGGGCGATGGCGATCACCACGAACACGGCGGCGAAGCTCCAGGGATATCGTCCGAGGAGTGTGAGCGCGGCGTTCATACGGTCTCTCCGAAGTAGGCCGAGACGAGCGACTGCCGGGTGAGCGCCGCCCCGGAGAGCTCTGCGAAGATCCCCTGCTCGCGGAACACCAGGACGCGGTCCATGACATCCAGCAGCTCATCGACCTCCGTGGAGAGGATGATCACGGCAGCTCCTTCGTCGGCGCGCTTCTCCAAGGCCCGATAGATATCCCGCTTCGCACCGATATCGATGCCGCGCGTGGGGTCGTTGAGCAGGAGGACCTCGGGGGAGGCGGCGAGCCAGCGAGCGAGAACCACTTTCTGCTGGTTGCCCCCGCTGAGTGATTCGATCGGCAGCTCGCTCCGCGGCGCCTTGACGTGCAACTCCTCCACGAACCGGGAGAAGCGAGCGCGAGCACGACTGCGGTCGGTCAGAACTCCGCGTCGATCGAGGCTCGCCGTCGTCACGGAGAAGTTGTCGAG
Organism: Microbacterium sp. RD1; assembly: GCF_052220165.1. Lineage (NCBI taxonomy): Bacteria > Bacillati > Actinomycetota > Actinomycetes > Micrococcales > Microbacteriaceae > Microbacterium > Microbacterium sp. RD1. The sequence continues at coordinate 1,802,448 of NZ_JBQPOL010000001.1, forward strand.
GATGGACTGTGCAGGGAGGATTCCTTCCGTCCGTCGATCGCGCGGCACGTACGCGGGACGAGCGTCGCCGGTGCGTGGCGGACTGACCCTCCCGGATGCGGGCGCTCGCAGTCCGGCGAGGATCTCCAGGAACTGGTCCTGGCCGTGACCCTCCAACCCCGCGAGGCCGACGATCTCGCCCCTCGCGAACTTCGCCGTCATGGGAGGTGAGCCGTCGGTGACGGTGGTCGCCTCGGCCGCAATCGCGGTGGAGCCTACGCTGCGTGCGCCGCGTTCGCGCGTCTGCGCACCGGCCAGATGCTCCGCGCCGGTCATCGCGCGGACGAGTTCGCGCGGGGTGATGTCGGCGCGGTCGAAGTGCGCCACGGTGTGGCCGTTGCGGAACACCGTGGCTCGATCGGCGATCTCCTCGACCTCATCCATCCGGTGGGAGATGAAGATCACGCCCATGCCGTCGGCCGCTCCTGCTCGGAGCTTGGCGAACAGACGATCGCGCACACGGACGTCGAGGGCGGAGGTGGCCTCGTCGAGCACGAGGATCCGTGGCGCGGACGTGAAGGCGCGCGCGATACACAGTGCCTGTCGTCCGCTGAGAGAGAGGTCGCCGGCAGGAGCGTCGGGGTCGCATCCGCCCATGAGCTCGTCCATGAGCTGCGCGGCGATGTCTCGCCGGGCGGCGGCGCGAGGCGTCCCTCGGGCGGGGGACCGGCCCAGCCAGACGTTGTCGACGACACTCCGGCCGGGAGCGACGAGCACCTCCTGGAAGACGGTGCGGATGCCCGCACGGATCGCCTGGGCGGGCGTGCGCGCATCGACGGGACGACCGTCGAGCAGGATACGGCCGCGGTCGGCGCGCTGCACACCCGAGAGGATCTTGACGAATGTGCTCTTGCCCGATCCGTTCTCCCCCATCAGGGCGAGCACCTGACCGCGCTGGACGACGACGTCGCCATCGGCCAGCGCGGTCGTGGACCCGTACGTCTTCGACAGGCCGGTGGCCTGCAGGAGCGGATGGGAGGTGTTCACTGCTGGAAGTACCCCGCGAGCAGCTCCGGCACCGGAATGGAGTCCTCCGGGCCGTCGGCATACAGGTTCGACGTCTCGTTCCACGAGGGGTCGACCCAGTCGTCGAGGTTGTCGTGGGTGATCTCCGTCGGGGAGAAGGGCACGTCGGTCACACGCAGGCCCCGGCCCTGCAGCATGGCGAGACCGACCTCCATGCCATACCGGGCCGTGGCCTTCACCGGCAGCGACACCGCGACCCCCGGGTAATCGGGGTGGTCGCGCCAGTAGGCCATGGCAGCGCCGTTGGCTCCCACGTCAGCGACCGGGGGCACCGGCCGACCGGTCTCCTCGAACGCGCTGATGATCCCGTATGCCATGTTCGAGACGTTGAACGCGCCATCGACGTCGCCGGGATGCGTCGCGAAGAACTTCAACGTCTCCGTCTTCGCCGTGGCCGGGTCGAAGTACCCCGTCAGCTCACCGGCGATCGTGATGTCATCGCATGCCTCGAACACCGACAATCCGGCCTCGTAGATGTGGGTGTCGATCGACAGTCCGGGGATGCCGTGGACCATGAGCACGCTGCCGGATCCGCCCATCAGCTCGGCCACGCCCGCGGCGCCGTCATAGCCCACCTGCACCGGGTTCGGCTGCACGTTGACGGCGTTCTTGCTCGTCGCCTGTCCGAGGAGGCTGACGACGGGAACCCCCTGAGCCGCCGCGTCATCGATGACCTGGTTCAGCGCCGTCGGCGAGGCCAGCGGAGCGAGAATGATGTCGACGCCCTGTAGCAGCAGGCTTCGCATGCCTTGGATCTGCGATGCGGCATCGTTGGCCGGCGTCGCCGTCACCGACAGCAGCTCCGGGGCGAACAGATCAGGGTTCGCATCCAGCACCTCCTGAACGCCCTCCTGCATGAGGTCGTTCGCGGGGTTCGCCTCGTTTCCGGAGAAGCCCACCGTCCACGGCGGCGCGCTCGCCGGGGAGAACTCGCCCCACGGACTCTCGAAGACCTCGCCCGGATATCCGAGCAACGCTTCCTTGGCGACCCCCGTCACGCCCTCCACGGCTCCGTCGCCGCTGGTGGGAAGGCTGTCAGGCGGCGCGGGTACGCAGTCGGCGGTCGCAGCGCCCGAGGCGCCCGGCGAGACCGCGTCTTCCGTGCCTGCGCACGAACTCAGGCCGAGTGCGATCGTTCCCGCTGCTGCCATGAGGGCTATTAGCCGGGTGCGTTTGTTCCACACGTGTATCTCCTCCTCGAGGTACGGCTCGCGACATGCGATGGCCGGTCCGCCTCCGCGTTCCCGGCCGGCCACACACTACGAATGACGCTCATGGGTCGCCAACGCCGTGTGACCGCATGTGGACGCAATGAGCGCGACGATCGGCGGGCACGGTTTTGTTCATCCCGGATGCACGTAATCCGGGTCCCGAGATGCCGGATGACTTTCATGAACCGACGGCGCTCCCCTCGAGCCCGTCGGTGGAGTGGTCAGGGATGATGGCACATCATGCATTCGGCATGCCCGCGGAACGAGCCCCCGTGCTGCGCAGCCGCACGCGCGAGAACGCACCGCCGCCGCCGTGGCGCGCGTCGGATGATGCGCTCCCGCTCAGCGCGGAGACCACCAGCGACATCGAGGCCGAGGCAGAGCGAGCCCTCGCACCGCTGACGGCTGCGCACGAGCTCGCGACGGTGCGAGGCGAGCGATTCCATGCGACGGTCGGCTCCTCTCAGTTCGGGCAGCTGACGGTCATCGAGCAGCGCTACCGGGGCCTTCACGCCATCGAGGTGACCGAACCGGCGCCGGTGCTCACCATCACGATGCCTCTGCGCGACGACATGTCGGTCTCGCTGGGCGGGCGTCGTCTGAAGGCCCCACGCGGAGAGGTGATGGTCTTCGACGCCGGATCGATGCCGCACATGCGGACTTCATCGGCCGCCGACTTCCTCACGCTGGCACTGCCCGCCTCCGTCGTCTCCGACTACGCGCGCGCTCACGCGCCGTGGATCGACGGATCCGAACCCATACGGTTCCGCCCTCTGGCGCTGGGGGCGGGATCGGCTCTGCGTCCCGCCGCGTGGCGCGTCGTGGAAGCCGTGCGCTCAGGGGAGGACGACGACCTCGCGGACCTCGTCGCGTCGGCGCTGCTGTTCGGACACCCTCACAGCCACTCGATGGAGCTCCTCCTGTCGGGCTCGACGGCCTCCGATGCTGTGGTCTGGGACGCCGCTGCTCTCCTGCTCGATGCGCCGGACAGTCGCATCCGCCTCCCGGATCTCGCCCAGATGGTCGGGGTCGGCGTGCGCTCGCTGCAGATCGGCTTTCGTCGCGTCTTCGACACGACAGTGTCGGAGTTTCAGCGAGATCTGCGATTGGAGAGCGCGCGCGTCCTTCTCGAGCGGGACAGTCGAACCGGGGTGGCCGAGATCGCGGCGACCGTCGGATACGTCAACGCCGGGCGCTTCTCGCGGGACTTCGCCCGACGTTATGGCGCGTCACCGTCGGCGTATCGGCGCGCTCGGTGACGAGCAGGGACGACTCTCTCACGAAGCGCGGCTGTAGAGCTTTCGGGGTCGGCCGCGAGCCTCGGAGATCGAGTCGACGTCGATCTCCCCGAGCGTGACGAGGTACTCCAGATACCGCCGCGCGGTGACCCGGGAGATCCCCAGCGCGGCGGCGAGGGTCGCTGCGGTGATGGGCGTCGTCTCGGATTCGAGCATCCGCCGCACGATCTCGAGTCGGTGCGTGGACAGCTCGCGGGGCACCCACGCCCGGGACGGGTACGCGATCGAGCGCAGCTGATCGATTTCGGGTTGAGACAGGTGTTCCGCATCCGCGTCGTGGTATGCGCTGAGCTGTCGCACGGACTGGATGAATCGGTCGGGACCGACGGGTGCCACGAGGTAGTCGTTGACACCCAGACGCAGGGCATCCTGCAGGGCGTAGGCCGACGGCTGGGAGGTCACGATAATGACCTCCAGCTCGAGCCGGGAGGCGCGAATGGCTCGAAGCAGCCCGATCGACGGGCATGTCGAGAGCGCTCCGTCCCGTTCGAACTCGCCGAGGACGAGCAGGCTCGGCCGCGAAGCGTTGATCGCCTCACCCACGCTGGCTGTGTCGCGCCGCACGGCCATGGCCCGCGCTCCGGGGACGGTGTTGCTCCAGGCGCGTAGCCGGTCGGCGCGAGACGCGTTGCCATCCGCGACCAGGATGTCAAAAGATGCCTCTGGCAAACGGGGACCTCCATCGCTCACGCCCGCTGGGTCATTCACTGCTCAGCATCGCGGAGCGCGTCCTGCCTTTCAAGCCGGATTGCGCACGCCGCTGCGAGGACGGCGGACGTCGAGCCCTCTCTCGCGTCGATAACCTGGGTCGATGAGCGGTGCGGTCGACCTGGCACAGCTCAGCATCCTCTCCTGGGTGTTCATGAGCGTCGCTGCGCTCATCATCGGGATATCCAAGACGGCCCTTCCCGGAGCCGGAAGCGTCGTGGTCGCCCTCTTCGCGGTCGCCATCCCGGCGCGAGAGTCGACGGCGACCCTCCTTCTGCTCCTCATCGTCGGCGATCTTCTCGCGATCTGGGTTTACCGCAGCAACGCGCACTGGCCGACGCTGCTGCGGCTGTTTCCGGCGGTGCTCGTGGGAATCGTGCTCGGCGTCGCCTTCCTCGCCGTCGCCGACGAGACCTGGGTGCGTCGCGTGATCGCGATCATCCTCCTGCTCGTGGTGGCGACCACGCTGTGGCGCCGGTGGCGCGCTCGAGGGGCGGATGCGCCGGCGGCCGCCGGGCGGGTGGCCGCCGGGATCTACGGCACCCTTGGCGGGTTCGCGACCATGGTGGCGAACGCGGCGGGCCCCGTGATGTCGATGTACTTCCTCGCCGCACGCTTCCCGGTGAAGCAGTTCCTCGGCACCGCGGCCTGGTTCTTCGCCGTGGTGAATGTCGCGAAGGTTCCCTTCGCGGCGGGTCTCGGGCTCTTCTCTGTGGACGGGTTGTGGATCGACCTGATCCTCGTTCCCGGGGTTCTGCTCGGCGCGATCGTCGGTCGACTCATCGCCGGACGGATGTCACAGCGGATCTTCGAGCGCATCGTCATCGTGCTGACCGTGGGAGGGGCACTCTACTTGTTGTGGTGACGGGCTCAGCTCTCGGCGGGGATCGGGATCACCGCGATCGCGATTCCTGGATGCAGCAGCAGATGGGCGGGCCGGCGATCGCCCTCACCGTCGTTCACGATGAGCCACTGCGGTGTGGGTGCGGTGAGGCCTTCGACGATCTCGCGTTCCAGGTCGGCGAGGTCGCGGCCGCCCACGCTGTACACCTGACCGTCGTAGACGACATCAATCCGTTTCAAGGACCGGTCTCCCTTCCTCGGAGCGTTGAGCCGGCTCGGGGACGACGTAGAGGCCCGAGGGCGAATTCGCGGTGTGCATCAACGCCTCCAGCCACGCCCGATTGAGACCCGGGACTCGCCCGCCGTAGTACTTGTACACCAGAGAGCATCCGGGATGGACCCAGACCGTCGTACGTCCGTCCCCGATGCTCGCATCGTCTTTCCACATGAACGTGAACGGCTCACCTCGGCGCAGCTTCGTCGTGATCGTCGCCTGAAGATGCGCCAGAAGGCGATCCTCGAAGTCGACCCGCACCTGACCGTCATAGACGAACTTTCCCATGATCACCACCTTCGCCTCGAGCCAAGCACCCGTGCGAAAGGCAGAAAAGCCCTTGCGCATTCGGCTAACGTCTCATTGCGATCGGCGCAACCCCCACCCACGCTCCCGAGGTGGCGCCTTATACAGGAAGGGTGAAGACCATCGTGTACGCCGGGGACCGGCTCGTGACCGGCGACGAGGTCGCGATCGCGACGATGAACTACAGCCGGGCGCTCGCTGACGCGGGAACGGCGGCGACCGTCGAGATCCCGGTGATCGGACCCGACGGTTTTCGCACGACGGCGGTTCTCCTCATCGGGCCGGCGAGTCAGATCGTCGCGGAGAGCGGCCCCGAGAACATGACCGAGCTGATCGACGACGACGTCGTGGCCGAGTTGCAGGAGCTGACACGACGTCTGGAGCCCTCGGCTGGTCCGGAGACCTCGCCTCCCGCCGACCTCGCCTGGACAGACGAACTCTGAACCCCGATGCCTCCGTTCGCTGAGCGAGCGTAGCGAGACGAAACGTCGCGCCGTGCGTCGTGCCCTCTCGTGGCGTGTGCTCGCGTCCGGTCGCTGAGCCGGCCGTAGGCGAGACGAAGCGCCCCCGCGCGTGGCGTGGCGTGCTGCTCGCTCGAGTCGCTGGTCGAGCCGGGGGCGAGACGAAGCGTCGCCGGCGCGTGTGGTGTGGTGCCCGCGTCCGGTCGCTGGTCGAGCCGGGGGCGAGGCGAAGCGTCGCCGGCGCGTGTGGTGTGGTGCCCGCGTCCGGTCGCTGGTCGAGCCGGGGCGAGACGAAGCGTCGCCGGCGCGTGTGGTGTGCTGCCCGCGTCCGGTCGGTGAGCGTGCCGTAGGCGAGACGAAGCGTTAGAAGGGTGGGGGTTGGTTGTCGGGGATGAAGGTGACGTGGGGTGGGGGTTGGTCGGTGTAGGTGTGGCCTAACGGGCTTCGGAATTCGAGAGTGCCGTTGGGGTGTTGGGTGGCGGTCCAGGGGGTTTCGGTTTTGAGGGTGTGGTGGCGGGTGCAGAGGTGGGCGAGGTTGCTGTTGGTGGTGGGGCCGCCGTTGTGGTGTTCGTGGTTGTGGTCGATTTGGCACCGGTGGACGGGTTGCCGGCATCCGTATCCGCGGCAGCGTTTGTCGCGGGCGCGGAGGTACCGGGTTTGGGAGGCGGCGGGGGTGTATCGGTCGACGGCGGTGACGATCCCGGTGATCGGGTGGGTGAATACCCGGTCCCATCCGGGCGTGTTCCCGGCGAGTCGGCGGGCGGTGCCCGGGTCGACCGGGATACGTCCGTTGAGCATCGCCCCCGACTCCGTCATCCCGGTGAGTGCGGTGGCGGGGATCGTGATCTGGACGTGCCCGACCACACGGTCCAGCGCCGCGTTCCCGGTGGGGTCGATGGTCGGGGTCGCGCACAGCAGCATGTCCGCGACGAGATCCGCGGAAATCTGCGCGGTCGTGCGGACATCATCCACGACCGGAACGTCGGCGGTCACGGTCGCGTCGACGAGTGCCGTCGCGGTCGCGGGCTCGTCGGCGGGAGTGCCGCCCCTTTCCGTGCTCCCGGCAGCTGCCTGCGGTTCGACTCTTGCCGCCTGCGTGGCTTCTTTGCGGCGCCGGGCGCGGTCGGCGTTGGCGGTGTCGCGGACGATCTTCGCTTGCTGGCGGATGCGGTCGCGGATGGCGTACGCGATCGTGGCGGGGAGGAGGACTTCCAGGAGCGCCATCCCGTCGGCCAGGTCCACCACGCTGATCGACCTTTTCGTGACGGCTTCGGCGTGCCGTTCTGCCATTGATACGGGGTTGATGATTTCGGCGAGTTCGCGGGCGTAGGCGTCGGTGCGGCCGGGGGTCTCTTTCACCGCGAACTCCAGCACCGTCTCTTCCCACGCGGCGCGGACTTCGTCGGGCAGGGTGAGTCCGGTCTTGAGGATGATGGCAGCGTGCCCGCGGGAGATCCGTCCCGCCTCCCACACCTCTACTGTGCGCGGGAACCGGGTCACAAGGGTGTACGCGTCGTCGAGTTCTCGTTGCGCGGTGCGG